>JBEQBZ010000043.1:0-4837 GCA_041639545.1 Methyloversatilis sp. | reverse complement strand
CCGTCGTCGGCCGCGTTCTTCTTCACCGATTCGATGCCGTTCTCGGCGGACGTGCGCGTCTTGTACATTTCGCTCTGCAGCAGGGACTGGTCATCCGAGCCCAGCAGCGTGAAGTGGAATTCGCCGTTCGCAGCCTTCTTCAACTGAAACTTCGCCATGCTCCGCTCTCCTGTTGTTGAGTCGTGTGTGGGAACGCGCGGGTGCGCGGCAACAGTATAGCGACGAAAAAAAGAGGGGCGCCGGCCTGTCGGCGCGGCGCCCCAACCTTGCCGAAGCGGTGCGGCAAGGAAGCGGACGGTTGCGCTCAGCTCATCGACGGGCCCCTGCCAGCGCACTGACCGGTTCCGGCGTGCGGCCGGCGCGGCCGAATACGCCCGACACCACCTGCCAGGCCACCGCCAGCGCGCCGACGATGAACACCACGTCGCCGAAGGTGCGCACCCAGCGCAGCGTTTCGAGCAGCGGCTGCTGCATGAATGCCTCGCTGCGTGCGTACCACAGGCCCTGGCTGACACTGGCGTGGAACTGGATCAGGCCGATCGGCAGCAGGCTGGTGGCGATCATCAGCACCAGACCCGCGTTGAGCCCCCAGAAGCCGGTCTTCATCAGCCGCTCGCCGAAGACGAGTTGCGGCCGGACGTAGCGCAGCACGAGCAGCGTGAAGCCCAGGGCGAGGAAGCCATACACCCCGAACAGCGCGGCATGGGCATGCACCGGCGTCGTGTTCAGACCCTGCACGTAGTAGAGCGAGATCGGCGGGTTGATCATGAAGCCGAACACACCGGCGCCGAGCATGTTCCAGAAGGCGACCGCGACGAAGCACATGAGCGGCCACTTCAGCCTGGCCATCCAAGCAGCGCGATCCTTGAGGCGCCAGTGCTCCCACGCTTCATGGCCGAGCACGACCAGCGGCACCACTTCGAGCGCGCTGAACGACGCGCCGACCGCCATCACCGGCGTCGTCGTGCCGGCGAAGTACAGGTGATGGAAGGTACCCGGCACGCCGCCCAGCATGAACAGCGAAGCCGAGGCCAGACTGGCTGCCGTCGCCATGCGGGCGGACACCAGGCCCAGCGTGGAGAAGATGAAGGCCAGCGCGGTGGTCGCGAACACTTCGAAGAAGCCTTCGACCCACAGATGCACGACCCACCAGCGCCAGTACTCCATCACCGACAGGTGGGTGCGCTCGCCATAGAAGAAGCCGGCGCCGTAGAACAGGCCGATCGCCACCACCGAAGCGGTCAGCAGCGCAAGCAGGTTCTTGTCGCCGCCGGGCGTGCGCAGCGCCGGCACGATGCCGCGCAGCATCAGCACCAGCCACAGCGCCACCCCGACGAACTTGCCGATCTGCCAGACGCGGCCGAGGTCGACGTACTCGTAGCCCTGGTGGCCGAGCCAGAAATTCAGCTCCGGCGGCATGATCTGCGCGATGGCCAGGTAATTGCCGACGAAGGAGCCGACCACCACCACGACCAGTGCCCAGAACAGCACGTCCACGCCCAGCTTCTGGAATTTCGGATCGCGTCCGCCGTGGATCAGTGGCGCCAGGAACAGTCCGGCGGCGAGGAAGCCGGTGGCGATCCAGAACAACGCGCTCTGGATGTGCCAGGTGCGCACCAGCGAATACGGGAACCACTGCGACACGTCGATCCCGTAGAAGGTCTGGCCCTCGACCGTGTAGTGCGCGGTGAAGCCGCCCATCATGACCTGGAACACGAACAGCGCCACCACCAGGACGAGATACTTGCCCAGCGCTCGCTGTGACGGCGTCGGCGCGACGCGTGACAGCGGGTCCTGCGCCGGCGCGGCCGGTTCACTCTCGTCCTGTCGGCGCAGGAAGGCCCAGCCCCAGATCAGGAAGCCGACGCCGGCCATCATGACCACCACGCTGACGACCGACCACACGACGTTCTCCGCCGTCGGCGCATTGCCGATCAGCGGTTCGTGCGGCCAGTTGTTGGTGTAGGTGGCGCTGGTGCCCGGCCGCTCGGTGGCGGCCACCCAGGCGGTCCAGAAGAAGAAGCCGGCGAGCTGCGCGCGCCGCTGCGGGTCGGGCAGCGTGTTGTCCTTCATCGCATAGCTTTCACGCGAGCCCTGCAGCGCCGGCGCATCGCCGAACAGCTGGACGTAGTAGTCGGCGGTGCGCTCGATCGCCCGGGCGCGCAATGTGGATACGGTGGCCGTACCGGTCGCCTCGTCAAAGGTGTTGCGCCGGTACTCGCGCTTCAGGCGTGCTGCCAGTTGCGCCTGCGCATCGGCATCGAGTTCCGCGTACGGCTTGCCGTGTGCGTCCTGCGCGGCGAGGTCGAGCCAGGCGAGCAGCTCGCGGTGCAGCCAGTCGGCGGTCCAGTCCGGCGCCTGGTAGGCGCCGTGCCCCCAGATCGAGCCCAGCTGCATGCCGCCGACCGACTGCCAGGCGGTCTGGCCGTCGAGGATGCCGTCATGCGTGTACAGCACGCGGCCGTCCTCGCTGACGATCTGCTGCGGTATCGGCGGCGCACTGCGATACACCTCGACGCCGTAGTAACCGAGCAGCGAAAAGGTGACGATGAGCACGCCGATCAGCTTGAACCACAGCTTGCGGTAATTACCCATGAGCGGTCTCCGCCCCGGCCGGTGCCGCGTTCAGCCCCTCGAACAGAATGTTGTTCTCGAGGTGGATGTGTTCCATCAGGTCTTCGCGCAGCGCGGCCAGACCGGTGTAGAGCGCACGCCAGGTGTTGCAGGCACCACGCGGCAGCGTGATGTCGTGGGTCAGCGCTTCCAGCCGCTGCAGCGCCTCGCCGTGCTGGTCGTGCTCGCTGCGCATCACCGTGACCGGCCCGTGCAGTGCGCCCGCGTGGCCGCGGGCGAGCATCGGGAACAGCACCTGCTCTTCCTTCTGCATATGGCTTTCCAGTTCCTGCTGCATGGTTGCCAGATGATCGGCGAGGCCGTTCGGGCAGTCCGGGCGATCGCCATGCACCTGCTCGACCCGGCGCGCAAGGCGGATCAGCTCCGGCAGCTGTTCGCGATGGCGGTCGTGGAAGCGGAACAGGATGTGTTCGATCAGCGTTGCCGCCGGCACCGTGCGCCAGTCGCGTTCCTCGCGCGTGGCCTGCGACAGCAATGTGCGCAGGCGCTCGACGATGGGCTGCGCGTCGATGCCACGCTCAGCCGCCGCGTCCTGCAGGCTGTGCTTGCCGCCGCAGCAGAAATCGAGCTTGTGCTCGTGGAAGACCTGGGTGGCACCGGGAATGCTGCGCGCCAGCGCGCCGAGGGATTGGTCGATCAGGTTCATGGCGAAGACCTCGTTGGGAAGAAGACACCTTCACTTCGCAAGGTCCGGGCCATGCATCCGGATCAAATAAAATCAATGACCTATGGAAATTGAGGTATTTTCAACCCTCGAATGAAATGGTATTTAGGACCACATAGGGTCACTTTCACCATGATGGAATCACTGCTGCTTGCCGACCTGGTGTCGGATCTGCCGCCCGCCGTGCGCCTGCAGCGTCTGGTATCGGGGCTGCGCACCCACTTCGGCTGCGGCGCGGTCGCTCTGCTGAAGCTGGAAGAGGACAGCCTGCGCCCGCTGGCGGTCGACGGCCTGGTGCGCGAAACCCTGGGGCGGCGCTTCGTTGTCGGCCAGCATCCGCGACTGGCCACCATCCTGTCGCGCCGCGACATCACGACCTTCGACCACGACAGCGCACTGCCCGACCCCTACGACGGACTGCTCGACACCCGGGTCGGCGAGCCGCTGCCGGTGCACGATTGCATGGGCACCAGCCTCTACGTCGAGGGCCAGAACTGGGGCGCGCTGACACTTGACGCCCTGCAGACCGGCACCTTCACCGAGGCGGCGCGCGACGACCTGCGCCGCCTGACCCTGCTGGTCGAGGCTGCGGTGCGCGTGACCCGGCTCGAGCAGGACCTGCACGCACTGCGCCTGTCGCGCGGCGGCGAGCGGGCCGATGCACAGGGCGCCAGCGCGGACGAAGCCGAAATCGTCGGCCACAGCGAGGTGATCCAGCGCCTGCTGAACGAAATGCAGGTGGTGGCCGATTCGGAACTGTCGGTGCTGCTGTTGGGCGAAACCGGCGTGGGCAAGGAACTGTTTGCGCGCCACCTGCATCGTCATTCGCGCCGCGCCGCGCAGCCGCTCGTGCATGTCAATTGCGCGGCGCTGCCCGAATCGCTGGCCGAAAGCGAGCTGTTCGGCCATGTGAAAGGCGCGTTCTCCGGCGCCACCACCGACCGCCCGGGCCGCTTCGAGGCGGCCGACGGCGGCACGCTGTTTCTCGACGAGGTCGGCGAACTGCCGCTGACCGTGCAGGCCAAGCTGCTGCGCGCGCTGCAGAACGGCGAAATCCAGCGCCTCGGCGCCGACCAGCCGCGACGCGTCGATGTACGCGTGATCGCCGCCACCAACCGTACGCTGCGCGACAGCGTGCGCGACGGCGCCTTCCGCGCCGACCTGTATCACCGGCTGTCGGTCTATCCGGTGCCGATACCGCCGCTGCGTGAACGCGGCAACGACGTTCTGCTGCTGGCCGGCCGCTTTCTCGAACTGAACCGTGCCCGACTGGGCCTGCGCAGCCTGCGCCTGTCGCCGGACGCGGAAGACGCCCTGTGCCGCTACCCCTGGCCGGGCAATGTGCGCGAACTCGAGCATGTGATCAGCCGTGCCGCGCTGAAGGCGGTGAGCCGTGGCGCCGCACGCACCGATATCGTGTCGCTGCCGGCCGACCTGCTCGATCTGGATGGCGTGACCACCCCCGCTGCAACGCCGGAGACCCGCGACCCGATGTCCGGCGCCATACTGCCGTCCATGCGCGAAGCGATCGATGCCACA
>JBEQBZ010000042.1:0-5476 GCA_041639545.1 Methyloversatilis sp. | reverse complement strand
ACTGCGCGCAGTGCCACGGCTCTGACGCACGCGGCAACAAGGGCTATCCGAACCTGACCGACGGCGACTGGCTGTACGGCGGCGAACCCGACGTGGTCAAGACCACGATCATGAAAGGTCGCCACGGCCAGATGCCGCCGATGGGCGCGGCGGTCGGCGGCGAAAAGGAAATCGAGAACGTGGCACACTATGTGTTGTCGCTGTCGAATTCCACGCATGATCCGATCAAGGCAGCGTTCGGCAAGGAGAAGTTCGGCGCTTGCGCCGCCTGCCACGGTGCAGACGGCAAGGGCAATCAGGCTGTCGGCGCGCCGAACCTGACTGACAAGACCTGGCTGTACGGCGGCAGCGTCGCGACCATCTCGGAAACCATCCGTAACGGCCGCAACAACCAGATGCCGGCGTTCGAGGAATTCCTCGGCGAGGGCAAGGTTCACCTGCTGGCCGCCTACGTCTGGGGTCTGTCGAACAAGGCACCGGCCGCAACGGCCGCAAACAAGTAACACCCTGCATCCCGCCGGGCGCTGTCCGGCGGGTTTGCAGCACTAGGTACGTCAACGGGAAATCTGATGGAGAAAGCCTCCCCTGAAGTTGCAGTCATCAAGATGTACGAGGCGCGCAAGGAGATCTATCCGCGCGAAATTCAGGGAAGGTATGCGAGCCTTCGCTGGTTCTTCGTCTGGTTTACGCAAATCCTCTTCTACGGGCTGCCCTGGCTTGAATGGAACGGACGTCAGGCCGTTCTGTTCGACCTCGGTGCGCGTAAGTTTTACATCTTCGGCATCGTCCTGTGGCCACAGGACTTCATCTACCTTGCCGCGCTGCTGATCATCAGCGCGTATTCGCTGTTCCTGTTCACCGCGATCTTCGGCCGCGTCTGGTGCGGATTTACCTGTCCGCAGACCGTCTACACCGAGATCTTCATGTGGTTCGAGCGGAAGATCGAGGGTAACCGCAGTGCGCGCATGCGCCTCGACCGCCAGCCGATGTCGGCCGAAAAATTCCTGCGCAAGCTCGCCAAGCACGCGGTGTGGATCGGATTCGCCCTCTGGACCGGCTATACCTTCGTCGGTTACTTCACGCCCATCCATGTGCTGGCGGACGGAGTCGCGGCACTGGCGCTGGGTCCTTGGGAATGGTTCTGGGTGCTGTTCTACGCGTTCGCCACCTATGGCAATGCCGGCTGGATGCGCGAACAGGTCTGCAAATACATGTGTCCGTACGCGCGCTTCCAGAGCGCGATGTTCGACAAGGACAGCCTGATCATCACCTATGACAAGGACCGCGGCGAGCCGCGCGGCGCGCGCAGCAAGGCCGACGCCGACGCCGGCAAGAACCTCGGGGATTGCATCGACTGCTCTATGTGCGTGCAGGTCTGCCCGACCGGCATCGACATCCGCAACGGCCTGCAGTACGAATGCATCGGCTGCGCCGCCTGCGTCGATGCATGCAACAGCGTGATGGACAAGATCGGCGCGCCGCGCGGCCTGGTGCGTTACTGGACCGACCATGCGATGGCGAACCGCTGGGCCACGCCTGAAATCGTCCGTCATGCGTTCCGTCCGCGCGTGCTGATCTACAGCGCGGTGCTGCTGGTGATCGTTGGCGTGTTCTTCGGCACGCTGCTCACGCGCACGCCGGTCAAGATGGACGTGATCCGCGACCGCGGATCGATGGGGCGCGAGGTCGATGATGGCCAGATCGAAAACGTGTACCGGCTGCAGATCATGAACACTGACGAAGCGTCGCATCGTTTCCGCATCGGCGTCGAGGGCATCGCCAGCGTCCACCTGATGGGTGCCAGCGAAGTCGAACTGGGCGCCACGGAATCGCGTGCGGTACCGGTGTCGGTGCGCACTGACGCAGGCCAGGGCGAGAAAGGCTCGAACAAGATCTACTTCACGCTGACCGCGGTCGACAACCCGCAAGTGCAGGTGAAGGAAAAGGCCGTGTTCTTCGTGCCGCGCTGATGTCGGGAATCATTGAAAACATGCAGACCATGAACAACGACACCCAACCCTGGTACCGCCATCGCTGGCCCTGGCTGCTGATGGTCGGTCCGGCAGCCGTGCTGATTGCAGGATTCATCACCACCTGGATTTCTTTCGCCGGCGCCGATGCGCTGGTGGTCGATGATTACTACAAGAAGGGCAAGGCGATCAACCAGGACTTGCGCCGCGATCGCGCTGCAGCCACGATGCGCCTGAGTGCATCAATGCGTTATGATGCGGCTACCGACACCCTGAAGGGTCGGCTCGGAGGCATGAAGCCGGCGACCGCCGTCACCCTGCAGCTGATCCATCCGACGGTGCCGGCGAAAGATGTCAGGCGGACGTTCACGCCGGACGCATCGGGCGAGTTCAGCCTGCCGTTGCCCTTGCTCGATCGGGCGCGGTGGCAGGTGCAGCTCGAAGATGCGGGCGGCGAATGGCGACTGCATGGCGACTGGTCGTGGCCAGAACAGAAAAATCTAGACATCCAGCCCGCTGCCGAGACGGGCAAGGGTGCATGAACGTATCCGCGTCGGATCAAGCGCATTGATGATCCGGCCGGGTTGAATCGGAGGGGATCCATGCTCAGATTGGCGATGTCCGTACTTTGGCCTTCTTTTCTTTCGGCCATCATTGCGGAAGGTTTTTTCTTCTCCGTGTTTGATCCGGGCGACCTGATGCTGGTCGGGGGGCATATCGACGTCCAACCGATCGCTGCCTACACGATGGGATTCTTCTTCTTCTGGACTGTGTGCTCGATCGCCAGCATGATCAGCCTGTACTTGGTCCGCACCGAAGTGCCCGGGCACCCGCCGTTCTGATATCGCAAGCGACGGCGATCAGGCGGTCGCCGTCCCATGTGCAGGCAAACCAGATGGGTCCGCTGGTCCGGGTGAACGGCCGCCGTCTGGGTGGCAGGCCGCCCGGGAATGCGTTTCAGTCAGTCATTGAATAGAGAATTCCGCCAGTCGGGACTGGCGTTGCGCCCGGCCGGGCAGGTCATGCGCCGGCTTCGACGCCCGCCGCAATGGCGCGCAGGCGCTCCGGGTCCAGCAACTCGATCTCGCGGTTCGCGACTCGCAGCAGGCCCTGCTTCTTCAGTCGCGACAACAAGCGGCTGATGCTCTCGATGGTCAGGCCGAGGTAGTTGCCGATCTCTTCGCGCGACATGCGCAGCTGGAAGGTGGTCGATGAGTAACCGCGCGCCGCATAGCGCGACGCGAGGTTGACGAGGAAGGCCGCAAAGCGCTGCTCCGCGCGCATATTCCCCAGCAACAGCATCACGTTCTGCTCGCGAGTGATCTCGCGGCTCATCATCCGGTGGAAATGATGCAGCAGCGTCGGGATCGTGCCGAACAGGTCTTCCAGCCGCGAGAACGGAATCTCGCAGACTTCGCTGTCCTCGAGCGCCATGGCGTCGCAATGGTGGCGGTCGGTGCTGATCGCATCCATGCCAAGCAGTTCGCCGGACATCTGGAAACCCGTGATCTGCTGCTCGCCGCCCGGACTGACCTGATAGGTCTTGAAATGACCGAGACGGATCGCGTACAGGTTGGTGAACGGGTCATCCATCCGGTAGAGCAGGGAATCCTTTGGCACCTTGCGGCGGCGGCCGATGATCTGGTCGAGTCGCTGCATATCCGATTCGCCCAGCCCCATCGGCAGGCACAGCTGGTGCATGCTGCAGGTAGAGCAGCTGTTGCGCAGCGTATGGATCGTAAGCGGCTGGCTCGCGGCTTGCGTGGCGGGCTGGGTCATGGCGTCTGTGCAGGTTGGGCGGGACGACTGTACCGCATCACGCGAACGGGCGCCAATTTGCAAGCCGAATCAGGATTATTCAACAGGCTCATAAGGGAGTCCGACATAGTTTTCTGCAATGTTCGTCAGGCCCGCTTCCGAGCCCGTGTAGTACGCCAGCTCGGCTTCCTGAATCCGCTGGCCGAAAGGATCCTCGCCGAACTTGTGCAGCATTGAAGTCATCCACCACGAGAAACGCTCGGCCTTCCAGATGCGACGCAGGCAGATCTCCGAGTACTTCGCCACCAGGTCGGTTCGACCTTCTTTATACCTGCGGCGAAGAACGTGATAAAGAGTATACACATCGCTGGCCGCCAGGTTGAGCCCTTTTGCGCCGGTCGGGGGCACGATGTGCGCGGCGTCGCCGACCAGGAACATCCTGCCGAACTGCATCGGCTCGGCGACAAAGCTGCGCAGCGGCGCAATGCTCTTCTCGATTGACGCGCCGGTGACCATGCGCCGGCCGATGTGTTCCGGCAGACGTGCATGCAGCTCTTCCCAGAAGCGGTCGTCGGACCAGTCCTCGACCTTGTCCGACAGGCTGCATTGCACGTAGTAGCGCGACAGCATGTCAGAGCGCATGCTGCACAGCGCAAACCCGCGTTCGTGGTTCGCGTAAATCAATTCATCCGATACCGGCGGCGTGCGCGACAGGATGCCAAGCCAGCCGAACGGATAAACCCGCTCGAACAGCTTGATCCGCTCCGCCGGCACCGACTTGCGCGACACGCCGTGGAAACCGTCGCAGCCGGCGATGTAGTCGCATTCGATGGTGTGGCGCTGCCCGTCCTTCGTGAAGGTGACGCTCGGATGCTCACCGTCGAAATCGTGCACTGCGACATCCGCAGCCTCGTAGAACACCGGCGCGCCGGACGCCGTGCGCGCGTCCATCAGATCGCGCGTGACTTCGGTCTGGCCGTACACGATTACGGTCTTGCCGCCCGAGTATTTTTTCAGGTCGATGCGCTCCAGCCGGCCGCTGAACGACAGCGAAAAGCCTTCATGCACATGGCCTTCGCGGTCCATCCGATCGGCCACGCGCGCCTCGCGCAGCAGGTCGGCGGTACCCTGCTCGAGCACGCCGGCGCGGATGCGCGAAAGCACATACTCGGGCGATTTCGCCTCGATGATCACGTTGTCTATGCCCTGCAGTTCAAGCAGGCGTCCGAGCAGCAGGCCGGACGGTCCGGCGCCGATGATGGCAACTTGGGTCTTCACGCTCTTGTCTCCCGGTGCGGGTGTTGTCTCTCCGAAAGCGCGAGTGTCGGTGCTAACGCCTATGTTGGGAATGGACGATCAGGATGAATGCTTGTACATTTCGCGGATTATGATCCAACCCGCAAGATCCTGATGACAAGCACCCGGCGCACCGGCAAGTCCGTGCCGGTATTTGATCTTTATGGAGAGGAGCGGCAGCGTGCGGCGCTGGATCCGATCCATGTCGAATCGATTGCGGCGCGCAGCAGCTTGCACAATTGGGAGATCAGGCCGCATCGGCACCATGCGCTGTTCCAGCTGTTGTGGCTCGAACAGGGGGGGGGCGAGCTGATGCTGGACGAGCGGCCGGGGCGAATTTCCGCCGGTTCAGCCGTGCTGGTGCCGCAACATTGCGTACACGGGTTTCGCTTCGAGCCCGGCGCCGGCGGCCTGGTGCTGACGCTGGCCTACCCGATGCTGGCGGCCATGCC
>JBEQBZ010000041.1:0-8331 GCA_041639545.1 Methyloversatilis sp. | reverse complement strand
TCTCCTGGCCGCCGAGCGCGAACAGGGCATCACCATCGACGTGGCCTACCGCTTCTTCTCGACCGACCGGCGCAAGTTCATCGTCGCCGACACGCCGGGCCACGAGCAGTACACCCGCAATATGGTGACCGGCGCTTCGACCGCCGATCTGGCCATCATCCTGGTCGATGCGCGTCACGGCGTGCAGACACAGACCCGCCGTCACAGCTATCTGGTGTCGCTGATCGGCATCAAGCGCGTCGTGGTCGCCATCAACAAGATGGATCTGGTCGGTTTCTCGAAGGACGTGTACGAGCGCATCGAGAAGGAATACCGCGCGTTCGCCGCACAGATCGGCCTGACCGACATCCTGTGCATTCCGATGTCGGCGCTCAAGGGCGACAACATCATCGAGAAGAGCGCTGCCACCCCCTGGTATGCCGGCCCGGCGCTGATGGAACATCTCGAAACCGTGCAGATCGAGGATGATCTGCAGGCACGTCCCTTCCGTCTGCCGGTGCAGTGGGTGAATCGTCCCAACCTGGATTTCCGCGGTTTCTCCGGCCAGATCGCCTCCGGTACCGTGCGCCCGGGTGATCGCGTGCGCGTGCAGCCCTCGGGCCGCGACACCACCGTCGAGCGCATCGTGCTGTCGACCCAGGACATGCCGGAAGCAGTGGCCGGCCAGTCGGTCACCGTTACCTTTGCCGACGAGATCGACTGCTCGCGCGGCGACGTGATCGTTGCCGCCGAACAGCCCGCGCTGGCTGGCGACAGTTTCGACGCCACGCTGGTGTGGATGAGCGACGAAGCGATGGCCACCGGCCGCAGCTATCTGATGAAGTGCGGCACCCGTACCGTCGGCACCACGGTCAGCGCGATCGAGTACCGGGTGAACGTGAATACGATGGAGCGCACCGCCGCGCAGGCGCTGGCGCTGAACGAGATCGGCCGCGTGTCGCTGCTGACCGATCGCCTGATCGCCTTCGATCCGTACGAATCGGTGCGCGATACCGGCAGCTTCATCCTGATCGACCGGCTGACCAACAACACGGTCGGCGCCGGCCTGCTGCATGCCGCACGCAGCCGTCCGCGCGATCTGAGCTGGACCCGCACCGACACCGGTCGCACCGCCCGTGCTGCGCTGAAGCAGCAGTCGCCGCTGCTGCTGTGGGCCGGTGCCGGCATTGATGCGAACAAGCTGGAACAGAAGCTCATGTCGATCGGCCGACACACGATCACGCTGCCGGCCGCCACCGCCGATCTGCCGCGCATCGCCGGCTTGCTGCTCGATGCCGGCCTCATCGTCGTGATCGACGCCGAGTCCGCGCTGCCGGCTGCACTGGCGTCCGCGCTGCCGGCCGCCGAGCGCATCGAACTGGCGGTGGATGCCGCCGCTGCTCAGGCCGCGCTTACCGGCGAACGGCTGTCGCTGCCGTCGGCCGCGGCGGACGAAACGGTGGAGCAGGTGGTCGAAACGCTGCGCCGCGCAGGCCGCATCGGCTGATCTGACGCGGCGCCTGCGGGCGCCGCGCCTTGCCTGCACTCAAGATGACTGATTCAGCCGCCCCCACGCAGGAACCCCGCCTCACTTCGCTGTCGCACGGCGGTGGCTGCGGCTGCAAGATCGCGCCCGGCGTGCTGTCCGAAATCCTGAAGCACACGGCGGCCGTGCCGATGCCACCGGAACTGATGGTGGGCATCGAAACGTCGGACGACGCGGCGGTCTATCGCCTGAACGACGAACAGGCGCTGATCGCCACCACCGATTTCTTCATGCCCATCGTCGACGACCCGTTCGACTTTGGGCGCATTGCCGCCACCAACGCGATCAGCGATGTCTATGCGATGGGCGGCCGTCCCATTCTCGCGCTGGCCCTGGTCGGCATGCCGATCAATGTGCTGTCCACCGCCACCATAGGGCGCATCCTCGATGGTGGGGCCGCGGTGTGCCGCGACGCCGGCATCGTGGTGGCGGGCGGCCACACCATCGATTCGGTCGAAGCCATCTACGGTCTGGTGGCACTGGGCATCGCCCACCCGGATCGCATCCGCCGCAATGCCGACGCGCAGCCGGGCGATCTGCTGGTACTGGGCAAGCCGCTGGGCGTCGGCGTCATGTCCGCCGCACTGAAGAAGGGCGCGCTGGACGACGCCGGCTATGCACGGATGATCGCCAGCACCACGAAGCTCAACGTTGCCGGTCCCGACCTCGCCGCTCTCGACGGCGTGCATGCGATGACCGACGTGACCGGCTTCGGCCTTGCCGGGCACGCGCTGGAAATCGCCCGCGGTTCCGGCTGTGACGTGCTGATCGACTGGACGTCGGTACCGCTGCACGCGGGCGCGCGGGCGCTGGCCGCGCAGGGTTTCGTGACGGGTGCATCCGGCCGCAACTGGGCCGGCTACGGCGAGCGCGTGCTGCTGCCGCAGGACTTCGCGGCGGACAGTCGTGCGCTGCTGACCGACCCGCAGACCAGCGGCGGCCTGCTGGTGTCGTGCGCGCCGGCGTCGCTCGACGCGGTGATCTCCGTATTCACGCGCCATGGTTTCGACGCGGCGGCCGTGGTCGGTCGCGTCGGTGACTGCAGCGAGCGGCCAGTGCTGCGGGTGAGCTGATTCCGCCTGCATCGCCGTTGGAGCAGGTCCGCCACGATGCTGCTCGCGCATGGGTTGCCGGCATTGGTGGCATACTCGCCGCCGTTCCAGCCCCCGCCCGGATGGTGAAACTGGTAGACACAAGGGACTTAAAATCCCTCGACGCAAGTCGTGCGGGTTCGACCCCCGCTCCGGGCACCAGCAGCACACATGCCTCCCATACGAGAACGGTCAGTTCGCGTTCAGTCCTCGGTACCGGGTTTCAGTGCGGCCTTTACCGTCACCTCGTTCAGCGACGGTTCGCACAGTTCGATGAAACGGTAGGCGTAGCTGCGCAGGTAGTGCTTGCGACGCAGCGCGATCAGCGTCGTATTGGCGTCGAACAGGTGTTCGCTTTCAAGCAGGCGCAGGCCGCTGTCGCGTACCGGGTCGAACGCGACCGAGGCGATGATGCCGGCGCCCAGGCCCAGTTCAACATAGGTCTTGATCACGTCGGCGTCGAGCGCAGACATGACGATGTCCGGCAGCAGGCCGGCGCGGGCGAAGGTGGCATCGATGCGGGCGCGACCGGTGAAGCCTTCGTGATAGGTCACCACCGGGTGTTCGGCGAGCGCTTCCAGCGTCAGCGGCTTCACCGCTTCGAGCGGATGGCCGGCCGGCACGATGGCGGTGTGGTGCCATGAGTGGAAGGGGAAGGTGACCAGTTCGGGCGCGCCCGACAGCGTCTCGGTCGCGATGCCGATGTCCGCTTCGCCGTCGTTCAGCAGATCAACGATTTCGGTCGGGCTGGCCTGCAGCAGCACCAGATGCACCTTGGGGAAGAGGCGCTTGAACTCGGTGACCACGCGCGGCAGCGCGTAGCGCGCCTGGGTGTGCGTGGTGGCGATGCGCAGCTGGCCCTCGTCGCGGCGGGCGAACTGTTCGGCCAGGCGCTTGATGTTGCCGGCGTCGAGCAGCATGCGCTCGACGATCTCGACCAGTTCGCCGCCCGGCTCGGTCAGGCCGAGCAGGCGTTTGCCCTTGCGGACGAACAGCTCGACGCCCAGTTCGTCCTCCAGATCCTTGATGTGCTTGCTCACGCCGGACTGCGACGTGAACAGCGCGTTGGCGACTTCGGTCAGGTTGAACTGCCGCCTGACGGTTTCGCGGATGATGCGCAGCTGCTGGAAGTTCATCGTTCTTCTCTCTGTTTCATGGCTTGGTGCGGCGCCGGTTTCAGCGCGCGAACACGCGCAGGCGCTGCGGGTGCAGGCGTACGGTCTGGCCTTCCGCCAGCGCCAGTGCGGCGACGCGCTCGCGCGTCAGTTCCACTTCGAAATGCTGGCCGGTGGCGCCATTCAGTCCGTCCAGCTCGACCCGGGCGGTGACGCCGAAGGACAGCACACGGCTGATCCGCGCCGGCACGCCATCGGTCACGGCGGCGTCAATCAGGATGTCCAGCTCGTGCGGCCGGGCGAAGGCGATCACCTCGTCGCCGTGCTCGAAGCCATCGGCGAGGCGCGGCAGGCGGTCGTCGCCGATGCGCAGTGCGTCGCCGTCGACGCGCCCCTGGAAGGGGTTCACCGCACCGAGGAAGCCATAGACGAAGGGCGTGGCCGGGTGACGGTACACCTCTTCCGGCGTGCCGATCTGCTCGACCTTGCCGTGGTCCATCAGCACCACGCGGTCGGCCACTTCGAGCGCTTCCTCCTGGTCGTGGGTGACGAAGATCGAGGTGATGTGCAGCTCGTCGTGCAGCCGGCGCAGCCAGCGGCGCAGCTCCTTGCGCACCTTGGCGTCGAGCGCGCCGAACGGTTCGTCCAGCAGCAGCACGCGCGGCTCGACCGCCAGCGCGCGGGCCAGCGCGATGCGCTGGCGCTGGCCGCCGGACAGCTGGGCCGGGAAGCGGTCGGCCAGCCAGTCCAGCTGCACCAGCTTGAGCAGGTCGTGCACCTTGGTGCGGATCACCTTTTCCGACGGTCGCTGGCTGCGCGGCTTCATGCGCAGACCGAAAGCCACGTTGTCGAACACGCTCATGTGGCGGAACAGTGCGTAGTGCTGGAACACGAAACCGACGTGGCGTTCGCGCACATGGGTGTCGGAAGCGTCCTCGCCGTCGAGCAGCACGCGGCCGCCGTCGGCCGATTCCAGACCGGCGATGATGCGCAGCAGCGTGGTCTTGCCGCAGCCGGACGGGCCCAGCAGCGCGACCAGCTCGCCGGTCGGGAAATCGAGCGACACGTCGCCGAGGGCCACGAAATCGCCGAAGGCCTTGTGGATGTTCTGGACCTGGATGCTCATTCTTCTTCCTTCAATAGGGGCTCGTGATGCGGGTTCGATGCGCGCGCGTGGTGGCAGGGCCCGCGAACTGCAAGACTCGATCAAAGAGTCCGGTTCGATGCGCGCGCGTGGTGGCCGGAGCGTTCCGGACAAGGCGGATCGACGAAGCCTGAATGGCCGTCAGGCAAGGAGATTCAACGCAGGCCGGGACGCTCCGGCTGCCACGCCCGAAGGGTTGCTCGCGCACACCTGACTCGTTGCGTCTGGCTCGAAACGTGGCGGCGCGCGAGCAACGCGTGTATCGAACCCGCATCACGAGTCCCTCCTTGCCTGGTGTTCGATCCAGGTCTTGACGCCCAGGGTCACCAGCGCCAGCAGCGCGAGCAGCGACGCGACGGCGAAGGCGGCTGCGAACTGGTATTCGTTGTAGAGAATTTCGACATGCAGCGGCAGGGTGGTGGTGAGGCCGCGGATGTGGCCGGACACCACCGATACCGCGCCGAACTCGCCCATCGCCCGCGCATTGCACAGGATGACGCCGTACAGCAGGCCCCATTTGATATTGGGCAGCGTCACGTACCAGAAGGTCTGCCAGCCGTTGGCGCCGAGCACCACCGCAGCTTCTTCCTCTTCCTTGCCCTGCGCCTGCATCAGCGGAATCAGTTCGCGGGCGATGAAGGGGAAGGTGACGAAAATGGTCGCCAGCACGATGCCGGGCACCGCGAAGATGATTTTCACGTCATGCCCCTGCAGCCAGGGACCGAACCACCCCTGCGCGCCGAACACCAGCACGTAGATCAGGCCGGCCACCACCGGTGACACCGAAAAGGGCAGGTCGATCAGCGTGATCAGCAGATGCTTGCCGCGGAAGTTGAACTTGGTGATCGCCCACGCCGCAGCCACGCCGAAGGTGAGGTTCAGCGGTACCGCGATCACCGCGGCGATCAGCGTGAGCTTGATCGCCGACACCGCGTCCGGCTCGATCAGCGCGGCGAGGTAGGTGTCCCAGCCCTTGCGCAGCGCCTCGACGAATACCGCGATCAGCGGCATCAGCAGGAACAGCGTGAAGAAGGCCAGGGACACCGCGATCAGCGTCCATTTGAACCAGGCCGGCTCGCGAGTGGCGGCGCGGTTCTCGAAGCGGGCGGCCACATCGCCGCCGGCGTGCAGGGTCGTGGCGCCGGCCATCAGCGGTTCCTCCCGGTGGCTTTTTCGGTCCATGCCTGCAGGCCGTTGATGGCCAGCAGCAGCACGAAGGAGAACAGCAGCATCACGACCGCGATTGCGGTGGCACCCGCGTAGTCGTACTGCTCCAGCTTGGTGATGATCATCAGCGGCGTGATTTCCGACACCATCGGTATGTTGCCGGCGATGAAGATGACCGAGCCGTATTCACCTACCGCGCGGGCGAAGGCCAGCGCGAAGCCGGTCAGCAGCGCCGGCAGCAGGATGGGCAGCGTCACGTGGCGGAAGGTCTGCCAGCGGCGCGCGCCCAGGCTGGCGGCGGCTTCTTCCAGTTCGGTGTCCAGGTCTTCCAGGATGGGCTGCACCGTGCGCACCACGAAGGGCAGGCCGATGAATACCAGCGACACCAGCACGCCCAGCGGCGTGAAAGCCACCTTGATGCCCAGCGGTTCCAGCGCGGAACCCAGCCAGCCATTCGGCGCGTACAGCGCGGTCAGCGCGATGCCGGCCACCGCGGTCGGCAGCGCGAACGGCAGATCGATCAGCGCATCGACCAGCTTCTTGCCGGGGAAGGAATAGCGCACCAGCGCCCAGGCCAGACCGAGCCCGAACAGCGCATTGATCGCGGCGGCCAGCAGCGAGGCGCCGAAGGACAGCTTGTAGGAGGCGATCACGCGCGGCGTGGTGACCACGTCCCAGAACTGGCTCAGGCCGAGCTGCGAGGTTTTCAGGAACACCGCGGACAGCGGGATGAGCACGATGATGCACAGATAGAACAGGGTGTAGCCCAGCGTCAGATTGAAACCGGGCAGCACCTGGAAGGCGCGCCGGCTCATGGCTGGAGCTCCCGTGCGCGGGGGCGCGTCGGAGAGTGCATGGAGGTCGTCCCGGATCTTGATCGAGACGACAGGGTAAGGATACGTTTAAATCACTGGAAATAATAAGAAGTTATTTGCTTAGCTGTTTTGTGAATTTAAGGGGCGCTATATGCACGCGACCGGGGCGGTATTCAGCACCGGTGTGGGGCACTTGAGTGTCAGGAAACTTTTTTTAATACAGGGTCTAAAGGCCGTGTTGCATCGGGTCGAGAAGCACTACATCTGCCCTTCGACCAAGGATGTAAGCATGTTCGGACTGTTCCGCGCCCGCAAAGACCTCGAAGTCCTGTCTGGCCTGCTGATTGAATGTCGCGACGGAGCCGGTTCGCTGGCTCGACTGCCGGACGGTCTGCCCGAGCCTCTGGCCGCCGCGCTGCGTGGTCTGGCCGAGCGCGAAGCCCGGATTCAGGGAGAACTGACCCGCCTGCGTGAACTGCCTGACACCGTGGCAAGGCTGCGTGACGATGTTGCGGCTGCCCGCCAGGCTGCGGATGTGGCACAGAGCGAAGCAGAGCGCCTTGCGCGTGAGAACGCTGCCGCGCTGGGCGAGGCTGCCCGCGAACGCGCCCAGGCCGACGCGCTGCGCGCCGATCTCGACCAACGCGAGCTGGCGCAGACCGCACTGACCGAGGGTACGTGGACCTACACCATTCACGAGGGTGACCCCGACCACCCGGACAATCGGGTCCGCTGGTCCGACGAATTGCGTGGCCTGCTCGGCGCCAGCCGCAGCGATTTCCCGGACAGCTGGGACAGCTGGCTGGCAGTGCTGCACCCGGAGGACAAGAACCGGGTGATCGACGCCTTCAATGCCCACCTGACCGACGCGACCGGCCGCACGCCTTACGTCTGCGAGTATCGTCTTCGTCACCGCACGCGCGGCTACATCTGGTTCCGCGAACGCGCTGCCACGGTGCGTGATGCCAGCGGCCGCGCGACCCACTCCGCAGGTGCTCTGCGCGACATCACGGACGAAAAGCAGGCGGAAGCGCTGCAGCACGAACAGCAACAGAAGATGGAGAACAGCATGCAGCAGATTCTGTCCATCTCCGGCGTCATCAACGAGATTTCGAAGCGCACCAATCTGCTGGCACTGAACGCGAGCATCGAGGCGGCCCGGGCGGGCGAGGTCGGCCGCGGCTTTGCGGTGGTGGCCGAAGAAGTGGCCAAGCTTGCGCTGCAGACCTCCAACGCCACCAACGAAATCGTCAAGATGGCCGAGCAGCAGCGGGCGCAGGGTGCCGTGGGGAACTGAGGCGCGCGGGCTGCCAATCAGAAAATGCCAATGAAAAGGGCGCCGATGGGCGTAATGCCGTTCAGTTAAGGTTTTTTTTCAGGACGCGAACGGAGTAGCGCTGAGGCAGAGCTTTGACCAGACGGGGGCATTGACGCCCCCGTCGCTTTTCCACGATTGCAAACTGCATCTGTTTGC
>JBEQBZ010000040.1:0-8847 GCA_041639545.1 Methyloversatilis sp. | reverse complement strand
CGACGCTCTTCCGATCTATGGACGGCGATGGACCTGCGCGAGATCCAGGACTGGATCATCAAGCCGCAACTGCGCACCGTGCCCGGCGTGACCGAGATCAACACCATCGGCGGCTACGCGCGCGAGTACCAGGTGGCGCCGGACCCCGACCGGTTGCGTGCGCACGGACTCACGCTGGATGCGCTGATCGACGCTCTCCAGCGCAACAACGCCAATGTCGGTGCCGGCTACATCGAGCGCAACGGCGAGCAGTACCTCGTCCGTGCGCCCGGCCAGATCGGCTCGCTGGACGAGCTGGGCGACATCGTACTGAGCAGTGTCGACAGCGTGCCGGTGCGCGTCCGCGACGTGGCCGAGGTGAAATTCGGCCGCGAACTGCGCACCGGTGCGGCCACCGACAACGGGCGCGAAGTGGTGCTCGGCACCGTGTTCATGCTGATCGGCGAAAACAGCCGCACCGTCGCGCAGGCGGTGGCCCGGCGCATGGCGGACATCAACCGCACGCTGCCGCCGGGGGTTCATGCGGTCACCGTCTATGACCGCACAGCGCTGGTCGACAAGGCCATCGCCACGGTGAAGAAGAACCTGCTCGAAGGCGCGGTGCTGGTGATCGTGGTGCTCTTCGTCTTTCTCGGCAACATCCGCGCCGCGCTGATCACGGCGCTGGTGATTCCGCTGTCGATGCTGTTCACCTTCACCGGCATGGTGCAGCAGAAGGTGAGTGCCAACCTGATGAGTCTGGGCGCGCTCGATTTCGGCATCATCGTCGATGGGGCGGTGGTGATCGTCGAGAACTGCGTGCGCCGGCTGGCGCATCGGCAGAAGGCCGCCGGGCGTGCGCTCGAACTGCGCGAGCGGCTGGACGAAGTGTTCGCGGCAGCGCGCGAGACGCGGCGTCCGCTGCTGTTCGGCCAGCTCATCATCATGGTCGTGTATCTGCCGCTGTTCGCGCTGTCCGGCGTCGAGGGCCGCATGTTCCACCCGATGGCCTTCACCGTGGTGATCGCGCTGCTCGGCGCGATGCTGCTGTCGATCACTTTCGTGCCGGCAGCGGTCGCGCTGTGCATGGGCCGCCCGGTGACCGAACGCGACAGTCGCCTGATGGCCAGCGCGCAACGCGGCTACGCCCGTCTGCTGGCATGGACCTTCGACCATCGCGCCGCCGTGCTGCTGACCGCCGCACTTGCGGTGGCGGGGGCCGGCGTGCTGGCGTCGCGCCTGGGCAGCGAATTCGTGCCCAGCCTGAACGAGGGCGACTTCGCCATGCAGGCGTTGCGTATTCCCGGCACCAGCCTCAGCCAGTCGGTCGCCATGCAGCAGCAGATCGAAACCGTGCTGAAGGCGCGCTTTCCGGAGATCGAGCGCGTGTTCGCGCGCACCGGCACCGCCGAGGTGGCGTCCGACCCGATGCCACCGAACATTTCCGACGCCTACGTCATGCTGAAACCGATGGACCAGTGGCCGCAGCCCCGGCGCAGCCGCGACGAACTGATCGCGGCGGTGCGGGAGACGGTGGAATCGCTGCCCGGCCAGGCCTTCGAGTTCTCGCAGCCCATCCAGCTTCGTTTCAACGAACTCATTTCCGGCGTGCGCAGCGACGTGGCGGTGAAGGTGTTCGGCGACGACATGGAGGTGCTGGAGCGCAACGCTGAACGCATCCTCGCCATCCTGCAGTCGGTGCCGGGCGCGGCCGAGGCCAAGGTCGAACAGACCACCGGACTGCCGGTGCTGACCGTGCGCATCGACCGCGCGCGGGCCGCGCGCTACGGTGTCAATGTCGGCGACATCCAGGACACCGTCGCCACCGCGATGGGCGGGCGCGGCGCCGGTACCGTGTTCGAGGGCGACCGCCGCTTCGACATCGTGGTGCGCTTCGCCGACGCGGTGCGCACCGATCTGGAGGCGGTTGCCCGCCTGCCGGTCGCATTGCCGTCAGCCGCGGGCGAAAGTGCGCGCTTCGTGCCCTTGTCCGAACTGGCGTCGCTGGACCTGCAGCCGGGCCCCAACCAGGTGAGTCGCGAGAACGGCAAGCGCCGCGTGGTGGTGACCGCCAATGTGCGCGAGCGTGACCTCGGCTCCTTCGTCTCCGAGGCGCAGCAGCGCATCGCCGCGGACCTCGTCCTGCCGCCCGGCTACTGGACCACCTGGGGCGGCCAGTTCGAAAACCTGCAGTCGGCGTCCGACCGCCTGCGCGTCGTCGTGCCGGTGGCGCTGGGGCTGGTGTTCCTGCTGCTGTTCATGATGTTCGGCAACGCGCGCGACGGCCTGCTGGTCTTCACCGGCATTCCGTTCGCGCTCACCGGCGGCGTGCTGGCGCTGTGGCTGCGCGACATTCCGCTGTCGATCTCGGCCGCGGTGGGCTTCATCGCGCTGTCCGGCGTGGCGGTGCTGAACGGTCTGGTCATGATCGCCTGCATACGCGGGCTGATCGACGAAGGCCGGCCGCTGACCGAAGCGATACGCGACGGCGCGCTGCAGCGCCTGCGGCCGGTGCTGATGACCGCGCTCGTCGCCTCGCTCGGCTTCGTGCCGATGGCCATCGCCACCGGCACCGGCGCCGAAGTGCAGCGCCCGCTCGCCACAGTGGTGATCGGCGGCATCTTGTCCTCGACCGCGCTCACGCTGCTGGTGCTGCCGCTGCTGTATGGCGGCAGGAAGTTGCGAAAGGAGGCTGGCGCGCCGTCTTCCGGTTGATCGGGCCATGACTGCATAAGCCCCGCTGAGCCGCAAAGCCGCGCGGCGGGGACCGTAGATGGAAACGATCCAACCGGCAGGGAGCCTTTCGATGAAACCGATTTCCGCAAGAACGGAGGGCTGGTCGCGCCTTTCCGTCATCGCCGGGGCATCGCTGTGGATGCTGCTGGTCTGCAACCGGGCCTTCTGGGTCCGACTCATGGACGGCCGCGACATGACACGTCCGGACGAACTGCTGTTCATGGGGGCCGTAGCGCTGTTGCTGCTGATGCTTTTGAACATGCTGGGCGGCGTGCTGGCGGTCGGCAGGCTTCTGAAGCCGTTGCTGGTCGCCTTGCTGCTGCTCGCGGCCGCATGCAGCGGCTTCGTCGACCGCTACGGCATCGCAATCGATCGCAGCATGGTGCAGAACGTGTTCGAGACAGACGCAGCCGAGTCGTTGGAACTGCTGGATGCCGGCCTGCTTGCATGGCTGCTGTTTGCCGGCGTACTGCCGGCGGTGTGGGTGGTACGCGCACGTCTGCGACCGTCAACCGTTCGCGCAGCCTTTGCCCGGCGCGTGGTCTTCGTGTTCGCGAACGGCCTCGTGGCTTCGGCGCTGCTGGCGCTGTTCAGCGCCGGCTTCGCATCGGAGATCCGTAACGACAGAGGCTTGCGCTACCAGTTCAATCCGTTGAACGCGCTGTACTCGACCTGGCGTTATGCGCAGCCGCATCGCGCAGCGGCGGAAGTCGTCCCGGTGGGGCGGGATGCGAAGCGGACCGCGTCCGGCGACGTGCGTGGCCCTGCCGTTTTCGTGCTGGTCGTCGGTGAAACCGCACGAGCGGAAGACTTCTCGCTCGGCGGGCACGAGCGGCAGACCAATCCCCGTCTGCAGGCGGAAGACGTGTTCTATTTCAGCGAGGTGAGTGCGTGCGGTACGTCGACCGCCGTGTCCTTGCCCTGCATGTTTTCCGATCTCGGACGGGACGGTTTCAGCGAGACCGCAATGCGCGGGCGGGAAAACCTGCTCGATGTACTCGCGCGCGCCGGACTGGACGTGCTGTGGGTGGACAACAACTCCGGATGCAAGGGACTGTGCGCCCGCGTGCGCTCGGAACAACCATCTGGGAGCGATCATCCCCGACATTGTCGCGACGGCGAATGCCACGACGAAGTGCTGGTCGACAGTCTGCGCCATCATCTACGCACGTTGCGGCGAGACACGGTCATCGTGCTGCATCAGAAGGGCAGCCACGGACCGGCCTACTGGCGGCGCTATCCGCCTGAGTTCGAGCGCTTCACGCCGGTGTGCCGCACGGTCAACCTGGACGACTGCACGCTCGAATCACTGCACAACGCGTACGACAATACGATTCTCTATACCGACCACGTGCTGTCGGAGATCATTGGCGCGCTGCAGCAGATGGCCGGTATCGGCGCAGCCGCGATGCTCTACGTCAGCGATCACGGCGAGTCGCTGGGTGAGAAGGGAATCTATCTTCATGGTGCCCCACGTGCCATCGCACCGGAGGTGCAGTACCGGGTTCCGATGATCTTCTGGGCGTCGCCGTCCTTCATGTCGCTGAGCCGGTTGAAGGCCGCCTGCCTTGAGGCGGGGACCCGCACACCATTAAGTCACGACAATCTGTTCCATTCGGTGCTCGGCTTGCTCGATGTGCGCACGTCTGTCTACCGCACTTCCCTGGACATGTTCGCGGCCTGCCGGGCTGGAGAACCAGATTGAGACTGCTGCTCGCAACCGATGACGACGCGTTGCGCCGCCGCCTGACCGACGACCTGGATCGGCACTGGTACTGTGCGGATATCGTGCTTACGCGGTGCCAACTGACTCTGGCGCTGACCGAGGATGAATGGGGCGCCCTGCTGGTCGGACCGTCGTTCGAAGGACAGGTCGTATGCACGTTGCTCGGCGTGCTGAAGTCAAAGCTGGCGGACGTGCCGGTGGTCGCCTTGCTGGGCGAACGCGATCACGTGGGTGCAGCGCTGGATGCCGGAGCGGACGACGCGATGACCGTGCCTCCCGACATCGACGAATTGATGGCGCGATTGCGCGCACTCGACCGCCGCCGCATCGGAGGCACCGACAGCCTGCTGGCGACCGATGCCGTGGCCATCGATCTGGCGGCCTGTTGCGCCGTCGTCGGTAAGCAGCGCATCCCGCTGATGCGGAGGGAGTTCCAGATACTCAAGCACCTGATCACCCATGCCGGGCGGCCTGTATCGACCCGGTCCCTGCACGATAATGTCTATGGCTGGGGCAAGGACATTGCAAGTAATGCGCTGCATGTACATATCCACAACCTGCGGCGCAAGCTGCCTGCTGGCGTGATCGTTACAGCGCGGGGCGTCGGATTCATGGTGCACGCTCGGTGCGGCGCGCTGGCACGCACGCCACGTTGACCGATCACCGATCACCGATCACCGATCAGTATCGGGTCAGCCGCAGACCGTTAGCGACCACAATGAGGCTGGCGCCCATGTCGGCGAACACTGCCATCCACATCGATGCCTCGCCGCGCAGTGCCAGCACCACGAAAACCGCCTTGATGCTGATCGATAGCGCGATGTTCTGCCACAGCACCGCGTGCGTGCGGCGCGACAGCGCGATCATCTGCGGAATCCGGCGCAGGTCGTCGTTCATGATGACGATGTCCGCAGCCTCCATTGCGGCGTCGGTGCCGGCGCCGCCCATTGCGATTCCAATGTCGGCGCGTGCCAGCGCCGGCGCGTCGTTAATGCCGTCACCGACCATCGCGCACGGGCCGTAGCGCGCACGCAGCGTGTCGATGGCTGCGAGTTTGTCCTCAGGCAGCAGGTTGCCGCGGGCGTCCTCGATGCCGGCCTCGGCGGCGATCGTGCGCGCCGTGGTGACGTTGTCGCCGCTCAGCATGACCGGCACCACACCGTCCTTCTTGAGCATGGCGACGGCTTCGGCGCTGTGCGGACGGACGCCGTCTGAGACTGCGAACAGGGCGCACACGCGTTCCGCGCTGGCCAGCAGGGTAACCGTGCGCCCCTGCATCTCGTGATGTCGGAGCCGTTGTTCCAGATCCGGGCTGCACTGGCCCCGCTCCTCGATCAGACGGTGATTGCCGAGCACCAGCGTATGACCCTCGATCCGTGCCTGGATCCCGCGACCGGGCAGGGCAGTGAAGCCTTCCGGCGCCGCCGGATCGCGTGGAACCTCCAGTCCAGCTGCGATGGCCCGCGACACCGGGTGGTCGGAGTGGTCGGCAAGTTGCGCTGCCCATCGAAGCGCCGCTGCCGCGTCGGCGCCGTCCACCCGCAGTTCGCGCTCGACCAGCCGCGGACGGCCTTCGGTCAGCGTGCCCGTCTTGTCCAGCGCGACCGCCCGCAACGTACGTGCGCTTTCGAGATGACTGCCGCCCTTGATCAGCACACCGCTGCGCGCTGCGCAAGCCAGGCCGCTGACGATGGTGACGGGCGTCGACAGAACCAGCGCGCAGGGGCAGGCGATCACCAGCAACACCAGCGCGGTGTAGATCGCTTCCAGCCAGGCCATGTCCAGCAGCACAGGTGCAAGCAATGCGACCGCGAGCGCTCCGGCGAACACCAAGGGTGTGTAGATCGACGCGAAGCGGTCGACGAAGCGCTGGGTCGGCGCCTTCGTCGCCTGCGCCTGTTCCACCGCATGAATTATGCGGGCCAGCGTGCTGTCGCGTGCCGCGGTGGTGACGCGGATGTCCAGCAGGCCAGTTTCGTTGATGGTGCCGGCGAATACGATGTCGCCCGGCGATTTCTCAACCGGAAGGCTCTCTCCGGTCACCGGCGCTTGGTTCACTGCGCTTTGACCAGCGTCCACCTGCCCATCGACCGGTATGCGTTCGCCGGGCTTCACGCGAACACGCGCACTCGGCTGCACGATCTCGACCGGTGTTTCGAGCCAGCTGCCGTCTGGCTGCTCCACCGAGGCCTGTGCCGGCGCGAGATCTAGCAGCGTGCGCACCGCGTCTCGCGCGCGGTCCACCGAGCGGGCTTCGATCAGTTCGGCCAGGGCATACAGCGCCATCACCATTGCGGCTTCTGGCCATTGGCCGATCAGGAAGGCACCGGTCACCGCGATGCCCATCAGTGCATTCATGTTCAGCCGCCCCGCACGCAGAGCCTTCAGACCGTTGCGGTAGGTGCCGAGACCCGCCAGCGCGATCGCCAGAGCGGCAAGGCCCATGCTCAGCAGCGCGAACGCAAGGGTGTCCGGCAGCAGCAGATGCGCCAGTTCGGCCGCGATCGCGCATGCGAGCGCGCTGAGGGGCTGGCGCAGGTTTCTGGAGAGCGGGCGCGCGCCAGAAGCCTGTGCCGACAGGCGCTCGCTGGGAAATCCGGCATTCCGCAGGCGATCGATGACGCGGGCGGCAGCATCCTCGCTCGCATCGAGCGTCAACGTGCGCTCTGCCAGCCGGAAGGTGAGGCCACGAATCCCCTTGATGTCAGTCAGCTGGGCGCGGATTTCCTGTTCCTCGGCCGCGCAGTCCATCCGCGGAATGTGGAGCCGGATGTCTCCTTCGGCCGCGGACGGATGAAAGTCGGCGATAGCCGGCCCGGTTCCGCAGTCGCAAGGTCCGCAGGTGTCAGCCTTTTCGCCAGGCCTGGTCGACGCAGGACGGGAATGTTCGCTCATGGAATCGCAGTTCCGACGCCGGGGCGCCACGAGATGATCGGGTGAGGCCGCGGGCTCATCTCGCATCATCGATGCGATGTCGGGCCGCATGCCGCAGTTCGCAATACGAACATGCAGGATAGGTGCCCTGCGGCGCCGTTGCGTTAACAAGCGGCGCACGGCCCTCATCGCGTTTGCCAGCGCGTAGGGTCCTGATGAACCGGCGTTCTCCGTAGGATGCACGGGCAATTGCCTCTTGCCGCATCCAGGTCGCGAACAGCGCGGCGGGTGCTTTCATGTATTCATGATCGAGGGCCAGTGCAAAATCGTCCAGCTCGTTTGCCTTTGACCTTTGGCCTGACCTCCGGGCCCAGCGCGATGTGTGTCCATCGAGAGTCCTCCGCATGGAACGCTTTCAGTACCGACGAGGCCTGCTCCGTGTTCAATGCGAAGTACGACGAGCGGACGAGCAACATCCGCATGTCGGTGATCGGTCTGTCCTGCTCCGACAGCCAGGTCCAGGATTCCCGATCCTTGGCCAGAAACGGTTTATGTCGAAAGCGGGCGCGAGGTGCCGTTGGCCGTGAGCAACATGCGCGAAGCTGCGGTTCTGCAGGTGGTCGTCGACGTTGGTGACCAGCCGGTTGAACGCCATGCGGCGTCAGATCTGCTGCGCGTCCTGCGTGGGCGCGGCCTCGATGCCTGCGGGCACTGCGAGCTTCGGCGATAGTACCTCGCCACGCGTGACGCTGCGTGTATCGCCCTTGCTTGGACGTTTGCCGATGGCGAGCCGGCGGTCCTCGCCCACCTGTGTGCATTTGGGTAGCCTGCCGACGAGCGAGGTGCCCTTGCCCTGCAGATCGCGCAAGTCCTCTGCGGCTTCGTGTCCGCGCTCGACGCCGCGGCTGGCGCGGAAGAGGCACTGCAGTTCGGTCAGGGGTGAGGTCCTGCGCCGTCCTTCGTGGTGTCCAGCAGCTTTTCCAGCGACCGTATTGCGTCGAAGGCGTGAAGCGCGCGGGCGACGAAGTGAATGGAAACCCGCAGGTCGCCTGTTTCCATGGGCCGCACGGGCGCACATCCGCTCGGTGAGCGAGCCCTGCGAAATGTGCCGCCGACGGCGGACAAGGAAGATGTTGCCGCCCAGCTTCCGGATCGCCCGCTCGACCGGCAGAGAAACCGGTGCTTCCAGATCAAGTGTCCTGATAGAGCGGCTCATGCTTGATCGGCATTTTTACAGGGATGGCTATAGACGTCCGGCGCAGCGAGGGAACGCGGCACTTCTTGTAGGCGTCTTGAGGCCACCGGATTTTTCGGCAAGACCGCTCCGTCTGCTCTGCCCGCAACGCCTGCGAACACACTGCCAGGCCGGCGTTGGGGGCGCTTGACTGTTGCAAGCGATGCCTTGGCGGAGGTTAGGCGTAGCGGGTTCCGTCAAGTATGTCCGGGCATTCAACTGCGCTACCGGGTAAGTTTCGCTCCTTCCCGAACCTTCCCCGTATCGCCGTCCCGCTCATGAATTCCTCCCACCCCCC
>JBEQBZ010000039.1:0-13220 GCA_041639545.1 Methyloversatilis sp. | reverse complement strand
GCCTACCTGAAGCAGCACGAGCACAAGAGCCTGCTGCGCTTCATCACCTGCGGCAGCGTGGACGACGGCAAGAGCACGCTGATCGGCCGCCTGCTGTACGAATCGAAAATGCTGTTCGAGGATCAGCTGGCCGCGCTCGAAGCCGACTCGAAGAAGGTGGGCACCCAGGGCGGTGACCTCGACTTCGCGCTGCTGGTCGATGGCCTGGCCGCCGAGCGCGAACAGGGCATCACCATCGACGTGGCCTACCGCTTCTTCTCGACCGACCGGCGCAAGTTCATCGTCGCCGACACGCCGGGCCACGAGCAGTACACCCGCAACATGGTGACCGGCGCTTCGACCGCCGACCTGGCCATCATCCTGGTCGATGCGCGTCACGGCGTGCAGACACAGACCCGCCGTCACAGCTATCTGGTGTCGCTGATCGGCATCAGGCGCGTCGTGGTCGCCATCAACAAGATGGATCTGGTCGGCCATTCCGAAGCCACCTACCGCCGCATCCTCGACGACTACCGCGCCTTCGCCGCCCAGCTCGGACTGGAGGACATCGTCGCCATTCCGATGTCGGCGCTCAGGGGCGACAACATCACCGCACCCAGCGAACAGATGGGCTGGTACCACGGCCCCACGCTGATGGGCTATCTGGAAACGGTCGAGGTCGACCAGAAGCGCCGCCTGCAGGGCACCTTCCGGCTGCCGGTGCAGTGGGTCAACCGGCCCAACCTCGACTTCCGCGGCTTCGCCGGCACCATTGCCAGCGGCGTGATCGAACCGGGGGCTCCGGTGCGCGTGCAGCCGTCCGGCCGCACCAGCACGGTGAAGCGCATCGTCACCGCCGACGGCGACCTGCCGCGGGCGATCGCCGGTCAGTCGGTCACGCTGGTGCTGGAGGACGAGGTCGACATTTCGCGCGGCGACGTCATTTCGCACAAGGACGCGCCGGCCGAAGTGGCCGACCAGTTCGAAGCCACGCTGGTGTGGATGCAGGATGAGCCGATGATGCCTGGCCGCGCCTATCTGATGAAGGTCGGCACGCGCACGGTCACCGCGACGGTGACCGAAATCCGGCACAAGGTGAATGTGAATACGCTGGAACATCTGGCCGCCAAGCAGCTCGCGCTGAACGAGATCGCGCAGGTCAAGCTCAGCCTGGATCGCCCGATCGCCTTCGACCCCTACGAGTCGGTGCGCGAAACCGGTGGCTTCATCCTGATCGACCGGCTGAGCAATGCCACCATCGGTGCCGGCATGCTGCGCTTCGCGCTGCGCCGCTCGCACAACATCCACATGCAGCATGTCGATGTGGACAAGGTGGCGCGCGGTGCGATGAAGGGGCAGAAGCCCTGCGTGCTGTGGTTCACCGGCCTCTCGGGCGCCGGCAAATCGACGCTGGCCAACCAGATCGAGAAAAGACTGTCAGCGCAGGGACGCCACACCTATCTGCTGGATGGCGACAACGTGCGGCACGGCCTGAACAAGGATCTCGGTTTCACCGAAGCCGACCGCGTCGAGAACATCCGCCGGGTGGCCGAAGTGGCCAAGCTCATGGTCGATGCCGGCCTCATCGTGCTGACCGCCTTCATTTCTCCGTTCCGGGCCGAACGCCGGATGGCGCGCAGCCTGATGGAAGACGGTGAATTCATCGAAATCTTCGTCGACACGCCGATCGCGGTAACCGAAGAGCGCGACCCGAAGGGCCTGTACAAGAAGGCGCGCCGCGGCGAGATCAAGAACTTCACCGGCATCGATTCGCCGTACGAGGCGCCGGAAAATGCGGAAATCCGCATCGACACCAGCCGGGGCAGCATCGACCAGTGCGTCGATGAACTGATGCAGCAGCTGCGCGAACGGGGTGTGCTGCTGGCGGACTGACGCGCCGGCGCTATCGGTCGCTCAGCGCGCGGCGACGGGCCGCGCGCTGCAGTGCCTCGATGCGCACGCCCAGGTCGTCGCGTGCCGCACGCAACTTCACCGCAGCCGCCTGCGCCGCAGCCCGGTCACCGCGCGCACTGCTGTCGGCAATCTGCACGGCCAGTTCGTGCAGCGCACGGTGCGAACGATCGACCGCGCGGTATTCCTCGAAGTCGCCATAGCGTTGCTGGCCGCCGTCGTGGAACCACTGGCCGAAGCGGCAGCGCGTCGGGTCACGTATTTCCTCGTCAGCCAGTCTGGCCGGCCGGCCTTCGGCCAGACCCAGCACCTGTTCAGTCCAGCGGTTGAAGTCGCGCACCGCGGAGAACAGCTGCAGGTCGTCGCTGCCATTGCCCGCATCGCGCCACTCGGCCCAGCGCGGGTCCGGCCGCCAGTCGGCCAGCCAGCGCATCAGCGCGTCCGCCGGCAGCGGGCGGGCGATGCCGTAGCCCTGGATCTGGCTGCAGCCCAGACGCTGCAACATGAGGCCATGCTCGGCGGTTTCCACGCCCTCGGCCACCACCTCGCGCCGCAGCGCGTGAGCGAGCGCGATCACCGCCTGCACCACTTCGAAATCATCCTCGTCGTCCAGCATGTCGAGCACGAAGGACTTGTCGATCTTCACCACATCGACCGGCAGCCGGCGCAGATAGCCCAGCGAGGCATAGCCGACGCCGAAATCGTCGATCGCCACCCGCACACCGAGGCGCCTGATGTCGCTCACCACCGCGGCGGCGCGTTCGATGTCGTCCAGCGCGACCGACTCGACCACCTCGATCTCCAGCGCCTGACGCGGCAGCTGGGGCTGTTCGGCCAGCAGTTCCGACAGCCGGGTGACGAAGCCCGGCGACAGCAGATGCGGCGCCGAAATATTGACCGACACGCCGAAACGGCCACCTTCGGCGCGCCAGGCAGCCAGCTGGGCCAGTGCGGTACGCACCACCCATTCGCCCAGCCGGTGTATTTCCGGGTCGTGCTCGATCAGCGGCAGGAAGCGGTCGGGCGCCAGCAGTCCCTCTTCCGGATGCTGCCAGCGCACCAGCGCCTCGGCGCCAACCATCCTCCCTTCCCGCATGTCGACCCTCGGCTGGTAATACAGCCGCATTTCACCTCGGGTAATGGCTTCGCCGATGCGCTCGCGGCGGCGCAGACGTTCCACTGACACCTGACTGTTCAGAAAGTCGAACAGACGATAGCAGCGGCCGCCGGCCTGCTTGGCGTCGTACATGGCCTGATCGGCATGACGCAGCAGCGCGTCGGCGTCGCTGTCGTTCAGCGGATACAGCGTCACGCCTATGCTGGCCGGCGTGACCACGCTTTCTCCAGCGATGCTGACCGGTTCGGCCAGACCTTCAAGCATGCGCTGCAGGCAGGCATCCATTTCATCCACATCCTTGAGCGCGCCCAGCAGCACCACGAACTCGTCTCCGCCGAGGCGGGCCACGGTATCGTCTGCACGTACGGAATGCCCCAGCCGGCGCGCGATTTCCTGCAGCAGCGTATCGCCGGCTTCATGACCGAGGTGGTCATTGACCGACTTGAATTCGTCCAGATCGAGCACGCATACCGCGAGCAGCCTGTCCTGCCGCCGCGCGCGCGCCATTGCCTGGGTCAGCCTGTCTTCCAGCAGCACGCGGTTGGCCAGCCCGGTCAGCGGATCGTGGGTGGCCTGCCAGCGCAGACGCTCCTGCATGCGATAGCGGTCGGTGGTGTCGTGCAGCACGACCACCGCACCGCTGCCCCCGCCAAGCGCGTCGCGTATGGGGGCAGCGGAATGCTCGACCACCTTCTCCTCGCCACTGCGCGCAAGCACCAGCGATTCATCGGTGGTCCGCCCCAGCGCTTCTTCCAGGGCATGAGCAACCGGATCGGGCCGCTGCCGCCTGAGCACCGGGTCGATCAGTTTCAGCACCTCGGTCAGCGGGCGCCCCGCAGCGTCTTCGTTGCGCCAGCCGGTCAGCTGTTCGGCCGCCGGATTCAGGAATTCGATATGACCTGATGCGTCGGTGGAAATGACCGCATCAGCAATCGCCAGCAAGGTCACCCGCAGACGTTCCTTCTCGGCCGCCAGACTGTGCTCCAGCCGCATGCGTGATGAAATGTCGCGGAAGGTCCACAGCACGCCCTGCCTCATCTCGCCCACCCGGATCGGCAGACAGTCCCGTTCGATCAGTCGGCCATCGGTCAGATCGACGCGTTCGCCGATGACCGGGTCGCCGCGCAGCATGATGTCGTCGATGCGCCGCATCGCCTCGTCGCCCCCGGCGAACAGGTCACGCACTTCGGCGAATACCTCGTCACGCCGGCGTCCGACCAGTTCCAACGGGTTCTCGACCAGCGGAAACAGCTCGCAGAAAGCGCGATTGCACACCGCAATCCGTCCTTCCGCGTCTTCCATGATGACGCCGGTGTACATCTGGGCCAGCAGGCCGTACAGCCGCGAACGTTCGAGTGCAAGCCCGGCCTCGGCCTGCTTGAGTGCGGTGACGTCGGTATGCGCACCGCTCATGCGGCGGGCCCGGCCGTCACGTCCCCTCACTGCAGATCCGCGGGTCAGTATCCAGCGCCAGCCGCCATCGCGGTGACGTACCCGGATGATGAGCTCGAACACCGGTATGCGGCCTTCCAGATAGTCGTTGATGCGATCCAGGATCACCGGCAGATCGTCCGGATGCACCCGGTCCAGAAAGGCGTCAGGGCGGCTCACGAGTTCGCCGTCCTCGTAACCCAGCATCTGTTTCCAGCGGGGCGAGTAATAGACCTCGTTGCTGATCAGATCCCAATCCCAGATGCCGTCGTTGGAGCCCTTGACCGCCAGTTCCAGTCGCTCCTGGGTGCGCTGCAGGATGCCCTCGTTGCGCGCCAGCGCATCCAGCGTGTCATTGATGCCATCCAGCAGGTCGCCCAGTTCATCGGCGCGGCGATGAACCAGACGCGGCGTCAGGTCGCCCTCGCGCACGCGCTCGAACACCCGCTGTGCACTGCGCAGGTCGGCGGTCAGACCGCGTGCCAACGCGGTCGCCAGCACGGTGCTGAGCAGCAGTGCAGTCAGCGCATACAGCACGCCGTCGCGGACCGCCGCATCGATCGCCAGCGCCTCGGCATCGTGGTTCCGGGCCACCCGCACCCAGCCTATCAGTCGCTCGCCCTGGCGGATGGGCGCCAGCGCATCGCTCAGTTCCGGGGTGCGCTGTATCAGGCGGGGTCCGGCCGCCGTGTCGTCGGCGAGCGCCTTCACGCTGACCGGATCGACCAGCCGCTGGCCGGCCCGCCTGGGCTCGGAATGCACCAGCACAAGGCCCGCGGTGTCGAGATACATCGCATACTCGAGACCGGGCGCTCCCCGCACCGGTGCGAGCAGTTCTTCCAGTCCGGCGACATCGCTGGAGAGCACCCATTCGCGGCCGCTGCGCGACAGCAGTTCGGCTTCGGACAGCAGCGATGACCGAGCCTGTTCCAGCAGCACCTCGCTTTCGTGGCGCAGTTGATCGACCACGAACAGCACGATCAGCAGCGCGTTCAGCACCGCGATCGCGAACACCAGCCGTCGCGTCAGCGAACCCGCGAACAGCGCGTAAAGACGTCGCGCCGGCATCAACGGACGTCTCCGATGGCGGCGCGATAGCGGTCGAGCATGACGCCCACCGGCGCATAGGTGAGTGCGTTCGCCGGCTCAAAGCCGGCAATCTCGGCCCGATCGAGCAGGCGGCGCCCGGACGCGCTGGCCGACAGCGCGAACAGCGCCTGCGCCACCCGACCGACCAGCGCATCATCGACGTCGTGACGCGCCATCAGACTGTTGTTGGGCAAGGTATCGGTCTGCCACAGCACTTCGAGCTGGGCGGCCAGCTCCGGATAGTCCTTCTGGAAGGCGCGCCAGGGCGGTGGCCAGGTGGCCCCGGCGGCCACCCTCCCCTGCACCACGTTCAGGATGCTGGATTCCTGCGAACCCACCTCGCGCACCTCCAGTTCATGGGCCACATCCAGCCCCTGCTGATGCAGCCAGAGCAGCGGCAGCATGCAGGCCGCCACCGCGGTACGGGCCGGACAGCTGAAAGCGGCGCCGCGCAAATCGTCCGGCTCGCTCACCGTGCTGTCACGACGGCGGATGATGAGGCCGCGGAAATCCTCGTCGCGGGCCACCTTCCCGAACACCCTGTACCGGGCCGCCGCGACCACTACGGTCTGGTAGGGATTGGGCAGCGCGAGATCGAAACGCCCCTCGCGCAGCTTGCGTTCGTACTCGGCGTAGTCGCGCGAAGCTTCAATGCGCAGCGTCACGCCGGGCACCGCGGCATTGACCGCCGCAACCAGCGGACCGTACATCGCATCCAGCCGCCCCGGGTTGTGCAGCGGATGTATGCCGAGCACCAGCACGTGTACCGGCTCGGCGGATGCCGGCGTGGCGTATTCGGGACGCGTCGCGCGCGGCCCGTCATCCGAACAGCCGGTCATCGCACATGCGGCGAACAGCAGCACCCGGCAAAGCGCAGCGGGCACACACCCGCGCGCGGCACGCGTGATCATCGATCGACTCAAGACGTCATTTCCCGAAATCCGCAAGGTTCTTCCGGCACATTGAAAGCCTGCCACAGCCCGCCCGTTTGACAGGCCCGCAGGCCCGGCGAACGGACAGTTCCTGTAACGTCAAGCCGGTGCCGGAGCTGAAGTTCGCGGCAATACGCAAATACCGTTTGCGTCGCGCGCACTATTCCCGTATAAGCACGGCTGTAGGTGATTTCAAGCATGAACGTGTTGTGCGTCGGTTCTCGATTTTCAAGTCAGTACTCCGCTTGCCATATTCCCCTTGAGGTTTCCCTGCGCTACGGTCATCGCATAAAGTGGTGATCTGTTCACAACTCAGTTTCAAAGGAAATACAAAGATGGCAACTGGTACCGTCAAGTGGTTCAACGACGCCAAGGGCTTCGGCTTCATCTCCCCGGACGACGGCGGTGAAGACCTGTTCGCGCACTTCTCCGCGATCCAGGGCAACGGCTTCCGTTCGCTGCAGGAAAACCAGAAGGTGTCGTTCGAAGTGACTCGCGGCCCGAAGGGTCTGCAGGCTTCGGAAATCAAGCCGCTCTGATTTTCGGGTGGTTTGAGGCTGCCTCCGGGCAGCCCGCCAAATGAAAAAGCGCACCGTATGGTGCGCTTTTTTTTCGCCGCCTTTTTCTGCTACGCCCTGCTGCGGCCAGCACGCATGCCCGCCGGCGGGCATGCGACGCACACCCCGCCATTGCAGGGCGCGCGCCGCCGTGCTTCAGCCCTGCTTCTCCTTGCCGTGGGCGGCAAACTTCAGCCAGGTATCCACAACGGTGTCCGGATTCAGCGACACGCTCTGGATGCCCTCGTCCATCAGCCACAACGCGAAATCAGCGTGGTCCGACGGGCCCTGGCCGCAGATGCCGACATACTTGCCCAGCCGGTTGGCGGTGCGGATGGCCATCGACAGCAGCTGCTTCACCGCCGGGTCACGCTCGTCGAATGCACCGGCGACCAGACCGGAATCGCGGTCCAGGCCCAGTGTGAGCTGGGTCAGGTCGTTGGAACCGATCGAGAAACCGTCGAAGTGTTCGAGGAACTGCTCGGCCAGGATGGCATTGGACGGAATCTCGCACATCATGATGAGCTTGAGCCCGTTCTCGCCACGCTTCAGACCGTGCTCGGCCAGCAGCTTTACCACTTCCGCCGCTTCGCCGGTGTTGCGCACGAAGGGCACCATCAGTTCGACGTTGGTCAGGCCCAGTTCGTCGCGCACGCGGCGCATGGCGCGGCATTCCAGCTCGAAGCAGTCGCGGAAGCTGTGCGCGATGTAGCGCGACGCGCCGCGGAAGCCCAGCATCGGGTTCTCTTCGTCCGGCTCGTAGATGTCGCCGCCGAGCAGCTTCTTGTACTCGTTGGACTTGAAGTCCGACAGGCGCACGATGACCGGCTTCGGCCAGAAGGCGGCGGCGATGGTGGCCACGCCTTCCACCAGCTTGTCCACGAAGAAGGCTTCCGGGTTCGCGTAGCCACGGGCGCGGCGGCGGATTTCCTCGCGCAGGCGGGCCGGTGCCTGGTCGATTTCCAGAATCGCCTTCGGGTGGATGCCGATGGTGTTGTTGATGACGAATTCCAGGCGGGCCAGACCCACGCCGGCGTTCGGCAGCTGGGCGAAATCGAAGGCCAGTTCCGGATTGCCGACGTTCATCATCACCTTGAGCGGCAGATCGGGCAGGCTGGACAGGTCGGACGTGACCACTTCGAAATCCAGACGGCCGCGGTAGATGTTGCCGGTGTCGCCTTCGGCGCAGCTGGCGGTGACTTCTTCGCCTTCGGTCAGGGTTTCGGTCGCGTCGCCGCAGCCGACGATGGCCGGAATGCCCAGTTCGCGCGCGATGATGGCCGCGTGGCAGGTACGGCCGCCGCGGTTGGTCACGATGGCGGCCGCCTTCTTCATGACCGGCTCCCAGTTCGGGTCGGTCATGTCGGTGACGAGCACGTCGCCGGCCTGCACCTTGTCCATCTGCGACGCGTCATCGACGATGCGCACCGGACCGGCGCCGATCTTCTGGCCGATGGCGCGGCCGCTGGCCAGCACCTTGCCATACTGCTTCAGGCGGAACTTCTGCTGCGTCATGCCGACTTCGTTCGACTTCACCGTTTCCGGGCGCGCCTGCAGGATGTAGAGCTGGTTGTCGACACCGTCGAGCCCCCACTCGATGTCCATCGGGCGACCGTAGTGGGCTTCGATGGTCATCGCGTAGCGAGACAGTTCCAGCACCTGCTCGTCGCTCAGCGAGAAGCGGTGACGGTCGGCTTCGGCCACGTCCACGGTCTGCACGCTGCGGCCCGCGGCGGCGGTCGCGGCGAACTCCATCTTGATCATCTTGCTGCCGAGATTGCGGCGGATCACTGCCGGGCGGTTCTGGGCCAGCATGGGCTTATGCACGTAGAACTCGTCCGGATTCACCGCGCCCTGCACCACGGTTTCACCGAGGCCGTAGCTGGCGGTGACGAATACCACGTCACGGAAGCCGGATTCGGTGTCCAGCGTGAACATGACGCCGGCCGCGCCCTTGTCCGAGCGCACCATGCGCTGCACGCCGGCCGACAGCGCAACGCCCGCGTGCATGAAGCCCTTGTGCGCGCGGTAGCTGATCGCACGGTCGTTGTAGAGCGAGGCGAATACTTCGCGGATCGCGTGCAGCACGTTGTCGATGCCGGAAATGTTCAGGAAGGTTTCCTGCTGGCCGGCAAACGAGGCGTCCGGCAGATCTTCGGCGGTGGCCGAGCTGCGCACCGCGAACGAGCCGTTGCCGGCGGCGTCCAGCTGCGCGTAGAAGCTGCGGATTTCGGCTTCGAGCTGGGCCGGGAACGGAGTGTCCATCATCCACTGACGGATCTGCGCGCCGGTACGGACCAGCGCATTGACGTCATCGACATCCAGCGCGTCGAGCGCGGCATGGATGCGACCGGCCAGGCCGTCCTGTGCCAGGAATTCGCGGAAGGCTTCGGCCGTGGTGGCAAAACCTCCGGGAACGCGCACGGACTTCGGGAGCTGGCTGATCATTTCGCCCAGCGACGCATTCTTGCCGCCGACGCTTTCGACGTCGGTCATGCGCAGCTGTTCGAACGGGATGACGTAGCGAGACATGGGTATCCTCTCTTGAACATGGGGCGATCGCTTGTTGCGGCGACCGTGTACGTTCCTGTGCACCGGGTGGGTGCGCGGGAAGCCGGCATTCTAGTTAAAGTCGCTGTTGCGCTGCGGAAATTTTTGGGCGCAACGTGATGTTTATGTTCAGATTCCTGATCGGAGCCGCATGAGAACCGTCTTCTTCATCTCGGACAGCACCGGCATTACCGCCGAAACCCTGGGACGCAGCCTGCTTTCTCAGTTCGAAGGCGTGAAATTCCGCCAGACCCGGGTGCCCTTCGTCGATTCGGTCGATAACGCACTGGATTGCGTAGAACGCATGACCGAAGCCAAGATGCGCGACGGCGTCCGGCCCATCGTGGTCACCTCCATCGTCAACGCCGAGGTCGCCCGCACCGTGCGTCAGGCCGACGCGCTCTTCCTCGACATGTTCGAGCACTTCGTCGGGCCGATGGAGGAAGAACTGGGCCAGCCGTCCAACCACAGCGTCGGGCGCGCCAAAGGCATGGACGACAGCGACGACTACCAGCGGCGCATCGAGGCGATCAACTTTTCGCTCGCCCACGATGACGGGATGTCGCACAAGGAACTGGAACTGGCGGATGTGATCCTGGTCGGTGTTTCGCGGTCGGGCAAAACGCCGACCAGCCTGTACATGGCCATGCAGTTCGGCGTGAAGGTGGCCAACTATCCGCTGATCCCCGAGGATTTCGAGCGCGGCAAGCTGCCGACCGAACTGGTGAAGTACCGCCCCAAACTGTTCGGCCTCACGATCGCGCCGGAGCGGCTGTCACAGATCCGCGAGGAACGCCGCCGCAACAGCCACTACGCCTCGATCGAGAACTGCCGCTTCGAGGTCGATGCCGCGCAGAAACTGATGCGCATGGAAGGCATACGCTGGCTGGATTCCACCCACAAATCGATTGAGGAAATCGCCGCCATCGTGCTGCAGGCGGTGAAGATCGACGAAAGCTACTGAGGCCGGCTGCAGGGCGCCCTGCCCCGCGCCCTCAGGCGTGCAGCGCGATCCACTCGCCGGGCAGCGAGCCGGTGGCCCAGCGCTCCATCCGGCCCGGATCCGTCCGCCCCTGCGTCAGCAGCCGTGCACAGCGCAGCGCGGCGGCCAGCGGATCGAAGTCGCGCCTCAGGTCATCCTGCGCCTCGCGCACCAGACGCCCGGTCTGTTCCGGCGAGGTAAACAGTTCGCACAGGCAGGCCGCCCCCGGTTCGCCGTCGCGGATCAGCCAGCCGCTGATACGGTCGCGTACCACCTCGCGAGCCGGTTCCCGGTCGGGAGCGAGCACTGCGCAGCCAGCCGCCATCGCGTTCAGCAGCGGCTGGCTGCGCGCGCCGGCATGCAACGACACCGTCGCACGCGCCTGCGCGTCGCGGTCGGAGACAGTGAGCAGCGGCGAGAACGGCGCCAGCAGATCGAGCAGCGCGTGCACCGGATGGCCTGACACGATGAGGCGCACGGGAGAGCAGGCCAGGCCTTTGAGCAGGCGCGCCAGCCAGTCAAGTTCATGAGCACATCGCCATTCGTCGGCACACAGCGCCAGACCGTAAGGATCCCGCCCACCGGGCGCGATGTCCTGCAGCATCCGCACACCCGGATGGATCACTTCGGTTCGCGCCTGCAGCGGTTCCGGATAGCGCGCGCGCTGCCACCAGTGAGCACAGACTGCGGCGTCAAAGCCGGCAGCGGCGGCCGGGTCGGTGCTTTCGTCCAGCCAGAGAACCTGACGAGCTTCCGGAAACTGGCGCAGCAGCCGGGCCGCGTCTGCGGACGCCACATCGGCGAGCACCGCATCGGGCCGGTAGCTGCTGCCGCAGGCCTCCGACACGCTGCGGGCATGTTCGATCTGCCAGCCGGCCAGATCCAGCCGACACGCGGCCAGCGCGCCGAACAGCGGCGGATCGCCGTCATCGACCATCAACAACCGGAAGAAGCGCGCCGGCTCCCAATCGCGCTCGATATGACTGACCACCGGATTGTCCACAAGGCGCTCCATATGCCATCTCCGTTTCCGGATGCGCGGCCTGCATGCGGCCAGCGCGCACAGGACAGAACCTTAGGACGAGTGCTGCGCGAAAGGAATAATTCATTTGTCCTAGTACACGCGACAGGCCGTGGTCAAGGTGGGCATGCGGAGACGGCTGTGTTGCAATACGCGCTCCGCACACCCTTTTTTGCCTTCACATGTACAACCCCACCCGCGACCAGGCGCGCCAGTTCTTCCTCGACACCTGGGCCAAGCGCAATGCGCCCCAGCCGCTGACGCAGATGGAAACGCTGGCGCTCACCATCATCGGCCGCCACCCGGAATACCAGGCCCTGCTGGATCAGGGCGAACGCGCGCTCACCCGCGAATACCCGCCGGAACTGGGCGAAACAAACCCCTTCCTGCACATGTCTCTTCATCTGGCGATCGAGGAGCAGCTGGCAATCGACCAGCCGCCGGGCATACGGGCCGCCTTCGAAGCCCAGCGCGCGAAGCTGGGCGACGAGCACGCGGCGCTGCACCGGGTGCTCGACTGTCTGGGCGAAACCATCTGGCGCGCGCAGCGCGATCGCCAGCCACCGGATGGCGCCGCCTACGTGGCCTGCGTGCGCCAGGGCCTGGACGCCTGAACGCGGCTAGAATCCGCCGCCTTTCTCCCGATTTCTGCCGCCAATGACCTCCGCCTCCGTCCTGAACACCGACTTCCACGGCCAGCCTGCGCTGGAACTGACCGCGCCCGATGGCGCGCGCTGCCTGATCAGCCTGTTCGGCGGACAGCCGCTGTCCTGGATACCGGCGGGCGGCAGCGAGCGGCTCTATCTGTCACCGGAGGCGCGATTCGACGGTCGCAGCGCGCTGCGCGGCGGCATCCCGGTCATCTTTCCGCAGTTCGCCGAACGCGGCGACGGGCCACGCCACGGCTTCGCCCGGACGCGCACCTGGCAGGTGGATGAAAGCCGGGTGTCGAAGGATTTCGCCACCGCAACCCTCAGGCTGGTGGCCGACGACGCAACCCGTGCGCTGTGGCAGCACGACTTCGCGCTGGAACTGACCGTGGTGGTCAGCGGCAACCGGCTGGATCTGGAACTGGACGTCGAAAACACCGGCGACGCCGCCTTCGATTTCGCCGCCGCGCTGCACAGCTATCTGCGGGTGAAGGAAGTCGAGAACTGCCGCCTCGAAGGCCTGCGCAACACCCGCTACCTCGACGCGACCGCCGGCGACACGGTGAAGGATGACCGGCTGGACGCCCTCATCGTCGAAGACGAGGTGGACCGCCTGTACCGCAATGCGCCGGACACCGTGGTGCTGCATGACAGCGGACGCGCGTTCGGTTTCCAGAGCCACGGCTTTCCCGATCTGGTGGTGTGGAATCCGTGGGAACACAAGTGCAAGGCGCTGGGCGACATGCCGAACCTGGACTTCCGGCGCATGCTGTGTGTCGAGCCGGCCATCGCGGAAAAGACGGTGACACTGGCGCCGGGCGAGCACTGGTCGGGCCAGCACACGATACTGGCGGCCTGAGCGGCGCTGCCCACGAATGAAAAAGGCCGCCCGAAGGCGGTAATGCCGTTCAGTTAAGGTTTTTTTTCAGGACGCGAACGGAGTAGCGCTGAGGCAGAGCTTTGACCAGACGGGGGCATTGACGCCCCCGTCGCTTTTCCAC
>JBEQBZ010000038.1:0-20936 GCA_041639545.1 Methyloversatilis sp. | reverse complement strand
CTGCGGCGCGACGCTGGCCGCGGTCGGTGCGTCGCTGGCGGCGGCCAGCACCGGCAGCGCGGTTTCCTTGCGCTGCGGCTTGGGCTGCTTCAGCGGCTTGGGCGGTTCCGGTTCAATCCGAGGCTGTTCCTTCGGCGGTTCGGGCGCAGCCATCGGCAGCGGCTCGGGGGCGATCAGCGCCGCGTGCATGACGATCTGCGGCGCCTCGACCGGCGCCGGGGCATGGATGACCCACAGCAGGGCCAGCGCATGCAGCAGCAGGGCACCGGCCAGGGCGGCGCCACGCAGGGTGAACCCGGTTCGCGGGATGCCGCTGACCGCGATGCGGCGGACCAGCCGTGCGGCGGCCGGGCCGAGCATCGGCGGGGTGGGGGCGAATTCAGGCGCATCCGGGCGCATTACGGCACTGCTCATGCGGGCACCCGGATGTTCAAGCGAAGAATGAAGGCGATGTGCATCGGCATCGGTGCGTGTCGTGAATCAGAGGGGGCGTGGCGACGGCTGGCCAGACGAAGCGGCCGGAACGGAGCCGGCAGGCGCGGCGTCAAGGCGGGCGGTGAAATCGGGGAGGGATACCAGCAGCCAGGCGGCGGCCAAGCTGGCAAGCACCGACAGCAGGGTGCGCAAAGGGGAAGCGGAACGGCCGGCGGTCCGCGCGGGGGCGTGCAGCGGTTTCATGGCGGTTTCGTATCGTCCGGTGTTGCATGACCCCGCCGGATGGCGGGGCTGCGGGCAGTTCAGTACGAAACCGCCCGGTGCATCAGCTGCCGAGTTCTCCCATGGCGGACTGCGTGTAGTTCTGCAGTCCCATCTTGTCGATCAGGTCCAGCTGGGTTTCCAGCCAGTCGATGTGTTCTTCGGTGTCGGCGAGAATCTTGCGGAACAGGTCGCGCGACACATAGTCACCTGCGGTTTCGCTGCAGGCGATGGCTTCTTTCAGCGTTGCATGAGACAGCTGTTCGACCTTCAGGTCGCCGCCCAGCATTTCCGGCACGTTCTCGCCGATCAGCAGCTTGTGCAGATCCTGCAGGTTGGGCAGGCCATCGAGCATCAGGATGCGTTCGATCAGCAGATCCGCATGCTTCATTTCCTCGATCGACTCGTGATACTCGTGGTCGCCGAGCTTGTTCAGCCCCCAGTTCTTGTACATGCGTGCATGCAGGAAGTACTGGTTGATCGCGGTCAGTTCATTGACCAGCTGCTTGTTCAGGTACTGCAGAACCTTCTTGTCGCCCTTCATTTGGATTCTCCCAGTCAGGCGGTGCCACAAACGGTGACGCCTGACTGGATTTTAGGCTGTCGTGAGCGCTGTGCGTCCGCCAGTGTCCGATTTTCAGGCGGCCATCGCAGGCTGGGTGTTGCGCTGCAACCGAATCGGTCTCATTTCGGCATGCGTGGCGTCGATCACTTCCTTCGCCGCCTTGGCGCAGCGTCCGCAGTCCCGGCAGCAGCCGAGCTGGCCTGCGACGTCGCGCAAGGTACGGCAGCCGGTCTGGACGGCGGTTCGGATGTCCCGGTCGGTCACCGGTTCGCACAGGCAGATATACATGTCGCCCTACTTGGTCAGGATGAGTTTGCCGTTGCGGGTCAGGCGCAGCGAATAGAGCTCGTCGCCATGCCGGATCGCCACCTGCTTTTCGCCTGCGAGCAGGAGGGTGGAATCGAGTGCAGGTCGCTGCACGAGCTCTGCAACCGGACGCTGGCCGGGCGCGACAGGCTGTGTGCTGGAAGACTGCGACATTCGGCAATAGTCATAGGAATGAGAATGGTTCGCATTAATTCATAGTGAAGGAAGGCTGTCAAGCGCTCCGGTTTGAGCCAGCGCAAGAAACTGCAAACCCGGTGCCCGACGCACGAACGCCTACAATCGCGGCATGACCCGACATCCCTCCAGCCTGTCCGCCCGACCCGCTTCCGCTGCCCGCCCGGATGGCACCGCCAGGCCGTTCTGCCCGGTGCATGCCGCGGATTTCCTGCCCCACCCGGAACAGTCCGGCCGCGCCATCGAACATGTGCTGTGGCTCAGTGCGCTGGCCATGGTTGCGGAAATCGTGACCGGCCATCTGTCCGGATCGATGGCGCTGCTGGCCGACGGCTGGCATATGGGCACCCATGTCGCGGCGATGGCCATCAGCGCCTATGCCTACCGCTACATGAGACGTCACGCCGGCCAGGCCTTCTACAGCTTCGGCCCGGGCAAGGTGTCCTATCTCGCCAGTTACACGTCCAGCCTGCTGCTGGCCGGTGTGGCCGTATTCATGCTGTTCGAGGCGGCCAGCCGGCTGCATTCGCCGCATGCCATCCGGCACGAGGAGGCGCTGGTGGTGGCGCTCATCGGTCTGGCGGTCAATCTGCTCAGTGCCTGGCTGCTGCACGGCCGGGAAGGACACGGCACCCCTCATCACGGTCACCCGGCCCACGACCATGACGAAGAACACGAGGGGCACCATCACCACCATGATCACAATCTGCGTGCCGCCTATCTGCACGTGCTGGCCGATGCGCTGACCTCGATCGCCGCCATCGGCGCGCTGCTGGCCGGCAAGTGGGCCGGCATGGACTGGCTGGACCCGGTGGTGGCGGCGGCCGGCGGCCTGCTCATCCTGCGCTGGGCCTGGCAACTGGCACGCGACAGCGCCTCGGTGCTGCTGGACAGGCAGATCGGCGGGCCGGTGGCGCGGGCGGTGCATGCCCATGTCGAACACTGGGGCGGGACGACGCTGGACCTGCATCTGTGGCTGCTGGCGCCCGGACGCCACGCGCTGTCGCTGACGGTGGAGGCCGGGCCGGCGCAGGATCCCGAGCGGCTGCGCGCGTTGCTGGAAGCCGAGCCCGGACTCGCGCATGTGACGCTTGACCTCAGGTTGCGACACGATTCTTCTGTTGCGCCGCAACAATCGCTATAATCGCGGGCTTTTCACAAGGAGCGAGACATGGGTCTGGAACGAGTTCCGTCGGGCAAGGATCTGCCCAACGATTTCAACGTTGTGATCGAAATCCCGATGCATTCGGACCCGGTCAAGTACGAAGTGGACAAGGAGTCGGGCGCTGTTTTCGTCGACCGCTTCATGTCGACCGCCATGCACTACCCGTGCAACTACGGCTACATCCCGCACACCATCGCTGGCGACGGCGATCCGGTCGACGTGCTGGTGATGTCGCAGTTCGCGCTGCCGCCGGGCGTGGTGGTGCGCTGCCGTCCGATCGGCATGCTGAAGATGGTCGATGAGGCCGGTGAAGATGCAAAGCTGCTGGCCGTGCCGGTGGACAAGCTCACCCCGATGTACCGCTCGGTGCAGAGCCCGCGCGACCTGCCGCAGATCCTGCTGGACCAGATTTCGCACTTCTTCGAGCACTACAAGGATCTCGAGCCGGGCAAGTTCGTGAAGGTCCAGGGCTGGGGTGACATCGAGGACGCCAAGAAGGAAATCATGGCGGGCGTCGATCGTTACCAGCAGGCCGAAGACAAGCCGAATTACTGAAGATCGGCGAGCCCGACGCCTTCCTGCCCGACGGTGGCCCGGCTGCCGTCACGGTACGGGGTGCGTTCCTCAAGCTCGTTGATATGCAGTGCCATGCCGGCGCGCTCCCGCTGCAGGTAGCGCGCCACGGCATCCGCAAAATCCGCGTCGCGCAGCCAGTGCGCCGACGCGGTGCGCACCGGCTCGAAGCCGCGCGCCATCTTGTGCTCGCCCTGGGCACCGCCTTCGAAAGCCTCCAGTCCACGCTCGATCGCGTATTCGATGCCCTGGTGATAGCAGGCCTCGAAATGCAGACAGGGCACGTATTCCATCTCGCCCCACCAGCGGCCGTACAGTCGCCTGTCGTCGCGCAGACTCAGTGCGCAGGCGATGTCATGTCCGTTGCGCGAGGCGATCACCATCATCAGTGACGAGGGCGTGCGGCTGCGCAGCGTTTCGAAGAAACGTGCGTTGAGATAGGGCCGCTGTCCGCGCACCCGGTAGGTATTGCGGTAGCAGGCGATGAACAGCGCCAGCGCCGCGTCATCCAGGTCGGCACCGTCCACCCGCCTGAGCGTGATGCCGGCATCGCACACCCGGCGCCGCTCCTGGCGGATCTTCTTGCGCTTGTCCCTGCTCAGCGTCGCCAGGAAGGCCTCGTAGTCGGCATAGCCCGCGTTGTGCCAGTGAAATTGCACCGACTCGCGCAGCAGCAGCCCGGGCCGGTCGCGCAGTGCGGCCAGCGATACCGCGTCCGGAAACAGCAGATGCGCCGAAGACAGGCCGGAGGTTTCTGCCTGCTGCAGCCAGGCATCGACCAGTCGCGTGCGGGCCGCGTCGTCCCGCGCCAGCAGCCGGGGGCCGGGCACCGGGGTGTAGGGAATGGCGGACAGCTGTTTCGGGTAATAGCTGCGGCCGGTGCGTTCCAGCGCTTCCGCCCACGCCCAGTCGAACACGTATTCGCCGTAGCTGTGCGACTTCAGGTAGCCGGGCAGGGCGGCGATCAGCGTGTCGCCGTCGTACAGCGCCAGATGGTCAGGCTGCCAGCCGGTGTCGGCGCTGACGCAGCCGGACGATTCCAGCGCGTCGAGAAAGGCGTGCGACAGCGTCGCATGACCGCCGCCCAGCGCATTCCACGCGGCGGCGTCGATGTCGGCGATCGCCGCGTGGCGCGCGATGCGCAAGCCGGTGTCGGTCAAGCGGCCTCCGCGTCCGGCGGTCAGTCGTACTTGATGTACTTGAAGCGCGGGTCGTCCGGCGTGCCGGCCAGCGCACTGCCTTCTTCCGCACCCGGCTGCCACATGATCACCTCCTCGATCTTCTTCGCCAGCCGGAAGTCGCGCTCGGTCACGCCCTTGGCTTCGTGGTTCACCAGTTTCACGATCACGAAGGCATAGGACACCGTGAGGTCAGGATGATGGAAAGCGGCTTCGGCCAGATGGCCGACCGTATTCACCACCATCAGCGTGCCCTTCCAGCCGCTGGTCTTGTACTTGCGGCGTATCCAGCCGTCTTCGTAATACCACTTCGGCAGTTCCGCCTTCAGGCGGGCATCGATCTCTTCCGGCGTGAAGGTTTCGTTCGGGCCGGCTTTTCTCCATTGCGACATTGCGTTTCTCCCTGTGCGTTGACAGCATTCCGACCGTGCAAGTAACGGTGCGTTTCGCCCGGCTGCAAAGAAAAACGCGCTGCAGGCGAATGTGCCGTGCAGCGCGTCGTTCATGCCGTCCGGGGACGGCGGTGTGCGGAATCGTTCGGCGACTTTCGTAGCCGGCAGCTCAGCCCGCGAAGTTCGCGGCGGCGAAATCCCAGTTCGCCAGGCTGGCGAGGAAGGTGTCGACGAAGTCCGGACGACGGTTGCGGTAGTCGATGTAGTAGGCGTGTTCCCACACGTCGATGGTCAGCAGGGCCTTGGCGTCCGAGGTCAGCGGGGTGCCGGCGCCGGAGGTGTTCACGATGTCCAGCGAGCCGTCAGCCTTCTTGACCAGCCAGGTCCAGCCGGAACCGAAGTTGCCGACGGCCGAGGTCTTGAACGCCTTCTTGAACTCGTCGAAGCTGCCCCACTTGGCATCGATGGCCGCAGCCAGTGCACCGGTCGGTGCGCCGCCGCCGGCCGGCTTCATGCTGTTCCAGAAGAAGGTGTGGTTCCACACCTGGGCCGAGTTGTTGAACACGCCGCCGACCGGTGCCTTCTTGATGATGGCTTCGAGATCGAGCGCTTCGTATTCGGTGCCCTTGACCAGATTGTTCAGGTTGGTGGCGTAGGCCTGATGATGCTTGCCGTAGTGGAATTCCAGGGTTTCGCGCGAAATGTGCGGCGCCAGTGCGTCGAGTGCGTACGGCAGGGGGGGCAGGGTGTGTTCCATATTGTTCGTTCTCCCGGTCAGTCGGTTCAATGCAAGGGCGAGAGTTTAGGTCGGGTGTGTTGCGAGTACAAGGCGGTTTCAGCCACCGGTTTCCGGTCCGCGCGCTTTCAGTCCGGGTCAGCAAGCCGGGTGATGTCGGCGTCGGCGCCGCCCTGGCCGAACTGCAGCCGCACCGGCTGGCCGACCGTGAGGCTGGCCGCATCACGCACGATGCGGCCTTCAGCGTCGCGCACCAGCGCATAGCCGCGCGACAGGACGGCACCCGGATCGAGCTGTCCGAGCTGGGCCGCTGCCAGCCGCAGTCGCTGACGTGCGTCGTCCAGGTGGCCGCCGGCCGCCTGCTGCAGATGATCCCGCAGCCGGGCCAGTCCGGCCCGCCGCATGTCCAGCGCCGGCCGGCTGCCGCGCAGCCGCAGCGTCAGACCTTCGGTCCGGTTCTGTGCTTGCCGGAGCTGACCGGCCCCGGCGCGGCGCATCCGGCCGTGCAGCGCGTCCAGCCGCTCGCGGGCGAGCGCGAGCTGGCGCGCCGGCGCATGCAGGCGTTCGGCCAGATCGTCCAGCCGGCGCCCGAGCCGGTCCAGCCGGTCGCGCTGCGCGCGGCCCAGCCGTTCGGCCAGCGCGTGCAGCCGCCGCGCGGCATCGACGTGGCCGGAGCTGACGATTTCGGCCGCGGCGGTCGGTGTGGCGGCGCGCAGGTCGGCGACGAAATCGGCAATCGAAAAATCGGTCTCGTGACCGACGCCGCTCACCACCGGCAGCGGGCAGGCGACCATCGCACGGGCGACGCGCTCGTCGTTGAAGGCCGCCAGGTCTTCGGCCGACCCACCGCCGCGCACCAGCAGTACCAGATCCGCATCGCAGCGGCCGGCGGCGGCCAGTGCGGCGGCGATCCGTGCCGGCGCCTCGACGCCCTGTACCAGGCAGGGCACGAGCACGAGTTCGACGTGCGGGGCGCGTCGCGCCAGCGTGGCCAGCACGTCGCGCAGTGCGGCGGCCGCGGGCGACGTGACCACCGCGATGCGGGCCGGCAGCGGCGGCAGCGGCCGCTTGCGCGCGGCGTCGAACAGGCCTTCCGCCTCCAGCTTCGCCTTCAGGCGCAGGAAGGCTTCGAACAGCCCGCCGACACCGGCCTGACGCATCGCGTCCACCGTGAGCTGGAAGTCGCCGCGCGGTTCGTACAGCGAAACCTGGGCGCGCACCTCGACCTGCAGGCCGGCACGCGGCTCGAAGGGCAGCAACTGGCTGCGGCTGCGGAACATGACGCAGCGCAGCTGTGCCGCGTCGTCCTTCAGCGAGAAGTAGAGGTGACCGGAGGCCGCGCGGGTGACGCCGGACAGCTCTCCGCGTACCCAGAGCACCGGAAACTGGCGTTCCAGCGTGATGCGTGCGCGTCGCGCGAGCTCGGACACGGCGATGGCGGACGTTTCTCCGCGCAGGTCCGCGGCAGTGGTCGGAAAATCGGAAGACATGGAATCTGTAGCGCGTGTGTCGCGGGTGGTGACGTGTCCGACCCGACTGTCATCGAAGCTTAATTTTTGATCGGCGTAAGAAAAAATCTTTTCGGCGGGCGGTTTAGCGTATCCGCCCAGACGAAACCCACACAGTTATCCACAATTTCTGTGGATAACCTCGGCGGGTCCGCAAACAGCTCTTCGGCAGGGTTGCCGCCCCGCATCCGCTCAGGCTACATTTCGCGGCTTGTTCAGCGAAGGAAAGCGCACGTGTTCGACATCATCCGCGCGGCCGGTTGGCCGATCTGGCCGCTGATCGCGGCTTCCGTCATCGCCGTCGCGCTGATCATCGAACGCCTCGCCAGTCTGCGCCGCAGCAAGGTGGTGCCGGATGCGCTGTTGGAATCCATCCTGACCGATCTCAAGGGCAGGCAACCCGACCCGGACATGATACGCCGCGTCGCTGCGCACTCGCCGCTCGGCCGGGTGTTCGCGGCCGGCCTGCGCAATGTGCGCAGCACCCGCGAAGTCATGAAGGAAGCAATCGAGGAAGAAGGCCGCGCGGTGGCGCACTTCCTGGAGCGTTATCTGAACACGCTGGGCACCATCGCTGCCGCAGCGCCGCTGATGGGCCTGTTCGGCACCGTGGTGGGCATGATCGAAATCTTCGGCTCGCAGACCGCCACCGGCAGCAATCCGCAGCAGCTGGCCAGCGGCATCTCGATCGCGCTGTACAACACCGGCTTCGGCCTGCTGGTGGCGATTCCGGCGCTCATCTTCCACCGCTACTTCCGTGGCCGGGTCGACGACTTCGTGGTCGACATGGAGCAGCAGGCGGTGAAGCTGGTCGAGGTGGTGCACGGCGAGCGTGCAGCGAAGTAAGGACCGGCGATGAATTTCCGACGCGGCCGCGGGCGCGAAGAGCTCGAAATCAATCTGATCCCGCTGATCGATGTGCTGCTGGTCATCCTCATCTTCCTGATGGTGACCACCACCTACTCGAAGACTGCCGGGCTTGAGATCACGCTGCCCAGCGCGGACGCGCCGGAATCCCAGGCGAATGACCGCGAAATCAACGTGCTCATCACCGCGCGCGGCGAAATCCTGATCAACCGCCAGCCGGTGGCCGGCCGCGGCAGCGACGCGCTGGCCGAGGCGCTGGGCCGGGCGGCGGCGGGCCGCAAGGATCCGGTGGTCATCATTTCATCCGACCGCGACGCGCGGCTGCAGTCGTCCATCGACGTGATGCAGGCGGCCCAGCGGGCCGGCATCGCCGGCATTTCATTCGCCACCCAGTCGGACGCGTCCGGCGGCCGATGAACAGCGCGCCTGCGCTGTGGCGCAGCCGTGGCATCGCTGCCTGGCTGCTGTGGCCGCTTTCCATGCTGTTCGGTTGCGTGGCGGCCGTCCGCCGTGCGGCCTTTGCCGCCGGCCTGCTCAGAAGCACCCGCCTGCCGGTGCCGGTGGTGGTGGTCGGCAACATCATCGCCGGCGGTGCCGGCAAGACGCCGCTCACGCTCCATCTGGCGCGCGAACTGAGCGCGCGCGGTTGCCGGCCGCTGATCGTGACCCGCGGCTACGGTGGCGATGCCGATACGCCGCATCCGGTGGCCGCCGACGGCGATGCCACCCGGTCGGGCGACGAAGCGGTGCTGCTGGCGCGCCGCTCGGGCGTACCGGTGTGGCAGGGCCGGCAACGTGCGGCTGCGGCGCAGGCCGGGCTGGCCGCACACCCTGAGTGCGATCTGGTGCTGTGCGACGACGGCCTGCAGCACTACGCGCTGGCGCGCGACATCGAAATTGCGGTGGTGGACCGGCGCGGCCTGATGAATCGCCTGCTGCTGCCGGCCGGTCCGCTGCGCGAACCGCCGGCACGGCTGCGCACGGTGGATGCGGTGGTGCTCAACGGGGCGGCGGAGGCACCGGTCACCGGATCGCCGGTATTCCGGATGACGCTGGAAGGCCGAATCTTCCATCTTCTGGACGCCCCCGGGCGCACCGCTGATGCCGGAGAACTGCGCGGCCTGCGCCTGCATGCGCTGGCCGGTATTGGCGAGCCTGCGCGCTTTTTCGATCATCTGCGCGCACTCGGACTGGATTTCGTCGCTCATCCGTTTCCCGACCATCACGTGTATCAGCCGCAGGATGTCGCGTTCCCGGAGTGCGATGCACTGCTGCTGACCGAGAAGGACGCGGTAAAATGTCACGGTTTGTCGAGCACCCCGATCTGGGTGCTGCCGGTCGAGGCTCGCCTCGACCCTGATCTGGCGGCCTATGTTCTGGGCCGCCTCGCGGAGTTGAAGCATGGATCCACGTCTTCTTGAAATTCTCGTCTGCCCGGTCACCAAGGCACCTCTGGTGCTCGACCGTGCGCGCAACGAGCTGCAGTGCAAGGCCAGCCGTCTGGCCTACCCGATACGCGACGGCATTCCGGTCATGCTGGAGGACGAAGCGCGCGAAATGAGCGAGGACGAGGTCGCGGCGCTGCGCGAGCCGTCCGGCCGCAGCGCCTGAGTCGCGGGGAGGCATCATGTTCAAGGTTGTCATTCCCGCCCGTCACGCCTCGACCCGGCTGCCGGGCAAGCCGCTGCTCGACATCGCCGGCCTGCCCATGATTGTCCGCGTGGCACAGCGTGCGGCGCAGAGCGGCGCCGATGCGCTGGTGGTCGCCACCGACCATGAAGGCATCGCCGACGCGGTGCGCGCCCACGGTTTCGAGGCGGTGATGACCCGCAGTGATCACGCCACCGGCACCGACCGCATCGCCGAAGTGGCCGAACAGCTGGGCTGGTCGCCGGCCACCGTGGTGGTGAATGTGCAGGGTGACGAACCGCTGATCGACCCCGACCTGATACGTCAGGTTGCGCAGGCGCTGGATCAGGATCCGGAGTCTTCCATCGCCACCGCCAGCAGCGCGATCACCGACAGCGCGGATTTCTTCAATCCGGCGGTGGTGAAGGTGATCAGCGACATTCACGGCCGCGCGATGTATTTCTCGCGTGCGCCGATTCCGTGGGCACGCGATGCCTTCGCCACCTCGCGCGACACCCTGCCGGCGGATCTGGGTGCCCAGCGGCATATCGGCATCTACGCCTACCGCGTGCGTTTCCTGCAGCGCAACGCCCGCCTTGATCCGGCGCCGATGGAGCAGGTCGAGGCGCTGGAGCAGCTGCGTGCGCTGTGGCACGGCTACCGCATCCGCGTGGTGGCCGACGTGCCGATGCCGCATGCAGGCGTCGATACGCCGGACGACCTCGAACGCGTCCGCGCGCTGTTTGCCGGCGGCCAGGTCTGACGCATTGCGGTTTGACCGCGCTTCCCGTTGGCGGTAACGTCGCGCCCGCTGGCATTGCGTTTGCCAAGGTGCGCGCACTGTTCGAACAGAATCCAAAAACAGACTCACATCAGGAGAGGACATGCGTCTCATACTTCTGGGCCCCCCGGGCGCAGGCAAGGGCACTCAGGCGACCTTCATCAAGGAACGCTTCAACATCCCCCAGATTTCCACCGGTGACATGCTGCGTGCCGCGGTCAAGGCCGGCACGCCGCTGGGCATCGAGGCGAAGAAGGTGATGGACGCCGGCGGTCTGGTGTCCGACGACCTCATCATCAATCTGGTCAAGGACCGCCTGAAGGAAGACGACTGCAAGGCCGGTTACATGTTTGACGGCTTCCCGCGCACGATTCCGCAGGCCGACGCGATGAAGGCGGCCGGCGTGCCGATCGATTTCGTGCTTGAGATCCAGGTGCCGGATTCGGACATCATCACCCGCATGAGCGGTCGCCGTGCCCACATCGCATCGGGCCGCACCTATCACGTGGTGTTCAACCCGCCCAAGGCCGACGGCATCGACGACGTGACCGGCGAGCCGCTGGTGCAGCGCGACGACGACCGCGAAGAAGTGGTGCGCAAGCGTCTGGATGTTTACCACTCGCAGACCCGTCCGCTGGTCGAGTACTACTCCGGCTGGGCGCAGCGCGGCGAGCCGGGCGCACCGAAGTACCGCGCCATTTCCGGCGTCGGTCCGGTCGATGAAGTGAAGCAGCGCGCCTTCGATTCGCTGGCCTGATACGCATGGCCGCAAACCTGTTCTACGCGCAGTCCGGTGGCGTCACCGCGGTCATCAACGCGACCGCCTGCGGTGTCATCCAGGCCGCGCGTGAACGGGGTGAGGTGATCGGCAAGGTGTTCGCCGGGCGCAACGGCATTCTCGGTGCGCTGCACGAAGACCTGATCGACACCTCGCTGGAAAGCGATGCGGCCATCGCCGCCCTGCGTCACACGCCGGGCGGCGCCTTCGGCTCCTGCCGCTACAAGCTGAAGGGCCTCGAAGAAAGCCGTGCGCAGTACGAGCGGCTGATCGAGGTGTTCCGCGCGCACGACATCCGCTGGTTCCTCTACAACGGCGGCAACGATTCGATGGACACCGCGTGGAAGGTGTCGCAGATCGCGGAAAAGCTGCACTACCCGCTCACCTGCGTCGGCATTCCGAAGACGGTGGATAACGATCTGGTCGAAACCGACAACTGCCCGGGCTTCGGTTCGGTGGCGAAATACGTTGCGGTGTCGATGATGGAAGCGGGTCTGGACGTGGCGTCGATGGCGCGCACGTCGACCAAGATTTTCGTGATGGAAGTGATGGGCCGGCACGCCGGCTGGATCACCGCCGCCGCCGGTCTGGCCGCGCGCACGCCGGGCGAGGCGCCTCACATCCTGCTGTTCCCCGAAATTCCGTTCGACGAGGCGGCCTTTCTGGCGCGCGTCGACGCCTGCGTGCGCGAGCATGACTTCTGCGCCATCGCGGTGTCCGAAGGCCTGCGTGGCGCCGACGGCAGGCTGCTGGCCGAGTCCGGAACGCGCGACGCCTTCGGCCATGCCCAGCTGGGCGGTGTCGGTCAGCAGATCGCCGAGCTGATCAAGACGAAGCTCGGCCACAAATACCACTGGGCGCTGCCGGACTACCTGCAGCGCAGCGGCCGCCACATTGCCTCGGGTACCGACGCAGAGCAGGCCCATGCGCTCGGCCGCCGCGCGGTCGAACTGGCGGTCGAGGGCCGCAATGCGGTCATGCCCGCCATCGTGCGCGTGTCCGACACGCCGTATGCATGGAAGATTGACGTGGCGCAACTGCAGAACGTTGCGAACCGCGAGAAGATGATGCCCGAGCATTTCATTTCCGACGATGGCTTCGGCATCACCGACGCCTGCCGGAAATACCTGCAGCCCCTGATCGAAGGCGAAGACTACCCGCCCTACGTGAATGGACTGCCGGCCTATGTCAGTCTGAAGAACGAAAGCGTGCCGCGCACGCTGCCGCCGTTCGCAGGCTGACCGGGTCGAAGACGCACCGCTTGTAGCCGCACGCTCCCCAGCGTGCGGATGACATACCAGGTCAGGCGCCGCAGGGGCGGCTGACCGGCAACCCACAAGGTTGCTCGCTGCTTTCGAGGGCGACGTGAAAGCGCCGTCCTTTCGTTGCACGCAGTCAAAACAAGAGGAGGGGTGATGTCGTCGTCTTTCGGTCTGTGGTTCGCACTCGTGTGCGCCGTGGTGGCCATTGTCTATGGCGCCGTATCCAGCAAGTGGATTCTTGCCCAACCCACAGGCAATCCGCGCATGCGCGAGATTGCCGATGCGGTGCAGGAGGGGGCCAAGGCCTACCTCAACAGGCAGTACCGCACCATCGGCATCGTCGGCGTCATCCTCACCGTCCTGCTCGCCGCCACGCTCGGCGTATCGACCGCCGCCGGTTTCGTGATCGGCGCGGTGCTGTCGGGCGCGGCCGGCTACATCGGCATGAACGTGTCGGTGCGCTCCAACGTGCGCACCGCGGAAGCCGCGCGCAAGGGCATTTCCGAAGCGTTCGACGTCGCCTTCCGCGGCGGGGCCATCACCGGCATGCTGGTGGTCGGTCTGGGCCTGCTCGGCGTGGCGGGGTATTACGCCATCCTGAAGGGCTCGGCCGCGCATGACGCGACCATCGACCAGATCATCCATCCGCTGATCGGCCTGGGCTTCGGGTCGTCGCTCATTTCCATCTTCGCGCGACTGGGCGGCGGCATCTTCACCAAGGGTGCGGACGTCGGCGCCGATCTGGTGGGCAAGGTCGAAGCCGGCATACCGGAAGACGATCCGCGCAACCCGGCAGTGATCGCCGACAACGTGGGTGACAACGTCGGTGACTGCGCGGGCATGGCGGCCGACCTGTTCGAAACCTATGCGGTGACCACGGTGGCCACCATGCTGCTCGGTGCGCTGATGCTGAAGTCGAATGCCGAGGCGGCGGTGATCTACCCGCTGGCGCTGGGCGGCTTCTCGATCATCGCGTCCATCATCGGCTGCATGTTCGTCAAGACCAAGCCGGGCCAGAAGATCATGAACGGCCTGTACCGCGGCCTCATCGTCGCCGGCGTGCTGGCGCTGATCGCCTTTTACCCGCTGACCACGATGCTGATGCCGGACGACGCGCTGAATGCCTCGATGGGCATCTACGACGGCGCGCAGATGCGGCTGTATGGCGCGGCGGTCGTGGGCCTGGTGCTGACCGGCCTGATGGTGGTGATCACCGAGTACTACACCGGCACCGACTTCAAGCCGGTGAAGCACATCGCGGAGGCCTCGACCACCGGTCACGGCACCAACATCATCGCCGGCCTCGGCGTGTCGATGAAGTCCTGCGCCTGGCCGGTGCTGGCGGTGTGCGCGGCGATCTGGGCGGCCTACACGCTGGGCGGCCTGTACGGCATCGCGATCGCGGCCACCTCGATGCTCAGCATGTCCGGCATCATCGTTGCGCTCGACGCCTACGGCCCGATCACCGACAACGCCGGCGGCATCGCAGAGATGGCGGAACTGCCGGATTCGGTGCGCGCGGTGACCGACCCGCTGGACGCGGTGGGCAATACCACCAAGGCGGTGACCAAGGGCTACGCCATCGGTTCGGCCGGTCTGGCCGCGCTGGTGCTGTTCGCCGACTACACCCACGCGCTGGAAGCGGTCGGCCACAGCGTGGCCTTCGATCTGGCCAATCCGGCGGTCATCATCGGCCTGTTCATCGGCGGCTTGATTCCCTACCTGTTCGGCGCGATGGCGATGGAAGCGGTCGGCCGTTCCGCTGGCGCGGTGGTGGTCGAGGTGCGGCGTCAGTTCAAGGAAATCCCCGGCATCATGGAAGGCACGGCCAAGCCCGACTACTCGCGTGCGGTCGACATGCTCACCGTGGCGGCGATCAAGGAAATGATGGTGCCTTCGTTGCTGCCGGTGCTGGTGCCGGTGGTGGTGGCCTTCGGCATCGCCTTCCTGATGGGGCCGCAGGCCGGTGTGCAGGCGCTGGGCGGCGTGCTGATGGGCACCATCGTGACCGGCCTGTTCGTCGCGATCTCGATGACCACCGGCGGTGGTGCCTGGGACAACGCGAAGAAGTACATCGAGGACGGCCACTTCGGCGGCAAGGGTTCCGAGGCGCACAAGGCGGCGGTGACCGGCGACACCGTGGGTGATCCGTACAAGGACACCGCCGGCCCGGCGGTGAACCCGCTGATCAAGATCATCAACATCGTCGCGCTGCTCATCGTCCCGCTGCTGCCGTCGGCGGCGGGCACGACCGCGCATTCTTCGGCGCCGGACGCGCAGGTGCAGAAGGTGGCGGTGGTGGTCCAGAAGTAATCGCGTCCACCCCGACGTGCGAACGGCCCTCTTCGGAGGGCCGTTCCTTTTGCGGATCGTGTGTTTTCAGTGCAGCGAGGGCAGGTGGCTGGCGCGCACCGCTGCCTCGATCGCCGCGCGATTGTTCGGTTCTGCGTCCACCCATTCCTTCGCCACCGCCTGCAGGCGGCCCCAGTCGCCGTCGTTCTCGTGCTGGATGGCGCGCAGGAAGTAAGGCTTGTCCGCATCTGCCGCAGCCCAGAAGGGGGCGGCGCCGATGGCCAGCGGCAGCGGCATTTCGCCGGAGGCCGCCAGCGCTTCGGCCAGCCAGTCTGCCGGTACCGCGAAATGCCGCTTCAGGCCGGGGATGAAGAAGGTGAGCACGCCCACCATGCGGCCTTCGCCATCGAACAGCGCGCCGCCGGACGCGCCCTGCTGGAAGGACGCGTCGGTTTCGATCACGCGGGCGCCGTCCATGTCGTGCAGCGCGGTCACCCGGCCTTCGCTCATCGACAGCGACTTGCCGCCGGAAAAGCCCATTGCGTACACGGTGTCGCCCACCTTGAGCGCACTGCTGGATCCGATCGCGGCAGGACGACCGGCGGCGACCGGCGTATTCATCACGCACAGGTCGTGACGGCGGTCAGCGGCGCGGGCGGTCGCCGGCACCCCGCTGCTGCCGCGGGCCACGATCACGTGATGGGCAACGCCGACCACATGGCAGTTGGTGACCAGGGTGCGTTCGTCCAGCTGCACGCCGGTGCCGGTGTTGATCCGGCCGTCCGCGTTGGCGGCGAGCACTTTCACCATGTGCATGGACAGCTGAAGGTAGCGCTCCGCGTCGGCATGGGCGCCGGGCGCGACGGTGAGCATGAGCAGCAGGCCGAGGATACGCATGGTGATCTCCAGTTGAGCCGCCGTCGGCCTGAGCGTCGGGCGGTGACAGATGGACTAACGGGACATGAAGGGCAAACCTGTGTCAGTGGATATTTGATGGTGCATTGCACAAATTAAAGCGTAATCCGTGCCAGAACGCGTCAGACGGCAGTAAGCGGTGGGTACCGCCACATGCGGCATTCATCGCAGCCGCCCGGTGTGCGCCGTCTGGCGCCGACGGACGGCGGCTGGTGTGTGCGGTGCAGCATCCGGGGCCGGTGAAACGATGTTTCAGGCTTCAACGGAGAAAGCGGCAGGGAGTGGGTGCGGCCGTTGCAATCCGCACGTCGGGGTGCGGCGGCGCGCACAGGCGGGCGGCAGACTGCCGGGGGCACGCACCGGGGCGGTGCGTGTTCAGGTGCCCACCGGGGGCTCAGTGAGGTGTCGGGCCAGCGGCGGGGATGAGGCAGCGCGACGGCGTACGTCCGGCCGAAGGCGGCGTCCGTTCCCGAACGCCTGAAGCCGGCCCGTCCGGGCCTGGCTCAGGTTGCGCTCAGGGCTTTGTCTGGGCTTCGATCAGGCCTCAATAAGCCCATTTCGCAGCGCGATCAGCGTCAGTTCGGCCTGGTTGGACGCACCGAGCTTCTGTTTCACGTTGTACAGATGGGTGCCGACGGTGGAGGTCGACAGGTGCAGGGTTTCGGCGATCTGGTTTACCGACTGGCCGCGCGCAAGGTGGATGAACACTTCGAACTCACGCTCCGACAGCGCCTCGACCGGGTTCTGCGTGCCGGTCACGTCCTGCATCGCCAGCTTCTGCGCGATTTCGGCGTCCAGATACATGCGTCCCGCCGCCACCGTGCGCACCGCGTCGATCAGCGCTTCCGGCGCCCCGCGCTTGGACAGGTAGCCGGTGGCGCCGGCCTTGAGCACCCGTTTCGGATGCGCGGTGTCCTCGTGTGCCGACAGCGCCAGGATGCGCACGCCCTTGTCGCGCGCGGTCAGGCGGCGCACCGCCTCGATGCCGCCCATGCCGGGCATGGACAGGTCCATCACGATCACGTCCGGCTTCAGTTCGGCATAGCGCTGATAGGCCGCTTCGCCGCTGTCCGCCTCGCCGATCACCTCGATGTCCTCGCAGGCCGCGAGCAGCAGCTTGAATCCCATGCGGACGACCGCGTGATCGTCCACCAGCATGACCTTGATCGGTCCCATCGCACCCATTCGGTTTCCCCCGTCAATCCATCGGCAGCCGTGCGCTGACGCAGGTGCCGCCGCCTTCGCGCGGCGCCAGCGCCAGATCGCCACCCAGCGCCTGCGCGCGTTCGCGCATGCCGCGCACGCCGTGGTGGCCGCGCTTCTGCGCCCACCCTTCGGCCAGCCCGATACCGTCGTCCTCGACCTGCACCTGCAGCCCGTGTTCCGTGCCGGCCAGTGAAATCATGATTTTCCGGGCATGGGCGTGCTTCAGCGCGTTGGTCACCGCTTCCTGCACGATGCGGTAGGCCGCCAGCTTGAACGAATCGCCGGGCGATTCGGGCAGATCGCGCAGCGTCAGTGCAAATTCCATGTCCGGATGGTGGCGCCGCCACTCCGACACCAGATCTTCCAGCGCGTCCTCCAGCCCGAGATTGTCCAGTGCCAGCGGTCGCAGTTTCGGGATGATGCTGTGCATCACGTCGTACAGGTGATTGGCGGTATCGACGATCAGATTCGCCGCCTCGGCGCTGCGCGGGTCGGTCTGCGCGTCGCGGCGTGCGATCGCCAGACCCATGCTCTTGATCGCGGTGACCGCCTGGCCCATTTCGTCGTGCAGCTCGCGCGCGATGTCGCGCCGCTCTTCCTCGATGCGGCTCTGGATGAACTGGGTCAGTTCGCGGTTCTCTTCCAGATTGCTGCGCGCCTCCAGCGCCTCCTGCCGCGCGTTCATATTGTCCTCGATCGACTGCGCCATGCGGTTGAAGGCCTGGGCCATCGAACCGGCTTCCCTGCCCGGCAGCGGCGGCAGCCGGGTGTGATAGTCGCCGGCACGCATCTGTTCCAGACCGCGGACGATGGTGCTGAACGGCCGCACCTCGCGTCCGACCAGCCAGAACACGATGCCGTTGCCGAGCAGCAGTGCGATCGAGCCGACGATGAGCAGCTGCACCGCCTCGTCCCAGCCGTCGAGAATGGCGCGCGAGGCATCGGCCGCGATCACCAGCCGGGCGCCGTCGCCGAGCGTGATTTCCTGCAGCGGCCGCCTGGGCAGGACGGCGTCGGAATACCAGAGCGGGGCTTCACGGCCGGCCTTGTAGGGCGAGGGCGGCGAGGTGTAGAGCAGGTTGCCGCCGCTGTCCAGCAGGTGGATTTCGGTGGCGCGCACCCGGCCCAGCCGGTGCAGAAAGTCGACCAGGGCCGGCGAGCCCATATTTGCGTACACCAGCGCCACCCGCGACAGCAGCTGGGTCGCTACCCGGTTGGCGGCTTCGATTTCCTCGCCCACCGCGCGCCGGGTGCCCATCAGTTCCAGCGTGAGCATGGTGCTGGTGAAGGTGAGGATGACCAGCGCGATCAGCAGGTTCAGCTTAAGCCGCAGGCTCATGCACCGTCTCCGGGCCAGGCGTCGAAATGACCGTCGCGCGCATGCGCGTCCAGTGCCGATCCGATCAGCGCCAGACTGGCCGGATGGAAGGGGTCGTGGCCTGCGCCCTGCGCCCAGGCGAGCCGGCTGCCGGCCAGCGAGCGGTGAGCGCGTGCGGCGTTCTGCGGCCGGCAGATCAGGTCGTTCGTGCCGTGGATGAAAGCCACCGGCAGGCCGCGCAGGCGCGCAAGCGCGTCCAGCACCCGCGCTTCGCCGAGGAAGCAGCGGTGCGCGAGATAGTGGCTCTGCACCCGGTAGCGCGCGCGCAGCAGCGGCCATTCGTCCTGCGTCGGTTCGGCCGGCACCGTGCGTTCCGGCCACACGCCCAGCACATGTTCCCAGGCGCGCCAGGCCCGTACCGCGGGGTCGATGCGGGCCACCTCGCCGGCCGAGAACACGCGGTCCAGCCAGGTCACGACGCGCCGGCGCCAGCGGGTCGGCACCGCCTGCATGAAGGCGTCGTGCGCTTCGGGGGCGAGGGCGGCTGCACCGTGGAAGAACCACTCGATGTCCTCACGGCCGCCGAGAAACAGTCCGCGCAGCAGCACGCCGCTGCAGGCTTCGCTGTGGCGGGCCGCATAGGCGGCGGCCAGGGTCGCACCCCAGGAGCCGCCGAACACCAGCCACTGCGCGATGCCCAGGTGGTGGCGCAGCGCCTCGATGTCGGCGATCAGCGCATCGCTGTGGTTGTGTTCGGTGTGGCCGAGCGGGGTGCTGCGTCCGCAGCCGCGCTGGTCGAACAGCACCACGCGCCACTTTTCCGGATCGAAGAAACGCCGCTGGCGCGGCGAACAGCCTGAGCCGGGACCGCCGTGCAGATACAGCGCCGGGCGCCCGTCCGGGTTGCCGCACTGTTCGTAATACACGCGATGACCGTGGCCGACCTCGAGCCAGCCGTGATCGAACGGTTCCATCGGGGCGTGCAGCATGGGCGGATGCATTGAAAGTGCGCGGGGGAGCGATGTTAGCCCATGCCCGGCTGCCTCACATGCTGCGCCGCATGGGACAATTGACTCATGAACGAAAGGAATCACCGGGTCGAAATACTCGGACAGGTCTTCACCCGGAACGATGTGGTCGAACGGATGCTGGCGCTGCGCCGCAATCGTGGCCGCACGCTGGAGCCGTCGGCGGGTGACGGCGCCTTCGCGACGCGCATTCCCGGCTGCACCGCGATCGAGATCGATCCGTCGGTCGCGCCGGCCGGCGCACAGGTGATGGACTTCTTCGCCTATCCGGTGAGCGAGCAGTTCGACACCGTGATCGGCAATCCGCCCTATGTGCGCCACCAGGACATCCTGCCGGACACCCGGGCGCGCCTGCCCGGTGAACTGTTTGACCGCCGCAGCAACCTCTACCTGTTCTTCATCGAGAAGTGCGTACGTCACCTGAAGCCGGGCGGCGAGCTCATCTTCATCGTGCCGCGCGACTTCATCAAGCTCACCGCCGCGCGCCGGCTCAACGACTGGCTGTACGCCCAGGGCAGCATCACCGATTTCATCGAGACCGGCGACAGCCGGGTGTTCGGTGCCTTCGTGCCGAACTGCGCGGTATTCCGTTTCGAGAAGGGACGCATGGACCGGCGCATGCACGACGGCCGGCGCTTCCACTGCGAACGCGGCCAGCTCATGTTCCTGCGCGGCGACTACACGGTGCCGCTCGCTTCGCTGTTCGACGTGCGGGTGGGCGCGGTGTCCGGTGCCGACGACGTGTTCGTGCATCCGGACGGCAATATGGAATTCGTCTGTTCCAGCACCGTCGACACCGGCCGGACCCGGCGCGCCTTTTTCGATCTGCGCAACGACTGGCTGGAGCGCCACAAGCCGCGGCTGCTGGCGCGCCGGGTGCGCAGTTTCGGCGAACACAACTGGTGGCAGTGGGGGCGCATGCACCACCGCAGCGGCGGGCCGCGCATCTATGTGAATGGCAAGACCCGCAAGCCGCGGCCCTTTTTCCTGCACGACTGTCCGGATTACGACGGCTCGGTGCTGGCGCTGTTCGCCCGGCCCGGCGTCACCGATCTGGCGCGCGCCGCCGAACTGCTGAACGACGCAGTGGACTGGCAGGAACTGGGCTTCGTCTGCGACGGCCGCTATCTGTTCGCGCAGCGCAGCCTGCAGAACTGCATGCTGCCGGCGGTGTTCGAAAGCCTGCGCTCAAGAAAATCCTGAGCCGTCTTTCCAGACCGCTTGGAGGTGGCCGCTGCCGGTGCAGCGCAGTATTCGACCCATGCACTGCAGCCGCAGTGAATGAGCGAATACCTCCAAGGAGACAGACATGAACTGGGAAACCCCGAAGGCCACCGACCTGCGTTTCGGCTTCGAAATCACCATGTACGTCGCCAACCGCTGATCATCCGCGGCTGAGCAAAAAAAGCGGGCTGCAGCCCGTAATGCCGTTCAGTTAGCGCTGAACGGCATTTTCATTTTGTTCGCAAGTTGTTGTAAACGCAGCTGAAGGCTGTTAACGTCGGACTCGATGCTTTCGAGTTCTCTTCACGCGACGACGGAATGT
>JBEQBZ010000037.1:0-22315 GCA_041639545.1 Methyloversatilis sp. | reverse complement strand
GCGGTTCATGTTCTCGCGGATGGCGATGAACTCCATCTCCGGCGTCACGATGCCCTGGCGGGCGTAGTGCATCTGGGTCACGTTGCGACCGGCGACCGCGCGGCGCGGGTGGCGGTGCAGGCCGGGGAAGCGCAGGTCGTCGAGCGCGGCGTCGGCGGCGCGGATGCGGCCGAATTCGGAAGAGAGGTCGGTGAGCTGTTCGGTGTCACCGCGCTCCTCGATCCAGCGGGCGCGCAGCGCGGGCAGGCCCTTGCGGATGTCGATCGAGGCCTTGGGGTCGGTGTAGGGGCCGGAACAGTCATAGACGAACACCGGCGGGTTCTTCTCACCGCCGAAGCCGGTGGGCGTATCGGCCTGCGAAATCTCGCGCATCGGCACCCGGATGTCCGGGCGCGAACCTTCAAGGTGGATCTTGCGCGAATTCGGCAGCGGCGCGATCGCCGCTTCGTCCACGTGGGCCTGGTCGGCGAGGAAGGTGTCTTTGGCGTTCATTGAAACTCCTGTACGTGCTGCGGTCCGGTTCGTCGTTATTGCGGGTGCGTGCGCCGCACCTCGTACAGCGACAGACGCAAGTTCCAGTCCACGCGATTCCGTCTGTGCCGGAATCGTGTTCTGCCCGCGCTTCCGGAAGCGTTCGTCGGCTGTCTCACGCGTCCGTCGCACGCGCCCTTCCAGCACGAGACAACTGTCGCAAACACGCGGCGTCTCACCCGTACAGTTGTCGCAACCCTCTCTGTCTCATCGTCAAACCCCCAGGTTTCATGCGGGTTTCCGGGCGATTGCTTCAGTGGCATGAATGCTGCCTTAAACCCTCCGACGGCAGTCCGGTCCGCGGACGCCGCATTTCAACCAGTGATTCATCACCAGCATCACACGGAGGGGAACATGACAAGAACTGGACGCAAGTCGCTGAACAGCGCCGCAGCAAATTTCTCGCGCAAGCTCACTGTGGGCGCAGCCGCCGTCGCGGCGCTGTCCGTGATTTCGTCGCCGGCCATGGCCGACATCGTCATCGGCGAAATGGGCGGCACCAAGCTGTCGATGTTCGGCATCATCGACGTTGGCATGCTGTACAACAGCCAGGCCAACGCCGCAGGTGACAGCCGTACCTCGATGGAAACCAGCGGTCTGCGTCAGACCGTGATCGGTTTCAAGGGCGAGCGCGAACTCGATGTGAACCTGACCGCCTTCTTCAACCTTGAGTCGCACTTCGACACCAACAACGGTTTCCTGCACGGCACCGGTGATGCAGCCGGCACCGGCCCCGGCGGCGTGAGCACCCCGCTGTTCCGTCGTCAGGCCAACCTGGGCGTGCGCGGTGACTGGGGTAGCGTGACCTTCGGTCGTCAGTACGGCCCGGCCCTGCTGGCCCACATCGGCACCGAGCCGCGTGCGTTCAAGGAACAGTTCTCCAACCTGTACGCCTGGGCCTACGGCCAGCTGTTCACGACCTTCAACGCACCGGCAGGTGGCGGCGGTCGCAATACGAACAACGACGTCGGCATTTTCATGAACAATGCCGTGCAGTACCGCAATACCTGGGGTCCGGTGACCATGGGTGTGCTGTACTCCTTCGGCGGTCAGGCCGGCGACTTCAAGGACAACAGCGCCTATGCGCTGGGCCTGACCTACAACGGCCCGGTCACCCTGTCCGCCTCCTACCAGGCTTTCCACGACGAACAGTCGGGCAAGAAGGTGGTGGATCACTCCTCCCTCGGCTTCGCGATCCCGTTCGGCGACTTCACCTGGAAGAACAACTGGATGAACGCCAAGAACGACAACACTGCGGGTACGCAGCTGTTTGACGTGAATGGCATCAGCACCGGTCTGGACTGGAAGTGGAGCGCCAAGAACTCGGCTACGCTCGCGTTCTATCTGAACAAGGACGACGCCAACAAGACCGATGAAACCAAGTTCATCGTGATCAGCAATGACTACCAGTGGCGTCCGGATACCACGCTGTACGTGCAGGCCGCATTCGCTGACGCCGATCCGGGCGCAACGCTGCGCACCAGCATCGTCGCAGCCGGCGTGACCCCGGGCGAAAAGAGCACGCTGGTCAACGTCGGTCTGAACTTCATGTTCTGATTCGCAGTTTCCGCATTTGCAGCAAAGGCAGTACCGGTGGCGGGGGACGCAGCCCCCGTCGCCGCAAAAACATAATGGAGACCTGATTGATGAACCCGATTCGCAAGCAGTTCCGCCCCGTTGCAATGGCTTCGGCCCTTGCCGCCGCATCGATGGTGTCCCTGTTCGCCGCTCCGGCGGTGGCACAAGGGCCGGGCTTTGAAGATCCGAACAACTGGCCGCAGTATCACCGTACCAGCAACGCCTGGCGTTTCAGCCCGCTGAACCAGGTGAACCGTGACAACGTGAAAAAGCTCAAGGTGGCGTGGATTCACCAGCCGGGCACCATCACGCACGGTCTGCAGGCCACCCCGATCGTCATTGACGGTGTCATGTACTCGATCTCGGCCAACAACAATGTGTGGGCCATCGACGCCGCCACCGGCAAGACCCTGTGGCAGTACGCACCGAAGCTCGACAAGATCGTCGAACAGGTGTTCTACGGCGCAGCCAGCCGCGGCGTGACCGTGGGCCGCGGCAAGGTGTTCGTCGGCACCCTGGACGGTCGTTTCATCGCGCTCGACCAGAAGACCGGCAAGGAAATGTGGTCCACCCAGCTGACCAACCCGAAGACCCAGTACGGCGCGCTGTTCTCGGCACCGCCGCAGCTGGCGGGTGACGTGCTGTTCGGCGGCACCACCGGTGGTGACCAGCCGATCTCGGGCAAGATCTACGCGGTGAATGCCGATACCGGCAAGCCGGTGTGGACCTTCGACGTGATCAAGAACGATCCGAAGAGCTGGCCGGGCGAGAGCGGCAAGGTCGGCGGCGGCAGCGCCTGGATGCCGGGCACCTATGACGCCAAGAGCGACACCATCTACATCGGTACGTCGAACGCCGCACCCGACTACTACAACTACGACCGCAAGGGCGACAACCTCTACACCGCGACGCTGCTGGCGCTCGATCCGAAGACCGGCAAGGTCAAGTGGCATCGCCAGGAAGTGCCGAACGATTCGTGGGACTACGACTCGGCCTACGAGGCGCTGGTTGTTCAGAAGGACGGCAAGGACGTGATCGTCCACCTGAACAAGGGCGGCTTCGTGTTCGTGATGGACAAGAAGGACGGCAAGCTCGAGAACGTGTGGCAGTTCGCCGAGAACGTGAACTGGGTCAAGGGCATCGACCCGAAGACCGGCGCGCTGATCGATCCGGTCTATCCGGAAGTCGACAAGACCAAGACTTTCTGCCCGAACCTGCTCGGCACGCGCAGCTGGAACCACGGCGCCTACAACCCGGGCACCGGCCTGTGGTACTCGCACGCGATGGAAGTGTGTAACGAAGTGGTCGCCGGCAAGGACGATCCGGACAACCTGAAGTCGGTGTCGTCGCTGTCGCTCGGCATCGAGTCGATCAAGCTGGTGGCGCCTCCGGGCAGCAAGCCGCACGGCCGTCTGGACGCGCGCGACCCGATCACCGGCAAGCGCAAGTGGTCGATCAAGTACGACCTGCCGCCGCTGTCGTCGGTGCTGACCACCGCTGGTGGCCTGGTGTTCACCGGCGACATGGAAGGCAAGATCTACGGCTACGACGCCGACACCGGCAAGGAGCTGTGGAACTTCAACGCCGGTTCCGGCCTGCGTGGCGGCCCGGTCAGCTATTCGGTCAAGGGCAAGCAGTACATCGTGTTCCCGACCGGTCTGGGCTCCCACGCTCCGGGCTTCCTCGCAGGTGCCTTCCCGCAGATCAAGGATCTGCCGGGTGGTGCGGCGATGATCGCCTTCACGCTGGAGTAAGTGCTGTACCGCCCCGCCGTGCGGACACACGGCGGGGTGTCAATGTCTCCTCATTCACGGGCGGTAACGGGAGTGACCGCCCGTCTTTTTTTGTTCAGACTTCCGAACTCAAAAGACACAAGAACATCAGAGAATCTGAGCTTCAACCCGGGCAGGAAAGCAGAAACATGAAAGACCGCAACGCCTTCAATTCTCCTCGTACTTCTTCCTTCCACGCGGCCGTGCGTGCGCTGCTGTTCGCCGGTGCCGCCATGACGCTGCAGGCCACCAGCGTGCCGGTGCTGGCACAGGAAGGTGCCGCCGCGGCACAGCCGCAGCCGAGTTTCGATCTGAGTGATCCGGCCCGCATCGCGGCCGGCAAGAAGCGCTTCAACAAGACCTGTGCCGGCTACTGTCACGGTGCCGAAGGCGTCGGCGGTCGTGCGCCCGACTTCAAGGGACGCACCGATCTGCCGCCTGAGGCAGCCTTCCACACGATTTTTCACGGACGTCGCGGCTCCGACATCATGCCGCCCTGGGGCGAGGCTTTCTCGTCCGACCAGATCTGGGAACTGGTGGCCTACATCAAATTCCTGGGTACGCAGTAAGTCTGCGGCAGCGGATGCAAAAAAAGGCCCGGTGCATGCACCGGGCCTTTTTTCGTGCAGTACGGACCAACCACGAAAAACGGGGCGCCTGAGCGCCCCGTTCGCGGAGAGAAGGAATCACCCGGTCAGCCGTGCCCGACCGCGCTGTCCTCGCCGTCCAGATAGTTCGGCGCGACGATGCGCAGCCGGGCCATCTTGCGGTAGAAGGTGGCGCGCGACATGCCCATCTGGCGCGCAGTTTCAGTCACCCGCCAGTGATTCCTGCGCAGTGCGTCGAGCATCTTCTGCCGCAACTGCAGACAGGCTTCGTTCAGCGGTTCGCCATCGCGCAGTTCGCACGGGTCCGGCGCGGCTGCGGCCGTGCTGCGTGGCGCGGTGACCGGTTGCTGCTGGGCCGGCTGAGGCAGCGTCTTCGCCTGACTGGCCGCGCTGCCGCGCAGTTCCTGCGGGAAGTGCTCGATGGTGACCTGGTTGCCGTCGGCGATGGCACAGGCGTAGCGGATGGCATGACGCAGCTGGCGGATGTTGCCCGGCCAGTCGTAGGCCAGCAGCCGGCCCATCGTGTCTTCCGCGATGCGCAGTTCCTCGCGGCTCATGGCGGCGCATTCCTCGCGCATCACCAGCTGTATCAGCTCGCGCTTGTCCTCGCGGTTGCGCAGCGGCGGCAGCATGAAGCTGGCGCCGTTCAGCCGGTAGAACAGATCCTCGCGGAAGCGGCCCTGACGCACCAGCTCGGGCAGATCCTGGTGAGTGGCGCAGATCACGTGCAGGTTGACCGGCGTCGGCTGTTCGGCTCCCAGCGGTACGACCTCGCCTTCAGCCAGCACGCGCAGCAGGCGGCTCTGCAGCGACAGCGGCATGTCACCGATTTCGTCGAGGAAGAGGGTGCCGCCATCCGACTGCAGGATCTTGCCCTTGGCGCCCTTGCTGCGTGCACCGGTAAAAGCGCCGTCGCGATAGCCGAACAGTTCGCTCTCGATCAGGCTTTCCGGGATGGCGGCACAGTTCAGGGCAACGAAAGGCTGCTTGGCCCGATCGCTGTAGTCGTGAATGGCCCGTGCGAAAGCTTCCTTGCCGGTGCCGGTCTCGCCCAGCAGCATGACCGGGATGTCACGGTTCGCGACCTTCACCGCGCACTGCACATTGCTCTTGATGCGCGGGTCGCCGAGCGCGAGATGGCGGAAACCGCGCGGCGCGGTGGCGTTCTCTTCGGTCTGCACCGGCTTCGACTGCGTGACCTGAGCCGGTGAGCGTGCGTTCGGCGCGCGCAGCACCGCGAACAGCCGGCGACCGGTGGCCAGCATGCGCAGCGGGAAGGGCGTGCCCGGGCTGGCGTGCGCCGACACCATGATGTCGTTGGCAGAACACTCGAACAGATCGTGCAGGAACTCGGCGCGCCGGCCGTTGTGCGTGATCAGTTCATTGCGCGCACGACGGTTGCCGCCAAGAATGCGGCCGTCATCGTCGAAGGCGATCAGGTAATCGGTTTCGACCGGCATGAACTCGGCGACCTGGCCGAGCTGCAGTGTCCAGTGATTGCGCAGGCTGTAATGAGCGTAGGCGTCCTCGATCAGGCGCGCCTTCTCGCACACCATGCGGAACACCAGCAACTGGCTCTCGCGCGCGTCCGGCGAGTACAGCGCGGAAGCGTCAAGCACCGCGATCGGCTCGTCCTGCAGGCCGAGGATGGGCGCCGAGCTGCAGGTGAACTGCGTGTTGTGCGAGCGGAAGTGCTCGTTGCGGTGGATCAGCGTGGGCTGGCGGTCGATCAGCGTGGTGCCGACGCCGCAGGTGCCTTCGCTCTCTTCCGACCAGCAGGTGCCGGCGCGAAAGCCTTCGTCCTTGAACTCGCGCTCAAGGTGAGGCACCGCGCGGTAATCCACGGTCACGCCGGCGGCGTCGGTGAGCAGCACGCAGTAGTTGGCGGGCAGCAGTTCATTGTGGAGTCGCTCGACACCTTCGCGTGCAATGCGCATGAAGGTTTCGATGCGGTCGCGGTGCTCGCGCAATTCGTAGGCGGTGACCACCTTGGGAACTGACGACAGCGAGGGGTCGATCGAGTGCTTGTTCAGCGAGCGCTTCCAGGAGCGTGCCACACGTTCGTGATGCGGGTCTGACAGCACCGAATGGCCGCGGCCTTCGACGATGTTCATGACACGACCGACGTGGTCCGCGATCTCGCGACCTTGTCTCATACAGCGCCTCCTCCGTTATCGGATCTTTGCTTCTTTGTGTGGCGATCTGTGCCGCCTGAGGGAATGGTTCCCGTGTTGTCTCGTGAGGGTAGGCGCGCTTTCACAGGAAAGCAACGCGACGAATGTCTCCGAAAACTGAGACAGCTGTCTCAGGCGGAGAGGTGCGCGGCGTCTCACTTGCCGCGAATTCTGACGCGTTCATGACGATGGTTTCACTCGTCGGGCGCGAGAGTGCTTCCAAATCATTGGCTTGCGGATAAGGGGTGTCGGGGGCGCCTGTCTCTGGCACGGCAGATGCAATGAAGGCGTGAATCGCTTTCAGGAGTCGCATCGCCGTGTCTTCCAGCCCCGCCCGCCCGACCCGTGTCGGCATCATCGCCAACCCGGCTTCGGGCAGGGACATCCGCCGTCTCACCTCGCGCGCTTCGGTTTTCCCGAACGCGGAGAAGGCCAGCATGATCGTGCGCGCCATCGCCGGCCTGCAGGCCGCCGGTGTGCACGAAGTGCTGCTGATGCCGGACAAGGGCTCGATCTCGCCGCTGGTCTATCGCGCGCTCGACATGAAGGGGCCGTCGACCGAAGGCCAGGGTGTGCGCTTCCTCGACATGACCATCGCGGAAACCATCCAGGACACGCTGACCGCGACCGCGGCGATGCGCGACGCCGGCGTGACCGCCATCATCGTGCTCGGCGGCGACGGCACCCACCGGGCGGTATCGCTGCGCAGCGGACAGATTCCGCTGCTCGCGCTGTCGACCGGCACCAATAACGCCTTCCCGGAAATGCGCGAAGCCACGGTGGCCGGTCTGGCCACCGGCCTGATCGCCACCGGTGCGGTACCGCCGGCTGCCGGTCTGCGGCGCAACAAGGTGCTGCGGGTGCATTGCGACGGCCGCGACGATATCGCGCTGGTTGACGCCTGCTTCACCGGCCACGAGTACATCGGCTCGCGCGCGGTGTGGGACAGCGCGGTGGTGGAAGAGCTGTTCGTCACCTTCGCCGCCGCGGACGGCATCGGCCTGTCGGCCATCGCCGGTCAGCTCGAACCGGTGGCGCGTACCGCACAGCACGGCCTGCATGTGCGCTGCGCACCGGTCGGCGACACGCCGCGCCGCGTGCATGCGGCGATCGCGCCTGGACTGGTGTCCGAGATCGGCGTGCGCGAATACAGCCATCTGGTGCCGCACGAACCGGTGCTCATCGAAGGTCGCAGCGGAACCATCGCGCTCGATGGCGAGCGCGAGATCGAATACGACAGCCGCAGCCGCATCGAGGTGAAGCTGGACCCGAACGGTCCGGTCACCGTCGATGTCGCCGCCACGCTCACCTATGCCGCACAGCATCGACTGATGCGCGGCTATGTCGGGGACGCCGCGTAATGCGCGCCCTCGACCGTTCAGTTCTCCACGGGGTTGCCGCCTTCAGAGGCCGGTGCTCACCCCGCTTCAGGCCTGGGTTTGCCGACATTCAACCGGTACGACCGGTTGCATGTCCGCAGGCCCGTGTTCAGCCATCCGCCCGCAGCTGCCGGAGATACGCGGGCATTTCCGTCCACAACAAAGAGGAGCACTCATGACCAGTCCTTTGAACAGGGAAGCCCTTCTGCAGGCTTACCGGACCATGCGCATCATTCGTGATTTCGAGGAGCGCGTGCACGTCGATTTCGCCACCGGCGAAATCCCGGGTTTCGTCCATCTGTATGCCGGTGAGGAAGCTTCGGCGACCGGTATCTGCATGCACCTCAACCGCAAGGACTACATCGCCTCGACCCACCGCGGCCACGGTCACTGCATCGCCAAGGGCGTTGACCCGGTGAGCATGATGGCCGAGATCTGGGGCAAGGCCACCGGCACCTGCAAGGGCAAGGGCGGCTCGATGCACATCGCCGACCTCGAGGTGGGCATGCTGGGTGCGAACGGCATCGTCGGTGGTGGCGGTCCGCTGATCTGCGGTACCGCGCTGGCCTCCAAGATCCGTGGCGAAAACAACGTGGGTGTGTGCTTCTTCGGTGACGGCGCGTCCAACCAGGGCACCATTTTCGAAGCGATGAACCTGGCTTCGGTCTGGAAGCTGCCGGTCATTTTCGTGGCCGAGAACAACGGCTACGCCGAAGCGACCTCGAGCAACTTCTCGGTGGCGGTCGACAACATCGCTGACCGCGCCAGCGCCTTCGGCATGCCGGGCGTGATCGTCGATGGCTTCGATTTCTTCGCGGTGTACGAAGCCGCCGGCGAAGCGATCAAGCGTGCCCGCGAAGGCCACGGCCCGACCTTGCTCGAAGTGAAGCTGTCGCGCTACTACGGCCACTTCGAAGGCGACCAGCAGACCTACCGCGCCCCGGGCGAGGTGCAGAAGCTGCGCGAAACCAAGGACTGCCTGATGCAGTTCGCCAAGCGCGTCACCTCGCGCGGCGAACTGAGCGCGGCCGACATCGAGGCGATCGACGCCGAAGTGAAAGCCATGATCGACGCCTCCGTCGTCAAGGCCAAGGCCGATCCGCTGCCGGCACCGTCCGAGCTGATGACCGACGTGTACGTGTCCTACTGAACCCGCGCCATACGCTGACAGGAGAAAACAGAATGGCAAGAAAGATCACTTACCAGCAGGCCATCAACGAGGCGCTGGACCAGGAAATGTCGCGTGACCCGAGCGTCATCGTGATGGGCGAAGACGTGGCCGGTGGTGCAGGTTCGCCGGGCGAAGACGACGCATGGGGCGGTGTGCTCGGCGTCACCAAGGGTCTGTACGCCAAGCACCCGGGTCGCGTGATGGACACCCCGATCTCGGAATCGGGCTACATCGGCGCCGCGGTCGGTGCGGCCTGCAACGGCCTGCGTCCGGTCGCCGAACTGATGTTCATCGACTTCATGGGTGTGTGTTTCGACCAGATCTTCAACCAGGCTGCCAAGTTCCGCTACATGTTCGGCGGCAAGGCCAAGACCCCGGTCGTGATCCGCGCGATGTACGGCGCCGGCTTCCGTGCCGCTGCCCAGCACTCGCAGTGCCTGTACAACATGTTCACGCACGTTCCGGGTCTGAAGGTGGTTGTCCCGTCGAATCCGTACGACGCCAAGGGTCTGCTGATCCAGTCGATCCGTGACAATGACCCGGTCATCTTCCTGGAGCACAAGGCGCTCTACACGATGGAAGGCGACGTGCCGGCCGAAAGCTACATCGTGCCGTTCGGCGAAGCCGCCGTGGTGCAGGAAGGCGACGACGTGACCATCGTGGCGATCGGCCGCATGGTCAATTACGCCAAGGAAGCCGCCGCCAACCTGCGCAAGAAGGGCATCCAGTGCGAAATCATCGATCCGCGCACGACCTCGCCGCTGGACACCGACACGATTCTCGAAAGCGTCGAACGCACCGGTCGTCTGGTGGTGGTCGATGAATCGTCCCCGCGCTGCAGCATGGCGTCCGACATTTCCGGCTTCATCGCCCAGGAAGCGTTCGGCGCGCTGAAGGCCCCGATCCAGATGGTGACCGCACCGCACGTTCCCGTGCCGTTCGCCGCCTCGCTGGAAGATCTTTACATCCCGAGTCCGGCACGCATCGAAGAAGCCGTGATGAAGGTCAAGGAGTATCGCTGATGTCTGCAATCTTTACCGTCACCATGCCCAAGTGGGGCCTTTCCATGCAGGAAGGGAAGGTCAATCTGTGGCTGAAGGAAGTCGGTGACAGGATCGAACCCGGCGAGGAAATTCTCGAAGTCGAAAGCGAGAAGATTTCCGGTGCCGTCGAGGCCGCGACCACCGGCGTGCTGCGCCGTCAGGTCGCCCAGGCCGACGAAGTGCTGCCGGTCGGCGCACTGCTCGGCGTGATCGCCGACAAGGACGTCGATGACGCACTGATCGACGACCTGATCGCGCGCTTCCAGGCCGAATTCGTGCCGCCTTCGGCCGACGACGCCGACAGCGGCCCGCAGACGCAGACCGTCAAGGTCGGCAATGTCGAGGTGCGCTACCTGAAGCTGGGCGAGGACGTGGCAGGCAAGGAACCGCTGCTGCTCATCCACGGCTTCGGCGGTGACCTGAACAACTGGCTGTTCAACCACGCTCCGCTGTCCGAGTCGCGCGCCGTCTATGCGCTCGATCTGCCGGGTCACGGCAGCACGACCAAGGTAACCGGCATCGACTCGCTCGACGGTCTGGCCGAAGTCGTCGTCGGCTTCATGGACGCAATCGGTCTCGAATGCGCCCACCTGGCCGGGCACTCGATGGGCGGCGGCGTGAGCCTGGCGGTGGCCAAGCGTGCGCCGAACAAGGTGAAGTCGCTGTCGCTGATCGCTTCTGCCGGTCTGGGCAGCGAAATCAACGGCGCCTACATCGACGGTTTCGTGTCGGCGGCATCGCGCAATGCGCTGAAGCCGGTGCTGGCCCAGCTGTACTCGAATGAGTCGCTGGTCACCCGCTCGATGATCGACGACATGCTCAAGTTCAAGCGCCTCGAAGGCGTCGACAGCGCGCTCGCGACGCTGGCCGGCGGCCTGTTCGCCGGTGGCCGCCAGTCCGCGCAGCTCGTCGCTGCCGCGGCCGGCAAGCCGACGCTGGTGATCTGGGGCGAAAACGACCGTGTCATCCCGTCCTCTCACGCCACGGCGATCCCGGGCGCGACCGTGAAGGTGATGCCGGGCCAGGGCCATATGGTCCAGCTCGAAGCGGCAGGCGAAGTGAACAAGCTGATCGGCGAGTTCATCGGCTGATGCTCTACCCCGGCCGCCGCAGCCTCTCCTGCGGCGGCCGATTTTTCAGTACCGATTTCTGCACTACCGGATGCCGACATGAGTTCTGCAGTGGCTGGAGAAGGACTGCGCGGGCGCGAAAAGCTGGCCCGCATCCCGGTGAAGGTACGCGAGGACGTCGCGTCGCCGCCCAAACCGGCCTGGCTGCGCGGACGCGACCAGGACACGCCGGCGGTACGCGCGCTGCAGGGCGTGCTGCGCGAACACGCGCTGCACACCGTGTGCGAAGAAGCGGCCTGCCCGAACATCGGTGAATGCTTCGGCAGTGGCACCGCCACCTTCATGATCCTGGGGGCCATCTGCACCCGCCGCTGCCCGTTCTGCGATGTGTCGCACGGCCGGCCGCTGGCGCCGGACGCGGAAGAGCCGCAGCGGCTCGCGCGCACCGTGGCGGCGATGAAGCTGCGCTATGTGGTGATCACCTCGGTGGACCGTGACGACCTGCGCGACGGCGGCGCGGCGCACTTCACCCAGTGCATGGCCGACATCCGCGCGCTGAGCCCGAACATCACGATCGAGGTGCTCACCCCCGATTTCCGCGGCCGTGAGGCGGTCGCGCTGGACGCGCTGGCGGTGTCGCCGCCGGACGTGTTCAACCACAACATGGAAACCGTGCCCCGGCTGTACCGCGAAGTCCGCCCGGGCGCGAGCTACGAAGGTTCGCTGAAGCTGCTGCGCGATTTCGGCCAGCGCTTCCCCGGCGTACCGACCAAGACCGGCCTGATGCTGGGCCTGGGCGAAACCGAGGCGGAAGTGGTCGAGGTGATGCGCGACCTGCGCGCGCACGGCTGCGACCTGCTCACGCTGGGCCAGTACCTGCGGCCGTCGCCGGCCCACCTGCCGGTGATCGAGTACATCACGCCGGAGCGTTTTGCCGCGCTGCGCGACATCGCGCTCGGCATGGGCTTCAGCGAAGTGGCCGCCGGCCCGCTGGTGCGTTCGTCCTACCGTGCCGACCTGCTGCACGCAGCGCATGAAAACCATGGCTGAAGTGGCGGCTCACACCATTTCGGTCAATGGCCAGCTGGAACCGCTGGATGGTGCGGCATCGGTCGGCGACCTGCTGGACCGCATGTCGTTGCGCGAGAAGCGCATCGCGGTCGAGCGCAACGGTGAAATCGTGCCGCGCAGCGTGTTCGACCAGACCGCGCTGGCGCCGGGCGACCGCCTGGAAATCGTCATTGCCGTCGGAGGCGGCTAGACCATGAATGCTCCCTTTGAAAAGGCGCTGACCGATCCGCTGGTGATCGGTGGCCAGCCCTTCGCCTCGCGCCTTCTGGTCGGCACCGGCAAGTACCGCTCGCTGGACGAAACCGCACGCGCGCTCGACGCCAGCGGCGCCGAAATCGTGACCGTCGCCATCCGCCGCACGCCGCTGGCCAGTACAAACGGCGAACCCGGCCTGCTCGACGTGCTGCCGGCCGGTCGCTACACGCTGCTGCCCAATTCCGCCGGCTGCTACACCGCGGACGACGCGGTGCGCACGCTGCGCCTGGCGCGCGAACTGCTCGACGGCCACGACCTGATCAAGCTGGAAGTGCTGGGCGACCCGAAGTCGCTGTACCCGAACATGCCGGAAACGCTGCGCGCGGCAGAAACGCTGATCCGTGACGGCTTCCGCGTCATGGTCTATTGCTCGGACGACCCGATACAGGCGCGTGTGCTCGAAAGCATGGGCTGCGTTGCCATCATGCCGCTGGCCAGCCTGATCGGTTCCGGCATGGGCATTCTGAATCCGTGGAACATCGGAATCATCCTGGCCGACGCCAGGGTGCCGGTCATCGTCGATGCCGGCATCGGCACCGCGTCGGACGCTGCGGTCGCGATGGAACTGGGCTGCGACGGCGTGCTGATGAATACCGCCATCGCCCACGCCCGTGATCCGGTGCGCATGGCCGGCGCGATGCGCCACGGCGTGATCGCCGGCCGCGAGGCCTTCCTCGCCGGCCGCATGGAAAAGCTGCCTTACCGGGCTGCGGCCTCGTCGCCACAGACCGGCCTGATCCAGTAGTACCCAAACACCCACAACACCACACAACACATTCAACAGGGAGGAGGTCGGGATGTCTGCATCCAGGTCTGCATCAAGCGCGCGCCGCGTGGCGCTGGTTACCGGCGCATCGCGCGGCATCGGTGCCGAGATTGCACGTCGTCTCGCCAGGGACGGTTTCCACGTGGTGGTTCATTACGCGCACGGCGCGGCCGAAGCGCGCGATGTGTGCGCAGCCATCGAGCGCGCCGGCGGTTCGGCGTCGCTGCTGCAGGCCGATCTGTCGATGTCCGACGGCCCGCAGAATCTGGCCGACGCCTTCAGCGAGCCGCATCTGGACGTGCTGGTGAACAACGCCGGCATCGCGCCGTTCGAGGCGATCGAGGACATGAGCGAAGGCAGCTACGACCGGCTGTCCAACGTGAACATGCGCTCGATGTTCTTCGTCACCAAGTATCTGCTGCCCAAGCTGCGTGACGGCGGCCGCATCGTGAACCTGTCCAGCATCGTCGCGCGCACCGCCTTCCCGGGCATTCCGGCGTATTCGGCGACCAAGGGCTTCGTCGACGTGCTGACGCTGCAGCTCGCCGCCTCGCTCGGCGCACGCAACATCACGGTGAATGCGGTCGCGCCCGGCGTGATCGAAACCCGTCTCACCACCGGCCTGCTCGAAGGCGGCGGTTCGGATGCGGTGCAGGCCATGCAGGCGCTGTCCGGCATCGGTACCCCTGACCGCGTGGCCGGCGTGGTGTCCTTCCTGGTGAGCGCGGACGGCGGCTGGACCACCGGCCAGATCATCGACGTGAGCGGCGGCAGCAAGCTCTGATCGGCGGGGATTAGAGACCAGGGACTAAGGGCTGGCGGGGCGCAGTGTCTGCGCCAGCCAGCCCAGCCATTCGTGCAGCGCCCAGCCCGATTGCTGCAGCGCGCGCGAACCGGGGATGAAGTCGGTGAAATCCAGCTCCGGCGGCCGCCGGATCACCGTCGGGGCGGCGACCGGTTCCAGCCCGGCGAGCCGGAACTCGGCCATCGAGCGCCGCATGTGCATCGCGTGGGTGACCAGCGCCACGCGGGTGATGCCGGCTTGCTTCAGCAGCGCGGCTGACATGCGTGCGTTGTCCGCGGTGTCGCGAGAGGCGGATTCCACCCAGCGCACCGGTACGCCGAATTCCGCCATCGCCTGCTGCATCAGTTCGCCTTCCGGCCGGCCGCGCCACACGACGCCACCGCTCACCAGCACCGGCAGTCCGGTCTGTTTCGCCAGTCGCGCACCGGCGCGCACCCGCTCCAGCGCCCATCCATTCACTGTTTCGCCGTCGTAGTCGAGCAGGTTGTCGTAGGTGCCGGCGCCCAGCACCACGATGGCCCCGGTGTCCTTCGGTGGCGCGATGTCGCGGCAGCAGTAGGTGCTCTGTTCCAGCCAGCCGGACACCGCAGGCAGGCACAGCGCGTACAGCGGCAGCAGGCCGCAGGCGATCAGCGTCATTCCGGTGCGCCGATGTCGCCGCGCCAGCAGCAGGCCGGCGGTCGCGAGCAGCAGCAGGCCGGCCGGCGGCAGCACCAGCATGGAAATCGCCTTCTTGAGCATGAACAGCGTGGACGCGAGCATCGGAGCCGGGCAGGGTGAAAAGGCCTTATTATCCGGGCCGGAGCGCCTGCGGGCGTCATTCTGTCGCGATGCGCCGCGCATTCCGGGCGGCCGTGCCTTACGGAGCGGGATTTGATCGAACTGTCAGCGATGGGTTGGAAGGAGGCGGCGCTGCTTGCGCTGGTCATCCTGTCCGGCTATCTGGGCTATGCGCTGATGCGCCTGTCCATGCTGAACGCCCGCCGCGACGCCGAGCCGGCGCCGCCCCCACCGCCGCAGGAACCCGTCCCGCCGCCGCCTGTTCCCGATCTTCAGGCCGAACTCGACAGTCTGCTCGATGCCCGCCTGGCGCCGCTGATGCAGGCGCTGGAAACCCGGGTCGACGTGATCGAGGACAGACTGGATGGCGTGAGCCGGCGCATCGAAACCGTCAATCAGCTGCCGCCGGTGGCGCCGCAGTACAGCGAAGCGCTGTCGCTGGCCGCCCGCGGGCTCAGCGCCGAGGCGATCGCCGAACAGTGCGACATGTCGATCGGTGAGGCTGATCTGGTACGCACGCTTGCACAGAGCCGGGGGCTCGGAGAGTAAGGATGACAACGACGATCCGCATCACTGCGCGTCGCGACGAAGACGTGTCTGCCGAACAGCGGGGCGCGTTGCTGCGCCGGATCGCGGTGGCCGGTGTGCTGATCGCGCTGCTGATCGGCGGACTGGCGGTGTTCGATGCCAGCCGTCGCTCGCACGACGACGAGGACGACGAAGCGCCTGCGCCGGCGGCCGTATCGACCTCGCCCGCACCGGCGGCGGTGTCTGCGGTGCCGCCGGAAGAAACGCCGGCGGTCAGCGCCCTGCCGGCCGCTCTGCAGGACAGCCCGCCACCCCTGCCGGAAGGCGATGCCGCGGAGGCGGCTGCAACGCCGTCCGCGAGCACGGTTGCGGAACCGGCTGCCGCAGGCGCCGGCAACGCGCCGCCGCACGCGCAGCCGGCCAGGGCGCTTGCCTCCGCACCTGCATCGAAGGCTGCGCCCGCCGTGGCCACGGTCGAGCCCGCAGTCCCCGAAGCCACCGCCCGCCCGGGTGCGCCGGTTGCCGCTCCCGATGCGGCGGACGCACGCCGGCCTTCGGCCGAGCGGGCTGCGCGTGCCGAGCCGTCTGCGCCGCCCGCGCTGACGCGCAGCCCGGCCGGCGGCTATGTGGTGCAGGCCGGGGTGTTCAGCCACACCGCCAATGCCGAGGAACTGCGCGCCAGGCTGGCGCTGCACGGCATTCCGGCGCAGGTCGAGACACGGGTGCTGGTCGGCCCTTTCCGCACCCGCGCCGAAGCCGACCGGGCGCGGGCGCAGATGCGTGCGCTCGGCCTCGACGGCGCGCCGCCGGTGGCGCGCTGAATCCGTTCAAGCTGCATATCCTGCTGCCGATAGAACTGTCCTGATCATGCATGGACGGGCAGGGCAATGGCATTTCTCGGATGGGTGGCCGCACGCGAACATGAACAGCTGCGGGCAGATCGTGATCGTCTGCAGCATGAGCTTGACCGGCTGAAGGCCGAATTGGCCCGGGGCGAGTCGGAGCGCGAAGCGCTGCATCAGGACAACGCCCGCGCGCGGGAGCGCTGCGATTTCAACAGCGGCCTGCTCGCCAACCTGACCGCCTACGCCGGTTCCTTTCAGCGATTTCGTACCACGCTGGCTGCACTCGCCGGCATCGTGAGCAGCGAGGCGACTCGGGCTGCCGAAACCGCAGGGCAATGCGCGCAGACCGCTGGCGGCAGTCGTGCCGTCGCCGCCAGCCTGAGCGGCTATGCCGAACGCCTGACCGAAACCGCGCACAGCGTCGACACCCTGCGTGACCGTGCGGAACGCATCGGCGGCATCGTGAGGCTGATCCGCGAGATCGCCGATCAGACCAATCTGCTGGCGCTGAACGCAGCCATCGAGGCCGCCCGTGCCGGCGAACAGGGGCGTGGTTTCGCGGTTGTGGCGGACGAGGTGCGCAAGCTGGCCGAACGGACCGGTGCCGCCACCACCGAGATTGCCACCCTGGTCAGCGGCATCCAGAACGACACCAGCCAGGCCACCGAGCGCATGCAGGCGAACGCCGCCGACGCGGCCACCTATTCCGGCGAAGGGATGGATACCAGTGCCCGCATGGATGCCCTGAGTGCCCAGGCGCAGGCCAATGGCGAGCACATGCAGGTCACCTCGCTGCGTGCCTTTACCGAACTGGCGAAGGTGGATCATCTGGCGTACAAGATGGATATCTACCAGACGGTATCCGGCCACACCGACCGCGCGGTCGACAGCTTTGCCAGCCACTCCGGCTGCCGTCTGGGCAAGTGGTACTACGAAGGCGAAGGCCGGCGCTGCCACAGCCATCTGCCGGGTTTCCGCGAGCTGGAGGCACCTCACGAGGCTTTCCACAAGGTGGGCGTCGAAGCTCTCAAACACGCCGAAGCCGGGCGTTTCGACGACGCGCTGGCGGCGATCGCGCGCATGGAGTCGCTCAGCCTGGACGTGATCGGAGAACTCGACCGCATGAGCGACGCGGCCGAGCATGCCTTGCCGGCTCTCCATGCCCACTGAACCCGGAGGTGGCCACCCGGCCACCCCCGCGACCGGCTAATCCGCGATAATCCGGCGTCGTCCGGCCTGCCTTCTTGGGGCAGGCCGCGCAGCATTCCTGTACACACTCCGGAGATTCCCATGTCGCGCATCATCGTTTCGACCCCCGACGCACCGGCCGCCATCGGCACCTATTCGCAGGCGGTGAAGGTGGGCAACACCGTCTACATGTCCGGCCAGATCGGCCTGGACCCGGCCACCATGGCCATGGCCGACGGCATCGACGCGCAGATCACCCGCGTGTTCGACAACCTGAAGGCGGTGGCCGCCGCGGCCGGCGCCACGCTGGACGATGCGGTGAAGGTGAATGTGTTCCTGACCGACCTCGGCAATTTCGCCAAGGTGAACGAGGCCATGACCCGCTACTTCAACCAGCCCTTCCCGGCGCGTGCCGCGGTCGGCGTGGCTGCGCTGCCGCGCGGTGCGCTGGTCGAGGTCGATGCGGTGCTGGTGATCGCCTGATGAGCAACGGCCGGGTCCGCCCGGCCCTGTTCACCGGATGAGCACACGCAGCGAAGCGCTCGCCGACGCGCTGGACAGGATGGGGCTCGGCTCCGATGCCGCGCTCGTCCTGCATTTCCCGCTGCGCTACGAGGACGAGACGCGCATCACGCCGGTGGCGCTGGCGCGCGCCGGCCAGCCGGTGCAGGTCGAGGTCGAGGTGACGCAGGCTGAAGTGAAGTTCCGGCCGCGCCGCCAGCTGGTAGTGACCGCGGCCGACGACAGCGGCACCGTCACGCTGCGCTTCTTCAATTTCTACCCGTCGCAGCAGAAACAGCTCGCGCCCGGCAAGCGGGTGCGTCTGTTCGGCGACATCAATCCCGGTTTCTTCGGCGCCGAGATGCTGCACCCGCGGGTGCGCACGGTCGGTGAGGACACTGCGCTGCCGGACCGGCTCACGCCGGTGTACCCGGCCACCGCCGGCCTGTCGCAGGCCAGCCTGCGTCGCGCCATCGACGAGGCGCTCGAACGAACCGACCTCGCCGACAGCCTGCCCGACGCGCTGCGCCGCCACTACGCGCTGGTGCCCTTTGGCGCCGCGGTGCAGGCGCTGCACCGGCCGCGGCCGGGCGAATCGCTGCGCGATCTCGACGAGCGGCTGGCGCCGGCCTGGCGGCGCATCAAGTTCGATGAGCTGCTGGCCCAGCAACTGAGCCTGAAGCGCGCGCATGCCGCGCGGCGCAGCCGCGATGCGCCGGTGCTGCCGCAGCCGGCGGATACCGGCGGCTCGCTGATCGATCGCTTCCTGCAGCAGTTGCCGTTCGCGCTGACCGGCGCCCAGGCGCGCGCCTGGGCCGAGATTGCGGCGGATCTGTCGCAGCCGTATCCGATGCAGCGGCTGCTGCAGGGCGATGTCGGTTCCGGCAAGACGGTGGTCGCCGCGCTCGCCTGTCTGCGCGCGGTCGAAGCCGGCTATCAGGCCGCCTTCATGGCGCCGACCGAAATCCTTGCCGAACAGCACTTCCGCAAGCTGGCCGACTGGCTGGCGCCGCTCGGCATCCAAGTGGCCTGGCTGTCCGGCAGCCTCAAAGTGCGCGAAAAGCGGGCGATGAAGGAAGCCATCGCCAGCGGCGCGGCGCCGATCGCGGTCGGCACTCACGCGCTGATCGAGGACGCGGTCGATTTCGCCCGCCTCGGCGTCGCGGTGGTGGACGAGCAGCACCGCTTCGGCGTGCGCCAGCGACTCGCGCTGCGCGCCAAGGCGGGCGACGTGAGCCCGCACCAGCTCATGATGAGCGCGACGCCCATTCCGCGCACGCTGGCCATGAGTTTCTACGCCGATCTCGACGTGTCGGTGATCGACGAACTGCCGCCCGGTCGCACGCCGGTGCTCACCAAGCTCATCGCCGCCGCGCGCCGCGAACAGGTGATCGAACGCGTGCGCGACGCCTGTGCCGCCGGCGCCCAGGCCTACTGGGTGTGTCCGCTGATCGAGGAATCGGAAACGCTGCAGCTGCAGACCGCGATCGATACCCACGCGCAGTTGCTCGCTGCCAGCCCGGAACTGAAGGTGGGGCTGGTGCATGGCCGCATGAAGCCGGACGAGAAGGCGGCGGTGATGGCCGGCTTCGTCGCCGGCGACACCCATCTGCTGGTCGCCACCACGGTGATCGAGGTCGGTGTCGATGTGCCCAACGCCAGCCTGATGGTGATCGAGCACGCCGAGCGCTTCGGCCTGTCACAACTGCACCAGCTGCGCGGCCGGGTCGGCCGCGGCAGCCGCGAATCGGCCTGCGTGCTGCTGTACGAAGGCCCGCTGTCGCAGACCGCACGCGAGCGGCTGCGCGTCATCCACGCCTATACCGACGGCTTCATGATCGCCGCCGAGGACCTGAAGCTGCGCGGCCCGGGCGAGTTCATCGGCAGCCGCCAGTCCGGCCAGCCGCTGCTGCGCTTCGCCGACCTGGTGATCGACGAGGCGCTGGTCGAGCTGGCGCGCGAAGCGGCCGATACGCTGCTGCGCGAACATGTGGCCGCCGCCGATCGCCATCTCGAACGCTGGCTGTCCGGGCGCGAGGATCTGCTCAAGGCCTGAGCACCCCGGCCGTTATCCGGAACTGGTATTGAACACCCGGAGGCTTGCGGCCTCCGTCCGCATGAAAGCCGCCATCGAGACCGACATCCTGTTCCGTATCGCCCTGGTCATCGGGGAGGATGTGCAGCTGGAACAGATGAGCCGGCGCGTACTGTCAGAAATCCGCAGGCTGCTGGACGCGCGCAGCTGCGCGCTGTACGCCGGTGGCGGTGACGGCCTGCACCGCATCTGCGCCGTGCCGGACACACCGGAACAGCCGTCCGGCCTGCGAGCGCGCTGGCCGGACGCGGCCGAACTGGCGCAAGAGGGCTGGCGCACGCTGGGTGACGGCGTGCTGACCCATCACCTGATCGATCTGCCGGGCTATGGCCTGCTGCTGATCGAGCGCGCCGGTGAAGCGCTGGACCCCGGGTTTCTGGATAATTTCCGCACGCTGGCGCGCAAGCTCGCCATTGCCTGTCGCGCCTGTGCCAACGAAGAGGAACTGGAGCGGCAGAAGCACCGGCTCGAACTGGCCACTTCGGCGGCGTCCATCGGCGTCTGGGCGTGGAACCGCATCAGCGGCGTGCTCACCTGGGACGATCAGATGTGCGCGCTGCATGGCCTGACGCCGGCGCAAGCCAGCGGCGGGCTGGAGGGCTGGCTGCACCGGCTGCTGCCGATGGAAGCCGATGCCTTCGCGCAGGCGCTGGACCGGGTGGCGAACGAGCAGGCGCGGCTGGAACAGGACGTGCGGGTAAGCCTGCCGGACGGCAGTCATCGCGTGCTGCGCATCCTCGGCGGCGTGCGCGGCCATCCGGACGAGGTGGCCGGTGTCGCGGTCGACGTGACCGCCAGCCGCGAAGCCAAGGAGGCGCTGCGTCGCGCGCGCGACGCAGCCGAAGCGGCCAGCCGGGCCAAGAGCGAGTTTCTTGCCAATATGAGCCACGAAATCCGCACGCCGATGAATGGTGTGCTGGGCATGCTGGATCTGGCGCTGGACGCCGCCGACGAGAGCGAACGCCGCGAGTGCGTGGCGACCGCGCGCAGTTCCGCCGAGTCGCTGCTGGTCATCATCAACGACATCCTTGATTTTTCGAAGATAGAAGCGGGCAAGGTAGAGGTCGAGACGGTGCCCTTCGACCTGGGCGAACAACTGTCGCAGGTCATGCGCACGCTGGCCGCGCCGGCCGCCCGCAAGTCGCTGGCGCTGGATCTGCAGGTGGCCCCCGGCGTGCCGCCACGCCTCACCGGTGATCCGCTGCGCCTGCGTCAGGTACTGCTGAATCTGGTGAGCAACGCCATCAAGTTCACGCACGAGGGCAGCGTGACGCTGAGGGTCGAGCGCGCCGAGGCGCTCGCTGGAGAGCGCCTGAGATTGACGGTGATCGATACCGGCATCGGCATTCCCGCCGACAGGCAGGTCCAGGTGTTCGAGGCCTTCGCGCAGCAGGACAGTTCAACCACCCGCGGCTATGGCGGTACGGGCCTCGGCCTGTCCATCGCCAGCCGGTTGTCCGAACTGATGGGGGGGCAGATTTCGCTCGACAGTGAGCAGGGGCGCGGCAGCGCCTTCACGGTGGATCTGCCGCTGCGGCGGGCGGCCGGGAAGGCGGTGGCGGATGCTGCACCGGTGTCGCCGGAGGCCGGCGAGGCGGGCTCCGGCAAGGAACTGTCGGTGCTGCTGGTGGAGGACCATCCGGTAAACCAGAAGGTGACCTGCGTGGTACTGGAGCGTGCCGGTCACCGGGTATGCGTGGCGCACAATGGTGTCGAGGCGATCGAGAAGGTGGCCGAAGGCGGTTTTGATCTGGTGCTGATGGACATGCAGATGCCGGTCATGGGCGGTGTCGAGGCGGCGCGGCTGATCCGGCAGATGGAACAGGAACTGGGTCGCCTGCCGGTGCCCATCTTCGCGATGACCGCCAACGCGCAGGAAGAGGACCGCGTCGCCTGCCTCGATGCGGGTATGAACGACTTTCTGACCAAGCCGCTGCTGCCGCGTGTGCTGCGCGAGAAAATCGCTGCGCTGGCGACCGGCCAGCCGGACACGGGCCGTGCCGCGGAATGAAAAACGGGGGCCGAGGCCCTAATGCCGTTCAGTTAGCGCTGAACGGCATTTTCATTTTGTTCGCAAGTTGTTGTAAACGCAGCTGAAGGCTGTTAACGTCGGACTCGATGCTTTCGAGTTCTCTTCACGCGACGACGGAATGTG
>JBEQBZ010000036.1:0-24849 GCA_041639545.1 Methyloversatilis sp. | reverse complement strand
TCGTCGGCTTCTACAACAGCGTGCGCCTGCATTCAAAACTGGGCAACTTGCCACCCAATGCCTTCGAGCAGCAATCGGCAATCAAACAACCTATCGGTGTGTCCGAAAAAACTTGACCGGCACACACTGACCTCCCCCCTGCAGGAGACGGAAATGAAACGGATCAATCGCTTCATGCGCGCCGGCTACCGTTCGGCGACGCGCCACGCGCTGCCCTTCTGCGCGGTGGCCTCGGCGTCGGCCATGGTTGCCGGCCTGTCCGGCGCGGCACTGTGCTTCGGCGGACTGGCGGTGGTGGGCTACGTGCTGCGTCCTTCAAGTACGGTACAGATCTGACGGACGGCCCTGCAGGCCGGCGGGCTCTTTCGGCCCGCCTCCGCTTTACCGCATCATCCTTCCGCGCCGGCGGACGCCGTCAGACACCGGCGCCCGGCACCGGGCGATCCGGCACATCGACAGACCGTGCGTCCCGCCCGCGACGAATGGCCCGACCCGCTGTCCCCGGTTCCCTGCTCAGCCGCGTTGCTGTAAGCGAGCAGCCATTGCGCGACAACGCGTGGTTGCGGGGTACGATCGCGATCGGTCCGGCCGCAGGCACGCGCCGGTGCGTCAGCGTGACGCTCTGGATTGATGAACCGGGGATGGCGGAACCGAGCACCGCGCCCCCCAGCACGAGGACAGTACGTGAACAAGTTTGCCCTGCGCACCCTGAGCGCTCTCGCGGCGCTCGCCGCGGCCGGCGTCGTCCATGCGCAAGCGCCGGTCGATGATTTCCCGGCCGCAGAACGCAACCGCCTGCGCGATCAGGTCACTGCGCTGAAAGAACAGTCAAAAGCGAAGAAGGAAGAGGCTGCACGGGTACGCGACGCCGCACATGCCGAGTGCTGGCAGCACACCCTGGTGTCATCCTGTCTCGAACGCGCAGACGAGGCCTATCGCGGCAGCACGACCGCCGCGCGCCGGCTGGAGCTGGAAGCGGGTGACATCGAACGTGACATCCGCCGCCGCTCGGCCGAAGCGCGCCGGGCCCAGAAGCTGCGTGCTGCCGAAGCGCGCCGCGAGAAGTCCATCGACGTCAGCGCCAGAACCCGCGAACAGGACGCCCAGCGGGAGGAAGCCTCTGCCGCGCGCGCAGCCAGAGATGCGGAACTGGCCGGTCAGGCCGAGGAACAGGCCCGCGAGCGTGCGCGAAAGGATGCCGAACTGGCCGCCCGACGCAAGCAGGAAGACGCCCGCGCCGACCAGCGCGCCGCCGACCAGCGCAGGAAGGCAGCGGCAATCGACGAGCGGGTGCAGAAGCGCGAAGAAGAGCGCGCACGGCGCGAGGCGGAGGCCGCCGCCAGGGCGGCTGCGCAGGACGCGAGCGGCAGGACGCCCTGACGGCGGCGGCCCGGCATCCGGGCCCGACGCTCAGTGATGCGGCGTGTGCGGTCCCCGCGCGGCATGGTGGTGCAGCGCGGCGTGGTCCGGCTCGTGCGGCATCCGGTGACCCACCCACTGCGGCAGCAGCGAACCGACCACCATGCCGGTGGCGCTCACCACCAGACCGATCAGCTGCGGCGGCACCAGGCTGGCTTCGCCGACCAGCACCTCGACCAGCAGCCATGAAGACAGGCCGCCGATGATGGCCGCCAGCGCACCCTGGGTGGTCGCACGCTTCCAGAAGGCGCCGAAGAACAGCGGCACGAAGGCACCGGCCAGCGTCACCTTGTAGGCGTTCTCGACCATGCCGAAGATGCTGCTCTCGGTATTCAGCGCCACCACCAGCACGCTGCAGGCGAAGCCGACGATGGCCCCGCGCATCACGAACAGCAGCTGGCGGTCGCTCATGCGCGGGTAGAAGCCCTTCACGATGTTCTCGGCGAAGGTGACCGAGGGCGCCAGCAGCGTGGCCGACGAACAGCTCATGATGGCCGACAGCACCGCGCCGAAGAACAGGATCTGCGCGATCAGCGGCGTGTGCTGCATCACCAGCGTCGGCAGCACGCGCTGCGAATCCTCCTCGATCAGCGCACCGAAGGTGGCCGGGTCGATCAGCGTCGCCGAGTAGGCGATGAACATCGGCACGAAGCAGAAGCAGAAGTAGATGGTGGCGCCGAGCACCGAGCCGCCGACCGCCACCCTGGCGCTCTTCGCCGAGGTGACGCGCTGGAACACGTCCTGCTGCGGAATCGAACCGAGCATCATGGTGAGCCAGGCGCCGATGAAGGTGATCCACAGCCAGGGGTCGGCCGGCGGGAAGAAGTCGAGCTTGCCGGCCGCCGACGCATGTTCGATCACCGGCGCCACGCCGCCGGTCAGGCCGCTGATGATGTACGCGATGTACAGCAGGCCGCCCATCGACACCGCCATCTGCACGAAATCGAGGATGGCCACCGAGAACATGCCGCCGAAGGTGGTGTAGGTGAGTACGATGGCTGCGCCCAGCACCATGCCCGCCTCCTGGCTCACCGCGCCATCGGTCACCATGAAGAAGATGAGTCCCATGGCCTTGATCTGCGCCGCCACCCAGCCGAGATAGGACACCACGATGCACATCGAGGTAATCGCCTCGACCGAGCGGCTGTAGCGCATCCGGTAGTAGTCGCCGACGGTCAGGATGTTGAGCTTGTAGAGCTTCGAGGCGAAGAAGAAGCCGGCGATGATGAGACACATCGACGAACCGAACGGATCGGCCACCACGCCGCCCAGACCGGAGGTGACGAACTGGGCCGACACGCCGAACACCGCCTCGGCGCCGAACCAGGTGGCGAATACGGTTGCGGTGACCACCGGCAGCGGCAGGCTGCGCCCGGCGACCGCGAAATCCTTGGCGTTATGGACGTTCTTCGAGGCGTACAGGCCGATGCCGACCGACACCATCAGATAGAGCACTACGAACCAGATCAGCATGGACGCCCCGGCGGAACATTGCACGGCGCGGCACGACGCCGCGCGAACGCAATGATAGCGGCGCGCAAACGCTGATGGGCAAAGGAAAGAAGCTGTTTTTCGGTCAGGCCGAAAAGCGATAGCGGGGCAGCACGGGCAGCGCGGAATCAGCCACCATTTCGAGCATTACGCGGCCTTCGACCCGCAGGCCGGACAGGTGGATGTGCAGATGGGTGACCAGCGCGTTCTGCAGCGTGTCGTCCAGCGAAAATCCGCTTTCGGCGTCGGTCAGATCCACCGTCGGCTGTGCCGCCTCGGCCTCCAGCCCGAACGCACCGGCGAAACCACCGCCGCAGGCATCGATCACGATGCCACCCAGTTCGGCGAGCGCATCCTGTTCCACCTCGGACAGTTCGCCGAGCAGCACCGGAAAACCGAGCATGCGGCGCACGATCAGTCGCGCCCCCTCCTCCGGCAGCACCAGCATGGCCTGCGTGCGGATGCCTTCGAGGGTGCGCATGCGCTGCGCGATCATGCACAGCCGGCCGCCGCTGCAGCGGTCGAGCGCGTGCAGGCTGCCTTGCAGGCCACCACGGTCGACCAGTGCGACATCGAGCACCGACATGCCGACCCGGTCGGCCACGACCTTGGAGAAAGTGAGCGCCGCGCCATGCATGGAGCGGGTCATGGACCCGGCAAGCGCGCCGAGGCGTACGGGAGGAAAATTCATTGTGCGTGCCCCCTGCAGGGCAACACACACGCGTGCGGAATCTGAACCACCGGGATCGTTTTCATCGTTGTGTTCTCGCGGCTTGAAGCAGCACTAACGACGGACCCTTGCGCGACTTTAGGGCGGCGGCATGGCGCTCGGGATCAGGTCCCGAAAACCCGCCACAGCTCGACGCCGATCAGCGTGGCCACCAGCAGGCAGAGCACGCGCAGCCAGCGCATCAGGCCGCGGTGGCGGCGCTCGGCAGCGGCCGGCTCCAGCATCACGTCGAATTCGGCGGCGCGGCCGAGCACCCGGTGCGCCAGCCGCGGCAGTTCGGGCAGCGTGAGCGCCCAGCCCGGCGCCTCTTCCGCCAGCTTGCGGCGCAGCGCGCGCCAGCCCATCTGCTCGTTCATCCAGCGCTCGAGGAAGGGCTTGGCGGTCTTCCACAGATCGAGGTCGGGGTCGAGCTGGCGGCCCAGACCTTCGATGTTGAGCAGCGTCTTCTGCAGCATGACCAGCTGCGGCTGGATTTCGACATTGAAGCGGCGCGACACCTGGAACAGCCGCAGCAGCGTGCGGCCGAACTCGATTTCCTTCAGCGGCTTGTCGAAGATGGGTTCGCACACCGCGCGTATCGCCGCCTCGAACTCGTCGACCCGGGTGCCGCGCGGCACCCAGCCGGCATCGACATGGGCCTGCGCCACCCGCTTGTAGTCGCGCTGGAAGAAGGCGAGAAAGTTCTGCGCCAGGTAGTTCTTGTCGACGTCGGTCAGCGTGCCCATGATGCCGAAGTCGAGCGCGATGTACTGGCCGTCCGGCGCGACGAAAATGTTGCCCGGGTGCATGTCGGCGTGGAAGAAGCCGTCGCGGAACACCTGAGTGAAGAAGATTTCGACGCCGGCGCGCGACAGCGCCGCCATGTCCACGCCCTGGGCGCGCAGCGCATCGACCTGCGACACCGGCAGGCCGTGCATGCGCTGCATCACCATCGCGGTCGGGCCGCAGTAGTCCCAGTACACCTCGGGCACCGACAGCAGCGGCGAATCGCGGAAGTTGCGGCGCAGCTGCGAACAGTTCGACGCCTCGCGCATGAGGTCCAGTTCGTCGCCGAGGTGCTTGGAGAACTCCGCCACCACTTCGCGCGCCTTCAGCCGGCGACCTTCCGACCACACGCGTTCGAGCAGCGCGGCGGCGGTTTCCATCAGCGCGATGTCGTTGGCGATGATGTGCTCGATGCCCGGCCGCAGCACCTTGACCGCGACCTCCTCACCGGTGGGCAACAGCGCGAAATGCACCTGCGCCACCGAGGCGGAGGCCACCGGCTGCGTTTCGAAGCTGGCGAACACCTGCGACAGCGGCCGGCCGTAGAAGGCTTCCAGCCGCGCGATCGCCTGTTCCGACGGGAAGGGCGGCACGCGGTCCTGCAGCTTGGCCAGTTCGTCCGCCAGGTCCGGCGGCAGCAGGTCGCGCCGCGTCGACAGCATCTGGCCGAACTTGACGAAGATGGGCCCGAGCGCCTCCAGCGCCTGACGCAGACGCACCGCGCGCGGCGCGTCGAAACGGCGGCCGAGCCGGGTCACCCGCAGCAGGCCGGCAAAGCGCAGCTTGCTGCCGGCGTCGATCAGCATCTGGTCCAGCCCGTAGCGCAGGCTGACCGTCACGATCTTGAGCAGTCGCAACCAGCGCATCGGCTCAGGCCCTCGACGGGGGGGTGATCGGGATCGGACGGGCGGCGTGAAACGTCATGTTTCCAAATTCGGCGGGCGCGCAGGGAGCGCGCACTGTACAAGAAGGGCTGCCGGCCCGGAAGCCGCGCCGGGAAGGCGGCCACGGGCTCGCGTTATACTTCGCCGCTTCCGAATGCATACGCGCCCTGCGCCCCTGTTTCATCCATGACCCCCGAACTGCGCCTGGAACTGACCCGTCTGCTGCATGCCTCGCTCGCCAGCGTGGCACCGGATCTCGCCGCGCCTGACATCATCCTCGACCGCCCGAAGCAGGCCGCCCACGGCGACCTCGCCTGCAATGTCGCCCTGCAGCTCGCGAAGGCGCTGAAGCAGAACCCGCGCGTGATCGCCGAGCGCATCGTGCGCGAACTGCCGCCGTCGACGCTGATCGAGCGCGCCGAGGTGGCGGGCGCCGGCTTCATCAACTTCTTCTTCAGCGCCACGGTGAAGCAGGCCATCGTCGGCCGCATCCTCGCCGAAGGCGAACGCTACGGCCGCTCCGACAGCGGCGCCGGCAGGAAGGTGCAGATCGAGTTCGTGTCGGCCAACCCGACCGGCCCGCTGCACGTCGGCCACGGCCGCGGTGCGGCTTACGGTTCGGCACTGTCCAATCTGCTCGAAACCGCCGGCTACGCGGTGACCCGCGAGTTCTACGTGAATGACGCCGGACGCCAGATGGACATCCTGGCGGTGTCGGTGTGGCTGCGCTACATGGAAACCCAGGGCACGGCGATCAGGTTCCCGGCCGACGGCTACCGCGGCGACTACGTGCGCGACATCGGTTCGGAACTGTTCGTGCAGCAGGGCACGCGCCTGAACCGCCATACCGCCGACCTGCCGGACGCCTCGGTGCCCGGCGACACCGCCGACGCCCAGCTCGACGCGCTGATCGCCACCGCCAAGAAGTCGCTCGGCGACGACTGGTGGACGGTGCACCGCTTCGCGCTCGACGCCATGCTGGCCGACCAGCGCAACGATCTCGGCGAGTTCCGCGTGCATTACGACGTGTGGTACTCGGAACAGTCGCTGCACACCAACGGTGCGGTCGACCGCGCGGTGAAACGCCTGCAGGACGCCGGCCACATCTACGAACAGGACGGCGCACTGTGGTTCCGCTCCACCCACTTCGGTGACGAGAAGGACCGCGTGGTCCGCCGCGACAACGGCATCTACACCTATTTCGCGTCCGACATCGCCTACCACGCCGAAAAGTTCGCGCGCGGCTTCGATCTGGTGATCGACGTGTGGGGCGCCGACCACCACGGCTACATCCCGCGGGTGAAGGGCGCGCTGACCGCGCTGGGCGAGAACCCGGAGCGGCTGGAAATCGCACTGGTGCAGTTCGCGGTGCTCTACCGCGGCGGCGAGAAGGCGGCCATGGGCAAGCGCTCGGGCGACTTCGTCACGCTGCGCGACCTGCGCGCCGATGTGGGCAACGACGCTGCCCGCTTCTTCTACGTGCTGCGCAAGAGCGACCAGCACCTCGATTTCGACCTCGATCTGGCCAAGTCCGAATCGAACGACAACCCGGTCTATTACATCCAGTACGCACACGCGCGCATCTGTTCGGTCATCCGCGAAGCGGTGGCCAATCACGCGCTCGACCTGTCGCTGCTGCCGGAGGTTCCGATGGACAGCCTGTCCGGCGAGAAGGAACTGCTGCTGGCGCAGCGCCTGGCCGAATTCCCGGACGTGATCACCGCCGCGGTGGCCGACCGCGCGCCGCACTCAGTCGCCTTCTACCTGCGCGACGTGGCGTCCGACTTCCACGCCTTCTACAACGCCTCGCGCATGCTGGTGGACGATCTGGCCGTGCGCGAAGCCCGCCTTGCACTGGCGGCGGCCACCCGGCAGGTCATCGCCAACGGCCTCGCACTGCTCGGCGTGTCCGCCCCGGAAACCATGTAAATGGCCAAAGCCCCGCAGAAGAAGGCTTCACCGCGCAACAGCCGCGGCGGCACCGTGGTCGGCATCTTCATCGGTCTGGTGCTGGGCGTGGTGCTGAGCGCCGGCGTCATGTGGTACATCCACGGCTCGTCGCTGCCGCTGCAGGTGCGCGAGAACGCGCCTGCAGCGGGTGCTGTTCCCGCCCAGCCGGCAGCACTGCCGGGCAAGCCGGGCGACAAGGCGGCGACGCCTGCACCGGCCGAAGCCAAGCGTTTCGATTTCTACGATCTGCTGCCGGGCACAGCGCAGACCCCGGGCAACGACAAGCCCGCTGCGCCTGCAGCCGATGCCGCGCCGGCACCCGCCGCGGCCGCACCGGCGGCGAACGCCCCGGCCGCCAGACTCATTCTTCAGGCCGGCGCCTTCTCGTCGGAAGAAGAAGCGGACAACCTGCGGGCGCGTCTTGCGTTGATCGGTCTGGAATCCGGCGTGCAGAAGGGCGAAGTCGCCGGCAAGGGCACGCTCTACCGCGTACGGCTCGGCCCCTTCGCAAGCGCGGAAGACATGCAGCGCGCCCGCGCTGAACTGGCACAGAACGGAATCGAGGCATCGGTTGTCCGATGACACCGGATCGATACGGAATACAGGAGAACACATGAAATTCGGATTCAAGACGCTCGCAGCGCTGGCTATCGCCGGCTTCATGTCCATGGGTGTGAGTGCAGCACCGCTGACCGACAAGGACTTCCGCGAAATCAAGCCGGCGCAGTCCGCCGAACCGGGCAACAAGGTCGAAGTGATCGAGTTCTTCTGGTACGGCTGCCCGCACTGCTTCGATCTGGAGCCCACGCTGAAGAAGTGGCTGGTCAAGCTGCCGGCAGACGTCACCTTCAAGCGGGTACCGGCCATCTTCCGCCAGTCCTGGGTGCCGGGCGCGCAGACCTACTACACGCTGGAAACCCTGGGTGAGCTGGATCGCCTGCACGGCAAGGTGTTCGACGCTATTCATGTCGACCGCCAGCCGTTCAACGACGTCGGCGCCATTTCGGCCTGGATGGGCAAAAACGGCATCGACGCCAAGAAGTTCGAAGAAACCGCCAAGTCCTTCGCGGTGTCCGGCAAGGTGCAGCGCGCGCAGCAGATGAGCGCCGCCTATCAGCTCACCGGCGTGCCGGCGCTGGTGGTTGATGGCAAGTACATCGCGCTGGGCAACAGCTACGAAACCATGCTGGTAAATCTGGATGCGCTGATCGAGCGCGCACGCGCCGAACGCGCCGCCAGCAAGAAGTGAATCCGGCCGCTCCGGTGACGACCACGGGTGCCCGCGCGGCACCCGTTGTTTTTCTGACCGGTGCATCGACCGGCATCGGCGAGGCGCTGGCCCGCCATTACGCGGCGCAGGGCGCCACCCTCGGTCTGGTCGCCCGCCGGGGCGCGCTGCTCGACACCCTGCGCGCCCGCCTGCCCGGCCGCCACTTCAGCTATGTGGCCGACGTGCGCGACGCCGACGCGCTGCGTGCCGCGGCCGAAGCCTTCATCGCCGACGCCGGCCTGCCTGATCTGGTGATCGGCAACGCCGGCGTATCGGTCGGCACGCTGACCGGCGAACAGGAAGACCTGCCCGCCTTCGAAGCGGTGTTCGACATCAATGTACTGGGGCTGGTGCGCACCTTCGCACCCTTCGTGAAACCGATGCAGGCGCGCGGCTCGGGCACGCTGGTCGGCATCGCCTCGGTCGCCGGCATCCGCGGTCTGCCCGGCGCCGGCGCCTACAGCGCGTCCAAGTCCGCCGCCATCAGCTATCTCGAAAGCCTGCGGGTCGAACTTCGCGGCAGCGGCGTGCAGGTGAAAACGCTGTGCCCGGGCTACATCGACACGCCGATGACCGAAAAGAACCCCTACCCCATGCCCTTCATGCTGGACGCCGACGACGCTGCGGCGCGCTTCGCCCGCTTCTTCGACAGCCGGCGCAGCTACGCGGTCATTCCGTGGCAGATGGGGGTGGTGGCGAAACTGATGCGGCTGCTGCCCAACCCGGTGTATGACGCACTGGCTGCGAAATCAGGTCGCAAGCCGCGCGGCACGCTGTAGGGGCGGCGTGAAGGTTCGGCGCTGAACCACGACCCCCGCTACGGTCAATCGGCGCCCGGCCGAGCCCACATCGCGTGAAAGTGATGCACCGGCCCGCGGCCACCGCCCACGTCCAGCTGATCCGCCGCCGCCAGTGCCGCATTGAGATAGTCCTTCGCGCGCCGCACCGCGCTCACCGTATCGGTGGTCGGCAGCAGCGCCGCGACGGCCGCGGCCAGCGTGCAGCCGGTGCCGTGATCGCGGGTGGTGGTGAGGCGCTGTGCCGGCAGTTCGAGCACGCCCTCCGGGCCGGCCAGCAGATCGGTGCTGTGCGGCGCACGCAGATGACCGCCCTTGAGCAGTACCCACTGCGGCCCGAGCGCCGTCAGGGCGGCCAGCATGGCGCGCATGTCGTCCAGCGTCTGCGGCGGCGGGCAATCAAGCAGCACCGCCGCTTCCGGCAGATTGGGCGTGATCAGCGTCGCCAGCGGCAGCAGTTCGTCGCGCAGCGCGGCCACCGCGTCCGGCAGCAGCAGATGGTCGCCGCTCTTGGCCACCATGACCGGATCGACCACCACCGGGCAGCGTGCGTACCGCCGCAGCCGGTCGGCCACCACGCGGGCGATCGCCGCGTTGGCGATCATGCCCACCTTCACCGCATCGACCCGCACGTCGTCGAACACCGCGTCGATCTGCGCGCCGACGAAATCCGGCTCAAGTGCCACGAAGCTGCGCACCCCGCGGGTGTTCTGCGCCACCACCGCGGTGATCGCGGTCATGCCGTAGGTGCCGAGCGCGGAAAAGGTCTTGAGGTCGGCCTGTATGCCGGCGCCGCCGGTCGGGTCAGTGCCGGCGATGGTGAGGACGTTGGGGATCATGAGTTGGGAATAGATGACGAGCTGACTCATTCTCAGGATCGCCCTGAGGCGATCGGGTGCGGAGCGGGTAAACGGGCTTGGACCGTCGTGTATAGTCAGGTAATACCGAACGATACCTGGTAGCCCTTCATGCCTTCTTCAAGCCCACGCCCGGTTGCGGTAAAGATCGACCACGAACTCCGGATGCGCGTGAAACGCTTGGCCGATATACGTCAGCGTACCCCGCACTGGCTGATGCGCGAAGCCATCACGCAGTATGTCGAGCGCGAAGAGAAGCGCGAAGCTTTCCGCCAGGACACCTTGAATGCATGGGAGGCCTACCGCGCCACCGGACTGCATCTCAGCAGTGAGGAAGCGGATGCCTGGCTGACCCGACTCGAACAGGGCGACGATGCTGAGCCTCCCGAATGCCACGCCTGATCTGGTCGCAGCCAGCGCTGTCGGACGTGCAGCGCCTCTACCATTTCCTCGCCGGCAAGAGCCCTGACGCAGCCAGACGCGCCATAGCGACAATACGTGAAGAAGTGAAAGTGCTGACACTGCAGCCCGCCATTGGCCGTCCGGTCGACGATCTGCCCATCGAATTCCGCGAGTGGCTGATCGACTTCGGCGACAGCGGCTACGTGGTGCGCTATCGCATCGACGCGGACCTCGTCGTCGTGCTGGCCGTGCGCCATCAGAAGGAGGCTGGGTACTGACGGGCGGTGGCTAACGCCGACTCGATGGTAGTCGGGCCGAGTCAGGCGATAAATTCTTGACCGATTCGGCCCGAGCCCAACATGATCACTGATCAAACGCTGGGCGCCTTGATCATCAAGGTCCGACACCTGTAATGCCTGAATCCACCAAACTGTCGTCGTCTACCTCCGTTGCTCGGTACAGGGAGCTTGAGGCAGCCGGTAATCGAGTGGCCGTAAGTCAATTCTTCGTTGAACGATTCGACGAACGTTACTTTCGGCCGATCGAGGACTCATCGAGCAAACATGGGTTCACCGCAGTAGCTGTCGCGTGCCTGGTTATCGAGACACTGGAGTCTTTTTACCAAGGGCGCCCGGACACACGGAATGTAAGCGCCAAGATGTTTCGCGACTTCCTTGATCGCGACACGCCCCTCAAAGTGTTGGGCGACGGAAACAACTGGTTCTACAGAGATATCCGGTGCGGCATCCTTCATCAAAGCGAGTCTCGGAACGGTTGGCGTGTTCTCAGAAGCGGGCCTTTACTCGACGTCAATGCTAAAACGCTGAATGCCACAAAGCTCCTTCGCCTGCTCAGAAACGAAGTGCGGCAATACGCGCAGAAGATTCAGACAGATGATCAACTTTGGAGGAATCTCTGCAAGAAGATGGACGCTGTATGCAACAACTGCGCGGCGCCATGACTCCTGGCTCTGCCTTCAACCGAACAGTGCGCACTGCGCCACCCGCCCAGTCCATCAAAGGCTAAGGGCTTCAGGACAGCGAAAAAGTCTTACGCCTTTCCTTGCATCTCTCAGCGCGCGTGTCGCGCAGCATCACGCCACCTCGTCAAACGCCACCTTCGCCCGCGCAATGGTCTGCTCCACGTCGTCCTCGCTGTGCGCACCCGACACGAAGCCCGCTTCGAAGGCCGACGGCGCGAGGTAGACGCCGGCGTCCAGCATGGCGTGGAAGAAGCGGTTGAAGCGCTCGCGGTCGGACTGCATCACTTCGGCGTAGCTCGCCGGGCAGCCGTCGCGGAAGTAGAGGCCGAACATGCCACCGACCGACTGGGCGGAGAAGGTGACGCCAGCGTCCTTAGCGGCGGCGACCAGGCCGTCGCAGAACTGTTTCGTGCGGGCGGCGAGGCGGTCGTGGAAGCCGGGGGCGTTGATCAGTTCCAGCGTTTTCAGGCCGGCGGCCACCGCGACCGGATTACCGGACAGCGTGCCTGCCTGATAGACCGCGCCCAGCGGCGCGATGGCCGACATGATGTCGCGCCGGCCGCCGAAGGCGCCGACCGGCATGCCGCCGCCGATCACCTTGCCCAGCGTGGTGAGGTCGGGCGTGATGCCGAACAGGCCCTGGGCACCGACCGGGCCGACGCGGAAGCCGGTCATCACTTCGTCGAAAATGAGCACCGCACCGTGCTTGGTGCACAGCGCGCGCATGGCGTCGATGAATTCACGCGACGGCACGATGAGGTTCATGTTGCCGACCACCGGCTCGACGATGACGCAGGCGATGCGCTCACCGTGGTTGCGGAAGCAGTCTTCGAGCTGCTGCACGTCGTTGTAGTCGAGCACCAGCGTGTGCTTGGCGAAATCGTCCGGCACGCCGCCCGAACTGGGGTTGCCGAAGGTGAGCGCGCCGGAGCCGGCTTTCACCAGCAGGCTGTCGGCGTGGCCGTGGTAGCAGCCTTCGAATTTCACGATGGCGTCGCGGCCGGTGAAGCCGCGCGCCAGCCGGATGGCGCTCATCGTGGCTTCGGTGCCGGAGCTGACCAGGCGCACCTGCTCGATCGACGGCACGCGGGCGCACAGCGTTTCCGCCATCAGGATTTCCGCTTCGGTCGGCGCACCGAACGAGAGACCACCGACCGCCGCCGCCTGCACCGCGCGGATCACCTCCGGGTGCGCGTGGCCGACGATGGCCGGGCCCCAGGAGCCGACGTAGTCGATGTATTCGGCGCCGTCGGCGTCCCACAGCCGGCTGCCCGCGCCACGGGTGAAGAAGCGCGGCGTGCCGCCGACCGAGCGGAAGGCGCGCACCGGCGAATTGACGCCGCCGGGAATGCTGCGCTGGGCGCGTTCGAAAAGCTGTTCGTTGCGGGTGCTCATGGGAAATCCTTCGGGAATCGTGCGGAAAGGCGGTCAGAAGAGCCGGGCGTAGGCGCGGGCCCGGGCCGCGATATCGTCGGCGTCGAACAGGTCGGACACCACCGCCAGCAGATCGGCGCCGGCGGCGATCAGTGCCGGCGCACGCGCCAGCGTGATGCCGCCGATGGCGCAGCGCGGCAGGCCGAGGCCGGCCACTTCGGCGAAGCGGGCGATCGAAGCCGGCGGCGCCTGCGGCTTGGTGCCGGAGGCGTACATCGAACCGAAGGCGATGTAGTCGGCACCGGCGGCCGCAGCCGCGCGGGCGAGTGCCGGGTCGTCGTAGCAGGACACGCCGAGCAGTGCGTCCTTGCCCAGCCGGGCACGCGCCCGCGCCGGGTCGCCGTCGTCGCGGCCGATGTGCACGCCGTCGGCGCCGCAGGCGCGCGCCAGTTCGATGTCGTCGTTGATCACGAACAGCGTGCCGCACACCGTGGTGATGGCGCGCAGCGCGTCGGCGTCGGCGCGCCGCTGGGCGGCATCGGTGGATTTGTTGCGGTACTGCAGCACGACCGCGCCGCCGCCGCAGGCCGCTTCGGCCGCACGGTAGAGCGCACCGCCGCTCAGCGCTTCAGGGGTGACCGCGTACAGGCCGCGCAGCGGCTTACGCGTCATCGCCGTCACCCTCGTCGGCTGCGCCGCCGGCACCGGCCGCGTGCCGTTCGCGCAGGAAGAAGAAACGGTCCGGCAGATGCTGGCCCATGCCGGGCCGGAAGCCGGATTCCAGCGTGCGCCAGGTGTATTCCTGCGCGGCGTGCACCGCCTCGCCGATGTCCAGGCCGTGCGCCAGCCAGGCCGCCACCGCAGACGCCAGCGTGCAGCCGGAGCCGTGGTAGCTGCCAGGCAGGCGGTCCCATTCGTCGCGACGGATGACGCCGTTCGGGCCGTACAGCACGTTGGCGACGCGGGCGGTGGATTCGTGGGTGCCGGTCAGCAGCACATGGCCGCAGCCGGCGGCGATGAGCTGGCGGGCGCACTGGTCGAGCGAAGGGGTGGCCACGCCGCGGTGGTCGTCTTCCGCCGCGTCGTCGTCATCGCCCAGATCGTCCTCGTCGGCGAAATCGCTGCCGTCGTCGTCGTCATCATCGTCCGGCTGGGCGAGGCGACGGGCTTCAAGACTGTTGGGCGTGAGCACGGTGGTCAGCGGCAGCAGCAGTTCCTGCAGCGCGATCACCATGTCCTCGTCCGCCAGTTCGTCGCCGCGGCCGGAGGACAGCACCGGGTCGAGCACCACCGGCACGTCCGGATAGTCGGAAATGATTTCGGCGATGGCCGCGATGTTCTCGATGCTGCCCATCACGCCGATCTTGAATGCCGCCACCGGCATGTCGGCCAGCAGCACCCGCGCCTGATCGACCAGCAGGTCGTCGTCCATGGGCACCACTTCCTCGACCCCGGCACTGTCCTGCACCGTGACCGCGGTAACCACGGTCAGCGCGTGGCAGCCCAGCGCCGACAGCGTCATCAGATCCGCCTGCATGCCGGCCCCGCCAGTGGGGTCGGTCGCGGAAAAGCACATGACAAGCGGAGGAAGCGCCCGCACATCAGCATTGACCATAAAGCGCGCGCCCGGATTGTCGTTACAGATGGTTAATTACGGTAATATCAATTGGATTCTAACAAAGCAGCCCGCCATGAGTTCCTCTGTCACGGCCGAATTCCAGACTTACATGTGTCTCATCTGCGGCTTCATCTACGACGAAGCCGCAGGCCTGCCGGAAGAGGGCATCGCCCCCGGCACCCGCTGGGAGGACGTTCCGCCCAACTGGACCTGTCCCGAGTGCAGTGCACGCAAGGACGATTTCGAAATGGTCCAGATCTGACGGACACGCCGGCAGGCTGTCCGTTTGCCGGCATTCCGGCTGACCGGGCGGCTCGACGAGCGGCTGTATGAAGACAATCCGCATGCCTGCACATCGCATTGGCGAGCAGGCCTGTGTCGTGCGCACGAGGGGAGAGCATCTTGGCTGATTCGGGTGGCAGCGCCGGCGTCAAGGTGATGGTGATCGACGACAGCAACACCATACGCCGCAGTGCCGAGATCTTTCTGGTCCAGGCAGGCTACCAGGTGGTGCTGGCCGAGGATGGCTTCGATGCACTGGCCAAGATCAGCGACCATCATCCGCAGGTCATCTTCTGCGACATCATGATGCCGCGGCTCGACGGCTATCAGACCTGCGCACTCATCAAGAAGAATCCCCGGTTTGCCGCCACGCCAGTCGTGATGCTGTCGTCGCGCGACGGCCTGTTTGACCGCGCACGCGGTCGCATGGTCGGCTCGGACGAATATCTGACCAAGCCGTTCACGAAAGACAGCCTGCTGCAGGCGGTGTCTCGCCACGCCCGCAGCGGCGCTGACTGACGCCCCCCCACCCCGTATCCACTCGAACGCGGAGCCGACGATGGCGATCAAGCGCATCATGGTGGTGGACGATTCGCCCACCGAACGCCATGTTCTGAACGATTTCCTGACCCGCAAGGGCTTCGAGGTCATCATCGCCGAGAACGGCGAACAGGCGATCGCGAAGGCCAAGGCCGAAAAGCCGGACCTCATCCTGATGGATGTGGTGATGCCCGGCATCAACGGTTACCAGGCCACCCGCACCATCACCCGCGACGACAGCACGCGCGACATTCCGGTGATCATGTGCACCAGCAAGGATCTGCCGACCGACCGCATCTGGGGCATGCGCCAGGGCGCGCTCGACTACATGGTCAAGCCGGTCAATCTGGAAGAACTGCTCGGCCGCATCACCCAGCTCGGCGCGGCAGGCAACGATGGCTAAGCTCTCGCTGCGCGAATTCCAGGAAGAACTGGCCCGCAAGCTGTCGGACACGACAGGCGGCACCAGCACCCGTGCGCTGCTCGGGCTGCAGTCCGGCGGCGAGCAGTGGCTGATCGATCTGGCCGAGTCAGGCGAAATCCTGCCTGTGCCGGCGCTGACCCCGGTACCGCTGGCCACCGGCTGGCTGCGCGGCGTCGCCAACGTGCGCGGCGTGCTGTACGCGGTCAGTGATCTGGCCGCCTTCCAGGGTGGCAACCCCACGGTGCTGACCGGCGATGCCCGGCTGCTGCTGCCGCACGCCAAATTCGGCTGCAACAGCGCGCTGCTGGTGTCGCGTGTGCTCGGCCTGCGTGCGCGCGAGGATTTCGAGCCGGCGGAGAACGTCGAGCCGGATCCGCGCCCCTGGGTCGCCGGCCAGCTCACCGATACCCAGGGCCGGCTCTGGCGCCGCTTCGATCCGCGCCGGCTGTACACCGACGAACGCTTTCTCGACGTCGCGGCCTGAGGCACACCCGGGCCGGCGTCGAACACCCCATACGAACCGAACAGCCCCCAGGAAAGGCCACGATGGCACTGAACATCCCAGGACTGAAATCCGCCCGCAGCGCCGACGGCGCCAGCACTCCCGCCAAAGCGCCCGGCAGCCTCGGCTTCCTGCGCGGCCGGCTGCCGCTGATCGGTCATCTGCCGCTCGAACAGCAGGTGCGCGTCCTCGGCACGCTGTTCCTGTTCTTCATCGTGATCGCCGCCTTTCTGGTCTGGCAGGATCTGCGCATCACCCGTTACAACGCCAGCTACATTTCCGCCGCCGGCCAGATGCGTACGCTGAGCCAGAGCATGGCGAAGTCGGCGCAGCAGGCAATGGCCGGCGAACAGGCTGCCTTTGGCGAACTGGCCACCAGCCGTGACGGCTTCTTCCGGCTGCTCGACCGGGTCACCCAGGGCGGCGAGATCGACGGCGTCGACGTGCCGGCCAGTTCGAGCTCGGTACAGCCCACGCTGCAGCAGCTGGACACCGCCTGGGGCGCCTTCGACAAGAACGTGTCGGCACTGCTGGCGCAGGACAAGGCGCTGCGCGCAGCGGGCGAACTGGCGCGCGCGCTGACCCAGCAGGCCGGCCCGCTGGCGGCAGCGGCCGCCCAGGGCAGCGGCAAGGACGCCACCGCCTTCCGCAGCTTTGCCGCGCTGCTGAGCGAGGTGCAGGCCGGCGTTCACGCGCTGACCGGCAGCGGCAGCGCCGACCCGGCGGTGGCCACCGCCCTCGCCCGCGCACTGCCGGCGCTGCGTGACGCCGCCGCCCAGGTGGAAGCGGGCATCGACGGCGAGGCACGCGGCCGCTACGCCACCGCACGCGCCGCGCTGGACGCGCCGCTCGCTGCGCTGGCCGAACAGCTGGCCAGGCCGGACGACATCTCCACCGCACGCAAGGCCGGTCTCGCAGTGGTGAATGATGCCGCCGCGCTGTCCACGCTGACCGACCAGCTCGGCGCCGGCTATGTCGGCGAACGCGAAGGCCGTCTGGCGCTGGCCGGTGCCGGCGCGCTGTGCGTGCTGCTGGCCCTGGCCAGCGTGTTCATGATGGTGCGTGCCTACAACGAGGACCAGAACCAGCAGCGACTGCAGGCCGAAGGTTCACGCGAAGAGGCCAAGCGCGAGAAGGACCTCACCCAGCAGGCCATCCTGCGGCTGATGAACGAAATGGGCGACCTCGCCGACGGTGACCTGACCGTGCGCGCGACGGTGTCGGAGGACATCACCGGCGCCATCGCCGACTCGGTCAACTACACGATCGAGGAACTGTCGGTGCTGGTGAAGCGGATCAACGACGCCGCCAGCCGCGTGACCGAGGCGTCGGAAACCGCGCAGCGCATTTCCACCCAGCTGCTCACCGCGGCGGAAAAGCAGTCGCGCGAGGTGACCGACGCCGGCCAGTCGGTGCTGGCGATGGCGCAGTCGATGAACACGGTGTCGCAGGAAGCCACCCGCTCCGCCCAGGTGGCGCGCCAGTCGCTGTCCGCCGCACAGAACGGCTCGACCGCGATGTCGAACTCGATCCGCGGCATGAACGACATCCGCGAACAGATCCAGGAAACGTCGAAACGCATCAAGCGCCTCGGCGAATCGTCGCAGGAGATCGGCGAAATCGTGGAGCTGATTTCCGACATTACCGAACAGACCAACGTGCTGGCGCTGAACGCGGCCATCCAGGCCGCCAGCGCCGGCGAAGCCGGCCGCGGCTTCACCGTGGTGGCGGAAGAAGTGCAGCGTCTGGCCGAACGGTCGGCCGAAGCGACCAAGCAGATCGCGGCCATCGTGCGCACCATTCAGACCGACACCCAGGACGCGGTGGCGGCGATGGAGAACTCCACCCGCGGCGTGGTCGAAGGCGCACGCCTGTCCGACGCGGCCGGTCAGGCGCTGGACGAGATTTCCACCGTGTCGTCGGAACTGGCACAGCTGATCGAAAGCATTTCGTCGTCCGCACAGGTGCAGGCCGAACAGGCGACCCGCGTGGCCCAGGGCATGCAGGGCATTCTGCGCATCACCGAACAGACCACGGTCGGTACCAAGCAGACCGCGGTATCCATCGGCCAGCTGGCGGACCTCGCCGCTGAACTCAAGGGCTCGGTCGCGGGCTTCAAGGTATGAGCACCTCTTCCAGCGAACAGGATCTGGGCCCGCTGATCTGGGTCCGCGGCGAGATCGATCTCGCCCTGGTGCGTGCGGCCGAAACGCTGGGCGACGGGCGGCACGCCGCCGGCGCCGAGGCGCTGAAGTTCGCGCAGACCCATCTGCACCAGGCGCGCGGCGCGCTCGCCATCGTCGGCCTCGATGGCCTGACCCACTTCTGCGACGCGCTGGAGCAGCTGTTCGCAGACTGGCACGCCGGCAAACTCAGCGACACCGACAACCAGGCCGGGCCGGTAGCGCAGCGGGCGATTTCCGCGGTGCGCAGCCATCTGGACGAACTGGTGGCCGGCGGTGTCGACCAGCCGATGCGGCTGATGCCGCTGTACCGCGACCTCATGGCGGCGCGCGGCGAAAGCGTGGTCGCGCCGTCGGAACTGTTCTTCCCCGACCTCACGCGGCGCCCGCCCGGCAGCACCGCCACTGCGGCCGCACTGTCGCCGCTTGACCGCTCGCGCGCACTGCGCGCCGCGCGCAGCCAGTTCGAGCGCGGCCTGCTGCGCTTCCTGCGCGACGACCGCGACGGTCTGGTGCAGATGCGGCAGGCGGTCGGCGCAATCGAACAGACCCAGACCGCACCGGCCACCCGCGCCTTCTGGTGGGTGATCGGCGCACTGTTCGAAGGCATGTCGCAAGGTGCCATCCAGAGCGATTTCTTCGTGAAGAGGCTGTGTGCGCGCGTCGACGTGCAGATGCGCCGCCTGCTCGAAGGATCGCGCGGCGTCGCTGAGCGGCTGATGCGCGATTCGCTCTACTTCATCGCCTCCGCCAGCCAGAGCACCCCGACGCTGCGCGCGGTGCGCGATACCTATGCACTGGACGCGCTGGTGGCGAGCGAACACGATGCGCGCGACGACATCGCCGCACTGCGTCCGGCCATTGCCGCGCTGCGCGAATCGCTCGGCCAGGCCAAGGACGCATGGACCCGCTTTTCGTCCGGCGCGGCGGTCGCGCTGCCCCAGTTCCACGAACAGTGCGAAGCCATGGTGGCCGCCAGCACCCGGGTCGGCCAGCCCGACCTCGCCCGGCTTGCCGCGGCACTGCTCGACCTCGGCCAGTGGCTGCGCCGTGACCCGCTGCAGCATCAGGAAAGCCTGGCGATGGAAGTCGCCACCGCGCTGCTGGTGATGGACGCGCTGATCGAACAGTTCAGCCGCGCTCAGGCCGACGATCTGCCGGCGCAGGTCGACACCCTGGTCGACCGTCTTGCCCGCGCGCGCCGCGGCGAAGAACTGCCGGCGATGCAGATTCCGCTGTTCGACGAAATGTCACGCAAGGCGCAGGAGCGCCTGTTCATGGGCCAGGTCGCGCGCGAAATCCTGGCCAGTCTGGGCGAGGTCGAACAGCATCTCGACGCCTACTTCCGCAATCCGGCCCGGGCGCCGGAACTGGCCGGTCTGTCCGCGCCGCTGAAGCAGGTCGAAGGCGCGCTGAACATGCTGGGGCAGGACAGCGCGGTCGCGCTGGTCCGCCGCAGCGCACAGCAGATCGCGCGCATGGCGCAGCCCGACCACGTCGCTGCCGCAGGCGAATTCGAAACGCTGGCGCACCAGCTGTCCGGTCTCGGCTTCTTCGTGGACAAGCTGCAGTACGGCCCGGCCGATCTGGACGCCATCCTGAATCCGCGCAGCGGCACGCAGACCGACGAAACGCCGGCCGGCGCTGACGCCGACGGTGTCAGCGTCGAAGCCGAACTGGCTGCACGGCGTGCCGAAGCCACCCAGCTGCTGGACCGCCTGGCGCGCGGCGGCGCCGACGACAGCACCCGCGACGAGTTGCGGCAGGCGCTGGAAACCATGCGTCAGGACGCCAAGCTGCTGGCCGATGAAAAGCTCGAGAAACGGGTGGCCGAGGCGCTGGCCGCGCTCAAGGCCGGCGACACCCCGGTGGCCGAAGCGGTGCAGGCGCTGGCCGAATCGCCCGCCGAGTCGCTGGCACCGTCCGCCGACACGGTGCGACTGGCGGAAGCCAGTCAGGAAGAGTTCGACGCCGAGCTGCTGGAAATCTTCATCGAAGAAGCGCGCGAGGTGCTGGACACCATTGCCGCCGGCACCGTATCCGCCCGTCAGGCGCCGCACAGCCAGGACCTGCTCACCACGCTGCGGCGCGGCTTCCACACGCTCAAGGGCAGCGGCCGCATGGTTGGCCTGCGCGATCTGGGCGAAGCCGCCTATGCGGTGGAACAGGTCATGAACCGCTGGCTGGCCAGCGAACGTGACGGTACGCCGGAGCTGTTCGATCTGATCGACCGCGCGCGCGGCCTGTTCGCCGGCTGGGTGGACATGCTGACTGACGGCAACACGCAGACACCGGCTCACGACTGGCTGGAGCCGGCCTGTGCCGCCCTGCTGGGTCAGCCGGAAGCGGTCGCCGGCACACCGCCCGCGCCCATACCGGGTGGCGCACTGGATCTGGAACTCGACGGCGGGCTGGACTTCAACCTGGACGAAGAAGAGGCGCTCGACGCCGCCGGCCCGCCCGGCACGTCGGCCAGTGGAAACGGACAGGGTGCGCTCGACACGCTCGCGGACATCTTCAATGACGCGTCGCTGGCCGAAACCACCATCGTGCCGGATACCCTGTTCGCGCAGGAACCACCGGCCGAGCCCGAGCCGGTCGCGCTCGACATCGATTTCGATTTCGACCCGATCGCGTCGACCGATGCGTCGCTGGCCGAAACCACCATCGTGCCGGACATCCTGTTCGCGCAGGAACCATCCGCCGCACCCGAACCGGTCGCGCTCGACATCGATTTCGATCTCGAACTGACGCCGCCCGCCGACGCCGAAACGGCGGATGGCACCGGACTGCCGGCGGAAGCGATCGAGGCCGTGGACATCACCGCCGACATCGACGCCGAAGACCTGGCACTGGACGCCGGTGCCGACCGTACGCTGTTCGATCTGTTCGTCGCCGAAGCGCGCGGCCATCTGGCCACGCTGCGCCGCGAACTGGCGCGACTGCACGTCAATCCGTCACTGCTGCCCACCCAGGACAGCCTGATCGCCGCACACACGCTGGGCGGCATTTCGCTCACCGTGGGCCAGCACGACATCAGCGTGCTGGCCAAGGCGCTCGAACACGCGCTGCAACGCTGCGAGAATCATGGCCAGCCACCGGCCGACCACGAATCCGCACTGCTCAATACCGCCGCCAGCACCCTCGAAGCCCAGGTGGCCGCTGTGGCCGACAGCCAGCCCGCCCATCCAGTGCCTGATCTGGTAACGCGACTGGATGCACTGTTCATGCTGCCGGTGAAGCCGGTCGAACTGCCGGTGTTCGAATTGCCGCCGTCCGCCACGCCTGAACCGGACGCCCCCGGCGCGCGTTCGGTACTCAGCGATCTGGCTGGCTTCCGTCGTGGCCTGGATGAAGACGGCCAGCTGCTGCCGGAGCCGGTGATCGAACCGGCGCCCGAACCGGAGAACGAGCCCGAAACGGCATCCACGCCCGAGGCGGTGCCGGTCACCGGCATCGACGATCTGACCGATGGCGACCTGCCGTGGGAAGAGGACGACGATTCAGATGCCTCGGCCGATGCTGCATCGCAGGAAGCCGCAGAAGCGGTCGATCTCATCGGGCTGACCGAGTTCGACGCCTCTGCGGCCGAACCGGAACAGCCGGCCATGAGCGCCGACGCCGAGCAGGACGCACACGCCGAAGCCCCGCCGGCCGAACCGGAATACAGCCCGGCCGCCGCGTCCGATCAGGGCGAAGACAGCAGCACACTGCTGCTCGACGGCGACGACATGGCGTTCGAGAAAGTTGCGCTGCCAGACGAATACGTGCTGCCGCCGCCGGACGAGGCGGTTGCAATCGAACTGCCGCGCCCGTTGCCGCTGCCGGTCGCACCGCGCCTGCCGGCCACGGACGACGTTCCGCGCGTAGCCGACGACATCGATCCGCAGCTGCTGCCCATCTTCCTCGAAGAGGCCCATGACCTGCTGGGCGAGATCGGCCACGAACTGCGTGCCTGGCGCGAAGAAGCTGGCCAGCTGGCGGCCTCCGACGCGCTGCGTCGCCAGCTGCACACGCTGAAGGGCAGCGCCCGCATGGCGGGTGTCATGCGCTTCGGCGATCTGGTGCACAGCATGGAAGGCGTCATCGAAACGCCCTGCAGCGAGGACGACCGCGGGCTGGTGCTCGACGAACTCGAACTGGCTTACGACCGCTGCGAGGAACTGGTCGGCCGGCTGGAGCGCGGCGAAACGACCGAGCCGGCTGCAACCCCGGCGCAGGCCGAAAGCGGTGCAATCGATGCGTCAGTGGCTGCAGCCGCTGACGAAGAGGCGGGTACGGTGCGCGAACGGCCCACCGTGCGGGTGCGCTCCGACATGGTGGACCGCTTCGTGAACGAGGCGGGCGAAATGAGCATCGCCCGCACCCGTATCGAAGGCGAACTGCGCGCGCTGCGCGGCTCGCTGAATGACCTGACCGAAAACGTGCAGCGCCTGCGCGGCCAGCTGCGCGAGATCGAAATCCACGCCGAAAGCCAGATGCAGTCGCGCATGGCGGCGGCGGAAGCGCACCACGAACAGTTCGATCCGCTGGAAATGGACCGCTTCACGCGACTGCAGGAACTGTCGCGGCTGATGACCGAAAGTCTGTCCGACGTCACCACGGTGCAGTACAACCTGGTGCGCAACCTCGACGCCGCCGACACCGCCATCCAATCGCAGGCGCGGCTGAACCGCGAACTGTCGCAGGCGCTGATGTCGGTGCGCATGGTGCCGTTCTCGACGCTGGAAGACCGGCTGTACCGGGTCGCCCGCCAGTCGGCCAAGGAACTGGGCAAGAAGGTGAACCTCGAGCTGCGCAATACGCAGATCGAGCTGGACCGCGAAGTGCTGGAAAAGATGACCGGCCCGATCGAGCACCTGCTGCGCAATGCGGTGGCGCACGGCGTCGAATCGCGCGAAGCGCGGCTGGCGGCCGGCAAGTCGGAAACCGGCGAAATCGTCATCACGCTCACCCAGCAGACCAACGAGGTCGAGATCGAACTGGCCGACGACGGCGCCGGGCTCGCCTTCGAGCGCATCCGCGCACGCGGCGTCGAACGCGGCCTGCTGGCGGCGGACGAGGTGGTGGATGAGCGGCGGCTGACCGGCCTCATTTTCGAGCCGGGCTTCACCACCGCCGCCCAGGTGTCGGAACTGGCCGGCCGCGGTGTCGGCATGGACGTGGTGAAGAACGCCACCAGCGCGCTCGGCGGCCGGATCGAAACCGTGAGTGAATCCGGTCAGGGCACCCGCTTCCGGCTGTCCCTGCCGATGACGCTGGCGGTCACCCAGTCGGTGCTGGTGAGCAGCGGCGGCAAGACCTACGCGATTCCGTCGTCCATGGTGCAGCACGCGCGCGAGCTGAAGGGCGAATCGGGCGAAACCCTGCGCGATGCCGGTGGCCAGGAATGGCTGGGCACCCATTACCGCTATCAATACCTGCCGCGCCTGCTGGGCGAACGGCAGAGCCCGCCAGCCGCCGGCAGCTGGGTACTGCTGATCAGCAGCGGCCATGAATTCATGGCGCTCGAGGTCGATGCGCTGCGCGGCAACCAGGAAGTGGTAGTGAAGCCGGTCGGCCCGCAGCTGTCCAAGCTGGTCGGCATTTCCGGCGCCACCGTGCTGCCGGACGGCGAAGTGACCCTCATCATCAACCCGGTGGCCATCGCCGCCCGCAACCGCCTGGAACTGGCCGCCCGCGGCCACGCCGGCGCCGATCTGCCTGACGTACCGGCAATGCCAGCCGCCACCGCGGACGAGACGCCGCTGGTGATGGTGGTGGACGATTCGCTGACCGTGCGCAAGATCACCAGCCGGCTGCTGGAGCGCGAAGGCTATCGCGTGGTGACCGCGAAGGATGGCGTCGATGCGCTGGAAAAACTGATCGACGCGGTGCCCGACGTGATGCTGGTGGATATCGAAATGCCGCGCATGGACGGCTTCGACCTCACCCGCAATGTGCGCGCCGATGCGCGCACCCGCGACGTGCCCATCATCATGATCACCTCGCGCACCGCCGAAAAGCACAAGGCCTACGCGCGCGAGATCGGGGTGAATCACTACCTCGGCAAGCCGTACAACGAGCAGGAACTGCTGGAACTGATCGCCGGCCACACCGGCCGCGACGTGCTGCTGGAAACGCCGCCGGAGTGATCGGCGGCGGGAGCGCAGCGGCCTGATCGAGGTCAGCATCGCGGCGGGGTCGCCGCTCCCACCGACAACTCACCGCGACCTTGAAGATTCCGCAGGAGCGGCGCCTCGCCGCGATTCGGCGCTTGTTCATGAGACAGCGCCGGGCACCGGCCGCTTCGCGGCGGGTCGCCGCTCCCACCGAAAACTCACCGCGACCTGTGAAGATTCCGTGGGAGCGGCGCCCTCGCCGCGATTCGGCGCTTGTT
>JBEQBZ010000035.1:0-35896 GCA_041639545.1 Methyloversatilis sp. | reverse complement strand
ACACATTCCGTCGTCGCGTGAAGAGAACTCGAAAGCATCGAGTCCGACGTTAACAGCCTTCAGCTGCGTTTACAACAACTTGCGAACAAAATGAAAATGCCGTTCAGCGCTAACTGAACGGCATTACACCCCGCGGGGTGCCTTTTTCATTGCGGCGAAACGTCGGTCAGAACAGACCCGACACCTTGCCGTGCTCGTCGATGTCGATCTTTTCAGACGCCGGCACCTTGGGCAGGCCCGGCATGGTCATCATGTCGCCGCAGATGGCGACCACGAAACCCGCGCCGTTGGCCAGCCGCACTTCGCGCACGTTGAGCGTGTGACCGCTCGGCGCACCGCGGGCCGCCGGATCGGCGGAGAAGGACATCTGGGTCTTGGCCATGCAGACCGGGAAGCGGCCGTAGTCGGCGTTCCAGCTTTCCAGCTGCTTGCGTGCAGCCTCCGAGAAGGTAACCTGACCCGCGCCGTAGATCTTGGTGGCGATGGCGGTGATCTTGTCCTGCAGCGGAGCGTTCTCGTCGTACACGAAGGTGTGCTGACCCGGCGCGTTGTCGCAGATGTCGGCCACCATGCGCGCCAGTTCTTCCGCACCGGCGCCGCCGCTCGCCCAGTGGCGGGCGATCACGAACTTGCCACCCAGCGCTTCGATCCGGCCCTTCAGCAGCGCGATTTCGGCGTCGGTGTCGAAGGTGAAGTGATTCACCGACACGACGCAGGGCAGGCCGTAGTGCTCGGTGATGTTCTTCAGGTGACGCTCGATGTTCACGATGCCCTTGGACAGCGCGTCGAGGTTCTCCTGGTTCAGGTCTTCCTTCTTCACGCCGCCGTGGAACTTCAGCGCACGGATGGTGGCGACCAGCACCACGGCGGACGGCTTCAGACCCGCCATGCGGCACTTGATGTCGATGAACTTCTCGGCGCCGAGATCGGCGCCGAAACCGGCTTCGGTCACCACGTAGTCAGCCATCTTCAGGCCGGCCTTGGTGGCCGACACCGAGTTGCAGCCGTGCGCGATGTTGGCGAACGGGCCGCCGTGGATGATGGCCGGGTTGTTTTCCAGCGTCTGCACGATGTTCGGCTTGATCGCGTCCTTCAGCAGCGTGGCCATGGCGCCCTGCGCCTTCAGGTCGCTGGCATAGACCGGCTTCTTGTCGCCCAGCGTGTAGCCGATGATGATGCGGCCGAGGCGTTCCTTCAGGTCCATCAGCGAACTGGCCAGACACAGAATGGCCATCACTTCCGAAGCCACCACGATGTCGTAGCCGTCTTCGCGCACGAAGCCGTTGGCGGTACCGCCGAGACCGATGGTGATCTTGCGCAGTGCGCGGTCATTCATGTCGACCACGCGCTTCCACTGGATGAGCCGCGGATCGATGCGCAGTTCGTTGCCGTGGTTGATGTGGTTGTCGATCAGCGCCGACAGCAGGTTGTGCGCGGCACCGATGGCGTGGAAATCGCCGGTGAAGTGCAGGTTGATGTCTTCCATCGGCACGATCTGGGCATAGCCGCCGCCCGCCGCCCCGCCCTTCACGCCGAACACCGGCCCGAGCGAGGGCTCGCGCAGACAGATCATGGTCTTCTTGCCGATGCGGTTCAGCGCATCGCCCAGACCCACCGTGGTCGTGGTCTTGCCCTCGCCGGCCGGCGTCGGGCTGATCGCGGTGACCAGAATGAGCTTGCCGTCCGGACGGTCTTTCAGGCTGTTCAGGTATTCGAGGGACACCTTGGCCTTGTAATGGCCATAGGGTTCGATCGCGTCTTCCGGGATGCCCAGCTTGGACACCACCTGGCTGATGCGCTGCATTTTCGCCTGCTGGGCGATTTCGATGTCGGATGCCATATTGGTTTTTTCCGTTCAGTCGTCTATCGGTTGTGGAGCGGCGGGCCTCACTACCCGCCGTTGCTGCATGTGTCTGCTGTCTGCGTCCTCTTTGATCTGTGGATGTAGCGCACATGGCCGGGCACCTCCCCGGCCATTCCTTCACGCCGACCGTGGGGTCAGCGTGCTGCAGCGATCGTGTCGGCCTTGGCGATCAGCGCTTCGGCCATGCGGATGCTGGCGATGTCGATCAGGCGACCGTCGAGCGACACGGCACCGCGGCCTTCCTTCGCGGCCTGGGCCATCGCTTCGAGAATGCGGCGTGCCTTGGTCACTTCGGCGTCCGACGGCGTGTAGACCTTGTTGGCCAGTTCGATCTGCGACGGGTGGATGGCCCACTTGCCTTCGTAACCCAGCACGGCTGCGCGGTTCGCTGCGGAAATATAGCCGTCCGGATCATTGAAGTCACCAAACGGGCCGTCGATCGGACGCAGGCCGTAAGCGCGGCAGGCAACCATCATGCGGGTCTGCGCGGCGTGCCACGGATCGGTCCAGAAGGACTGGCGATTGCCCTGCTCGTCCTTGTCGGTCAGCACCACGCTGTCCTTGTTCACGCCACCGATCACGGTGGTGCGGGCGCGGGTCGAGGCGGCGTAGTCGGCCACACCGAAGCTCATCGCTTCCAGGCGCTTCGACGACTGGGCGATCGCTTCGACGTTGGCCATGCCGAGCGCGGTCTCGATCAGCACTTCGAAGCCGATGCGCTTGGTGCGCTTCTTGGCCGCCTCGATCTGGGTGACCATCATGTCGACCGCGTACACGTCGGCGGCGGTGCCGGCCTTCGGGATCAGGATCATGTCCAGGCGCGGGCAGGCTTCGACGATGTCCACCACGTCGCGGTACATGTAGTGGGTGTCGAGACCATTGATGCGCACCATCATGGTCTTGTTGCCCCAGTCCACATCGTTCAGGCCTTCGATGATGTTCTTGCGGGCCTGCTCCTTGTCATCCGGCGCGACCGCGTCCTCGCAGTCCAGGAAGATGATGTCGGCGGCGGACTTTGCGGCCTTTTCGAACATGCCCGGGTTGGAACCCGGAACGGCCAGTTCGGAACGGTGCAGGCGGGGCGTGGCTTGTTCGATGATCGTGAAGCTCATGTGAAACTCCTCGGTTGGAATGGTGCGAATCGGTTCGGCGTTGGTAAGGCAGTCAGCCTGTCGCGCCGAAGCCGGCGGACACGCAGTTGATCGACAGCAGCAGGGTCTTGCGGAATTCCTCCTTGCGCTGCGCGTCCTCGGTCATCCGGAAGGCTCGCAGCAGAGACACCTGCTGGCGGCTCACCTGATTGACCACCGGCAGCCGGTGATCCAGCTTCTGGCGGTATTCCGGGAAGCGCTCGGCCAGACCGCGGGTGCCCGACAGGCGCAGGATCTGCGCGCGGGTGATGTCGTACTCGCGGGCGATCATGCCGAACACCTGTTCGCGCACGCCGGCATCGGCCACCAGCTGGCTGTATTCGCGGGCGATGTCCAGATCGACCACCGCCAGCGTCTTTTCCACCTCATCGACGATGAGGCGGAACAGCGGCGACTCATCGAACATGCGGGCCAGCAGCGCTTCGCCGCGACTGCCGCGCACCTCGATGAAATTGGCCAGACTGGAACCGACGCCGTACCAGCCGGTGACGATGTGGCGGTTCTGCGACCAGGCGAACACCCAGGGAATCGCGCGCAGTTCAGCCAGCGACTTGGCGCCGAAACGGCGGGCCGGACGCGAGCCGATGTTGAGCAGCGATATTTCCTCGAGCGGGCTGGCTTCCTGGAAGTAGGCGACCAGGGCCGGATTCGAAATCAGGTTCTGGTAGGCCGCGTGGGCCGCACCCGACAGCGCCTCCAGCGCGTCGTCGAATTCCGGGTTGGACGACGTGCCCGCCGCCGCCTGCGACTTCAGCGCATGGTCGAACACGCTGGCCGCCAGCAGTTCCAGATTGAAGGCGGCGGTGCCCTTGTTCGCGTACTTGCTCGAAATGACCTCGCCCTGTTCGGTCAGCCGGAACAGCCCCTGGATGGAGCCGCGCGGCTGGGCGCCGATGGCCCGGCCGGCCGGCACGCCGCCACGGCTCACCGAACCGCCGCGGCCGTGGAAGAAGGCGATCTTCACACCCGCTTCGCCGCCCACCGCGGTCAGTTTCTGCTGCGCCTTGAACAGTTCCCAGTTCGACGACAGGAAGCCGCCGTCCTTGTTCGAATCGGAGTAGCCGATCATCACTTCCTGCACGCCGCCGAGCGCGCGCACCGAACGCTTCACCAGCGGCAGCGCCAGGAGTTCGCGCATGATGGCCGGCGCGCGGCGCAGATCCTCGATGGTTTCGAACAGCGGCATGATGGGCAGCGAACAGCGCTCCACCCCGGCCGGGTCGGCAAACAGGCCGGCTTCCTTGGCCAGCAGATACACGCCCAGCACATCGGAGGCGTTGCGGGTCATGCTCAGGATGAAGCTGCCGAAGGCTTCGCGGCCCACACGGGGCCGCATGTCGGCGATCAGCCGGAACAGGCCCAGCGTTTCGGTGGCCACTGCCGGCAGTCCGGACAGGTCACGCATGCCGGTGCGCGGGGCGGCCAGTTCGGCCAGCAGCCAGGTCTGCCACTCCTTGCCGTCCTGCGCCGGGGCGGCCACATCGTCCGGCTCGCCACGGCTGGCGCGCCACAGCGCTTCCAGCGTCTGGGTGACCCGGGTGGAGTTTTCGCGCACGTCCAGCCGCACGGTGCTGAAGCGGAACAGATCGACCTGGCGGCGCAGCGGCACCACTTCGGTATCGGCCAGACGGCCCAGACGCGAATCGCGCAGGCCGGCTTCCAGCGTGCGCAGATCGCTCACCAGCCGGTCGGCGGATTCGTAGCCGCGACGGCAGGCGGCGCCCTCTTCCGCTTCGGTACAGGCGATGGTGTCGTCCAGCTTGTTCAGCACGCACACCAGAAACTGGCGGAAGGGCTCGCCCGGGTTGCGGGCGGCGATCGCATTGCCCTCGCCGCTCTCTTCCAGCGCCAGCGTCAGCGCATCGCGGAAGTCGCCGGACAGGATGAGCGAGGCCTCGGTCACCGACAGGCCGCGCAGCAGCTCCAGCACCGACTGGCGGTGGCGGCGCAGCGCGGCCAGCCGGCACTCGACCAGCGCACCACGCGTGATCGCGTTGGTGACGAAGGGATTGCCGTCACGGTCGCCGCCTATCCAGGAACCGAATTCCAGGAAGCCGGGCAGGTTGGCCTCGCCGAAATGCTGCGCCATCGCCTCATCGGCGCGCGCCAGCACGTCGGGGCCGACCTCGAACAGCGTTTCATTGAAGAAGTGCAGGCCCCAGGCGATTTCCTGCGACACATTCGGCTTTTCCAGCCGCAGTTCGCCGGTCAGCCACAGCAGTTCTATCTCGTTGCGCAGCGTGTCTTCGAGATCGTGGCGCTCGCGCGGCGTCCAGCGCGGCGATTCCAGCTCGATCAGCATGCGGTAGATGCGGCGGTGACGCTCCAGCACGGTCACCCGCTTGGCTTCGGTCGGGTGCGCGGTCAGCACCGGACGCACCTTGAGACCGGCGAAGGCTTCGCGCACGCGCTCGGCCGACAGGCCGGCCTTCTTCGCCGATGCCAGCACGTTGGCGAAGGAGCCGGGCAGCGCCTCGCGGCCCTGAAGTCGCTCGACTTCGCGGCGCTTGCGCATGCCGCCATTCTGTTCGGCGATGGACAGCAGCTGGAACAGGATGCCCTGCGCCTGGATGGCACGGCCCAGCATCTGCGGGGACAGCGTGTTGCCGGATTCGCCGGCCAGTACGGGCAGCAGTTCCGGATGGTGACGTTCGACCACTTCGCGCAGCAGCGAAAACAGCAGGTCGATCGCCTTTTCCGAGAACGCCGCCCCGGTCGCGTCGGCCGACGCAGGGACGGAAATGGGATCACTCACCACGGTGGGAGTCTCGCAGGCTGGTGGCGGGCGTCCGCCCCACCGGGGCGGACGGAAAGCAGGGCGCGCTCCGCACGCCCCGTGCTGCTCTGCTCTTACAGCTTGGCCAGAACGGAAGCCACGGTGCTGCCCAGCTCGCCGGCGCTCGGCGCGACGGTCAGGCCGAAGGAACGCATGATTTCCGACTTCTCGGCAGCCGAGTCACCGGCAGCCGAGATGATGGCGCCCGCGTGGCCCATGCGGCGGCCCTTCGGTGCGGTCAGACCGGCGACGTAACCGATCACCGGCTTCTTCATGTTTTCCTTCACCCAGGCCGACGCTTCGGCTTCCTGCGGGCCGCCGATTTCGCCGATCATCACCACGGCGTGGGTGTCCGGGTCTTCCTGGAACTTCATCAGGTGATCGAGGAAGGACGAGCCGTTGATCGGGTCGCCGCCGATACCGACCGAGGTCGACACGCCGATGCCCAGCTGCTTCATCTGCGCAGCCGCTTCGTAGCCCAGCGTGCCCGAACGCGACACGATGCCGATGTTGCCCTGCTTGTAGATATGGCCCGGCATGATGCCCAGCATGGCCTTGCCCGGGCTGATGATGCCGGCGCAGTTCGGGCCGACCATCAGCGTGCGGCGCTCCTTCGGGTAGCGCATGAAGTAGCGCTTGACGCGCATCATGTCCTGCGCCGGGATGCCGTCAGTGATCGAGCACACCAGCTGGATGCCGGCATCGGCCGCTTCCATGATGGCGTCGGCGCAGAAGGCCGGCGCGACGAAGGTGATCGATGCTTCGGCACCGGTCGCGGCCACCGCGTCGGCAACCGTGTTGAACACCGGCTTGCCGAGGTGGGTGGTGCCGCCCTTGCCCGGGGTCACGCCACCGACGACGTTGGTGCCGTACTCGATCATTTCCTTGGCGTGGAAGGTCCCTTTGTCGCCGGTGAAGCCCTGGACGATGATCTTGGTCTTTTCGTTGATCAGAATGCTCATGTCTAAATCCTCGTGTGCATCGGTTATCCGCCTCGCGCCGCCCGCCGGGCCGCCCCAGGGGCGGGCGCAGCCCCCTCGGGGGCCAGCGAACGGAGTGCGCGTGGGGGTCTGTTCACTCAGCTGGCGGCGTGGGCGCGGGCGGCATCGACTGCCTTCTGCGCGGCTTCGGTCAGCGAATCGGCACTGATGATGGGCAGACCGCTCTCGCGGATGATGCGGCGGCCCTCTTCCTCGTTCGTACCCGCCAGGCGGACGATCAGCGGCACCGTGATATCGATGTCGTTGCAGGCCTGAACCACGCCCTGGGCAACCCAGTCGCAGCGGTTGATACCGGCGAAGATGTTCACCAGGATGGCCTTCACGTTCTTGTCCGACAGCACCAGGCGGAAGGAATTGGCCACGCGCTCGGGCGAGGCGCCGCCGCCGACGTCGAGGAAGTTGGCGGGTGCGCCACCGGCGTACTTGATGGTGTCCATGGTGGCCATGGCCAGACCGGCACCATTGATGATGCAGCCGATGTCACCGTCGAGGCCGACGTAGTTCAGGTTGTGCTCGGCGGCCTGCACTTCGCGCGGATCCTCCTGCGACGGGTCGCGCATGTCGGCCACGGCACGCTGGCGGAACATCGCGTTGTCGTCGAAGGACATCTTGGCGTCGAGCGCCAGCACGCGGTCGTCCTTGGTGACGACCAGCGGGTTGATTTCGACCATGGTGGCATCGAGATCGCGGAAGGCGCGGTAGGCACCCATGATCGCGGTCACCGCACGCGACACCTGCTTGATCGACAGGCCCAGACCGAAGGCGATCTGGCGGGCCTGGAAAGCCTGCAGGCCGACCGCCGGTTCGACCACGACCTGCATGATCTTTTCCGGAGCACTGTGTGCCAATTCTTCAATTTCCATCCCACCTTCGGCAGAGGCGATGACGCGCACGCGCTCGGCTTTGCGATCCAGCACGATGCCCAGATAGAGTTCGCGTTCAAAGGGTTCGGCGACCTCGACATAGACGCGCTGCACCGGCTTGCCTTCGGGGCCGGTCTGGATGGTCACGAGACGCTTGCCCAGCAGTTCGCGGGCGGCGGCATCGACCTCATGGTAGGTCTTGCACAGCTTGATGCCGCCGGCCTTGCCGCGGGCTCCGGAGTGCACCTGGGCCTTCACCGCCCAGTGCCAGCCGCCCAGTTCGGTCGCCGTATACACGGCCTGATCCGGGCTGTAGGCCACGCTGCCGCGCGGCACCGGCACGCCGAAGCCCGCCAGGAGCTCTTTCGCTTGGTACTCGTGAATGTCCATGATTCACCTTCTGTCGTGAGGAAGATAAGGGTGGTCCATCGCTGAACCGCGAGGCGCCCGAGCGGGGTCGAGCACCGGTAATCGTTGGAAAGAATTATGGATGAGCTGTTTTCAATTAAGCTTCACTTATACTTATCTCCGCGATAAGAAAGTCCGATACGAGGCCGCGGATGCATCAGATATAGTCCGATCGCCTTGCATTACTTCATAAGGTCTTGCGGAGACGCAGACCGAAAGCTCACATCAGAAAGGTAATCCGAATGTTCGACCCGAAAATGACCATTGCCCAGTCCGATCCCGAACTGTGGGCGGCGATCGAGGCGGAGTACGCCCGCCAGGAGCACCACATCGAGCTGATCGCGTCGGAAAACTACGCCAGCCCGGCGGTCATGGAAGCGCAGGGTTCGGTACTGACGAACAAGTATGCCGAGGGTTACCCGGGCAAGCGCTACTACGGCGGCTGTGAGCATGTCGACGTCGCCGAACAGCTGGCGATCGACCGTCTGAAGGCCCTGTTCGGTGCCGAGTATGCCAACGTGCAGCCGCATTCGGGTTCGCAGGCGAACGCCGGCGTCTACATGGCGATGCTGCAGCCGGGCGACACCATCCTGGGCATGTCGCTGGCCCACGGCGGTCACCTGACCCACGGCGCCTCGGTGAACTTCTCCGGCAAGATCTACAAGTCGGTCGCCTACGGCCTGAACCCGGAAACCGAAGCGCTGGACTACGACGAAGTCGAACGTCTGGCCAAGGAACACAAGCCGAAGATGATCGTGGCCGGCGCATCGGCCTACGCGCTGCACATCGATTTCAAGCGCTTCCGCGAAATCGCTGACTCGGTCGGTGCCTACCTGTTCGTGGACATGGCCCACTACTCCGGCCTGATCGCCGCCGGCCTGTACCCGAGCCCGATCGGCATCGCCGACTTCGTCACCTCGACCACGCACAAGACCCTGCGCGGCCCGCGCGGCGGCGTGATCATGGCCAAGGCGGAGTTCGAAAAGCCGCTGAACTCGATGATTTTCCCGGGCATCCAGGGTGGCCCGCTGATGCACGTGATCGCCGCCAAGGCGACCGCGTTCAAGGAAGCCGCCTCGCCCGAATTCAAGACTTACCAGCAGCAGGTGCTGAAGAACGCCCAGGCGATGGCCGAAACGCTGGTCGAGCGTGGCGTGCGCATCGTGTCGGGCCGTACTCAGTCCCACCTGTTCCTCGTCGATCTGCGTGCCAAAAACATCACTGGCAAGGACGCAGAAGCAGCGCTGGGCCGTGCACACATCACGGTCAACAAGAATTCCATCCCGAACGACCCGCAAAAGCCGTTCGTGACCAGTGGCATTCGCATCGGCAGCCCTGCTATGACGACCCGCGGCTTTAAGGAAGCCGAGGCGAAGAAGATTGCAAACCTGATCGTGGACGTGCTTGACGCGCCGAACGACGAGGCGGTGATCGCCCGCGTCGTGGCCGATGTCAGCCGCCTGTGCGCCGATTTCCCGGTGTACGGCCGCAAGTAAGCACGCCCGTCAGCCACCCCGAATCCATCAAGCAATTAATAAGGAGTTTCGCCATGTCTAGAATCGCTGGCCGCAATCACCTCTACGTGCCGGGCCCCACCAACACGCCGGAGCGCATCCTGCGCGCCATGGTCGTGCCGCAGGAAGATCACCGCTCGCCCAAGTTCCCGGAACTGACCAAGTCGGTTCTGGCCGATCTGAAGAAGGTGTTCAAGACCACCGAAGGCACGGTCCTGACCTTCCCGGCATCGGGCACCGGCATGTGGGAAACCGCACTGACCAACACCCTGTCGCCGGGCGACAAGATCCTGTGCTCGCGCTTCGGCCAGTTCAGCCACCTGTGGGCCGACATGGCGCAGCGTCTGGGCTTCGAAGTCCAGATCCTGGACGTCGAGTGGGGCACCGGTGTGCCGTACGACCAGTACGAAGAAGTGCTGCGTGCCGACAAGGAACACAAGATCAAGGCCGTGCTGGCCTGCCAGAACGAAACCGCCACCGGCGTGACCAGCGACATCGGCCGCGTCCGCAAGGCGATCAACAACGCCAATCACCCGGCGCTGCTGATGGTCGATACCGTGTCCTCGCTGGTGTCGATCGATTTCCGCATGGACGAATGGGGCGTCGACTGCGCCGTGTCCGGTTCGCAGAAGGGCTTCATGCTGCCGGCCGGCATGGGCATCCTGGGCATGAGCCCGAAGGCACTGAAGGCGATCGATACCTCGACCTCGCGTCGCTGCTACTTCGACATCAAGGACATGCTGAACGCCAACGCGACCGGCTACTTCCCCTACACCCCGTCGATCCCGATGCTGTACGGCATGCGTGAAGCGCTGGACACCATCTTCGAAGAAGGCCTGGAAACCATCTTCGCCCGCCACGAATACCTGGCCAACGGCGTGCGCGCCGCCGTCCAGGAAGGCTGGAAGCTGAACCTGTGCGCCAAGGCGCCGGAGTGGTACTCGAACACGGTCAGCGCCATCGTCGTGCCGGAAGGCTTCGACGCCGCCAAGGTGATCAGCAACGCCTACGCCAAGTACAACCTGTCGCTGGGCGCAGGCCTGTCCAAGGTTGCCGGCAAGGTGTTCCGCATCGGCCACCTGGGCGACCTGAACGCCCTGTCGCTGATGAGCGCGATCGCCGGTGCCGAAATGTCCATGCTGGACAACGGCATCAACGTCACCCCGGGTTCGGGCGTGGCCGCGGCGTCGACCTACTGGCGCACCCACGCTCCGCAGGCCAAGTAATATGCGGCGGCCCGCTTAGTGCGGGCTCGCGTGTCTGCTCGGCCGGGTTCGCCCGGCCTTTTACATCCAATAAGCACAAGGGAAGAGAACATGTCGCATCACGTCGTGTTTCTGGACCGCTCCACGCTCAAGGCCAACGTCCGCCGCCCGTCCTTCGACCACACCTGGGAAGAGTACGACACCACGTCGCCCGAGCAGGTCGTCGAACGTCTGAAGAACGCCACCGTCGCCTTCACCAACAAGGTGCCGCTGCGCGGCGACGTGCTGGCCCAGCTGCCGAACCTGAAGTACATCGGCGTCGCCGCCACCGGCTACGACGTGATCGACGTGCCGGCCTGCCGCGAGCGCGGCATCGTGGTCGCCAACATCCGCAACTACGCGGTGCACACGGTGCCGGAACACGCGTTCGCGCTCATCCTGGCCCTGCGTCGCAGCATCATCGCCTACCGTCAGGACGTCGAACGCGGCCGCTGGCAGGAAGTGGATCAGTTCTGCTTCTTCGATCACGCCATCTACGACCTGTTCGACAGCACCATCGGCATTTTCGGTGAAGGCGTACTCGGTCAGGGTACGGCCAAGATCGCGCGCGGCTTCGGCATGAAGGTGCTGTTCGCCGACCACCCGGGCCCGAAGGCGCCGGGCGTGGAATTCACGCCGGTCGAAGAAGTGCTGGCCCAGTCCGACATCATTTCGCTGCACTGCCCGCTGACCGCCGACAGCCGCAACCTGTTCGGCATGGAACAGTTCCGCAAGATGAAGCGCAGCGCCATCCTGATCAACACCGCCCGCGGCGGTCTGGTCAATGAAGAGGATCTGGTGACCGCGCTGAAGGAAGGCGTGATCGCCGGCGCCGGCTTCGACGTGCTGACCAAGGAACCGCCGAAGGAAGGCAACCCGCTGCTCGACCTGCGCCTGCCCAACTTCATCCTGACCCCGCACGTGGCCTGGGCCTCGGACGGTGCGATGCAGTTCCTGGCCGACCAGCTGGTCGACAATGCCGAAGCCTTCGTCAAGGGCAGCCCGGTCAACACGGTGACCTGACCGCCGCGACACGCATCCAGGTTCGCCGGCTGTGCGGCCGGCGGACTTCCCTCTTCCCGACATCCGAGACATCACAATGAAAAAGCTTCTTTACCAATTCGATACCGATGAACATCCGTCGGTGTTCGACAGCGTCGTGTGTCACGACGGCGGCGCGGACCACGTGATCGGCTACGGCGGCGTGCATCCGCACAACGTCGGCGCCATGGTCGACGGTGCGATCTTCACCCGCGCACCGAAGGACAAGAAGAACACCGCCATCTTCATCGGCGGCAGCAACATGGCCGAAGGCGAAACCCTGTTCAAGGCGGTCAAGAAGAAGTTCTTCTCGAACTTCCGCGTGTCCGTCATGCTGGATTCGAACGGTTCGAACACCACGGCAGCGGCCTGCGTCGCCTGGCTGGCGCACAGTGGTTCGCTCAAGGGCAAGAAGGCAGTCATCCTCGGCGGCACCGGCCCGGTCGGTACGCGCGCTGCCGTGATGCTGGCCAGCGAAGGCGCCTCGGTCACGCTGGTGTCGCGCAAGATCGCCACCGCGGAAGAAGCGGCCAAGCAGCTCAAGGCCAACTTCAACCTCGACGTCGGTGTCGCCGAAGCGGCTGACAACGATGCGCGCGCCCGCGCCATCGAAGGCGCGAACGTGGTGATCGCCACCGGCGCTGGCGGCATCCAGCTGCTGGAAGAGCGGCACTGGAAGGACAACCCGACGCTGGAAATGATTGCCGACGCCAACGCCACCCCGCCGCTGGGCATCGAAGGCGTGGACATGATGGACAAGGGTGTGGTCAAGCACGGCAAGATCGTGTTCGGCGCCATCGGCTTCGGCGCACTGAAGATCGCGCTGCAGCGCGCCTGCGTGGGCAAGCTGTTCGAAAGCAACGACATTTCGCTCGACGCGTCGGAAATCTACGCGATGGCGAAAACCATGGTGGGCTGAGCGATGAGCCAGATCAAGGACAAGCCGGTCACCGCCTTCCTCGACGAGCTGGCCTCCAGCGCGGCCACGCCGGGCGGCGGCAGCGCAGCGGCCATCATGGGCGGCATGGGTGCGGCACTGGTCAGCATGGTGTGCAACCTCACCATCGGCAAGAAGGCCTATGTCGAGGTCGAAGGCGACATGAAGGATCTGCTGGCGAAGGCGGAAGCGCTGCGTGCCCAGCTGACCGACTTCATCCGCGCCGACGTCGAGGCCTTCGACGGCCTGATGGCCGCCTACGGCCTGCCGAAGGACACCGACGAACAGAAGGCGGCGCGCTCGGCCGCGATTCAGGACGGTCTGAAGAAGGCCACCGACGCACCGCTGGCCTGCGCCCGCGCCTGCGCCGACGTGATCGCGCTGTCGCTGATCGCCGCCGAGAAGGGCAACACCAATGTGGTGTCCGACGCCGGTGTGGCCGCGCTGGCCGCGGTCGCCGCACTGCGCTCGGCTGCGCTGAACGTCGATATCAACGTTCCGAGCATCAAGGACGCCGATTTCGCCGCATCGCGCCGCGCGGAAACCGATGCACTGCTGGCCAAGTGGGTGGCGGAAGCCGACCGCGTGGTCGAGGTGGTCAAGAGCAAGCTCTGACCACCGGCTGTACCTGATCGGGTTCGGGGCGCCTTCGGGCGCCCTTTTTTATTGCCGGTTCCGACCGGCTTCACTGCTGCTGGGCCTGAATCTGCGCCTGCACCCGGTTCAGCCATTCGCGCATCGTCGCCAGCAGTTCGCTCTGGCTGAAGGAGCAGCTTTCGCCCGAAAACAGCCGGGCCGACTCAAGCCGCATCAGCAGACCGTCGAGCACCTCGCGCCATTTCGCCGGCAGCGTCGTGTCGTTCACGCCGTGGCGGCGCCAGGTGGCGACCAGCGCATCCATGTCGATGCGTCCTGCCTCGAAATCGGCCAGCGAACGGCCGAGCGCTTCGTTCATGTCATCCATCCTTTCGAAAGGCCGCCCTGCCCTGCTTGCGCGGCCCATGCTGCATGCGCGTACAATCGCGACCCTGGTTGCATTGCACAAAATCTTCGCCGGACCGTCATGGTGCGGCCACCGGGATACCGCATGAGCCTCTACGCCCTCGACGGTCAGACGCCCGTCGTTCATCCGAGCACCTGGATCGCGCCCAACGCCACCATCATCGGCGACGCCGAACTGAAAGCCGATGCCAGCGTGTGGTTCGGGGCGGTCATCCGCGCCGACAACGACCACATCTCGATCGGCGAGCGCTCGAATGTACAGGATGGCGCGGTCCTGCACATCGATGACGGCGTACCGCTCACCATCGGCAGCGACGTGACCATCGGTCACCACGCCATGCTGCACGGCTGCACCGTGGGTGATGGCTCGCTGGTCGGCATCCACGCGGTCATCCTGAACCGGGTGGTGATCGGCCGGCACTGCCTGATCGGCGCCAATGCGCTGATCCCGGAAGGCCGGGTCATCCCGGACCGTTCGCTGGTGCTGGGTTCGCCCGGTCGCGTGGTGCGCCAGCTCAGTGACGAGGAAGTCGACGGCCTGATGCGCAGCGCCGCCGGCTATGTCGAAAAATCAAGGATCTACCGCGACAGCATGGTCGCGGTGAAGCGCGACTGACGCCTCCCCGTTCTGTTTCGCTTCGTCACCGGCATTCAAGCCGGCGCCGGTCGCGGTCGTTAACCCGGAAGACCTTTTCATCCGGATGACCGCCATGAGCCAGCGCACCCAGTTCTTCTTCACCGGCGCCCACGTGCTGCCCGCCATCATGCTTGCCTCGAACGGCGAGGCCGCTGGCGCTGCGGTGCTCAGCTATCTGGCCCTGCTCGGCATGGCGCTGCTGTCGGCCGTCGCGGACGAACCCGCCCGCGTGCCGGTGCGCATCAAGGCGGACGAGGAGCACGACATCCGCCGCCGGCGCTGAGCGCCGACACGTGCGGAAACATCTGCAGCCGCGCCGGCTGCGGATACGCCTCATTCCACCCGGCTATACTTCCGCGGTCATCACGACGGCGGGAGCCCCATGAAACATCTTCCCTGGCTGCTGCTCGCAGCCTGCATCAGCACGGCCCAGGCGGCCGACACGCCGGCGCCCCGACGCGAAGGCATCGTGGTCGATCTCAATGCCGACGCCTCGCGCTTCGCTCCGAACGACCTCGCCCGCGCCACCGCCTTCATCGAATTCAATGACGCCACGCCCGGTGCGCTGGCGAAGAAGGTGAATGCGGTCATCCAGTCTTCACTGGCCACCGCCAGGCCCTACGCCACCGTCAAGGTGCGCAGCGGCAATACCTCGACCTATCCGGTCTATGGCAAGAACGGGCGCACCATCGAAAGCTGGCGCATGCGCTCGGAACTGCTGCTCGAATCCAAGGACCAGGCCGCGCTGTCGGAGCTGCTGGGCAAGCTGCAGGCGCAGATGGCGGTCGGCCAGCTCACGCTGGAACCGAGCGAGGACGCCGCGCGCGACGCCGAAAACGCCGCCATCACCGATGCCATCGCCGCCTTCAACGCACGTGCGAAAATCGTCGCCGCCTCGCTCGGCGGCAGCTGGCGGGTGCTGCACATGAATGTAAACAACACCTCGGGCATGCCGCCGCCGCGGCCGATGATGCGGGCCAAGGTGGCCATGGCCGAAGCGGCAATGGCCGACATGCCGGTCGAAGCCGGCGAGTCGAGGGTGAGCGTGAACATCAGCGGGCAGATCGAGATTGACCGCAGGTAAGTCCTGGCTTCCGGTACGCGCGCTCGCGCTGGGCACCGGACTGCTGCTGACCGGCTGCAGCACGCTGCCGCCGCCGGCCGCCGCGCCGGAGCCTCCGGTGGCCAGGCCTGAACCGGCGCCCCTACCCCCACCGTCCGGGTCACTGCCGAACGCAACTGCGCTGCAACTGGCCGACGACACCCATGCGCAGGACGCGGTCATCTACGCACTGGGCCTGATCGGCAACCACTATCGCTTCGGCGGGCGCAATCCGGACAGCGGTCTGGACTGCAGCGGCATGGTGAGCTGGATCTTCGAGCAGGTGGCCGGCCTGAAACTGCCACATAACGCGGCCCGCATCGCCAGCCTGTCGCGCCCGGTAGAGCGCTCCGCACTGCAGCCGGGTGATCTGGTGTTCTTCAACACCAACGGCAGACACTATTCCCACATGGGCATCTACGCTGGCGAGGGGCGCTTCATCCATGCCCCGAGTACGCGCGGAAAGTATGTGCGTACCGACGCGCTGGACAGCGGCTGGTTCGCATCGCGCATCAGCGGTCTGCGCACGCTGCGGCGTGAGGTCTGAAATGTAGCTGGAGAAGGCGACCTGACGGACGTCAGGCGCCGAAACAGCCCGTGCGTGCAGGCGGAATCAGGGCTTGCTGCTGCGCGGTACCTGCACGAAGGCTTCGCCTGGCTTGACCAGACCCAGTTCGATGCGGGCGCGCTCTTCGACCGCGTCGAAGCCGGTCTTGAGGTCTTTCACATCGGCTTCCAGCGCGACATTGCGCGCCTCCAGCCGGGTGTTGAGCGTGCGCTGGGCATCCAGCGCGCGCTCCGCTTCCCATGCCTGCAGCCACCCGCCCTTGCCGAGCCAGAGCGGGTACTGCAGTGCGGCGATCAGCGCCACCAGCAACAGCGTGGGCCAGTGACGCACCATGATCGCCGTGCCTGCCGCTTACTTGCGCAGGTTGTAGAACGCCGAAGCGCCCGGGTACCACGCGGTATCACCGAGGTCTTCTTCGATGCGCAGCAGCTGGTTGTACTTGGCAATGCGGTCGGAGCGGCTGAGCGAACCGGTCTTGATCTGCATCGCGTTCAGGCCCACCGCGATATCGGCGATGGTGCTGTCCTCGGTTTCGCCCGAACGGTGCGAAATGACCGCGGTGTAGCTGGCGCGCTTGGCCATTTCGACCGCGGCGAAGGTTTCGGTCAGCGTGCCGATCTGGTTGATCTTGATCAGGATGGAGTTGGCGATGCCGCGGGCAATGCCTTCCTTCAGGATCTTGGTGTTGGTCACGAACAGGTCGTCGCCGACGATCTGCACGCGGCTGCCCAGACGTTCGGTCAGCAGCTTCCAGCCGTCCCAGTCGTTCTCGGCCATGCCGTCCTCGATGCTCACGATCGGGAACTTGTCGGCCAGCGTGGCGAGGTAATCGACCAGCTGTGCCGATTCCATGGTCAGGCCGGCGCCTTCCAGCACATACTTGCCGTCCTTGTAGAACTCGGACGCGGCGCAGTCCAGCGCCAGCACCAGATCACGGCCCGGCTCGTAGCCGGCGGCCGAGGCGGCGTCGAGAATCATGTTCAGCGCTTCTTCGGCGCTGCCGACGTTGGGGGCGAAACCGCCTTCGTCACCGACCGTGGTCGGGTAGCCCTTCTTGTCGGTGAGCTTCTTCAGCGCGTGGAACACTTCGGCGCCCATGCGCAGCGCTTCGCGGAAGCTGGTCACGCCGACCGGCATGATCATGCATTCCTGGAAGTCCAGGCTGTTGTTGGCGTGTGCGCCGCCGTTGATCACGTTCATCATCGGCACCGGCATGGCCATGCCGCCCGAGCCGCCGAAGTAGCGGTACAGCGGCAGACCGGCCTCTTCAGCCGCCGCCTTGGCGACCGCCATCGACACCGCCAGCGTGGCGTTGGCGCCGAGGCGCGACTTGTTCTCGGTGCCGTCAAGCTCGATCAGGGTCTTGTCGATGAAGGCCTGCTCTTCGGCGTCCAGGCCGATGATGGCTTCGGAAATTTCGGTATTGACGTTCTCGACCGCGGCCAGAACGCCCTTGCCGAGGTAGCGGCCCTTGTCGCCGTCGCGCAGCTCGATGGCTTCGCGCGAACCGGTCGACGCGCCGGACGGCACGGCAGCGCGGCCCATGATGCCCGATTCGAGCAGCACGTCCGCTTCAACGGTGGGATTGCCGCGCGAATCCAGTATCTCGCGCGCGACGACATCGACGATTGCACTCATGGTCGCTCCAAGGTCCTCAGTAAATTATTGCGTTTGAATTGTTATGCCGTCCTGCACCTTCACGCGAAGGCGGATTCGAGGAATCCGTGCTTCTTGGTGACGGCGTCAAGATCGCGCAGCTGGGTCAGCAGCGCTTCCATCATCGGCAGCGGCCATGCATTGGGGCCGTCCGACATCGCTTTTTCGGGATTCGGATGGCTTTCCATGAACAGGCCCGCGATGCCCACGGCCACCGCGGCACGTGCCAGCACCGGCACGAACTCGCGCTGACCACCCGAACAGCTGCCCTGCCCGCCCGGCAGCTGCACCGAATGCGTCGCGTCAAACACCACCGGGCAATCGGTGTTGCGCATGATGGCCAGCGAACGCATGTCCGACACGAGGTTGTTGTAGCCGAAGGAGGCGCCACGCTCGCACACCATGATGGTGTCGGCGCCGCCATTCGCCTCCTTCGCCTTGTCGACCACGTTCTTCATGTCGCCGGGCGCCATGAACTGGCCCTTCTTGATGTTCACCGGCTTGCCGGTGGCTGCGCAGGCGTGGATGAAATCGGTCTGGCGACACAGGAAGGCCGGTGTCTGCAGCACGTCGACGTACTGCGCGACGATGGGCGCCTCTTCGGCGGTGTGCACGTCGGTCAGCACCGGCACGCCCAGCTCGCGCTTCACGTCGGCCAGGATTTCCAGACCCTTTTCCATGCCGGGACCGCGGTAGCTCTTGCCCGAGCTGCGGTTGGCCTTGTCGAAGGACGACTTGTAGATGAAGGGAATACCCAGGCGGGCGGTGATTTCCTTCAGCTTGCCGGCCGTATCGAAGGCCATGTCACGCGATTCGATCACGCAGGGGCCGGCGATCAGGAAAAAGGGCTTGTCGAGACCGACGTCGAATCCGCACAGCTTCATGGTGTGTCTCCTCAGCTCGCAACCTTGCGCGACGAACGCTTCACCGCACCGCGGGCGTCCTGGCGTGCGATGGCAGCGCGGGCGAAGGCGGAGAACAGCGGATGGCCGGCGCGCGGCGTCGAGGTGAATTCGGGGTGGAACTGGCAGGCGACGAACCACGGATGGTCCGGCAGCTCGATCATTTCGCACAGCGGATCGGTCGCGTCCTGCGAACGGCCGGACACGCGCAGACCCACCTTTTCCAGCTGGGCGAGGTAGGTGTTGTTCACCTCGTAACGGTGGCGGTGCCGCTCGACGATGGTGGCCGCGCCATAGATGTCGCGCGCCAGGCTGCCTTCGGCCAGATTGCAGTTCTGACCGCCCAGACGCATGGTGCCGCCGATGTCGGACGATTCGTCGCGGCGCTCCACCTTGCCTTCGGCGCTCAGCCATTCGGTGATCAGACCGATCACCGGATACGGCGCATTGCGTTCGAACTCGGTGCTGTGCGCACCGGTCAGGCCGGCCACGTTGCGGGCGTACTCGACCACCGCCAGCTGCATGCCCAGACAGATGCCCAGATAGGGCACGCCGTTCTCGCGTGCAAAACGGATGGCCGCGATCTTGCCCTCGACGCCGCGGCGACCGAAACCGCCGGGCACCAGGATGGCGTCCATCGGGTCGAGCAGCGAGCGGCCACCGTCGCTGGCGCGCTCGATCGCTTCCGAGTCGATGTAGTGAATGTTGATGCGCGAGCGGGTATGGATGCCGGCATGCACCAGCGCTTCCGACAGCGACTTGTAGGATTCGGTCAGATCGACGTACTTGCCGACGAAGGCGATATCGACATCGCGTTCCGGGTGTTCCAGCGCGTCGATCAGTCGGGTCCAGGCGCTCAGGTCGGCCGCGCGGGCCAGAATGTTGAGCTTGTGGCAGACGATCTCGTCCAGCATCTGGTCATGCAGCATGGCCGGGATCTTGTAGATGCTGTCCGCGTCGGTGACCGAAATGACCGCTTCCGGCTGCACATTTGTGAACAGCGCGATCTTGCGGCGCTCGTCGTCCGGCACCACGCGGTCGGAGCGGCACAGCAGCACGTCCGGCTGGATGCCGATTTCGCGCAGTTCCTTGACCGAATGCTGGGTCGGCTTGGTTTTCAGTTCGCCAGCGGTGGCGATGTAGGGCACCAGCGTGAGGTGCATGAAGCAGGTGTTGCCGCGGCCTTCTTCGATGCCCATCTGGCGGATGGCTTCGAGGAAGGGCAGCGATTCGATATCGCCGACCGTGCCGCCCACTTCGACGATGGCCACGTCAGCGCCTTCGGCGCCGCGTTTCACGTAGGCCTTGATTTCGTCGGTGATGTGCGGAATGACCTGCACCGTCTTGCCCAGATACTCGCCGCGGCGCTCCTTCTTGATCACCGCCTCGTAGATCTGGCCGGTGGTGAAGTTGTTGCGCTTGCCCATCTTGGCGCTGGTGAAGCGCTCGTAGTGGCCGAGGTCGAGATCGGTTTCGGCCCCGTCTTCGGTCACGAAGACCTCACCGTGCTGAAACGGGCTCATCGTGCCCGGATCGACGTTGATGTAGGGGTCGAGCTTGAGGTGGGTGACGCGGATGGAGCGCGATTCGAGGATCGCGCCCAGCGAGGCGGCTGCAATGCCCTTGCCGAGTGAGGACACCACACCGCCGGTGACGAATACGTACTTGGTCATGTATTGCGCTGCAGCGGGAAATGCGCAGTTTACCGGAAAAGCGGCGCACCATGAACACCGGCGTAAGCGGCGGGCTTCAGTCCGCCTCGTCTATCCAGGCCTGCTGGATCGCTTCCAGAATGCGCTCGCCGCAGCGCTTGGGATCGTCGTCAAAGCCAGGCAGCGCCATCACCCACTCCATCAGGTCGGTGAAGCGCACATAGTGCGGATCGACCTCCGGCTTCGCCTCGGTCAGTGCAATCGCGATGTCCAGCGTATCGGTCCATTTCATCGTGTGTCCCCTTACTTCCGGCCGCCGCCTTCGCCGACCATATTGATCGTGTATTTCGGAATCTCGACCACCAGCGGCGTGCCGGCCACCAGCGCCTGACAGGACAGGCGGGAGTTCGGCTCCAGGCCCCAGGCCTTGTCGAGCATGTCCTCTTCCAGCTCCTCAGCCGGCTCAAGGCTGCCAAAGCCTTCGCGCACGACGACGTGGCAGGTGGTGCAGGCACATGATTTTTCGCAGGCGTGCTCGATATCGATTTCGTGAGCCAGCAGCGCGTCGCAGATGGAGGTGCCGGGTTCAGCGTCGATCACGGCGCCATCCGGGCACAGTTCGACGTGGGGAAGAACAACGATCTGGGTCATGCGTATCTCGGTAGACAGTTCTTTTTACAGGGATTCGACGCTGCGGCCAGCCAGCGCGCGCTGGATGCTGCGGTTCATGCGGCGGGCGGCGAATTCGTCGGTGACCCGGCCCAGCGCGTCCAGCGCCTTCTTGATCGCTGCGACGTCCTCACCGCCGGCAGCGGTCGCGAGGTCGGCCAGCACCGTGTCGATTTCGGCGCGTTCGGCGCCGTCCAGCAGGTCGCCGTCGGCGGCCAGCGCGGCACGGGTGGCTTCACCCAGCCTCTGGGCTTCGACCCGCTGTTCGGCCAGCGCACGGGCGCCCATGTCTTCGGTGGCGTGCTCGAAGCCGTCCTTCAGCATGCGTGCGACTTCGTCGTCACCCAGGCCATAGCTCGGCTTGACCTCGATGCGCGATTCGATGCCGGTGCCCAGTTCGCGGGCACTGACGCTCAGCAGGCCGTCGGCATCAACCTGGAAGCTCACGCGGATGCGCGCCGCCCCGGCCACCATGGGCGGAATGCCGCGCAGTTCGAAGCGGGCGAGCGAGCGGCAGTCGCTCACCCGTTCGCGTTCGCCCTGCACCACGTGGATGGCCATCGCGGTCTGGCCGTCCCTGAAAGTGGTGAACTCCTGGGCGCGTGCGGTCGGAATCGTGGAATTGCGCGGAATGACCTTCTCGACCAGTCCGCCCATGGTTTCCAGGCCGAGCGACAGCGGAATCACGTCCAGCAGCAGCCAGTCGTCGCCGGCGGCGCGATTGCCGGCCAGCACATTGGCCTGGATGGCGGCGCCGATGGCCACCACCTTGTCCGGATCCAGATTGGTCAGCGGCTCCTGGCCAAAGAACTCGCCCACTGCGTGCTGTACGTGCGGCATGCGGGTCGCGCCGCCCACCATCACCACGCCCTTCACGTCCTCCGGTGCCAGACCGGCGTCACGCAAGGCCTTGCGGGTGGGCACCAGCGTCTTGTCCACCAGCTTCTTCGTCATGTCGGCGAAGGCGTCTCGCGTCAGCGTGACATCGATTTCCTCGCCGCCCGACAGTTTCAGGCCGATATGCACCGCGTCCTGCGCGCTGAGCACTTCCTTCGCGCGCCGCGCTTCCATGTACAGCGTGCGCATGTCTTCCAGCCCGGGCGGGCCGATGCGCGAGGCCTCGATCAGCCAGCAATAGACGCGATGATCGAAATCGTCGCCGCCCAGCGCGGCATCGCCGCTGGTCGCCAGCACTTCGAATACGCCGCGCGACAGCTTCAGGATGGAAATGTCGAAGGTGCCGCCGCCCAGGTCATACACCGCGTAAATGCCTTCGGACGCGTTGTCCAGGCCGTAGGCGATGGCGGCGGCGGTCGGTTCGTTCAGCAGGCGCAGCACGTAGAGACCGGCCAGTTTCGCCGCGTCCTTGGTGGCCTGACGCTGGGCGTCATCGAAGTAGGCGGGCACCGTGATGACCGCGCCGGTCAGTTCGCCGCCCAGACTGGCTTCGGCGCGCACGCGCAGCGTGCGCAGGATGTCGGCCGACACCTCGACCGGGCTTTTCGCACCCTGCGCGGTGCGCAGGCGCACCATGCCCGGCGCGTCCTCGAACACATAGGGCATGGATTCGACATGCGCGACGTCGGCCAGGCCGCGTCCCATGAAGCGTTTGACCGACGCGACCGTATTGCGCGGATCCTGCGCCTGCGCGGCCTGCGCCGCGTGACCGACCACGGTCGTGCCATCGGCCAGGTAACGCACCACCGACGGCAGCAGCGCCCGGCCCTTTTCGTCGTTCAGCACCACCGGCACGCTGTTGCGTACGGTGGCGACCAGTGAATTCGTGGTGCCCAAGTCTATGCCCACAGCCAGCCGGTGCTGGTGCGGCGCGGTGGATTCGCCCGGTTCGGCGATCTGCAGCAGGGCCATCAGTTTTCCAGTGTTTCGTGTGCTTCGGCGATGTCCTCGCCCAGACGGGCGATGAACATCATGCGGCGCACCGTCGCGGCAGCGGCCACGGTGTCGTGCGCCTCATCGAGTTCATGCGCGAGCAGCGCCTCGGCTTCGCGCCGGGCCGCACGCAGATTGCGGGCAAGACTGTCGAGAGCCGTCGGGTCGCGCGCGTCACGCGCCTCGTCCAGCGCCTCGCGCCATTCCATCTGCTGCATCAGGAAGTCGGCCGGCATCGCGGTGTTGTTCTCCGCGCCGACATCGACACCCGACAGTTCGAGCAGATAGCGCGCGCGGGTCAGCGGCGCACGCAGCAGCCGGTAGCCTTCGTTGATGCGGGTGGCCCACTGCATGGACAGCCGGCGCTCCTGTTCCGGACGGTGCGCGTGGCGGTCCGGGTGAGCCGCCGACTGCAGCTCGTGGTAGCGCGACTCCAGCGCACGTTCGTCAATCGCGAAACGGCGCGGCAGGCCGAACAGCGCGAAGTGGTCGCGGCTGAACAGGTCTGCGTCCGGCAGCGTGCCGGCCGGCTCAGACATTGAAGCTTTCGCCGCAGCCGCACTCGTCCTTCACATTCGGGTTGTTGAACTTGAACCCCTCGTTCAGGCCTTCGCGCACGAAATCCAGCTCGGTGCCTTCCAGATAGGGCAGGCTTTTCGGGTCGATCAGCACCTTGACGCCGTGGCTTTCGAACACGAGATCGTCAGTCGCCATTTCGTCGGCGAATTCGAGCTTGTAGGCCATGCCCGAACAGCCGCTGGTGCGCACGCCCAGGCGCAGACCGACACCGCGGCCGCGCTTGGCGATGTAGTTGGCCACATGCCTGGCCGCCTTTTCGCTCAGAGTGACACCCATTCGCGCTCTCCTCAGTTATCCATCGCACCACGCCCGGCCCGCCGCGCCAGCCCGGAGGCGGCGCACGCGGCAGGCGTGGCGGCTTTCATGTCAGGCTGCGTCGGCCGACGAGGTCGCGCCGTGCTTCTTGCGGTAATCCTCGACCGCCGCCTTGATCGCGTCTTCGGCCAGGATGGAGCAGTGGATCTTCACCGGCGGCAGCGCCAGTTCTTCGGCGATGGCGGTGTTCTTGATTTCCATCGCCTGGTCGAGCGTCTTGCCCTTGACCCATTCGGTCACCAGCGAGCTCGACGCGATGGCCGAGCCGCAACCGTAGGTCTTGAACTTCGCGTCCTCAATGACGCCATCCGCACCCACCTTGATCTGCAGCTTCATCACGTCGCCGCAGGCCGGTGCGCCCACCATGCCGGTACCGACGTCGCCGTCATCCTTGCCGAACGAGCCGACGTTGCGCGGGTTCTCGTAGTGGTCGAGCAGTTTGTCGCTGTAGGCCATGTCTTTCTCCTTGTCTTCCTGTCTGTCCCGGATGCGCTCACCTGTCGGCGCATCCGTGGAGTGCCCTTGTTCTCAGTGGTGAGCCCACTGCACGGTATTCAGATCCACGCCTTCCTGCACCATTTCCCACAGCGGCGACAGTTCGCGCAGCTTGCCGATCTTGCGATGGAGCAGATCGATGGTGAAGTCGACTTCCTCTTCGGTGGTGAAGCGGCCGATCGAGAAGCGGATCGAGCTGTGCGCCAGCTCGTCCTCGCGACCGAGCGCGCGCAGCACGTAGGACGGCTCCAGACTGGCCGAAGTACAGGCCGAGCCGGAAGACACCGCCACTTCCTTGATCGCCATGATCAGCGACTCGCCTTCGACATAGGCGAAGCTGATGTTCAGGTTGTGCGGCACGCGCGCTTCCAGGTCACCGTTCACATAGGTCGCCTCGATGTCCTGCAGGCCCTTGAGCAGACGGTCGCGCAGCATGCGCACGCGCTCGTTCTCGGCGCCCATCTCTTCGCGGGCGATGCGGAAGGCTTCGCCCATGCCGACGATCTGGTGCGTCGCCAGCGTGCCGGAGCGCAGGCCGCGTTCATGACCGCCACCGTGCATCTGCGCTTCGAGGCGGATGCGCGGCTTGCGGCGGACGTACAGCGCGCCGATGCCCTTGGGGCCGTAGGTCTTGTGCGCCGAAAAGCTCATCAGATCGACCTTGAGCTTGTCGAGATCGATCGCCACCTTGCCGGTCGCCTGCGCCGCATCGACGTGGAAAATGATGCCCTTTTCGCGGCAGATCTCACCGATTTCGGCGATCGGCTGGATGACGCCGATCTCGTTGTTCACGAACATGATGGACACCAGCACCGTGTCCGGCCGCAGCGCGGCGCGGAAGGCATCGAGGTCAATCAGGCCGTCTTCCTTCGGATCGAGGTAGGTGGCCTCGAAACCTTCGCGCTCCAGTTCGCGGAAGGTGTCGAGCACCGCCTTGTGTTCGGTGCGCAGCGTGATGATGTGCTTGCCCTTGCCCGAGTAGAAATGGGCGGCGCCCTTGATCGCCAGATTGTTCGACTCGGTCGCGCCCGAGGTCCAGACGATTTCCTTCGGGTCGGCATTGACCAGCTTGGCCACTTGCTCACGCGCTTCCTCGACCGCGGCTTCCGCCTCCCAGCCGTAGGCATGGCTGCGCGACGCCGGGTTGCCGAACTGTTCGGTCAGCCACGGAATCATCTTGGCCGCCACACGCGGATCGACCGGCGTGGTGGCCGAATAGTCGAGGTAGATCGGGAATTTCAGCATGTCATCGGCTCCATCAGGTCCTTGTTCGTTCGGTCACGCCGCGGCCATCGCACGCAGGCCGCGGAGCTCGTCCGCCACCCGCGCCAGTGCGCCGCAAAATTCATTCACGTCCTGCATCGTGGTCGAGGCGCCCACGCTCACCCGTATTGCACCGCGCGCCAGATCGGCTGCCACACCCATCGCGGTCAGCGTGCGCGACGGTTCGGGCGAGGCGCTGGAACACGCGGCGCCGCTCGCCACCGCGAAACCGGCGCGGTCCAGCTTGCCGACCAGGGTTTCGCCATCGATGCCGGGCAGCGCGAAATAGCAGGTATTGGGCAGGCGCTCCGCACCCGCGCCGAACACGCTGCCGCCCTGCTCCGCCACGCAGCGTTCGATCAGCGCACGCTGCGCCTGCATCGCCTCGCGACGCGCGCCGAGCGCAGCCACCGCCTCTTTGCAGGCCACGCCGAAACCGACGATGGCTGCGATGTTCTCGGTACCGGAACGCAGACCGCGCTCATGGCCGCCCCCGGCGATCAGCGGTTCCAGATCGACCCGCTTGTCCAGCACCAGCGCACCCGCACCCTGCGGGCCGCCAATCTTGTGCGCCGACAGCGTCATCGCCGCCACGCCCAGTGCGCGGAAATCCAGCGGAATCTTGCCCAGCGCCTGCACCGCATCGGTGTGCAGCCAGGCGCCCTGCCGCTTCGCCGCAGCGGCGAAGGCGGGAATGTCCTGCAGCACGCCGGTTTCGTTGTTCGCGGTCATGACCGATACCAGCTGCGTGCGGGCATCCAGTGCATGCACCTGCACCCGGCCGTCGGCATCGGTCGGCAGTTCGGCCAGCGTCCAGCCAGCACGCACCAGCTGGCGGGCCGGCTCGCGCACACAGGGGTGCTCGATCGCGGACACCTGCACCAGGCCGGGCTTCATGCGGGCCGCCGCGCCCTTGATGAACAGGTTGTTCGCCTCCGAACCACCGCTGGTAAACACCACTTCGGTCGGATGCGCACCGACCGCGGCCGCCACCTGCGCGCGCGCGTCATCGATCGCACGCCGCGCCGCGCGGCCGTATTCGTGCCGGCTCGACGCATTGCCGAAGCGTGCGCCCAGCCAGGGCAGCATCGCCTCGCGCACTGCATCGAGCAGCGGCGCGCTGGCGTTGTGGTCGAGATAAACCGGGGCAAACATGGGAATCAGACCTGAACCGACACCTGCTCGCTCGAACAGGTACGCGCAACAACGGTGTCGTGCAGCACCACCTTGTGGCTGTTGCGCGCGCGCTGCTGAACCACCAGATCGTGCAGATGGATGGAATCCAGATAGTCGTGCATGTGACGGCTGAGGTTGGACCACAGGTCGTGCGTCATGCAGCGGTGTTCGTCGTGGCAGTTTTCCTTGCCGCCACACTGGGTGGCGTCCAGCGGCTCGTCGACCGCCAGGATGATCTGCGCCACCGAAATGTCGCGCGCGTCGCGCGCCAGACAGTAGCCACCGCCGGGGCCGCGCACGCTGGCCACCAGTTCCTGCCGGCGCAGCTTGCCGAACAGCTGTTCGAGGTAGGACAGGCTGATGCGCTGGCGCTCGGCCACGCCGGACAGCGTCACCGGGCCGTTTTCCTGGCGCAGGGCGAGGTCGAGCATCGCGGTGACGGCGAAGCGGCCCTTGGTGGTCAGTCTCATGGCGTGAACTCCCGGAAAGCGGTCGGAAACCGGCACGCAGACGCAGGCCGATTCAATTCCCGATCATTTTTGTCGACTTTATAATTCCCGACAAGTTCAGTCAACAATTCGACCGGATCCGCCCGAGGTCCACATGGGCGTGGTCGGCAATCTCTTCCTTCGCCTCGTCGTCCAGCCGGATGCCGGCGCGCTCCAGCTTCTGCAGCAGGCACTCCAGCCGGCGATCGCTTTCCAGCGCGTGATCGACCAGCGCGGTCAGCGCCTTGGACACCGGATCTTCCATGTCGCGGGTGATGCCGTAGGCGGTGAAGCCGGCCTGTTCGGCCCGGCGCCGCCGCTCTTCCTCGGCCCCGCCCCCACCCGCCTCGATGATGCGCGCCGGGTTACCGACAGCGGTCGCACCGGCCGGCACCGGCTTCACCACCACCGCACAGGAGCCGACCTTGGCACCATCGCCCACTTCGAACCCGCCGAGAATCTGCGCACCGGCGCCCACCACCACGCCGCGACCCAGCGTCGGATGGCGCTTGGCACCGCGGTAGAGCGAGGTGCCGCCCAGCGTGACCGCCTGATAGATGGTGCATTCGTCGCCCACCACCGCGGTTTCGCCGATCACCACACCCATGCCGTGATCGATGAACACGCGCCGGCCCATGGTGGCGCCCGGGTGGATTTCGATGCCGGTCAGCACGCGGCCGATATGCGACAGGAAACGCCCGAGCCACAGGAAACCGCGCCGCCAGCAGGCGTTGGCCATGCGATGGATGAACAGCGCATGGATGCCGGGATAGCAGGTGAGCACCTCGAAGGCAGAGCGCGCGGCCGGATCGCGGTCGAGCACGCTGGCGACGTCTTCGCGCAGGCGTTGGAACATCGTTTTCTTTCCTTGTGGGAAGCCGGCTGCGTTGCCGGATCGTTTAAACCCGAGAATTTTAGTCGGTTTTTGTGCACCTGCGAAGGCGCCACCCCGCCCGCTCAGGCGCCGCCGCGCGGCTTGCGTCCGCCGATGGCCTTCAGTGCCCCCATCAGCAGATGGAGTTCTTCCGCCTCGACGCCGGCACGGCCGAACAGCCGGCGCAGCCGCGGCATCGCCCGCCCCGGATTCACCCGGTCGAGGAAGCCGGACTCGGCCATCAGGTCCTCGAACAGCGCGTACAGGCTTTCCAGCCCCTCGTGCGGCGCAAGCTCGGCCGGTGGCTCGGCCGGCATCACCGCGCCGCCGACCGCCACCCGCAGTTCGTGGCACATGATCTGGGCCGCCGCCGCGACATTGAGCGAGCGGTAGGTGTCGCTGGTCGAAATGGTGACCGGCAGCGAGCACATCGCCACTTCCTCATTGGTCAGCCCGGAACTTTCGGTGCCGAACACCAGCGCGACCTCGTCATTGCCGCCGGCCAGCACGCCCGCCAGTTCGACCGCCGCCGAGCGCACGTCGCGCACCGGCAGCGCCATTTCGCGCCGGCGCGCGGTCAGCGCCGCCTGCGCCACGGTGCCGGCCAGCGCCGCCTCGATGCTGTCGACCACCACCGCGTTGTCCAGCACGTCGGTGGCGCCGGAACTCATGGCCACCGCCTCATCGTGCGGAAAGTGCTTCGGATTGACCAGATAGAGCCGCGACAGCCCCATGACTTTCATCGCGCGCGCGCAGGCGCCGATATTGCCCGGATGGGTGGTGTGCGACATGACCACGCGCACGCGGTCGAGGGAAGCGAACGGGTTCATATTAGAATGCAGGGTTTTCCTGCCGAGATGCGGGCCACAAGGTCCGCGTACAGAGACATTCATGCATCCGACGCTCACCACCGCCGTCAAGGCCGCCCGCCGCGCGGGCCAGATCATCACCCGTGCCAGCGAAGATGTGGATCTGCTGAAAGTCAGCAGCAAGCGCCAGAACGATTTCGTGACCGAGGTCGACCGTGCCGCCGAGGACGCCATCATCGGCATCCTGCGCGAGGCCTACCCGGACCACGCCATTCTAGCCGAGGAGAGCGGCGAGTCCGGTTCGAGCTCCGACTACCGCTGGATCATCGACCCGCTGGACGGCACCACCAACTTCATTCACGGCACGCCGCAGTACGCGGTGTCGATCGCGCTGGAGCACCGTGGCCAGATGCAGTCGGCTGTCGTCTTCGATCCGCTGCGCAATGAAATGTTTACCGCCAGCCGCGGCCGTGGCGCCTTCCTGAACGACCGCCGCATCCGCGTGTCGCGTCGCGCCAAGCTGGGCGAAGCGCTGATCGGCACCGGTTTCCCCTACCGCGTGTGGGATCACGTCGACGCCTACCTCGGCATGTTCAAGGACATGATGCAGAAGACCGCCGGCCTGCGCCGCCCGGGCGCTGCCGCGCTCGATCTGGCCTGGGTGGCCTGCGGCCGCTTTGACGGTTTCTTCGAGATCGGCCTGTCGCCGTGGGACATCGCCGCCGGCAGCCTGCTGGTGAGCGAAGCAGGCGGCCTGGTCGGCAACCTGCTGGGCGAAACCGGCTATATGGAAAGCGGCAATCTGGTCGCCGCCACGCCGCGCATCTACCCGGCCCTGCTGCAGACCATCGAACCCCACCTGACCGAAGCGCTGCGCGCCTGACCCGGCCCGGAGCTTCACGACGAGGATGACAAGCGCCGACCTGTCGCAGCACACCCCCATGATGCAGCAGTATCTGGGGTTCAAAAGACAGCATCCTGATCTGCTGGTGTTCTACCGGATGGGGGATTTCTACGAGCTGTTCTTCGAGGACGCAATCCGCGTCGCGCGGCTGCTCGACATCACCCAGACCCACCGCGGTCAGTCCGCCGGCCAGCCCATCCCGATGGCCGGCGTGCCTTTTCACGCGGTCGAACAGTATCTGGCCCGGCTGGTGAAGATGGGCGAGTCGGTGGTCATCGTCGAACAGGTCGGCGACCCGGCCACCTCCAAAGGTCCGGTCGAGCGCGCGATTTCGCGCATCGTCACGCCCGGCACGCTGACCGACGCCAGCCTGCTGGACGAACGCGCCGATTCGCTGCTGATGGCGCTGCATGTCGAGCGCGCACGCGCCGGCGTGGCCTGGCTCAATCTGGCCAGCGGCGAACTGAAGCTGACCGAAGTCGCGGCCAATGTGCTGCCTTCGCTGCTCGACCGGCTGCGCCCGGCCGAACTGCTGGTGGCCGACACCGAGGGTGCGCCGGAAGGCAGCTGGGCGCTCACGCCGCGCAGCGCCTGGCAGTTCGACGCGCTCGAAGCCACCCGCCTGCTCACCGCCCATTTCGGCAGCCGCGACCTGTCGGCCTTCGACGTGGCCGAAGTGCCGATCGCGCTGGCTGCCTGCGGCGCGCTGTTCAGCTACGCCCAGGCCACGCAGCAGCGCGCGCTCGCCCACGTCACCACGCTGGCGGTCGAACACGATTCGAACTGGCTGCGCATGGACGCCGCCACCCGGCGCAACCTCGAACTGACCGAAACCCTGCGTGGCGAAGCCGCGCCGACGCTGCTGTCGCTGCTCGACACCTGCGCCAGTTCGATGGGCTCGCGCTGGCTGCGCCGCGCGCTGCACCACCCGCTGCGCGACCGCGCGCGGGCGGACGCACGGCAGGAAGCGGTGGCCGCGCTGCGCGACACCGACCGCGCCGATCTGGTGCATGACGCGCTGCGCGGCATCGCCGACATCGAACGCATCGCCGCCCGCGTGGCGCTGCGCACCGCCCGCCCGCGCGACCTGTCCAGCCTGCGCGACTCGCTGGCGAAACTGCCGGCCATCGCCGACGCCATTCCGCTGGACCGCGGCCTGCTCGACCAGGCGCGCGCCACGCTGGCGCAGCCACCCGCTGCCGCCGGGCTGCTGGCACAGGCGGTAATGGACGAACCGGCGGCCCAGCTGCGGGACGGCCGGGTGATCCGCGCCGGCTTCGATGCCGAACTGGACGAACTGCGCGGCCTGCAGGACAACTGCGGCGAATTCCTGCTGGCGCTGGAAGCGCGCGAACGCGAACGCACCGGCATCGCCAACCTGAAGGTCGAGTACAACCGGGTGCATGGCTTCTACATCGAAGTCACCAATGCCAACGCCGGCCGTGTGCCGGACGATTACCGCCGCCGGCAGACGCTGAAGAACGCCGAACGCTACATCACGCCCGAACTGAAGGCCTTCGAAGACCGCGCGCTGTCGGCCGCCGAGCGCGCCACTTCGCGCGAGAAATTCCTGTACGAACAGCTGCTCGACGCGCTGGCGCCGGAACTGCCGCAGCTGGGCGACATCGCGCGCGCACTGTCCGAACTGGACGGCCTGATCGCCTTCGCGCGCGCCGCCCAGCGCCACGACTACTGCCGCCCGCAGTTCGTGGACGAGCCGGAAATCACGATAGAGCGCGGCCGCCATCCGGTGGTCGAACAGCAGGTCGACAGCTTCATCGCCAACGACACGGTGATGCATGACGCACGCCGCATGCTGCTCATCACCGGCCCGAACATGGGCGGCAAATCGACCTATATGCGGCAGGTGGCGCTGATCGCGCTGATGGCGCACTGCGGCTGCCCGGTGCCGGCACGCGCAGCACGGCTCGGCCCGCTGGACGCCATCCACACCCGCATCGGCGCCTCCGACGACCTGGCGTCCGGCCGCTCCACCTTCATGGTCGAAATGACCGAGGCGGCAGCCATCCTGCACGGCGCGACCGAGCGCAGCCTGGTGCTGATGGACGAAATCGGCCGCGGTACCTCGACCTTCGACGGCGTGGCGCTGGCGCAGTCCATCGCCCGCCATCTGCTGACGCGCAACCGCAGCTGGACGCTGTTCGCTACCCACTACTTCGAACTGACCCAGCTCGCCGCGACGCATCCGGTGTGCGCCAACATGCATCTGGACGCGGTCGAGCACGGCAACCGCATCGTGTTCCTGCATGCCATCGAAGAAGGCCCGGCGTCGCAGTCCTACGGGATCGAAGTGGCGGCGCTGGCCGGCGTGCCGGGCACCGTGATCCGCGACGCACGGCGCGCGCTGCAGCAGCTCGAAGCCAGCCGCGTCAATGCCGGCCCCCAGGCCGACCTGTTCGCGCCGCCCCCGGCGCCGCCTGAACCGGTGACGCACGCGGCGGTCGACGCGCTCGGCGCACTCGACCCGGACAGTCTCAGTCCGCGCGAGGCGCTGGACGCGCTGTACGCGCTGAAAAAGCTGCTCTGAGGAGACCGCAATGGCTCACGCCGTGATCTGGATCATCGTTGCACTGATGTTCGGCCTGTGGACGCTGATCGCCTGGACCGCCGACAGCGTGCTCGGCTGGCCGGGCTGGAGTGCGCACACGCTCGCGGAATGGCCGCTCTGGCTGGACAGTCTGCACCCGCCCACCTGGCTCGCACCCTGGCTGCCCGAGATCTGGCTGGACGATGCCCGCGCCTGGCTGCTGGACGCCGGCCCGGAAATCGAGGAAGCGCTGCGCGCCGCGCCGGATCTGCGCGACATCGCCGGCTTCATCGTCTGGAGCGCCTGGGCCATCGGCACCGGCTCGCTGCTGCTGATGGGCATCGCCGGCAGCGCGGTGGTGAAGATGTTCGGACCGAAAAAGGCCACCTGAGCCCCTGCGCTGACCGCAGGTTTCGCCTGTAATGCACGCCCGGGCAGGCCACCCCGCCTGAGGCGCGGCCCCTGCGCCTGGTGCGCGCGCTGACACCGTACCGACCTCACCGCGTCTTTCTGAGGCCTCCGGTCACTGCGGTACTGGGCAGCCAGCACCGCAATGACGCCCCCTTCCCGGACCGTCGGCCCTGCCCCGGCGATCAGGCCGGCATCAGCTTCCGGTTGCCCGTGCCCGGCAGCACCTTCAGCGCCGGACCGTTCTGCAGCACGTAGCTGCGGCTCTTCACCGTGCTGACAAAGCGCCAGTCGCAACGGCAGGCGTCTTCGGTCACCGTCACCACCATGAAACCGCGGCGTGCGGTGTCGGCGTACTGCAGCGGACCAATGATCTGCGTCAGCCCGGCAGCCACCGCCAGCGGGTTCTCGGTCGGGAAGTACTCTTCGAAGCCCGGAGAGGTCACGCCCGGTGTGGCGAACTCCACGCCGACGGCGCGGCCGGCGAAATCCGCCAGATCGCTGGCCCAGGCGTTGTGCGTGTCGCCAGCCAGCACCACCAGATTCTTGTCCAGTGCGCGGGCGGTGCCGAGCAGCGTTTCGCGCGCGGCGGCGTAGCCATCCCAGGCATCGAGGTTGTACGGGATGGCCGGCTGCGCGAGCAACGCGCGCTCCTGCGGCGTCAGCGTGGCCGGCGCGGTCTGTGCCTTCATCACCAGCGCGCTGTAGGCCGAGAAGCTGATCTGGCCCAGCACCAGCGGCGCCGGAATGTTCATGCGGCCCATCAGCACCTGCTGGCCCAGCACATCCCAGGTGGTGTCCGACTGAGCCAGCTGCAGACCCAGCCAGTCCTGCTGTTCGGCGCCCAGCAGCGTGCGGTTCGGGTCGGCCAGGTCGGCAGCGAAGCGAGCGGCGTCGAAACCGCTGGCGCCGAAGTAGTTCGCATAGTCCAGCTGCAGATCGCGGCCGATCAGGCGGGTGTCCAGCATGTGCAGCGACAGCAGGCTGCCGAAGCGGAAGCTGCGGTAGATGCGCTCCGGGTGGGCCGGATCGGCCACGCGGGTGGGCATCCACTCGTGGTAGGCGCGGATGGCCGCGGCGCGCCGGTCGGCGAACGCCCCTTCCACGCCTTCGCTGTGGTTTTCCGCGCCCTCGCGCCAGGTGTCGTTGGCGATTTCGTGGTCGTCCCACACCGCGATCACCGGCAGCGCGGCGTGCAGGGCCTGCAGGTCGGCGTCGGTGCGGTACTGCGCGTAACGGGTGCGGTAGTCGCCCAGCGTCAGGATTTCGCCGGCCGGCTCCGACAGCCGGCCCATCGCAGCCGCGTCGCCCGAGGCGTAGCCGCCGCGCGGATATTCGTAGAGGTAGTCGCCGAGATGGATGGCGACATCAATGTCGCCCATCTTCGCCGCTTCGGCATACACGTTGAAGTAGCCGGCCGGGTAGTTGGAACAGGAGAACACCGCCAGCTTCACCTGGCCGACCGCGCCGGCGGCCAGCGTGCGGGTGCGGCCGACCGGCGACAGCTGGCCGTCGGCGCGGAAGCGGTAGTACAGGCGGGCGGACGCCGGCAGGCCCAGCACATCGGCCTTCACCGTGTAATCGATATCCTCGCCGGTGAGCACGCGGCCGCGCCGGATGATGCGGCTGAAGCGCTCGTCCAGTGCCACTTCCCACAGCACGGCCACGGTGCCCGGGCGGGTCGGCGACACGCGGGTCCAGATGATGACGCGGTCGGCCAGCGGGTCTCCACTCGCTACGCCGTGACGGAACAGACTGTCGGTCGCCGCCAGCGCGCCGGCCGAACGCACCACGGCGGAACCGGCCAGCGCGCCGGCACCGACGGTGCGGATGAATTCGCGACGTGAAAAGAGGGGGCGGGACATGGCGGACTCCGTGCAGTCATTGAACTGGCGCGGAGTGTGGCCAGTGCCGGTGACAGGTGGATGACGGATTGTTGAAGCGGCGGTCGTCCGGCCGACATGCAGACGTCACACGGGCCGCCTATCGTGCGGCGCAGTCAACGCTTTCCGGAGTTCGCCATGAAGAACACCCTGCTCGCGCTGGGCGCCGCAATCGGCGCGCTGTGCACCGCCCTGCCCGCCCACGCGGTCACGCTGGAATCGGCCACGCTGAACGGCAATCTGCTGGACAGCTCGTTCAGCACGCCGTCGCTGATCGCGCTGGATCTGACGATGGAGAACCACGCTTCGCTCCGCTTCACTTTCACGGTCGACGCTGGCGACATCGCGGCCGGCAGTGCGGCATTCAATTCAGTGCTGCGCGACGTGAGCGGCCTCGGCTTCGGCTCGCTGACCATCGATTACGACCGGGTCAGCCTGATCATCCCGCCCGGTTCGTTGCGGGCAAGCACGGTCGACGGTGATCTGCTGGAATCCAACCACTTCGCCGGTGCGACGGTGACCGAGTTCTATTTCGGCAATCCGTTCGAGGAAAACGGCGTGAGCGACTGGGTCATCGGCTTTGCTGGCCTGAACGCCGGCGACCGCTTCACGCTGGGCATCGCCACCACGCCCGCGGTGCCGGAACCGGACGACTGGGCCATGATGCTGGCCGGTCTGGGCATGATCGCGCTGAGCGCGGCCCGCCGCATCGGCCGCTGAAAGACGCCCGACCATCCCGAGCGCGGCGGGAAAGCCGCGCCCACAGAAATCCGCGCGGCATGTCACCGGCCTGGTGGGAGCTGCGCCCCCGCCGCGATGCGGCGTTTGAACAGCGACGGCGCCAGTCTGAAGGCCTGAATCGCGGCGGGGCGCCGCTCCCACAAAACCCTGCCCGGCCGGTTGCACCGGACCCGTGGGAGCGGCGCACCCCGCCGCGATGCAGCGTTTGAACGGCGACGGCGCCAGTCTGAAGGCCTGAATCGCGGCGAGGCGCCGCTCCCACAAAACCCTGCCCGGCCGGTTGCACCGGACCCGTGGGAGCGGCGCACCCCGCCGCGATGCGGCGTTTGAACACCGAGGGCGCCAGTCTGAAGGCCTGAATCGCGGCGAGGCGCCGCTCCCACAGAACCCTGCCCGGCCGGTTGCACCGGACCCGAGGGAGCGGCGCCCCCGCCGCGATGCGGCGTTTGAACACCGAGGGCGCCAGTCTGAAGGCCTGAATCGCGGCGAGGCGCCGCTCCCACAGAACCCTGCCCGGCCGGTTGCACCGGACCCGG
>JBEQBZ010000034.1:0-37099 GCA_041639545.1 Methyloversatilis sp. | reverse complement strand
CATTCCGTCGTCGCGTGAAGAGAACTCGAAAGCATCGAGTCCGACGTTAACAGCCTTCAGCTGCGTTTACAACAACTTGCGAACAAAATGAAAATGCCGTTCAGCGCTAACTGAACGGCATTACGGCCGAGGCCGGGTTTTTTATTGTCTGCGGAGGGGTTCAGACCACCGCTTCCTGTTTCTGCTTGGGCGGCTTCACCAGCTGTTCGCGCTTCACGCCCAGCCACATCACCAGCGGGCTGGCCACCAGCACCGACGAGTAGATGCCGAAGCAGATGCCGATGGTGAGCGCCACCGCGAAGTAGTGCAGCGCCTGGCCGCCGAACAGCAGCATGGACAGCACCATCATCTGGGTCGAACCGTGGGTGATGATGGTGCGCGAAATGGTGCTGGTGATCGCGTGATCCAGCACTTCCGGCACGGTCATCGTGCGCTTGCGCGGGTTGCGGAACACTTCGCGCACCCGGTCGAACACCACCACCGATTCGTTTACCGAATAGCCCAGCACCGCCAGCACCGCCGCCAGCACCGGCAGCGAGAACTCCCACTGGAAGGCGGCGAAGAAGCCCAGGATGATGACCACGTCGTGCAGGTTGGCGATGATGGCCGATACCGCGAAGCGCCACTCGAAACGCATGGCCAGGTAAAGCACGATGCCGAAGATCACCAGCATCAGCGCCAGCGAGCCGTCGGCGGCCAGTTCCTTGCCCACCTGGGGGCCGACGTACTCGACCCGGCGCAGCTCGGCTTTCGGGCCGTCGGCCTTGTCCAGCGTGGCCATCACCTGCTGGCTCACCTTGGCCGAATCGGTGTCCTTCACCAGCGGCAGGCGGATCATCACATCGCGCGCGGTACCGAAGCTCTGCACCTGCGGATCATTGAAACCGCTGTCGGTCAGCGCCTTGCGCACCCTCTCAAGATCGGGTGCTTCGCTGTAGTTCACCTCCATCAGCGTGCCGCCGGTGAATTCCACCGACAGATGCAGCCCGCGCGTGGCGAGGAAGAACACCGCCAGCAGGAAGGTGATGACCGAAATGGCGTTGAACACCAGCGCATGGCGCATGAAGGGGATGTCGCGCCGGATACGGAAGAATTCCATGGCTGTTCAGCTTTCCTTGTATGCGATTACGCGCCGGTGCCCGGCTTCCAGACGGTGCCGATGGACACCTTCTCGAGCTTGCGGGCACGACCATAGACCAGATTCACCAGCGCACGCGACACCACCACCGCACTGAACATCGAGGTCAGGATGCCCAGACAATGCACCACCGCGAAGCCGCGCACCGGGCCGGAACCGAAGATGAGCAGCGCCAGGCCGGCGATCAGCGTCGTGATGTTGGAGTCGAGAATGGTGGCCCAGGCGCGGTCGTAGCCGGTCGCGATCGCGGCCTGCGGACTCACGCCATTGCGAAGTTCCTCGCGCACCCGTTCGTTGATCAGCACGTTGGCGTCGATCGCCATGCCCAGCGTGAGCGCGATCGCGGCGATGCCGGGCAGCGTCAGCGTGGCCTGCAGCCAGGACAGCAGCGCGATCAGGAACAGCAGGTTGGCGGCCAGTGCGGCAGACGAAATGAAGCCGAACACCATGTAGTAGCCGACCATGAACAGCGCGATCGCTACGAAACCCCACAGCGTCGAGTTGAAGCCCTTTTCGATGTTCTCCGCGCCCAGCGACGGGCCGATCACGCGTTCCTCGATGATGTCCATCGGCGCAGCCAGCGCGCCGGAGCGGATCAGGATGGCCAGCGTGTTGGTTTCCTGCGGCGAGAACTGGCCGGTGATCTGGAAACGATCACCGAACTCGCCCTGGATGGTGGCGACGGAAATCGCCTCGCCACGGCCCTTCTCGAACAGAAGGATGGCCATCATCTTCTTCAGATTCTCGCGGGTGACCGTGCGCATGATGCGACCGCCGGTCGAATCCAGCTTTACCGCAACGGCCGGGCGGTTGCTGTCGTCGAATGAGGCCTGGGCGGTTTCGAAGCGTTCGCCGGTCAGGATGACCTGCTTCTTCACCGGCACCTGGGTCACCACGCCGTTGCGCGCGCGCTCCGGATAGACCTCCAGCCCTTCGGTATTGCCGCTGATCATGGCTTCCTGTTCGACCAGGCGCACTTCCAGCGTGGCGGTGCGGCCGATCAGGTCCTTGGCCTTGGCCACGTCCTGCACGCCCGGCAACTGGACGACAATGCGGTCCGCGCCCTGCTGCTGGATGATGGGTTCGGCCACGCCGAGTTCGTTCACGCGCTTCTGCAGCGTCAGGATGTTCTGCTTGATGGCCGATTCGCGGATGTCCTTTTCGGCGATCGGCTTCATGCGGCCGGTCAGCACGAAATCGGCGCCGGACTCGGTCGGCACCCAGGTCAGATCGGGCAGCGTGTCCTCGACCTTGCCGCGTGCTGCGTCGCGGCCTTCCGCGTCGCGGAAGCGCAGCGTGATGGCGTCTCCCTCGCGGTTGATGCCGCCGTGACGCACATTCTTCTCGCGCAGCTGGATGCGCAGGTCTGACGCCATCGAATCGAGGCGCTTGGTCATTGCGCCCTTCATGTCCACCTGCAGCAGGAAGTGCACGCCACCGCGCAGATCAAGACCCAGATACATCGGCTTGGCGCCGGCATTCGACAGCCAGGACGGCGACTTGGAGAGCAGGTTCAGCGCCACCACGTACCGGGCATCGGCCGCGTCCGGGTTGAGCGCCTTTTCAAGCAGATCGCGGGTCTTGAGCTGGGTGTCGGTGTCGGCCAGACGTACCCGCACGCCGCTGCTGTCCAGCGTGATGCCGGTGTGCGCTATGGCGGCGTCCTTCAGCGTGTTTTCGACCTGAGACATCAGGTTCGCGTCCAGCGTGACGCCGGTGCGCGCAGTCGATACCTGCACGGCAGGGGCCTCGCCGTAGAAATTGGGCAGCGTATAGATCAGCCCGAACAGCAGCGCCACGATCACCAGCGCGTTTTTCCAGAGCGGGTAGCGGTTCATTGCGAGGCAGGAGCGGAAAGGGGAGAAAGGCCGGCGGACAGAGCCCGCCGGCTGCGAGGGCTTACAGCGCCTTCAGCGTGCCCTTGGGCAGCACGGTGGAGACGGCCTGACGCTGGAGGGTGATTTCGACGTTCGGCGCCACTTCGACGCTGACGAAGTTGTCGCCGACCTTGACGATGCGACCGGCCACACCGCCCTGGGTGACGACTTCATCGCCCTTGGCCAGCGCTTCGACCATGGTCTTGTGTTCCTTCGCGCGCTTCATCTGCGGGCGGATCATCAGGAACCACAGCACCACGAACATCAGGATGATGGGCAGGAAGCCCATGATGCCGCCGGTCGGATCGGCAGCGGCGCCGGCAGCCTGGGCATAGGCGGGGGAAATGAGCACAGGGGTCTCCGCGGGTAATTATTGGAAAGCTCGCGAGTATATCAGCCGCGTCCGACAGGCCCGTGGCGGAGGAATTCCCCGGGCCGTCCGGCTCACACGCCGCGCTGACGGTCGGCCAGGAAGGCGGCCGACCATTCGGCGTAACGTCCGGCTTCGATCGCCTCGCGCGCCTCGCGGGTGAACTGCTGATAGAAGTGCAGGTTGTGCAGCGTATTCAGCCGCGCGCCCAGCATTTCGTTGCAGCGGTGCAGATGGTGCAGGTAGGCGCGGGTGTAGCGGCTGCAGGTGTGGCACTCGCAGCTCGCGTCCACCGGGCCGGTGTCGTCCTTGTAGCGGGCGTTCTTCAGCTTGAGGTCGCCGTAGCGGGTGAACAGCCAGCCGTTGCGCGCGTTGCGGGTGGGCATGACGCAGTCGAACATGTCGATGCCGTGCGCGATCGCGTGCACGATGTCTTCAGGCGTGCCCACGCCCATCAGGTAATGCGGCGCGCCTTCCGGCAGCTTCGGGCCGGTGTGGGCCAGAATGCGCTGCATGTCCTCCTTCGGCTCGCCGACCGACAGGCCGCCGATGGCGTAGCCGTCAAAGCCGATGTCGGTCAGGCCGGCCAGCGACTCGTCGCGCAGGTCTTCATGCATGCCGCCCTGCACGATGGCGAACAGCGCATTCGTGTTGCCCAGACTGTCGTGCGCGTCGCGCGAGCGGCGTGCCCAGCGCAGCGACAGCCGCATCGATTCGGCGGCGGTCGGGTGATCGGCCGGGTAGGGCGTGCACTCGTCGAAAATCATCACCACGTCGGAATTCAGGTCGTGCTGGATGCGCATCGACTCCTCCGGCGTCAGCATGAGTTTGTCGCCGTTGATCGGGCTGGCGAAGCGCACGCCTTCTTCGGTGATCTTGCGCAGTGCGCCGAGCGAGAACACCTGGAAGCCGCCGGAATCGGTCAGGATGGGCCGCTCCCAGCCCATGAAGCGGTGCAGGCCGCCGTGCTTGCGGACGATGTCGGTGCCCGGGCGCAGCCACAGGTGGAAGGTGTTGCCGAGCACGATGCGCGCGCCCATGTCTTCCAGCTCCACCGGGTCCATGCCCTTGACCGTGCCATAGGTGCCGACCGGCATGAAGACCGGGGTGTCGACGGTGCCGTGGGCCAGCGTGAGCCGGCCGCGGCGGGCGAGGCCATCGCGGGCCAGCAGATCAAACTTCATCGTCATCCTTCATGCGCGCCGGAATGAACATGGCGTCGCCGTAACTGAAAAAGCGGTAGCGCTGCGCGATCGCGTGCGCGTAGGCGTCGAACATGCGGCGCCGTCCGGCCAGTGCCGACACCAGCATGAGCAGCGTCGACTTCGGCAGGTGAAAATTGGTGAGCAGGCCATCGATCACCCGGAAGCTGTAGCCGGGCGTGATGAACAGTCGGGTATCGCCACTGCAGGCGGTCAGCGGGCCGTCGCCGCAGGCGGCCGCGGCCGATTCCAGGCAGCGCAGGCTGGTGGTGCCGACCGCGATCACCCGGCCGCCGGCGGCGCGGGTGTCGGCGATGGCCTGCGCGGTGTCGGCCGACAGCTGGAAGCGCTCGCTGTGCATGCGGTGTTCGGCCAGGTTCTCCACCCGTACCGGCTGGAAGGTGCCGGCGCCGACGTGCAGCGTGACGCGGGCGGTGCGGACGCCGCGCGCCGCCACCGCGGCCAGCAGGGCGTCGTCGAAGTGCAGACCGGCGGTGGGCGCGGCCACCGAGCCGGTTTCGCGCGCGAACACAGTCTGGTAACGGTTTTCGTCCGCTTCCGCGGCAGCGCGGTCGATGTAGGGCGGCAGCGGCAGCCGGCCGTGGCGTTCCAGCAGATCGAGCAGCGGCGCAGCGCTCAGGCTGCGCAGCATGAAGAACTCGCCCTCGCGGCCGAGCACCTCGACCTCGAACGCATCTTCCAGGGTCAGCCGGCTGCCCGGCTTCGGCGTCTTGCTGGCACGCACCTGGGCCAGCGCCTCGTGCTCGCCGGTCAGCCGCTCGACCAGCACTTCGACCTGTCCGCCGCTGTCCTTGCGGCCGTAAAGCCGCGCGTGCATGACCCGGGTGTCGTTGAACACCAGCAGGTCGCCCGGATTCAGCCACTGCGGCAGGTCGCGGATGTGCGCGTCAGTCGGCGCGCGGTCGCCCAGCACCAGCAGGCGGCTGGCGCTGCGCTCGGGCAGCGGCGCCTGCGCGATCAGGTCGTCGGGCAGCGTGTAATCGAAGTCGGAAAGCGTGAGCACGGCGTAGAACAGGGCGGAAAAGCGCGAAAAACCGCGCATTGTACCGCCGGCGGCCTTGCCGGACCGCAGCGGCAGCCCGCATAATCCGCCTCCTTCCCGGCCGGGATGGCGGAATCGGTAGACGCAGCGGATTCAAAATCCGCCGCCGCAAGGTGTGGGGGTTCGAGTCCCCCTCCCGGCACCACGACTTGCACAGGTATACTTGCGCGTTTCCCACGCGCATCCCGCTTCCGTTCATCCCGTGCAGGTTTTCCGCGCAATCCCTTCGGTCGCTGACAGGCCGGTCGTTCTGACCATCGGCAATTTCGATGGTGTGCACCTCGGTCACCGGGCGCTGCTGGCGCAGCTGTCCGCGAAGGCGCGCGCGCTGGGCGTGCCGGCCGCTGTGATGACCTTCGAGCCGCATCCGCGTGAGTTCTTCATGCATGAGAAGCGGCCGACCCGGCTGACCAGCCTGCGCGAAAAGCTGGAGCTGTTCCGGCAGGCCGGGGTCGAGCGGGTGTACGTGTGCCGCTTCAATGCCCGTTTCGCCGCGCTCAGCGCCCATGCTTTCGTCGATGACCTGCTGGTGCGCGGGCTGGCGGTGCGTCACCTCATCATCGGCGACGATTTCCGCTTCGGCCGTGGCCGCGAGGGCGATTTCCAGCGGCTGTGCGAAGCCGGCGAACTGCACGGCTTTGGCGTGGCCAGCATGGATACGGTGGAAATCGGCGGCGAGCGCGCCTCCAGTTCCGCCGTGCGCGAGGCGCTGGAACAGGGCGATCTGGCGCGGGCCGAACGCCTGCTCGGTCGCCCGTACGCGATCAGTGGACGGGTCGAACATGGACAGAAGATCGGCCGCCAGCTCGGCTTTCCGACCGCCAACATCCAGCTCAAGCACCGTTCTCTGCCGCTGGCCGGCATCTACGCGGTGACCGTGACCGGCGGTGGCCTGGTCGATGCGCCGGGCGCAGCCAGCGTGGGCGTGCGCCCGACCATCGCCGATGGCCTGAAGCCGACCTGCGAGGTGTATGTACTGGACCGCGACGTGGATCTGTACGACCAGCACGTGTCGGTGCGCTTCTGCCGCAAGCTGCGCGACGAAGCCCGCTACGAAGGCCTGGAGGCACTGCGCGAAGCGATCGCGCAGGACGTGGCGAACACCCGCGCGTGGTTCGCGCAAAACCCGATTTCCGAAGACTGAAACTGGCTGATCAAGATGGCTGATTACCGCACGACGCTGAACCTGCCCGACACCGCCTTCCCGATGCGCGGCGACCTGCCCAAGCGCGAACCCGGCTGGGTTCAGCAGTGGCAGCAGAGCCAGCTCTACACGCGCATCCGCGAAAAGGCCGCCGGCCGCCCGAAGTTCGTGCTGCACGACGGCCCGCCGTACGCGAACGGCGACATCCACCTCGGCCACGCGGTGAACAAGATCCTGAAGGACATCATTGTCCGCTCGAAGACGCTGGCCGGTTTCGACGCGCCCTACGTGCCGGGCTGGGACTGCCACGGTCTGCCGATCGAGCACCAGATCGAGAAGAAGCACGGCAAGAACCTGCCGGCCTCTGAAGTGCGCAAGCTGAGCCGTGCCTTTGCCGGCGAACAGGTGGAGATCCAGAAGAAGGGCTTCATCCGCCTCGGCGTGCTGGCCGACTGGGACCGCCCCTACCGCACGATGGATTTCGGCAACGAGGCGGGCGAAATTCGTGCGCTGGCCGAAATGGTGAAGAAGGGCTGGGTGTATCGCGGCCTGAAGCCGGTGAACTGGTGTTTCGACTGCGGTTCGGCGCTGGCCGAAGCCGAGGTCGAGTACCAGGACAAGGGCAGCCCGGCGGTCGACGTCGGCTTCCCGATCGCTGAACGCGAGCGTGGCCGGCTGGCCGCCGCCTTCGGCCTGGCCGGACTGCCGGCCGGCAGCGTGCATGCGGTGATCTGGACCACCACGCCCTGGACCATTCCGGCCAACCAGGCGCTGAACGTGCACCCGGAGCACGTGTATGCGCTGGTGCAGACCGACGCCGGCTGTCTGGTGCTGGCCGAGGCGCTGGTCGAACAGAGCCTGAAGCGCTACGGCCGCGAAGGTCGCGTGCTCGCCACCGCCACTGGCGACAAGCTGGAGCGCATCGCCTTCCACCACCCGCTGTACGAGCGCGAATCGCCGGTCTTCATGGCCGACTACGTGGGCATCGACGCCGGTACCGGCATCGTGCATTGCGCGCCGGCCTATGGCGTGGATGACTTCAACTCCTGCATGAAGAACGGCATGACGGTGGCCGACGTGCTGAGTCCTGTGCAGAGCAACGGCGTGTATGCCGAATCGCTGCCCTTCTTCGGTGGCCTGCACATCTGGAAGGCCAACCCGGTCATCGTTGAGAAGCTGGCCGAGGTCGGCGCGCTGTTCTCGCACGAGAAGATCCAGCACAGCTACATGCACTGCTGGCGCCACAAGACGCCGCTGATCTACCGCGCCACCGCGCAGTGGTTCGTCGGCATGGACCTGAAGCCCGAAGGCGGCCCCAGCCTGCGCGAATCGGCGCTGGCCGCGATCGAGAACACCGCCTTCTACCCGGACTGGGGCAAGGCGCGGCTGGCGGCCATGATCGCCAACCGGCCGGATTGGTGCATCTCGCGCCAGCGCAACTGGGGCGTGCCGATTCCGTTCTTCATCCACCGCGAAAGCGGCGAACTGCATCCGCGCACGGTCGAACTGATGGACGCGGTGGCGCAGCGCGTGGACGCCGAGGGCATCGACGCCTGGTTCAATCTGGACGCGGCCGAACTGCTGGGCGCCGACGCAGCGCAGTACGAGAAGATCAGTGACACGCTGGACGTGTGGTTCGATTCCGGCGCCACCCACTGGCACGTGCTGCGCGGTTCGCACGCCGATCTGGCGCGCACCGACGGCGGTCCGGTGGCCGACCTCTACCTCGAAGGCTCGGACCAGCATCGCGGCTGGTTCCATTCCTCGCTGCTGACCGGCTGCGCGATCGACGGTCAGGCGCCTTACCGCGCGCTGCTGACGCACGGCTTCACGGTCGATGCGCAGGGCCGCAAGATGTCGAAGTCGCTCGGCAACGGCATCGAGCCGCAGGAAGTCGGCAACAAGCTGGGCATTGAAATCCTGCGCCTGTGGCTGGCCTCGACCGACTACTCGGGCGAACTGTCGATCTCGAAGGAAATTCTCGACCGCGTGGTCGAAACCTATCGTCGGCTGCGCAATACGGTGCGCTTCCTGCTCGCCAACATTGCCGATTTCGATGCGCAGGCCGACATGCTGCCGGCCGACCAGTGGCTCACCATCGACCGCTACGCGCTGGCGCTGACCCGCGATCTGCAGGCGCGCGTGACCGCCGACTACGACCAGTACGAATTCCACCGCGTGGTGCAGGCGCTGCAGCACTTCGCGTCTGAAGATCTCGGCGCCTTCTACCTCGACGTGCTGAAGGACCGCCTGTACACGACCGCACCGGGCTCGCATGCCCGCCGTTCGGCGCAGTCGGCGCTGTGGCACATCACTCAGACCCTGGTGCGCCTGATGGCGCCGGTGCTGGCTTTCACCGCCGAAGAAATCTGGACCGTGCTCGGCGACAAGTCGGCCGACAGCGTCATGCTCACCACCTGGCACGCGCTGCCGGAACAGGCAGGCGAAGCGGCGTTGATGGCCCGCTGGGCCCGCATCCGTGCGCTGCGGGCGGAATCGGCGCGGGTGCTGGAAAGCCTGCGTTCGGAGGGCGGCATCGGTTCCTCCCTGCAGGCGGAAGTCGACGTGCGCGCCACCGGCGACCTGCACGATGATCTGGCTGCGCTGGGCGACGACCTGCGCTTCGTGCTCATCACGTCGGCGGCCACGCTGATCAGGGTGGGCAGTGAGGCGGAGCAGGGCGTGACCGCGCGTCCGAGTGAGCACGCGAAGTGCGCCCGCTGCTGGCATTACCGTGCCGATGTGGGCAGCCATGCCGAGCACCCGGAACTGTGCGGCCGTTGCGATGCCAATCTGCACGGTGCGGGCGAAGCCCGCGAACACGCCTGAAAACGATGAATGCACGCCTTGCCGGCTGGCTCGCCCTGTCCGCCTTCGTGGTCGGGGCGGATCAGCTCACCAAATACCTGATCTCGAACTGGCTCAGCTACGGTCAGAGCTGGTCGGTCACCCGCTTTTTCGATCTGGTGCTGGTGTACAACCCCGGTGCAGCCTTCAGCTTTCTGGCCGACCATGACGGCTGGCAGCGCTGGTTCTTCATCGTGCTCACCTCGACCGTGTCGGTCTGGCTCTTCCTGCTGATGCGCAAGCACGCGAAGGAAGTGGTGCTGCCGCTCGGTCTGGCGCTCATCCTGGGTGGCGCCATCGGCAACCTGATCGACCGGGTGCTGCTCGGCGCGGTGGTCGACTTCCTGTATTTTCATGCCGGGGGCCGCGGCTTCCCGGCGTTCAACGTGGCCGATTCGGCCATCACGGCAGGCGTGGTGCTGATGCTCGCGGACCAGTTCGGTCTGGCGACGCGCACCGCCCGTGCGGAGACGGAATCATGAGCAACACGATCAAGGCCGACAGTCTGGTCACCCTGCATTTCCGCGTGGCGCTGCCCGAAGGCGGCCAGGCGCTGATCAGCACCTTCGAATCGACGCCGGCCACGCTGCAGCTGGGCAGCGGCGAACTGGCGCCTGCGCTCGAAGCGCGGCTGGCCGGGCTGGAAGTGGGCAGCCGCCACGTGTTCGATCTCGAGCCGGGCGAGGTGTTCGGCGACCACAAGGCCGACCTGGTCGAGCGCTTCGCGCGCCGTGACATTCCGGCCGATATCGAACTGGACGTGCATTCGGTGATCGAATTCACCGATAACGACGGCAACAAGTTTCCGGGCCTGGTGCGCGAACTGGACGAACAGTCCGCGCTGATCGACTTCAACCACCCGCTGGCCGGTCGCGCCGTGCGTTTCGAAGTGGAGGTGATCGGTGTCTCCTGAACAGGACAGCATGGAAGTGCTGCTGGCCAATCCGCGCGGCTTCTGTGCCGGCGTGGAGCGCGCCATCGCCATCGTCGAACGCGCGCTGGAGCAGTACGGCGCGCCGATCTACGTGCGTCACGAAGTCGTCCACAACAAGTTCGTGGTCGACAGCCTGCGTGCCAAGGGTGCCATTTTCATTGACGACCTGGCCGACGTGCCGGCGGGCGCCACCCTCATCTTCAGTGCGCATGGCGTGCCGCAGGCGGTGCGCCACGACGCCGGCTCGCGCGGCCTGCGCGTGTTCGACGCCACCTGCCCGCTGGTGACCAAGGTGCACGTCGAAGTGGCCAAGATGCGCGACGCTGGCCGAGAAATCGTCATGATCGGTCACAAGGGGCACCCGGAAGTCGAAGGCACCATGGGTCAGTCAGAGGGCGGCATGCATCTGGTCGAAACCGTGGCTGACGTGCAGACGCTGCAGGTGAGCGATCCGGAAAAGCTGGCCTACGTCACCCAGACCACGCTGTCGGTGGATGACGCCCAGACCATCGTAGACGCGCTGCGCGCACGTTTTCCGTCCATCGTCGGCCCCAAGCGCGACGACATCTGCTACGCCACCCAGAACCGGCAGGACGCGGTCAAGTTCATGGCACCGCGCAGCGATCTGGTGCTGGTGGTCGGTTCGCCCAACAGCTCGAATTCGAATCGTCTGCGTGAGGTGGCCGAACAGTTCGGCGTGCCGGCCTATCTGATCGACAACGCCGGCCAGATCGACCCTTCGTGGCTCGACGGGCGCAAGCGGGTGGGTGTGACCGCGGGTGCTTCGGCGCCGGAGGTGCTGGTCGATGCGGTGATTGCACGACTGCGCGAACTGGGCGCCGCTTCGGTGCGCACGCTGGATGGCACACCGGAAAACGTGAACTTTCCGCTGCCGAAGGAACTTGCGCAGGTTTGATCCAGGTCTTTGCGCGTGACGGCGGCCTTTCATATACTCGAAACCATGAAATCACCGCTCAACCGCGAACAGACCATAGATCTGCTGCGCGCACACGACATCAACCTGACCCAGCCGCGGATCGACATCGCGCATGTGCTCTTTTCGCGCATGGAGCACCTGTCGGCCGATCAGGTACTGGCAATGGTGAACGAAACATCGCCGTCGGCGTCGAAGGCGACCGTGTACAACACGCTGAAAGTGTTGCGTGAGGCGGGTCTGATCCGCGAAGTGATCGTCGATCCGACCAAGGTGTTCTTCGATCCGAACACCGAGCCCCACCATCATCTGTACGACGTGGTCACCGGCTGTCTGACTGACATACCCAAGCACACGCTGCGCGTGGAGGGCATGCCTGACCTGCCGCCGGGCATGGTGGCCGACGGCATCGACATCGTCGTGCGCATGCGTCCCGGTCTGCGGTGAATCGACGGTGAAGGCGTGCTTTTTGCATTGATTTTGGCCGTTTCAGCGGCTATCATGCGCGCTCTTTGTTGCCGCTGTAGCTCAGTCGGTAGAGCAGCGCATTCGTAATGCGAAGGTCACCAGTTCGATTCCGGTCAGCGGCACCACCCGGATGCAAGTAAAGGCCCGTTCCCCGGAACGGGCCTTTTGCTTTTGTGGCCGCCCCGTCGTGGCAGGGATGCCGGCTCTGCAGCAATGCGGAAGCGACGGTCGGCGACACAATGAAAAAAGGCGGCCAAGGCCGCCTCTTCCGTCTGAATCCGCGTCGAAGACTGACCGTCTCAGCCGTTGATCAGGCGCTCCTCGCTCACTGTGATTTCCGCGCCGATCGCCAGCGGCACGCTGTGGCTGCGCAGCGCGGCGGTGACGTGGTGCATCGGGGCGATTTCGTGGCGGAACAGGTAGGCCAGTACCCGCTGCGTATTCCAGCTTTCGGGCAGAGCGATGTGAACAGTGTTGGCCGCATCGGCTTCGAGTGCGGTGCCGACCAGCCATGCACCGATCTGTTCACGCAGCAGGAAACGGGTTTTCAGCGGGCTGGTGGCCAGCGACATGCCCGGTGCTTCGGACAGGCGGATGGCCAGCGCGCGGGCCAGCGGAATCCAGTCGGCTTCGACGTTCTGTCCGTGGCATGCCGCGAGGGCGGCGTGTTCGCGCTTCAGGAATTCGCACAGCAGGGCAGACAGATCGCCTGCTGTCCAGTTGCGCATGCCGGGTGCGGCCTTCGGCTGCTGCTGCGCGTTCGTGCTGTCGTGACGCGCGGCATTCGCGGAAAAACGCGGCCAGCTGGCTCTCGTGCGGCTGGGGGCGTTATCGCCGTCAGCGCGCGGGTGGCGCGCGACAGCAGCCCCTTCATTCAGACTTGCACCCATGGCATACCTTTTGAGTTGTTGGTTCGATGGTAATGCTGCGATGTGTCATTCTTCGGAACTTAGGTCACCCGGACTAGGGGTTTACCCCTAATCCGGATGGTCCGGGTTCCTGTATCCGGACGCGCTGCCTTATCTTCGAGGTTTTCCTGCAAACCCGCTGCGGCGGCGCGCCGGATGTGCGGTTTCCGGGGAATCCCGTCGAAACGGGGCGGTCGGAACCTGCACCTTGGGTGTTATCGACACGGAAGTTAACAAATGAAGAATTCTTTTTCGCGAGCCATACATCTGCGCGATTACCAGGCGCCCGCCTGGTGGGTGGATGAAGTGGAACTGGATGTGTCCATCGCCGATGACGGCCATGCCGAGGTGGCCGCGACGCTGGCGCTGCGTCGCAACGAAGCCGTGGCGGCTGCACCGCTGCAGCTGGATGGCGAAGAACTCGAACTGCTCGCTCTGGCGGTGGATGGCCGTGCGCTGCCTGCCCCGGCCTCCTTCGTGCGCGACGGCCGGCTCGAACTGGTCGATCTGCCGGCGCGCTGCCGCCTGAGCACCCGGGTGCGCATCCGCCCTGACCTGAACACCACGCTGTCCGGCTTCTACCGCTCCAAGGACGGCTACTTCACGCAGTGCGAGGCGGAAGGCTTCCGCCGCATCACCTGGTTTCCGGACCGGCCGGACGTGATGGCACGCTACACGGTGACCCTGCATGCGGACAGGGCGCGTTTCCCGGACCTGCTGGCCAATGGCAACCGGGTCGCCGAGGGCGAAGAGGAGGGCGGGCGGCACTGGGCGCGCTGGGTCGATCCTTTCCCCAAGCCCTGCTATCTGTTCGCCATGGTGGCCGCGAAGCTGGACCGTCTGGACGACACCTTCACCACCGCCTCCGGCCGCACGGTCGATCTGGCCATCTATGTCGAGCCGGGCAAGCTGGATCAGTGCGGATTCGCGATGCACGCGCTGAAGAAATCCATGCGCTGGGACGAACAGCGCTTCGGCCTGGAACTCGACCTCGACCGCTACATGATCGTTGCCGTCGGCGACTTCAACATGGGCGCGATGGAGAACAAGGGCCTCAACATCTTCAACACGAAGTACGTGCTGGCGCGACCGGACATCGCGACCGATGTCGATTACATGAACATCGACCGGGTGGTCGCCCACGAGTATTTCCACAACTGGACCGGCAACCGGGTCACTTGCCGCGACTGGTTCCAGCTGTCGCTGAAGGAAGGCCTGACCGTGTTCCGCGACCAGGAATACGGGTCGGACGAGTACTCGCGTGCGGTGCAGCGCATTCAGGAAGTACGCGGCCTGCGGGCGGCGCAGTTTCCGGAAGATGCAGGGCCGATGGCGCACCCGATACGGCCGGCCAGCTACGAGGAAATCAACAACTTCTATACCGCCACCGTCTATGAAAAGGGCGCCGAGGTGGTGCGCATGATCCACACCCTGCTGGGTGAGGACGGTTTCCGCCGCGGCATGGATCTGTACTTCGAGCGGCACGACGGTCAGGCGGTCACCTGCGACGACTTCGTGTCGGCCATGCAGGACGCGTCCGGCGTCGATCTGGGTCAGTTCCGCCGCTGGTACGAACAGGCCGGCACGCCGCGGCTGAGCGCACGCACCGCCTTTGACGCCGCGACCGGCCGCTGGACGCTCACGCTCGAACAGTCGAATCCGGAAACCGCCTACGAAAGGCGGCTGCAGGAAGAAGGCCTGCGCTTCGAGCGCGGACCGCTGCACATTCCGGTTGCGCTGGGTCTGCTCGATGCCGACGGCCGCGAAATCCTGCCCACCACCGTGCTGTCGCTGACCGAAGCCAGCGGCCGTTTCGAATTCGACCTGTCGGCCCATGGCCTCAAGGCGGCGCCGCTGCCGTCACTGCTGCGCAATCTGTCGGCGCCGGTGGCGCTGGACTACGAATATGGCGACAGCGATCTGGCCACGCTGATGGCGCATGACAGCGACGAGTTCAACCGCTGGGAAGCCGGCCAGCGGCTGGCCACCCGGCTCATGCTCGCCGGCGTGGCGCAGGTGCAGGCCGGGGGCGACGCGGTGGTGCCGGATCTGTTCGTCGATGCCTTTGCCGCCGTACTGGCCAAGGCGGACGCCGATCCGGCCTTCGCCGCCGAAGCGCTGACGCTGCCGTCCGAAGCCTGGCTGGGCGATCAGATGGCGGTGATCGATCCGGATGCCATCCATCGCGTGCGCACGCTGTTCCGCCGCACGCTGGCCGAGCGACTGCGGCCGCAGTTCGAGGCGCTGCTTGCGCGCTTCAGCGTGGCCGGTGCCTACGCGCCCGAGCCGGCCGCCATGGGGCGCCGTGCGCTGCGCAATCTCGCGCTGGGCTATCTGATGACGCTGGACGACAGCGCGCTGCAGCTGAAGGCGCTGAGTCAGTTCCGCGACGCCGACAACATGACCGACCAGTTCGCCGCCTTCTCGCTGCTGGCGCACAGCGACACGCCGCTGCGCGAAGTGGCGCTGAACGAGTTCTACGCGCGCTGGAAGGACGAGGCGCTGGTGGTGGACAAGTGGCTGGCGGTACAGGCCACGTCGCCGCTGTCCGATGCACGCGCGCGGGTGCGCGAACTGATGGCGCACGAGGCGTTCGACCTGAAGAACCCGAACAAGGTGTACGCGCTGGTGCGCACCTTCTGTGCCGCCAATCCGCTGCATTTCCACGCCGCCGACGGTTCGGGCTACGCCTATGCCGCCGGCGTCATCCGCGAACTGGATCCGGTGAATCCGCAGGTGGCCTCACGCGTGGCGCGCGCCTTCGACCGCTGGCGCCGTTTCGACGACGGCCGTCAGGCGCACGCGCGCCGTGCGCTGGAAAGCATCCGTGACCTGCCGGGTCTGTCGGCGGATGTGGCCGAGGTGGTCAGCCGGGCGCTGGCCTGAGAACCGGTACGCCTGCTCAGTCGGTCGCGATCATCGCCTCGAAGGCGAGTGCGGCCGGGCTGAGCGGGCGCCGCGGCAGGCGCAGGCGGTAAAGCTGGCGGGTGAGTTGCACGCCGGGCAGAGTGAGCGTGGCGACCTTGCCGAGCGCGATCTGGTCGGCCGAACTGACCCGCGGCACCATCGACACCCCGCCGCCGGCCGCCACCGTCTGGATCACCGCTTCGGTGCTGCCCGCTTCAAGCGTGCGGGCTGGCACGATGCCCAGCCTGTCCAGCCAGCGGTTCATCACTTCGCGCGTGCCCGAGCCGTGTTCGCGCACCACCCAGGTCACCGCTGACAGATCGGCCGCGCTGACCGTGCCGGCGCGGGCCAGATCGCTGTCCGGCGGCGCCACGATGAGCAGCGTTTCGTCGCGCCAGGGGCGGGATTCGATCCGTTCGTCATCGACCGGGCCTTCCACCAGCGCGATGTCGATTTCGCAGGCCAGCAGCCGTTCCGCGATGGCCTGGGTATTGGCGCTGGTCAGGCTGAGCGCGATGCCCGGGTGGGCCTGCGAAAAATCCGCCACATAGCCCGGCAGCCAGTAGCCGGCCACCGTCATGCTGGCGCCGATGCGCAGCCGGCCGCGCTCGAGGTTGGAGTAGGCCTGCAGCGCTTCCAGCGCCGCGCGTTCCATCGCGAAGATGCCGCCCGCGTATTCGAACAGTACCTTGCCGGCTTCGGTCAGCGACACGATGCGCGAACCGCGTTCGATCAGCACCACGTCGAGCTGATCCTCGAGTTCGCGCAGCGCCTTGGACACGGCCGGCTGGCTGATGCCCAGGTGTTCGGCCGCGCGCGAAAAGCTCGCGTGCTCGCCCACGGTATGGAAGATGCGCAGCAGGTGCAGGTTCATCGCGTTCGGCAGGGCAGGGAATGGCGCATTGTTCCACAACGGCGCCCATGAAAAAGGCCCGCACGGGGCGGGCCTTCAGGGGTGGAGCAGAGTGGTGCTCAGCCCGCCATCTGTACCGGAATGTGACCGCGCTGGTTCACGATGTTGTTCTTGCCATCGACGTACACCAGCTTGGGTTCGTAACGGGCCAGTTCCAGTTCGGTGTATTGCGCGTAGGCGGCGATGATGAGCAGATCGCCGGCCGCGGCCTTGCGGGCGGCGGCGCCATTGACCGAAATGATGCCGGAACCGCGCTCCGCGCTGATCGCATAGGTCGAGAAGCGCTCGCCGTTGCTCACGTTGTAGATGTCGATCGCCTGGTACTCGCGGATGTCCGCGGCGTCGAGCAGGTTCTGGTCGATCGCGCAGGAGCCCTCGTAATGCAGCTCGGAGTGCGTCGTGGTGACACGGTGCAGCTTGGACTGAAGCATGGTGCGTTGCATATGGGCGCTCCTATATCGCGCTGTTCAGACAACACGTGCACGCAGGGGCGAGCACGACAGTGCGCTACTGGAACGCCACCGGCCTGAGCGCATCGTGGCGACCTACACTTCCAGATTGTCGATTAGGCGCGTCGTCCCGAGCAGGGCGGCGGCCACGATCACCAGGCTGGATTCGTGAGCGGCCGGCGATTGTAAGTCGGCTTGTCGTCGCACCGCAATATATTGCGGAGACCAGCCTCCAGCCTGAAGAAATGCCATGGCGTCGGCTTCGATGCGGGCGAAATCGCGGTCGCCGGCGCGCAGCGCGTCGCGCGCGGCCGACAGCGCCTGATACAGCTGGACCGCCTGCGCCCGCTCGGCCGGCGCGAGATAGCCATTGCGCGAAGACAGTGCCAGACCGTCGTCTGCGCGCTCGGTCTCGCCGCCGACGATGGCGATCGGCAACGCCATCTGGCTCACCAGCTGGCGGATCACCATGAGCTGCTGGTAATCCTTCTTGCCGAACAGCGCCACCTGCGGCTGAACGATGTTGAACAGCTTGGCCACCACGGTGGCCACGCCGGTGAAGAAACCGGGCCGGAAAGCGCCCTCCAGAATGTCAGCCAGCACCGGGTCCGGCACCACGCGCATCGTCTGCGGCTGCGGATACAGCTCGGCTTCGGCCGGCGCGAACACGTGGGCCACGCCCGCCGCCTGCATGCGGGCGCAGTCGGCCTCCATCGTGCGCGGGTAGCGGTCGAAATCCTCGTTCGGGCCGAACTGCAGCCGGTTCACGAACACGCTGGCCACCACCACGTCGGCGTGGTCACGCCCCTGGCGCATCAGCGAGGCGTGGCCTTCGTGCAGATTGCCCATGGTGGGTACGAAGGCGATGCGCGCGCCGCGCGCGCGTTCGGCGTCGAGCGCGGCGCGCAGGCCGGCGACGGTGGGGTGGATCTGCATCGGGAAAGCTCGCGGAATCAGTAGCAGTGTTCGGGGCCGGGGAAGCTGCGGTCCTTGACCGCGGCGACATAGCGGGACAGCGCGTCATGCACGTCGTCGGCGCCCGGCATGAAGTTGCGCACGAAGCGCGGGCGGCGGCCCGGAAACAGGCCGAGCACGTCGTGCAGCACCAGCACCTGACCGCTGCATTCGACGCCGGCGCCGATGCCTATGGTGATGAGGCGGGTGTTGGCGGTCACTTCGGCCGCCAGCCGGGCCGGCACCATTTCCAGCACCATCATGGTGGCGCCGGCCTGGTCCAGCAGGTCGGCATCGCGCAGCAGCTGGGCGGCGGCCTCATCGGTCACGCCCTGGGCGCGGTAGCCGCCCAGCTGATGCACCGACTGCGGCGTGAGCCCGAGGTGGGCGCACACCGGCACGCCGCGTTCGACCAGGAAGCGCACGGTGTCCGCCATGTGGGCGCCGCCTTCCAGCTTCACCATCTGCGCGCCGGCGGTCATCAGCTTCACCGATGAGCGCAGCGCCTGTTCGCGGCTTTCCTGGTAGCTGCCGAAGGGCAGGTCGGCGATCAGGAAGGCGCGACCGCCGACATTCGCAAGGCCTCGGGCCACGCAGGCGGTGTGGTAGGCCATGTCGTCCAGCGTGACCGGCAGCGTCGTGTCATGTCCCTGCAGCACGTTGCCGAGCGAATCGCCCACCAGCAGCACTTCGGCGCCGGCCGCGTCGCAGACGGCGGCGAAGGTCGAGTCGTAGCAGGTGAGCATGGCGATCGGCTCACTGTTCGCGCGCATGCGCAGCAGGGTGTTCAGCGTGACCGGGCGGCGGGCCGGGTCGGTGTCGCGCATATAGGTCATGAGGCGTATCCGAAGAATTCGCGGAAGGAGCGCATCTGGCCCAGACGTTCGACCAGCAGCGCGAAGTCCTCGTCGCTGTCGACCGGGTTCAGTTCCTCTGCATTGACGATGAACAGCGGACTGGCGTCGTACTGGTAGAAGAAGCGGGCATAGCGCTCGACCACCCGCGCGAGATAGCTTTCGCTGATCCGCCGCTCGGCGTCGATGCCGCGTCGGCGGACGCGCTCGGCCAGCGTGTCGGCGTCGGCCTGCAGGTAGATGACCAGATCGGGGGCCGGCGCCTGCAGCTTGACCGACGAGAAGATCTGCCGGTACAGCGCGTACTCATCGTCGGTCAGGTTCATCGACGCGAACAGCGGGTCCTTGTCGATCAGGAAATCGGCCACCAGCCGGCCGGAGAACAGGTCGTCCTGCATCACCTCACGCAGCTGTTCCATGCGCTGGAACAGGAAGAACAGCTGGGTCTGCAGCGCGTAGCGCTCCATGTTCTGGTAGAAGCGCGCCAGGAAGGGGTTCTCTTCCGGCTTCTCGAACAGCGTCGGCGCCTGCAGGTGATCGGCCAGTCGCCGGGCCAGCGAGGTCTTGCCCACGCCTATGGGGCCTTCGACGACGATGTAGCGTGCCTTGTCGAGCATCGATGGATCAGTCCGGTCGGGATGTCCGCAGAGAATTCAGCGGAAGATGAAATACACCGCGCCCAGCATACACAGCGCGGCCCACACGTAGTCAAGCTTGAACGGCTGGTTCATGTAGAGCACGGCGAAGGGGATGAACACGGTCAGCGTGATCACCTCCTGCATGATTTTGAGCTGGCCGAGTGACAGCTGCGTGTGACCGATGCGGTTGGCCGGCACCTGCAGCAGGTATTCGAACAGCGCGATGCCCCACGAGAAGATCGCCGCGTACCACCACGGTTTGTGGTTCATGTCCTTCAGGTGGGCGTACCACGCGAAGGTCATGAAAATATTGGAGGCCACCAGCAGGCCGGCCGCCTGCACCCAGGCCGGCAACTGGGCCAGCGTCATGCCGCGTCAGCCGGGCCGCTGCCGCCGCCCGAAGGCTTGCGGCGGGTGCGACGGCGCTTCTTCGGCGCTTCTTCGGGACGCAGCATGGCTTCGCGCTGCGGGCCGTCGGCGGCCGCGAAGTCGGTCCACCAGTCGGCCAGTTCCTGGTCCACCTCGCCGCTGCCGGCACGCAGCAGCAGGAAGTCGTAGGCGGCACGGAAGCGCGGCAGTTCGAGCAGACGGTAGGGGCGTTTGCCGGCGCGCTGTTCGAAGCGCGGCTGCAGCAGCCAGATGTCCTTGATGTCGGTGGCGATGCGGCGCGTGATGGCCAGCTTTTCCGCCTGCTGGTCGAGCACGCTGCCCATCGCGTCGAACAGCGCCGGAATTGCCGCTTCGCCCGCCTGCTTGCGCTTTTCCCAGTCGGCCAGCACTTCGTGCCAGAGCAGGGTGGCGAACAGGAAGCCGGGCGAAATCGACTTGCCTTCGCGTACGCGCTCGTCGGTGCGCTCCAGCGACAGCATGACGAAGCGCTCGCCCATCGGCTGTTCGAGGATGACGTCGAGCAGCGGCAGCAGGCCGTGGTGCAGCCCTTCCTCGCGCAGCTGACGCACGCAGCGCACCGCGTGACCGCTGGTCAGCAGCTTGAGCATTTCGTCGAACAGGCGGGCCGGCGGCACGTTTTCCAGCAGGCCGGACATCGAGCGTATCGGTTCGCGCGCGGCCGGATCGATGATCAGGCCGATTTTGGCGCCCAGCCTGACCGCACGCAGCATGCGCACCGGGTCTTCGCGGTAGCGGCGCGGAGCGTCGCCGATCATGCGCAGCGTCTTCTGCTTCAGGTCGGCCACGCCGTGATGGAAGTCGATCACGGTTTCGGTGGTCGGGTCGTAATACAGCGCATTGACCGTGAAGTCGCGCCGGGCGGCATCCTCTTCCATCGTGCCGAACACGTTGTCGTGCAGGATGCGGCCGTGCTCGTCGGTTACCGCTTCCGAGTCGCCGCGGAAGGTGGTCACCTCGATCACGTCGCGGCCGAACATGACATGCACGATCTTGAAGCGGCGGCCGATCATGCGGGCGCGACGGAATACCTCGGTCACCTGCTCCGGCGTGGCGCTGGTGGCGACGTCGAAATCCTTGGGTTCGATGCCGGCGATCAGGTCGCGCACCGCGCCGCCGACCACATAGGCCTGATAGCCCTCGGCCTGCAGCCCGTCGCACACCTTGCGTGCGGCCGGCAGGATCTGTTCGCGCGAAATGCCGTGCTGTTCGCGCGGAATGGAAACCGGTCCGCTGCTGGCGGCCGGTGTGCGGGCGTTGTCTTCGGGGCGCCGGAGTATCCGGCGCAGCAACTTTCGGATCATCAGTAAGGGGGCTTTCTGGCGTGATTCGGACCAGGGCGCGTTCGCGCCGGACGCGACATGTTAACGCAAGCGGCGCTGCAGAGCCCGCCTGTCTTGCCGCTCGCGCCGTCAGCACGCTACCATGCGAGCCCATGACGTTCGCCCGCCCCCGATTTCCCCGGTTCCGTTTCGCACTGATGCTCGCACTGTTCGCAGTGTGTGCACAGGCGCTGCTGCCTACGCTGATGCGCTGGCAGCAGTCGGTCGACCCGGTGGCGTCGGCGGAAATCTGTACTGCCTTTGGCGTGAAACTCGTCGCTGAAGGCGGCGGCGACGGCGAGGCGCGGCCGCACTGCCCGTGGTGCGTCGCGCAGGCCGCGATCGCCTTGCCCGCCCAGGCCGCGCACGCGGTGTTCGCGCTGCACGCCGAGGCGGAAGCGCCGCCCGGGCGCACTGATCTTCCCCTGCCGCCGGTTTTCCGGCGCGCCGCGCCACCGCGCGCACCCCCCCTGGCCTGACCCCATGCTGGCGTGACGCCGTGCGTCCGGTGCCCGAGCACCGTGTGCGCGTGCTGAGTACGCCCTGAGCCGGCGCACGCCTGTGCGTGCGCCCATGCGTTGCCAGCGCTGTTCTGGTGACGCGCCGAGTCCGGTCAGGTCCGATGCCGTTCCCGTTCCATCCGTCGATCATCCGCATTGCAGCGCACGCCCGAACGCGTGCGCTGGCGATGGCGCTCGCCTGTGTGCTGCTGGCACTGGCGGGCCTGGGGGCTGCCGGTCAGGCGACTGCGCGGGTGCTGCCTGGCGACGACATCTGCTCCAGCGCCGACCGTGATCGCCCGCCGGGCGACGCCACCCATCGCGGCCACTGTTCGCTGTGCGCCGGCAGCACCGGTCTGGCGCCGCCGCCCTTTGGCCTGCCGCTGCCGGCACTGCTGCTGCCGGTCATCCAGGCGTCCTGCGCCGGCGCTTCGCTGCACGCGATCAGCGCCGGTGCCCACTGGCAGTCGCGCGCGCCGCCCATGCGCTGAATCCATTTCTCGTCAGGTCACGTCTCGCGGCGTGGCCGTCTGCAACGTATGCCGGCACACCGGCGCTGCAAACAGGATTCAGAACGCATGAAAATTCAGATCATGGCGGCCGCACTGGCCAGCCTTCTTTCGGCCTCGGCCTTCGCTCACGTGAGCTACAGCTCGCGTGATTTCTTCGTCAATGGCGTGCAGTCCGGCAATACCTGGACGCTGGCCAACCAGCGCGTCACTTCGGATTACGGCTGGGCCGATGGCGCCGACGCTGACTGGGGCGACAGCCACCGGCTGCGCTGGGCCCGATTCACGCTGACCGGAGCCGCCGATGTGACGCTCACGGTCAACGCCGCCAGCTTCAACTACCTGAGTGGTGGCAGCACGCTGAGTGCGACCGGCGACCTCATTCCCGGCTTTTCGCTTTACTCGGGCATCGCGCCGGGGGCTGCGTTCGAAGCGGGTGACCATCCTGATTACCTGGCTCACCACCCGGGCTTCCTGCCGACGATTTCGCCGAGCTATCTGGGTGCCGGCATCTTCGGCAACCGAGAGGGCGCGTTCAACGCCAATGGCGACTTCTGGCTCGGCAACAAGCTTGAGGAAGTGGGCGAAGCCAACTGGGCGTCGGCCCGACTGGCCTACGTCGGTCAGGCGGTGGATGGAGCCGGCGTCGATATCACCGGCGATGGCGTGATCGACATCGCCGGCGACGGCAGCGCCGACCAGTCGGTCAGCGCGACCTTCCGCCTGGCCGCCGGCAGCTACAGCCTCATTGTCGGTGGCGCCCGCTACGCCAGTCCCTACATCAACCTCGCCGCTGCCAACGGACAGCGTGGCTTCACCGCAGCGCTGTCGGTCACGCCGGTGCCGGAACCCGAAGGCTGGGCGCTGATGCTGGGCGGTCTGGGCCTGATCGCCGCGGTGGCCCGTCGCCGCCTGAACGGCTGAACCTTCTGATTGACCCCGGGCCGGCCCCTGCCGGCTCTTCGCTTACCAAAAGGATACAAGGATGAACACGCTTCTTCGCGCCACCTCCCTCGCTTTCGCGCTGGCCGTACCGGCCGCGGCGTCCGCCCACGCCAGCTTCGCGGACCACGCGGTCACCGTGCAGTACGGCATGGATCTGGGGCTGGGCGCCGGCTTCCAGGCGCTGCAGACCTTTGTCGTGACCGTCGGCGACGCGGTCGAACTGCCCGCCGTCAAGCTGAACAATTCGGGCTCGATCTCGTGGTCGGTCAATCTGCACGACAGCGGCCTGAGCCTGAAGTACGTCGGCAGCGGCGATTTCATGAATTTCGGTTCACCGACCTTCCTCGGTTTCCGCATTGCCGATGCCGCCAGCCTGCTGCCGTCCTTCAACAGCGTCAGCGTGGCGAACACCGCTTACGTGAGCGGCCAGCACGGCAATCTGATCGAGGGCTTCCAGCCCTCCGCCCACCTCGCCTACAGCGCCGATGAGATCTGGCTGAATCTGAACGAATCGATGTACCACCACCACGCCATGCCGGGCATGGGTGACCCGCTGCGTGACGAAATCCGGCTGAACGTCGGGTTTGCCGGCGCGGTGACGCCGCCGGTGCCGGAGCCGGCATCGTGGGCACTGATGCTGGCCGGCCTCGGGCTGGCGGGCTGGGCGGCCGGTCGCTCACGCCGGATCTGATCGCGGCGTCCTGCCGCCTTCCACGTCTGAAAACCCAAAACCCCTTTCCACCCCGTTTCGGCGGGGTGGTTTTTTGACATGAACAGATCCGAATTTCTGTCGCTGGCGGCCTGTGGCCTGCTGGTGCTGAACACCGCGCGGGCCGACACGGTGCTGCCGGCGGTCACCATTCACGGCGAGCGTGCTGACCGGTTGAGCGGCGAGGTGATCGAACTGCGCGACAGCCCGGTTGGCGGCGCAGACCTGGCCGAGCGGCTGCGCGACCTGAGCGGCTTCAACGTGAGCCGGGTCGGCGGCACGGCCGGCAGCGTGTTCCTGCGCGGCCTGGGCGGCGCGCGACTGCCGGTGGTGGTGGGCGACGCGGTGGCCGATGCAGCCTGCAATCACGGCATGGACCCGGTCACCTCTTATCTGCAGCCGGACGCCTACGACCGGCTCACCGTGGTGAAGGGGCCGAACACCGTGCAGTTCGGGCCGGCGCTGTCCGGCCTGATCCGGGTCGAGCGCGACGCGCCCGAACCTGGCGTGCGGCTGCGTGCGTCGGCCACCCGCAGCGGCTTCGACCGGCTGGACCAGGCGGCCGAGGTGAGCTGGGCCGGCGAACGGCTGTGGCTGCGCGCAGGCGGCACGCGCAACGACTCCGACAACTACCGCGACGGCGCAGGGCGGCGCTTCCAGTCCTTCTATTCGCGCTACGCCACCACGCTGGCAGCCGGTCTGAAGATGGGGCCGGACACCGTGCTCGAAGTCGATAGCGAGAACGGTGACGCGATTGCCGGCTACCCGGCCTTCCACATGGACGGCACCCGCTTCAACCGCTCGATATGGGGCGCGAGGCTCACCCATCGCCGGCCAGGCCAGCTGCTGTCCGCGCTCGAACTGTCGCTGCGCTGGCAGGACATCAAGCACCTGATGGATGACTACAGCTACCGGCCGGTGAAGCCGGTCGAACTGGTGCCCGGCGTGCTGGACCAGTTTCCCACCCTTCTGATGCGGCAGGACCAGCGCGGCCGAAGCGCGCGCGCCGTGGCCACCTTCGAGCCGGCCGACGGCAGCACGCTGCTGCTGGGCGTCGATGCGCGCGACGATCACCACTTCGGCGACAACCTGCGCACCACCCGCACCTGTTTCACCGGCACCACGAACTGCCCGCTGTTCACGTCGACCCGCAGCGCCTTCTACACGCTGGATGCGCGCAATCAGGGCGCGTTCGCCGAACTGACGCAACGGCTCGGCACCCTCACGCTGCGTGCCGGTCTGCGCAGCGACCGGCTGCAGACCCGTGCCGGAGAACTGCGCAACTTCCTCGGCACCCAGCTGCTGTCAGGCAGTTTCGACGAACGCACCGAAAAGCTGGGCAGCGGCTTCCTGCGTGCGCAGTTGCAGCATGGCGACGGGCTGGAGAGCTATCTGGCCCTGGGCGTGGCCCAGCGTGCCGCCAGCAGTCTTGAACGCGCGAGCTTCGCCGCCTTCCATATCGACGCCGAAACCAATACCGAACTGGGGGCCGGCCTGAATGGACGCAGCGATGCGTTGCAGTGGTCGCTGCATGCCTTCGTGAGCCGGGTGGATGACTTCATTCTGGCGGAGCAGGGCACCCGTGCGCTCAATGTCGATGCTCGCCGCTTTGGCGGCGAACTGGAGGCACGCTGGCGCCTGTTGCAGAGCTGGAGCGTAACCGGTGCCGCCAGCTGGGTGCGCGCCGACAACCTGACCCAGCACGTTCCGCTGGCGCAGACCTCGCCGCCTGAAATGCGCCTGGGGCTGGAGTACGACAGTGGCCGCTTCAGCGCCGCCACCCAGCTGCGGCTGGTGCGCCGGCAGGACCGGGTGCATGTCGGCTACGGCAATGCACTGGGCAACGACATCGGCGAAACGCCGGGTTTCGCGACGGTGAGAGTGATGGCTGGCTGGTCGCCGGACAGCCGGCTGCAGCTGAGCGCCGGCATCGACAATCTGTTCGACCGCAGCTACGCGGAGCACATCAGCCGTACCGGCGTGTTCCAGCCAGCGGGTTTCGTTCAGACAGAGAGGGTGAACGAACCGGGGCGGTTGGCCTGGCTGCGTGCGCGGCTGGCGTTCTGATCAGTTGCCGCGCAGGCCTTCGAGCAGTTCGGCCACGCGCTCGAACTCGCTCGACTTGTCGAGAAAGTGGTGAGCGCCCATGGCCAGACTGCGGGCGCGCATGGCGGCGGTGTTGCTGTTGGTGAGCACGATGGCCAGCAGGTCGGGGTGATACAGCTTGAGGTGCTGCAGCACGCCGAAGCCGCTGCCTTCGCGCAACTGCAGGTCCACCACCACCGCATCGAAGCGGCCGACCCGCAGCGCGGTCAGTGCGTCGGCTTCGGTATCGACCTCGCCGCAGATCGCGACCCCCTCGCTGTCTTCCAGCAGCGCGACCAGATGCTTGCGGATGAGCACGGAGTCTTCGACCAGCAGCACGCGCAGAGGGCGGGTGCGGGCGATGGGTGTAGTGGAAGTCGGACGTTGGAGCACGGCAGTGTGCGCGTAAGCGTCGGAGTGGCGGTCAGAGGATTGCACGGTCTGCAGTATCCCACCCCAGGCGCCGCCGGTATGTAGGTGCGAGCCGACAGACCGGTTCATTCGATCAGACCATTCTTCAGTGCATAGTAGGTCAGCTCGGCGTTGCTCTTCAGGTTGAGCTTGGTGAGCAGGCGGCTCCTGTAGGTGCTCACGCTCTTGACGCTGATGAACAGTTCATCAGCGATTTCGGTCACCGACTTGCCGGTCGCCAGTTTGTGCAGCACCTGGAACTCGCGCTCCGACAGCTGCTGGTGAGCCGGTGCGTCGGCGTCGCCATTGAGCCGCTGGGTGAGCAGGTCGGCCACCGTGTCGCTCACGTAGCGGCGGCCGCGCAGCACGGTGCGGATGGCGGCCAGGATGTCGTCCACATCGGCGTCCTTGCGGATGTAGCCGTTGGCGCCGGCACGCAGCATGTTCAGCGCGTACTGTTCTTCCGCGTAGGCGCTGATGATGAGCACCGGCAGGTCGGTACGATGGCTGCGCAGCAGACGCAATGTGTCCATGCCGTCGCGGTCCGGCATCGAAATGTCGAGCAGCAGCACGTCGACCTCGGTCTGGCGCAGCTGGGTCAGCGTTTCGGCGCTGGTCGAGGCTTCGGCGACCACCTCGAGATCGGATTCGGCATTGATCAGCTGGCGCAGACCGTTGCGCACGATCTGGTGGTCGTCGGCGAGCAGGACGCGTTTCTTTTGCATGATGTGGGGGCTGCGAAAAGTGAGTGTTGCGCGGGATTATCCACGTCAGCGCTTGAACAGTCCCAGCACGAAGGAGGCGACCGTCAGCACCAGGAACACGAAGAACAGTATCTTGGCGATGCCGGCCGCGCTTGCCGCCAGGCCGCCAAAACCGAACAATGCGGCGATCAGTGCAACGATGAAGAATATAAGGGCATAGTGAAGCATGTCGGCCTCCTTGATGAAGGGCTGCGGCGTCCGGGTGTACCGCTGCCTGCATGACTCCATGCTAGGCGCGGCCGTTTCCGGCGGCTGTCGTCCGCGCCGCGCGCAGGGCGTCGGACATGTCTGACGCCGACCGCAGCCTGCAGCACGCGCAGCGCCGGCGCGCGCTGGTCGAGGGCCTGTCGCGCGCCGCGCGTCGTGCAGGCTCGGCCACCGACGAGGCCGAGCGGCTCACCGACAGCGTGCTGATGAAGCTGGCGCGTTTCCGCTGGGGCGCGCTGCTGGTCGTGCTGATCGGCCTGGCCTTTGCCGTGCTGTCCGAAGCCACCTTCCAGGCCATGCAGCGCGAGCGTGAGGAGATCGACGCATCGCGGCTGTCGCTCGCCGCGCTGAACAATCTGGTCTACGACAATGCTCAGGCTGACCAGACCGAACAGCGCTACATCGAGGATCCGTCGGCGGAGCATCTGACGCAGCACCGGGCCACGCTGCAGCGTCTGACGGATGCATCGAACGTGGTGCTGGGCTGGGCGGTGCGCCGGCAGATCGACGAAGAGCGGGTGAGCGCGGTGCGGCGGCTGTCCGCCACCGAATCGGAAGAACTGAAGCGGCTCGAGGCCTTGCCGGAGGACGCCAGTCCGGTCGAGGTGATGGATGCCTTCCTGCCGTCGGTGGTCGATCAGGCCGAACTGCGTCAGGCACTGGAACCGCTGGTGCGCACCGAACGTGCCTACCTCGAAGAACAGATGACGCTGCTGGGCGAGGAAATCGAGCGTCAGCGGGCGGCGGCCATCGTGGTGATCGCGGTCGGCGTGCTCATGCTCATCCTGCTGCTGCGCGCGTACGCGATGCGCAGCGAGGCTGAGGCGCAGGTGGCCGACCGACTGCGCGCGGCGCGCGACGAACTCGATGCGCTGGTGCGGGTGCGTACCGAAGAGCTGAGCGAACTGGCCAGCCACCTGCAGACCGAAGCCGAGCGACAGAAGTCGGCGCTGGCGCGTGAACTGCACGACGAACTGGGCTCCATCCTGACCGCCAGCCGGATGGAGGCGTCGATGCTGCTGCGCCGGGCGCGCAAGCAGAACAGCCCGGACGTCGAATCGCTGGGGCGGGTGTGCGACATCCTGGAGCAGGGCGTGCAGATCAAGCGGCGCGTGATCGAGGGGCTGGTGCCGACCGTACTCACCCATCTCGGCCTGCTGCCGGCGCTGGAAGCGCTGGCGGATGAAACCCGTGCGTCGGCGCCGTTCGCGGTCGAGCTCGAACTGCCGGATGCACTTGAACTTGAGCGCGAACGCGCGATCGCGATCTACCGCGTGGCGCAGGAGGCGCTCACCAATATCCGCAAGCATGCACAGGCGAATACGGTCACCATCAGGCTGACTGACGAGGGCGATACGGTGAAGCTGGATATCCGCGACGACGGGGTCGGCCTGCCGGAGGGCGCACGCGGCAAGACCGGTTCGCACGGCCTGCTCGGCATGAAATACCGGGCGGATGCGCTCGGCGGGCGCTTCGCGATCGGCGCCGCGCCGGGTGGCGGCACCCTGCTGGAGTTCGAAGTGCCGCGCGCCTGAACGATGCGCGGCGCGGTGCTCAGGCGAGCACCATGTTGTCGCGGTGTATCAGTTCCGGTTCATCGACATAACCCAGCAGCGCCTCGATGTCGGCCGAGGGGCGGCGCGCGATGCGGCGGGTTTCCGATGCCGAGTAGTTGATCAGCCCGCGTGCCAGTTCGCGACCGGACGCGTCGCGGCAGGCCACCACCGCACCGCGCTCGAACTGTCCCTGCACTTCGGTCACGCCGATCGGCAGCAGGCTTTTGCCCTCGTGCAGCGCCTTCACGGCGCCCTCATCCAGCACCAGCGTGCCGGCCAGCTGCAGGTGATCGGCCAGCCACTGCTTGCGGGCAGCCAGCGGCGAGTTGCCCGCCTTCAGGAAAGAGCCCAGCGCTTCGCCGGCAACCAGACGCAGCAGCACGTCCGGCTCGCGGCCGCTGGCGATCACGGTGTCGGCGCCGCTGCGGGCGGCGCGCTTCGCGGCACGCACCTTGGTAATCATGCCGCCGCGCGAAATGCCGGTGCCGGCACCTCCGGCCATCGCCTCGAATCGCGCATCGTCGGCCTCGCCCTCGCTGATCAGCATGGCGGACGGATCCTTGCGCGGGTCAGCGGTGTACAGGCCGCTCTGGTCGGTCAGGATGACCAGGCAGTCGGCTTCGGTCAGATTGGCCACCAGCGCGCCCAGCGTGTCGTTGTCGCCGAACTTGATCTCGTCGTAGACGACGGTGTCGTTCTCGTTGATCACCGGCACCACGCCCAGCTCCATCAGCGTGGACAGCGTCGACCGTGCATTCAGGTAACGGGTGCGGTCGGCCAGATCCTCGTGCGTCAGCAGGATCTGTGCGCACGCCAGACCGTACTGCGAGAACGCGCCTTCATAGGCCTGTGCCAGGCCCATCTGGCCCACGGCGGCAGCGGCCTGCAGTTCATGCATCGCGCTCGGGCGGGTGGTCCAGCCCAGGCGCTGCATGCCGGCGGCGATGGCACCGGAAGACACCAGCAGCACCTCGCGGCCTTCGGCGCGCAGCGCGGCGATCTGGCGCGCCCATTCCTGCAGCGCGCCGAGGTCCAGGCCGGCACCGTTATTGGTGACCAGTGCGCTGCCGACCTTGACGATCAGCCGCCGGGCGTTCTGCAGCCGCGATCTCATCGGGCGCTCTCGTCGTCGGCCTCGTTGTCAGTCCCGCTGTCAGCCTTATCATCGGCCTCTTCGGCGGACTCCAGATTGCGCACGTCCGGCTCGACCGGTTCCGGTGGCCGGGTGGCTTCGACGTGATCCATGATGGCGTAGCACAGACCATCGCAGCCTTCGCGGGTCATCGCCGAAATGCTGAAGGCGCGTTCGGCACCGAAGGCGTCGACGAAGTCGCGCACGCGCTGTGCGCGTTCGTCTTGCGGAATCAGATCCAGCTTGTTCAGCACCAGCCAGCGCGGCTTCTGATAAAGCGCCTCGTCGTAACGGCGCAGTTCCTCGACGATGGCGCGTGCGTCATGCAGCGGATCGACTTCCGGATCGAACGGAGCCAGATCGACCAGATGCAGCAGCAGGCGGGTGCGCTGCAGATGGCGCAGGAACTGGTGGCCGAGCCCGGCGCCATCGGCCGCGCCTTCGATCAGTCCCGGAATGTCGGCAATCACGAAGCTGCGTGAGGTGTCGACGCGCACGACGCCCAGATTGGGTGCCAGCGTGGTGAACGGGTAATCCGCCACCTTGGGGCGCGCAGCCGATACTGCGCGGATGAAGGTGGATTTGCCGGCGTTCGGCATGCCGAGCAGGCCGACGTCGGCCAGCACCTTCAGTTCGAGTTTCAGTTCGCGCCGCTCGCCGGCTTCGCCCGGCGTGGTCTGACGCGGTGCGCGGTTGGTGCTGGACTTGAAATGCAGATTGCCCAGACCGCCGCGGCCGCCCTTGGCAATCAGTGCGCGGGCGCCGTCGTGGTCGAGGTCGGCGACCACTTCGCCAGTGACCTGGTCGGTGATGGTGGTGCCGACCGGCATGCGCAGTTCCTTGTCGTCGCCGCCCTTGCCGTAGCAGTCGGCGCCGCGGCCGTTCTCGCCGCTTTCGGCGCGGAACATGCGGGTGTAGCGGAAGTCGATCAGGGTATTCAGATTGCGGTCGGCGATGGCCCAGATGCTGCCGCCACGGCCGCCGTCACCGCCGTCCGGACCGCCGAACGGAATGAATTTTTCGCGGCGGAACGAGGCCGAACCATTGCCGCCATCGCCGGCGATGACCTCTATTTTCGCTTCGTCAAAGAATTTCATTGCGTGCTGCGTCCTTGCGGGGGTGACTTCATTGCCGTCCTGTCGTGCAACGGCGGGAATCGTTCTGCTGTCGGGTCGTTCGACGGCAGAGGGGCCATCTGGCCGCCGCATTTTACCGACGGCACAAACGAAAAGCCCTGCCTCGCGGGCAGGGCTTCAGTTCAGGCAGACAGCGATCAGGCTGCGGCCGGAACGATGGTGACCACGCGACGGCGGTTTGCACCCTTGACGACGAACTGCACGACGCCGTCAATCTTGGCGAACAGCGTGTGGTCCTTGCCCATGCCGACGTTGTCGCCGGGATGGAACTCGGTGCCGCGCTGACGCACGATGATGCTGCCTGCGGGAATCAGTTGGCCGCCGTAGCTCTTGACGCCAAGGCGTTTCGATTCCGAGTCGCGGCCGTTACGCGTACTGCCGCCGCCCTTTTTATGTGCCATGAGATGTGCTCCTGGAAAAGTTCAGCGATCAGCCGTTGATGGCGTCGATGCGCAGTTCGGTGTAGTTCTGACGATGACCTTGATGCTTCTGGTAGTGCTTGCGACGGCGCATCTTGAAGATGGTCACCTTCTTGTGGCGCCCTTGCGTGAGCACCGTTGCACGAACGCTGGCACCGGCAACCAGGGGCGCACCGATCTTGACCGATTCGCCCTCACCGACCATCAGAATCTGGTCGATCACGATTTCCGAGCCCACATCCGCAGGTATCTGTTCTACCTTGATTTTTTCGCCGGCAGCGACGCGATACTGCTTGCCGCCGGTTTTTATGACCGCGTACATGTGTAACCCCAGTAAGGTTTAAGGGAATCCACAAGTATAGCGAAGTACCGTGGCCCGTGTCAAAGCCCCCAATACATCAACGGCTTGACGGGTTTTCGCGCGCTGCTACCATCCGCGTTTTTCCGCGTCCGGCAGTCCTTCCTTGTCTTCTCTGAACCGTCTTTACAGCCTGATTGCGGACGACATGCGTGCGCTGGACGCCGTGATCCGCGCGCGCCTGCACTCCGACGTCGTGCTGGTGCGCCAGGTGGCCGAGTACATCATCGGCGCCGGCGGCAAGCGTCTGCGGCCCGCGCTCGTGCTGCTTACCTCCGGTGCCTGCGATTATCGCGGCGACCATCGCACCGAACTGGCGGCGGTGGTCGAGTTCATTCATACCGCCACGCTGCTGCATGACGACGTGGTCGACGAATCCGAACTGCGTCGCGGCGCGAAGACCGCCAATGCGCTGTTCGGCAATGCCGCGTCGGTGCTGGTCGGCGACTTCCTGTACTCGCGCGCCTTCCAGATGATGGTGTCGGTCGGCAGCATGCGGGTGCAGGCGGTGCTGGCCGAAGCCACCAACATCATTGCCGAGGGCGAGGTGCTGCAGCTGCTGAACTGTCACGACGCCGACGTCGACGAAGAGCGCTATCTGCAGGTCATCCGCTACAAGACGGCCAAGCTGTTCGAAGCGGCCAGCCGGCTCGGCGCCATGCTCGCCGGTTCCGAGCCCGAAGTCGAAGAGCGTTTCGCCCGCTTCGGCATGCACCTCGGTACCGCCTTCCAGCTGGTCGACGACATCCTCGATTACTCGGGTGACGAAGGTTCGATCGGCAAGAATCTCGGCGACGATCTGGCCGAGGGCAAGCCCACGCTGCCGCTGATCCACGTCATGAAGAACGGCACGCCGGAACAGGTGGCCGTGGTGCGCCACGCAATCGAAGAGGGCGGGCGCGACGATTGGGCGCCGGTCATGAAGGCGGTGGTCGACAGCGGTGCGCTTGAGGTTGCGCGGCTCCGTGCACGTGAAGAAGCGTCACTGGCGATCGCGGAACTCGACGGTCTGCCGACCAACGAATACCTGCAAAGTCTGCTCGATCTCGCAAAGTTTGCAGTCGAGCGAAAGTTTTAGTATAGTGCGCGCCTCGTTGCTTACGGGCGACGAGGCACAAAGAGCTGCTCCGCAGTTTGCAGTGAAGTTCGGGGAATAGCTCAGCCTGGTAGAGCACTGCGTTCGGGACGCAGGGGCCGGAGGTTCGAATCCTCTTTCCCCGACCAGAAATCCCGCGAAAAAGCCACCCTTCGGGGTGGCTTTTTTGTTTTCCGCTTCCGGCGCGCTCGCGCCGTGTCCCATGCGTTCCGGCGATCTGGATTCCGCACGCCGCAGTTTTCCCCGTACCCCGCCTTCTGTCCTCACCGTTTCGCAGCGGGCTGTCGTCCCGTGCCAGGACGGCGCGCCGGCGTCCCTGGTACGCATGTCCGCCGACCGGTTTTCCGCGAATCCGGTCGTGTTGATACGGAATGAACAGCCCGATGAGCGCATCCCCTTCTGCAGCACGCCCAACCTGAGGGCACTCTGCGCCTGCGTGGGGCCTGCACCTGTCGGTCCGCGCACTGGCGTCAAGCGCCGTGCCCTGTACCGCGCCGGGTCACAGCCGCAGCCGCTGACGGGCACCGGCCGCAAGCTGGTACGCTGGCGCGTCTTCATGTCTGTCGCCCCCGAGCATCACGATGTCGCGCATCCTTTTCTTTCTGCTGCTGGCCGCTGTGGCCTGGATCTGGTTCTTCAAGCGTCCGTCCCTGCGTGACGGGAGCAAGCGGCGCGACCGGGCGCCGGAGCAGAAGCCGGTCGAGCGCATCGTGCAGTGCGCCCACTGCGGGCTGCGCCTGCCCGAGGGTGAGGCGCTGGCCGACGGCGATCAGCGGCATTTCTGCAGTGTCGAGCACCGGAATGCACACATCGGTCGCGACTGAAGCCGGCATGCGCGGCGTGTTGCCGGTCGGTCTGCCTTCGCTGCGCTATTTCAGCCTGTACCGGCTGGTCATCGCATCGGTGCTGGTGGCGCTGGTGTATGGGGTACCCGGCGAAATCAGTTTCGGCGACTACGAAGGTCCGCTGTTCTCGACCGTGGTGCGCGCCTACTGGCTGTTCGCGGCCTGCATGATGGCCGGGCTGGACCGCCTGCTGCCGTCCTTCGACGCGCGGCTGACCGCCGGCGTGCTGGCTGACATCGGTTTCCTCACCGCGCTCACCTATGCAGCCGGTGGCGTGGGCACCGGTCTGCCTTTCATGCATGTGGTAGTGCTGGCCTTCGCCGCGCTGATGGGGCAGGGGCGGCTCGCGCTGTTCTATGCCGCGGTTGCCAGTCTGGCCATGCTGTTCGAACAGGCCATGCAGTGGGTGAATTTCGGCGGCGACTCCGCCCGCTTCGTGCATGTCGGCACCATCAGCATCGGCTATTTCGCCACCGCCATCGCGGTCCGTCTGCTGGCGCGGCGGGTGATCGCCAACGAAGCGCTGGCGCGCGAGCGCGGCCGCGATCTGGCGGAGCAGGTGCGGGTGAACGAGCGGGTGATCCGCGACATGGACGACGGCGTGCTGGTGGTCGATCCGGGCGGTCATGTGCGTCAGGCGAATCCGCAGGCGCGCCGGCTGCTCGATCCGGTCATGCCGCGGCCGGTCACGCTGGCCGACTATTCGCCGGCGCTTGCTGCCGCGGTCGATGCACTGGCCGATACCTCGCGCGAGCGCGTGTTCGCGCTCGACCTGCCTTCGCAGCCCGCGGCGCTGCGGGTGCGTTGCGTGCCGGCGGGAGAGGGCGGCGGTCATCTGGTGTTCATCGAAGATCTGGCCCGGCTGCGCGAACAGGCGCAGCAGATCAAGCTCGCTGCGCTCGGCCGGCTCACCGCCAGCATGGCGCATGAAATCCGCAATCCGCTGGCCGCCATCAGCCAGGCCGCCGAGTTGCTGGCCGACGAACGCCGCGCCGAAACCCAGGCGCGGCTTACCCGCATCATCACCGACAACGCGCTGCGGCTTGACCGCATGGTGAGCGACGTGCTCGAACTGGGCCGGCGCGACCGCGCCGAGCCTGAGCTGCTGGATCTGGTCGCCTATCTGCGCAGCTTCGTCGAGGAATACGCGATGCGCGAGCCGGAGGTACGCAGCCGGGTACGGATCGAAAGCGATGGTGCGGCGCTGCTGCTGTTTGACCGCGGCCATCTGCATCAGGTGATGTGGAACCTGCTCGGCAACGCGCTGCGTTACGCCAGTGCGGCGGAGGGCGCGGTGCGCCTGACGGTGCGCAGCGACGACGACGGCACCCGCATGGACATCGTTGACGACGGTCTGGGCGTGCCGGACAGCGCTCGCGCCCATCTGTTCGAGCCCTTCTTCACCACCCACAGCCGCGGCACCGGGCTGGGTCTGTACATCGCGCGGGAACTGAGCGACGCCAACGGGGCGCGGCTGGACTTCGTGGATAATTCACCGGGTGCGCGCTTTCGCCTGCGCGGACTGAACAGGAGCATCGAGGAATCATGGAAAGGCGGCGAACCGAGCGTGAGCTGAAGGTGCTGGTCGTCGACGACGAGGACGACCTGCGCGAACTGCTGGCCATGTCGCTGGCCCGCATGGGCCTGCACGCCTCGCTCGCCGCGTCGGTCGGCGAGGCGCGCGAACTGCTGGCGGCCGAGCGCTTCGCGCTGTGCCTGACCGACATGCGCCTGCCGGACGGCGAGGGCATGGATCTGGTGCGCCACATCGCCGAGCACCATCGCGAGCTCCCGGTGGCTGTGATCACCGCCTTCGGCAGCATGGACAACGCGGTGGCCGCGCTGAAGGCGGGCGCCTTCGACTACCTCGCCAAGCCGGTGTCGATCGAACAGCTGCGCGCGCTGGTGCGCTCCGCGCTCGACCTGCCGCGACGCGGCAACGAGCCTGTGGCGGTAGGCGCCGACGTGCTGGTCGGTGAATCGCCGGCGCTGGCCCAGGTGCGCGAACTGATCGCCAAGCTGGCGCGCAGCGGCGCGCCGGTGCATATCCACGGCGAATCCGGCAGCGGCAAGGAGCGCGCCGCCCGGCTCATCCACGAAGCCGGTGCTCGGCGCGACGGGCCCTTCGTCGCGGTCAACTGCGGCGCCATTCCGGAAAACCTGGTCGAGTCCGAATTCTTCGGCTACGCCAGGGGCGCTTTCACCGGGGCCGATGCCGACCGCGAAGGTTTTTTCCAGGCCGCGCGCGGCGGCACGCTTTTCCTCGACGAAGTGGGCGACCTGCCGCTGGCCATGCAGGTGAAACTGCTGCGCGCCATCCAGGAAAAGTCGGTGCGCCGGGTCGGCGCCCGCAGCGAAGAAGCGACCGATGTGCGGCTGATCAGCGCCACCCACCGCAATCTGAAGCAGATGGTGGACGAGGGCCGCTTCCGGCAGGATCTGTACTACCGCCTCAACGTGCTGGAGCTGCGCATGCCCAGCCTGCGCGAGTGCCGTGAATCGATACCGGAACTGGCGCGCACGCTGCTCACCCGCATCGCCGCCGGCGGTGACCGGCCACCTGCGCTCAGCCGCGAAGCGGTGGACGCGCTGTGCGCCTATCCTTTCCCCGGCAATGTGCGCGAGCTGGAAAACGTGCTGGAGCGCGCCTACGCGCTGTGCGCCGGCGAGCGCATCGAGGCCGCCGACCTCGGCCTGATGCCGGTGGACGACGAAACGCCCGAACTGCCGGCTGGCGAACTGCCGCTGCAGGACTACCTGGACCGCATGGAGCGCGCCGCCATCGAGGACGCGCTGCGCAAGACCCGCTACAACCGCACCGCCGCCGCCCGTCTGCTCGGCGTCACCTTCCGCTCGCTGCGCTACCGGCTGCAGCGGCTCGGCATCAATGACTGAATTCCACGGTCGCACGCCTGTTTCCGCACCTGTGCGCCCTTGTGGGAGCGGCGCCGCGCTCTTGACCGCACCCGGTGAAATCCGCCGTGCTTCCGCGCCGGTGCACCGTTGTGGGAGCGGCGCCCCGCCGCGATGCAGCGGTGGATCGGGAGCGGGCAGTGTTCGACGGGCGCATCGCGACGGGGGCGTCGCTCCCACAGGC
>JBEQBZ010000033.1:0-37489 GCA_041639545.1 Methyloversatilis sp. | reverse complement strand
CGCTGCGGGCCGACGGCGCGCAGGCCATCCTCGACGACCTCGCCCATCCATGAACGGTCGCGGCGCGCTGGCCGGATGCGGCGTGCTGGTCAGCCGGCCGCGCGCGCAGGCGGCGGCGCTGGCGGCCGCGCTGCGGGCCGCCGGCGGCACACCGTTCGAGTTTCCGCTGATCGACATCGAGCCGCTGGCCGACACGTCGGCCGTGGCCGGTGCCGATCTGGACGGCGCCGCGCTGGCGGTATTCGTCAGCGCCAACGCGGTGCGCCATGCGCTGGGCTGCCTGCTGCCGCTGCGCGACTGGCCGGCCGCACTGCCGGCCGCCACGGTGGGCGAACAGTCGGCGCAGGCGCTGCGCGCGCGCGGTGTCACTCGCGTCGTCACGCCGCTGCACCGGTACGACTCCGAAGCGCTGCTCGAACTGCCCGAACTGTCGGCCGCCGCGCTGGCCGGGCGGCGGGTGCTCATCTTCCGCGGCGACGGCGGGCGCGAACTGCTGGGCGACACGCTGCGTGCGCGCGGCGCGACGGTCGAACACATCACCTGCTACCGCCGCCTGCCGCCGCGCGACGGCGCGCCGCTGTGCGCCGCACTGCGCGCCGGCCGGCTGCACGCGCTGACCATCACCTCGTCCGAATCGCTGCGCAATCTCACCGCGCTGCCCGGGCTGGACTGTCTGGATGCGCTGCAGGCGCTGCCGCTGTTCGCGCCGCACGCGCGCATCGCCGAACAGGCGCGCGAACGCGGCTTCAGCCGCGTAATCGAAACCGCACCGGCCGACGCCGGCCTGCTGGCCGGCCTGACTGACTATTTTTCATCGCATCCCTGCGACCTGAACCGACTGACATGAGCGAACAGATTCCGACGCCGTCCCCCGCCGCCACGCCTGCCGTGACCCCGGTGCCGCCCGCGAAACGCGATGGCGTGGTGCCGCTGTGGGCACTCGGGCTGGCGGTGCTGCTGCTGGTTGCGCTGGGCGTGGCCAGCGCCTTCATGCTGACCCGCATGCGTACGCTCGAAGCCGAACTGCATCGCCGGGTCGAGGTGGTGGGCGAACAGGCGGCGCAGGCGCGCGACGCGTCCGAACAGGAAGCGGCCGGCATCGCCACCTACGGCAACCGGCTTGGCAGCCAGGAAGCGCAGCTGGCCGACCTGCGGGCGCGCATCGAGGCCTATGAATACCTGGCCGATGATCTGGTGCGCAGCTACGACGAACGCGTGCTGGCCGAAGTCGAACACGCGCTGGTGCTGGGCCAGCAGCAGCTGCAGCTGGCCGGTGACGCCAAGCTGGCGCTCAGCGCGCTGTCTACCGCCGAAGCGCGTCTGGCGCGGGTCGATACCGGCCGCTTCCTGCCGCTGCGCCGTGCCATGGCCAATGACATGGAGCGCCTGCGCCGTGCGCCGATGGCTGATCTGTCCGGCCAGGCGCTGCGCATCGATACGCTGCTTGGTTCCATCGACACCCTGCCGCTGGCTTTCGACCGCTCGCCGACGCGCGCCGGAGCCCCGGCTCCCGCCAAGGTTGCGGCAGCGGCCGAGCCGACCCTGGTCGAGCGGCTGGCGGAGGAGGTGTGGGCCGAAGTGCGCCAGCTGGTGCGCATCGAGCGACTGGACCGGCCGGACCCGGCACTGCTGTCGCCGGAGCACAGCTTCTTCCTGCGCGAAAACCTCAAGCTGCGGCTGATCAATGCCCGTGTCGCGCTGCTCCAGCGCAATGGCGCGGTGTGGCGCGAGGACATGCGGCTGGCGCGCGAGTGGGTGGAGCGCTATTTCGACACCCGCGCCCGCCAGACCGACAACGCGCTGGCCACGCTGCGCCAGCTGGCCAGCGTCGATCCGGGCGAAGGTCTGCCCGGCCTCAACGAATCGATGAGTGCGCTGGCCCAGCTCAAGGCCCAGCGCCAACGGCCCACCGTGCAGCGCGAGGAGAAGCGCTGATGGTGCGCCTGCTGCTGTGGCTGCTCGGCCTGTGCGCGCTGGCCGTGGGGCTGGTGATCGCGGCGCGTCAGAACGACGGTTTCGTGCTCATCCAGTGGTCACCCTGGCGCATCGAACTGTCGCTCAACCTGTTCATCGTGTCGCTGCTGCTCGGCGTGGCGCTGCTGTACAGCGTGTTCCACTTCATCGACGGCCTGATGCGCATGCCGGCGCGTGCGGCCCGCTATCGTGCGCGCCAGCGCCGGCGCCGAGCGGTGACCGCGCTGCGCGACGCCGCCCGCCTGTATTTCGAAGGCCGCTACGGGCATGCCCAGCGCAGTGCGCGGGTGGCGGTCGAGGGCGGGGAGTCGCCCGGCCTGGCCGCGCTGATCGGCGCCCGCGCCGCGCATGCGATGCGCGAACAGACACAGGCCGACGACTGGCTGCGCCAGGCGGAGCGTTTCGATGAACTGAAGACTGCCCGCTTGATGACCGAAGCCGACATCCTGACCGACCGGCGCGAGTTCGGTGAGGCGCTGGAACGCATCGACGTGCTGCAGTCCGGCGGTCAGCGCCATGTCGCCGCGCTGCGTCTGGCGATGCGGGCGCGCCGCGGTCTGGCCGACTGGGGTGGCCTGCTGCGGGTGGTGCGCCTGCTGCAGAAGCATCGCGCGCTGACGCCGGAACAGGCGGCACCGGTACGCCGGCAGGCCCATCTGGGCGCGCTGCACGATCTCGATCCGGCTGAACTGGATGCTTACTGGAAGGCGCTGCCGGCCACCGAGCGCGAAGACGCACAGGTGGTGCGTGCGATGGCCGAGGCGCTGGTAGCCGCCGGCCAGACCGCGCAGGCGCGCAAGCTGATCGAGGCGCGGCTGGAGCACGGCTGGGAGTCGTCGCTGCTTGCGCTGTACGCCCATACCGACGGCGGCGATGCGCTGGGCCGCATCGCGAAGGCCGAAGCCTGGCTGCGCGATCATCCGGACGACGCCGAACTGCTGCTCGCGCTGGGCCGGCTGTGCCGCACCCAGCAGCTGTGGGGCAAGGCGCAGAGCTATCTCGAAGCCGCGCTGGCGGTGCAGCCCTCGCGGGTCGTGCATGTCGAACTGGCGCTGCTGGCCGAACACCTTGAACGACCGGAAAAGGCGCAGGCCCATTTCCGCGCGGCCGCACTGATGCGCTGAACGCGCGCGGCAGGGCTGTGTCATGATCCGGGCATGTTCTTCCGCCCGGATCCCGCATGAACAATCCTTTCGAGAACACGCCGTCGTCCGCCGCCACGACGACCTTCATCAATCCCTTTGCTGCAGACACCGCGCCTCGCTCCGAGGCGCTGGTGTTTTCCGGTCGGGGCGGCGAGTACTTCGGCATCTGGATCGTCAATCTGCTGCTCACCGTGCTCACGCTGGGCATCTATTCCGCCTGGGCCAAGGTCCGGCGGCTGCAGTACTTCCATCGCCACACCACGCTGGGCGGTGCCGCCTTCGATTACCACGGCGACCCGCGTGCCATCCTCAAGGGGCGGGTGATCGGCTTCCTGCTGCTGCTGGGCTACAACATTTCGTTCGAGGTGTCGCCGCTGCTCGGCTTTCTGGTTCTCGGCCTGCTGGCAGCCGCGATGCCGGTGCTGCTGATGCGTTCGCTGCGCTTCCGCGCGCTCAATACCAGCTGGCGCGGCCTGCGTTTCGGTTTCGACGGTGACCAGAGAGGCGCCTACAGGGCCTTCCTGATGTGGCCGCTGCTGTCGGTCTTCACGCTCTATCTGCTGGCGCCGATGTGGCACCAGCGCATGAAGCGCTATCAGCTGGACAGCGCGCGATTCGGTGCCACCCGTTTCGAATTCACCGCGCCGGTGTCCGCTTTCTACCGCATGTACGGCGTGCTGCTGCTTCTGCTGTTGCTGGGCATGACCATGACAGGCGGGATGGTACTGCTCGTGATCGAGGCCATAGAAGGGAGTCGAGAACTGGCGGTGCTGATGCCGATTGCGGTGCTTCTGGGCTGGGTGGCCCTGTTCCTGCTGATACAGCCCTATCTGACCGCGCGCCTGCAGAATCTGGTGTGGAACCACACCCGGCTCGGCGCCCACCGTTTCGAGTCGCACGCGCGGGCGCGCACGCTGTACGCGATCACGTTCACCAATCTGGTCGCCATCGTCTGCACGCTGGGTTTTTTCGCGCCGTTCGCCGCCATCCGTACCGCGCGCTACCGGATTGAAAGCGTCACCCTGGTCAGTGCCGGTCCGCTGGACGATTTCGTGGCTGGACAGAAACAGGCGGTGTCGGCCACCGGTGAAGAGACCGCGGACATTTTCGATGTCGACATCGCCCTCTGAAGCGCTGACGGTTGCGGCGCTGTACTTCGATGGCCACAGCGCGCGCGCATGGCCGGCCACGCTGTCACTGGACGGGGACGCGCTGCTGCTCGCCGCGGAAGGGCTGAGCCGCCGTGCGCCGCTGGCCAGTCTGAGGCTGTCCGAGCCGATGGGGGCGGCGCCCCGGCTGATCACCTTTGACGACGGTGCTCACGCCGAGGTGAGGGACCATGCCGCGCTCGCGCGCCTGCTCGGCGCCAGCGGCCAGCGCGACCGGCTGACGGTGCGCAGCGCCTTCGACCTGCGCATGGTGGCCGGTGCGCTTGCGCTGCTTGTTGTCGTGCTGTGGGGTGCGGCGCGCTACGGTCTGCCGTGGGCGGCGGAAGTCGCCGCGCCGCGCGTGCCGGAGGCGGTGGTGACCGGCCTGTCGCGCCAGACCCTGGAACTGATCGACGAACACATGCTCGCGCCGAGCACGCTGGCTGACGCCGAACAGTCCCGGTTGCGCAGCGTACTGGCCGGCCGCACGACGCTGTCGCACGCACTGGTGTTCCGCCACGGCGGCGCAGTCGGCCCGAACGCCTTCGCACTGCCCGATGGCACGCTGGTGGTGACCGACGAACTGATCGAGCTTGCCGGCGATGACGAACGCGTGATGGCGGTGCTGATGCACGAACTCGGGCATGTCGAGCGGCGTCATGGCATGCGCATGCTGCTGCAGGGTTCGGTGGTGGCGCTGTTCATGACCTGGTATGCCGGCGACGTGAGCAGCGTGATCGCGATGGCACCGACCGCGCTGATCCAGTCCGGCTATTCACGCGACATGGAGCGCGAGGCGGACGACTACGCCGCGGCGGCGCTGCGCGCCCAGGGCCGTTCGCCCGCGCTGCTGGCCGACATGCTGCAGCGCCTGTCCGAATCCGCAGACCGCGGCCGCAAGGACGGCGGTGGCTGGCTGGACAGCCACCCGGACAGCGCACAGCGCATCGAGCGGCTGCGCGACCGGCCCTGATCGCATGGCGGGTGCGGGCGGCGCATCCGGTCGGCTCACATATTGCATTGCAACGCGTTCTGGCCGCCGATTGACCTTGGTCAACGCAGGGATATCGCCCCTTCGGAATACTGCACACCACTGAATGCGATTTCACTTTCTCTGGAGTGCACGACAATGAAGGCGATCAAGTGGGTGGGTGTGGCTGCGCTGGCAGCCGTGGCCGGTGCGGCCAATGCGGCCGACGAAGGCAACTGGATGGTGCGCGCCCGCGCGCTGTACATGAACCCGCACAACGGCAATGGTGGCGGTCTGGTCGGTGCCGGTGCGGTGCCGGATGTCGAGGCCGAAAGCAAGGTGTTTCCGGAAGTGGACATCACCTACTTCTTCACCAAGAACATCGCCGCAGAACTCATTCTGACCTACCCGCAGAAGCATGACATCGAGCTGGATGGCCTCGGCAAGATCGGTTCGGTCAAGCATCTGCCGCCGACGCTGACGCTGCAGTACCACTTCAATCCGGAAGGCACGCTGCGTCCCTATGTCGGCGCAGGTATCAACTACACCCGTTTCAGCAGCGTCGATCTGGACGCCAACCTCGCCATCGCCGGCACGCCGGGCCTGCCGCTGCGCATCGACCGCAGCAGCTTTGGTTATGCCCTGCAGGTGGGCGCCGATTACAAGCTGGCTGACAAGTGGTTCTTCAACGTCGACCTGAAGTACGTGACCATCGACACCGACATCCACGTCAAGAACAGCGCGGTCGCGCTGCAAGGCCAGAAGGTCAGCAAGCTGGACATCGATCCGCTGCTGTTCTCGGTCGGTATCGGCTATCGCTTCTGAGTGTGTGCGGGTTCGCTGGTCGAGGGCCACAAGCCCGAAGGCCGGCGGGCAAGCCCCAAGGTTCTTCCTGCAGTCCCGGTTCGGGCACCCGTTGGGTGCCCTTTTTTTTGTGGTGATCGGACCGGCGCCCAGACTGCGGGAACAGCGCCCTCACCGCGATGGCGGAGCCCTGGCAGGGCTCCACCACGGCAGGCGCCGTCAGGCGGCCCAGTCCCGCGGCGGCAGGAAGTCGGTGTAAAGCTTCGCTTCCGGCGAACCTTCTTCGGGGTGCCAGTCGTAGCGCCACTTCACCACCGGCGGCATGGACATGAGAATGGATTCGGTGCGTCCGCCCGACTGCAGGCCGAACAGCGTGCCGCGGTCGAACACCAGATTGAATTCGACGTAGCGGCCGCGGCGATAGGCCTGGAAGTCGCGTTCGCGCTCGCCGTAAGGCAGATCGCGACGGCGCTGCACGATGGGCAGATAGGCGTCGAGGAAGGCGTTGCCGACCGCCTGCGTCAGGCCGCAGGCCTGCTCGAAATCCACCGTGCCATCGGCACCGAGGTCATCGAAGAACACGCCGCCGACGCCGCGTGCCTCCTTGCGGTGCTTGAGATGGAAATACTCGTCACACCACTGCTTGTAGCGCGCCCAGGTGTCGGCGCCGTAGGGCGCCAGCGCATCGCGGCAGGTGCGGTGGAAGTGGGCCGCGTCGTCCTCGAAACCGTAGTAGGGCGTCAGATCCATGCCGCCGCCAAACCACCACACCGCTTCGCCGTCCTGCGGCTGGGCGGTGAAGAAGCGCACGTTCAGATGCACGGTGGGCACATAGGGGTTGCGCGGGTGCAGCACCAGCGACACGCCCATCGCCTCGAAAGACGCACCGGCCAGATCGGCGCGGTGGGCGGAGGCAGACGGCGGCAGGCGATCGCCGCGCACATGCGAGAAATTGCAGCCGCCGCGCTCGAACAGTCTGCCTTCCTCGATCAGCCGGGTGCGGCCGTCGCCCTGCAGGCGCTCTTCCGGCCCGCGCACCCAGCCGTCGGTCAGGAAGGGCGAGCCGTCAGCCGCTTCAAGGCCGGCGATGATGCGGTCCTGCAGGTCCAGCAGCCAGGCACGGACCTGTTCGGCGCGCGTGCTCATCGACGCACCGCGCGGTGACCGATGTCGCGACGGAACTGTGCGCCGTCGAACTGGATCTGGTCGCACAGCGTGTAGGCAGCGCGCTGCGCCTGCTTCACGGTGTCGCCGAGTGCGGTCACGCACAGCACGCGACCGCCGCTGGTGATCACATCGCCGTCGCGGGTGGCCGTGCCGGCATGGAATACGTGGCCATCTTCGGTCGCCGCCGGCAGGCCGGTGATCACATCACCCTTGCGCGGCGCGTCCGGATAGCCGGCGGAGGCCAGCACCACACCCAGCGCCACCCGGCGGTCCCAGTCGGTGCTGGCTTCGGACAGGCGGGTTTCGAGCGCCGCCTCGACCAGATCGACCAGATCGGTCTTCAGCCGCATCATGATGGGCTGGGTTTCCGGGTCGCCCATGCGGCAGTTGAATTCCAGTACCTTGATGTCGCCCTCCGGCGAAATCATCAGGCCGGCGTACAGGAAGCCGGTGTAGGGCAGGCCGTCCAGCGCCATGCCGGTCAGTACTGGCTGGATCACCTCGCGCATCACGCGGGCGTGAATTTCCGGCGTGACCACCGGCGCCGGCGAATAGGCGCCCATGCCGCCGGTGTTCGGGCCGGCGTCGCCGTCGAGCAGGCGCTTGTGGTCCTGGCTGGTGGCCATGGGCAGTGCGCTCTGGCCGTCGCACATGACGATGAAGCTCGCCTCTTCGCCCTGCAGGAATTCCTCGATCACCACGCGCGACTTGCCGCCGTCGTCGCCGGGCAGCATGGCGCCGATGGCGGCGTGCGCCTCGGTCAGTGTCATCGCCACCACCACGCCCTTGCCGGCGGCCAGACCGTCGGCCTTGACCACGATGGGGGCACCCTTCTCGTCAACGTAGGCGCGTGCGGCGGCGGCGTCGGTGAAGGTCTGGTACCAGGCGGTCGGGATGTTGTTGCGCACCATGAACTGCTTGGCGAAGTCCTTGGAGCTTTCCAGCTGGGCCGCCTTGCGGGCCGGGCCGAAAACCTTCAGGCCGCGCACCCGGAAACAGTCCACCACGCCAGCGGCCAGCGGCGCTTCCGGGCCGACCACGGTGAAGGCGATGTTCTCGTTCTCGACGAAGCTGATGAGCTCGGCGAAATCGGTGATCGGCAGGTTCTCGATATTGGGTTCGAGCGCGGTACCGGCATTGCCCGGCGCCACATAGACCTTCTGTACGCGCGGACTCTGCGCGAGTTTCCAGGCGATGGCGTGTTCGCGGCCGCCCGAACCGATGACCAGCAGTTTCATGTCGCGTCCTTCTTCAGTGCGTATGCCGACCAACGGCCGGAAATCACGTCGTATCTGCCTTCCGCGGCACGGTACGCCGCCCGCCGGGCCGCCCCAAGGGCGGCGGCGCCCCCATGGTGGGGGTGAAGCCGGGGTTGCGCAGCGCATGCGCTGCGCCGGCTGAACGGGGCTGCTGTGCAAAGCAGCCCCTCCCAAGCGAACACAGTGAGCGTGGGGGCACTCATTTCAGTGACGGAAGTGGCGGGTGCCGGTGAACACCATGGCCAGACCGTGCTCGTCGGCGGCGGCGATCACTTCCTCGTCGCGCATGCTGCCGCCCGGCTGGATGATGGCCTTCGCGCCGGCTTCGGCCAGCACGTCCACACCGTCGCGGAACGGGAAGAAGGCGTCGGACGCCACCACCGAACCGGCAATGGTCAGACCGGCGTTCTCTGCCTTGATTCGCGCAATCCGCGTCGAATCAACGCGGCTCATCTGGCCGGCGCCGACACCGACCGTCGCGCCGTCGCGGCAATACACGATGGCGTTCGACTTCACGTACATGGCGACGCGCCAGGCGAAGGTGAGGTCGGTCATTTCCTGCGCGGTCGGGGCGCGCTTCGTCACCACCTTGAGGCGGCCTTCCAGCGATTCCGGTTCGTCCGCGGTCTGTATGAGCAGGCCGGAGCCGACCCGCTTCACGTCGTGCAGATTGCGGCCGCGCGCCCAGGCGGTCGCGCCCTTCGGATCGACGCCGTCGAGCGGGATTTCCAGCACGCGCACATTGGCCTTGGCCGCCAGCAGCTTCAGCGCGTCGGCGGTGAAGGCCGGCGCCATCAGCACTTCGACGAACTGGCCGCTGACCGCTTCGGCGGTGGCGGCGTCGACCGGGGTGTTGAAGGCGATGATGCCGCCGAAAGCCGAAGTCGGATCGGTGGCGAAGGCCTTGCGGTAGGCCTCAAGCGGCGTTGCGCCGAGCGCCACGCCGCAGGGGTTGGCGTGCTTGACGATGACGCAGGCGCCGGTGTCGAAGCTCTTCACGCATTCCCAGGCGGCGTCGCCGTCGGCGATGTTGTTGTACGACAGTTCCTTGCCCTGCAGCTGTTTCGCGCTGACCAGCGAACCGGGCGCCGGGTACAGGTCGCGGTAGAAAGCGGCGCGCTGGTGCGGGTTTTCGCCGTAGCGCAGATCCTGGATCTTGACGAAGCGGCCGTTGGACTGCGCCGGGAACTCGGCGCGCGAGCCGTCGGCGTTCAGTGCCGACAGGTAGTCGCTGATCGCGCCGTCGTAGTTCGAAATGCGGTTGAACGCGGCCACCGACAGCGTGAAGCGGGTGGCGTCGGACAGCGCGCCGCTGGCGCGCAGTTCGTCCAGCACGCCGGCGTACTGCGAGGCATCGGTCAGCACGCCGACACCGCGCCAGTTCTTGGCGGCGGAGCGCACCATGGCCGGGCCGCCGATGTCGATGTTCTCGATCGCGTCTTCCAGCGTGCAGCCGGCCTTGGCGACCGTCGCCTCGAACGGATACAGATTCACCACCAGCAGATCGATGGTCGGAATGTCGTGTTCCGCCAGCGCCTGCATGTGGGCCTCGACCTCGCGCCGGGCCAGCAGGCCGCCGTGGATGCGCGGGTGCAGCGTCTTGACGCGTCCGTCCAGCATTTCCGGGAAACCGGTGTGGTCGGCCACTTCGGTCACCTTCAGGCCGGCGTTGGCCAGCAGTTGTGCGGTGCCGCCGGTGGATAGCAGTTCGATGCCGAGCCCGGTCAGGGCGGTGGCGAATTCAACGATGCCGGTCTTGTCGGACACGCTGATCAATGCACGCTGTACTTTCATGCGCTTTTCCGGTGGGAAGTTGAGGAATTCGGGGTAGGGGATGCGGCGCGGGCCGCGTCAGAGCATGCCGTGGTCAGTGAGCTTGCGGCGCAGCGTATTGCGGTTCATGCCCAGCATGTCGGCGGCGCGGGTCTGGTTGCCTTCGGCTTCACGCATGACCACCTCCAGCATCGGGCGCTCCATCTGGCGCAGCACCATGTCATAGAGGCCGCTCGGCGGTTCCCCGTCCAGATCACGGAAATATCGTTCCAGCGAGTGTCTTACGCACTCGGCAATGTCACTGCGTCCGCTCATGGCGGCGTCTCCCTGAGGGTCGGTGCTGAATGCGCCCGGTCGGGCGTTCAGGCGGCCAGTTCCTGCGCGTCGTCGTCGGAATCCGGCTCGTAGGCGAGCCTGTCGTTGTCGGCCGCCATGCGGCCGAAGAACTCGTCGATCGCGGCCATCTGCGCGTCCGTCGTTTCCAGACGGTTCATCGCGTGACGGAAGGCGGCCGATCCGACCAGTCCCTTGGTGTACCAGGAGATGTGCTTGCGCGCGATGCGCAGGCCGCTCTCTGCGCCGTAGAAGCCGTACAGGTCTTCGACGTGCTCGCGGCACACGCGATGGATCTCGCTCACTTCGGGCGGCGCCAGCAGTTCGCCGGTGGCCAGGAAGTGCTCGATCTCGCGGAATATCCAGGGCCGGCCCTGGGCGGCGCGGCCCACCATGACGCCGTCGGCACCGCTGACGGTCAGCACTTCACGCGCCTTCTGCGGCGTGGTGATGTCGCCATTGGCGATCACCGGAATGTTCACTGCAGCCTTCACCGCGCGAATGGTGTCGTACTCGGCGTGGCCGGTGTACTGGTCGGCGCGGGTGCGGCCGTGGATGGCCAGCGCGCGGATGCCGCTCTGTTCGGCCATGCGCGCCAGCATCGGTGCGTTCTTGTTGGCGCGGTTCCAGCCGGTGCGCATCTTCAGCGTGACCGGGGTGTCGGGCACCGCCTGCACCACGGCTTCAAGGATGCGCGCCACCAGCGGTTCGTCCTGCATCAGCGCCGACCCGGCCATCACGTTGCAGATCTTCTTGGCCGGACAGCCCATGTTGATGTCGATGATCTGGGCGCCGCGGTCCACGTTGTGGCGGGCGGCATCGGCCATCATTTTCGGGTCGGCACCGGCGATCTGCACCGAGATCGGCGCCACCTCGCCATCGTGGTTCGCCCGACGCTGGGTCTTGGCGCTGCCGTACAGCAGCGAGTTGGAGGTGACCATTTCGGACACTGCGAGTCCGGCGCCCAGCTTCTTGCACAGCTGGCGGAAGGGGCGGTCGGTCACGCCGGCCATGGGCGCGACGAACAGGTTGTTTCGCAGATTGAAGCCGACGAACTGCATGGTTGGGCGGGGGCGATGGACGAACGGGCAAGGGCGGGATTCTACCGCGATGCGGCGGCGCGGCGAAATGTCGCGCCGCGCCGCCTGCGCCGGGCGGAAGTGATGTCCTGAGCTACCAGCCGCGGGCGCCGAACATCATGCGGCGACCGACGAACTGGCGGGCCGTCGGGAAGGCGTCGAGCAGGGCCAGTGCGGCGCCGCGCGCATGACCGGCCAGCGGGCCGAGCAGCGGATCGCCGGCACCCAGCGTGAAGATGCGGGCGAGGAAGTCGGTGAAGCCGCCGGTGGCGGCGCGGTCGGTGTGACGCAGCCGGGCATAGCGGGCGAGCGCATCGTCCAGCCCGAGGTCGTGGCGGGCGAGCGCGGGCAGCAGGCATTCGGCCAGCTGGCCGACGTCGCGCAGCGCGAGGTTCAGGCCCTGGCCGGCCACCGGGTGCAGGGTCTGCGCCGCGTTGCCCAGCCAGACCTGGCGGCCGCGCACGATGTCGGCGCGCATGCGCAGCGCCAGCGGCCAGGCGCTGCGTGGCCCGAGTGCGGTGAAGCGCACCCGGCCACCGACCGCGTCGCTCAGCCGCTGCATGAAGCGGGCGTCCGTTTCGTCGCGCAGCGCTTCGGCGTCGGCAGCGTCGCAGGTATAGACCACCGCGTAGTCGCGGCCGCAGGGCAGCAGCGCCACCGGGCCGTCCGGCGTGAAGCGCTCGTAGGCGACATGGCCGTGCGGCGCGGCCGGTGTGGCCAGCGCGATCACCGCATGCTGGCCGTAGTCGCGGCTGCGCGCCAGCGCCTCGTCGTCGGCGACCCGGCCTTCGCACCACAGCAGCACGCGCGCCCGCACCGGGCCGCTGGCGGTGTGCACCTCGATCGCGTCACCGTCCTCGCGTGCGCGGGTGACCGCGAGCTCGTGGCGGACGTCCAGATCCAGCGCGTCGGCCCGTGCGCGCAGCGCGCGCACCAGACTGCCGGCGCGGGCGACGTGGCCGAGCGCATCCAGGCCGAAATCTGCGGCGCGCAGTTCGGTGCGGCCGAAATGGCCGCGCTGCGAAATGTGTATGGTGCCGATCGGCGTTGCATCGGTCGCCGGCCAAGCATGCAGCGTGCCCAGGATGGCGCGCGAGCCGGCCGACAGCGCAATCACCCGGCTGTCCTCGAGCGCGCGCCCGGCGCTGCCGGCATCGGCCACCTGCACGGTCAGGCCGGCGGCGCGCAGTGCGCAGCCGGTGGCCAGACCGACCGGGCCGGCGCCGACGATGAAGGCGTCCAGCACCGGTGTGACGGCCGCTTCGCTCATCCGCGTGCCTCCGCCATCACCGCCTCGATGTCGGCCACCGTCTTGGGTGCGGCGGCGGTATAGATGTCGCAGCCGTCGGCGGTCACGATCACGTCGTCCTCGATCCGGATGCCGATGTTCCAGAACGCTTCCGGCACGTCGTCCGCCGGCCGGATATAGCAGCCGGGCTCGACCGTGAGCACCATGCCCGCTTCGAGCTGCCGCCATTCGTTGGGGCCGCCGCCGCGCGGCCGGTACTCGCCGGCGTCATGCACGTCCATGCCCAGCCAGTGACCGGTGCGGTGCATGTAGAAGCGGCGGTAATCGCCCTTTTCGATCACGTCGTCCAGCGTGCCCTTGAGCAGCCCGAGGTCGATCAGGCCCTGGGCCAGTACCCGGACCGCAGCGTCGTGGTAGTCGATGAAGCGTGTGCCGGGCTTCACTTCGGCGAAGGCGGCGTCCTGTGCGTCCAGCACCAGCTGGTACACGTCGCGCTGGGCGCCGCTGAAACGGCCATTGACCGGCCAGGTGCGGGTGATGTCCGACGCGTAGCCGTGCAGTTCGCAGCCGGCGTCGATCAGCAGCAGGTCGCCGTCGCGCAGTGCGGCATCGTTCGACACGTAATGCAGCACGCAGGCGTTGGCGCCACCGGCCACGATGGAGCCGTAGGCGGGCGCTTCCGAACCGGCGCGGCGGAATGCGTGCAGGATTTCCGCCTCGATCTCGTACTCCATCGCGCCCGGTCGGGTGGCCTGCATCGCCCGCCGGTGGGCGCGGGCGGAAATGTCGGCCGCCTGCCGCATCAGCGTCTGTTCGTGCAGGTCCTTGATCAGCCGCATGTCGTCCAGCGGCTGGCGGATGTCCAGCAGCTCGGACGGCGCCTGGCGTCCCGCGCGTACCTGGGCGCGCACCGCGTTGAGTGCGGCCATCATGCGCTGGTCCCAGGCGGCGTCCTCGCCGATCACGTAGTGCAGGCGCGGCTGGTTGGCGATCAGTTCCGGCAGTTTCGTGTCCAGGTCGCCGGACACGAACGCTTCATCGAAGCCGAACTTCTCGCGCGCCGCGTCCGGGCCGTGCCGCCAGCCGTCCCAGATTTCCCTTTCCTCGTTCTTCTCGCGGCAGAACAGGATGCTGCGCGGTGCGTCGCCGGCGATCAGCACCAGTACCGCCTCCGGCTCGGCGAAGCCGGTCAGGTAATAGAAATAGCTGTCGTGACGATAGCCGTAGTGGGTATCGCGGTTGCGCGTGCGTTCCGGTGCGGTGGCGATGACGGCCACGCCCGATCCCATGCGTTCGATCAGGCGGGCGCGGCGTTCGGAATAGGGGTGCATGTCGGGTTCCGGCTTTCGGTCAGGTCGGAAGTTTAGGGCTTTCCGCGACCGAAACGTTCTGTTGCATCCGCTCGAAGCTGCTTAAGTCCCGCTTAATCTTCACCGCCGAGCATGCCTCCATCGACAAGGAGGCATCCGATGCCGCATACCGCCGCACTGATTGCACTGACCCCCCGCCACGCCGTCGCTGGCAGCGCCTCTGCGCTGCAGGCCTGCGTGATCGGCGTGCGGGTCGAGGACAGCGTTCCGGAACTGGAAGTGATCGGCCACGGCCATCCGGCGCGTGCATCGATCGAGCGCTACATCGCTGGCTGCTTTCTGCGCAGCTATGGCGCCGTGATCTCCCGTTTCGCCGACACGCTGCTGGGCGTGCGCGGGCCGGACGGCGAGTGGCAGGCCGCGCTTGGCTATTCGCTGCCGGGCTCAAGGCCGGAAGTGTTCGTTGAACAGTATCTGGACCAGCCGCTGGAACAGGCGCTGTCGCAGGTGCTGCGCGAACAGGTGTCGCGCAGCGCGCTGGCCGAAGTCGGCAATATGGCCGCCACCTCGGCCGGCATGGGCCGGGCGCTGATCGCACTGGCCACCCGCCATCTGTATGCACGCGGCCTCGATTACGTGGTGTTCACCGCCACCCGGGCGCTGGCCAATTCCTTTGTCCGGCTGGGCATTCCGATCTTTTCGGTGGCGCCGGCCGATCCGGCGCGGCTGCGCGACGGCGAAGCCGCCTGGGGCAGCTATTACCGCAATACGCCGACCGTGATGGTCGGGCGCATCGCCAGCGGTCTGCATACGGTCGGGGTGGAAGCGGCATGAGCGCACACACCGGGCTGCCGTCGCTGATCGGCCCGCAGGGCGAATTCGACGCCGCTGCAGTGCTGCGGCGGGTCGATGCGCTGGCCGAGCGCCTGCGCGAGTGCATGGGCAGCGGACCGGCCACTGGCGAGGTGATCGCGCTGCTGGCCGACAACGGCAAGGACTGGCTGATCGCCGATCGTGCGGTGCGTCAGGTCGGCGCGGTACTGCTGCCGCTGCCCACCTTCTTTACTGACGACCAGTGCCGGCACGCGCTCGATGCCGCCGGGGTCAGCCTGTTGATGACCGACGACCCGCTGCGCGCTCACCGCCTCGGGCGTGACGATGACAGTCTGCTCAGTTCCGGCCGGCTCACGCTGTTCCGCGGGGCGGCGCGTCCGGCGCGGGTGCTGCCGCCAGCCACCGCCAAGATCACCTTCACCTCCGGCACCACCGGCCAGCCGAAGGGTGTGTGCCTCAGCGCCGACCAGCTGGCGGCGGTCAGCGGTTCGCTGGCCGGCATCGCCCGCGATCTGGGCATACGGCGCCATCTGTGCATGCTGCCGCTGGCCGTGCTGCTGGAGAACGTGGCCGGTGCCGACACCGCCTGGCTGGCTGGCGCACAGTGCATCGTGCCGCCGCTGGCCGAGGTCGGTCTGACCGGCTCCAGCCGCTTTGACGTGCGTGTGGCGTTGGCGGCGATCGAACGCTGGCAGCCGGACAGTCTCATCCTGCTGCCGCAGATGCTCACCGCACTGGTGGCCGCGGTCGATGCCGGCCTGCCGGCGCCGCGCGGCCTGAAGCTGGTCGCGGTCGGTGGTGCCCGGGTGTCGCCCGACCTGATCGCCCGCGCCCGTGCGCTGGGCATTCCGGCCTGCGAAGGCTATGGGCTTTCGGAAGCCGGCTCGGTGGTGGCGCTCAATCTGCCGGACGATGCGCCGGGCGCGGTCGGCCGCGTGCTGCCCCATCTCGAGGTGTCGCTGTCGGCCCGCGGTGAAATCCTGGTGGACGGCCCCCGCCTGCCGGGCTATCTCGGCGCGCCGGCGCTGCCGGATGCACCTTTCCCGACCGGCGACATCGGTCATCTCGATGCCGAAGGCCGGCTGCACGTGACCGGCCGGCTCAAGCACCAGATCATCACCAGCTTCGGCCGCAATGTGTCGCCTGAATGGCCCGAAGCCGAACTGCTGGCCGTCCCCGAAGTCGCCCAGGTGGTGGTGTTTGGCGAAGCGCAGCCGGCACTGTCCGCGGTCATCGTGCCGCGTGGTGACATCAGTGACGAAGCGCTGGATGCCGCGGTGAACGCGGCCAACGCCCGTCTGCCCGACTACGCGCGCATCGGCATCCGTCTGCGCGCCGACGCACCCTTCTCACCCGCAAACGGTCTGGCGACCGACAACGGCCGCGTACGCCGTGATGCGGTGTGGTCTTCCTACGGCGACCGGCTCGCCGTGCTGTACGCACATGCCTCTGGAGTCCCCGAACATGTCGTTTCATGAACGCCTGCAGCGTGAAACCGCTGCCGAACGCGCCCATCTGCTGTCCGCGCCCATCATCCAGGACGCGCTGTCCGGCCGGGTCACGCTCACCCAGTACCGCGCCTTCCTCGAACAGGCCTTCCACCATGTGCGGCATACCGTGCCGCTGCTGATGGCCTGCGGCGCGCGGCTGCCGGCGAGCCATGAGCCGCTGCGCCGTGCGGTGGCCGAATACATCGAGGAAGAGATCGGCCACGAGGAGTGGATACTCGACGACATCGTCGCCTGCGGCGGTGACCGTGAAACCGCGCGCGCATCGGCGCCAGGTATCGAGGCCGAACTGATGGTGTCCTATGCCTACGACTGGATCGCGCGCAGGAATCCGGTCGGTTTCTTCGGCATGGTGCATGTGCTGGAAGGCACCAGTGTCCAGATCGCCACCGCTGCCGCCGAGCGCATCGCGCAGAGCCTGCATCTGCCGCCGGCCGCCTTCAGCTATCTCAATTCGCACGGCAGCCTGGACCAGGATCACGTGCTGTTCTTCGCCACGCTGATGGACGGTCTTGAAGACGAGGAGGACAGGCTGGCGGTCATCCATGTGGCGCGGGTCATGTACCGGCTGTACGGCGACCTGTTCCGTGCGCTGTCGCCCGGCGATCAGGCGCTCGCGGCATGAAAACCGGTCTGCGTGCAGTCATCACCGGCGCAGCCGGCGGCATCGGCCGCGCCATCGCCGACGCGCTCGCTCCGCGCGCCAGTGCGCTGCTGCTGGTCGGGCGCGATGCGGGTCGGCTTGCGGCGCTGGCCGACGAACTGGTGCGCAAGGCGCCCGGCGTGCAGATCCGCACCGTGACCGCCGACCTGAATACCTCGGCCGGTCGCGCCGCCATCGTGCAGGCTGCGGAGGCTCTGCCCGGTGGTCCCGATCTGCTGGTGAACAACGCCGGCGTCAGCGAACTGGCCTGGTTCGAGGACCAGTCGGACGCGCAGATCGAGCGCATCGTGCAGACCAATCTGCTCGCACCCATGCTGCTCACCCGCGCGCTGCTGCCGCAGCTGCATCGTCAGACCCGTGCCCGCGTGGTCAATATCGGCTCCATTCTCGGCGACATCGGACACCCGGGCAGCGTTGCCTACTGCGCCAGCAAGTTCGCACTGCGCGGCTTCACCGAGGCCCTGCGCCGCGAACTGGCCGGCAGCCGGGTGCAGCTGCAGTACCTCGCGCCGCGCGCCACCCGTACCGCGCTGAACAGCGATGCCCAGAACGCGCTGAACAGCGAACTGGGCGTGGCCAGTGACACGCCTGAGTCCGTGGCCGTCGAACTGCTGAAGCTGCTGGACGGCCCGCGCGCCGAGCGCCATCTGGGCTGGCCGGAAAAGCTGTTTGTCCGCATCAACCGCATGCTGCCCGCGCTGGTCGATTCCAGCCTCGCGAAGCAGCTTCCCGTCATTCGCCGTCACGCACAACAGGGAGTCAAGCCGTGAGTACCTTCTTTCGCGCATCGTGCGCACTTTTTGCAGCGCTGGTGATCTCGCCGGCATTTGCCGGCGCCGACGAATCGGTGGCCCGGCTGCAGTCCGAGTGGGAGCAGATCAAGTACCGTCAGCCGGCGGACAAGCAGGAACAGGCCTTTGAACATCTGAGCAAGGATGCGGCGGCGGTGCGGACCGAGTTTCCGGACCGCGCGGAGGCCGATATCTGGTACGGCATCATCGTGGCCAGTCACGCGGGCGCCAAAGGTGGCCTGGGCGCGCTGTCACTGGTGAAGGACGCGCGTTCGGCGCTGGAAAAGGCGCTGACCAAGAATCCGAACGCGCTGGACGGGTCGGCCTACACCAGTCTGGGTTCGCTCTACTACCAGGTGCCGGGCTGGCCGATCGGTTTCGGTGACAAGGACAAGGCGCGCGAACTGCTTGCCAAGGCGCTGGCGATCAACCCGCGGGGCATGGACAGCAATTACTTCATGGGTGATTTCCTGTACCGCAACGGCGAGTACGAGAAAGCACGCGCTTCGCTGGAAGCCGCCCTGCAGGCACCGGCCCGCCCGAACCGCCCGCTGGCCGACGAAGGCCGGCGCAAGGAGGTCGAGGCGCTGCTGGTGAAGGTGCGCGAGAAGCTCAGGTGAGCCCGTGCGCGATACCGGCAATCGGGGCATGAACATGTCTTGGCGATGCAATTGTCCGCGGTCGGCGGCAGAATGAGGCCATTCCGTTACGACACAACCCGACCGATGAAGGTATTGCTGGTCGAAGATGACGAGCTGCTGGGCGCTGGCATCGTCGATGCGCTTGAGTGCGCGCGCTACTCCGTGGAGTGGGTGCGCGACGGCGTTCAGGCGCTGACCGCGCTGCGCGGCGGTGGCGTGGACATCGCGATTCTCGACCTCGGCCTGCCGCGCATGGACGGCATGGACGTGCTGCGGCGCGCACGCGAGGCAGGAGTGGTGAGCCCGGTGCTGGTGCTCAGTGCGCGTGACACCACTGCCCAGCGCATCGGTGGCCTGGATGCCGGTGCCGATGACTATCTGGTCAAGCCCTTCGACCTGGACGAACTGCTGGCCCGCCTGCGGGTGCTTGAGCGGCGCACCCGCGGATCGGTGTCCAATCTCATCCGTTACGGCGACATCGCGCTCGATACATCCGGGCTCACCGTGAGCGTCAATGATCGGCCGGTCGAACTGCAGCGCCGCGAGTTCATGGTGCTGCGCAGGTTGCTGGAGAACATCGGCCATGTGATGAGCCGGCAGCAACTGGTCGAGAACATCTACGGCTGGGACAGCGAACTGGAAAGCAATGCGCTGGACGTGCACATCCATAACCTGCGCAAGAAGTTCTACCCGGAGCTCATCCGCACCGTGCGCGGCGTAGGTTACGTGATCGATCCTTTGCCCGCGCGGAAGCAGGGGGCGTGAGCGCGTCGGGCGGCGGCCTGTCCATCCGTACGCTGCTGCTGGCGGGTACGGCATTCATCCTGCTTTGCGTACTCGGCAGCACTGCGTTGCTTGCGGTGAGGGCCGGTCAGGACGAAGCGGATGAACTGTTCGATGCGCGGCTGGCCACCTCGGCGCGCGTGCTTGAAAGCCTGCTGGCGCGCCAGGTGGAGCACGCTACCATCAATGCGCCGCTGGTGATGTCGCTGCCGGATCCGCTCGAACGCCCGAATGATCGGCCGGACGCTGCCACGCTGTACGAGTCGCTGCAGGACTGGCTGTTCGGGCACCACGACGTGGAGACGCCGCTCGGGCACGAGTACGAAACCCATATCGCCTACCAGGTCTGGGGCGATGATTTCGGTGGCGCGTCCTACCGCTTGCTGGCGCGTTCGTCGTCGGCACCCGACCTGCCGCTCGCGCCGATGGCGCAGGGCTTCAGTGATCACGACCTGGATGATGGCCGGTGGCGCGTATTCACACTGCATTCGGGTCAGGTGTGGATACAGGTTGGCGAGCGTACCGATGCACGGGCCGAGCTTTCGGCCAAGCTGGGCTGGGCCACCGGGGCGCCGCTGCTGGTCGGCCTGGGGGTTCTGCTGCTGCTCAGCGGTCTGCTGATCGGCTATGGGCTGGCGCCGCTGTCGGAAATGGCCGAGCGCATCGCAGGCCGCTCGCCGCGTGACGACCAGCCGCTTCTGCTGTCGCGGGTGCCGGCCGAAATCGCGCCGGTGCTCAGTGCGCTGAACGCGCTGTTCGGCCGGGTGCGTGATGTGCTTGCGCGTGAGCGCCGCTTCATCGATGCCGCCGCGCACGAACTGCGCACGCCGCTGGCGGCGCTGCGCATTCACGCGCAGAACGCACGCCGTGCCGATGATCCGGACAAACGCAACCGGTCGCTCGACAGCCTGCTCGAAGGTGTGGCGCGCAGCGTTCATCTGACCGAACAGATGCTGGCGCACAGCCGGGCAGGGCGCGGGGTGCAGGACATTCCGCTGTCGCTGCGCGACGTGGTGCGCGATGCGGTGGCGCAGCGCCATCCTTCGTGCGAAGCGAGTGGCCACGCGCTGGCGCTGCAGGCGGGCGACGATGCGCTGACGGTAATCGGTGACGCCAACAGTCTGTCCAGCATGGTGGGCAATCTGATCGACAACGCGCAACGCTATGCGCCGGCCGGCACCGCGATCACGCTGGAACTGGCGCGCGACGGTGATCAGGCGCGGCTGGTGGTGAGCGATGCCGGTCCTGGCATTCCGCAGGATCTGCGTGAGCGGGTATTCGAGCCGTATTTCCGCATTCCGGGTTCTGCCAGCAGCGGTTCGGGCCTCGGCCTGGCCATCGTGCGTGAGGTGGTGGAGTACCTCGGCGGTCAGATTGCGCTGGGCGAGGCCGAGAGCGGTGGTCTGAGAATAGAGCTCCGACTGCCGTTGGCCGAGGCCTGAGGCCTTTCAGCGAGCGCTGCGTGTCAGTGCGTTGACCTCGGCCAGCCGTTGCGGTGTGCCGACGTCATGCCAGTGGCCGGTATGGCGGGTGCCGGACACCCGTCCTTCGCGCATGGCTGCGCGCAGTCTTGGCGCCAGCTTGGCCGGGGCATCCTGATCGAGACCGTCGAACAGCGCCGGGTGGTAGGCACCGATGCCGGAAAAGGTGAGCCGGCCATCCGCTTCGTCGAACACCCGGCCGTCGCGCAGCACGAAATCGCCGGCCGGATTGTGCGGCGGGTTATCCACCAGCAGCAGCCGGGCCAGATCGCCGTCGGCCGACAGCGTCTTCGCGGCATGGGCGAGCGCGCCGAAATCGGCATCGCACCAGATGTCGCCATTGACCACGATGAAGGGTGCCTCACCGAGCAGGTGACGGGCGTGCGCGATGCCGCCGGCGGTTTCAAGCGCGCCTTCCGGTTCGGCCGACCACGCGATGTGCACGCCGAGTGCGGCGCCGTCGCCCAGCGCCTCGACCAGTCTGTGGCCGAGATGGGCGTGGTTGATCACCAGATCGGTGATGCCGGCGGCGCGCAGCGCATCGATGTGCCACACGATGAGCGGCTTGCCGCCTACCGCGAGCAGCGGTTTGGGCAGGTGATCGGTCAGCGGGCGCATGCGCTCGCCGCGGCCGGCGGCGAGGATCATCGCTTTCATCGGGTGCGTGCCGGGGTCAGAAGGTGTAGCCGGCCTGCGGCGTGATGCCTTCCAGGCGGTTCAGCAGTTTTGCCAGCGGTGCGAGGTCGCGGTAGCGCATCGCGGTGGCGCGCAGGTAGTTCATGACCCGCGGCATGTCCTTCAGGTAACCGTCCTTGCCGTCGCGGTGGCAGAGGCGGGCGAAGATGCCCAGTACCTTCAGGTGGCGCTGGGCACCCATGAATTCGTAGTCGCGGTGGAAGTCGGCGAAGTCCTCGCGCACCGGCAGGCCGGCGCGCTTCGCGTCCTGCCAGTAGCGGATCAGCCAGTCCAGCACCTGTTCCTCGTCCCAGTCGATGTAGGCATCCTTGAACAGGCTGACCAGGTCGTAGCTGATCGGGCCATGCACCGCGTCCTGGAAATCGATCACGCCGGGGTTGGGCGCGGTCACCATCAGATTGCGGCTGTGATAGTCGCGGTGTACGAACACCTGCGGCTCGGCCAGATTCACGTCCAGAATGCGGTCGAACACCTCGTACAGCGCGGTGGTTTCCGCCTCGCTCAGTTCGGCCTTCAGGTGGCGGCCCACGTACCACACCGGAAACAGTTCCATTTCCGCCAGCAGGCGGTCGCGGTCGTACTCCGGCAGCACGCCCGGGCGGCTGGCCTTCTGCATGGAGATGAGCGCAGTGGTCGCGTCGAAGTACAGCGCCGGGGCGTTTTCGGCGTCCAGCACCTGCAGATAGGTGGTGCTGCCCAGGTCGGACAGCAGCAGGAAGCCCTGTTCGACATCCTGCGTGCGCAACGCCGGCACATGGGCGCCGGCGGCCTCGAACAGGGCCCGTACCGCGACGAAGGGGCGGCAGTCTTCCTGCGGCGGCGGGGCGTCCATCGCGATATGGGTGCTGCCGTCCGGCAGCGTGACGCGGAAGTAGCGGCGGAAGCTCGCGTCGGCCGAAGCGGGGCGGATGTCCAGGGGCTGGTCGGGGAACTGCGCGTGCAGCCAGGCGGTGAGCGCGTCGAGGCGCAGGTCTTGGGTCATGGTCGGGGTTTCCGGGGCGCCCGCTTGCAAATAGTTGCCGTCGCCGGTCGGGATGCGGGTGCCGTTTGATAAGATGCGCGATTCTATAACGCGGCCACGCACGGACCGCCGACTTGTCGGCACCGGACGAAGGCCGGTGTGCAACCCGCGATCAGCCCGCTTTCAGCCCTTTCATCCGTGCTCCGGCGTTCCGTCATCCTTTCCCTCGCCTGGATGTCCTGCACCGCGCAGGCGGCCGACGCATTGCCTTCGCTCAAGGTCGAGCCCGGCCTGCTGCCGCCGTCGCAGCGCCCGGCCAAGCAGGGCGCGGCCAAGCCCGCCGCGACCGCCAGGACGGCTGAACAGGCATCGGATCAGAATCAGCAGAGCCCGGCTGCAGCGCAGACCGCTCCGCAGACCGCTGAAACCTTCCCGGTGCCGACGCCTGGCGACACGCCGGTCGCTGCGCCGGCGGCCGCTGTACCTGCTGCTCCTGCTGCGGTCGCAGCGCCTCAACCGGCCAAGGCAGCGCCTGCTGCCGCGGTGCCGGTCAGGGGGGCGGACGAAAGCCGCGCCGGACGCCCGCCGGTCGCCGACAGCATGACGGCGCGCAACATGCCGCCACTCAAGGTTGATCGCTCGCTGGTGCGCAATCCGCCGTCGCGGGTGGCCGGTGCGGCAGTGGCCCAGGGCGGAGCGGCCGCCTCGGTCGATGAACCGCTGCCGTATCGCAACGTCACCACCGCACGCAACATGCCGCCGCTCAAGGTCGACCGCGCGCTGCTCGGCACACCGCCGGTGGCGCGTCGCCGCACGCCGTCCGAACTGCCGGCGGGCGCTGCGGTGACCCAGATGGCCGGCAATGCGGCCGGCGGAGAGGCCGGCGCGCTGCCGCCCGCGGTGCCGGAAGACGACGAAAGCCGCATGCTGCGGGGCGCGATCACGCTGTCCGAATACGTCGAGAAGAATCCGGAGTCGCGTGCCACGCTGATCGCGGCCGATCAGCTCGATGGCACCACTGACGAAGTCATGCGCGCGGTCGGTTCCGCCGAGCTGCGTCGTCCGGGTACATCGCTGACAGCAGACAGCATCACCTATGCACCGCCGACCGACGAACTGCAGGCGGACGGCAATGTCCGGCTGACGCGCGGCGAAGACGTGATCGAGGGGCCGTCGCTGCGCTACCGGCTGGCGCGTGGAGAGGGCGTGTTCGAGAAGCCGCGCTATTCGATCCGGCGCAATCTGCAGACCGGAGAGAACCTGCGAACCACCACCGGTCGCGGTGAGGCGGAACAGATGGAGTTCCTCAGCGACAGTCGGGTGCGCATGGACAAGGCCACCTACACCACCTGCGGTCCGGACAATCCGGACTGGTATGCCCAGGTCGATACGCTGAACCTCGATTTCGATTCCGAAGTGGGCGAGGGCAGCAACGGCAAGATCATGTTCAAGGGCGTGCCGGTGCTGTATTCGCCCTGGCTGGATTTTTCGCTGAACAACCGTCGCAAGTCCGGCTTCCTGTCGCCTACTTTCGGCGTGACCAACCGTACCGGTGTCGACTTCCTGCTGCCGTACTACTGGAATATCGCGCCGAACATGGATGCCACCATCGGTCTGCGCTTCCTCGGTACGCGTGGCCTGATGCTCAGCAACGAGTTCCGCTATCTGCAGGAAGACTATGCCGGCAAGTTGCGGCTCGACTACCTGCCGAGCGACCGCATCTCGGATCGCAACCGCTACGCGTTCAGTTTCCAGCACGATCAGCAGTTCTCCGAACGGCTGAGCGGCATGCTGAACATCAATTCGGTGTCCGATCGCGATTACTACACCGATCTGGGTTCGCGTCTGGCGATCACCTCGCTGAGCTATCTGCCGCGTGAAGGCTCGCTGTCCTACGCAGGCGACTGGTGGCGGGTGACCGGCAAGGCGATCGAGTATCAGTCGCTTGCGAACCGCCCCGAAATCTACCGCCAGATGCCGTCGGTCACCTTCAGCGCGCTGAAGTCCGATCTGCCGGGCGGACTGGTGTTCAGCACGCTCGCCAATTACACCGATTTCGCGATCGACGACGTCCGTCGCGATCAGGGCAGTCGCGCATTCGTGTATCCGCAGCTGTCGCTGCCCTTGCGCAACCCGTATTTCTTCGTGACGCCCAAGGTCGGCATTCACCTGACGAATTACCAGATCGAGCGTGGTACGGCCAATGCAGGGCAGGCGACCTCGCTGTCGCGCTCGATACCGATCTTCAGTCTCGATGCCGGCACCGTGTTCGAGCGCGATTCCGATCTGTTCGGTCAGGGCTATGTGCAGACCTTCGAGCCGCGCATGTACTACGTGCTGTCCACCTACAAGAACCAGAACCGCTACCCGGTGTTCGACAGTGCGCAGGCCGATTTCAACTTCGCGCAGATCTTCTCGGAGAACGTGTTCGTCGGTCAGGACCGTATCGCGGACAGCAATCAGGTCACGACCGCGGCCATCTCGCGCTTCATCGATCCGGGCACCGGTGCCGAGCGGGCCCGTCTGGCACTGGGCCAGCGTTTCTACTTCAGCGACCAGCTGGTGACCCTGCCCGGCGGACAGCAGCGCACCGAGCGCATCGCCAGCACGCTGGCGGCAGTTGCTGGCGAACTGCTGCCCAAGACCTGGGTGGATGCGGCGGTTCAGTACAACACCGACCTTTCGCAGACCGAACGTTACAGCCTGAGTGCGCGCTGGAATCCGCGCGACGCGCAGGTGCTGAACGTGGCCTATCGCTTCCGCCGCGAGAATCCGCTGGTGGCGGGCGAAGTGCGTGACCTCGATCTGTCCGCGCAGTGGCCGCTGACCAACCGCTGGTACGCGCTGGCCCGCCACAACTACTCGATCGCCGAGAATCGTCTGGTCGAAGGGCTGGCCGGGTTCGAATACAACGGCGGCTGCTGGGTCGGCCGTTTCGTGTTCCAGCGGATCGCCACCAATATCCAGCGCACCCGTACCGCGCTGTTCTTCCAGCTCGAGCTGAACGACTTCTCGCGCATCGGTTCCAACCCGCTGGATGCGCTCAAGCGCAGCATCCCGGGTTACGGTCAGATCAACCAGAGCACCGCCGACCCGATATTCGGCGGTGATTTCTGAGCACGCCTGCTTTCCTGATGGATGTCTCCATGCTGAACACGAGGTTCTTCGCACTGCTGACCACGGTGTGCGCACTGCTGGGTACCGGCCCGGTACTGGCCCAGCGCGCTGCGCCGTCGGAGGTGATCGAGGTTGATCGCATCGTCGCGGTGGTCAACAGCGATGCCATTACGCTCTATGAACTGCGGGCGCGCACCGATCAGGCCATTGGCCAGTTGCGCAGCCGCAACGTGACCCCGCCACCGCGAGAGGATTTCGAGCGCCAGGTGCTGGAGCGCATGATTTACGAGAAGGTCCAGCTGCAGCACGCGGAAGAGACGCAGATGCGCGTCGATGACCGCATGCTGGAGGCGGCGCTGGGGCGCATCGCCGAAAGCAACAGCATGAATGCCACCCAGCTGCGTTCCGCGGTTGAACGCGACGGCATTTCCTGGTCGCGCTTCCGCGACGACATCCGCAAGGAAATCATTCTGAGCCGGCTGCGCGACCGTGAAGTCGAAAGCCGTGTGGTGGTGACCGAGGGAGAGATCGACAACTATCTCGCCAGCCCGCAGCGCAAGGCGGAGCAGCCCGAGGAATTCAGCATTTCCCACATCCTGCTGCGGGTGCCGGAAGGCGCCAGCCCGGAAACGCTGATGCGGCTCAAGGCGCGCGCCGACGCCGCACTCGATGCCATCAAGCGCGGCGATGATTTTGCCCGCGTCGCGGCCTCGTATTCCGAGGCGCAGGACGCGCTGTCCGGTGGCAGCCTGGGCTGGCGCCCCGCGGACCGTCTGCCCCAGCTGTTCGCCGACATGCTGCCCAGGCTCAAGGTGGGCGAGGTGAGCGATGTCATGCGCAGCCCGGCCGGTTTTCACATCATGAAAGTCGTAGACCGCCGCGGCGGTGCAGGCGGCGCCGACGGCCGCGTGAGCCAGACTCGCGCCCGCCACATCCTGATCAAGACCTCGGAGGTGATCAGCGACGCCGAAGCGCGTCGCCGGCTCTCGTCGCTGAAGGAACGCCTGGACAACGGCGGCGATTTCGAAGAGCTGGCCCGCTCCAGTTCGCAGGATCTGTCGGCTGCCAAGGGCGGCGATCTGGGCTGGCTGTATCCGGGCGATACCGTGCCCGAATTCGAGAAGGTGATGAACGCGCTGCAGCCGGGTCAGGTGAGCGAACCGGTGCAGTCGCCGTTCGGCTGGCACCTGATCCAGGTGACCGAACGCCGGGTTGAGGACGTGTCGACCGAGCGCCAGCGCGCCGCCGCCCGTATGGCGCTGCGCGAACGCAAGGCGGAAGACGTCTATCAGGACTGGGTGCGCCAGTTGCGTGACCGCGCCTATGTCGAAATCCGGCTGAACGACGAACGGTGAGCCGTCCGCGCATCGCCCTCACCACCGGAGAGCCAGCCGGCGTCGGCCCGGAACTGTGTGCCGCGCTGGCCGGCCGCCGGTTCGACGCCCGGCTGGTGCTGATCGGCGATGCCGGCCTGATCGCCGAACGTGCCCGCGTCTGCGGCATCGATCTCGAACTGCGCCCCTATGACGTCTCGCAGCCGGACACCGCCGGGGCGGACGGACTTGAAGTGCTGCACGTGCCACTGGCGGCGCCGGCAGTTGCCGGCCGGGTTGACCCGGCCAATGCGCGCTACGTGCTCGCCCTGCTGGACCGCGCGCGCGACGGCTGCATGCGCGGCGAGTTTGCCGCCATGGTCACCGCACCGCTTCACAAGGGCGTGATCAACGATGCGGGCATCGCCTTCACCGGCCACACCGAATATCTCGCCGACACCACCGGCACGCCACAGGTGGTGATGATGCTGGCCGGCCGTACCGGTGCCGACGCCCGGACGACGACCGATGGGCCCTGGCTGCGCGTGGCGCTGGCCACCACCCATCTGCCGCTGTCCGCGGTGCCGGCCGCCATCAACCGCGAATCGCTGGCGCGCACGCTGCGCATCCTCGATCACGACCTGCGCGCCCATTTCGGCATTGCCCGCCCGCACATCGTGGTGGCCGGCCTGAACCCGCACGCCGGCGAAGGCGGCCACATGGGGCGGGAAGAACTGGACGTGATCGCGCCGGTGCTCGACGCGCTGCGTGCCGACGGCCTCGACCTCGAAGGCCCGCTGCCGGCCGACACGCTGTTCGTACCGCGCCACCTCGACGGCGCCGATGCGGTGCTCGCCATGTTCCACGACCAGGGCCTGCCGGTGCTCAAGTACGCCACCTTCGGCCACGGCATCAACATCACGCTGGGTCTGCCGCTGATCCGCACCTCGGTCGATCATGGCACCGCGCTCGATCTGGCCGGCACCGGCCGTGCCGACACCGGCAGCCTGATCGAGGCGGTCGACGCCGCGATCTCGATGGCGCACGCGCGCGGGATGCTCTGATATGGAAGGTCACCGCGCACGCAAGCGCTTCGGCCAGAACTTCCTGGTCGACGGCAACATCATCCGCAAGATCGTCGCCGCCATCGATCCGAAGCCGGATCAGGTGATCGTGGAAATCGGCCCTGGTCTGGGCGCGATGACCCGGCCGGTCAGCGAAAAACTCGACCGCCTGCACGTGGTCGAGATCGACCGCGACCTCGCCCAGCGGCTGCGCGAAGGCGATCTGGCGCCCAAGCTGGAAATTCACGAAACCGACGCGCTGAAGTTCGACTTCGGCACCCTCGGCCCCGACCTGCGGGTGATCGGCAACCTGCCGTACAACATTTCCAGCCCGCTGCTGTTTCACCTCGCGGAGCACGCCGAGCGCATCCGCGACATGACCTTCATGCTGCAGAAGGAAGTGGTGGACCGCATCGTCGCCGCGCCTGATACCGACGAGTACGGCCGGCTGTCGGTCATGCTGCAGTACCGCTTCGAGTGCGCCCACCTGTTCGACGTACCGCCCGGTGCGTTCAGGCCGGCGCCCAAGGTGATGTCGGCCATCGTCCATCTGAAGCCGCGCCCGGTCGAACAGCTCACCGCGCGCGACCCGCTGCGGATGTCCGCCATCGTCAAGGCCGCCTTCGGCCAGCGCCGCAAGACGCTGCGCAACACCCTGCGCGAACACCTCGACGTCGCCGACTGGGAGGCGCTCGGCATCGACCCCTCACGCCGCGGCGAAACGCTCGAAGTCGCCGACTACGTGCGCATCGCCAACCACTGCGCTGCGCGCGGCTGAGCCGCGCGCCGCTGCAGCGTCGCTTCAGGCGTCTTTCTTGATGCGGCAGCTGCTGATGCCCAGCAGCGGATAGGCCGGGCAGAAGTTGAACAGCCCGGTCAGCAGCGGCACCACACCCAGATAGCCCCACACCCCGATGGTGCCGGTCGCAGCCATGGCGATCAGCGCGAGGCCGACGACGATGCGCAGGATCTTGTCGATGCCGCCCACATTGCTTTTCATGAATGTTCTCCCTTGAAGTGATCTGTGGGCACATGGTGCTGCGACCGCGGGGCGGGCTCAGTGACCCAGGTTACACATCGCCTGATTGCCGGCCGTCGCGAGGTGCTTGACATCAATAAATGACAATTGGATATTTCGGTGGATGCGCTTTCAGGGGTGCCGCCGTTGAAACGTCCTGTTCTGATCATCGCCCTGATTGCCGTCACGGGATGGCAGCTGCCTCCTGCCCGGGCGCTGGAGCCCGCTGAGCGTCTGATCGACGAACAGCGCACTGAGCAGGCACGTTCGCGGCTGCGGCCCGATGCATTGCCTTCGCCGGTTGCGAGGCCGACCGACGCACCCGCCCTGGAGCGCTCACCTGCCGATCTCGACGAGCCGGGCGAAGCGCTTGCGGCGCCGGACATCCGCATCGATGTCCGCGGGCTGCTCGATGCAACGACGATCGCACGGCTCCGTCACACCTTCGCAGCCCAGCCTCTGGGCATTCGACGTCTGTCGCTGCTGATCCGGCGCATCGATGCGGCACTGATCGAAGCCGGCTGGATCACCAGCCGCTCACGCGTTGCCGCACTTGATCCGGTTTCGGGTGTGGTCGAGATCGAGGTGGTACCGGGCCGGATAGCGGCCATGACGCCGCCTGACGTGGCCGGCCGGATACTGCCACTGGCGCCGGAGGACATCCTGAGTCAGGCAGCGCTGGAGCAGGGTGTCCAGCAGATCAACCGCCTGCGGCTCATGCAGGCGCAGGTGCGGGTGCTGCCCGGGGCGCAGCCGGGCTACAGCGCGCTGGACCTGACACTGCACCGCGAAGACCGGCTGTGGTCCTTGTCCTTCGGCGCCGACAACCAGGGCAACGGACAGACCGGCAGTGCGCGCCAGCGCATCGCTTACCGCCGCGTCCATGCACTGGGCCTGTACGAAGATTTCCAGCTCCTCGCCCTGCGCAGCGCCGACAGCGAAGCGCTGCTGGCCTCGCTGTCGATGCCGGATGGCTGGTCGCTGTGGTCGGTCACCGCGTCGGCGTCGAAGTCAGACAGCACCATTGCCGGTCTGCGCTTCGGCAGCGATGCGCAGACGCTTCAGCTGGGCTGGCAGCGGGTGCTGTCGCTGTCAGCGGAGAGCCGGCATGCGCTCGACCTCAGTCTGTCTCACGCGCGGATCGCGCGTGACATCGGAGGCGTCGATCTGATGACCCGGCGCAGCACCGTGCTGCGTGCGTCCTGGGTCCATACCGGGCGCACCGGATATGGCCAGTACTACACCGAACCGGCACTGTCGCGTGGCCTGCAGTTGTTCGGGGCAGAGCGCGATGCGGCCGAGCTGCCGTCGGATCACACCCATTACCAGTTCTCCCGTCTGACGCTGAGCGCAGGGGCTACGGCAAGCGTGGCCCGGGATGTCGAACTTGCAGTGCAGTACGCCGGACAGTACGCGCGCCACGGTCTGCCCGGCGCTGAGCAGCTGTATCTGGGCGGCATGAGCTCGGTGCGCGGCTTTGCCGAAACCGTCGCGTCCGGTGACCGCGGCCACCTGTTGCGGCTGGAATTGAGGCATGCGCTGTCGCGCTTTGACGGCACGCTGCGACTGCTGCCCTTCATTCATCTGGATGGCGGCAGCGTGCGGCAGATCGGCGGTCCCACGACCACGCTGACCAGTGCCGGCGTCGGCGTGCGAGCGCAGGCCGGTGGCTGGATGCTGGATACCGCGTTCAGTGCCCCCCTCGGTCATCAGGACGCTCTGTCCACCGGATGGCGTCTGCATTTCTCGCTCGGCTATCTGCTGTAGCGCTTCGCGTCTGCCCAGGAGGAGGTGAGCCCATGAATACACGTCATCTGATCGTGTCCGTATGGATGCTGATCTGCCCATTCATGTCCTTGTCCCGGGCCGAAGTGACGCCTGCCGGGGACGATGCGGTCGCGCCTGTCCGGATCGAAGCGGTGCTGTGGCGCCGGGCGCAGACCGCCGGTGATGACCGTTCTCAGGCCGTGACGACTGCGGTGGGCGAGGCCCGCCGCAGGGCCGCCATCGAAGCCTATGTCGCTCGCCAGATCACGCCGGTCGAACCGACCGACGATGCCTTGCGTGCGCGCTACCACGACGTTCTGACCGGCCTCGGCAACGAGGAATACCGCCCGCGCATCCTGCTGCAGCGTGACCGTGCGGTGATCGACGAAGCGCTGCGCCAGCTGGCCACCGGTGCCGATTTCGCCGCGCTTGCGCGCGTGCATTCGCTGGCGCCATCCGCGCCGCGTGGCGGCGATCTTGGCTGGGTGAGCTTTCCTTTGCCGGTACGCGAAGGGCGGACCCAGGGCCTTCCCCGCGAGGTGGCGACTCAGCTGACCCGGCTGGTGGCTGGCGAGGTGGGCGACCCGATCCGGCTCGGTGATGCCTGGCTGCTGATGAAGCTCGAAGACAGACGGAAGGTCGATGAGCCGGATTTCGAGCGCGCGCGTCCGGTGCTCAGGCGGCTCATGCTGCTCGAACAGATGCAGCAGAAGGCGGGGGCGCTCTCGGACGCAGTCCGGCAGGAGGCCGGCGTGCTCACCGGGGCCGCGCAATGAAGGCGTCGTGGGTGCGCAGTCTGCGTCGTTCCCTGGCCGGCCTGATGGCGGTCTTGATGGCAGTGCAGACCGCGGTGGCCGGCGCGGCGGAGCCCGACCTGACGGCACCGGCAGAAAGGCGACCGGTACTGGGTCATGCCGGCGCGGCCACGCTCGTCGACATCGCGCGCCCCGATGCGTCCGGCCGCTCGCACAATATGTGGAACCGCTTCGACGTCAGCGCGGGCGGACTGGTACTGAATAACGCGGTGAATCGCACCCGCAGCGCGCTGGCGGGCGATATTGAGGCCAACCTCCGCCTGGGCGGAACGGCCGCCACGCTGATCGTGAACGAGGTCAGCGGCGGCAGTGCGAGCACGCTGCGAGGTCTGGTCGAGGTCGCCGGTACGCCGGCCCGCGTCATCATCGCGAATCCGAACGGCATCCACTGCGACGGCTGCGGCTTCATCGGAACGCCGCACGTGCAGCTCACCACCGGCCGCCTGATCAACGACAGTGCCCGTCTGGGTTTCGATGTCTCCGGCGGCCATATCGACATCGGGCCGGGTGGCCTGACCGCACTGGCCGGCAGGCTGGATCTGCTGTCGCAGACGCTGCGCAGCCGCGGCGAGATACGGGTCGGCGGAGAGCTGCGCATGCTGGCCGGCGCGGTACAGGTCGATGCCGAAACGCTGCGTCCGCCGGGCTCGGACGCTTTCCCGACCGGTGCGCAGGCGGGCGATGTGCCGCTTGCCATCGACATCGGACAGACGGTGGCGGCGGACAGCATCCAGCTCATCGCCCTGGGCGGTGACATCGGCGTGCGGACGACCGCCCCGCTGCTTGCAGCGCGCGATGTGCTGATCGCGACGCGACGCCCGGTCGAACTGAACGGTGAGGTGTCGGCAGGCCGTGATATCGCTCTGTATACATCGGGCGCTTCGGATACCCGCATCGACGCCGAGGTGAAGGCAGGGCGCGATCTGACCGTGATCGCGACCGTGCTGACCGTGAGCGCCGAAGGCGCGCTCGTGGCGGCCGGCCGGACGGGCATGGATCTGGTGCCTGACAACAGTGACCGCTGGTCTGCGCTGACCAACGACGGACGCATCGAGGCAGGCGGCGATCTCGCGCTGTCCGGTGCGGTCGATGCGCAGAACCGCGGGCTGATCCGCGCCGGTGGCCGGATGGATGCGGCGGCCGGAGAGGTAACTGTGCCCGATGCGCATCGCGGCCTTCCGGGAAGCGAATCGCGGCGGGGCGGTACGTCATCGGGCGAACCGGCGCGACTGCACAACAGCGGCCGGATCCGGATCGGACAGGATGGCCTGCTCGATCTCGCCGGGGCGCAGATCGGCGACATCGAAGCCGGTCGTGATCTGATGCTCTGGTGGGCGCCGGATGCATCGGAGGGCAGCGGCCGTGCCCAGGCAGGGCGCGATCTGTACCTGTTCCTGCCCACGCCGGATCAGGACGCTTCTCCACCGCAGACCGGTGGCCGTACCTTCCGGGCCACCCAGGACCTTCTGCTGCTGCCCGCACCCGACAAGGGCGTTGCGCGCGACGAACTTTCCGCGGCCCTGCTGGCGCTCGCGCATGCAGAGCCTGCGGTAGCGACCCGCGATCACCTGAACCGCGACGCCCTGTTCGCCGGGCGTGATTTCAGGGTGCGTACCGGCGGCGCCTTCGACAACGCAGCGACCGTGGAAGCGCAGCGCGACATCGACATCGTCGCGCAGAAGGTCAGCAATGCCACCCGTATCGAGGTGGTGCAGCGCACGGTCGATTACGAGTACTACGAAGGCTGCCGGACCGAGTACGACGGGCAGTGCAGCGTTCGCATCGAGCAGCCTGGCGCGCCGGCATCCATGGTGGCCGGCCGTGATCTGTCGGTTCGGGCGAGCGCATTCGAGAACCGCGGGGCGCGGGTACTGGCGGGGCGAGACATCGCGCTGCTGGCGCCGGATGTACTGAATGAGGATCGCCGTTACGGCGCCACCTGGCAGTCGAACTACTCGCTGGTGGACCCACGCCTCGCCTCCGACGGCGGGGCGTCATGCGGCGGGCAGGGCGGCGATGTCTGCAAGGATCCGATCGAGTGGCAACGCAGCGCCTCGGGGTCGGTCGACATTGGCGTACTGCCGGGCATCATCCAGGCCGGTGGCCGCTTCGGCGCCGGTCCTGCTGACCCTGGCGCGACACCTCCCCAGCCGCTCGCATCGGTGAGCGATGCGCCGCTGCCCTCGCGCTTCGTGAATGCCGGCGAACTGCACGCGGCGTCCGTTGCGGTACATGCGCAGTCCATCCGCAACGGATTCGACGTCGTTGCCGACTATGGCCACCGCACTGCGCAACTCATGCTGCCGCCGACGCTGATCGACGTTACAGGCACAGTCAGCACCGATGCAGGCATGCGCCAGGCCGGGGCATTCACCGGCGCGCAGATGATGAGTGCTCTGCCACCGGCGCTGCGCAGCCCGGCGTCGTTTGCCTACACGCCTGAGCAGGAAATCGTCGCGCTGCGCGATGCGCTGCTCGCCGCCACCCATCGGGCATGGATTCTTCCCGGCCTCGCCTGGGATCCGGTCACAGGCCTGTCGCCGGACGCGCAGCAGCGTGCGCTGCTGGCCGCCAATGGCATGGCCTTCGCGCTCGAACACGGTATCGCGTTCGGCACCCCGCTGCGCGCCAGCCAGCTGTCATCACTCGCCGCGCCCATGCTCTGGTACGTCGACCGGGGCGGACAGCTGCGCCCGCAACTGCACATTCCGTCGCCCTGGCAGCAACAGCTGGCCATCGTGCCTGGCGGCGTGATGGCGGGCGACATCGACATCGTGCTGAACGGCAAGGTGATCGACAACACCGGCTTCATTCTCAGTGATGGCGATCTGTCGGTCAGTGCGGACACGCTCAGGAATCGCAAGCGCTCGGCGTACTACTACGAGGAATTCGACGTCAGCGGCGGCACCCTTATCGTCGAAGGCAGTCAGGTCCAGCCCGGCGGCTTCATGCAGGCGGCCCGTCTGTCGCTGGATGTCGATCGCATCGAATCGCTGTCCGGCGAATTCCGTGTGCTCGCGGCGTCGACCGAACAGTCGGCTACCGAGACCTCCGCCTTCGAAGCCCGGCTGGTCGAACAGCTCGGCGACGACTACGTACGCGGTGTTGCGCGCGACGACCTGCATTACCGCTTCGAGAAAGATTCCGGTTTCGGCGATCTGCTCGGCATGGCCGCGAGTTTCGTGGTCGCGTCGATGATCGGCCCTGAAATCTCGTCCTTCATCGGCGGCATGGCGTCATCCGGGTCGACCTTTGCCGGTGCTTCGGCGCTCGGCACCGCCGGGCTCGGCAATACCATGGCCAGCGCCTTTCTGTCCCAGACCGTCGCTTCGTCGGTCGGCCAGGTGGTGTCCGGGCGCGGCCTCGATTTCGGACAGGCGCTCGGTGCGGGGCTGACCGGCGGCCTCGGCGCCGGATCGTCGCAATGGGCGAACACTGCATTCGACGCGCCCTTCGAGCGTTTCATGGCGCGCACGCTGGCCGCAGGCGTGATCGGCGAGGTGACCGGCGGCAGCTTCGATACCGCCATGCTGAATGCTGCAGTCAATCAGGCTGCGGCACTGGGATCGGGTCGCATCGGTGACGGCGTCTTCGGTCAGGCCGGCACCCCCGGCCATCTGCTGGCGCATGCCGCACTGGGCGCCCTGTCCGAAGCGGCGCGTGGCGGCGATCCGATGGCCGGCGCGCTCGGCGCCATGACTGCCGTACTGGTCGAACAGCCTCTGGATGCCGCGTTCGCCCTCAGCGGCAGCACAGGCGGAAATGCCCTGCTCACTGCACTTTCCATGCTCGCTGGCGGCGCCGTGGCCGAGTCCGCCAGCGGCAATCCGGTGTCTGGCGGTCTGGCGGCGCAGAACGTCACCCTGTTCAACTATCTGACGCACGCCGAATCGCAATCGCTTGAACGTCTCCGTCAGAAGTGCGCAGTCGCAAGCCGATGCTCTGAAGAAGACCACGCTGAAATGCAGCGGCTCGGCGGCCTCGACCGCAGTCGCGATCAAGCACTGCAGTCCGCCTGCAGCGCGCCATCCAGTACCGCCTGCCAGACCGCGTACCTCGACCTCGCCCGTGCGGTCGCCAGCTACCAGGGCCAGCGCGTCGAACCCGGGTCGGTGGCCGATCGGGAACTATCGGGCATACGTGCGCAGGAGGTGATGTACAGGGCGCGTATGACTAATGCGCTGGCGTACAACTCAGCTAATGGCGCAGCACAATCCGTCATATCCGGCCTTGCTGGGACACTGGAACTAGGCAGCCTGTTTGCGCGCGCGTCTTACGATCAGGAAGCCCGCGATACGCTGGCTACCGTAGCCGTCAATGTAGGGGAGTTTCTTCTTTCACCCGTCGATTCTGTGCAGAAGGGCATCAGAGCACGACTCGACGAGGCGGACAGACTAGAGGCAGCGGGACGAATCGATGAGGCGCAGCAGGTTCGAGCCTCACTTGTGACTGATGGTCTCATCCTCGCCACGGGCGTTGGTGCGGTGGTGGTTCGAGGCAGCAGGTTGGTAGTTGCTCAAACTCGAAGGGAAATCGGTGGTTTCAATGTAGCGGTTACGCTAAACAAGAATTCAGAGTATCTAGATGCACTGACCTCACACCCAGATGGACACGCTTTTTCCGTACATGGCGGCGCGGTGACTGATGAACAGTTGGTTAAACGAGCTCGTACTGGTATCAAGCCAAATAATCAGACGGGCCCGATTCCTCCGCTCTCGTCCGCTTTTTACAGTGATGATTTGTTGATTTTTGCTGACAAATCAATTCGGGATGGAGGGGGCTTGGATAGGGCCATAGCAAGGCAGCCTGGGCAAACTGTTGTTCGTGTCGAAGCTTCGGATGTCGGAGATCTGGGGGTAGATCTCGGTCGTGGATATGTGCGCATGGGAGCAAATTCCAATAAACCGGCGAACGCAGCGGTGGTTGGGCCAGTGCAGAGAGTTGACGGTCTTCGGAGTGCGCAAGGTATATATGAATTCAATTCCCAGAAGAAGGTGTGGGAAGTGATTACTGTCTATCCTGCACCAAAATGAGTTGAGGTTGCGCGGTGAGTATGGAGAATATAAGGCATATGTTGAAGACGGTATTCAACGTTGATAGTGGCTTGTCTGAAGATGCTGCTGTCAGGATCTATCGACGATCGGCGGTGGCGAGTGGTAAGTTAGGCGCTTTGAAGGAAGAACTGGTGCTGGCCTTGCGTGATTCCGAGTTCTCTTGGAAAGAACTTCTTTTGAATAGCGATTACGAGGTTTTTTCTGCGGAGACGGAGGATGAGGCGAGGTCTTACGCTGTCAGGGTTTTGTGGGAGCCGCTCCAAGGGTTGTAATTGTCTGAGAAGGCGTTGTGGAGTCCAATGGCAAGATGCCTGAGTGGCCCTGTTTTGTTTAGATTCTGTGTGTTTGATTTGCAAAAGTTTGAGGTTGTGTATTGAAAAAGAAAGTCGGATTCGTAGTTATAGAAGCCCTTTTTTCTCCGATACTCGATCCAGCAGAGCCTTTGATGTCAGAACTATTAAGAGTTGACGGAAAGGATGGTTGCGAGGTCCGAGAGGTTTTTAAGAAATATGTGGGCGCATATTTCGAGACTTTTGATACGCGTAGCCAAGAAGTCATGGTAGACAGTATTCGCTATTTTTCGAACCCTGTTGAATCGTCTGATGTTCTACCAATGGATGCTTTACCTACGCCGTTCGAGCTAAGGAAACACTGATTTACCCCCGTCCCCGTAGAATGCCCTAGTCATCCCGATATGCGTACCCATCCAGATGAAACAGCAAACCAGCTTCGCCGATCTTGAGTACTCGGCGCGTCTGAAGCCGACGCGGC
>JBEQBZ010000032.1:0-40348 GCA_041639545.1 Methyloversatilis sp. | reverse complement strand
GCGCCCTCGCCGCGATCGGGTGGTTGAATGACGCGCGGCGGGGGATGAAGGCTGCATCGCGGCGGGGTCGCCGCTCCCACCGACGTGCGAAGGCCAGTGCGGAGTCTGCGGGAGCGGCGTCTCGCCGCGATCGGGTGGTTGAATGACGCGCGGCGGGGGATGAAAGCTGCATCGCGGTGGGGACGCCGCTTCCACCGACGTGCGAGGGCCGATGCGGATTCTGTGGGAGCGGCGCCTCGCCGCGATCGGGTGGTTGAATGACGCGCGGCGGGGGATGAAGGCTGCATCGCGGTGGGGACGCCGCTCCCACGATCGTGCGAGGGCCGATGCGGAGCCTGTGGGAGCGGCGCCCTCGCCGCGATCGGGTGGTTGAATGACGCGCGGCGGGGAATGAAGGCTGCATCGCGGCGGAAGCGCCACGGCCACGATCCTGCGACGGGCGGTGCGGATCCGCCGGACCGGTGCGCGCCTGAATAGTCCGTTCGGACTATCCGCGCGAATATTTCATGTCATGGCAAGGACACGTTGGGCCGGGAGAATCCGGCCTGAATTTTTCCCGCCCTGCCATGAAAAAAATCATTGCCCTTGGCGCCCTGATGGCGCTTGCACCTTCCTTTGCCAACGCCTGGTGGGACGAGGCGTGGACCGCCCGTCGCACCGTCACGCTGGACACCTCCGCCACCGGCGTCACCATCACTGCCCCGCAGTCTTCGGTGCCGGTCGCGGTGCGCCTGCACAGCGGCAACTTCGATTTCACCGCTGCGAAGGAGGATGGCTCGGATCTGCGCTTCGTCGCGGGCGACGACAAGACGGTGCTCAAGCACCATGTCGAGCGCTACGACAGTCTGAACGAGCTTGCGGTCGTGTGGGTGCAGGTGCCGCTGGTGGCGCCCGGTCAGGACAAGACCACCGTCTACGCCTATTTCGGCAACGCCGCAGTCGGCGGCGCGCAGGACAGCAAGGCCAGCTATGACGCTTCGACTGTCGGTGTCTGGCACTTCGCCGACCCGGCGCCGCTGGCCGATGCATCGGCCAGTGCGCTCACCGCCGCCGGCAGCGTCACCATCCAGAAGGCCGCGCTGCTGGGCGACGCGGCCATCTTCGCCGGCAGTCCGCTGCGCGTGGGGGCCTCGCCGGCGCTGGCGACCGCCGCGGGTGGTGCGTGGACGATGTCGGCCTGGATCAAGCCGGCCGGCGCACAGCAGGCGACGCTGTATGCGCAGGGCGCGCTGACGGTGAAGGTGGACGGCGGCGCATTCGCGCTCGATGTGGCCGGCACCCGGGTGGCCGGTGGCGCGCTGAAGGCGGGCGCCTGGCAGCACGTGGCGGCAACGGTGGGTGGCGGCAAGGCCACGCTGTATGTCGACGGCCAGCCGGTCGGCAGCGCCGACGCCGCACTGCCGGCGGTGCAGGCCGATGTCGTGGTCGGCGACGCCTACAGCGGCGAACTGGACGAGCTGCAACTGGCAAACACGGTGCGCAGCGCAGACTGGATCAAGCTCGCTGCCGCCGGACAGGGTGCGGACAGCACCTTTGTCAGCGTGCGTGAGGACGCAGCCGCCGGCGAAGAGGGTGGCCACAACTACTTTGGCATCCTGATCGATAACCTCACGGTCGACGCCTGGGTGGTCATCGTCATCCTCGCGGTCATGTTCGTCATCAGCTGCTGGGTGATGATTGCCAAGGCCATGCTGGTCGGCCGCATCGACGGTGACAACCGCGCCTTCCTGCAGCGCTTCCGTGGCGCCAGTGTCGACTTCCTGAAGCTGGACCAGGGTGCCACCCACAAGAGTTCGTCGCTGTTCCGCCTGTATGGCGCCGGCCTGCGCGAAATCCGCAAGCGTTTCGATGCGCAGGGCGAAGCCGCCGGTCTGACCGGCGCCTCGATGGACGCGATCAAGGCGTCGATCGACGCTGATCTGGTACGCGAATCGCACAAGCTCAACTCGCAGATGGTGCTGCTCACCATCGCGATTTCGGGTGGCCCCTTCCTCGGCCTGCTCGGCACCGTGGTCGGCGTCATGATCACCTTCGCCGCGATCGCCGCTGCGGGTGACGTGAACGTGAACGCCATCGCCCCGGGCATCGCCGCCGCGCTGCTGGCCACCGTGGCCGGCCTCGCGGTCGCGATTCCGGCGCTGTTCGGCTACAACTACCTCGCGGCGCGCATCAAGAACATCAGCGCCGACATGCAGATCTTCGTCGACGAGTTCATCACCCGCGTCGCCGAAGTGCACGGCCGATAAGGGCAGCAGCGCGCCATGTCCGCCGACGTAAAGGGAGAGAACCAGCCCTACGACGAGATCAACGTCACCCCGATGCTTGATCTCGCCTACGTGCTGCTGGTGGTGTTCATCATCATGACCACCGCCTCGGTGCAGGGCGTCAAGGTCGATGCGCCGCAGACGCGCACCACCGCCTCGCTGGCCAAGCCCCAGACCAAGGCCATCACCATCACCGCCGCCGGCGACGTGTATCTGGACGCCTATCCGGTCGACATGGCCACGCTCGAAGCCCGGCTCGCGCAGTACAAGGGCGCCAATCCGGCGCTGCCGGTGGTGCTCAAGGGCGACGCCGCCGCGCACTACGAGAAGGTGTCGGCAGTGCTGGAAATCTGCAAGCGGCTGGATATCACCGAAGTCGGTCTGGTGACCAAGAAAGTGGCCGGCTGATGCCGCGCGGATGACACACAGCCATGCAGATCAATACCGAAGCCAAACCCTACGATTCGATCAACGTCACCCCGATGCTTGATCTCGCCTATGTGCTGCTGGTGGTGTTCATCCTGATGACCACCGCCGGCGTGCAGGGCCTGACGATGAACCTGCCCAAGCCGTCGAACAAGCCGAGCACCGAACAGCACGAAGTGAAGATCGTGCAGGTGATGGAGAGCGGCGCGCTGATGGTCAATGGCGTCGGCGTGACGCTGGACCAGCTCGAAGGCCAGCTCGACGCAGCGCGCGCGCGCGACCCGAAATTCAGCGTGATGATCCGCGGCGAGGCACGTGCGCCCTATAACGGCGTCATCCAGGTGGTCGACCTGGTCAATCGCATGGGCATCGCCAATGTCGGTCTCATCACTTCGCGGATCGGCACCTGATGGGCGCACTCGCGGAAGATTCGGTCGACCTGTCACGCGGCGCCCGTGCGCTGCGCTTCGTCGCGCTGGCGGTGGGTGTGGCGCTGCTGGTGGCGGCCGGCATGTGGCTGAAGGATCTGTTCTCCAAACCCTCGGCGCCGACGCGCCAGGTGACGAAGATTTCCATCATTCCGGACACGCCGCCGCCCCCGCCTCCGCCGCCGAAGGAAGAGAAGCGGCCGGAGCCGAAGGAAACGAAGGACGTGAAGGTCGAGCAGCCCAAACAGGTCGAGGCGCCGCCACAGCAGGCCGAACAGCTGAAGATGGAAGGCGCTGCCGGCGATGGCCCCAGTCCGTTCGCGGCTGGCAGCGTGGCCAACGAATACAAGGGCGGCGACGTCGGCACCACGGTCGGCGGTGCGCCCCAGGTGAAGTCCAACCGCATGCAGTTCGCCTTCTTCACCAATGCGCTGCAGCGGCACATCCAGGACGAACTGGCCCGCAACAAGGAGATCAAGCAGCTCGACTACCGGGTGCCGGTCGCCATCTGGCTGGCGCGAGACGGCAGCGTGCAGCGCGCCGAACTGGCCGGATCCACCGGCGACGACAGAACCGATGCCGCGCTCAGTGCAGCGCTGGCCCAGATGCGGCCCTTCCGCGAAGCGCCGCCCGCCGACATGCCTCAGCCGGTGCGCCTGCGCATCAGCAACCGCATGACCGGCTGAACCGCATAACCCGATACTCCGGACCGAAGTGATGAAGAAAGCACTGCTCCCGCTCGCGCTCGCCTCGCTGTGCGCACTGCCCGCACAGGCCAACGAAGGCGCATCGATCGACACGCTGCGCCAGACCACGATGAACCTGATCGACGCCCTGGTCGATACCGGCGTGCTTACCCGCGAAAAAGCCGACGAACTGATCAAGGCTGCAGAAGCCAGGGCCGCGAAAACCGCGGCGAAGGTGAAGAAGGACAGCACGGTGCGGGTGCAGTACGTGCCGGAATCGGTGAAAGCCGAAATCCGCGAGCAGCTGAAGCAGGAAGTGCTGGCCCAGGCCCGCACCGAAGGCTGGGCCGCGCCGAACGCGATTCCCGAGTGGACCGAGCGGATCAAGATCGAGGGCGATCTGCGGGTGCGCTATCAGGACGACAGCTTTCCGAAAACCAATACGCCGATCGCCGGTTTCGCGCCGGGTGCGGCGGGCAATCCGGCTGCACTGGTGAATGACTACCCCCTGGGCACCCGTTTTCCCGCGGGTGTCGATCTGGACGAGAACGGACTGCCGACCGGCAACTCGACTGATGACGTGAACCGGCTGCGTCTGCGCGCCCGCCTGGGTGTGCTGGCCAAGGTGAATGACACCGTGAGCGCGGGCCTGCGCTTCACCACCGGCAACGTGACCGATCGCGTCTCCACCAACCAGACGCTGGGCAGCGGCTTCAACAAGTACAGCTTTCTGGTCGACCGCGCGTACATCAAGTACGACCCGGTCGAGTGGGCGTCCATTACCGGCGGGCGCATCCCCAATCCCTGGTTCGCCACCGACCTGGTGTGGGATGAAGATCTGAACTTCGACGGCGTGGCCGTCAATCTGCGCAATGTCACGCGGACCCAGGCGCTGCGTCCCTTTGCTACCGCGGGCTGGTTTCCGCTGCGGGCGGACAGCCCGCCCAGCGCCGGCAAGCAGTGGCTGGCCGGCGGTCAGATCGGTGCCGAATACGACCTGAGCAGTGCCACCCGACTGCGCGTGGGTCTGGCGAAGTATCACTACGGACGGATCGAGGCCTACACCGACACCAACTTCGACAACATCGGTCCGCTGCCCGGCTATGGCCGTTACGCCCACTCGTCCGCGCTGCGCCAGAAGGGCAATACCCTCGTGCTCACCAATCCGGGCGCCGGTGCGGCACCTTGGGCCGAGGACACCCCGATCTACGGTCTGGCATCGAAGTTCGAACCCTGGGTACTCACCGCCACCGCCGACCTTGCCCACTTTGACCCGGTGCATGTGCTGCTGTCCGCCGAATACGTGAAGAACACCGGCTTCGATCGCGCCGACATCCTGCGTCGCACCGGTCTGAACCTGACCGATGGCAAGGACACCGCCTGGCATGTGCGGCTGACGGTGGGCATGCCGTCGGTCCGTCTGGCCGAGGACTGGCAGGTGTTCGCGTCCTACAAGTACATCGGTTCCGATGCGGTGGTCGACGGCTTCACCGACTCCGATTTCGGTCTGGGCGGCACCAACCTCAAGGGCTTCGTGCTGGGTGGCAGTTATGGTCTCAGCCGCGATACCTCGGTCGGTCTGCGCTGGTACTCCGCCCGCAACATCCATGGCATGACCTATGACCCGACAGTCATTGCCGGTCAGCGTTATGAGGTCGATACCGTGATGGCCGACATGAATGTGAGGTTCTGACCATGAGGCGCAGCGGACTGACATTCGCCTTGCTGTGCGCATGCGCAACGGTGATGGCGCAGGAAAAGCCTTCGCGCGAGCAGGAACAGCTGCGTCGCCTGCGTGCGCAGGCCCAGCAACTGCAGCAGTCGCTGGCGACCGAACAGCAGGCGCGTCAGGGCGCCGAGGGCGAGCTCAAGGCACTGAAAGGCGAACAGGCCGGCCAGATCGAGAAACTGGGTGCCGAGGCACGCGCAGCGAGAGGCGCTGCCAGCGCATCGCGCCGGCAGATCGAACAGCTGGAAAAGGATCTGGCCGTCGAGCGGCTGGCGCGCGAACAGTCGACACGTCAGGCCGAACAGCTCGGTCAGCGTCTGGCCGAACGCGAGCGCGAACTGGCGGAAACGTCGCAACGGCAGGCCACCACCGCTCGCGAACTTGAGCAAATGCAGACGCGTGCCGGTCAGCTCACCGGCCGCCTCGGGCAGTGCGCCGAAGACAATCTGGCGCTCTATCGCACCGGCATCGAAGTGCTTGATCGCTGGCGTGACCGCACCCTGGGTGAACGCGCCACGCAGGGCGAGCCCTTCACCCAGGTTGGCCGCGTGAAGCTCGAAAACCTGGCGGAGAACTGGCGCGACCGGCTGGACGAGAAGCGGCTCGTCACCCCCCCTGCGGCTGCGCACTGAAACGGATCTGGCCAGGGCCGCTGGATGCGGCTCGGTCGGACTATTCGACGAACCTGAAAAATGAAGGGCTTGAACGGGGCGGACTATGCGCGATGCGCCATTCGGACCATGCCGGGTGCCTCTGCGTGAAATGTTTCTGTCACGTGCGCTGACTACCTTCACGGCGGTACCCGAGACGGATTTTCTTACAGCCCGTAGTCCGATCGGATCATCAATTTTCAGGCCGGGCCACTGGGGCATGTAACGCACCCCCCGCAGGATTCGATCTGCTTCCTCGTGGAGCAGGGAGGTTCGGCGGACGCCGGATTCCACCCACGAAATTCTTCAAGGAGATTTACATGTTCAAGATGAAACTGCTGGCCGCCGTGGCTGCATTCGGCCTGTCGGGCGTCGCCAGCGCCGGTATCAATGCAACCAGCACCGGCAATACCGAGCTGGTGTTCAATGCTTACGTGAATGGCGTCGGCTACACCTACGATCTGGCCGATGCGGGCTTTAACAGCCTGTTCGGCGCCAATGTGCGCATGAACGCGCTGATCGGTTCGGCTCACTCGGCCGGTACCACTGCCGCTGGTGCCACTCAGCTCGCAGCTACCACCGTGACGCTGGCGCAATCGCTGTCCGCTGGCGATGTCGTGTTTGACGCGGCACTGACCGGCTTTGACAGTTTCATGTCCGTTGCCGGCGGTGCGCCGACGTTCAAGTGGAACGTCTGGTCGGGCGAAAGCTCGGGTGTTCGTCGCATCATCCAGACCGTTGCAGATGCTCCGACTCAGAAGCTTGAAACCAGTTCGATCAATACGGCTGTTTTTGCATACGCCAACTTTACGAACTCGAACAACCAAGGTGGTACCCACAATGCGGCTGATGCGCTGGTTGATGGCTACCGCGTGACCACGGATCAGGATCCGGAGCTTGCCCGTGCTTACACGCTGGGTTCCCGTCTGGCTGGCAGCTATGCCAGTTTCGGCGACTTCGGTGATGAGCTGGATATGTACGTTGTTCGCGGCTACAGCTCCGCAGATGACGCGAGCAAGGGTGGCTTTGCGCAACTGGTTGGCGCCAATGGTCTGGATGTGAAGGCCAAGGTTTACATCGGCGATGCCGGCGAATACCGCCTGCAGATCGCCGTCGTGCCCGAGCCGGAAACCTACGCGATGCTGCTGGCCGGTCTCGGCCTGATCGGCTTCGCCGCCCGCCGCCGCGCCTGATCCTTCACCCATCGTATTGAAGGTCGCGCCGCTGCGCGCGACCTGTCACGGAGACAGACCATGAAACTGAAGTCCCTCGCATTCGCCTGCGCCATGATGGCCGCGGGTTCGTCCTTCGCCGCCGGCACCGTCAACATCGGCGGCGTCGCTCACCAGGTGGTGTACTTCTCCGGCGCGTCGGCCCCGGACAACTTCCTGAATGACATCGCCGAAGGCGTGCTGACCGGCATCACCTACTATAGCGCTTCGAATTACCGCGCCTACGCCGGTGCCGCCAATGGCGTGCCGGGCGTGACCAACGGCACCCGCGTGCTGTTCATCAAGCGTTCGGCCGGCGGTTCGGTGTTCGGCGTGAATCCGGTGGCCCGTGCCCAGCGCGTCAAGAGCATTGACGTGACCAACTGCACCGGCGGCGCCGGCACCAAGGCTTCGCCCTTTACCTGCGCCATCGTCGGCACCGATCCGGGCGAGCCGAACCACGCCGCTGCCGCGAACGCCGGCCTGGTGATCGATTTCGGCGTGTCCGACGTCGAGCCGGCCATGTTCGCCGGCCCGCTGAACACCGAGAACGACACCCCGTCGCTGACGCCGGACGAAGTGGCCCGCCTGCGCGTGCAACCGGTGAACCAGCTCATGATGGGTCTGGCCGCCACCAACACCGTGCCGGATACCACCGTCTTTTCGCGCTCAACCTACGGCGCCATGCTGAACGGTCAGCTCCAGAGCTGGAATCAGGTGGATCCGTCGCTGGAAGGCGATGTGGTGGTGTGCCGCCGCGTCGAAGGTTCCGGTACCCAGACCGCGTACAACTGGTTCTTCGGCAACTTTCCCTGCGCCTCTAACGAAGGTGGTTCGTACGAACCGGCGCGCATGACCGACAGCGCTGGCTGGAAGACCGAAGGTTCGGGCACCTCCGGCGACCCGTACATCATCGATCCTTCGGCCGGTTACACCGTGATCGAGAACTCGTCCTCGGGCAACGTCCGCTCGTGCATGCAGGCGGCCAACAACGGCACCGACTACACCTTCACGTCGTGGGATCCGGAAGAGCAGAAGACCAACACCTTCAAGGTGCCGTTCTCGAACGTCGGCCCGATGAAGGCGATCGCCACGGTTTCGCTGGATTCCTACACCAGCACCAGTGGCTGGAGCTTCCGCAACCTGGATGGCGCGGGCACGTTCAACGCCGCTACCCAGACCCCGTCGGCCAACGCCACCGGCATCACCCCGTCGAAGGACAACCTGGTCAAGGGCCGTTACGACTTCGTGGTGGAACTGTCGATCCAGGACCGCTCGGTGCCGGTCACCAACGAACAGGGCGACTCTGTTGCGGCCATCTCCGGTGTGCAGAAGGCTTTCGCGGATGAAATCGTGAAGCGCGCCGGTTCGCCGAAATTCACCGGCAACTTCGAGAACACCGGTGTCCAGGTCTCCACGCCGAACGCCTTCGCGTCGCTGCCGCAGTTCTTTGCGGGCCTGACGACTGCCGGTGGTGCTGAAGTCGATGGCAATGGCGTGCGCTACGCGGACCGCTTCGTGTCGAAGTTCACCCGCAACGCCAACACCTGCAGCCCGCTGCGCTTCCGCGGCAACTAAGCCTCACACAGTCGCCCGGCGTTTGCCGCGCGACTGACTGCTGCACCACGGCCCGCCCCTGGCGGGCCGTTCCATTGATCGCTCCGGGTGGCTTATGTCCTTCCTGGCGGACGCTCACTGCATATCCTTCTCGTACTTTTTCCGGTTTCCATGCTTGCAGCTTCGACGATCCGACCTGTCCTGTCCTTCCTGCTGGCGACCGCATGTGCGGTGACCGTGGCTCAGGCCCAGCCCGCTTCGCGCTTTGACATTCTGGAATTCGAGATCGACGGCAATAGCGTGCTGCCGGACGAGGCGATCGAGCGTGCGGTCTATCCCTTTCTCGGAGAGAAGCGCACGGCCGAAGATGTCAATGCGGCCGCCGCCGCGCTGGAGAAGGCCTATCAGGATGCCGGCTATCTGACGGTCGCGGTCGGCATACCGGAACAGGCCATCACCACGGGCGTGGTGAAGCTGGAAGTGACCGAGGGGCGAGTGGAGCGGCTGCGCGTGACCGGCGCTGAATACACCTTGCCCAGCAGGGTGAAGGATGCCGCGCCCTCTCTGGCAGAAGGCGAGGTGCCGCATTTCCCGGAGGTGCAGGCCGATCTTGGCCGCCTCGGGCGCAATCCGGACATGACGGTGACGCCGCTGCTGCAGCCGGGCCGCGTGCCCGGATCGGTTGCGGTGGAACTGCGACTGAAAGACGACAATCCCTTCCACGGTTCGGTGGAACTGAACAACAAGCGCAGCGCCGATACCGATGCAGGTCGCATCGAAGCGTCGATGCGCTACGACAACCTCTGGCAGCGTCGTCACTCGATCGGCGTCACCTACTTCGTGTCGCCGCGTGACCGCGATCAGGTCGAGGTATGGGGCCTGAACTACTCGGCGCCGCTGGGCGAGGGCATCGTCGCCGCCTATTACGCGAAGTCGAACAGCAATATCCCGACCCAGTTCGACACTACCTCGCTCGGCACCGGCGACACCGCCGGCTTCCGCTACGTGCGGCCCTTGCCGGACAGGGGGCTTGGTTTCATCCATTCGATCAGTGTTGGCGCCGACTACAAGGACAACACACAGGACACGCTGGGCATCGCCGGCACCGCCTTTTCGCTGAGCCAACCGGTGCGCTACTGGGTGCTGTCCGGCCAGTACGGCATCACGCTGCCGTTCGATTCCGGTGCCCGGCTTCGCCTGGGCGCCACGCTCAATGTCGGTTCGAACGCGATGAACGAACGCATCATCGACTGCAACGGCGTCAGGGCCGAACAGTTCGAGTGCCGCCGCTTCGGTGCGCGTCCGTCCTTCTTCGTCTCCCGTTTCGAGATCGAGGGCACCGTGCCCTTCGGCGAAGGCTGGCAGGCCAGCGCGCGTGTCGACGCGCAGCGCAGCAGCGACCCGCTGATCAACAGCGAACAGTTCTCCGCGGGCGGGGCGGATTCGGTGCGCGGCTATCTTGAATCGGAACGCCTCGGTGACGAGGGCGAGCGCGCGCGACTCGAGATCGTGACGCCGACGCGTCTGTTCTTCGGCGATGCCGCCGGGCTTTCCGCGCTCCTGTTCTACGACTGGGCCGGCCTGCGCACGCGCGAGGCCTTCATCGGGCAGGACTCACGCGCCGCGCTCGAGAGCACCGGTCTGGGTGTGCGGCTGAAAGCACTGGACGGCTGGAAGCTGCATGCCGACTGGGCGCTCGCTTTGCGTGACGGCGCGGTTGGCCGCACGCGCGAAGGCGACCAGAAGCTGCTCGTGAAGCTGGCCTACGAATTCTGATTTCTGCCTAACCGGTCACGGCGCGCAGCCCGGCGAGCGACAGCCGTTCATCGCCGCGTCACCTGCGGCACCAACACTGAATGCGACGGCCCCATGTCGGCGGGCCGCAGGAGTACGACATGAACCGCGATCGCTACCGTCTGGTATTCAACGAACTGAGCGGCACCTGGGTGCCGGTGGCAGAAACCGTGAAGGCGCGCGGCAAGCGCGCCCGCAGGGCGCTGAAGGCCGGCGTGCTGGCGACCGCGGTGGCCGCTGCACTGGTGACGCCTGCGCTGGCCAGCCGCAATCTGCCGGTTGCACCGAACGTGGGCGTGCCGGGTTCGGCCGTGGCGGTGCCCGGCGCGGCCAGCATCAATGTGTCGGACCGTCGCATGACCATCACCCAGCACAGCAGCAGTCCGGTGCTGCTGAACTGGCAAAGTTTCGATGTCGCACGCGGTCACGCGGTGCATTTCGACCAGGCCAGCAGTTCGATGCGTGCGGTCAACGTCGTGCTGCCGGGTGGCCCGCGCAGCGAGATCAACGGATCGCTGACCGCCAGCGGCCAGGTGTTCATCTTCAATCAGGCCGGCATTCTGTTCGGCCCGAACGCCTTCGTCGATGTGGGCGGTCTGGTGGCATCGTCGCTGAAACTGAACGACGAACTGATGGAGCGCGCACTCAATTCGCTCGGCGCGTCGGCGGCTGCGCTGACGCCCTTCAGCGAGGGCGGCTATGCCGGCCGCGCCACCGGTGACATTACCGTGGCGCGAGGCGCCCGCCTGCTGGCGGCGAAGAACGGCCGTGTGCTGCTTGCCGCGCCGAACGTGCGGGTTGGCGCCGACGTCGACCCCTCCATCGATTCACCCCTGACGCCGGCGCAGCGCGCCGCGCTGCCGGACGCACGCATCGAGGCGGAAGAGGGCCAGGTGGTGCTGGCCGCCGGTGAGAAGGTGTACATCGCTGACCCGCTGGACAGCCGCCTGCGCGGCTTCCTGGTCGAGGTGGACAACGGCGGCACGGTGACCACGGACAAGGCGTCGGAACTGCTGTCAGACCGCGGCAATGTCACGCTGGTCGGGCTCAACATCCGTCATGGTGGCGCAGCGCGTGCAACGACCTCGGTCACGCTGAACGGTACGGTTTTCCTGAAGGCGCGCGAGGCGGTCGAAGGCCGGCTGGCCGACGCCATGTTTCCCGATGCGGCGGCTCTGCCCGAGGGTTCTCAGGTACCCATCGGTCAGCGCACCGGCCGCATAGAACTGGCTGCGGGTGCGGTGATCGAGGTGACGCCGGACCAGGCATCGCGTACCCAGACGGCACGCGACGACGCGCTGTTCCGCCGCTCGGAAATCAATCTGTACGGGCACACGATCGTGCTGGCGGACGCCGGCAGTGACGGCGTCGGGGTTACGCTGCGTGCGCCGTCGGGTCTGCTTCGCATGACCGCGGAGGCGGTTCCGCGCTCTGCAGCCGAAACCCTGCCTCAGCGTGACGATGCGTCGCGCATCTACATCGGTGCCGGCAGCGTGATCGACCTTGCCGGCCTGGATGCGGTGGCCGATGCAGACCGCGAAATCGTGCGTGTCGAACTGCGTGGCGACGAGGTGAAGGACTCACCGATGCTGCGCGATGCAGCCTACGGCCGCAAGCTGTTCGGCAAGGAAATCTGGGTCGATACCCGCAGCGGCACCCAGCTGTTCGACATCGGCGGCTACATCGGCGGCATCGAGCGCACGCTGGACGAGAAAATGACCGGTGGCGGGCAGTTCGTTGCCCACTCGCAGGGCGACGTGCTGACCCATTCCGGCAGTCGCATCGATCTTTCGGGCGGCACCGTGACCTACCGTGCCGGCGAGGTGAACTACACGCTGGTGCAGTCGGCCGATGGCCGCACGCAGGCGGTCGAGCAGGCCATCGGCGACCGCGTCTACACCGGTACGGTGGACCGTACGCGCAGTGTGGCCGAAGTGCTTGAAGGGCGCGACGCCGGTGAAATGAAGGTGACTGCCTTCGGCATGGCGCTGGACGGCGCAGTCAAGGCCGAACGCACGGTGGGCATCACGCAGCGCGAACTGGGCACGCGCTGGCTGGGCCCCGGCAAGTCCGAAGTTACCGGCTCGCCGCAGGCAGGCCGCATCGATCTGGACCTGCGCCTGATCAATGGTGTGCAGGCACAGGACACCCGCTTCGTTACCGCTACCACCTCGCGCACACTGAGCGCCGACGGCGCGCAGCCGGACGAACTGTGGGTGCGCAGCGACTGGTTTGCGGCCGGTGTCGGCAGCTTCGATCTGAGCGGCGCCGGCAGCGTGGTGCTGCCCGAGGATGTCAGCCTGACGCTGGGCCCGACCGCGCTGCGTGATGCCGACGGGGTGTGGAGCGACGGCAGCCACTTCGCGGTCAGCGGCACCGACTTCACGATCAACGGCCGCATCAGTGCCGCTGGGGGCGCCATCAACCTTGAAACCGCGGGTCTGGTCGATAGCGCGCCGCGGGTCGAGCGCACCATCACTGTCGGCGGCAAGGCTGCGATGTCCACTGCGGGTCAGTGGCAGCGCGACACGCGCAGCAGCGCCAGCGGATATGTGGCGAAGGATGGCGGACGCGTCGTGCTCGATGCCGACAGCGACCTTGTGCTGAGTGCCGGCGCAGTGGTCGACGCCTCGGCCGGAGCCTGGCAGCGCAGCACAGGTCGCACCACGCTCGGCGACGCCGGAGCGGTGTCGCTTCTCGCCGGCTTCGAGGTCGGCACCGGCGATTTCGGAACCGGAGCTCCGGTTGGCGCCTACGCAGGCAACCTGCAACTCGACGGCCGAGTCAGTGCCTACGCTGCAAGCCTGCAGGGCCACAGCGGTGGAGCCGGAACACTGACGCTGGCCAGCGCCGCAATCGCCATCGATGGTGGCCCCACCCGTCTCGAAGGCGATACGCTCCATCTGTCGCCGACGCTGTTCTCCGCCTACGGCTTCGGCGACATCACGATTGCCGGCGGCAATCGGGTCGAACTGGGCCGCGAGGGGGCGGCGCTCAGTCTGACCCCGCAACTCGTCACCCGCGTAATCGACGGCATCGACAGCGCCTCGCGCACCTCGCTCGATGGACTGGGTGCACTGAAAGTCGAACAGCGTGCCTTCCGCGATGAGGGCATGCGGCTGGCGTTCGAGTCGGCGTCGGATCTGCAGGGCACGGTGCGCGTGCATGAAGGCACGAAGATCGAGGTCGATGCCGGCGGCGAGATCGAACTGACCGCCAACCGCAGCCTCGAAGTCGCCGGCCAGATCACTGCACCGGGTGGCCGCATCGCGCTCGGCATGGTCGAGCCTCAACAGGACGACATCTATTACGGCGCGTCCATCTTCGTTGCGCCGAGTGCGAAGCTGGATGTCAGTGGCACCTTCGTCGCCACGCCCGATCTGAAATACGTCGACGGCACGCTGTACGGCGGTGGCACGATAGACATCGCGGCGCGTCGCGGCTATCTGGTGATCCAGGACGACGCGGAACTGCGTGCCGACGGCGGCAGCGCGGTGCTGACCCAGCGCATCGGTTCGCTGGGCGCGCTGACGCCGACCCGCATCGATTCGTCCGGTGGCCTGATCGCGCTCAACGCGCGTGAAGGCCTTTACGCCGATCCGCTGCTGTCGGCGAAAGCCGGCGGTGCCAATGCCTACGGCGGTGCGCTGTCGGTGACGCTGGACCAGGGCAGCAACAACTGGGGCGATCTGCTGTCGCTGCCGGCGGCGCTGACCGGACCGCGCACGCTGGACATCGTGCAGTCGGGCAGCAGCGGCTCGGCCGCCTTCGCGCCCGGCGTGGCGCCCAGCCCGGCGACCTACGCAGGGCGCGGCGTGTTCGCGCTCGACGCACTGGACGGCAGCGGCATCGCCGACCTGACGCTGGCAGTGCGCGGCAATGGCGGCAATGCCGGCACGCTGCGTTTCGGCGAGGACGTGACGCAGGCGGTGTCAGGTCGCATGGTGATCGACGCCGCCAACATCGCCGGCGCCAACGGTGCCGATGTGAGGCTGTCGGCCGCGGTGCTGGACTGGACCAACGTCGGCCGCGTGCAGCAGAATCACACGCGTCCGACCGCTGTCGAGGCCGGTGACGGCACGCTCACGCTGTCGGCCGATCTGATCAATGTGGCCGGCAATCTGGCGGCCAGCCGCTTTGCGCAGGTGACGCTGGCCGCTCAGGGCGACCTGCGCGCCAGCGCTTCGCCGGCCTACCTGAACGACGGCGCGCGCCTGGCCACCAGCGGCGATCTGACGCTGCGCGCGGCGCAGGTCTATCCGACCTCGGCGTCGAACTACGCCTTCGAAATCCACAACAACGCGAGCGGCACGCTGCGCGTCGAATCGTCCGGTCGCGCGGCCGGTCCGGTGTACTCGGCGCTCGGCACGCTGACGCTGGCAGCACCGCACATCGTGCAGGACGGGCGCCTGGTCGCACCCTTCGGCAATATTTCGCTGCTGTCGCAGACGATCACGACGACCGACGCCGGCAGCACGCGCGCCGCGACTGCCGCAGGCAGCGTCGAACTGGCCGCCGGCAGCGTCACCTCGGTGTCGGCTGACGGCCTGCTTCTGCCCTTCGGTCAGACCGCGCTGAGCGGACGCGACTGGCTCTATCTGGTCGGTACCGATGGCCGCCTCGAACTGGACGGTACGCCGCAGAAAAGCATTACGCTGAACGCCGACAATATCGTGCTGAAGGACGCGGCCGACGGCGAGGCGAAGGCGCGGGTCGATCTGTCCGGCGGTGGCGATCTGCAGGCCTGGGAATGGATCGCCGGCAGCGGCGGTTCGAAGGACATCCTGGCCGGCGCGAAGGACGCCTACGCCATTGTGCCGTCCATTGGCAGCGGCTATGCGCCGTACGATCTGTCCGCCTGGTCGGAGGAAGCCAACGGTCTGCAGATCGGCGACGCGGTGCAGTTGCTCGCCTCGGCCAACGGTCTGCCCGCCGGCACCTACACATTGCTGCCGGCCCGCTACGCGCTGCTGCCCGGTGCTTTCCTGATCACGCTGAAGCCGGGCGATCAGTCGCTCGCTGCCGGACAATCCCTGCTGCGACCGGATGGTGCAGCACAGGTGAGCGTGCGTAGTGCGCAGGTGATGAACGGTACGGGCACCGTCAGCGGCAAGGCCTTCACGGCCGAACTGCTCAGCGCCGAACAGGTACGCACGCGCGCCGAATATCTGATTTCGAAGACCGGCGACGTATTCGACGACGGCCGCAGCACGGCTGATGCCGGCCGCCTGTCGTTGCAGGTCGGGCGCTCGCTGGCGCTCGACGGCGTGCTGGACACGACGCGCGCCACCGGCGCGCGCGGGGCCCAGGTCGACATCACGGCGCAGGCGCTGGCGCTGCTCGGTGAGGGTGCCAGCGCCCGCGATGGCGAGGTCGGCGTGTCGGTCGCCCAGCTCAACGCGCTGAATGCGGAAAGCATCGTGCTCGGCGGTACCCGCAGCGGCAGCGACGAGGACAGCGGCGATACGCTGCTCGACGTGCGCGAGTTCGACGATCAGGGGCGTCTGATCCGGGGGGCGGCCACGGTGCGCGTCGATAACGCGTCCGGTCCGGCGCTCACTGCGCCCGATCTGGTACTGGTGGCGCGCGACGCGGTGGTGCTGGAGACGGGCAGCCGGGTTGCCGCCGCAGGTGCCATTGGCGGGACGGATGCGCAGGCGCTTCGCATCGCCGGCAGCGGCGTCGACGCCGACGGTGCGGCGCTGCGCGTCAGTGCGGCCGACAGCGCACTGATCGCCCGCAACGCACCGAGCGGTGCGCGAGGCGAACTGGTGCTGGGCGACGGGGCCCGCATCGAAGGTCGGGGCGTGGTACTGGACAGCACGCGCGACACGCGCAACCTGGGTGCCGTCATCGCGCTGCCGACCGAAGGCGGGGCGCTGGCGCTGACCGCCTCGACCATCAGTGTCGGCGAAGTCGGCGCCGACGCGCCGGGCCTGCGTTTCGACAATGCGCAGCTGGCCGCACTGGGCGATCCGTCGCGACTGACCCTGCGTGCCTACGGTAGCCTGAACATGTATGGCGACGTGACGCTGGGCAACAACTCGCTGGATCTGCTGCGCATCGACGCCGCTGGCATCGTCGGTCACGACAACGCCACGCTCACTCAGTACATCGTGGCGCGCGAGGTGCAGTTCGCGAATTCGTCGTCTTCACCGGCCGCACTGCCGGCGACTGCTGGCAGCGGCACGCTGGCGGTGAATGCGCAGACCATCGTGCTCGGTGCGACGCCGGACGCGACCAGCAATGCGCGCGGCTTCTCGGTGCAGGGCTTCGACGCGGTGACGCTGGACGCGCAGAAGGGTGTGCGCCTGTCCGGCGCCGGCGATCATCACTTCGGCGCAGAGACGCTCACCCTCACCACGCCGCAGGTGTCGGCCGACACTGGCGCCAGCACGCACATCGGCAGCGACGGCGCAGTGGTCATCCAGGGCGGCGGCACGGCATCGACCGTGCAGGCGGGCGTTGGCGCTTCGCTCGCCGTCGATGCGCAGCGCATCGACGTGGCGTCGCGCATCGCGCTGCCTTCCGGGCGCGTCAGCCTGAAGGCGGACGGCGACATCCGCCTGGCCAGCGGCGGCACGCTCGACGTCGCCGGTACGGCCAAGGACTATCTGGGCAAGACGGTTACGACACCGGGCGGCGACGTGGTGATCGCCTCGCGCGAAGGCAGCATCGCGCTGAACAGTGGCGCGCGCGTCGATGTGTCAGCAGCCGGCAGCGGCAACGCCGGATCGGTCACGCTGTCCGCGCCGCAGGGTGACATCGAGGTCGCGGCCGGCGTGCTGCGAGCGCAGTCCGCAGGCGGCGCGTCCGGAGGTGATTTCTCCATCGACACCCGTTCTGCGGCCAGCCTCGACGGCATCGCTGCGCAGACTGCCGGGTTCACGCGCAGCTGGCAGGCGCGCGTGCGCGACGGCGACACGCGACTCGATGCCAACGTAAAGGCGCAGACCATCGCGATCTCGGCCGACGCCGGCTCGCTCGCCATCGGCGGCACGCTGGACGCGTCCGGCGCCGAACGCGGTGGCCGCATCGAACTGAGCGCACAGCGCGCGCTCGACCACGTCGATGGCATGACGACAGGGGCCGGTGATCTGGTACTGGAAGCCGACGCGAGGCTGGATGCGCGCGCCACCGAATATGTGGCCGAAGTGGTCGGCACCCGTGGTGAGGGCGGCACCGTGGTGCTCGAAGCCAGTCCGCGTGCCGCTGGCGGCGAAAGCGGCCCGGCACAGGGCGGCCGGCTGCGCATCGTCGATGGCGCGCAGATCGACGTGGGTACGAAATCCAAGGTGGTGGGCGGCGTCGAACAGGCCAGCGCCGCGCGTGAAGGTCAGGTCTGGCTGCGCGCCGAGCGCACCGGCAACACTGCGGTCGCCATCGACGGCAACCTGCCGGCGGCGATCGACGGTGCGCGTCATGTGTTCGTCGAGGGCACGCGCGTCTATGGCGGCAGCACGCTGAACATGGCGTCGGCGCACGCCGACGCCACGGCGATGACGACGACCGCTGCCGTCGCCGCCACCCGCGCGGCACTCGGCCTGCCGACGACCGACGCGGCTGGCGACACGCGCTATCACGTGCGTCCGCACATCGAGTTCCGGACCGAAGGCAGTTTCAGTATTGCGGCGACCGATCTCGCGACCTTCACCTACGCCGGCGGCACCGAGGCTGCCTCGCTCACGGTGCGCGCGGGAGGTTCTGTCAATGTGAATGGCACGCTGAGCGACGGCTTCGGCAAGGCGAAGACGGGTTCGATCACCAACCTGCTCGGGGCGCAGACCAGCGCCGGCCTGAGCAACACCACTTTCTTCGATCTGGGTACGCGCAACACCGCCTGGTCCATCCGGCTGGCGTCCGGCGCCGACCTGTCGGCGTCGAACGCGCTGGCGCTGCAGTCGCTGGACGCGCTGACCGCCGCCAAGAGCGGCGACCTGACGCTGGCCGCCAATACCCAGGTGCGCACCGGCGCCGGTGACATCGAAGTCGCCGCCGGCCGTGATCTCGTGCTGGGCAATCGCGCCGCGATCTATACCGCCGGCTACCAGGTGGCGCGCGGTGCCATGTTCGGTACGCAGACGCAGCTCAACCTCAACGGCTCGGGTCTTCGACAGGCCGAGTACGCGACCGACGGCGGTGATATTGCGATCAGCGCACAGCGTGCGATCACTGCGACCGAAGCGAGCGGCATCGTCGGCGACTGGCTGCTGCGCCAGGGCGCGCTTGATCCCAATGGCAATTTCCTTTCCGGCTCCAGCCAGCGCAATACCACCTGGTATGCCCGCATCGATCAGTTCAGCCAGGGCGTGGCGACCTTCGGTGGCGGCGACATCCGCGTAAGCGCCGGTGAGGACATCCGCAATCTGGGTGTCTACACCGTGTCGAACGGACGCCTGTTCGGTGAGGCCGGCACGGCGCCGGATGCGTCCGCTCTGACTGTGCAGGCGGGCGGCGACGTGGCCATCCGTGCAGGCGGTGACATTTCCAGCGCCATCATGATGGTGGATCGTGGCGTGCTGAGTGCCCAGGCCGGTGGTGCATTCGACAGCGCGCGCGGCAATGGCGCCGGTTCAGTGCTGCTGCTGGGCGAGGGCTCGGCGAAGCTCGCTGCGGCGAGGGCGATCGATCTGGAAACCATCGCATCGTCGACGGCGGTACGTCAGGCGAGCACCACGACAGGGTCGAACCGGAGCAGTTATTTCTTCCGCTACGGTGCGGACAGCCGGGTCGATCTGCTGAGCTTTGGTGGCGCGGTTGAACTGGCGAACAGCAAGCTGCCCTGGGGCACGCTGGATCTGTGGGAGGGCACGGCGCCGCTGCTGCCGAGTTCGCTGAACGCGGTGGCCATGGGGGGCAATTTGACGCTGGGTAACGGCATGGTGCTGTTGCCTGCGCTTTACAACGACCTGCTGCTGGCCGCTTCGGGCGATCTGAACCTGAAGACGGCGGGCGGCGGCGTGACGGCAATCAAGATTGCGGACAGTTCGCCGTCACGCGTGCCTTCGCTGCTGCGGCCGGCCGGCAACTCGAACAATGTGTTCTGGCTCGAACTGACCAATCCGAACACGGTGGCCGGGCTGCGCGCACACGATGCGGAGCTGAATGCCAACCGTGTGGTCGAGACGGTACGTCTGGTCGCCGAAGCCGGAGACATTCTCGTACCGAAGGTCGACGCCAATCTGCCGCTGGTGATCAATTCTCCGCAGCCGGTGCAGGTGGAGGCGGGGGGCGACATCCGGAACCTGACGCTGCGCTCGCAGCATTTCAGTGACAGTGACGTGACGCGCGTAAGGGCGGGTGGCGACATTACGTTCACTGCGGTGACCGACTCGGTCGGTACACCGGCCGCCAATGTGGCCGAGGGCATACAGACCGGCGGGCGTGGCAAGCTGGAGGTGATGGCCGGCGGCAGCGTAGACCTCGCCAACTCCTTCGGCGTCGTCAGCCGCGGCAACTACGACAACCCGTGGCTGGACGAGAAGGGTGCGTCCATCCTGGTGCAGGCCGGCAGCGCCCGCTTCAACGGCGCAGCCCTGCTGGCGGCATTGCGCGGATCGAACGATCCGTTCGACGCCATCATGCTGTCGCTGTCTGGCGCATCGTCGATCGAGACGCTGCTTGCCGGTCCGGCCGGCAGCACCTTCGGCCGCATCCGCAGCGAAGGGCGCGCACTGCTCGCCACGCGCATGCAGGAACTGGATGCCGCCATCGTGCAGCACATGCGCGCCGCTGGCGCCGAACCGCAGACCAGCGACACACAGTTGATTGCCGCCTTCGCGGCGCAGCCGGCCGCCGAGCGCCAGCGCTTCCTCGAAGCGCAGCAGCCGCTGCTGTCGGCGCTGCTGAACGCAGGGCTGAACTACGCCGGCAAGCTGGGCGACGCACTCGGTGCTGGCAAGGACGGCTATGCGCCGGGCGTGGCACTGATCGAGGCGGCTTTCCCGCAGGCGAACGAGGCCGGCAACATCAATCTCTTCTTCAGCCAGGTGAAGTCGGAACAGGGCGGTGCGGTCAATCTTTACGCGCCAGGCGGCAGCATCAATGTCGGCGTCGCCGGTGCCGGTGCCGGTTCGGCCAGTGCGTCGCGTCAGGGCGTGTTCGCCATCGGCGAGGGCGAGGTCAACGCGGTCGCCGGCGGCGACTTCCAGCTCGGCCCCTCACGGGTATTCACGCTGGGCGGTGGCGACGTTCAGATCTGGTCTAGCGAGGGCGATATCGATGCCGGTCGCGGTTCGCGCACCGCATCGGCCACGCCGCCGCCGCAGGTGCGCATCCGTGGCGACCTGGTGGTGCTGGACATCAGCGACTCGGTATCGGGCTCTGGCATCGGCACCCTGAAGAAGTCGCCCGAGGTGCGTGACGCCGACATCCGGCTGTTCGCACCGGGCGGTGCCGTGATCGCGCTGGATGCCGCGATCCGGTCCTCAGGCAACATCACCATCGGCGCCGCCCGCGTGCTCGGCGATTCGATACGAGCCGGCGGCTCCATCAGCGGTTCGGCCACCGTGGTGGCGGCCGCACCTGCGGCACCGCCGGCTGCGCCGCCGCCCTCCGAGGCCAATAAGGCGGTCGATCAAGGGCAGGGCGCTGCGGCCTCGGGGCAGAAGGAAGCGCGCGAGCGCAACTCCATCCTGACCGTCGAACTGGTCGGGCTGGGCGATACCGCGACCGGGTCGGGTTGCCGCGAAGGCGACAAGGACTGCGCGAACTGAGTGTCCGGAGTCAGGCTGCGCTGCCGTCGCTGCGCAGCCGCCCCAGCGGCGCCAGATCGTAGCCACCCAGCCTCCCGGCGAGGTCGAGGCTGTCGTCGCTGGCCAGTTCGGCCAGCAACTGTTGCAGCAGGGCGCGGAAGTAGAGGGTGCGCGGCATCACGAGGTCGAGCGCCTCGCTGCCCAGCGGCAGGAAGTGCAGATTGAATTCGCCGGCCGCGGCGCGGGTGCCCGGCGCGCAGTCGCCGGCGCCGCTGGCGACCATGAAGGCGGCTTCGCGTTCGGTGGCGGCGGTCTGCACCGCCTCCGGCGCGGTGATGCCGGCGGCGGCGCACGCCTGGGCGAAGAAGTGCTGCGAGCCGGCGCCTTCGCCGCGCTGAATGAGCCGCGGGCGGCGCTCGAACAGTTCGCGCAGGCCGCCGACGGAGGGGAGCGTGCGCGACAGCATGACGCCCTGTTCGCGCAGTGCGAGCTGCACCATCACCCAGTTCGAGCTGCCGGTGTATTCGCGCAGCAGCAGCGCGTGCCTGCGCGTCGCGTGGTGCGCTTCGCCCCAGTGGATCGGGCAGGCGTTGGCACGGCGCTGGGCCAGCAGGGCCAGACCCTTGCGCGTGCCGCAGGGGCTGTAGGCGATCAGCGTGCCGTCGTCGGCGCGCTGCGCCAGCCGGGCGATGCTGTGTGCCAGCCAGGGGTCGTCGCTGCCGGCGATCAGCAGGCGGTCGGCCAGCACGCCGCCGTGCGTCGATTCGAGCAGCCAGTCGTCGAGCAGCTTACGCGGGAACAGCCACTTGCCGGTCACCTTGGTGGCCGGAATGCCGCTGTCCTGGATCATCGCGTACAGCGTCTTCTCGTTCAGGTGCAGGTAGGCGGCCGCTTCACGCGCCGTCAGGTAGGGCGAGGGTGTCGTGTCGTCGCCGTCGGCGCTCACGTTCAGATCAGGCCTTCGAACGGGATCACGCCCACCGGGTCGCCGACCGCGACATTGCCGACGTGGTCGTCGAGCACGATGATGCAGTTGGCGTCGCACATCGAGCGCAGGATGCCCGAACCCTGGGCGCCGGTGACCGTGGCGTGCCAGCGGCCTTCGCGCAGTTCGAGGATGCCGCGCTGGTACTCGGTGCGGCCCGGCTGTTTCTTCATCGCGCTGCCGCTGATCGCGTCGAAGCGGATCGGCGCCGGCACCGGCGACGCACCCATCAGCGTGAGCAGCGCCTCGCGTGCGAAGAAGTAGAAAGTGATCATCGTCGCGACCGGATTGCCCGGCAGGCCGAACAGCAAGGTGTCGCGGCCGCCCTTGGTGAGCCGGCCGAAGGCCATCGGCCGGCCCGGCTTCATCGCGATCTTCCAGAAGGTGACTTCGCCCAGACTGGCGAGGATTTCGCGGACGAAGTCTGCTTCGCCCACCGACACGCCACCGCTGGTGATGATGGCGTCGACCTCGCCGACTGCCGATTCGAGCGCGGCCGACAGCGCCTCGCGCGTGTCGCGCGCAACGCCGAGGTCGACCACTTCGCAGCCGAGTCGCGTCAGCATGGCGGTCAGCGTGTAGCGGTTGCTGTCGTAGATGCCGCCTTCGCGCGGCGCGTCGCCGATGGACATGACCTCGTCGCCGGTCGACAGCACGCCGACGCGCACGCGGCGCACCACCGTCAGTTCCGGCACGCCGAGCGAGGCGGCGAGACCGATGTCGGACGGGCGCAGCAGGCGGCCGGCGCGCAGCGCGGCTTCTCCCGCCTTCAGGTCTTCGCCGGCGCGGCGACGGTTCTGGCCGGCCTTCTGGCCGGGCGGGACGATGACGGTGTCGCCATCCACCTTCGCCGTCTCCTGAATGGCGACGGTGTCAGCGCCGCGCGGCATGACGGCACCGGTCATGATGCGCACAGCCTGGCCCGGGCCGACTTCGCCGTCCCAGGCGTGCCCGGCGTAGGCGGTGCCGACCACGGTGAGCCGCGTTTCGGAATCGGCTGACAGGTCGGCATGGCGCACGGCGTAGCCGTCCATCGCCGAGTTGTCGTGCGGCGGCACGCTGACCGGCGAGATGACGTCGGCGGCGAGCACGCGGCTGAGCGCGTCGCGCACCGGCACGCGCTGGGTGCCGGTGACTCGCGCGCAGGCGGCGAGGATGTGGGCGCGGGCGTCCGCGACCGGAGTGAAGCGATCAGTCATGAGGCGTCGGGCCGCGCAGCGAGCGTGACCAGTTCATTGAGCGTGTTGATGTTGGCGAAGGCGTCGGCGTCGTCGTCGAAGGGCACCTCGACCACCTTGAGCGCCGAGTACCAGAGGTCGACCTTGCGACCACCGCTTTCGAGGAATTGTGTCAGACCGGGCAGCACGTGCGCGCGCACCAGGCTGAACACCGGATGCGGCTGGTCGCCGGTGATGGCCACCGCGAGGTCCGCGCCGTCGCGCTCCAGCGCCGCGCGCAGTCGCGCCACCAGATCGAGCGGCAGGAAGGGCGAGTCGCAGGGGCTGGTGACCAGCAGCGGCGTCGTGCAGGCGCTCAGGCCCGCGTGCAGCCCGGCCAGCGGGCCGGCGTAGCCGCCGATCGCGTCCGCCACCACCGGGTGACCGAAGGCGGCGTAGCGTTCGATGTTCTGGTTGGCGTTGATGATGAGTGCATCGACCTGCGGCGCAAGACGGCGGATCACGTGCGCCACCATGGGCTCGTCGCGGAAGTCCTGCAGGCCCTTGTCGACGCCACCCATGCGGCGGCCGAGGCCGCCGGCCAGCACCAGTCCGGTGATCGCCTCACTCATGCACCTTCTCCATCGCGCACGAAGCGCTGCATGCCGGTCAGCAGCAGGTAGTGCTTGCCCTGCGAGCGACCGATCATCGTGATGCCCACCTGTTGCGCGATGTCGTAACCCATCTGCGTGAGTCCGGAGCGCGACACCAGGAAGGGGATGCCCATCTGTGCGGCCTTGATCACCATTTCCGAGGTGAGCCGGCCGGTGGTGTAGAAAATCTTGTCGCCGCCTTCGACGCCATCCAGCCACATGTGGCCGGCGATGGCGTCCACCGCGTTGTGGCGGCCGACGTCCTCGACGAAGTACAGCAGCTCGTCGCCGCGGAACAGCGCGCAGCCATGCACCGCGCCGGCCTGCTTGTAGATGGTTTCGTGTTTGCGCACCACGTCGAGCATCGCGTACAGCGTCGTTTCGGTCAGGCGCGCGTCTTCAGGCAGGCGGATGCGTTCGATGTCGTCCATCAGGTCGCCGAACACCGTGCCCTGGCCGCAGCCGGTGGTGACGGTCTTGGTCGCCATGCGCGCGTCGAGGTCGGCCACGCCGGCGCGGGTGGTGACCGCGGCGGCGTTCACGTCCCAGTCCACCTGCACCGACAGGATGTCGTCGATCGCCGGCAGCAGACGCTGGTTGCGCAGATAGCCGATCACCAGCGCTTCCGGCGCGCCGCCCAGCGTCATCAGCGTCACCAGTTCGCGCTTGTCGAGATAGACGGTCAGCGGGTGCTCGCCGGCAATCGCCGTCGGCACCGTTTCGCCACGTTCGTTGATGGCGGGAATCTCTATCGTGGCGGGTCGTGCGGCGTCGGTCAGTTCGGGTCTGTGCACACTATCCACCGATGTAGGACATCTCGATTTTTCTTGCGGCGGCGGTTTCCGCGGTGCGGATTTCGGAATAGCGGTCGCCGCGCTGCTGCCAGATGGCGCCGATGGCCGACAGCATTTCTTCGTCGCTGCGGCCTTCGCGCAGCAACGCGCGCAGGTCGTGCCCTTCGGTCGCGAAAAGACACGTGAATATCTTGCCCTCGGTCGACAGCCGGGCGCGCGTACAGGACGAACAGAAAGCCTGGGTCACCGACGAGATGACGCCCACTTCGCCGCTGCCGTCGGTGTAGCGCCAGCGCTGCGCGACTTCGCCCGGGTAGTTCGGATCTACCGGCGCCAGCGGCATTTCGGCATGGATGCGCGCGATGACGTCGGCACTGGGCAGCACTTCGTCCATCTTCCAGCCGTTGCTCGAGCCGACGTCCATGAACTCGATGAAGCGCACGATGTGGCCGCTGCCCTTGAAGTGGCGCGCCATCGGCACGATGGCGTGGTCGTTGGTGCCGCGCTTGACCACCATGTTCACCTTGACCGGCGCCAGCCCGACGGCATGCGCGGCGTCTATGCCTTCGAGCACGCGCGAGACCGGGAAGTCGACGTCGTTCATCATGCGGAAGGTGGCGTCGTCGATCGCATCCAGGCTGACGGTGACGCGGGTGAGGCCGGCGTCGCGCAGCGCGCGCGCCTTCTGTTTCAGCAGCGCGCCATTGGTGGTCAATGTCAGTTCGACTGGCAGCTTCGCCAGCCGCTCGATCAGCTTTTCCACGTCCTTGCGCAGCAGCGGTTCGCCGCCGGTGATGCGCAGCTTGTTCACGCCGTGCGCGACGAAGATGCGCGCGATGCGCTCGATCTCCTCGAAGCTGAGCAGATCGGTGCGTGCCAGATAGGGGTAGTCCTTGTCGAACACCTCTTTCGGCATGCAGTAGATGCAGCGGAAGTTGCAGCGGTCAGTGACCGAAATGCGCAGGTCGCGCACCGCGCGGCCGCGCGTGTCGAGCAGCGTACCGGTCGCCGGAATGGGCGTCTCCGGCACCAGCGCCGTGGCGCGTCCGGCAGTGCGGATGTCCAGCAGATGTATGATCTTTTCGCTCATGGGCGGTGCGGCGTGAGCCGTTTTTTCTCCGGCTCCGTTTGACAGAAAGGCAGAGGAAGATTTCGTGGAAACCAGTCCCGTCACCCTCAGATTGGCTGTGATTATGGAACGCAGGGTACTGCACAACAAGTGGGCAGACCATGCCTGGGAAGCGCGCGCGCTTCTCCCCGAAGGTCCGGAAAGCCCTGATGCGCCAAGGGTTTTTGCGCAGTCCGCCGAATCGACCCAGTGGCTGTTCCCGCCGCTCGACCTGACGCTCTACACCGACGAGGCCGACAACTACCTGCTCAACGTGACCGCCGCCGAGCCGCGCATCTTCGTCATGTGGCGACCGGACGAGGACTTCGATCCGCCGGTGCGGCCGATGCAGATCAGTGCCAGTTACGGCGAGGCTGCACGCTGGATGGATTCGGGTGAAAAGGTCGATGGCCTGACCATGCCGCCCGACATGCGCGACTGGGTCGAGGACTTCGCGCGCCGCTTTCAGAAGCCGCCGGAGCCGCGCAAGCCGAAGCGCTTCGCCAGGACCGGCGACGGCAATACGCACTACGGCGGGGTGAATGGAGATGGCCGTGAGCGATGATCCGGTCAAGGGCTTCCTCGGCCGCTGGTCGCGGCTGAAGCGGGAGGCCGCCGCCGATGCCTTGCCGCCCGCACCGCCGGTGGCGACGCCACCGGAAGAGGCGAACGCGGTCGTGCCGCCCTCCCTCTCCGCGCAGGCGCTGCCGGACGAGGCCGCCGCTGAGCCGCCGCCGCTCGAATCGCTGGGCTTTGACTCCGACTACCGCGCCTTCCTCGGCCAGAAAGTGGACGAGGGCCTGAAGCGGGCGGCGCTGAAGAAGCTGTTCCACACGCCGCACTTCAACACGATGGACGGGCTGGACGTCTACATCGAGGACTTCAACCTGTACGAGCCGCTGCCGGCGTCCATGGTGTCGCAGCTCGCGCATGCGAAGGAAACGCTGAATCCCACGCTGCCGGCGGACTGGCTGACCGCCACCCCGGACAGCCCATCGGCCGGCAACCCGGAGAAGGCCGCCGATGAGCGGGCCGCCGATGCGGTGATCGACGACGAAGCAGCGGATGCTGCGTCCGCCGAATCCGCGCAGGCGGACGCAGACGATGCGGTGCAGGCCGCTCAGGGGAAGCAGGGGGCTCAGGGCGCGGAGGCCGGTTCGCCCGGGCCGGAGCCGGACAGGCCGGTGTCGCCCTCGGTTGCCGGAAGTCATTCAGGGTCGGAATAGTCCGTTTCTTTCCCGGGTTCTCTGGCACGAAGGCTGCAGAAGCCTTGCCTGAGGAGCCCGACTGAATGAACAACACACACAAGTCGGTCCGGCTGTGCGATTGCAACGGCACGGTCGAGATCGACATCAAGCGACTGGGTGAAGCGCTGGACGGCGCCGACCCGGCCATCTTTCAGCCCGCCCACCAGCTGTGCGGCCGCGACGCGGCCGCCTTTGCCGCCTCGCTGGGCGGCACGGATGCAATCGTGGGCTGTACCCAGGAAGCGGCGCTGCTGCGCACGCTGGCCGAAGACGCCGGTGCGGGCGCCGGTCTTGCCTTCATCAACCTGCGCGACATCGGCGGCCGCAGCCCGCGTGGCAGCGACGCGACGCCGGCGATGGCGGCCCGGCTGGCCATTGCGCGTCTGGCCGAGCCGGCGCCGGTGCCGGCGGTGAGCTACGACTCGGGCGGCCAGCTGCTCATCATCGGCCCGGCCGGTGCGGCGCTGGGCTGGGCGGCGGAAGCGCAGCGACAGTACGGCGAAGACATCGCGGTCAATGTGCTGATCACCGCGCGCGACGGCAGCGAACTGCCGCTGCGCCGCGACTGGCCGGTCGTGAGCGGGCGCGACGTGACGGTGAGCGGCTGGCTGGGCGCCTTCGACGTGAGCTGGTCGCGCGCCAACGCCATCGACCTCGACAGCTGCGTGCGCTGCAACGCCTGCATTGACGCCTGTCCCGAAGGCGCCATCGGCTACGACTACCAGATCGATCCGGACCGCTGCACCGGCCATCGCGCCTGCGTGAAAGCCTGTGCCGAAGTGGGCGCCATCGATTTCGCCGCCATCGGTGCGCGGCAGAGCCAGCGCTACGACCTGGTGCTGGACCTCAATGACCCGCCGCTGCTGCGCATGCCGCACCCGCCGCAGGGCTATGCCGCGCCCGGTCGCGATCCGCTCGACCAGTCGCTGGCGCTGCAGCGGCTCGCCGGCATGGTGGGCGAGTTCGAAAAACCGAAATTCTTCACCTACCGCAAGTCGGTGTGCGCCCACAGCCGCAACAGCAGGCAGGGCTGCAACCGATGCATCGACACCTGTTCGACCGCGGCCATCCGCGCTGACGGCGACGGCGTGTTCGTAGAGCCCCATCTGTGCATGGGCTGCGGCGCCTGTGCGACAGTTTGTCCCACCGGAGCCATGCGCTACGCCTACCCGTCCGCGTCCGATGTTGCGGTGCGCATGAAGGCGGGCCTGCAGGCCTGGCGCGCCGCGGGCGGCCGTGCGCCGCGCGTGCTGTTTCACAGCGGCGAGCAGGGTGAGGATCTGCTTGCGCTGACCGGGCGACGACGCGGCCTGCCCGCCGACGTGCTGCCGGTGGCGGTGCATGACGTGGCGTCGGTCGGGCTGGAACTGATGCTCGTGGCGCTGTGCTACGGCGCTGCACAATGCGTCATTCTGTCGCACGACGATCAGCCGGACGCCTACCGCGAAGCGACCGCCGGCCAGATCGCGCTGGGCCGTACCGTGCTTGAAGCGCTTGGTTACCCGGGTGCCGCACTGGCCGCGATCACCGCCGACGAGCCGGCGGCACTGACCCACGTGCTGGGCAGCGCGGCTGCACCGGTGTTCTCCTGTCCGCCCGCCGGCTTTGCGCTGCCGGTCGAGAAGCGCGGTGCGCTCGAGTTCTGCATCGATCATCTGGCCCGCCATGCGCCGCAGAAGGTCGAGGCCATCGCGCTGCCGGCCGGTGCGCCCTTCGGCGCGGTCAACATTCGCAAGGACGCCTGCACGCTGTGCATGAGCTGCGTCGGCGCCTGTCCGGCTTCGGCGCTGATGGACGGTGGCGAGCGGCCGGCGCTGCGCTTCCTCGAACGCAACTGCGTGCAGTGCGGCCTGTGCGTGAATACCTGCCCGGAGAACGCGCTGTCGCTGGAGCCGCGCCTGCTGATCGGCGACGCGGCGCGGCGCGAGCGCGTGCTGAACGAAGCCGAACCTTTCCACTGCATCCGCTGCGGCACGCCCTTCGGCACGAAGCAGATGATCGACGCGATGACCGGCAAGCTGTCGGCACACTCGATGTTCGCCGGCGGTGACGCGCTGCGCCGGCTGCAGATGTGCGCCGACTGCCGCGTCATCGACCTGATGAAGGCGAAGGGCGGCGAAACCACGGTGTTCGACACATGAGCGCGCACACCACCGAACCCCTGCAGTTCGTGCGTGACCCGGTCAGCGACGAGGATCTGGCACGCGCCAATCACTACGCGCTGATTTCGCGCCTGTTCCATGCGGCGCCGGACGAGGCGCTGCTGGACATGATGGCCGCGTCCGGCGACTGGCTGATCGACGAGGACGCGCCGGCCGTCGAGGCGGTGCGCATGGCCGAGGCCTGGAACGCGCTGTGCGGCGCCTGTTCGGCGATGGACGCCGAAGCCGCCCGGCTGGAATTCGACGCCCTGTTCGGCGGCGTCGGACGGCCGGCGGTCACGGTGTTCGGCTCCTTCTACCTGGCCGGCTTCGTCAATGAAAAGCCGCTGGCCGCGCTGCGTGGCGATCTGGCCGAACTGGGCTTTGCCCGCGCGCAGGGCGAGGCGCTGCCGGAGGACCACATCGCTGCGGTGTGCGACGTGATGCGCCTGCTGCTGACCGACGCCACACGCGACGCCGGCGAACGGGCGGCGCTGCAGGACCGCTTCTTCGCCCGCCATCTGCAGCCCTGGTACGGCGGACTGTGCGATGCGGTCGAGGCCGCCGCCGGCGCCAATTTCTATCGACGTGTTTCGCAGTACGCACGCTGCTTTTTCGAGGTCGAGAAAGCGGCGCTGAGCATAGAACCGTGACCTCACGACAACTGAAGAGCGCCATACCCCGAAACCGGGCAGTCATCACCAGGAGGACAGAGCAATGACCGACAAAGCCAACCTGAAACGACGTCAGTTCCTGCTGACCGCGGGCGTCGGCGGCGTGAGCGCCGCGGCGGCCGTGGTGGCGGTGAAATCGGGCGGCAGCGATGCCGCGAAAACCGACACCGCGGCGCAGGCCGACCAGGGCGGATACCGCCTGACCGAGCACGTGGCGGCCTACTACCGCACCGCCCGCGTCTGATCCGAGGAGAGTCGACATGACACTGACCCGCAAACTCCCGGCGGCCGAACGGGGCGGCCGCAGCGCTGCCCGCCTGGCCCGTCCGGCCCAGACGGCTCATGCTGCCACTTCCGCGCCGCGCACGATGGACCGCCGCGCCTTCCTGAAGCGCTCCGGCATGACCGCCGGTGCAGGCGCTTTCGCGTCCGCGCTGCCTTTCTCCATGGTCGGCCGCGCCGAGGCGGCGACCGGCAACGCAGCCGGTGCCAAGGTGGACGTGAAGCGCACCATCTGTACCCACTGTTCGGTCGGCTGTGCCATCGACGCCGAAGTGGTGAATGGCGTGTGGGTCGGCCAGGAGCCGGTGTTCGACAGCCCGATCAATATGGGTGCGCACTGTGCCAAGGGCGCGTCGATCCGCGAGCACGGTCACGGTGAACACCGGCTGCGCTATCCGATGAAGCTGGTCGACGGCAAATGGGTGCGCATGTCCTGGGACGACGCGCTGAACGAAGTGTCGGCCCGCCTGCTGAAGCTGCGCGAAGAGAGCGGCCCGGACAGCGTGTACTGGATCGGCTCGTCCAAGCACAACAACGAGCAGGCCTACCTGATGCGCAAGTTCGTGTCGATGTGGGGCACCAACAACTGCGACCACCAGGCGCGCATCTGCCACTCGACCACGGTGGCCGGCGTGGCCAACACGTGGGGGTATGGTGCGATGACCAACTCCTACAACGACATGCAGAACTCGAAGGCGATCTTCTTCATGGGGTCGAACGCCGCCGAGGCGCATCCGGTGTCGCTGCTGCACATCCTGCATGCGAAGGAGAACGGCGCGAAGATCGTCGTCGCCGATCCGCGCTTCACGCGCACCGCGGCCAAGGCCGATCACTACGTGCGCATCCGCTCGGGTTCCGACATCGCCATCCTGTACGGCGTGCTGCGCCACATCTTCGAGAACGGCTGGGAAGACAAGAAGTACATCGAGGACCGCGTCTATGGCATGGACAAGATCCGCGACGAGGCGATGAAGTGGACCGCCGACAAGGTCGAGGAAGTGAGCGGCGTGCCGGATGACCAGGTGAAGCTGATCGCCGAAACCATGGCCAAGAACAAGCCGTCGACCGTGGTGTGGTGCATGGGCCAGACCCAGCACACCACCGGCAACGCCATCGTGCGCATGATGTGCAACCTGCAGCTGGCGCTCGGCAACGTCGGCGTGGCCGGCGGCGGCACCAACATCTTCCGCGGCCACGACAACGTGCAGGGCGCGACCGACGTCGGCCCGAACCCGGATTCGCTGCCCGGCTACTACGGCATCGCGACCGGCTCGTGGAAGCACTGGGCGAACGTGTGGGGTGTCGATTACGAGTGGCTGAAGGGCCGCTACGCCTCGCAGGCGCTGATGGAGAAGTCGGGCATCACGGTGTCGCGCTGGATCGACGGCGTGACCGAAAAGAACGAACTGATAGACCAGGACCCGAACCTGCGCGCGGTGGTGTTCTGGGGCCACGCCCCGAACTCGCAGACGCGCGGCAAGGACATGCTGGAGGCGATGAAGGCGCTCGACACGCTGGTGGTGATCGACCCGTATCCGTCGGCCACCGCGGCGATGGCGGCCAGCGCACGCAAGGACGGCGTCTACCTGCTGCCGGCGGCGACCCAGTTCGAGACCGAAGGCTCCTGCACCGCGTCGAACCGTTCGATCCAGTGGCGCGAGAAGGTGATCGAGCCGCTGTGGGAGTCCAAGCCCGACCACACCATCATGTATCTGTTCGCGCAGAAGTTCGGTTTTGCCGAACAGCTGACCAAGAACGTGAAGGTGAACAACAACGAACCCGACGTTGCGGACATCCTGCGTGAAATCAACCGCGGCACCTGGACCATCGGCTACTCCGGCCAGTCGCCGGAGCGGCTGAAGATCCACATGCGCAACATGCAGGTGTTCGATCCGAAGACGCTGAAGGCCAAGGGCGGCATCGACAAGGAAACCGGCTACGTGCTCGACGGCGAGTACTTCGGCCTGCCGTGGCCGTGCTACGGCACGCCGGAAATGAAGCATCCGGGCTCGCCCAATCTGTACGACACCTCGAAGCACGTGATGGATGGCGGCGGCAACTTCCGCGCCAACTTCGGCGTGGAGAAGGACGGCACCAGCCTGCTGGCGGCCGACGGCTCGGCGTCGAAGGGTGCCGACCTGCAGTTCGGCTACCCCGAGTTCGACCACGTGCTGCTGAAGAAGCTGGGCTGGTGGGAAGAACTGAGCGAGGACGAGAAGAAGAAGGCCGAGGGCAAGAACTGGAAGACCGATTCCTCGGGCGGCATCATCCGCGTCGCGATGAAGAACCACGGCTGCCACCCCTTCGGCAATGCCAAGGCGCGCGCGGTGGTGTGGAACTTCCCGGACCCGGTGCCGGTGCATCGCGAGCCCATCTTCTCGCCGCGTGCCGACCTCGTCGCCAAGTACCCGACGCACGAGGACAAGAAGGCTTTCTGGCGCCTGCCCACACTGTACAAGAGCGTGCAGGCGCAGTTCGCCGAGGTCGGCAAGGACTACCCGCTCATCATGACCTCGGGCCGTCTGGTCGAGTACGAGGGCGGCGGCGACGAAACGCGTTCCAACCCCTGGCTGGCCGAACTGCAGCAGAACATGTTCGTCGAGATCAACCCGAAGGCGGCCAACGACCGGGGCATCCGTGACAAGGACATGGTGTGGGTGAAATCGCCCAGCGGCGCGCAGATCAAGGTGCAGGCCATGGTGACCGAGCGGGTTGGACCGGACACCGTATTCCTGCCCTTCCACTTCGCCGGCCACTGGATGGGCAAGGACCTGATCGACAGCTATCCGGAAGGCGCGGCGCCGGTGGTGCGTGGCGAGGCGGTCAATACCGCGACCACCTACGGTTACGACTCGGTGACGATGATGCAGGAAACCAAGACCACGGTCTGCCAGATCATGAAGGCCTGACGGCGCAACGCAGACACAGGAGAACACCATGGCAAGAATGAAATTCATCTGTGACGCCGAGCGCTGCATCGAATGCAACGGCTGCGTCACGGCCTGCAAAAACGAACACGAAGTGCCCTGGGGCGTGAACCGGCGGCGCGTCGTGACCATCAACGACGGCGTGCCGGGCGAGCGCTCGATGTCGGTCGCCTGCATGCACTGTTCGGACGCGCCCTGCATGGCGGTGTGTCCGGTCGACTGCTTCTACCGCACCGACGAGGGCGTGGTGCTGCACGACAAGGATCTGTGCATCGGCTGCGGCTACTGCTTCTACGCCTGTCCGTTCGGCGCGCCGCAGTTCCCGCAGGCGGGCGCCTTCGGCCTGCGCGGCAAGATGGACAAGTGCACCTTCTGTGCCGGCGGCCCGGAAGCGAACAGCTCGGAAGAGGAGTTCCGCAAGTACGGCCGCAACCGGCTGGCCGAAGGCAAGCTGCCGCTGTGCGCCGAAGTGTGCTCGACCAAGGCGCTGCTCGGCGGCGATGCCGACGTGCTGGCCGACATCTACCGTCAGCGCGTGCTCACCCGCGGCAAGGGCGCCGAAATCTGGGGCTGGTCGACTGCCTACGGCAAGCCGGACGCACCCGCCGCCGCCCCGGCACCGTCAGCAGGAGGCAAATCATGAAGCCGCTGATCGCAACGGCCTGTGTGATCGCGCTCGCCGCCGGCCTGGCCGGCTGCGGCGAGAAGTCGCAGGTGGTGGTGTACAAGCAGGGCCAGTACCAGGGCAAGCCGGACGGCAAGCCCTGGGACAACGAGGCCTTCTCCGGCGACAAGGGCAACTGGGAAACCGCCATCAAGGCGCGCAACCAGAGCCAGAACGAATATCGCCGCATCAACGGTTAGGAGAGCGCTCATGGCTTACGACATGACGGTATGGCGGCGACTGCTGTGTGCGCTGCTCACGCTGTGCGCGCTGGCCTTCGGCCCGGCCTTCGCGGCCGATCCGCCGCCGCCCACCGACCAGGCGCTGCGCCAGCAGGTGCAGCCGCTGAACAACGCCCCGGTCTGGCGAGAGGTGCGTTCCGGCGAAGAGCACTACACCACGGTGAAGGGCGTGGAAACCGGCGTGCTGATCCAGTCCGGCGGCCAGACTTGGCGGGCGCTGCGCAACGGGCCGATCACGCTGTATGGCGGCATCGCCTTCTCGGCCATGCTGGTGCTGCTGGCGGTGTTCTTCAAGCTGCGCGGCCAGATCCGGCTCAGCGAGCCGAAGACCGGCCGGCTGATCCAGCGCTTCACGACGCTGGAGCGCATGTCGCACTGGACGATGGCGATCTCGTTCTGCGTGCTGATGGTGAGCGGGCTGATCATGCTGTTCGGCAAGCACGTTCTGCTGCCGGTGTTCGGCTATTCGCTGTTCGCGGTTGTGGCCATGGTGTGCAAGAACGTCCACAACTTCGTCGGCCCGGTGTTCATCCTGTCGGTGCTGCTGTTCATCGTGCTGTTCGTGAAGGACAACGTGTGGCAGGCCATCGACGCGCTGTGGATACGCAAGGCTGGCGGTCTGCTCAGCGGCGAGCATGTGCCTTCGCACCGTTTCAATTTCGGCGAGAAAACCTGGTTCTGGCTGGGCGTGGTGTTCCTGTCGTTCATCGTCGGTGCCAGCGGCTTGGTGCTGAACTTCCCGAACTTCGAGCAGGGCAGGGCGGTCATGCAGACCGCGAATCTGGTGCATCTGATCGGCGGGCTGATCGTGATGACGCTGTCGCTGGCACATATCTACATCGGTACGCTGGGCATGGAAGGCGCGCTCGAAGGCATGCAGACCGGCTATGTCGATGAAACCTGGGCGAAGGAGCACCACGAACTGTGGTACGACGCAGCCCGGCAGAACCCGGGCACGGAACAGACGCCGGGCAGCCTGTCGGCGCCGGCGGCCGTCAGGACCTAGAGGAGAGATCGAATGAACAGACTGATCGTGCTACTGCTGGGCGCACTGCTGACTTCGGCGGCCTGGGCCAAGCTGCCGGAACTGAACGAGGAACAGAAGGCGGCTGCCGCTGAGAAGAAGGCGAAGGCCGACGAAGCGACGAAGAAGGGGAATGAGCAGCTCGCTGCGGCTCAGGACAGGGTTGCCGGCAAGTACATCGACCAGATGAAGGCGAAGGGCGTTACCGTGACGCCCACGCCGGTCGTGCCTCCGGCGCCCCCGGCGGCCGCGCCCGCACCGGCTCCGGCCGCACCTGCCGCGGCGCCTGCAGCGAAGTAGATGGATTGAGGTCCGATCACCGATCGGGTTCCGGAAAAGACAGAAGGCACCTTGCGGTGCCTTCTGTCTTTCTGCGGACGGTGTATCGCGCCGGGCGATATACCGTGGCCTTACGTCAGCCGCCGAAGCGGTAGCGCACCCCCACCCAGCCAGCGCGCGGGGCGCCCGGTGCGTAGAAGGTTTCGTCACGTGAACCGCCGGTCGTGTCGAAGCTGTTGTTCGGCCCGACGAAGGGGTTCTCGCCGATCTGGCCGGCGGTGAAGTAGCGCTTGTCGAACACGTTGTTCACCCGCGCGAACACCGACCAGCCACCGCCGAGACGCGCATCAGCGACCATGTTGACCAAGGTGAAGCCGGAGGTCTTGCCGTGATCGTCGTGGTCGTTGTTCTCGTTGCCGCGGACATAGACGCCGGAGTGGGTGACCACGTCCGAACCCAGCGTGAGCCAGTCGGTGGCGCGCCAGTTCAGGCCCAGCTTGAACGAGTGCTCGGCGATGCCAGGAATCCGGTCGCCGGACTGGATGCGGATGCTATCCGCATCGCAGCCCCCACCCCCTACCGTCGAATTTTCCGGCGAGAGAACACATTCCCTTGAGCGATAGGTGGCGTCGACCCAAGTGTATCCAGCTCGCCAACCGAACCTGCCGTAATCGCCGGACAGCCCCAATTCGATACCGTTTCGCTGGGTTTTGCCAAAATTTTTGAAGTAGCCTAGTCCGCTTATAGCGTCACTTGCCACGAACAGGATGTCATCACGATTGACTGCCCCAAAGGCGGCCACATTCCATCGAACCGGTCCGAAAATGCCCCGTGCTCCAACCTCGATGCTACGGGTGATGACCTGTTCGAGACGAGGGTCCGCCTGCATCGCGTTGGGCAGCTTGCATGGGATAAGCTCGTTTGAGCAACCGAGTTCGATCGGGCTGGGTGCGCGGTTGCCTTGTTGGGCGTTGGCATAAAGCGTCACCTCCGGCGACAGCGAATACGTAGCGCCGATGGCCGGGTTGATCTTCACGTACGTATAGTCATTATTCAGATGGTCATCATCGCCGGGCGCGGGGTTCGGTTTCAAAAGATCACGAGTCTGCACGCTGGTGTGGTTGTAGCGACCGGACAGCGACACCGTGGTGTCGGTGATCGGCTTCCAGGTGCCGGTGGCGAACAGGCTCCAGGTCTGGCTGCGGCCGCGCAGCTTGGGATCCGGATCCTCTTCGGCGGCGGTCGGCGTGACCGAACGGTCCGGCAGGAAATCGCCTTCCTGTTCGGTCTGCTGGAACTTGGTGCGGCTGTGATCGAAGGTCGTGCCCACCGCCAGCTGGCGGTCGTCGCGGATCTGCGCCCACTGCGCGCTGAAGCCGTAGCCGGTCTGGTTGGTGCGGGTCCTGTTCAAGACTCCTTGAATGGTATTCAGAGGAGGATCTCCCGGGTTTACCGGTGGCACCACATTAAACTCGTCATTCACGTCACCGTTCAGCGTGCGCACATTGTTCTTGCGCACATAGACGGTACCCGACAGCTTCTGTTCGTCGTCCAGCCAGTAACCGCCAGTCAGCGACGCCATGGTCATCTGGTTGCGGGTGTTGTCCGGCGACGTAAAGATCGAGCGCTTGCGCTGTTCGTAGAAGGACAGCGGCGTGAGGCCGTTGCCGATCAGGTCGCTGTTGGCGTGCGTGATGTTCAGATCCAGCTCGTGCTTGGCCGAACGGTGCGAAATCTTGCCGAAGAACTGGTTCACGTCCGACGGCGACAGGTCGCGCCAGCCATCCTCCTTGAATCGGGTGGCGGTGAAATACCAGCCCAGCTCGCCGTTGTTGCCGCCATGCTCGGCGGTCACCGCACTGCGTCCGAAGCTGCCGGTGTAGGCCTCGATGCCGGTGCCGGCGTGACTGAAGCCATCCTTGGTTCGAACCGACAGTGCGCCGCCCAGGGTGTTCAGACCGAACAGCGGGTTCGAGCCGGGGATGAGGTCGATCGAGGCGATCGCGTTACGCGGGATCAGATCCCAGTTCACGATGTCGCCGAATGGTTCGTTCACCCGCACGCCGTCCTGATACACCGACAGGCCCTGCGGCGTGCCGAGCAGCGGGCTGGCGGTGAAGCCACGGTAATTCACGTCAGCCTGGTAGGGATTGCCCTGGATTTCGTTGACATTGACGCTCATGAGCTGGCTACCCAGCAGTTCCGGCAGGCCGGCGGCACCGGTGTCGCGCAGCGCGTCGCGGCGGATCGACTGCACGTTGGACGGTATTTCGTCCTTCGGGCGATCGAGGCCGGGCACCGGCGAAGTGCCGACGATTTCGACTGCGGGGGCGACGGTCTGGGCGTAGGCCGCGGAAAGCGGCGCCAGGGCGAAGGCGGTACCGATCAGTGCGGCGATCGGCGTCAGGCGCAATGCTTGTGCGCCGTAATGGGTGCTCACGTTTTCACTCCTCTCGTTTCGGGGGCTGCACGTTCTGATGGCGTGCTCGCAGTGACGACACGGCTGACCGGAAGTCGCGATGGACGATAGCGGAGAGGATGGTGCGCATCTCGGGAATTTTTCCCGAGATGCGTCCGGGCCGAGACTGCGGTGCTTCGTGAGTCCCTGAGGCGGGAATCAGGTGTCGGACACGAGTCTGTCCGGTGACCCGCTGACAATGCCGAGGCGCAGCGCAAGATGCACCAGAGCGGCGGACGTGCTGACGTTGAGCTTTTCCTTGATCAGCGCCTGGTAATTGGCGACCGTCTTCTGGCTCAGATTCAGCGTGGTGGCGCATTCGGCGGCTGACATGCCCTGTGCCAGCAGGCGGAATACCTCAAATTCGCGCGGCGACAGGGCGTTGATCACCGCCCGTTCGGAATCGGGTGCCCGCATTTCGACCACCTTGCGCACATCCTCACTGAAATAGCGTTCTCCGCGGGCGACCGCACGGACCGCTTCCAGCAGCACTTCCGGCGCGCTGCGCTTGCTGATGAAGCCGCAGGCACCACCCTGTATGGCCTTATCTACGACAACGGCCTCGTCATGTACGCTGAAAACCAGTACCCGTGCGCCCGGGTCGCGAGCGCGGATGCGACGGATCAGGTCGATGCCGCTGGATCCGGGCAAGGACAGATCCGTCACGGTGATGCTGGGAGCGTGCTGTATGTATGCGGCGTAGCCGGCATCCGCATCCGCTGCTTCGGCCGTAACGCGGATGTCGCCGCCGGTTTCCAGCAGGCGGGCGTATCCGGATCGCACCACTGGGTGGTCGTCCACCAGAAGTACATCGATCATCTGTTCTCCTCTTCTGTCTCTATATATATGGAGCGTGCCGCTGTCGGCGGTATGCGGCAACGGACCATCACGCCGCCAAGCCGACTCTGTCCTATCGTGAGCTCACCACCCAGCATCGACGCACGTTCCTTCATTCCCAGCCAGCCCAGACCGGCGCGGACTCTTGCCGCATCGTGCCCGACGCCGTCGTCCTCGATCTCCAGCTCGATCGAGCAATTGGCGCTTTCCCGGCGCAACGATATCCGTACGTGGCTGGCGCGGGCGTGCTTGACCACATTCGACAGCGACTCCTGGGCGATGCGGAACAGTGCGATATTGATCTGTTCCCCCAGATCCGACAGATCGCCCGAGGGCAGCAGCGCGCAGCTCACTTCGGTGCGCTCTTCCCAGGCCTCGCACAGGGACTGCAGCGCGCCGACCAGACCAAGGCTGTCAAGCGCCGCCGGACGAAGTTCATACAGCAGGCCGCGTACCGTCTGGTAAAGCTCGTCCGCCGTATCCGCGATCCGCAGGGCGGCTGCCTGTTCGCCGCTTCTTTCGGACAGTGCCTTGCACAGGAAAACCGCGTCGATACGGATCGCGTTGCAGCTCTGACCGAAATGATCGTGAAGTTCGTGTGCGATGCGACGGCGTTCGGCTTCCTGGAGACCGATCAGGGTTTGCGCAAGGTCACGATTGCGGGCCGCCAGCCGCTGCAACGCGCGTTCGGCGGAAATGCGCGACAGCAGCTCACGCCGAGCCTCGTGCCAGCGCAGTAGCGAAAACACCGAGAGGCCCGCCAAAAGACTGAGCAGAACGAATACCAGTTCGTCGGCCTGGAAGCCTTCATACCTTTCCAGCGCCGTATGCAGGCTTTCGTACAGCTCCGTGCGAGAACTGACCAGGAACGTGAGTACGGCCGCCGCCCCGATCATCAGAAGCTCGAGCTGTCGGCGCCGAGCTGTCGCCCGTGGGCTGGCGACAGCCTCTCTATATATATACATGGTGTCCAGCGACAGCGTCGCTCCCTGCTTGTGGAGCGTTGATGCTGCCACAAGGGCGGCAAGCGGATGCGGGAGCGAAACCGCGTCGATGAAAGAATTTGGCGAAAGGTGTTGACCTGCTACTCACGTCCTGCCATAATCTTTTTCTCGACGCGGGGTGGAGCAGTCTGGCAGCTCGTCGGGCTCATAACCCGAAGGTCACAGGTTCAAATCCTGTCCCCGCAACCAGTAATTTGCTGGTGAGATTTGCGGTAATTGTTCTTTAACAAACCAAACAGCCGATAGGTGTGGGCACGTTGTGGTTGAGATGGCGAGCAGCTGTCGTTTCCGGGTGACTGGTGGCGGTGGTTGATCGCATGACAACTAAATTGAAGTGCTCATACGAATCAAAGGTTTTAAGCGAGAGCTTATACCTGTGAATTCTGACGAGTTTTGGGAATTAAACTGAAGAGTTTGATCCTGGCTCAGATTG
>JBEQBZ010000031.1:0-40617 GCA_041639545.1 Methyloversatilis sp. | reverse complement strand
TCGTCGGCTTCTACAACAGCGTGCGCCTGCATTCAAAACTGGGCAACTTGCCACCCAATGCCTTCGAGCAGCAATCGGCAATCAAACAACCTATCGGTGTGTCCGAAAAAACTTGACCGGCACACACCGCCTACACCGCACAGAGGAACCCAATCGGCCTCATCTTCCGTTTCGGCCGTAGTCGCCGGACCAAATGTTCTGTTGAGTTCTTCCACGACACCGTGCCATGCCCCGCCGAACTCAGCCGCTACGCGCTCCTGAAGCGAATCATCATGGGCTTCCGCGTCATCCTCGAAGTTGAAGAGATACAGAGGCTCCATCGTTCCAGCCGGCGCCGACAAGCACTGGCGAGCAAGCTCCAGCGCCTTGTTCCTATTCTCGATGTACTCATACATGGGAAGGCCCTTGAGCTGCATAACGAATAGGGTTTATCCCCCGCGAGACGACATCTGCTGGAAGCGTGATAGTCAATCGCGGGGGATAAGCCGTGTTGAACTGAACCGCCGCTCAGGCGGTGATACTGAGGATTCTATGCGCGGGCGATGCCCGTTGAATAGCGTCTGCGGCCTCGAAGTCCCTGCGCTCATCCTTCCGTATGAGACGCCAGTGCGCGAAGGCCCCGCGTGCGCGGCAAATCACGTCGTGTCGGCGCTGGGCGCGCGCCGGAATCGGCGATGTCGGCCGCTGCAGACAACAGGCGTACCCCCGGCTCCTGCGCGATCCGGTCGCGGGCATTCCTGACGGGCGCGGCACCTTCGGGATCATGGTGGCCCATCGCGCACACGCGCACCGGTGTGCATCCGTGCGATGGGCACAGTGTGCGTGCTCCGCGGGGGGGCAGATTTCGACCGTGCGCCAGTGCCCGCACCGGCAGTATGGGCAGCGCGCCAGATCGAGCGATGCAACCCGGCGCAGAAACGCTTGGGCAGTCTCGGTGGCAGGCATCTGCGGTTCGGGTACGCGCAGCGCGGCCCGAGCCTGCCCCAGTCGCTGCGCCTTGTGCCGGGGGGCGAGCAGCCCGTAGTGACGGATGCGCTTGAAGCCACGCGGCAGCACGTGGCGCATGAAGCGGGCGATGAACTCCGGCGCGGGCAGGCTCACCGTGCGCCGCCCATGATCGGGGCCTGGGCGCACGCGCAGTCTGATCTGGTCCCCCTCAATACCGAGGATGCGCTCGTTGGAGATCGCCACCCGGTGCGTGTAGCGCGCCAGATAGTCCAGCACCTGGGCCGGCCCTCCAGCGGGCGGCTTGGCATAAACCACCCAGTCGTGCTCGCGCAGCATGCGAAGCCTGCCTGCGCGCTGTGCTTCGGTACGGGCGGGATCGGCATCGAGCACGCCCGCCTTCTGGGCGGCGACAAGTGCGTCGATGAACCTGCCGCGGAACAGCCGCGATGCGGCCTTGACCGGGAACAGGAAGTGGCTGCCGCGTACTGGCGTGCGCCAGTGGCCCTGCGCATCCAGCCCGCCGCAGCTGACCAGCGCATGCACGTGCAGATGGGTGCGCAGGTCCTGCCCCCAGGTGTGCAGCACCAGGGTCACCGTCGGCTCGGCATCGAGCCAGCGCGCACTGCCTGCCAGCTCAAGCAGCGTACTCGAGGCGCAGGCGAACAGCGTGTCGAACACCCAGCGGGCGTGATACGCGGCCAGCGCGTTGAGCGCATGCGGCAAGGTGAACACCCAGTGCGCATAGGGCACCGGCAGCACCTCGCGGCAGCGCGCCGCGCGCCAAGCCTGCCTGGCCTGTGTCTGGCATTGCGGACAATGCCGGTTGCCGCACGAGCGATACCGATAGCGCTCGCGCGCACAGTGCTCGCAGCGCTCGCGCACGCCGCCGAGCTCGGCGGTGCGACAGGCCGCGATGGCGCGCCAGGCGCGCCGCTGTTGAGCACTGAGCGCGCAGGTCTGCCGATACGCCGGACCGTATCTGCGCAGGATGTCGGCCAGCGTGGGCCGATGCATGACAGGTCGCCTACAGCTGGCGCAGCAGATCGAGCGGACTGTTCTCCGGCTTGGCGCCCGGGCGCGCCAGATGCACATAGCGCTGAGTGGTGGACAGATGACCATGGCCGAGCAGGCTGGACAGCGTGGCCAGATCCACCCCCGCTTCGAGCAGGTGTGTGGCGAAGCAGTGACGCAGCACATGGATGCCACCCATCTTGCCGATGCCTGCACGCTCGCGAGCCTGGTAGAACATGCGCTGTGCGCTCTTCACATCGACCGGTCGGCGCGCGTCGCGCACGGCCGGGAACAACCACGAGTGCGGACGACAGGCCTGCCAGTAAAGACGCAAGGCCGTGAGCAGATAGCCGGTGAGCAGCGTGTAGCGATCCTTGCCGCCCTTGGCGCCGACCACACGGATGCACATGCGGTCGGGGGCCGAATCGATGTCGGCCACGCGCAGCGCGCACACCTCCGACACGCGCAGCCCGGCCGCGTAGGTGGTCATCAGCAGGGTACGGGCCCGCACCCCGTTGGCCGCCTCGAACAGGCGGGACAGTTCCTCGCGCGACAGGATCTGCGGCGCAGGCTGGGGGGTACGCGCGTAGGGAATCGTCAGCGCATCGGCTTCGCGCCCGAGCACCGTGCCGAAGAAGAACTTCAGCGCACACACGGCCTGATTGACCGTGGCGTAGGCCAGATGCCGCTGCCGTATGCGGAACACGAGCCACGCCTGGACCTGCGCAGAATCCAGCCGGTCCGGGCTGCACCCGTAGTGTCGCGACAATTGCACCAGCACCGAAAGGTAAGCGCGCTGCGTGCGTGCGGCCAGACCGCGCAACACCATCGCATCGATCATCTGCTGACGTAAGGGGCTCATCACACCTCTCCTCGAACATGGGAACAGTCCCATTCCAAGGTAGTGCTTGACCCGCGACGATCGCCCCGACAACCGACGATCAGCGCCCACCGCGACAGCGGTTTAGTTCAACGTTTAGCTTGAGGGGCGCGGAGCCGGCTTTTCGGCGGAGCGTCCCTCTCGAAGCGATTGTTAGCCGACTGTTTCACCAGAAAAAGCTGAATGGCCCAGGATTCTGACTTTGGAAATCGGCAACCTTGCCGTAAAACTCATCGTCAGACATCAGAACATAACGAATCCACTCGACCAACGCGACGATGAACGGAATGTAGAGCCAGCACGTAAGGAGATAAACAATTCCCCAACCCCAAGAGCCCATATAGAACTTATGTGCGCCGAAGCCACCGAGGAACGCGCCCCATAAAGTAGCGGCAGCCTTGCTCTTGTTTCCACGCGGAGTGCTTGAAGCCTGCCCGAGTGCTCGATAAATGCCCGTTGCATTGGTTCCTTGCGCGTCAAAGTCAACCCACATTCCCCTGTTTGGTTGAACATCACCTTTCCATTCGGAACCAGTGAAGGTATATCTGGCACCATCCGCACCCGAAATCACCCCTTCATTTTTCTGTACCGAGAAGTCAAGAATCTGACCTTTCATTGCTTTCCCCTTTCAGTGTTGATGCGAAATTTCGAGAGCTTACCGCTATTGTCAAGGCGGCTAACGTTTGAGTTGAGCCGCCCGCGGAGGCAGGGCGGTTTTGGCCCAGAATGAAATGAAGGCCAAAACTGGCCTGCCGGAGCGGGTCGGCTCGAACGAAGGGTTAGGCCGCACTTTTAGGAGGTACTGGCAAGCCAATGAATTTAACTCAACTACTCCTTTTCCGCGCGCGTGGGCATCTCTTGTGTGCGTTGCGCGCGCTTCTTCTCTTCGGTAGCAAACGGAAGCAACCCCGGAGAGCCATCCCGCATATATGCCACCGTCGCAGAAAATGAAAATGACCCCCTGCTATTTTTGCAATCGGTCTGTGATCGACCGATAAGGTCATTTCTATTCTGCGGATCGACTTTCCTTAGCCGCATGACGGTGGAACACCGCATAGCAGCATAAGGATGGTCTGCGCGAACCTCAATCAGAGATCCATTAACAACGTCAACAACACACTCCAAATCCCCCAGAATTACTTTCAAGTTTTCTGGATATAACGCAGCGCAAAATCCATCTTTGCCTATTCTCCATCCGCCCATTAAGTGCGGCTGCTTGCTTACGGCGTCATTTTCCCGCAGTGGACGAGAGCCTAGTTTCTCGCTTTCCCGCACGCCTTGTTTCAATTCATAATTCGTTAAGATCCAGTCCGCATTAAAGTCGTCTGCAGCATTTGCGCGCATACCAATCGTTAATATGATCGTCGCGACCAGTAACGATGGGCCATTTTTTTGAATTATATTCATAGCTCCTCCCGCGTACGCTATTTGCAGAATCCAGGCGTGCAGTTGGCGCCGTTTGGATTCCCGACCAAATGAACGCAGTTTCGCTCCGCTTGCGGGTATGTGCATGAAACATTTCGGCACCCGTTTTGCTCCGCAAAGGCGCGGGGTGTGCCTCCACTTTTCACACACGACTTCATTACACTTTGCTCTTTTTCATAGATTCTAATTGGATCATCTTTTTTATCGATATGCCTAGCGCCTTGCGCAAAAGCCCCAGTCAGCAAAAGTGACGACATCAGCACCACAAGAGCATTTCTCATGTCCAACCTCTATTTTGAAAATGACTCTAGCTCAATTGCCAAATGCTATTTGCATTCCGCAAGGCGCTTCTCTAACGCCTTGTTATTTGCGTTGTAGCACTCGATCGAAGGATAAGCGTCTTTAATTGCGGCGCATCTCTTCCCCTCTGCTTTATTATCGTCGTAGGCCAGCTTACGGCAATCTTGCCTTTGCTGCCGTTTATGCTCCTCGCAGCGCCGCTCCTGTTCTTTCTTGACGGAAGGCGACCATAGTTCTCCGCACGAGTTCTCACATGGCTTTTGTGCCAGTGAACAACCCAGCTTGTACCCTTTGTCGCCAGAGCTCATGGCTGCTGTTGCGCCTTGAGCAAGCAGAACATCTTCACCTTGAGCTGAGACAGCCATGAACAACAACGCGAAGACTGTCAGGCGCGAACAGCAGCGCTGAGATAGAAGCGATGAATTTTGCTTTCCCACTGGACATTCCTTTCAGGGCGGCTCCTGTGCGGCCTAACGTTTAGTTCAGCGGCCGCCGAAGGCGGTCCGCTGGAACGCCGGGTTGGGCGGATGACAACGCTTTTTCCCACTGGGGAACAGCGCGGCGTAGGTTTGATTCCGGCAGAGCCGTGACCGAAGCCAGTTCTCGCCGAACTAAAACCTTCGCAGCGGCGCAATATGCCAGAGCATCAGACGGACGTGCAGCCTGCGAGACCCAGCGAGCGGTACAACTTCCGCACCCTTGCCGCAGCCCTCGATTGCTTCCATTAATGCTCATGTGTTTCCCTGCGGCTTTTCAACGAAGGCACTTTCAGACGCCCAACGTGAGGTGGACGACATATTCGTCCAATAAGACGGACGCTGTCCGGATAAGCGAACAAACCGGACAACGGATTTCACATGCATTTCAACGAGCTCCGCTCGACACGACGTTTACTCACGGTACGAAAAAAGCACTGAAACCGGACACCCGCCCACCGGCGCCCGCGGCCCCATGAAATTCCATTCAATTATGCACGGAATGTATAAGCAAGCGGCCGCGGCGCTGACGCCCTACTTGAACGAGAACACGTACCTCACATCCACCGCCTGTTCGGTACCGGTGCTGCCGATCAGCGCGAGATGGCGAGTGAGGTTCCAGGTGAGCTTGACGATGCTGGTGGCGCCGGCCACGCCCTGTTCGTAGGTGAGCAGGGCGTTCGATGACAGGCGCTTGCCGACGCTGACAACCTGGCCGCCGACGGTGCTGGTGCTGCTGGACGAACTGACCACCTGGCTGCGCGGGCCGGTGCTGGTGCTGCTCTGGGTAAGCGCGATCTGGTCCAGGCCGAGGGCCTGGGCGAGCGAGCCGGTGACGCCTTCGCCCTCGCCGCCCAGCAGGGCGCTGGCGGCGGTGGCGAGCAGCGACAGGTCAGAGCCGCCGGCGCGGTCCTGACCGCGGCCGAGCACGATCCACGACAGCTTTTCGCTGTCCGGCATGGCGGAGTCGGACACCAGCCGCACGCGCGGCTTCTGTACGGTGCCGCTGACCTCGACGCCGGCCTGTACCGGCAGGTTGGGACGGATGGCGCGCACGTTCAGGCCGGGGTTGGACACCGAGCCCTGGAAGCTGATGATGCCGCGTTCGATCACCAGATCCTGCCCGTAGGCGCGGTAGCGGCCGTCGGCGGTGCGGATGTTGCCGGTGGCGCGCAGGCCGCGGCCTTCGTCGCGCAGGGCGAGCTGGCCGGCGAGCCGGGTGTCGAGCCCGCGCCCCTTGAAATAGAGCCGCTCGCCGAGGTCGATGTCGATGGCCAGGCCGAGCGGCGGGCCGGCCGGCTCGTCGACCGTGCGGCCCTTGACCACCACGTCATCCCCCAGCGCGGGGGCGGACTGTTCGGGTACGGTAAAGAGGCCGGCTTCGGCCTTGAGCCCGAGCTGCAGCTTCAGCCCGTCTTTCGCCGAACCGCGCAGCCGGCCGTCGCCGGACAGCATGAGCCACTGTTCGCCGCCCTGCAGCGGCACGAAGCGGCGGATGTCCAGTTCGATGTCGGCAGCGGTGGTGGCGAGCGCGACACTGCCCCGGGCCGACAGCCGGCCCGGCTCGCGGCTGAGCGCATTGCCGCCCAGACGCGCGTCGGGCGGCGGGCGGCGGTTGTCGCTTTCGAAGCTGAGTGACTGCAGCGTGAGCCGGTCGCCGTCGAACTGCGCGCGCAGGCTGCCGCGCTCCAGCCGCACGCCGGCATCGACCAGCGCGAAGGCGAGCGCGTCGCCATCGACCCGGCCGGACAGGCGCGGCGTGCGCAGCGTGCCGGCCAGCGTGACATCGCCATTCATGCGGCCGGCGGTGCTCATGTCCAGCCGCAGCGTGCGGCCTATCCAGGCGAGCGAAGGCACGGCCAGCGTGGCCTTGCCGCCCACCGGCGCGTCGAGGTCGGGCTGCCACAGGCTGCCTTCACGGCGCAGCGGCAACGCGATTTCCGCCTTCATTTCGCCGATGTCCGGCCCGGCCAGCACCGCCTGCACATTCGCACCGCGACCGGCCAGCCGTGCATCGACCCGTGCCGCCGACAGCGCCAGCTCCGCCCGGGTGTCGCCGGACACCACCACGTCGCCCGCCTCGCGGAACACGGCCAGCGTGCCCTCCACCCGTTCTTCGCCCGCCAGCAGTGCGGACAGCGACCAGTCGGCGCCGAGCTTCAGCGGCGCACGCACCGCGATGCCGGCGGCGCGGTCGCGCCACACCAGCCGCAGCGGCACGCCGCGGGCGCGGCCGACGGCTTCGATGCGCTCGGGCGTCCAGGCGGTGCGCGCCAGCGTCAGTTCGCCGCCGCCGGTGAGCGCGAAGCCGGCGCCTTCCAGCGTGACCGCCTGCGGCGACGCCGCGAGCCGCGCCGGTGCGCCCAGCGTGGCACTCAGTTCGGACGACAGCACCAGCGCCAGCCGGTCCAGCGTGCCGGACCACGCCGGGCCGGTGGCGTCGCTGCCTGCAGACAGCCCGCCGCGTGCAGCGAGTTTCAGCGAGGGCTTGACCGGCGTGTCGCCGCGCTCGGCCGGCGGTGCGGCGGCCAGCACATCCAGCATGAGCGCATGGGCGGCGCGGGTGCCGGTGAGGTCGGCCTTCAGGCGTTCGACCGGCTGCGGCAGCTGGGGGGCGCGCAGATCGGCCGCGTCGAGCGCCAGCGTCATGCGGCCGTCGGCGCCCGGCGCCAGTTCGGCGGCCAGGTCCGCGCTGGCCACACTGCCGAGGCTGCCCAGCGAAAGCGCACGGGCGGCGAGCGTCATGCGGCCATTGGGTGCGGCCAGCGTGCCTTCGAGCCGGCCGCTGCCGCTCAGGCTGCCGGCCAGCGTCTGCCCGGTGAATGACTTCAGCGCGCCGAGGCGGCGGGCGTCGAGCGTCCAGTCCAGCGCATCCTGTGCGCCACCCGACTTGTTTCCGCCATTGCTCCCACCAAACGCGCCCTGCGCGGTCAGCGTGTTGCCGCCCCAGTCCAGCCCGATGTCGACACCGGACAGGCGCTGCCCCTGCAGCCGCGCGCGGGCGCGGCCGGCCAGCGGCTCACCCGCCAGCACGCTGGGTTCGATGTCGACCGCGGCCTGCAGGTCGGGCTGAGGGCGCAGCCGGCCGGCGGCGTCAAAGCGGGCCGACAGCTTCGCTGGCGGCGCCTTCAAGAAGGCGGACGGATCGAACTGCTGCAGCCGGCCTTCGGCCTTGAACGCCAGCGTGTCGTCGAGCGCCAGCGTGCCGCGCAGGGTGGCTTCGGCGCCCCGGGCCGCCAGCCGGGCCGACGCCAGCGTGAGCTGGCTGCCCTCCACCGCGCCCTCGGCCTTCAGCGCGAGCCGGCTGCTGCCGCGGTCGTCGAGCGTAAGTTCGAACTGCTGCCGGGTGTCCGACGCCTGCACCGCCACCTTGCCGCCGATGCGGGTGCGCAGGCCCTGCCGGTGCAGCGCGGCGGTATCGATGTCGTGCAGCGTGAGCAGCGCTTCGAGCGGCAGCGTGCCGGCGCGCCGCCAGCCCACATCACCCCGGATGCCGCCCCCGCCAGCGAGCGCGATCGCCAGTCCGCGCAGGTCGACCGCCTCCGGTGCCGCTTCGATGTCGGCGGCGACCGAGGTGACCGGTGCCCTGCCCTGGTCGATGCGGCCGGGCTCGGCGTTGCGTGCCTCGATACGGCCGACCAGCGGCGTGGGCGTGTCGCCGCGCGGCGCGAGCTCGGCATTCACCGTCCAGCGGCCGGCCGGCGCCGCCGGATGCAGGCTGTGCGGGTCGAAGGCGTCGAGCGCCAGCGCGGCCGACTGCAGCGGCTGCACGGCGAAGGGCCGCGCTGCCACCCGGGCGCTGCCGCTCAGACCGTGCCCCTGAGCGGTGAGCGCGATATCGGTGCGCTCGGCCAGCGTGCCGCCCAGCACCGCCTCGACCGCGTACTGCCCGGCCTTCAGCGCCAGCCGGCCCTGCAGCGGGAAGGGCGCGCTGCCCTTGAGGCCGGCTTCGCCACTCAGCGCACCCCAGGGCGTGGCGAGCAACAGGTCGCCCACGCGGTGAGCGCTGCCGTCGGAATCGACGGTGAGCTGCAGCGGGCCCAGCGTCAGCGCCTCGGCCGCAGGCGCACCGTAACTGCCAACCTCGATGCGGCCCACCTCGAGCCGGGCCTGCAGCGCCAGCGGCAGTTCGAGGCTGGCTGGCGTAGTCGGCGGCGCGTCGCTGGGCGATGTGGCGACGCGCAGCACATCCACCGCCAGCCGGTCGATCACCAGCCGGCCGCGCAGCAGTGCGGAGGGTTGCCAGTCCAGCGCCAGCGCGCTCAGTGCGATGCGGGTGCTGCCGTCGTCATGCACCACGCGCGACAGGCGCGGCGATGACAGCAGGCTGCCGGAGGCAACCTCGATCTGCAGGCCGCTCACCACGCGCCCGGCCACCGCCGCCACCGTGCGCAGACCGGTTTCGGTGGCGAGCAGCCCCCAGCCCGCGGCAAAGGGCAGCGCAAGCAGCGCCAGATCGGTCAGCGCGAGCCCGAACAGCCGGGGCCGCCGGCGCTTCGCGGCCTCCGGCGATGCGGGAGACGGGGCAGCCGGCGGTTCGGGTGGAGAGGTAGACGGTGAGGTGGGCGGTAGCGGTTCAGTCATCGGTCATGCACGGGGAGTGCCGAAGCATACCCGGAGGCAGACCGCCTCCGGGGCGGTGGGTTCGCCACCTCAGCTTTCGCGCATCGAGCGGCGGGTGACGTTGATGACCGGATCGAGCAGGTAGTCGAGCATGCCGCGCTCGCGGGTGCGCAGGAAGGCCTCGACCGGCATGCCCGGCTCGACCCGCTCGACCGGCGTGTGATCGAGCTGTACGTGCACGACGTAATACGGCGTGCCCTGCGCAGGATCGATCAGCCGGTCGGCCGACACGTAGATGACCCGGCCGGGCATGAGCGGCGTGGTGCGCGCGTTGTAGGCGGACAGCCGCACTTCGGCCGGCTGGCCGGCATGCACCTCTTCCACGTCCTGCGGCGACACGCGCACCTCGACGATGAGGGCGCCGGCTTCCGGCACGATGTCCACGATGGGTTCGCCCGGTCTCACCACGCCACCGACCGTATGCACCTGCAGATTCACCGCGCGGCCGGCCACCGGCGCCACCACCTCCTTGCGCCGCTGACTGTCCTGCGCCGGGTGCAGGCGCGCCTGCAGATCGAGCAGCTTGCGGCCGGACAGCTGGGCTTCGTCGGTGGCGCGCTGCACGAATTCGGCGCGCACCTGGGTGCGGCGCAGACGGAAGTCGCCGATGTTCTGCCGGGTGCGTGACAGCATGGCCTGGTGCTCGGCCATGTCGGCTTCACGCACCGCGAGGTTGCTGCGCAGTTCAAGCAGCCGGGTGTGCTGGATGAATTTCTGTTCGGCCAGCTTTTCCGACGCCTGCAGCTGCTCGCGCAGCGCGGCCACCGCGCGCTGGTCGGCCTCGACCTGGCGCTGTACCTCGCCCGCCTCGCGCTCGGCTTCGCCGGCCTGGGCTTCGAGCAGCGACAGCTGTTCGCGCAGATTGCTGCGGCGGGTCTGGAACAGCCGCTGCTCGCCCTCGATCAGGCTGCGGTAGCGCGGCGTGCTCGCCAGTGCGGCCAGATCGTCCGGCAGACGCAGCGCGGGCTGATCGTGCTTTTCCGACTCCAGCCGCGCCAGCGTGAGGCGCTCGACCACGATTTCGTTCTGCAGCGCATCGACCGAAGCGTCAACCCGGGCGTCGCCCAGTACCAGCAGCACCTGACCGGCCTGCACCGTATCGCCGTCACGCACCTTCAGTTCGGCCACGATGCCGCCTTCGAGGTGCTGGACGGTCTTGCGTTCGCCCGACACCCTCACCTCGCCGGCCGCCACCACCGCGCCGGACACCGGCGCCAGTTCGGCCCAGGCCAGCATGGCGGCCAGGGTGCCGGCGATCACCCAGAGGCCGGCGCGCACGACACGCTCGCGCGCCAGGCCGGGCAGACCCGCGTCAAGCTCAATGGCCATGGCCGCCTCCTCCGATCTGGGCCGGCCGCTCGCCCACCGCGGCAACCCTGGCACCGCGGGCGAAACGGGCGGCGATGTCGGCGTAGTCGCCGAACTGTTCGACCGCGCCGTCGCGAAGCACCAGCAGCTTGTCCATGCCCTGCAGCATGCGCGGCCGGTGCGCCACCACCACCACGGTGAGGCCGCGCTCGCGCAGCCGCGCCAGCATGTCGACCAGCGCATCCTCGCCTTCGGCGTCGAGGTTGGCGTTGGGTTCGTCCAGCAGCACCAGCGCCGGCTGGCCGTACAGCGCGCGGGCGATGCCCACCCGGGCGCGCTGGCCGGCGGACAGCTGGGCGCCGCCCTCGCCCACCTCGGTGTCGTAGCCCTGCGGCAGACGCAGGATGAGATCGTGCGCGCCGCACAGCTGGGCGGCGGCGATCACCGCGTCGGCGTCCGGCTGCGGCTGCATGCGCGCGATGTTCTCGGCCACCGTGCCCGGGAACAGTTCGACGTTCTGCGGCAGGTAGCCGATGGCCGCGCCCAGCGTGTCGGCCGGGTAGTCCTGCAGGCGCGCGCCGTCGAGCCGTACCGCGCCGCCGGCCGGTGTCCAGATGCCGGCCAGCAGCCGCAGCAGCGCGGTCTTGCCGGCGCCGCTCGGGCCGATCACCGCCATCTGCTGGCCGGGCTGCAGCGCGCAATTCACGCCGCGCAGCAGCACGCGCGGACCGGCGGTCATGGACAGCGCCTCGACCTCCAGCCGGCCGGTCGGTTTCGGCAGCGGGTGCGGCTCGCGCACCTGATCGCTGCCGTCGAGCAGCGCGGACAGGCGGTCCACCGCCTCGATGAATTCGAACAGGCCGCGCCAGCTCGACACGATGGCTTCGACCGGCGCCAGCGCGCGCGCCAGCACCAGGGTGCCGGCCATCATGACGCCGGAGCCGAGGTCGCCGGTCACCACCAGCCAGGCACCGCAGCCCAGCATGAGCACCTGCAGGTACTGGCGCACGAAACGGGTGAGGCCGGTCCAGGGTGCGCCGGCCGCCTGCGAGGCGGCTGCGGTGCGCAGCACCTGGTCGTTCAGCGCGCTCCAGCGGCGGCCGAGGTCGGCCGACATGCCCATGGCGCGCACCGCGTCGGCATTGCGCACCGAGGCGTCCATGAACTGCGACGACGCCCGGCCGGCCCGCGCCGACACCTCGTTGTAGTGGCGGGTGACCCGGCTGTTGAGCCAGGCGCAGGCCAGCAGCACCAGCGCGCCGGCGGTGGCCAGCATGCCCAGCAGCGGGTGGAACACGAAGATGAGCAGCAGGAAGAGCGGCGCCCACGGTGCATCGAACAACGCGATGACGCCGGGGCCGGTGAGGAAGCCGCGCACCGTGGCAACGTCGCGGATGCACTGGGTCTGCGCGGCGTGGCCGGGCGAACCGGCGACCGCGAACAGCCGGGTCACCACCTGCGGGCCGAGTGCGCGGTCCAGCCCGAAGGCGCAGGACATGAGCAGGCGCGCCCGCACCTGGTCGAGCAGCGTCATGCCGACCAGCGCGATGGTGGTGATCAGCGTGAGCATGACCAGCGTGGGCACGCTGTGGCTGGCGAACACGCGGTCGAACACTTCCAGCGTGTAGAAGGGCAGCGCCAGCACGAGCACGTTCAGCACCAGACTGAACACGGCGGCCCAGAACAGGTGACGGCGGCAGGCCTGAATGAAGGCATTCATGCGGTGATCTCGGGCATGTCGCGGGTGTCGGGAGGCTGCCATCTTCGCACCGCTTGCGCCGCTTGCATTAAGTAAACAGTCTCGAAACCGGCCCGGAAAGAGGTCAGAACGCGATCGACAGCGAAAAATGCGGCCGCCACTGCCGTTCGCGCTCGCCATAGGCCAGGTCGAAGGCGATCGGGCCGGCCGGCGAGCGCCAGCGCACGCCGGCGCCGGCGCCCCAGGCCGGATTGAAGTCCTTGCGGCTGTCGGCGGCATCGCCGGCATCGACGAACACCGCCGCCCCCCACTGTTCCCAGCCCCAGTGCACGTATTCGACGCTGGCCACGCCGAGCGCGCGGCCACCGACGATGGCACTGCCCTGACGCACGCCCAGTTCCAGGTAGTCATAGCCACGCACCGTGGTGGCGCCGCCGGTGCGGAACAGGAAGTCCTGCGGCAGTGATCCGGTGGCGCCGCCGGTCAGGCCGGCTTCGCCGCGCAGGATGAGCTGGTCGCGACGGCCGACCGGAATGAACCACTGCGCCTTCAGATAGCCGCGCAGAAAGTTGGCGTCGGACAGCACGCCCTTGAGGCCGCCGCCGATCTGGGCGTTGAGCACCCAGCCCTCGTGCGGATTGAACAGATCGTCCACCCGCCGCCAGGTCCAGGAGGTGTTGGCGGCCAGCGACTGCTGGGTGCTCTGCACCAGACCGTCGATTTCGCGCTGTTCACGCTGCAGCGACAGCGAGTGACGGATTTCGATGTCGCCGCGCAGCCGCGCGCGCACCACGCCGACGCCGACGCGCTTGGTGATCAGGTCCTGGATGTCGGCGTTCTCGGCCAGCACGCCGAAGCTGTCGCGGTAGCCATCGGCGTGCGGCGGCAGCATCACGTCGGCGAAGGCGATCTGGCGCAGCTGCTCCAGCCGCACCGCGCTGTTCAGCAGCCAGGACTGGCCGAACAGATTGTTGTCGGACCAGCCGACCTCGCCGCGATAGCCGGTGTTGCTGCTCAGACCGGCGCCGAAGGACAGCCGGCGCGACGGCGCTTCGGTCACCGCCACCCGCACCGGTGTGGCGCCGGCGCGCGTCGGGTCCGGGTCGGCCAGAATCTGCACCGAACTGAAATAGGGCGACGCCAGCAGCGCGCGCTCGAAAGCCAGCACCGCTTCGGTCGAATACGGGTCGCCGGCCCGGATCGTGGCATAGCGCTTCACCAGGTCGAGGTCGTGCAGCGCCAGCCCGGTGGCTTCGATGTCGCCGAAACGGAAGGCCGGGCCGCTGTCCAGCGCCACCGTCAGTTCGGCGCGGGCGCTGTCCGGGTCGATGTCGGCACGGCTGTCGGCGATCACGCCGGCGGCGTAATCGCGCGCGGTCAGCTCTTCCAGCAGCGCCTGCTTGGCGGCCGACCAGTCGGCCTGACGGAAGGGCTCGCCGGCCGGCAGCCGCCAGCCGGCGCGCAGGGCTTCGCGCCGCTCCGCCTGTTCGCGCCGCTCGCCGGCCAGTTCACCGCTGAACTCGATCTTCACCGCGGCGATGGTGGTGCGCACGCCCGGCTCGATGCGCAGCACGGGCGGCGTGCCGACGATGTCGAACTGCGGGCTGAACCAGCCTTCGGTCGCCAGCAGCTCGGTGATTTCGCGGCGCACCCGGCGCAGCGTGCGCCGCTCGGCGCGTTCGTCGTCCAGCGGCTCACGCAGTTCAAGCGCACGGGCATGGCGCTCCAGCATGTCGAGCACCGGACCGGGCAGGTCCGGTGCCTCGATCACCAGCCGGCCGTGATCGACCGCCGGCTGCGCCTCCGGCAGCGGCAGATCGCTGCTGTCGGTCGCCCCGGGGACGTCTTCAGGGTCGGCAGCGTCCTGCCCGTGCGCCGGCAGTCCGGCGCCCAGCAGCAGGCAGACAAGCAGGAGAGGGAACAGCGTCGGGCGCAATCAGCCCGCGCTCAGCAGCTCGACCTCGAACACCAGCGTCGCGTTCGGCGGAATGACACCGCCGGCACCGCGACGGCCATAGCCCAGGTGGGCCGGAATGGTGAGCTTGCGCACGCCGCCTTCCTTCATGCCGACCACGCCTTCGTCCCAGCCGCGGATGACCTGACCGCCACCGAGGTGGAAGCTGAAGGGCTGCTTGCGGTCCTTGCTCGAATCGAACTTGCGGCCATCGGTCAGCCAGCCGGTGTAATGCACGGTGACGCGCTGGCCCGGCTGCGCCTCCTTGCCGGTGCCCGGGGTCACGTCCTCGATCACCAGTTCGCCGTCATTGCGCACCACGGCCAGCAGTTCAACCTCGAACACCAGCGTGGCATTCGGCGGAATGACGCCGCCAGCACCGCGCTCGCCGTAACCCAGCTGCGGCGGAATGGTGAGCTTGCGCACGCCGCCTTCCTTCATGCCGGCCACGCCTTCGTCCCAGCCACGGATCACCTGCCCGGCGCCGAGCTGGAAGCTGAACGGGTCGTTGCGGTCCTTGCTCGAATCAAACTTGCGGCCGTCGGTCAGCCAGCCGGTGTAATGGACGCTGACTTCCTGGCCCGCGGCCGCTTCGTGGCCGGTGCCCGGCGTGGTGTCTTCGTAGACGAGGCCGCTTTCGGTGGTGATGGCAGTCATGGAGGGCGCCTGAGGGAGTGGAAAGCCGGCAGTTTACCCAGCGAAGGGCGGATCTGGACGGACGTGTAGGACAAACCGCACTCGACGCGACTGAAAGGAGGTGGCGTCACGGGCATTTTCCACGCACGGCCTTGACCTATCCCGGGTCGCGGGGCCGGTTGCGGACGGCACGTTCCGATACGCCGGACAGGGTCGATGGCGCCCATTGCGCGCCGCGACGCGGGGGGCGCCGGCAGGCCATGTCGTGCGGATAGCCGGAGGCATCCCTGAAGGTCCCCGGGAATGAGACAGATGACTCGCAGTGCAGCATGCAGGCGGGACGCAAACCTTGTATCTTGCGACGCGTCTTCCCGTCCCATAAACCGTGCCGGAATCTTCGCTAATGCTCTCCCAGGAAGCCCTCCAGGACTGGCGCAGCCTCGCGCTGCGTGTGGAAGAAGAAGTGCGCCGCGCCGTCGTCGGTCAGGACGACACGCTGCGCCTGATCAACGTCGCGCTGTTCGCCCGCGGCCACGTGCTGCTGGAAGGCGATGTCGGCGTCGGCAAGACCACCGTACTGCGTGCCTTCGCGCGCGCCATCGGCGGTGACTTCGAGCGCGTCGAAGGCACGGTGGACCTGATGCCCAACGACCTCGTCTATCACACCTATGTAGACAGTGAGGGCAAGCCGCGCATCGAACCGGGCCCGCTGCTGCGCCATGGCGAGCGGCTCACCACTTTCTTCTTCAACGAAATCAACCGCGCCCGCCCGCAGGTGCAGTCGCTGCTGCTGCGCGCGATGGCCGAACGCACGCTGTCCGCCTTCAACCGCGAATACAGCTTCCCGCACATGACGGTGTTCGCCGACCGCAACCGGGTCGAGAAGGAAGAAACCTTCGAGCTGGCTTCCGCCGCGCGCGACCGCTTCATGTTCGAACTGCGCATGCTGACGCCGTCGGACGACGACACCCGTCGCGCACTGGTGTTCGATCCGCGCTTCCACGACACCGACGCACTGATCGACACGGTGACGCCGGGCGTGGTCGACTGGTTGCAGATGAACACCATAGGCGCCGCCATCCAGCGCGCGGTCAGCGCCTCGGACGCGCTGCAGCGCTACGCGATGGACATCTGGGCCGCCACCAGCAATCCGTTGAAATACGGCCTGCAGATCGAGGGCGTCGACATGTCGCGCCTGATTCTGGCCGGCGCCAGCCCGCGCGGCATGGGCATGCTGATGCGCGCCGCGCGCGTGGTGGCCTGGTTCAGCGGCCGCGATTACCTGACGCCGGAAGACATCCGCGCGGTGCTGCCCTCGACCCTGGTGCATCGCGTGTTCTTCACGCCGGTCTACGAACTGCGCCGCGCCGAACTGGCCGACGCGCTGATCGAACAGATGCTGGAGCGGGTCGCCACGCCCTGAACACGGCTGCCGCCATGAGCTTCCAGCGCGATTTCCATTACCGCATTCCGATGCGGGTCGGCGGCCAGCGCCCGGGCGCCCACCGCAGCTCGACCACCGGCAGCGGCCAGGAATTCATTGCCCACCAGACGCTGTTCGACCGGCCGGACCCGCGCCGGCTCGATCTGCGCGCCAGCATCCGCGACCCGGAAGGCCGCTGGCTGGTGCGGGTGAACCGGCAGCGCGCCGGCATTCCGGTCTATCTGGTGGCCGATGTGTCGGCCTCGATGGCTTTCGGTTCGTCCGACACCAAGCTGGCGCGGCTGGCGCAGTTCGCGCTGTCGCTCGGCGATTCGGTGTTCCGCACCGGCGACGCACTGGGCATGCTGGGCTACGACGGCAGGGAGCGCACCGACCTGATGCTGGCGCCCATGCATTCCCGCGGTGCCGGCGTCATGATGTCCGAAGCGCTCGGCCGCGCCCGCGCCGACCAGGCCTCGACCGACGGCGTGCTTGAAGCCTGCGCGCGCATCGCCGGCAAGCAGGCGCTGGTGTTTCTCGCCTCAGACTTCCACGCGCCGCTGGCCCAGACTTCGGCCGCACTCGATCTGCTGTCGCACGCCTATGTCGTGCCCATGGTGATCTGGGACGAAGCCGAACCGCGCGCCCCCGATGGCGAAGGTCTGCTCGCGCTGCGCGACATCGAAACCGGTCGCCGGCGCGGCCTGTGGCTGCGGCCGCAGATCCGCCGCCGCTGGGAGGACGCGTTCGCGCAGCGGCGCGAAGCGCTGGACAGGATGTTTTCGGCGCGCGGCACCCGCCCCTTCTACATGACCGGCCGCTTCGATGCCGATGCGCTGTCACGCTATTTTTTCGAGGCTGTCTGACATGAAACCGCTGCCCGCACTCCGGCTTCTGGGCACGCTGCTGGCGCTGGCCTGCACGCTGCCGGCCAGCGCCCAGGACACCAGACCGGCCGATGCCGCCCCCGCCCCCACCCCAGTCGCCGATGCGCCGCCCCAGCCCACCGGCCCGGTCATTCCGCCGCAGACCGACCTGAGCAAGCCGGCCGGCTCCAGCGACGAAGCGCCCGCCGCCGCGCCAGCCACACCGGACATGCCCGTCACGCCGGCCGCACCGGTGCTGGCGGCGATCACGCCGGAGGTGATCGCACCGCGCCCGTTCGGCTACGTGATCGGTGACACGGTGGAGCAGCGCATCGCCCTCGACCATGATGGTGCACCGATCGAACCAGCCACGCTGCCGCCGCTGGAGCGTGCCAGCAACTGGTTCGAGCGGCGCGACGCACGCATCGAACAGGACGCAGCCGGCCGCCGCTGGCTGGTGATCGATTACCAGATCATCAACGTGCCGGACGAACTGCGCGCGCTCGAACTGCCGGCGCTCGACCTCGAACTGACCGATGGCAAGCGCCGGCTGCAGACGACGCCGCTGCCGGTGACCGTGGCGCCGCTGACGCCTGAAGTGGTGCTGGCGCGCGCCGGGCTGGAAGCGATGCGCCCTGACCTGCCGGCGCCGCACATCGATCCTGCACCGTTCGAGCGCGGCCTGCACGCGGCGCTGAGCGCCGGCGCCGCGCTGGTCGGCCTGTGGCTGCTGCTGGCGCTGCTGCGCCAGATCGCCGCCCGCCGCCGCCTGCCTTTCTCACGCGCCCAGCGCGAGCTCAGCCGGCTGGACAGCGGCTCGCCCGACAGCTGGCGACGGCTGCACCGCGCGCTGGACGACACCGCCGGTCAGGTGGTGCGCGACGGCAATCTGTCTGTGCTGCTGACGCGCGCCCCCTGGCTGGCACCGCTTGAAGCGGATCTGCGCCGCTTCTTCGACGCCTCGCAGGTACGCTTCTTCGCCGACCGGCCCGCCGGCGACGTGGATCCGCGCAGCCTCTGCGCCCGCGCCGCGAAGCTGGAACGCCGGGCGCTTGCATGAAAAAAGCCCCCACGCTCACTGCGTTCGCTCGGGAGGGGCGGCTTTGCACAGCCGCCCCGTTCAGCCGGCGCAGCGCATGCGCTGCGAAACCCCGGCTTCACCCCCACCAAGGGGGCTGCTCTCGCCCTTGGGACGGCCCGGCGGGCAGCGCGGCGGAGATCACGACGTGAATGGCATCAGCCTGAATCTCTGGCCGGGCGCACTTGAACTGGGTGCGCCGTGGTGGCTGCTGTTGCTGCCGCTGGCGCTGCTGCCGCTGTGGCCGCGCCGGCGTCACACGCTGGACTACGCCTGCATCGACTGGCTGCCGACGGACCCGCTGGGCAACGCGCTGCTGCGCGCCGGCCGCATTGCTGCGGCGGTGGCGATGGCAGCGGCGGTATTCGGTCTGGCCGGGCTGGCGCAGCCGGCGACCGAGGTGCAGCGCACCGGTCGCGGCGCGGAAATCGTGATCGCGCTCGACCGCAGCCGCAGCATGGACGAGGCGCTGCTGCCCAAGGGGCGGCAGCCGTCGATCGACACCACGGCAGAAGCCAAGGGCAAGGTGGCGAGGCGCCTGCTCGCCGATTTCGCCGAACGGCGGCCGGACGACCGATATTCGCTGCTGCTGTTCAGTTCGGCGCCGATGCCGGTGGTGCCCTTCACCCAGCACGGCGACGTGGTGCAGGCCGGTATCCAGGCCGGCGGCATCGGCCGCGGGCTGTCGGAAACCGATATCGGCCGCGCGTTGCTGGCCGGCGCCGAACAGTTCGACCGCCGCGCCTACTCGGGCAGCCGCATCCTGCTGCTGGTGTCAGATGGCGGCGCGCAGATCGACGAGGTCATGCGCGACAAGATACGGCGCGCACTGCAGCGCAACCGCATCGCGGTGTACTGGATTTTCATCCGCTCGGCGCTCAGCCCGGGGCTGAATGCCGATGCCGGCGACGGCAACATTCCGGAAGTGGCGCTGAACCAGTTCCTGAAGTCGGCTGGCGTGCCCTATCAGGCCTTCGAGGCGGAAGACCCGGAAGCGGTAAAGGAAGCGGTGGCCGAAGTGGATCGCCAGCAGAACCTGCCGCTGGATTACGTTGAACGGATTCCCCGCCGGGACTTTTCCGGCTGGTGTTATGCGCTGGCCCTGCTCGCGGGCGCGGCGGCGCTGGCCTGCCGCCTGATCACTCGGCCGGCCTGGAAGGAGGAAGTGCAGTCATGAAGATGCGCAGTCTTTCGTCGCTGATCGCGGCGGGCATTGCAGTCAGCATCGCGGTTGCCGGCTGGGAGGGTTACCGCCTGTCCAGCGCCCGCGATTTCAACCGCCTGGTCGACAGCGGCGTCGATGCCGCCGCCACCCAGGGCAGCCCGGAAGCGGAATTCGCGCGGGCGCTGTCGCTCGCCGCACATAACGACTATGACGGCGCGGTGCGCGCCTACAAGGATCTGTCGCGCAGCGCCGACGGCGCACTGCTGCAGGCGGTGCTGTACAACCTGGGCAACCTGCACCTGCGCGAGGCACTGCAGTTCGGACCGGAAAGCATCGGCAGATCGCTGCCGCTGGCCGAACTGTCCAAGACCAGCTACCGCGAGCTGCTGCGCCTGAACCCGCAGCACTGGGACGCCAAGTACAACCTGGAGCGCGCGCTGCGACTGGCGCCGGAGCGGGAGGCGTCGGACGAAGAGGCTCCGCCGTTGCCGCAGAACAGCGAACGGGCGGTAACCACGATGAAGGCCTTCACGCTGGGCCTGCCATGATCGCCACCACGCGAGAGCTGCTGGCCCGGGCGCGCAGTCCGCAGTCGCGTCCGCTGACCATCGCGGTCGCGCTGTTCGCGCTCGCCGCAGTGTTGCCGCCGCTGCCGCTGCCCGGCCGCAGCTACAGCCACATGATCGTGCTCGACATCACCCAGAGCATGAACACGCTGGACTACGAACTGGATGGCAAACCGGTTGACCGGCTGACCTATGCCAAGCACAGCCTGGGGCAGGCGCTGCGCAGCCTGCCCTGCGGCTCCAGCGTGGGCTGGGGCGTATTTTCGGAGTACCGGCTGCTGGCGCTGATGACACCGGTCGAGGTATGCGGCAACTACCATGAACTGCTGGCTGCACTGTCCAACATCGACGGCCAGATGTCCTGGGCCGGCGCCAGCGAAGTGTCCAAGGGGCTGTTCTCGTCCATCCGAGCACTGAAGGATCTGGACTCGAAACCCTCGCTCATCTTCGTGACCGACGGACACGAGGCGCCGCCGCTGCATCCCAAACTGCGACCGTCCTTCGACGGAGAGCCGGGCGCTGTGAAAGGTCTCATCGTCGGCACCGGCGGGCCGACCCTCAGCCCCATCCCCAAGTTCGATCCGGACGGCCGGCCGCTCGGCATCTGGCGGGCGGACGAGGTGGCGCAGATCGACACCGCGACCCGCGGCCGCACCGGCTCTTCCGGCAGCAGCGAAGCCATGGTCGACGAAAGCGGCCAGCGGATGGCCCAGGTGCAGAGCGCCGGCACCGAACACCTGTCCAGCCTGAAATCAGCTCACCTGCGCGACCTCGCGTCGCAGACCGGCATGAGCTACCACACGCTGGCCGACGCCGAAGGACTGGCCAGTGCAATGACCGACGGCGATTTCGCCCGCACTCAGTCGGTACCGACCCGGGCAGGCTGGCTGCCCGCACTGCTGGGCGTGCTCGCGCTCGCCTGGGCCTTCCGGCCGGACGCCCTGAGACGCCACTGAGCGCGTCACTCAGCCCGGGAAAAACCGGGACCAAATCCCGAATCATGCAGGACATCATCCCGACATCAGGGCGGGAGGCGCCATGGATCGGGGATTCCCTCCCATGCGTTGTATAAATCCATAACCCGCAAGAAGTTCAGTGCTTATGGACTCTGCGGGCAGGTGACTGGCGCGCATGTGCCGGTCAGTCCGACGCAAAAGAGGAGAACACCATGTCCGCAAGAAAAACACTGCCGCTCTGGCTCGCTGCCCTGGCCCTGCCGGGCGCGGCGGTTGCCAACGCCGATCTGGCGAAACTGATCAAGGATCCGAAGAACTGGGCCATGCAGGCCGGCAACTTCGAGAATCAGCGCTACAGCACGCTGAACCAGATCAACAAGTCGAATGTGAAGAACATGAAGGTGGCCTGGACCTTCTCGACCGGCGTGCTGCGCGGTCACGAAGGCGGCCCGCTGGTGATCGGCGGCATGCTGTTCGTGCACTCCCCATTCCCCAACAAGGTATTCGCGATTGATCTGGAAACCCAGAAGATCGTCTGGAAGTACGAGCCGAAGCAGGATCCGACCGTGATCCCGGTGATGTGCTGCGACACCGTGAACCGCGGCTTGGCCTACGCAGAAGGAAAGATCCTGCTGCAGCAGGCTGACACGGTACTGGTCGCACTCGACGCCAAGACCGGCAAGAAGTTGTGGGACGTGAAGAACGGCGACCCGAAGATCGGTGAAACCAACACCCAGGCGCCTCACGTATTCAAGGACAAGGTGATCACCGGCATTTCCGGCGGTGAGTTCGGCGTGCGCGGTCGCGTGACCGCCTACGACCTGAACACCGGCAAGATGGTGTGGAAGGGCTACTCGACCGGCCCCGACGCTGAAATGCTGATGGATCCGGAGAAATCGATGACCTGGACCAACGGCAAGATGGCGCCGGTGGGCAAGGATTCGTCGCTGAAGTCCTGGCAGGGCGACCAGTGGAAGATCGGCGGCGGATCAACCTGGGGCTGGTACTCCTACGACCCGCAGGAAAACCTGATGTACTACGGTTCGGGCAACCCCTCGACCTGGAACCCGTCGCAGCGTCCGGGCGACAACAAGTGGTCCATGACCCTGTGGGCGCGTGACGTCGACAGCGGCAAGGTGCGCTGGGTCTATCAGATGACTCCGCACGACGAGTGGGACTTCGACGGCGTGAACGAAATCATCCTGGCTGACGTGGATGTGAAGGGCAAGAAGCGCAAGGTGGCGGTGCACTTCGACCGCAACGGCTTCGGCTACACGCTGGACCGGGTGACCGGCGAACTGCTGGTGGCCGAGAAGTTCGACCCGAAAGTGAACTGGGCGACGCACGTCGACATGAACACCGGCCGTCCGCAGGTCGTGGCCAAGTACTCGACCCGCCAGAACGGCGAAGACGTGAATACGAAGGGCATCTGCCCGGCCGCACTCGGCTCGAAGGATCAGCAGCCGGCTTCGTTCAACCCGAAGAATGGCCTGTTCTACGTGCCGACCAACCACGTCTGCATGGATTACGAGCCGTTCCGCGTTGAATACACCGCCGGCCAGCCGTACGTCGGCGCCACCCTGTCGATGTTCCCGGCCCCGGGCAGCCACGGCGGCATGGGCAACTTCATCACCTGGGACGCAGGCAAGGGCAAGATCGTCCAGTCCAAGCCGGAGAAGTTCTCGGTGTGGTCAGGTACGCTGGTCACCGCCGGCGGCATCGCCTGCTACGGCACGCTCGAGGGCTACCTCAAGTGCGTGGACGCCGACGACATCAAGAAGGAACTGTTCAAGTTCAAGACCCCGTCCGGCATCATCGGCAACGTGACCACCTGGGAGTTCAAGGGCAAGCAGTACATGGGCATCCTGTCGGGTATTGGTGGCTGGGCCGGTATCGGTCTGGCTGCCGGCCTTGAAAAATCGACCGACGGTCTGGGCGCCGTGGGCGGTTACGCCGAACTCGCCAATTACACCGAACTCGGTGGCGTGATGACGGTGTTCGCGCTGCCGTAACCGGCGCTCTGCTCCTGCCTGCACCGCTCCGCCATCGGAGCGGAAGAAACGGCGCCCCGGAAGATCCGGGGCGCCGTTTTTTTTCGTTCGGACTGCCTCATTTTCAGGCAAAACCGAGTGTTCCGTTCCGGAACGCTCAGGCGGTACACCCTGCCCGACAGCGCGTTGCGCGCTGCAACATCTGGCGATTTTTTCCATGTTGCAGCGCGCCACAAACACCCCTTGAAGCTGCGATACAAACAAAACAGACAGCCAGAGAGCGGAAAAAACAATATCCGTCAAGTTTAAAATTTTAAGAAGATGAAGGGAAAACTTCCCGCTGTTCAAAAATCGTGTGCTATATCTTCATTACCTCGACGCCCGGGGGCACTTATGGGCGTCGCAGGGCAACAGCGGCCGGAGCCTCTGACATGGGGTGTCCGGTCACATTTTGGTAGCAATGAGGAGGAGCCTATGTCTAGCAAGATGAAACAACTGCCGCTGTGGGTCGCCGCTCTGGCCATCCCGGGCACCGCTCTGGCCAACGCAGACGTCGCCAAGCTGATCAAAGACCCGAAAAACTGGGCAATGCAAGCTGGCAACTTCGAGAACCAGCGTTACAGCAACCTGAACCAGATCAATAAGAGCAACGTCAAGAACATGAAGGTGGCCTGGACCTTCTCGACCGGCGTGCTGCGCGGTCACGAAGGCGGTCCGCTGGTAATCGGTGACACCCTGTTCGTGCACTCGCCCTTCCCCAACAAGGTTTTCGCAATCGATCTGGAAACCCAGAAAATCAAGTGGAAGTACGAGCCGAAGCAGGATCCGTCCGTTATTCCGGTGATGTGCTGCGACACGGTCAACCGTGGTCTGGCCTACGCCGAAGGCAAGGTGTTCCTGCAGCAGGCAGACACCGTGCTGGTCGCACTCGACGCCAAGACCGGCAAGAAGCTGTGGGACGTGAAGAACGGCGACCCGAAGGTCGGCGGCACCAACACGAACGCCCCGCACGTGTTCAAGGATAAGGTCATCACCGGCATTTCCGGCGGTGAATTCGGCATCCGCGGCTACGTCGCTGCCTACGATATCAACACCGGCAAGCAGGTGTGGAAGGGCTACTCGACCGGCCCCGACGCTGAAATGCTGATGGATCCGGAAAAGACCATGAGCTGGACCAACGGCAAGATGGCGCCGGTGGGCAAGGATTCGTCGCTCAAGACCTGGCAGGGCGATCAGTGGAAGATCGGCGGCGGCACGACCTGGGGCTGGTACTCCTACGACCCGCAGGAAAACCTGATGTACTACGGTTCGGGCAACCCCTCGACCTGGAACCCGTCGCAGCGTCCGGGCGACAACAAGTGGTCCATGACCCTGTGGGCGCGTGACGTCGACAGCGGCAAGGTGCGCTGGGTCTATCAGATGACCCCGCACGACGAGTGGGACTTCGACGGCATCAACGAAGTCATCCTGGCTGACGTGGATGTGAAGGGCAAGAAGCGCAAGGTGGCGGTGCACTTCGACCGCAACGGCTTCGGCTACACGATGGACCGCGTGACCGGCGAACTGCTGGTGGCCGAGAAGTTCGACCCGAAGGTGAACTGGGCGACGCACGTCGACATGAACACCGGTCGTCCGCAGGTCGTGGCCAAGTACTCGACCCGCCAGAACGGTGAAGACGTGAACAGCAAGGGCATCTGCCCGGCCGCTCTGGGTTCGAAGGACCAGCAGCCGGCTTCGTTCAACCCGAAGAATGGCCTGTTCTACGTGCCGACCAACCACGTCTGCATGGACTACGAGCCGTTCCGCGTTGAATACACCGCCGGCCAGCCGTACGTCGGTGCCACCCTGTCGATGTTCCCGGCCCCGGGCAGCCACGGCGGCATGGGCAACTTCATCGCCTGGGATGCGGGCAAGGGCAAGATCGTCCAGTCCAAGCCGGAGAAGTTCTCGGTGTGGTCGGGCTCGCTGGTCACCGCCGGCGGCATCGCCTGCTACGGCACGCTCGAGGGCTACCTCAAGTGCGTCGATGCTGACGACATCAACAAGGAACTGTTCAAGTTCAAGACCCCGTCCGGCATCATCGGCAACGTGACCACGTGGGAGTTCAAGGGCAAGCAGTACATGGGCATCCTGTCGGGTATTGGTGGCTGGGCCGGTATCGGTCTGGCAGCCGGTCTCGAGAAGCCGACCGATGGTCTGGGTGCCGTGGGCGGTTACGCCGAACTGGCCAGCTACACCGAACTCGGTGGCGTGATGACGGTGTTCGCACTGCCGTAATCGGCGCGCGAACGAGAAGGGCGCTCGAAGCGCCCTTCCGCAGCACACTGAACGGGCACTTCGCGGTAACGCAGGTGCCCGTTTTTTCATCCTCCCGCCCGCCTCGGGAAAGTGACACTTTCACGATTTTCTCAAAACAAAATCACTGGTCCCGGTGTCAGACTGTCGGCTCGGGATGCACGTTTGTGCGCGCTTCCCGCTACAACAACACGAGCCCTGCCACCGGAGGAGAATCACCACGATGAAGCATCGACTGTCCGCTGCCGTATTCGGCCTTGCCGCCACCTTCACCCTGCCTTCGGCCCACGCCCAGGAAAGCGTGACCGGCGACGACAAAGTACTGCGCGTCTGCGCTGATCCGAACAACCTGCCGCTCTCGAACGAAAAGGGCGAAGGTTACGAGAACAAGATTGCCGAACTGCTGGCCAAGGATCTCGGCTACAAGCTTGAGTACGCCTTCTTCCCGCACCGCATGGGTTTCGTGCGGATGACACTGAAAGCCAAGCACCCGGAGATCCCCGGGAAGTTCCGCTGCGATCTGGTGGTTGGCGTACCGGTCGGCTTTGACCTCGGCGCCACCGTCAAGCCCTATTACCGTTCGACCTACGCAATGGTGTTCAAGAAGGGGCGCGGCTTCGACGAGGTGAAGGTGCCGGACGACCTGCTCAAGCTGCCGCCGGAAAAGCTGTCGAAAGTGCGCTTCGGCGTGTTTTCGCAGACGCCACCGGTGGACTGGCTGCTGCGCAACAAGCTGTTCGATCAGGCGACCTCTTACCAGCGCCAGTCCGGCGATCCGGGGGCCTATCCGGGAGAGATCGTCGAGAAGGATCTGGTGGGCGACAAGCTGGACGTCGCCATGGCCTGGGGCCCGATTGCCGGCTACTTCAGCAAGAATTCCGGAACCCGCGATCTGGTCACGGTAGCTTTCCCGCCTGAGAACAGCATCAAGTTCGACTACGCGATCACGATGGCGGTCCGCTTCGGTGAAAAGGACTGGAAGAACAAGATCGACGAAGCGGTACAGCGCAACCTGCCCGCGATCGAGAACATCCTGAAGTCCTATGGCGTGCCCCTGGTGAGCGAGGCGCAGGCCAGCCACACCGCCGCCGACCGCTGAACCACCGGCAATGCGCCACACCACGCTCCTGCTCTGCGCCCTGCTCGCCTGCACGCTGCCGTTACCGGCACGCGCACTGGGCGAGCAGGATATCGCCGCACTGATCAGCCTGCGCCCGAGCGTGCTCAAGGTCGAGGCATCGGACGTGCGCGGAAATGTCGGCGTGGGCACCGGCGTGGCGGTGGCGCCTGGCATCATCGCCACCGCCTGTCATGTCACCGCACATGCCACCACGCTGCGCGTGGTGTCGAATGGCGAACGCATGCAGGTGAGCGGACAGCGCGCACAGGTTGCCCGCGATCTGTGCCTGCTGGAGGTGCCCGGAGCATCGCAGGTACCGCCGGTTCCGCTTCGGGAAACCCCGCTCAGAGCAGGAGAGGATCTGGTCGCACTGGGCTACATCCTCGGAGCGGCGCCACGTGTCAGCAATGGCACGGTGCTCAGACTGCACGACCATGACGGTGGCAAGGTGATCCAGAGCACCACACCGTTTACGTCCGGCGCCAGCGGCGGCGGACTGTTCGACCGCGACGGGCGACTGGTCGGGCTGATGGCTTTCAAGTTCAGGGCCGGAACCGACAACCAGTTCTCGGTGCCTGCCGCCTGGATCGCCGATGCACTCAGACTGCCGCCGGGCCCGGAAGTCGCACCACTCGCCGGCCGCGCTTTCTGGGACACGCCGGAGGACGGTCTGCCGCCCTTCCTCCAGATCCTGCGCATGACCGCTGAACTGCGCTGGCCGGAACTGGAAGGGCTGGCGCAACGCTGGATTTCAACCGATCCGTCCAATGCATCTGCCTGGCACGCGCTCGGCAATGCGCAGGCGGGCACGGGTCGCAGCCGTGAAGCGCTTGCATCATTCGAACGCGCCCACGCGCTGGAGAGCGACAATCCGGTGTTCCTGAGCGATCTGGCGCTTGCGCGCCACCGGCAGCACGACACCCCGGGCTACCTTGCAGCACGCACCGAGCTGGAGCGGGTGGCGCCATCGGCACTGCCCGCGCTGGATGCACGCACCCAGGCCTGCTCATCCGGCACACCCCATCCCTGCTGAATTCAACAACGGGCACAGACCCGGCATCACGAGAGGAGTCGTCATGAAGTACCGCACCCAACTGCCCGCACTGCTGTGCGCTCTGTTCATCCACGCCGGCATGGCCCAGGCGGAGCCGAGCCAGGAGATCACCGAAGCGGAGAAACAGCTGTTCATGAATGATCAGCTTTCCGGGCTGAAGGCACCGACCACCCTGAGCTATTCGTTCAAGCGAAGCGGCAGCCAGGAAGTGCCTTTCCAGGATACGGTCGAAGTGCGCATCAGCGAGGACAAGGGCGCCCGCAAGGTGAGCACCAGCTGCCTGAGCGGCGCACGCAAGACAGAGATCCCCGAAGTGGACGCCGCGCTGAGCAACCCCGCGCTGATGTGCTTTCTGGAACGAGATATCCGTGAAATGGAGCGGCTGACCGGCGGGAAGTCGAACTATTTCCGCAAACGCATCCGCCTCGCCCTGTCGGAAGGTCCGAAGGCGACGCCGGTCAAGGTGAGCTTCAACGGCAAGACGGTGGAGGCGAAGGAATACCGGATCACGCCTTACAGCAACGACCCGAACAAGCAGAAGTTTCCGAAGTATCTGGGCAAGACCTATCTGTTCGTTCTTTCGGATGCGGTGCCCGGCGGCATCTACCGGATCGATACCCTCGTGCCCGACGCCAGCAAGGCGGCGCTGATCGACGAAGACATGGTGCTGGCCAGCGTATCGGCAAAGAACTGAGTCTCACTGCGGGCGGGCGTCCGTCGGACGCCTGCTTCGGCTTTTCACCTCCGCAGCACGCCCTCCCGCAGCAGATCGGCGAATGCACCGGCCGGTTGCGGACGGGAATACAGATAGCCCTGCATCAGGCCACACCGCCGGCCGAGCAGGAAATCGCGCTGGGCCACGGTTTCCACCCCCTCAGCCACCACGCCCAGACCAAGCGCATGCGCCAGCGCGAGGATGGCCTCGACGATGGACGCGCTGCTGGCATCCTGCGGCAGATCGCGCACGAAGCTGCGATCGATCTTGAGCAGATCGATCGGAAACTGCTTGAGTGTCGACAGCGACGAATAGCCGGTCCCGAAATCGTCGATCGACAGCATCAGACCCAAGGACTTGAGCGCCCCCAGCGTGGCCATGGCCTCCTCGGGCTCCTGCATCACCGCGCTCTCGGTCAGTTCGACATGCAGCAGGCGTGAGGGCAGACCGGTGGTTTCAAGCGCATGGGCGATCGAGGTGAGCAGGGCGTCGGAACGGAAGTTGTGGGCCGACAGATTCACCGCCACCGGCACCACCGGCAGCCCCTCAGCCTGCCAGGCTGCCATCTGGCGGCAGGCTTCCATCACCACCCATTCACCGATGGCAACGATGAGGCCGGTCTCTTCAGCCACCGGAATGAACTGGACCGGTGACACATTGCCCCGCTGCGGATGCTGCCAGCGCAGCAGCGCCTCGGCCGAAACGATGCGGCCGGTGGCCGCGTCGATCTGCGGCTGGTAGTGCAGCGCGAACTGCGCCTGTTCGACCGCGCGCACCAGATCCTGCTCCAGCGAGAGGCGCTCGACCGCCTGCAGCTGCATGGCCTCGGTGAAGAACTCATAGGTATTGCGGCCACTCTGCTTGGCTGCGTACATCGCCATGTCGGCGTGCCGCATCAGTGTTTCGGGATCCTCGCCATTGTCGGGAAACACCGCGATCCCGATCGAGGCCGTCACCACCAGTTCAACGTGAACCACCTGCAGCGGCGCGCTCAGCTCGGCGCAGATGCGGGCGGCAACCCGGGCTGCGTCATCGATGCGGGCAAGATCGGTCAGCAGCACGGTGAACTCGTCACCGCCCAGCCTGGCGACCACCTCCTCCGGCGCCTGGTCCTCGCGCGCAACGATGTCCGCGCTGCGGATGGATGCGACCAGCCGGCTGGCGACCTCACGCAGTATCTGATCGCCCAGCGTATGACCGAAGCTGTCGTTGATGCGCTTGAGCCGGTCAAGATCAAGATAGAGCAGCGCACAGCGTGAGCCGGTGCGCTGGGAACGTGCGAGCGTGTGGTCCAGCATTTCCCTGAACATCTGCCGGTTGGCCAGCCCGGTCAGACTGTCGTGATAGGCGAGGAAGCGGATGCGCCGCTCCGCCTGCTCGCGTTCGGTCACGTCCTGGGTTACGCCTTCGACCCGCACGACACGCCCGAACTCGTCGCGCTCGGGCACCGCGTGCTCATGCAGCGACACGATGCCACTGCCCCGCTGTACGCGGAAGGTGAGCTGGTAAGGCTCGCCGGCACGGGCACGTTCCATCGCCTCGCGCAGATGCTGGCGATCCGGGCTGAGCACTCGCGCCAGCAGCCCGAACGGCACGGCGTGCAGCGCCGCGGGTACGTCGCCCCACAGATCGAGGCAGATCGGACTGCGCTCGCAGCGGTCGTCGTCAACGTGCCAGACCCAGCCGCCGAGCCGGGCCACCCGCTGGGCCACGCCCAGTCTGCGCTCCGAGGCTTCCAGTTCGCTCACCGTCTGCGCCGCGCGCAGCGCATAGCGGATGCGATACACCAGCAAGGTCCAGTTCAGCGGCTTGGTGACGAAATCGGTCGCGCCGTGGGCGTAGGCGCTGTCAATCGACATGGTGTCGTCCATGCCGGTGAGCATGATGATGGGCAGCGAGCGGCCGTGCGGATGCGCACGCAGACGACGGCACACCTCGAAACCGTCGATGCCGCCCAGGCTCACGTCCAGCAGGACCAGCGAAAACTCGTGTCGCCCGAACAGTTCAAGCGCGCTTTCGCCATCGGCCGCTTCCATCACTTCGAAGCCCGAGGCAATCAGCGTCTCGGCGGCCAGCAACCGAACCATCACATCGTCATCAACCAGCAATATCACGAGCGAGCTCCCGAAGACTGCGTATCGGCCGCGAGGCGGTCAAGGGCGTCAAAAGTGTGACGCAGAATATCGTCCAGATCGCGCTGCGCCTGGGCGCTGAAACGCGCATCGCCGGCTCGAGCGGAGCTTTCTATCCCCTGCGCGCACTCGAAGACACGGCGGGCACCCAGCGCGCCGCTGGAGCTCTTGAGGCGATGCGCCGCCTCACGCAGTGCATCGGCACCGCCGGCTGCGGCGGCGGCCTTCATCCGCTCAAAACTGCCCCCCGCCTCACTCCGGTACAGCGCAGCCATGCGCACCAGCAGACGCCTGTCCGGATTGCGCATGCCGGGCACGCTGAACAGTTGCCGGGTATCGATCAGCGGTACCTCGGCCTGAGGCACCGACGCCCCCGTGTCCTCCGGCAGCGGCGCCGGCGCGCGCGCGTGCTGACTGATCACCCTGGCCAGATCGCGGAGCGGAATCGGTTTCGGCAGATATTCGTCCATGCCGGCTGCCAGACAGCGTTCGCGGTCTCCGCTCAGTGCGTTGGCGGTCAGTGCCACGATGGGCACCGGCGAGCGGGCCAGATCCGCCTCCAGCGCACGGATGCGGCGACTCGCCTCGAAACCGTCCATCACCGGCATCTGGCAGTCCATCAGCACGAGATCGAAAGGCTCACGCGACACGGCACCGAGCGCAATCAGACCATTCTCGGCGGTATGCACGCTGCAACCCAGCTCGGAGAGCATGTCGACCGCAATCTCGCGATTGACCGGATGGTCTTCCACCAGCAGCACCTTCACCCGGGGCTGGGCACCGGCGTCCAGCCGCCTCGCAGCAGCAGCAGGCGCCACCTCGCCATCGCCGAGCAGCAGTCTCAGTTCTCCGCGCAACACCGGTTTGCGGATCACCGGCAGCGCGGAGGTGACCAGATCGGGATCGGCAAAGCCCTGCATGCAGTGCAGGGCGGGCGGACGCACCAGTCGTTCGTTCAGCAGGCGCGCCAGTTCTGCCGCCCCCGCGTCGGGCAACTGCTGCGCACACAGCACCCGTTCGAACGGCAGGCCGCACAGTTCGGCGCGCATCAGCAGCACCATCGCCTGCGCGCAGTCTTCGCAATGCTCTGCCTCGATGCCGCCCTCGAGCAGCATGGTCACCAGGTTCTGCGCGCTGCGACCGGAAGGATCGACCACCAGAGCCCTCCGCGATACCCCGACGGACCACGGCTGCGGCCCGCCGTCCGCGCGGTCAAAAGGAAGATGCAGGCGGAAGTGCGAACCGTAGCCCGGAACACTGCTGAAACCGATGGTGCCGCCCTGGGCGACGATCAGTTCGCGGGTAATCGCCAGTCCGAGACCAGTGCCGCCGAACCGGCGGGTGGTTGAACTGTCCGCCTGCGAGAAAGCGTCGAACACCTGGGCAGCCGCGTCGCGAGGGATGCCGGTACCGGTATCGATCACCCCCGCATCGAGCCAGACGCGGCCTGGGGAGGACTCCGCGAACGTAGCCTGAACATCGATCAGCACCTCACCGGCCGCGGTGAACTTGACCGCATTCGACACCAGATTGATCAGCACCTGGCGCAGCCGGTGCGGGTCACCTGAGAGCGCGTGCGGCAGCGAGGGCGCGATGCGCAAGGACAGTTCGATGCCCTTGCCGCGCGCCGGATCAGCGAACAGCATGGCCACATCCTCGAACACCTGCTGTGGCTCGAACACCACCCGCTCGAACTGCAGCTTGCCGGCTTCGATCTTCGAAAAATCGAGCACGTCGTTGATCACCCTCAGCAGTGACTCGGCCGAACCGGAAATGCCGCTCAGATAGCGCCGCTGCCGCTCATCCAGCGGCGTACGCTCAAGCAGACCGGCCATGCCGATCACACCGTTCATCGGCGTCCGTATCTCGTGACTCATGTTGGCAAGGAAACGGCTCTTCGCCTCGTTTGCCGCCTCGGCCACGTCCTTGGCTTCGCGCAGTTCGCATGTGCGGGCTTCGACCTCGCTTTCCAGCCGGTCGCGATGCGCGCGCAGTTCGGCGTCGCGCAATGCGATCTCGCGCAGCATGGCATTGAAGCGGTCGGTGAGCTGGCCGATCTCGTCGTTGCCGGGTCGCGGCACGACCTGATCGTATCGCCGCTCCTCGACCACCACCCGCGCCGATTCGATCAGCGCCTGCACCGGGTCGGTGATGCGTCGCCGCAGCCCTGCCGACAGACGATAGGCCAGCAGGAATGACAGGCCGGTCAACAGGGCATTGAACGCCATGATCAAGGCCGCACGACGCCACAGCGGCGAGAGGTCGGCCTGCAGCACGACGACACCCAGGCGCTGCCCATCGTCGTCGAGCGGCTGCGCAAAAAGCAGATCGCTCGACCAGATGGAACCGATCACGGTCGGCCCCGACCGGTCAGCCAGTGCAACGGGCGGCAAGGCAGCGTCCGGTGGATAGGCAGCAAAGCGCGAGCCGTCGCTCAGCAGTATCCAGGCCCGCACCACCGCCGGCACGCTGGACACCGCAGCCAGCGTGCCGGCAGCGGAGTCGGGGTCGCTGAACGCAAGTGCCGAAGCGCTGTTGGCACCGATGATGCGTGCGGTGGCGTCGAGCTGATCGATCAGCCGTTCGCGCTCGTTGTACAGGGCGCCCAGCGAATACACCGCAAAAGTAAGCGCCAGCGCAGCCGCCAGACAGAGCAGCAGGATGCGCTGCAGCTTGATGCGCAGCGGCAGGTCGGACAGCTCGGCCAGAAAGCGCTCCATACGCCTCATCGCGCGCGCCCTCCAAGCTTGCGGGCCAGCTTGAGCAACTGGGAACTTGCGCGCAGACCGGCCCGTTGCAGAGCCTGCTGGTTGATGTCGAACTGAAGCCGGTCTTCACTGCGCACCAGCCCTATCATCCCGCCTTCATCGACAAAGCCGTCGAGATCGCTGACCGTAAGCACGCCCGGCATCGACGCAGGCCGGATCTGGGCGAGCGCCCGCCGGGCGCTTTCGCCCATCATGACCAGCAGGTGGCAGCCGGTGGCTTCCGGAGTGACCTGACGCAGTACCTGAAAGCTGCGCCCCGCCAGCAGCCGGCCGTCGAACTGCGCGAGCGCGGCGGCAAAGCTGTCGCCGCCGATGACGCAGGCCACCAGAGAACCGTTGCCGGCGGGCGAGTCCGGCCACTCGACATACTTCGCAAAATTGAAAACGAAGGCAGCCTTCAGCTGCGCTTCGGGCACCGTGGTCTGCGCCAGCGCCGGTCGTGCGAACAGAGTTGCGCACAGCAGGATGAACGCCGGCAGCAGCTTCATGCGCAGGATGTGCGGCATGTCAGAAGGACCACACCGCCTTCAGGTAGGCGGCCCGCTCGATGGCCAGCGGCGATGACGGAAGGGTGTCCGCCACGTACTGCGCCCGGCGGGCGTGCATCAGGTTCTGGCCGACCAGAGACAGTTCGAGGTCGCGCTTCACCCGCCAGGCCAGTCGCAGATCGGCATCGGTATAGCCGGCGATTCCACTCGGCTCGACGCTGCTCACGCTGCGCAGCCAGGCGTCGAACTTCCAGTCCGGCGCGAGATTCCAGGAGGAGCGCAGCGACAGCCTATGGCGGGCATCCGCGGAATAGATGAAGAAGGAGGTCAGCGGCAGCTGGGTCGGGAAAGTGCGGTCGAGCGCGGTGGAATCGGTGTAGGTATAGGCTGCGTGCAGACTCCAGTCAGGGCTGTAGCGGTAGTCCGCAGCCAGTTCGAAACCGTAGGCGCGGCTTTCGTCCGTGGCGCGAACCTCCAGTTCGGTCAGCCGGGTCAGGGCCGGCAGTGCCACCACACCATCAAAAGTGACCACGTATTCGGCCTGCCGCCGGTAGCGGGTGGCAAAAGCGGCCGCATCGACACTGAGCGCCCCCTGGCGATAGCGATAGCCCAGTTCGAGAGAGGTGGCCACCTCGCTGCGCATGTCCGCCCCCGGACTGCGGCTGCGTACCAGCCAGCCGCCGGGCAGCGGTGGCAGGGGAAAAGGGCCAAGATCGGCGCCGAAGTCGCGCAGCGCGCGCGAGGGCTGACGGGTCGTGCGCGACACGGCGGCCCAGTAGCTGTGCGGCCCCTCGGGCGTAAACATGAGCCGAGCCGTGGGCTGCAGTTCGGTACGCCCGAGGCTGCTGCCCTCGACCCGAGCCCCCAGCACGAGGTTGAGCCGATCGGGCTGCAGCGAGATGTCGTCCTGAAGAAAGAGGCTGGTACTGGTCACGGTGCGGCGTGAGGGCTGCACCGCCCCGCCGATGATCTGCACGTTCAGGTCATCGCGGGTATGCCGGTAACCCAGCCCCCACACGATGTCATGTCGCCCGCCCCCACGCGGCTCGCGGCGCTGAAAGTCGATATCGAGCGTATGACGTTCGTCGTCTATCGGTCCGACCGGATTTTCGATGGCGAAGGCAGCATAGGCGTAGGAGGTCTGCAGCGAATAGTCAGCCCCCTGCGTGTCGCTACCGGCGTAACGCCCCATCAGGTGGTTTTCCCGGGTTTCGATGCGTCCGGGCACCGGCGCATTGCCGAACAGGAAGCGGGTCAGATCGAGTTCCTCGCCGTGGCGCGCGCTGCTCATGCCACCGCTGAACGCGAGCGTGTCGCCACCGGTCAGGCGGGATTCCCAGCTGAAACCACCGGCCGAACTGTAGCCGCCGTCGTAACCGGTACCGCCGTCCGGGCGATCGCTCGCGTCAATCACCCGTCGCTTGCCCCAGATGCGTGCGCTGTGCCCCTCGCCCGGCTGAAAGCCGTGACGCACGCCCAGCCAGCCCCGCTGTTCGGTCCCGACACCCGTGCTGACCAGCGAGCCTTGGGTGTCCTGCGGGCGACGGGTAATGATGTTGATCACACCGTTCATCGCATTGCTGCCCCACAGCGCACCGCCGGGGCCGCGCACCACCTCGATGCGGTCGATGTCTTCCAGCATCAGATCGCGGTCTTCCCATACCGTGCCGGAGAACAGCGTCGAATAGACGCTGCGCCCGTCGATCAGCACCTGGAGCTTGTTGGCGAAACGCCCGTTGGCGCCGCGCAGCGAAATGGCCCAGGTTCCGGAAGAAATGCGGCCCACCTGCACGCCGGGCGCCATCTGCAACGCCTCGGGCACCGAGGTGGCGCCGGAGCGTTCGATGTCATCGCGCGAAATCACGAACACCGCAGCCGGCGTCTCGCGCACGGACTGCGGCTTGCGCGCGGCGGTGGTGATCTTGACCTGCAGCAGCTCTTCCAGCGCCAGCCCGCCGAGATCGGGCGCCCCCTGAGCCAGCGCATGCGAAGAAATGCACGCGGCCGCCAGCCAGAGCAGGCGCAGCGGGGAATCAACACGTGACCGGAACTGTCTTCTCATGGCAGGGACGCTGTCGGCAGATTCAGGGCCGATCGAACCGCGCGGCAGGCGATGCGCGGGCCAACCTGTAACGCTTGGTTTCGGCATGTTACTGCCCAACTTGAACCTGTGGGCGACGTCGGCCGGCTAGAATCGGTCGCTCGCCTCCTGTCGCACCACGAACCGCACGAAGACCATGAATACGAATCCTCTGCTCGATTTCTCCGGCCTGCCCCGCTTCGACACGGTGCAGCCCGAGCACGTGGCGCCGGCCATCGGCGAACTGCTCACCCGCTACCAGGCCCTGATCGACGACCTGACCGCCCGTCCTGAAGCCCCCACCTGGGACAGCTTCGCCGCACCGATCACCGACATGGGCGAGCAGGTGAACCGCGCCTGGGGCATCGTCGGCCACCTGCACGGTGTCAATGACGTGCCGGCCTGGCGCGAGGCCTACAACGCCACGCTGCCCGACATCACCCGCTTCTACAGCGCGCTCGGCCAGAACCTTGCGTTGTTCGCCAAGTACAGGGCGCTGCGCGATTCGGCCGAATACGCCGCGCTGTCGCCGGCCCGCCAGCGTATTCTCGACAACGAAGTGCGCGATTTCCGCCTGTCCGGCGCCGAACTGGCCGAAGACCAGAAGCCGCGCTTCAAGGAAATCCAGGAAGAGCTGGCCGCGCTGTCGGCCAAGTTCAGCGAAAACCTGCTCGACGCCACCAACGCCTTCGCCGAATACGTGACCGACGAAGCGCTGCTGGCCGGCCTGCCGGAAGACAGCATCGAGGCCGCCCGCGAAGCCGCCCAGCGCGACGAGCGTGACGGCTGGAAGTTCACGCTGCACATGCCCTCCTACCTGCCGGTCATGCAGTACGCCGACAGCCGCGAACTGCGCGCCCGCATGTACCGCGCCTACGCCACCCGCGCTTCGGAATTCGGTGAAAAGGAACGCGACAACACGCCGCTGATCGCGCGCATCCTGGCGCTGCGCGTCGAGGAATCGAAGATGCTGGGCTTCACCAGCTTTGCCGAACTGTCGCTGGTGCCCAAGATGGCCGACACGCCGGAACAGGTGATGGACTTCCTGCGCGACCTGGCCCAGCGCGCCCGCCCACACGCCCAGCGCGACCTCGACGAACTGCGCGCATTCGCCCGCAACGAATTCGGCCTCGACGATCTGCAGCCCTGGGACATGGCCTGGGTGTCGGAAAAGCTGCGCGTGCAGCGCTACGACTTCTCGGAGCAGGAAGTGAAGCAGTACTTCCCGGAGCACAAGGTGCTGGAAGGCCTGTTCCGCGTGGTCGAAGGGCTTTACGGCGTGACCATCCGGCCGGACACCGCACCGGTATGGCACCCGGACGTGCGCTTCTTCCGCATCGAGCGTGCCGGCAACGAACTGGTGGGGCAGTTCTATCTCGACCTCTACGCGCGCGAAACCAAGCGTGGCGGCGCCTGGATGGACGAAGCCATCACCCGCCGCGCAGTCAGCGGCGGCGTGCAGACGCCGGTCGCCTACCTGAACTGCAACTTCCCGTCGCCGGTCGGAGGCAAGCCCGCCACCTTCACCCATGACGACGTGATCACGCTGTTCCATGAAACCGGCCACGGCCTGCACCACCTGCTCACCCGGGTCGAAGACCTGCCGGTGTCCGGCATCCACGGCGTCGAGTGGGACGCGGTCGAACTGCCCAGCCAGTTCATGGAGAACTTCTGCTGGGAGTGGGACGTGCTCACCGGCATGACCGCTCATGTCGACACCGGCGAGCCGCTGCCGCGCGCGCTGTACGACAAGATGATCGCCGCCAAGAACTTCCAGAGCGGCATGCAGACGCTGCGCCAGATCGAGTTCTCGCTGTTCGACCTGCGCCTGCACCACGACTTCGTGCCCGGCGGCGACCGGACGCTGCTGCAGCTGCTGGAAGAAGTGCGCGATGAAGTGTCGGTGGTGCGCCCGCCGGAGTGGAACCGCTTCGCCAACAGCTTCAGCCACATCTTCGCCGGTGGCTACGCGGCCGGCTACTACAGCTACAAGTGGGCCGAAGTGCTGTCGGCCGATGCCTTCGAAGCGTTCGAGGAAGCGCGCGGCGCCGCCGGCACCGTGCTCGACACCGCCACCGGCCGCCGCTTCTGGGACGAAATCCTGGCGGTGGGCGGCTCGCGCCCGGCGCTGGAATCGTTCAAGGCCTTCCGCGGCCGCGAACCGCGGCCGGATGCGCTGCTGCGCCACAGCGGCATGGCCGAGGCCGCCTGACACGACCTGCGAGCGCTGACCTGCGGCGGCTCACGCCGCGGGCCAGCCCGCATGGGTAGAATCGGGGCCTCACCGAGCGGCCGTCACCGAGGAGAGCGCGCATGAAGCTGCACCGACTGATCTGCATCGTGCTGGCCGGCGCCCTGTGCGCAGGCACCGCAATCGCCCAGACCTACAAGTGGAAGGACGCGCAGGGCCGCACCCACTACACCGACACCCCGCCGCCGCCGGACGCGCGCTCGGTCACCGAAAAGAAGCTGCAGCCCAGCGTGGTCGAACAGGGCGCGAGCTACGCCGAGCGCGAAGCAATGAAGAACGCGCCGGTCACCGTGTGGTTCGGCAACGAGTGCGACAAGCTGTGCGAGTCCGCCCAGGCGCTGCTGCGCGAGCGCGCCATCGCCTACACCGAACAGCGCATCACCTCCGAAGAACAGAAAGCCGCCCTCGTCGCCCGCTTCAAGGTGAAAGAAGCCCGCGTTCCGGCCATCGCCGCCGGCGCCGACCAGCTCATGGGCTACAGCGCCGACGCCTGGAACCGGCTGCTCGACCGCGCCGGCTATCCGGCCAAGGGCAGCGCCAAGCCGCCTGCGCCCAAGCCTGCGGCGGCCGAGCCGACCGACGGCGCAGCAAAACAGTAACGGAGCCGTCTCTTTTGAAAATCGCCTGCTGGAACGTCAATTCGCTGAAAGTCCGCCTGCCCCACCTCACCGACTGGCTCGCCACCGAGCAGCCGGACGTGGTGTGCCTGCAGGAAACCAAGACCGAAGACGCCACCTACCCGCGCACCGAACTCGAAGCCGCCGGCTATCACAGCGCCATCAGCGGCCAGAAGACCTATAACGGCGTGGCCATCCTGTCGAAGTCGCCCGCCACTGACGTGCAGATCGGCATTCCCGGTTTCGAGGACGAACAGAAACGGGTGATCGCCGCCACGGTCGATGGCGTGCGCATCGTATGCACCTATTTCCCGAACGGGCAGGCGGTCGGCTCGGAGAAGTTCGAATACAAGATGCGCTGGCTGGCCACGCTCACCGGCTGGCTGCGCGACGAACTCACCCGTCATCCGCAGCTCGCGCTGCTTGGCGACTACAACATCGCGCCCGAAGACCGCGACGCTCACCCGGACTGGAAGGACGACATCCACGTTTCGCCGCAGGAGCGCGCCGCTTTCGCCGACCTGATCGCGCTCGGCCTGACCGACGCCTTCCGCATGTTCGACCAGCCGGAAAAGAGCTGGTCGTGGTGGGACTACCGCGCCGGCGCCTTCCGCCGCAATTTCGGCCTGCGCATCGACCACATCCTGCTGTCCGCCCCGCTGGCCGCGCGCTGCACTGCCTGCACCGTGGACAAGGCCCCGCGCAAGCTGGAACGCCCCTCCGATCACGCCCCGGTCATCGCCACCCTGTCATGAACGGCCACGCCGACGCCCTCACCGCCATCTATCCGCTGCTGTCCGGCCTGTCGCCGGCAGCCCGCGCCCTCATCGAAAAGGAAGGCCGGATGATGGAGGTGCCGGCCGGCACCCACCTGTTCGACGAATACCAGCCCTGCGGCGGCTTCCCCTTCGTGCTCGAAGGTCAGGTCAAGGTAGCGAAGTCATCCGCCAACGGCCGCGAACTGCCGCTGTACCGGGTCCATGCCGGTGAAACCTGCGTCATTTCCAGCGCCTGCCTGCTCGGCCACATCGAATACAACGCGCACGCCGTGGCCGAAACGCCGGCCAGGCTGCTGGTACTGCCCACCGCGCTGTTCGACCGCCTGCTGTCCGAACCCGCCTTCCGCACCTTCGTATTCAGCCTGTTCGCCGAACGGGTCGCCGAACTGATGCAGCTGGTCGAAGCCATCGCCTTCCAGCGCCTCGACCAGCGCCTGGCCAGCCTGCTGCTCGGCCACGGCCAGACCCTGCACACCACCCACCAGCAGCTCGCCGACGAACTCGGCAGCGTGCGCGAAATCGTCAGTCGGCTGCTCAAGAGCTTCGCCGAACAGGGCCTGGTGGCACTGGGGCGCAATCAGATCGACATACTGGATCCGGCGGGGCTGAGGGCGCTGGCGGCGGAGAGAAAGTAGCCAGGAAGCTCATGTCGGTTTCAGCGACTCGTCATTCTTGAAGGTATGACGCGCGGCGCCGCAGCCGATGCGCAAGTGCCAAATCTTCAGTGCGTTCGTATTCAACGTCGCCAGTCTTGGCGTCCGATGGATGGATCGCAAGATCCTCAAGAAGCCACCTGCAAATCGTGCTCAACGTCTGCCTTAGGGAAGCGCTGATCAAAGCCACCCTTCCGGGATTTTTGGTCCTTGAGGGGGCAACTCCGAAATTGGCATCTTCATGACATCGAATTTCGGCTCTTTTTTACCCCCGAATCACCGATCCGATGCCCTTTCAGGGTTCGTCATCCCGATTTCTCGCCCTCAGGACGCACCTGTCCTGTACGGCGCGCACAGTGT
>JBEQBZ010000030.1:0-41415 GCA_041639545.1 Methyloversatilis sp. | reverse complement strand
GGGGGAGCTGGACGTGGAATCGAGTGACATCACCGCCGAAATTCGCATGGCCGTCCTCGGCGAATGGGTGCCTCCCCAGCTCGCCGACGTGCTCGCCCTGCAGCGTGCCGAAGAGCCGGAGACTCATGCCGTCCTGGCCGGATGGACAGATCCCGTTCGAGGCGCGGAGCTGCCGGGCGACGGCTTCGACTTCGCCTTGTCTGCGGTTGCCCGGCAGTGGCCTGGCTGGGTATGCGAGCCGCTGTGGCATGACACGCTGGCGGTCGCCGTGGCCAAGCGCTCCCACCTGCTGGCCTACCGTGAAGTGCCGTGCGAGGAAGTGCTCAAGCAGCCCTTGATCTGCTCGCAGTCCACGGCCGATGAACCATGGCGCATGACCGTGCAGCGCGTGTTCGAGAACGCGCTGCAGGAGCGGGAGCAAACGGTGGAGACATTCGATGTGGCGATGACGCTGGTTGCCGCCGGGTACGGGATCGCCATTGCGCCTGCCGCGAGACTGGCGAGCTACCTACGCCGAGGCATCGCCGTGCGGCCGCTGGCCGGCGCACCAACGATCGTGATGGCTTACCTGCTGCGCCGCAACGCTTCCTTGTCGGACACCCAGGCAAGATTCGCCCGCCGCGCGCGCTTGGTGTCCTGACAGATACGCCGGGATCGCGGTTTCGCCACGATCCCGCATTCCTGCTGCTAGGCAACCACGACTCGCGGCAGGGTCCATTCGCTTTCCTTCACGGCTGTGCTCACGGCCATGACGAGCTTGTCGAGATTGCTGGCCGTCACGCCCTCCAGTGCCGAACGCCCCCGCAGCATCGAGCGCGGCTGCAGCAGTGCATGGTAGATCTGCCAAGGGTCCGCACCCCTGGTCAGCTTCAGGACGGACTGGATCAGCTCGTGCTTGAGTGGGTCGAGGTGCCAGTCCGGCACGCGCTGGCCGCGGTTGCCTACGTTCAACGCCAGCAAGTTGCCCGCCTTGATCTCGTAGCTGATCCACCTGCGGGACTTGCCCGCCATCTTGGCAAACGCCGCGACGGGAAGGTTGTGCGGCGCTTCGAAGACATCGAACAGTTCCATCCTCTCGCGCTGAATGTCCGAAGGCACCAGCGGCGCGGCCGATCGAGGGGTCGGAACCGCCGGCAGCCGATGTGCGGCGGCAGAAACCAACGGCATGGCGTCACCCGGCTTCGTCACCAGCAGGATTGGCGAAGCGCTAACCGGCGTGGAGGGTGCATTTGCGGTTTGCTCACTCGGGAATGCGGGCACGCCTTCCAGATGCACGGTGAGTGGCATGCTGGCCGCCTCGACCTGGTTCTGCTCGAAGAGGTCGAGCCGATCGGCCCAGTCCTGCATCATGCGGCGACGCTGCTCCACGTACTCGGCATGGTTGTAGGTCGCGCTGACCTTGTTGGGATCGACATGCGAGAGCTGTGCATCCACCCAGACCTTCGGGTAGCCGATCTCGTTGAGCGCAGTGGACATCGTGCCGCGGATGCCGTGTCCGGTCAGGCGTTCCTGATAGCCCATGCGCTTGAGCGCACCATTGAGCGTGTTCTCGCTGATGCGCTTCTTCAAGTCGCTGTCGTGCCGGAACAGGTGGCGCTGGGCCGGCTTGAACTCATCCAGCAGGTGCCGGACGATCTCCATGGCCTGAATCGACAGCGGCACGATGTAGGGCGGGATGTCCTTTGGCTGCTGCCGCTTCTTGCGCATATCCAATTGGAGTTGCTTCACGACGTCGGGCGGGATGATCCACAGCCCACGGTCCAGATCGAATTGATCCGGCGTCGCCTGTCGCAGCTCTCCGGTTCGCACGCCGGTCAGCAGCAATAGCCGCAGCCCGAGCTGGGTCTGCCGCCTGCCGCGATAGCTGCGTAGCCGCTGCAACAGCTTCGGCAGTTCGGCCATGCGCAGGAACGGGTTGTGGTTGACGGGTGGCAGCGGCAGCGCCACCACATCGAGATCTGAGGCGGGGTTCTGTTCCAGGCCCGGCACGATCACCAGCGCGTAGCGGAACAGTTGGTTGAACCACGTCCTGACTTTCTCGGCGACGGAGAGCGCCTTGCGCTTCTCGATCTTGGCGATCACCTCCAAGAGGTCGGGACGCTTGATCTCATAGACCGACCGCTTGCCCAAGGCGGGCAGCACATCCTTGTCGAAGATGCGCGGAAGTATCGAGAGGGTCGTCTGCCGGCCTTCCTTGAGGCTGAGCCCGCGATGCTTGAGCCACTTGCGATACACCGCCTCGAAGGTGTTTTCGTCGGCGAGCCGGACAGCGGTGCGCTTCTGCTTGCGGTGAACGCGAGGATTGGTGCCTTTGGCCAGCAGGGCGCGCGCTTCGTCGCGCAGGCTGCGGGCCTCGCGAAGCGTCACCTCCGGGTAGGTGCCGAGCGACATCCGCTTCTGCTTGCCCGCCCAGTAGTAGCGGAAGTGCCAAGTCCTGCCCCCTGCAGCCGTGACGGCCAGGGAGAGGCCATCCAAGTCAGGGAGGGTGTATGCCTTGCCAGTTGCCTTGGCCTGTCGAACGGCCAGGTCTGAGAGTGCCATGCTCTTGCTCCTGAACATGAGTCAGGAACCAGATGCTGGTCACGTCGACCTCGCCCCTCCATCAACAATCCGGAATCAGCCGCGCCCGCAAAAATGGACTTGTTTGTGGACTTAAAAGTCCCGGCTGTAGATGGATCGCAGTGGACCGCGGCAGAACGTCAAAGAGAGGAAAAGTCCTTGTGTGGCAACGACTTGCAGACTCTCTTGGACTTCTGCGGAAGTCCGCAGAATGATGCAGTGGAGCGGGTGATGGGAATCGAACCCACGTATGCAGCTTGGGAAGCTGCCGTTCTACCATTGAACTACACCCGCGCAGCGCGGATTGTACGCGCGCACCGCGACCGCGCAAGGCGTGCCGCGATCGCGGGCGACGGTCCGGTCACTTCACCTCGATTACCGCCTTCATGCCCGCTTCGGTCAGCGAACGGGTCGACATGACATCTTCGAAGCGACCGGTGCGCACCGGCAGGAACCACCATTCCACCGTATGGCCGGCCGCGATCTCGATGCGGCGTATCGGCCCGTACACCTCGGCGACTGTCCTGCCGGTCGCGTCGAGCGCCACCACCTTGCGGGTATAGACCGCGTCGGCCAGTGACTGCGAGCCGAAGTAATAGGGCTTGTCGCCGGTGTTCTGCAGGCGCAGTGCGTACAGCTTTCCGGTTTCGAGTGCCAGCGAGTCCGGCGAGAAGCGGGGCTGCGGGCCTTGTGGCGTGCTTTCCATGCCCAGGCGCAGGGTGATCGTCACCGCCTCCTGCTTCGTGAGATCGCCGGCCGCATGAGTGGCCGGCGCAGGCAGGGCGAGCAGCGCAAGAGCGGTCAGAAGCAGCGGGCGAACGGACAGGGGTGTCATTGAGTTTCTCCGATGAGATGGGCAGGTGCCTGGCTGAGTGGCACCTGCATCAAAGGGTTCCATCGGCCGTTCCGAGGCGGCCGGTCGACGGTCTGGGGTGCGGGGGTTTTTCCCTACAGGCCGAATGTGGCGGATCACTATAGTCCGGGTCGCGCATTAATTGTTTGCGCACAAATAATTAGACATGAAGGTCTGAGCCCCGAAGCCGCCACCCGAGGAGATTCACGCAATGCCCAGGCTGTCCCCGCTTTCCCTGTCGCTCGCCACCTGTTTCGTGCTGCCTGCGCTTGCGCACGCGCAGGCCGTGGTGGTTGATCCGGCAACGATTTCCAGCAGCATCCTGCCGTCACAGATGGAACATGTACCGGGTTCGACTGCGGTCATCGACGAGAAGGCGCTTGAGGCCCAGCGCCCCTTCACCGTCAAGGAGGCGCTGCGCAGCGTGCCCGGCGTGCACACGGTGGATGAGGACACCTTCGGCCTCGGCCTGAACATCGGCATCCGCGGGCTGGACCCGCGTCGCACGTCGCGCACCCTGCTGCTGGAGGACGGCATGCCGCTGTTCCTCGCACCCTACGGCGATCCGTCCGCCCACTATTCGACGCCGCTCGATCGCGTGCAGCGCATCGAGGTGGTGAAGGGCTCCGGTCAGGTGCTGTACGGGCCGCAGACCGTGGGTGGCATGATCAATTTCGTTACCCGGCCGGTGCCGAAGAACGGCGTCGAAGGCAGCGTCAGCGCCACCGTGGGCAATAACGACTTCCGCGGCTGGAGCGCCAATGTCGGCGTCGGTGGCGAGCGTGGCGGCGTCATGCTCGACCTGCTGCAGAAGACTGGCGACGGCGTGCGTCGCGGTCACGATTTCGACGTGCGCGAAGCCACCCTGAAGGGCCAGCTGAACATCAGTTCGCAGCACACCCTGCTCGGCAAGGTGGGCTATTACGAAGAGGATTCGCACATCACCGAAACCGGTCTCGGTGCGGTGGAGTATGCGGAGGACCCGCTGCAGGCACCGACGGCCCGGCAGGACCGCTTCCAGCACGAGCGCAAGAGCCTGCAGCTGCAGCACATCTTCCAGATCAGCGAGGATGTGAAGCTGTCCACCCAGGGCTATTACGTTGATTCCGAGCGCGCTTCCTTCCGCCAGATCAACGAGCCGGGCACGCTGGGCGGCCGGTCCGAAATGGACCGCTGCGCGGGCGTCGTCGCGACCGAAGCCAACTCGCGCAGCTGCGGTGGCCGCTGGCGTCCGCGCGACTACACCTACTGGGGCATCGAGCCGCGTCTCGACTTCAAGCATGACGCGTTCGGCGTGCCGAGCGATGCCGTGATCGGCTTCCGCTACCACGAGGAAGACATCATGCGTAACCAGTTCCGCGGTGCCGACCCGCGCTTCCAGAGCCTGAGCTTCGCCCAGAGCTTCCGGAACGTGAATGGCGGTACCGGCCATCGCGAACAGATCGACATTCAGGTCGAGGCGAAGTCCTACTACGCGCAGAACACCTTCTACGTGGGCGACTGGTCGCTTACGCCGGGCGTGCGCTACGAGGACATCCGGATCAAGACCGATGTGATGCGCGCCGAAGGCCAGCCGCAGAACAACCCGGAATCCGATCTCACCAACAATCAGTCCAGGCTGCTGCCGGGCTTTGGCGTGGCGTGGAACGGCATTGCCAGCACCACTGTCTTTGCCGGCGTGCACAAGGGTTTCGCGCCGCCGCGGCCGGACCGTGACATTGACGCACCGGGCGGTGCCAATACCGCGGTGGTGAGCAAGACCCGTCCCGAGGAGAGCACCAACTGGGAACTGGGTGTGCGCTCGCGCCACTTCACCGGCATCGGTCTGGAGGCGACGCTGTTCCAGACCGATTTCGACGACATCGTGATCCAGGACAGCGGCCGCTTCTTCAACGGCGGAGAGTCGAAGCAGGCGGGTCTGGAACTGGGCGGGCGCGTGGACTTCGGTCGCCTCTTCAAGACCGCGCACAACGTGTACCTGACCGCGGCCTACACCCACCTGTTCACCGCAAAGTTCAAGAAGGACGTGGCGTCCGAGGGCATCGTCGCCGGCAACCGGCTGCCGTACGCACCGAAGCATCTGCTGTCGGCCGCCATCGGCTATCAGCACCCGGTCGGTTTCGACGCGCGCATCGGCGCTGATCACGTCAGCGAACAGTACGTCGATGGCGCCAACACCACGGTGGAAAACCTGGAAGGCACCGAAGGCACCATCCCGTCCTACACGCTGTTCAACGCGTCGATGAACTTCCGGCCGACCGGCTCGAAAACCAGCTACTTCCTGAGTGCCTACAACCTGACTGACCGCGAATATCTGGTCAGCCGGGTGGATGGCAAGTTCGCCGGCCGCGAACGGCAGGTGTTCGCCGGCATCCGTTACAGCTTCTGATCGCGCACATTCCTCTCGTGCGATTTGGGGCCGCCCTTCGGGGCGGCCCATTTTTCTTCCGGTCTGCGGTCTGACAGGGTGGGCGCTTCGCTGTAGACTTTCGCCCCATGACTCCCCCGAATGCATCCATCACCGTCACGGTGAATGGCGAGCCGCGCGCGCTGGACGCCGGCATCACGGTCGGTGCGCTGCTGCAGTCCCTCGATCTGGCCGGCAAGCGGCTGGCGGTCGAGCGCAATGGCGAAATCGTGCCGCGTGCCACGCATCCTCACGCCGTGCTGGTCGAGGGCGACCGCATCGAAATCGTCGTCGCTGTCGGCGGCGGCTGAAACCGGACCATTCCTATGAGCAAGGACATCCTGAAGATCGGCGCGCGCGAGTTTTCGTCGCGCCTGCTGGTCGGCACCGGCAAGTACCGTGACTTCGACGAAACGCGCGAAGCGGTCGACGCCTCCGGTGCCGAAATCATCACCGTCGCCATCCGCCGCACCAATATCGGCCAGGAGCCGGGCCAGCCCAGCCTGCTCGACGTGCTGCCGCCCGACCGCTACACGCTGCTGCCCAATACCGCCGGCTGCTACACCGCGGACGACGCGGTGCGCACGCTGCGGCTGGCGCGCGAACTGCTCGACGGCCACAACCTGGTGAAGCTGGAAGTGCTGGGCGACGCAGACACGCTGTTCCCGGACATGACGCAGACGCTGGCTGCGGCCGAAACGCTGGTCAGGGACGGCTTCGACGTGATGGTGTACTGCTCGGACGACCCCATCATGGCGAAGCGGCTGGAAGAGGTTGGCTGCGTCGCGGTGATGCCGCTGGCCAGCCTGATCGGTTCCGGCATGGGCATCCTGAACCCGTGGAATCTGCGACTCATCATCGACAACGCCAAGGTGCCGGTCATCGTCGATGCCGGCGTCGGCACCGCGTCGGACGCCGCGATCGCGATGGAACTGGGCTGCGACGGCGTGCTGATGAATACCGCCATCGCCAAGGCGCAGAACCCGGTGCTGATGGCCAGCGCGATGAAGAAGGGCGTCGAGGCCGGCCGCGAAGCCTTCCTCGCCGGCCGCATGCCGCGCAAGCTGTACAGCGGCGCGCCCAGTTCGCCCACCACCGGCCTGATCACAGGCTGAACTCACTTTGCGCGACGCCTTGTGCGTCGCGCAGCAGGATTTTTCGCATGAACGAACACGACACGCCGGACAATCCGGAGGGCGCCGACGACGCGCGCGCGCAGCGCCACATCCGCAGCTATGTGCTGCGCCAGGGCCGCATGTCGCCGGGTCAGATCCGCAATATCGAAGAGGGCATGCCGCGCTGGGGCATCGAATACGCGCCGCAGGCCATCGACTACGCCGCCACTTTCGGCCGCAGCGCCCCGGTGGTGCTGGAAATCGGCTTCGGCATGGGTTTCACCACCGCCGAAATTGCCGCCGCCCGGCCGGACACCGACTTCATCGGCATCGAGGTGCATGGGCCGGGCGTCGGCAATATGTTCAAGCTGATCGCCGAACAGCAGCTCGCCAACATCCGCGTCATCCAGCACGACGCGGTCGAGGTGCTGCGCGACATGATTCCCGATGGCTCGCTGGCCGGCGTGCATGTGTACTTCCCCGATCCGTGGCCGAAGAAGCGCCACCTGAAGCGGCGCCTGATCCAGGCGCCGCTGGTCGCCCAGCTCGCCGCCAAGCTCGCGCCCGGCGGCTATCTGCACTGCGCGACCGACATCGAGGATTACGGCCAGCAGATGCTGGACGTGCTCAGCGCCGAGCCGCTGCTGGAAAACACGGTCGACGGTTTCGCGCCGCGCCCGGACTACCGCCCGCTGACCAAGTTCGAAGCGCGTGGCCTCAGGCTGGGCCACGGCGTGTGGGACGTGATCTTCCGGCGCAAGGGCTGAAGCGTCGCCAGCGGCGGGCGGTGCGTCCGCCCGCAGGCCTCCTCAGTCGAGAAAGCGCTGCAGCAGCTCGTTCAGGAAGCGGCGCCCCTGCGGCGTCGGCTTCACCCGCCCGCTGTCCAGTTCCAGCAGTCCGGCTTCGCGCGCTTCGAGCAGACGCGGCATCAGCCGGTCCAGCGCGAGGCCGGTGTGGCGGGCGAACAGGTCGATGTGGAAGCCGTCGTTCAGCCGCGCCGCGTTCATCATGAATTCGAAGGGCAGTTCGTCGGCAGTGACCGCGCGCGTGTCCTGCACGAAGTCGCCGCGTGCCGCGCCCTCCAGATAGGCGTTCGGGTGCTTGTGCCGCATGTCGCGGCGAATGCGGTCGTGGAAGCTCAGCTTGCCGTGGGCGCCGGCGCCGATGCCGAGGTAGTCGCCGAACTGCCAGTAATTCAGATTGTGCAGGCACTGCTGGCCCGGCTTTGCGAAGGCCGAGGTTTCGTAGTGCATGAAGCCGGCTTCGGCCAGCCGCGCCTCGATCGCTTCCTGCATGTCGGCCGACACGTCGTCGTCCGGCAGTTCGGGCGGCTGCGCGGCGAAAGGCGTGTTCGGTTCCAGCGTCAGGTGGTAGCAGGACAGATGGCTCACGCCGGTGGCGATCGCAGTGTCGAGGTCAGCCAGCGCTTCGGCCAGCGTCTGCTGCGGCAGCGCGTACATCAGGTCGATGTTCACCCGCTCGAAGGTGCGCAGTGCGAGGTCGATGGCGCGTCGCGCTTCGCAGGTGTCGTGAATGCGGCCGAGCGCGGCGAGCTGGCGGTCGTCGAAGCTCTGTACGCCGATCGACAGCCGGTTCACGCCGGCGTCGCGGAAACCCCGGAAGCGGTCGGCTTCGACCGTGCCCGGATTCGCCTCAAGCGTGATTTCGGCTTCCGGCGACAGATTCACCCGCGCGCGCACCGCGGTGAGCAGGCGGTCGAGCGCCTCCGGCGTCATCAGGCTGGGCGTGCCGCCGCCGAAGAAGATCGTTTGCATCCGGCGGCCCCAGATGTCGGGCAGCGATGACTCCAGATCGGCGATCAGCGCGTCGATGTAGGCGGCTTCGGGAATGCCGTCGCGCACCGTGTGCGAATTGAAGTCGCAGTACGGACACTTGCGCACGCACCACGGGAAGTGGATGTACAGCGACAGCGGCGGCGGTACGGTGAAGGCCGGCGCTTCCGACGTGGCGGCCGATGCTGCGCCCGCCGCAGCCGGCTGCGCGGCGCGCGCCGGCTTCAGCGGGATGACGCGACTCATGACGGGGTCTTGAGCCGGTCGAGCAGGTGACGCATCGCCGCCGCGCGGTGCGACAGCGTGTTCTTCAGTTCCGGCGCCAGTTCGGCCGCGGTCTGTTCGAGCGTCGGTACGAAGAAATGCGGGTCGTAACCGAAGCCGCCCTCACCGCGCGCCTGCGCGATGATTTCGCCATGCCATTCGCCGTCGGCGATCAGCGGCTGCGGGTCGTCGGCCGAACGCACCAGTACGATGACCGAGTAGAAGTGGGCGCGACGGTCGTCCACGCCGTGCAGGTCGGCGATCAGCTTGGCGTTGTTGGCGAGGTCGGATTTCGGTTCGCCGGCGTAGCGCGCTGACAGCACACCCGGCTTGCCGCCGAGCGCGCTCACGCACAGGCCGGAATCGTCGGCCAGTGCCGGCAGCCCGGTTTCGCGCGCCGCATGGCGCGCCTTGGCCAGCGCGTTCTCGACGAAGGTGGGATGCGGTTCTTCCGCCTCGCTGACGCCGAGCGAGCCCTGGGTCACCACCTCGATGCCCAGCGGCGCCAGCATGGCCGACAGCTCGCGCAGCTTGCCGGCGTTGTTGCTCGCGAGTACCAGGCGTTCGATGGTCATGAGGGTCAGATCTCCAGGGCGCGGCGCTGGGCGGCGATCAGACCGTTGATGCCGCTTTCGGCCAGATCCATCAGCGCATTCAGTTCGCTGCGGGTGAAGGGCACGCCTTCGGCCGTGCCCTGCACTTCGCACAGGCCGCCGGACGCGGTCATCACCACATTCATGTCGGTGTCGCAGTTCGAATCTTCATCGTAGTCGAGATCGAGTACCGGACGGCCTTCATGGATGCCGACCGATACCGCGGCCACGAGTTCGCGCAGCGGGTTGGCGGGCAGCAGCCCTTTCTTCACCAGACTGGTGAGCGCGTCGTGCAGCGCGACGCAGGCGCCGGTGATCGACGCGCAGCGGGTGCCGCCGTCGGCCTGCAGCACGTCGCAGTCCAGCGTGATCTGGCGTTCGCCCAGCGCGACCAGATCGGTGACCGAGCGCAGGCTGCGGCCGATCAGGCGCTGGATTTCCTGGGTGCGGCCACTCTGCTTGCCCTTGGCCGCTTCGCGTGCGCTGCGGGTGTGAGTGGAGCGCGGCAGCATGCCGTACTCGGCGGTCACCCAGCCCTGGCCCTTGCCGCGCAGGAAGGGCGGCAGGCTTTCTTCGACGCTGGCGGTGCACAGCACGCGGGTGTTGCCCACCTCGATCAGCACCGAACCTTCGGCGTGGCAGGTGAAATTGCGGGTGATGCGCAGGTCGCGCGCCTGGTCCGGCCGGCGGCCGCTGGGTCGTGTCACGTCATGGTCCCTTCGAGTATTTGTTGATCGCGGAATTGATTTCCGCGATCGCGGATTCGATCGCCGATTCGTCCCACTCTTCCCGCATTGATGCCCGGTCACCGAAGCTTTCGATCACCGTGGTGTGGCGGTCGAGCGGCAGTGTCTTGGTGGTGACCGCGCCGCGCGGCTCGTCGGCATCGGCGTAGCTGTCGTGCCAGTTCAGGGCCACCGTGGTCAGATTGTCGGCGGTTTCGCCGCCGGCAGTCTCGGCCTGATCCATCAGCCGCGGCACCGCGGTCATCACGTCCGGATTTTCGAAGGCCTTCAGCAGCGCTTCGTTGCCCAGCGGACCCCACACGCCATCGCTGCACAGCAGTACCGTGTCGCCGGCCAGCAGCGGGGTCTTGCGCGAGTATTCGATCTGCGGAGCGATCGGGCCGCCGAGACAGCTGTAGATGCGGTTGCGGTGCGGGTGGGTGGCGGCGCCGTCCTCGTCCAGCAGACCGCGATCGATCATGCGCTGCACCCGCGAGTGGTCGCGCGTCTGCGTCATCACGTGGCCGGCGCGCAGCACGTACAGCCGCGAATCGCCGGCGTGCGCCCAGTAGGCGACCGAATCCTGGATCACGCAGGCGACACAGGTGGTGCGCGGGCCGTCCTCCAGATCGCGCTCGTCGGCGTAGTCAAGGATGGCGCAGTGCGCGTTGGTCAGCCCGCGCGACAGGAACAGGAAGGGGTCGTTCAGCCGCGGCTTGGCTTCGCGCTGGAAGGATTCGACCAGGTACTGCACCGCGATCTGCGCCGCCACCTCGCCCTGGAAGTGGCCGCCCATGCCGTCGGCGACCACCAGCAGCAGCGCGTCGCGCGAATACGAGTAGGCCATGCGGTCCTGGTTGGACTTGCGCTTGCCGACCCGGCTGTCCTGAAAGATGGTGAATCTCATTTGCTCATCCAGGTGCTGAAGCGGCTGAACTGCGCGCGTACGCGGTCGAGCCAGTGATCGGCATTGCGCGGTGACGCGGCGGCGGCCTGGGCGACCAGCGCCTCTTCATGTTCACGGTCCCAGGTGGCGAGCGCCTTCTGCAGCGCGAACACGCTCTGCGGCCGCTTCAGGTGATTGAGCTGCATGCACAGGTCTATGGTTTCGAGCAGCTGTTGCGAGTACTGGCCTATCCAGCGCTCGGAAGCGAGGATGACCGTGTCGTTTTCCATGCGCTGGTCGGCCGCCTGCGGCGGTCCGCCGGACAGGCAGGCATACATGCTGGCGCCAATGCTGTAGATGTCGCTCCACGGGCCGAGCAGATCGCGGTTGCGGTAGTGCTCGGGGGCGGCGAAGCCCGGCGTGTACATCGGCTTCAGCATGGGCGTGTCGACCATCAGCGTATTGCGTGCGGCGCCGAAATCGATCAGTACCGGTGAGCCGTTGTTGCGCAGATAGATGTTGGACGGCTTGATGTCCAGGTGCAGCAGCTTGTGCGCATGCACTTCGCGCAGGCCGTTGAGCAGGCGGGTGAACACGTAGCGGATGAAGCTTTCGCGTATCTCGCCGCGCCGGCGCGTGATGTAGTCCTGCAGCGTGCGGCCGCGCTCGTAGCGCATCACCATGTATACGGTTTCGTTGGCGCGGAAGAAGTTCAGCACGCGCACCACGTTCGGATGGTTCAGCCCGGCCAGCGTGCGGCCTTCCTCGAAGAAGCACTTCATGCCGTAGCGGAAGGCCGGCAGGAATTCCTCGGGAATGTTCGGCTTGATATGCCCCTCTTCCCGCAGCGCCAGCGCGTTCGGCAGGTATTCCTTGATGGCGACCGGCGTGTTGTCGCGGTCGTACGCCAGATAGACGATGGAAAACCCGCCCAGGCTCAGTTGGCTGTGGATGCGGTAATGATCGAGTTCAAAGCCCGGCGGCAGGGCGCAATTGACTTGTGGGGGCATTCTGCGGGCCGCTATGATCCTTGTTTCGGCGCGATTCTGGGCGTTCGCCCACGGGCTGTAAAGCGGACCTGCCCGCGCTTCCCGGCACAGGCAAGGCGTTCCGGGGAGCATTCCGGGCGGAACGATTCATCGACAGGGGGCATACGGGTGGCAGGCAGCATACACAGCATGACCGGTTTCGCGACCGTTGCAGTCAGTGTCGGCGGGGCGACGCTCAATCTTGAGCTGCGAACGGTCAATTCACGTTTCCTCGACCTGCATTTCCGGCTGCCGGACGAACTGAGGGTGATCGAACCGCTGCTGCGCGAGCAGATTACCGCCGCGCTGGCCCGCGGCAAGGTGGATTGCCGTGGCGGTCTGCAGGCCGGCGGTGAAGCCGCTCGCGAACTGGCGCTCAATCCTCAGCTGCTGGCGCAGCTGGTGTCGCTTGGCGATGCGGTGCGTGAGGCACTGCCGCAGGCAGCGCCGCTGTCAGTGGCCGAAGTGCTGCGCTGGCCGGGCATGCTGGGTGACGACGCCATTCCGGCGGACGCGCTGGTCGAAGCCGGTGGCCGTGCCATCCGACAGGCGCTGGCCGACCTGACCGCCTCGCGCGGCCGCGAAGGCGTGCGACTGGCCGCCATCCTGATGGAGCGCGTGGTGCGCATGCGCGAACTGGTGGCCCAGGTCACGCCGCGGGTGCCCGAAGTGGTGCGCGACTACCAGGCGAAACTGGTGCAGAAGCTGCAGGAAGCCATCGGCAGCGCCGACGACGAGCGCATCCGCACCGAAGTCGGCCTGTTCGCGGTGCGCATCGACGTGGCCGAGGAACTGAACCGGCTGAGCGCCCATCTGGATGAGGTGGAGCGCATCCTCGCCAAGGGCGGCAGCGCCGGCAAGCGGCTCGATTTCCTGATGCAGGAACTGAACCGCGAAGCCAACACGCTGGCGTCGAAATCGGTCGCGGCCGATGTGAGCGGGGTGGCGATGGAGCTCAAGATCCTGATCGAACAGATGCGCGAGCAGGTGCAGAACATCGAGTGAGGCGGCGCGTGCCGCCTGTGTGTCACGCCGGCCGCGGCATGCGGGCCGGCATTCAGCAAAGTCATTCAGGTCCAGCAGTCATGAGTTCTCGCGGCGTCCTTTTCATCGTCAGCGCACCGTCCGGTGCAGGCAAGACCACCCTGGTGCGGGGGCTGCTCGAACGCGAGCCGCAGATCGGGCTGTCGATCTCGCACACCACGCGCGCGCCGCGTCCGGGCGAGGTCGATGGCGTGGCCTACCACTTCATCAGCGTCGAGCGTTTCGAGGCGATGCGCGAAGCCGGTGACTTTCTGGAGTGGGCGCATGTGCATGGCAATTTCTATGGCACCTCGCGCCGCTGGCTGGACGAGCGGCTGAACGCCAGCCACGATGTGCTGCTCGAAATCGACTGGCAGGGCGCGCAGCAGGTGCGTGCGCAGTTCCCCGAAGCGGTGAGCCTGTTCGTGCTGCCGCCCTCGTTCGAGGCCCTGGCGCAACGCCTGACCGGGCGCGGCTCCGACGCGCCCGAGGTCATAGAACGCCGGCTGGCTGCCGCACGCGAGGAGATCGGTCATCTTCGGGAGTTCGATTTCGTTATAATCAACAACATACTGAGCCAGGCGCTGGACGAAATGGTCGCGGTTGCGCGCGCTGCGCGGCTGCTCCGTTCGAGCCAGATGGCCCGGAATCCTGAATTTTTCCAATCCCTGGGTGTGAATTGATATGGCACGCATTACCGTCGAAGACTGTCTGAAGCGCATTCCGAACCGTTTCCAGCTCACACTGGCCGCCACCTACCGCGCCCGTCAGCTGTCTGCCGGCAGCACGCCCCAGGTCGACGGCGACAAGGACAAGCCGACCGTGGTCGCGCTGCGTGAAATCGCCGCCGGCAAGGTCGGCGTTGAAATCCTGAACCGGGGTCAGGCCTGATGAGGCCGGGCTGTCAGCGCTGAGTGGATCATCCGACCGGTGGATAAATTCATCATGCCCACTCCGGTCGCTCACATCCCGCCTGCACAGCCCCTGGCCGGTCTCGGACCGGCCGCTGACAACGACGCCGATGCCGGCACCCCGCCGGCACCCTGTCCGACGCTGGCCGATCTCGAACGCCTGATCGCCGGCATTTCCGGCTACCTCCGCGAAGAAGACGTGCAGCGCGTGCGCGATGCGTACGCGATGTCGGCGACTGCTCACGCCGGCCAGTTCCGGATGAGCGGCGAGCCCTATGTTTCGCACCCGCTCGCAGTCGCGGAAATCCTCTCCGGCTGGCATCTCGACTCGCAGGCGCTGTGCGCCGCGCTGCTGCACGACGTGATGGAAGACACCGCCATCACCAAGGCCGAGATCGCCGAGCGCTTCGGCAAGGTGGTGGCGGAACTGGTCGACGGCGTGTCCAAGCTGGACAAGATCGAGTTCCAGTCCAAGGAAGACGCGCAGGCGGAGAACTTCCGCAAGATGCTGATGGCGATGGCGCGCGACGTGCGCGTCATCCTGATCAAGCTGGCCGACCGCACCCACAACATGCGCACGCTGGGTTCGATGCGGCCGGACAAGCAGCGCCGCATCGCCCGCGAAACGCTGGAAATCCACGCACCGATCGCCAACCGTCTGGGCCTGCACGCGGTGTACCGCGAGCTGCAGGACCTGTCCTTCCATGCCATGCACCCGATGCGCTACCGGGTGCTGGAGCGGGCGATGAAGGCGGCGCGCGGCAACCGGCGCGAAGTGGTGGGCAAGATCACCGAAGCCATCCGCACCCGCCTGCCGGAGCGCGGCATCGAAGCCGACGTGTTCGGCCGCGAGAAGAGTCTGTATTCCATCTTCCGCAAGATGCGCGACAAGCACCTCACCTTCTCCCAGGTGCTGGACATCTACGGTTTCCGCGTCGTGGTGAACGACGTGCCGCACTGCTATCTCGCGCTGGGCGCGCTGCACGCGCTGTACAAGCCGGTGCCGGGCAAGTTCAAGGACTACATCGCCATCCCGAAGGCGAATGGCTACCAGTCGCTGCACACCACGCTGATCGGCCCTTTCGGCACGCCGGTCGAGGTGCAGATACGCACTTCCGAAATGCACCAGATCGCGCAGAACGGCGTTGCCTCGCACTGGCTGTACAAGGACAGCGAGCAGTCGCTGGACGATCTGCAGGCCAACACCCACCGCTGGCTGCAGTCGCTGCTCGAACTGCAGAGCTCGGCGCCGGATTCGGCGGAGTTCCTCGAACACGTGAAGATCGACCTGTTCCCGGGTGAGGTCTACGTGTTCACGCCGAAGGGCAAGATCATGTCGCTGCCGCGCGGCGCCACCGCGGTCGATTTCGCCTACGCGGTGCATACCGACGTCGGCCACTGCTGCGTGGCCTGTCGCATCAACCAGGAGCTGATGCCGCTGCGCAGCGAGCTGAACAGCGGCGACCAGGTGGAAATCATCACCGCCGCCCATCCGAATCCGAATCCGGCCTGGCTGGGCTATGTGAAGACCGGCAAGGCGCGCGCGCAGATCCGCCATTTCCTGAAAACCATGCAGGTCGAGGAATCCGCCCAGCTTGGCGAGCGCCTGCTCACCCAGGCGCTGCGCCAGTTCGGCGTGACGCCGGACGAGATCGGCGACGCCTCGTGGGCGCAGTGGCTGGAAACGGCCGAAGTGAAAAGCCGCAAGGAAGCGCTGGCCGACATCGGGCAGGGCAAGAGCTCGGCCACCTTCGTCGCGCGCAGCCTGCTCAAGCTGCAGACAGCCAGCGAGCAGCAGGGCTCGCCGCTTGCCGCGCCCGAGAGCGCGCTGCTCATCCGCGGTTCCGAAGGCATGGCGGTGCAGATCGCGCGCTGCTGTCAGCCGATACCGGGTGACCCCATCGTCGGCCAGCTGCGGATCGGCTCCGGCCTGATGATCCACGCGCACGACTGCCCCACGCTGCGCCGCAACCGCAAGGACGGCGATCAGTGGGTGGACGTCGAGTGGGAGCGCGACAGCAGCCGCGTATTCGAGGTCGGCATCCGCGTCATCGCGGCCAACAGGCCGGGCGTGCTGGCCAAGGTCGCGTTCGAGATCGCCGAATGCGGCGCCAACATCCAGAATGTGGGCATGGAGGAGGACGGCAGCCTCTATACCCAGATCCACTTCACGCTGCAGGTGACTGACCGTGTCCACCTCGCACGCATCATGAAGGGCCTGCGCCGCGTACCCGAGGTGGTGCGCATCGCGCGTGTCCGCGCCGGTGACAGCGCGGAACAGGCCCGCAAGACGAACTGAGCGGTTCCATCCTTCAAACGGAGTTTCACGTGGCAGATTACGAATCCGATCACACGCGCTTCATGCGCGAGTACCTCGAAAAGCACCCGGAACAGGTCGACGAGCAGCGCCGTGGCCGCGCGCTGTGGTGGGACAAGCCGCAGGACCTGGAAGCCCAGCGCCGCTTCAACGAAGCACGCGTGGCGCAGAAGGCCTATCCGTACCAGACCGACCTGACCCCGTCCGACACGCACTGAACCGCCGCCCGGCGGTGTTTACTCCATGAGTCTGTTCGACCAGCCGCTGGCCATCGTCGACCTTGAAACCACCGGTGGTGACCCGCGCGCCGACCGGGTGACCGAGGTCGGCGTGGTGCTGATCGACGGCGACGTGCGGCGGGAATGGTCCAGCCTGGTCAATCCGGGCGTGCCCATTCCGCTGTCGATCCAGCGTTTCACCGGCATCACCGACGACATGGTGGCGGGCGCCCCGCGTTTTGCCGATCTGTCGGAAGAGCTGGCCGCGCTGCTGCACGGCCGACTGTTCATCGCGCACAACGCACGCTTCGACTACGGCTTCCTGCGCAACGAATTCGCCCGCGTCGGGCTGGATTTCTCGCCACGGGTGCTGTGCACGGTGCGTCTGTCGCGTGCGCTCTATCCGCAGTTTCCGAAGCACGGGCTGGATGCGCTGATGGCGCGTTTCGACCTGCGCTGCGATGCACGCCACCGCGCCATCGGTGACGCGCGGGTGGTGCGCGACTTTCTGGACATCGCGGTCCGCGATTTTCCGCCGGGGGCGATCGAGGCGGCGATGGACAAGGCCGGCCGCGTCGCCGCCACGCCGCCCGGGCTGAGCCCCGGCGCGCTGGACGGCATTCCGGATGCACCCGGCGTATACCTTTTCTACGGCGAGCCGCCGGTCAGCACCGATCTGCTGCCCGCTGCGGCCGAACTGCCGCTCTATGTCGGCAAGAGCCGCAGCCTGCGCTCGCGCGTGCTGGCCCACTTCACCGGGTCGCACAAGGGCGGTCAGGCCGCGCGCATGGTGCGCGAAACCCGGCGCGTGGACTGGATCGAAACCGCGGGCGAACTGGGCGCGCTGCTGCTGGAAGCCCGGCTGGTGAAGCAGTTGCAGCCGCTGTACAACAAGCAGCTGCGGGCGTCAGGCCCGGCGGTGGCGCTGGCGCTGCGCGGCGGGCCGGGCAATGAGGTGGCGGCCGGCGAGGCAGCGCTCACGCTGGTCGAACTGGACCGCGTCGCGCCACAGCAGCTGGCGGGCCTGTACGGCCCCTTCCGTTCCCGCCGTGACTGCATGACCGCGCTGCGCGAAATGGCCACTGCCTGGCAGCTGTGTCCCAAGCGCATCGGCCTGCAGGGTTTCGAGCGGCGCACCGCCGCCTGCGTGAACCTGCAGGTGAAGCGCTGCCGGGGCGTGTGCTGCGGGCGGGAGGATCCGCGCCAGCACGATCTGCGGCTGATGAGCGCGCTCGATGGCCTGAAAATGCCCGAGTGGCCGTGGGCGGGCCGGGTCGCGCTGCGCGAACGCCGTCCGGGCACGACGCGCAGCGAACGGCACTGGCTGCAGCACTGGTGCTATCTGGGCAGCGCCGGCGTGAGCGACGGTGAGGACGCGGCACCGCCGGTCGCCGACGTGCGTTTCGATTACGACCACTACCGCATCCTGCGTCGCCATCTCGACGGTCTGCCGGCCGACGCGGTCGAACCCGCCTGAGGGCCCTCAGCGGCCGGACAGACTGCGTCGCAGATCGGCCAGCGGCATCGGTCGCGCGAACAGATAGCCCTGGCCTTCGTCGCATCCGAGCCGGATCAGCAGATCGGCCTGTTCCGCCTGTTCGATGCCTTCGGCAATCGTCTTCATGCGCAGCGAACGGCCGAGCGCCAGCATGGCATCGACCATGGCGCGTGCATCGTCGCTTTCGGTCAGATCGGCGATGAAGGAGCGGTCTATCTTGATGCGGTCTATCGGCAGGCCGCGCAGCACGCTCAGCGACGAGTAGCCGGTGCCGAAATCGTCGATGCTGATTGACACGCCCAGTCGTTTGAGGGCGTCAAGGATGCCGGCACTCTGTTCGATCACCTGCACCGTGGATTCGGTGATTTCAAGTTCGAGCGCCTCGGCCGGAAAGCCGGTCTCGGTCAGCACCCCGAGCACCTGGGCGACGAAGTCGTCGCGCAGGAACTGACGTACCGACACGTTCACCGCCAGCCGCATCTGCCGGCCTTCGCAGTCCGGCAGGCCGATGATGTCGCGGCACGCGCGGCGCAGTACCCACAGGCCCAGCGTTTCGATGATGCCGCTCTCTTCCGCCACCGGGATGAAGCGTGCGGGTGCCACCATGCCGAGTTCCGGGTGAGGCCAGCGCACCAGCGCCTCGACCCCGGTCAGCTGACCGTCGCTCAGTCGCTGTTGCGGCTGGTAGTGCACTTCCAGCGTGTTGGACTCGATGGCACGACGCAGGCCCTGTTCCATCTGCATGCGCTCGTGGGTGCGTTCCGACATGTCTTCGGTGAAGAACTGGTAGCGGTTGCGCCCCTGCGATTTGGCCGAGTACATCGCGATGTCGGCCGCGCGCATCAGCACGTTGCGGTCGCTGCCGTGGTCCGGGAACACCGCGATGCCGATGCTGGCCGATATGCGTATCTGTTCGTCGCCGAGTTCGAACGGCTCACGCAGCGCGCCCAGTATCTTGACCGCGAGGTGGGAGGCATCCTCCGGCTGGGTACCGCCGGTCAGCACCACGAACTCGTCGCCGCCAAGCCGGGCCAGCGTGTCGCTGCGCCTCAGCGAGGCGCGCAGCCGCTGCGCCACGCCGCGCAGCAGGTCATCGCCGATGGCGTGCCCCAGCGTGTCGTTGACCACCTTGAAGCTGTCCAGATCGAGAAAGAGCAGGGTGCAGCGCTGCTGCGCGCGGCGTGCGTGTTCGATGGCGCGTTCGAAGCGGTCATCGAACAGCAGGCGGTTGGGCAGATCGGTCAGCGCGTCGTGGTGGGCCAGGTGGTTCAGCTTCTCCTCGGCCCGGTGGATGGCGGTGAAATCGGAAAAGGCGGCGACGAAATGAGTCACCCGGCCGTCCTCGCCGCGCACTGCGCTGATGCTCTGCCAGGCCGGAAAGTGCTCGCCTGACACGCGCTGGCACTGTACTTCGCCCTGCCAGTAGCCGTTGCCCGACGGGCTGGCCAGGCTGGTGTAGAAGGTGTCGTCATGGCCCGTTCCGAGCACCGTATCCAGGTCCAGCCCCAGTACCTCGTGTTCAAGGTGGCCGGTGATGCGGGTGCAGGCGGCATTGATCGCGCTGATGCGGTGCTGCGCATCAGCGATCACGATGGCTTCGGCGGTGGTGTGAAATACCACGCTGGACTGGCGCAGCCTGTCCTCGTCGCGGCGACGCTGGGTCACGTCCTGCAGGATGCCAACGATGCGCTGTCCGCCGGCCGGGCTCCCGTATGCGCGCGCATGCGCCTCCAGTCGGCGCGCGCCGCCATTGCCCACGGTGCGGAATTCGATGCGTACCGGGTCGCCGTGTGCCAGCGCCGCGTTCAGCGTATCCGTCACCCGCGTGCGGTCGGCTTCGTCCACCCGCGACTGAAAAGTGTCCCAGGGCTCGTCCAGCGGCACCGGGCGTTCGCCGAAAAGCCCGGTCAGATGGCCTTCTCCGTGCAGATCCATCGAATCGCCCCGCCACTCGAGCACGCCGAGCGAGGCGGCATCGAGCGCCTGCTTGAACAGCTGCTCGCTGCGTTCGACGCTGATTTCCACCGCGCGCCGCGCCAGCGCCATCTGTATCGTCGCGTGCAGTTCGCGCGCTTCGCAGGGTTTCACCAGATAGCCGAAAGGGCGGCAGTCGAGCGCCCGACGCAGCGTGTCGTCCTCGGCGTAGGCGGTGAGAAACACCACGGGTACCCGGTGCCGGGCCTGTATCTGCAGCGCCGCTTCGATGCCGTCCAGCGGCCCTTCGAGGTGGATGTCCATCAGCACGAGGTCCGGCGCCACCTCGGCCACCCTGCGCACCGCCTGTTCGCCGCTGGCAAGGACCGCGCCGACCCGGTAGCCGAAGGACTGCAGCTGGTTTTTCAGGTCGAAGGCGATCACCCGCTCGTCCTCGACCAGCATCAGGTTGATCGGGAGCGGTGCATTCATGGCGTACCTCGCGATGTGGGCGCTGAGGGGAAGGTGATGCGATAGTGAGCGCCGCTGTCCGGCTCAATTTTCAGCACGCCGTGCAGCTGGTCGACCAGCAGCGGCACCAGTTGCAGGCCGAGCGACTTGACCGTGGCCAGATCGAAATCCGGAGGCAGCCCGACGCCGTTGTCGCGCACCACCAGCGCAACCTCGCCGTTGCCGCTGGACACCGCAATCGTGATGTCGCCCTGATGTGGCTCGGGAAAGGCGTGCTTGAAGGCGTTGGTCACCAGCTCGTTGACCAGCAGGCCGCAGGGGATGGCGCGTTCGAGGTCCAGATAGACCGGGTCGGCGGGGCGATCGAGGCAGAGTTCCACCCGGCCCGATCCGCTGCGATAGGCGCCGCGCAGCAGCTGGGACAGCCGGTCGATGTATTCGCCGAGATCCACGCGCGAGAAATCCTTGCGCTCGTACAGCAGCTGGTGGGTCAGCGCCATCGCGCGTACGCGGTTCTGGCTCTCGTTCAGGATGTCGCGCACCCGCGGGTCGTCGGCGTTGTTCGCCTGCAGGTTCAGCAGGCTGGTGATCACCTGCAGATTGTTCTTCACCCGGTGGTGCACCTCGTTCAGCAGCACCGTTTTCTCCAGCAGCGCCTGTTCGAGCACCTGCTGCGCTCGCCGCCGCTCGGTGATGTCGACGATGGACGCAAGTACCAGCATGCCGCGTCCGGTGTCCATCGGGTTCAGACCGATTTCGACCGGAAATTCGCTGCCATCAGCGCGGCAGGCGAACAGATCGCGACCGGCGCCCATCGGGCGCGGGCTGGGGGCGGTCAGAAAACTGTGGCGGAAGGCGGCGTGGTGGGCGCGAGCGGCGGAGGGCACCAGCAGATCGACCGAGCGGCCGACCAGAGCAGACCGGGGGTAGCCGAACAGGCGCTCGGCCTGCTGGTTCACCAGCACGATCATGCCCCGTCCATCGACCAGCACCATGGCGCTGGGTGCGTACTCGACCACGCGGCGGAAGGCGTCGTCGCTCATCTGGGGCATCGAAGCCTCATCGATCCCCGATGAGTGCTGGGTCCGGGCATCCATCGGTCATCCTCCCTGCGCCGTCGACCGGACGGCCCCTTCCATTCTGGATGCCGGTGCCGGTCAAGACAAGGACGCGCAGCACGGGTCCTCGACCCCGCAAACGAAAACCCCCGCTCGGGGCGGGGGTTCGGTGCTGCTGGCGGAGGCTCTAATCAGGCTTCCGGGTCGTACATGCAGTGCTTGATCTTGTGACGGTTGGCGATCAGTTCGTCGGCGGTCGGCTTGCCGGTCATGGCGCGGCTGATCGCGAGCTTCATCGCTTCGTAGTTGGTGCGGTACAGATCCTTCATGTCCAGGTTGGGGTCCTTGACCGCATTCGGGTCCAGCCACACCAGGTCGATGATGACCAGTTCGTCCACCAGTTCCTTCGGGATGACGCCTTCGGCCACGCTGTCGACCACCGCGTCGGCAGTGGCCGACTGCACCACGCCGCCCAGCAGTTCGACGGTGCGCGAATTCTTGATCGTGACCTTGGGCACCATCATGGTGGCCGGCTTGGCCATCTGGTTGCAGTCGCGCACGGCGAGCATGCGGGTGTGGCCGGCGGTCTGGCCCATCATCTGGGCGAAGGCCTGGCCGACCGGGCCGTCGATCGAGCCGATGACGATTTCCGGCATGGCGTCGGTGAATTGACCTTCCTTGGCGAAGACGGTGGCTTCACCGACCTTCATCACGATACGTTCGGACATTTCATTTCCTTTGGCAGTGTGTTCAGTTCGTTGGCGGACCCCGGAAGCGCGGGGCGCCGGCATCGGGGCAGGGCTCAGCCGCCGCGAAGTTTAGCGCGCATGCGGTCGATTTCACGCCGCTGGGTCTTGGTCGGCCGTCCGTGCAGCATCTGTGTCGGTTCCGGAGCAAGTCGTCGCTGTTCGCGCTCCCGTTCGCGCCGCTGCAGGCTGTCTTCGGTCTCCTGATACAGCGTGCGCGCTTCCTCCGCCGGACCGCGCCGGCCGGACAGCGCCTGCACCGTCACGCTGTAGCGCACTTCGGCGGTCTGTATGTCCAGCCGGTCGCCCACACGCACTTCACGTGAAGGTTTTGCGCGCGCGTCGTTCAGGTGAATGCGGCCAGCGTCGATCGCGTCCGAGGCCAGCGTGCGGGTCTTGAAGAAGCGCGCCGCCCACAGCCATTTGTCCAGCCGCAGGCGGCCGCCCGCTGCGTCATCGTCCTCGCGTTCGGGCTTGCGGCTCACGGCAGCAGGCGTTCCCCGGCGTACAGATCCTCGATGCGCTCGCGGGCACGGATCAGATGCATTGACTCGCCATCCACCATCACCTCGGCAGCGCGCGCGCGGGTGTTGTAGTTCGAGCTCATGGTCATGCCGTAGGCGCCGGCCGAGAAGATGGCGACCAGATCTTCCTGTTCGACCGCCAGTGCGCGGGCACGACCGAGGAAGTCGCCGCTTTCGCAGACCGGGCCGACCACGTCATAGGTGTCCGCCCTGCCGCGCGGACGCACTTCGGCGATGCGGTGGAAGGCGTCGTACAGCGCCGGACGGGCGAGATCGTTCATGGCCGCGTCGATGATGGCGAAGTTGCGCTCTTCGCCACGCTTCAGGTACTCGACCTTTGACAGCAGTACGCCAGCGTTGCCCACCAGCGAGCGGCCGGGTTCGAGCAGCAGGCGTTCCTTGCGGCCGGCCAGCACCGCCAGCAGCGGTGCCAGATAGTCGCGGGTGGCCGGCACCGTCTCGTCGTCGTAGCGGATGCCGAGGCCGCCGCCGAGGTCGAGGTGACGCAGTTCGATGCCGTCGCGGTTCAGCGCTTCGGCCAGCGCCACCACCTTGCCGGCCGCTTCGGCCACCGGCGCCGGGTCCAGCAGCTGCGAGCCGATGTGGCAGGCGATGCCGCGGATTTCCAGCTGCGGCAGCTTCGCGGCCTCCAGATAGATGCGGTGCGCGTCGGCGATCGGCACGCCGAACTTGTTGCACTTCAGGCCAGTGGAAATGTAGGGATGGGTTTTCGGATCGACGTCCGGATTCACCCGCAGCGCGATCGGTGCGCGCTTGCCCAGGCTGGCCGCCACTTCGGCCAGGCGGTGCAGTTCGGCTTCGGATTCGACGTTGAAACAGTAGATGCCGTGGCTCAGCGCGGCGCGCATTTCGTCGCGCGTCTTGCCGACGCCGGAGAACACCACCTTGCCCGGATCGCCGCCGGCGGCGATCACGCGCGCCAGTTCGCCGCCGGACACGATGTCGAAACCGGTGCCCAGCCGCGCGAACACGTTCATGATCGCCAGGTTGGAATTCGATTTCACCGCGTAGCACAGCATGGCGTCGCGGCCGGCCAGTGCCTCGGCGTAGGCGGCGTGCGCCTCGGTCAGCGCCGCGCGGCTATATACGAAAGTGGGCGTGCCGTGCTCGGCAGCGATGCGCTCCAGCGCAACGCCTTCGGCGTACAGCGCGCCGTCGCGGTATTCGAAATGCTTCATTGCTTGACGGCCTTGTTAGTATCCTGGGACGCAGGTGAGGGCGACGGCGTGGCGGCTGCATGCTGGCTGCCCGGCTTGGGCGGCAGGGTCAGCGGCCCCTTGGTGCCGCAACCCGCGAGCACCAGGGTCAGTGCGGCGAGCCGCACGAGAGGACTGGAAAACATGGTGGATGGCCGGAACATGAACGAGAGCGAATTTAACAAATTGGCCGATGCGACGCTGGCTGCGATCGAAAGTGCGATCGAGGCCAGCGGTGCCGACATCGATTACGAACTGCAGGCCGGTGGCGTACTGGAACTGGAGTTCGAAGACGGCTCCAAGATGGTGATCAACCGCCACGGCGTCGCGCAGGAAATCTGGGTGGCGGCGCGCTCCGGCGGTTTCCATTTCCGGGCCGACGGCGACCGCTGGGTGGGCACGCGTGACGGCCGGGAACTGATGCTCGCACTGGAAGAACTGCTCAGCCAGCAGGCTGGCGCGCCGGTGAAACTGCGCGACTGAGCGTGTCCGGTTGCGGCAGGCGCGATTCGCTCGGAACGATGTGGCCGGTCGGCGAACGCTGGCCGGCCGGTGGCGGCGCTGGCTGAAGTTCGCCTTCCGAGGCCGGGCCTTCCGGCTCGTCGGGCAGCGAGGTCGGTGCCGCAGGCAGATGTTCCTGGTACATCAGGTCGCTGCGCGGATTGCCCTTGCTGTCGGTGCCGGCGTCAATGCTGATCAGGCCATCCGGCACGGCTTGCTGCGCTTCCGGAACGTCCTTCAGCGCGTGCCGCATGTACTCCACCCACATCGGCAGCGCCGCCGAGCCGCCGGTTTCGCCGCGGCCGAGCGAGCGCGGCGTGTCGAAACCTATCCAGGCAATGGCCACCAGAGAAGGCTGATAGCCGCAGAACCAGGCGTCGATGTAGTCGTTGGTGGTGCCGGTCTTGCCCGCCAGATCGCCGCGCTTGAGCGTGAGCGCACGGGTGGCGGTGCCGCGGCGCACCACGTCCTGCATCATCGAATCCATCAGATAGGCGTTGCGGGCGTCGATCACGCGCAACGAGTCATCACCGGCGGCGCGCGGCGTGAAGCGGGCGAGCACCCGGCCTTCGCTGTCGGTGATTTCCCTGACCACATAGGGCTCGACCCGGAATCCGCCGTTGGCGAACACGGCGTAGGCTGACGCCATCTGCCACGGCGTGACCGAGCCGGCGCCGAGCGCCATCGTCAGGTAGGGAGGGTGGCGTGCCGCGTCGAAGCCGAAGCGGGTGACGTAGTCCTGCGCGTAGCGGGTACCGATCGAGCGCAGCATCCGGATGGACACCATGTTCTTCGACTTCGCCAGTGCGGTGCGCAGCGAGATCGGGCCGTCGTACTTGCCGTCGTAGTTCTTGGGCTGCCAGCTCTGGCTGCCGGTTTCACCGGCCGACACCACCAGCGGCGTGTCCTCCTCCACCGTGGCCGGGCCGTAGCCTTTCTCAAGCGCAGCGGAATAGATGAAGGGCTTGAAGCTGGAGCCGGGCTGTCGCCAGCCCTGGGTGACGTGGTTGAACTTGTTGCGGTTGAAGTCAAAGCCGCCGACCAGCGCGCGCACCGCGCCGTCCTGACTGTCGATCGAGATCAGGGCTGCTTCCACTTCCGGCATCTGGGCCAGGGTCCAGCCCAGCTTCGCATCCGGCATCACCCGCACCACCGCGCCGCGGCGCAGCCGGCGTGCGGCCGGTGCCTTGTCGTCCAGCATCGCCTTCGCGAACTTGATGGCGTCGCCATTCAGCGCAATCACCTCGCCGCCGCGCTTGTACACCTTGAGTGCGGTCGGGCTGGCGGCCAGCACGACCGCGGCGTGCAGGCCGGCGGCATCCGGCACGTCCTGCAGCAGATCGTCCAGCACCTCGTCGTCGTCACTGCTCACGTCTTTCATATCGACGAAGCTCTCGGCCCCGCGGTAGCCGTGGCGACGGTCGTAGTCGAACACGCCGCGCCGCACCGCCTGGATGGCGGCGTCCTGGTCGTCGCGCCGTATCGTGGTGACCACCCGCAGGCCAAGCGAATAGGCGGTATCGCCGAAGCGCTCGACGGCCATCTGGCGGGCCATTTCGGCGACAAAGTCAGCCGGCTGGTGACCGGCCGCGATCGGACTGCTGTCTCGCTTGACCGCCAGCGGCTGATCCACTGCGGCCTTGCGGGTGGCTTCGTCGATGTAGCCCAGTTCGGTCATGCGCCGCAGCACATAGGCCTGACGCAGCGCGGCACGCTTGGGGTTCACCACCGGGTTGTACTTGGAGGGCGCCTTGGGCAGCCCGGCAAGCATCGCCGCTTCGGCGACGCTAATGTCCTTCAGATTCTTGCCGAAATAGGCTCTGGATGCGGCGGCGAAGCCGTAGGCGCGCTGGCCGAGATAGATCTGGTTGATGTAGAGCTGGAGTATCTGGTCTTTTGTCAGGCTGTTCTCGATTTTGAATGCCATCAGCGCTTCATACACTTTCCGTCGCAAAGTCCGTTCGCTCGACAGAAAGAAGTTGCGCGCGACCTGCATGGTGATGGTGCTGGCGCCCTGGCTGCGTCCGCTGCTGGTGAGGTTGCTGATCGCGGCGCGGGCGATGCCCATGTAGTCGATGCCGGAGTGCTGGTAGAAGCGCTCGTCCTCGGCGGAGATGATGGCGTGCTTGAGGGCTTCGGGAACCTGTTCGATCGGGACGACCGAGCGTCTTTCCTCGCCGAATTCGCCGATCAGATGGCCGTCGTCGCTGAACACGCGGAGCGGGATCTTGGGGCGGTAGTCGGTCAGGATGTCCAGCGAGGGCAGCTGGGGGTAGGCGAGCAGCACGACGATGAGCGCCAGCGCTGCGCCGATCGCGGCCAGGCCTGCAAACGCGGCCAGCGGATAGACGAACCAGCGGATTTTTGAAGGCAAGAGGAGGGGTGTCCGGAGCGGGTTGGAAGGGCAAATTATAGCCGGGGCACCGTGCGAAGCTTCTCGTTACGCTTACCCAAAATCTGTTTACTTGTCGATACCTTGCTGCTAGCATCTTAATGTAATTTGTCAGTATTGGGCCTAATCCACTGTCTTTAAAGGAAAAAGCTTGGCTTTCGACCTGTCGATATTCAACCCAGGAGCGCGTCCCCTTATGGGGCTCGACGTGTCGTCCTCGGCGGTCAAGCTGGTCGAGCTGTCCCGGACAGCGAAAGGCGAGTACCGCATAGAGCGCTACGCGATCGAGAACCTGCCGCGCGATTCCGTCGTGGACGGCAACATCGCCAAGCTTGAGGATGTGGCGGACGCGGTTCGCCGGGCCTGGAAGCGCATGGGCAGTTCGACGCGCAACGTCGCGCTCGCGCTGCCGGCTGCGGCCGTCATTACCAAGAAGATCATCGTTCCGGCCAACCAGCGCGAGCAGGAGCTCGAAGTGCTGGTCGAGTCGGAAGCCAATCAGTACATTCCTTTCCAGCTTGATGAGGTGAATCTCGACTTCCAGGTGGTCGGGCCGGCGCCCGGCAATCCGGATGAAGTCGAGGTGTTGATCGCCGCCTCGCGCAAGGAAAAGGTGGAAGACCGCGTGGCAGTGGCTGAAGCCGCAGGACTGCGCGCGGTGGTGGTGGATGTCGAGTCCTATGCGGCGCAGGCGGCCTTCGAACTGGTCGAGAAGCAGTTGCCCGAGGGTGGCAAGGACTCGAACATCGTGCTGGTCGATGTCGGCGCCAACGTGATGAACGTGATCATTCTGCGCAACGACCAGCCGGTGTATTCGCGAGAACAGGCTTTCGGCGGCTATCAGCTCACGCAGGACATCATGCGCAACTACGGCATGACACCGGAAGAGGCGGAAGCGGCCAAGCGCACCAACACGCTGCCGGAAAACTACGAGAACGACCTGCTCAAGCCCTTCATGGACAATCTGGCGCTGGAAGTGTCGCGCGCCCTGCAGTTCTTTTTCACCTCTACCCAGTACAACAGCGTCGACCACATCGTGCTGGCCGGTGGATGTTCCATCATTCCGGGGCTCGATGAAGTCGTGGCCAATCGCACCCAGGTCGAAACCCGGGTTGCCAACCCCTTCGTCGACATGCAGCTGTCCCAGGCGGTGACCGCCAAGCGGCTCAGTCAGGACGCACCGTCGCTGCTGGTGGCCTGCGGCCTGGCGCTCAGGAGGTTCGACGCATGATACGCATCAACCTTCTTCCGCACCGGGAGGAGAAGCGCAAGGCGCGGCGCCAGCAGTTCTACGCGCTGTCCGGCCTGACCCTGGTGCTGGGCGGGCTCATCGTGGTGCTGGTCAATGGCATCATCGGTGGCTATGTGTCCGCCCAGGAAGAGAAAAACGCCTTTCTGAAGACCGAGATCGCCGCGTTGGACAAGTCGATCGACGAAATCAAGCGGCTGCGCGAGCAGACCGATGCCTTGCTGCAGCGCAAGCGCGTGATCGAGTCGTTGCAGGGCAATCGTTCGGAGGCGGTCGGCCTGTTCAACGAACTGGCCAAGAACGTGCCTGAGGGCGTCTTCATCAAGAAAGTCTCGCAGCAGGGCAACAAGATCAATCTGGTGGGTTACGCCCAGTCGAATGCCCGGGTGTCCAGTCTGATGCGGAATCTTGAATCGTCGCCCTTGCTTGAGCGGCCGACGCTGATCGAGATCAAGGGCGCCACGGTGGACAAGCGGCGGATGAGCGAATTCAGCCTCGATCTGTTCATCACCCGTGCAGCCGATGACGCCGCCGCCAAGGGGCAGAAGACATGAAGCAGATCCAGATGCCGCAGATCGATTTTTCGCGGATCGCTGATGATTTCCGGAACCTCGATCCGAAGGATGTCGGCAACTGGGCGGTGGCGCCCAAGGTTGCCGTACTGGTGGGGCTGTTTGTCGCGACGCTGGTGGCTGGCTGGTGGTTCATGTGGGATCCGCAGCGGGTCGAACTGGAACAGAAGCGCCTCGAAGAGAACACCCTGAAGGACGAGTGGCTGAACAAGAAGCAGCAGGCGGTCAATCTTGAGCAGTACCAGCAGCAGCTTGCCGACATCGACAAGTCTTTCGGTGCGCTGCTCAAGCAACTGCCCAACAGGGCGGAAATGGAGTCGCTGCTGGTGGATATCAGTCAGGCCGGTCTGAGTCGGGGTCTTCAGTTCGAGATATGGAAACCGGGCGCGGAAGCGGTCAAGGATTTCTACGCCGAGATGCCGATCACCATACGGGTGATCGGCAGTTACCACGATCTGGGCAATTTCGCGGGCGATGTGGCCAAGCTGTCGCGCATCGTGACACTGGGATCGATGACGGTGGATGCGGGCAAGGATGGTCTGAAGATGGACGCGGTGGCGACCACCTACCGCTACCTCGATGACGAGGAGATCGCGCGCATCAAGCGCGACAAGGCCGAGCGGGCGAAGGGAGCGAAGAAATGAAGCGCGTCCTGTTGCTCGCGTCGCTTTGCGGTGCGCTCGCCGGTTGCGACTCCGAGGACCATGGCGATCTGCGTGCCTGGATGGATGAAAGCACGCAGGGCCTGAAGGGACAGGTGAAGCCGCTGCCCGAGATCAAGCCCTCGGTCATCGTTTCGTATGAAGCGGGTGCGCTGATTGATCCGTTCAGTGCCCAGAAGATCGAACCCGAGCGCAAGAAGGGGGCTGGCGCAGGCAGTGGTCTTGCACCCGACCTCGATCGTCGCAAGGAACCGCTGGAGCAGTACCCGCTCGACACGCTGGCCATGGTTGGCGTGCTCGAACAAGGCAAGGCCATGTATGCCCTGGTCCGGGCGGACTCCACGCTGCACCGGGTGCGCGTCGGCAACTACCTCGGGCAGAACTTCGGTGTCATCACAGGCATCACCGGTGATGGCATCACGTTGAAGGAAATCGTTCAGGACGCGGACGGCGAATGGGTCGAACGTACCGGTACGCTCCAGTTGCAGGAGCAGGAGGCAAGGAAATGAATTTCGTCCGCAAACTCGTCGCCGCGCTGTGCGTGATGGCAGCCGGACTGGCGCCCGCCGCGCTGGCGCAGGCACAGCCCAACAGCATCGAATCGGTACTGGTGTCCCAGCAGGGTGGGGAGGTGCTGGTCAAGGTCACCACCGCATCGGAACTGAAGGCGGTGCCCGCCAACTTCAGCGTAGCCGCTCCGGCGCGTGTCGCATTCGACTTCCCCGGCACCAGCAACGGACTGGGGCGTTCGTCGCAGCTGGTCAATGAGGCGCACCTGCGCAGCTACAACGTGGTTGAGGTGGGTGACCGCACCCGTCTGGTGCTCAACCTCAACAAGCTGTCGTCCTTCAACACCCGCCTGTCAGGCCGCGATCTCTACATCAGTCTTGCTACGCCGTCCAATGCGGAGACCGTCGCCCAGTCTGAAAAAAGCGCACGCTTTGCCGAGCCGGTGACCACCGAAGCGGTGCAGAGCCTGCGCAACGTGGGCTTCCGTCGCGGCAAGGACGGCGAAGGTCGTGTTGTGGTCGAACTGTCCGATCCGAACACCGGCATCGACATTCGCCAGCAGGGGACCAAGCTGGTGGTCGATTTTCTCCGCGCCTCGGTGGCCGAGGAATTCATCAAGCGCTACGACGTGACCGACTTCGGCACGCCGGTGACCCAGATGGAAGTGGTGCGTTCCGGTGCCAACACCCGCCTGACCGTCACGCCTAACGGACTGTGGGAACACAACGCCTACCAGAGCGAAAACCAGTTCATTCTCGAAGTGAAGCGTCTGGTCGAGGATCCGAACAAGCTGGTACAGGGCAGCAAGCCGGGCTACCAGGGCGAGAAGCTGTCGCTGAACTTCCAGAACATCGATGTGCGTTCGGTGCTGCAGGTGATTGCCGACTTCACCGACAACAACATCATCACCTCGGACACGGTAGGCGGCTCGCTCACGCTGCGTCTCAAGGACGTGCCCTGGGATCAGGCGCTGGACATCATTCTCGATGCCAAGGGTCTGGACAAGCGCAAGACCGGCAACGTGATCTGGATTGCGCCGCGCGACGAGCTGTCCGCCAAGGAAAAGCTGGCACTGGAAAGCCAGCAGCAGGTGAGCGAGCTGGAGCCGCTGCGCACCGAAACCTTCCAGCTGAACTATCACAAGGCCGACGTTCTCTACAAGGCGATCTCGGACGACAAGGACAAGCGCTTCCTGTCCAAGCGCGGTTCCATCGTGATGGACACCCGTACCAACAAGCTCATCGTGACCGACATCGCGGGCCGGCTTGAGGACATCCGTCGCATCCTGAACGAGCTCGACATTCCGACCCGCCAGGTGCTGATCGAGGCGCGCATCGTCGAGGCGAACGAGGACTTCGCGAAGAACCTCGGTGCGCGCATCGGCATCAACCAGACGCAGACAGGTTCAACGCGGCTGGGCAGCGCGGGTCTGAATATCGGTGGTTCGGTCGCGGATACCGGTTTCAATACCGGTCAGGTGCAGACCACGCCCAACTTCCTGACCGACACCATGGGCACCAATCTGCGCGCGTCCAACATCAGCGGTCGTACGCCGGGTCAGCTGTCCTTCGTGCTGTTCAATTCGGCCGCCACCCGCTTCCTGAACCTCGAGCTGTCGGCACTGGAGCAGGACGGCAAGGGCAAGGTGATATCCAGCCCGCGCGTCATGACCTCCGACCAGAACGAAGCGCTGATCGAGCAGGGGGTGGAAATTCCTTACCAGCAGGCCACCAGCTCAGGCGCCACCAGCATTTCCTTCCGCAAGGCCAACCTCGCGCTGAAGGTGAAGCCGCAGATCACGCCTGACGGCCGTGTGCAGATGGCGCTGGATGTGAACAAGGACACCCCGAACACCCAGCTGGCGACCGGCGCCGGTGTGGCCATCGACACCAAGCACGTCAAGACCGACGTGCTGGTCGAGAACGGGGGCACTGTGGTGATCGGCGGCATCTACACCCAGGAAGAGCGTCGCACCCAGACCCGTGTGCCCTTCCTCGGTGATCTGCCCTATGTCGGCTTCCTGTTCCGCAACACGGAAACCCGCGACAACCGCGCAGAACTGCTCATTTTCGTCACGCCGCGCATCGTCAGCGACAACCTCACGCTGCGCTGACACCGGCAATCATCCATCGAAGCGGCCCCGGCAACGGGGCCGCTTTGTTTTTGCACTGCTAGAATCCGGCCGGTGGAACACAGCGACAACATTTTCCTGGTCGGCATGATGGGTGCCGGCAAGACGACCGTGGGGCGACAGCTCGCCCGCCGGCTGCGCAAGCGTTTCGTCGATTGCGATCACGAAATCGAAGCGCGCACCGGTGTGAGCATCCCGACCATTTTCGAGATCGAGGGCGAGGCGGGCTTTCGCCGGCGCGAAGCGTCCACCATCGAGGCACTTGCGCAGGAATCCGGGCTGGTGCTGGCCACCGGAGGTGGCGCGGTACTGGATCCGGTCAGTCGGACTCATCTGAAGGCCGGCGGCTGGGTGGTCTATCTCGATGTGCCGCCTGACGTGCTGTGGGCGCGCACGCGTGGCGACCGTAACCGGCCGCTGCTGCAGGTTGACGATCCGCGTGCGCGGGTGCGCGAACTTCATGGCCTGCGCGACCCTCTGTACCGTGAGGTCGCCGATTACATCGCCGAAAGCGGCCAGGGCAGTCCGCTGTCCATCGTGCGAAAACTTGAACGGGAATATCTGAACCGATGCGCAGCCTGAACGTGGCGCTCGACGAGCGTGCCTACGACATTCACATCGGCCGCGGCCTGATCGATCGTGGCGATCTGTTCGCCGCGGTGCTTAAGCGCAAGCGTGCGGTGGTCATCAGCAACGAGGTGGTGGCGCCGCTTTATGCGGAACGGGTGCGGTCTGCGCTCGATTCGGCCGGCGTCGCGCACCAACTGGTGGTGCTGCCGGACGGCGAGGTGCACAAGGACTGGCCCACGCTGAATCTCATTTTCGACGCGCTGCTGAGCGCCCGGGTCGAGCGCTCGACCACGCTGATCGCGCTCGGCGGCGGGGTGATCGGCGACATGGTCGGCTTTGCCGCAGCGACCTATCAGCGTGGCGTGCCTTTCATCCAGGTGCCGACCACGCTGCTGTCCCAGGTCGATTCGTCGGTCGGCGGCAAGACCGCGATCAATCACCCGCTGGGCAAGAACATGATCGGTGCCTTCTACCAGCCGAAGGTGGTGCTGGCCGACATCGACACGCTGGACACGCTGCCCGACCGCGAACTGAAGGCCGGGCTGGCCGAAGTGATCAAGTACGGCCTGATCCGCGACCGCGAGTTCTTCGACTGGCTGGAAATCAACATGCCGCGCCTGCTGGCGCGCGACACCGAGGCGCTGGCCTTTGCCATCGAACGCTCCTGCCGCAACAAGGCCGAAGTGGTGATCGAAGACGAAACCGAGGCCGGCGTGCGCGCCCATCTCAATCTGGGTCACACATTCGGTCACGCGATCGAAACCGGGCTGGGCTACGGCGAGTGGCTGCACGGCGAGGCAGTTGCGGCCGGTACGCTGATGGCCGCCGAACTGTCGCGTCGGCTCGGCTGGCTGAACGACGACGACGTGGCCCGCATCCGTCGCATCCATGAAGCCGCCGGTCTGGCGTTGCGCGGACCGAAGATGGGTGTGGAGCGCTATCTCGAACTGATGTCGCACGACAAGAAGGTCGAGGCGGGCAAGCTCAGACTGGTGCTGCTCAAGCGTATCGGCGAAGCCACGATATTCGGTGATGCGCCTGCCTTGGACATCGCCGCTTCCATCGAGCACTGCTGCGGCGATGCCTGAACTCGCGTCCTACGCCGCCTGCGACGCCAATTCGCGCGGCCGGCGCCACGCGGAAGATTCGCCGCACGGGCGCAGTCAGTTTCAGCGCGACCGCGACCGCATCGTGCACAGCACCGCCTTTCGCCGGCTGGAGTACAAGACCCAGGTATTCGTGAATCACGAAGGCGACCTGTTCCGCACCCGGCTCACCCACAGCATCGAGGTTGCGCAGATCGCCCGTTCGATCGCCCGTGCGCTGAACGTGAACGAGGATCTGGCCGAAGCGGTGTCGATCGCCCATGACCTCGGGCACACGCCTTTCGGCCACGCCGGGCAGGACGCGCTGAACGAATGCATGCGCGACTACGGCGGTTTCGAGCACAACCTGCAGAGCCTGCGTACGGTGGACCTGCTGGAAGAGCGCTACGGCGCCTTCGACGGTCTCAACCTCACGTTCGAAACCCGCGAAGGCATCCTGAAACACTGTTCGCCCGCCAGGGCGCGCGAACTGGGCGAACTGGGCGAGCGTTTCCTGAATCGCACCCAGCCCTCCATCGAGGCCCAGATCTGCAATCTGGCCGACGAAATCGCCTACAACAACCACGATGTCGATGACGGCCTGCGCTCCGGCCTGATCACCCTTGAACAGCTGGAGGAGGTGCCGGTGTTCGCGCGTTTCCGCCGCGAAGTGCAGGCGCTCTACCCCAGCATTGCCGGTCGTCGCCTGATCCACGAAACGATACGGCGCATGATCAACGCTCAAGTGCTTGATCTGGTGCGTGAAACCTCCGGTCGCATCGACGCGGTTGCGCCCGTCACCGTCGACGATGTGCGCGCCGCCCCGGTGCTGGTGGCCTACAGCGAGGCGATGAAAGCCGAACAGCTCGAGCTCAAGCGTTTTCTGCGCGACAACCTGTACCGTCACTATCAGGTGCTGCGCATGACCGCCAAGGCGCGTCGCATCATCGTCGAACTGTTCGCCGTCTTCATGGACGATCCGCGCCTGCTGCCGCCCCAGTACCAGCAGATGGCCCGCGACGATAAGCCGCGCGCGATCGCCGACTACATCGCCGGCATGACCGACCGCTACGCGATGAGGGAGCACCGGCGGCTGTTCGCGGTCGGCGAGATCTGAGCCGCTCTGGCGGTCGGTGTTGACGCGCTGCCGCACGGGTGTTGTATGCAGCGGATCAAGGTTTTATACTCCGCCGTCCACCCCAAAAGTGCCTGAGCCGGACTCGACGACGAGCCTGCAGGGTCCCCGAGCCGGTGCCCGCTGACCCTCCGATGACGGAGACGACTGCGGAAGCCGGCTTTTTCACGGATGCGGCGGTGTGATTTCCCGCAGTGGCGAGCGATCAGAGCAATGCCGCTCGCGGTTGGCAAACGAGTTCCGAGGACGAATGCAATGGGTCTTCCCCATACTCAGGGTCTGTACGACCCCGAAAACGAGCGCGATGCATGTGGTGTGGGTTTCGTTGCGAACATCAAGAATCGCAAATCGCACGACATCATCGAACAGGGTCTGCAGATCCTGAAGAACCTCGACCACCGCGGCGCAACCGGCTATGACCCGCTGCTCGGCGACGGCGCGGGCATCCTTCTGCAGATGCCGGACGCCCTGCTGCGCGATGAAGCCGCGAAGATCGGCATCACGCTGCCGGCAGCCGGCGACTACGCCTGTGGCATGGTGTTCCTGCCGCAGTCGTCGAATGGCCGCGCCGCCTGTGAATCGGTGGTGGCCCGCATCATTCACGAAGAAGGCCTGAACTTCCTCGGCTGGCGCGACGTTCCGCGCGACAGCAGCATCCTGGCCGAAGCTGCGCGCGCGATCGAGCCGCAGATGCGCCAGGTATTCATTTCCCGCCCGGACGCGGTGGCCGACCAGACCGCCTTCGAACGCAAGCTGTTCGTCGTGCGCAAGCGTGTCGAGCACGCAGTGCGCGCGCTCAAGCTGGCCGACGTGAAGCAGTTCTACCTGCCGTCGCTGTCCTCGCGCACCATCGTCTACAAGGGCATGCTGCTGGCCCATCAGGTCGGCGAATACTTCTCCGATCTGGGCGATGCGCGCGCCGCGTCCGCGCTGGCGCTGGTTCACCAGCGCTTCTCGACCAACACCTTCCCGACCTGGGATCTGGCCCACCCTTTCCGCATGATTGCCCACAACGGTGAAATCAACACCGTGCGCGGCAACATCAACTGGATGAAGGCGCGCCAGAAGTCGATGAAGTCGGCTGCGCTGGGCGACGATCTCGACAAGCTGTGGCCGCTCATCGTCGAAGGCGGTTCCGATTCGGCCTCGTTCGACAACGCGCTCGAACTGCTGGTGATGGGCGGCTACTCGCTGGCCCACGCCATGATGATGCTCATCCCCGAAGCCTGGGCCGGCAATCCGCTGATGGACGAAGAACGCCGCGCGTTCTACGAATTCCACGCCGCCATCATGGAGCCGTGGGACGGCCCGGCCGCGGTGGCCTTCACCGACGGCCGCCAGATCGGCGCCACGCTGGACCGCAACGGCCTGCGTCCGGCCCGCTTCCTGGTCACCGACGACGACACCGTCGTGATGGCCTCGGAAATGGGCGTGCTGCCGATTCCGGACGACCGCATCGTCCAGAAGTGGCGTCTGCAGCCGGGCAAGATGTTCATGATCGACCTGGAAAAGGGCGCGATCGTCGAAGACGGCGCGCTCAAGCACGAACTGTCGACCGAATATCCGTACGACACCTGGATCAAGGATTCGCGCTTCTTCCTGACCGAACTGGAAGACATCAAGTACGCCAGCGAGCGTGCCGAATCGCTGCTCGATACCCAGCAGGCCTTCGGTTACACCCAGGAAGACATCAAGTTCATCCTGGCGCCGATGGCCGCCGGCGGCGAAGAAGCCATCGGCTCCATGGGCAATGACAGCCCGCTGCCGGTGCTGTCGGACAAGAACAAGCCGCTGTACGCCTACTTCAAGCAGCTGTTCGCCCAGGTCACGAACCCGCCGATCGACCCGATCCGCGAAGAGATCGTGATGTCGCTGGCGTCCTTCATCGGCCCGCGCCCCAACCTGATGGGCGTGGCCGACAACGAAGACGGCCTGACCCCGCGCCTGGAAGTCACCCAGCCGGTGCTCACCAACGAGGACGTGCTGCGTCTGCGCGACATCGAGCGCCTGACCGGCGGCAAGTTCCGTTCGCTGGTGCTGGACATCACCTATCCGGCCACCGATGGCGCCGCCTCGATCGAAGGCCACATCAAGCGCCTGCAGGAAGCTGCCGAGAAGTCGGTGGGCGATGGCTACAACATCGTCATCCTGTCCGATCGCGCGGTGTCGCGTGAGCGCGTTGCCATTCCGGCACTGCTGGCCACCTCCTCGGTGCACCACCACCTGGTGCGCAAGGGCCTGCGCACGCTGACCGGCCTGGTGGTCGACACCGGTTCGGCCCGTGAAACCCACCACTTTGCGCTGCTCGCCGGTTATGGCGCTGAAGCGATCTGTCCGTGGCTGGCGTTCGACACCATCGCCGAAATCTCGAATGAGCTGCCGTCCGGCCTGTCGACCAAGGACGCGTCCAAGCGCTTCATCAAGGCGGTGGGCAAGGGCCTGAACAAGGTCATGTCCAAGATGGGCATTTCGACCTACCAGTCGTACAGCGGCGCGCAGATCTTTGAAGCGATCGGCCTGAATTCGGCCTTCGTCACCCGCTACTTCACCGGCACCGCCACCCAGGTCGAGGGCATCGGCCTGGTCGAGGTCGCCGAAGAGTCGCTGCGCACCCACGGTCAGGCCTTCGGCAGCGACCCGGTGCTGGCCAACGCGCTGGAAGCGGGCGGCGAATACGCCTTCCGCATCCGCGGCGAAGAGCACATGTGGACGCCGGACGCGATCGCCAAGCTGCAGCACGCGACCCGCGCGAACAAGTACGACACGTACAAGGAATACGCGCGCATCATCAACGACCAGACCCGCCGGCACATGACGCTGCGCGGCCTGTTCGACATCAAGCCGGCCGGCCCGCCGGTCGCGCTGGATGAAGTCGAGTCCGCGAGCGACATCGTCAAGCGTTTCGCCACCGGCGCCATGTCGCTTGGCTCGATCTCGACCGAAGCGCACACCACGCTCGCGATCGCGATGAACCGCATCGGCGGCAAGTCGAACACCGGCGAAGGTGGCGAAGATCCGATCCGCTTCAAGCCGGTCACCGAAGACACCACGCTCGACAAGCTCATCGGCTCGTCGCGCGTCGAAGTCGCGCTGCCGCTGAAGAAGGGTGATTCGCTGCGCTCCAAGATCAAGCAGGTCGCGTCCGGCCGTTTCGGCGTCACCGCCGAATACCTGGCGAACTCCGACCAGATCCAGATCAAGATGGCCCAGGGCGCCAAGCCCGGTGAAGGCGGTCAGCTGCCCGGCCACAAGGTGTCGGAATACATCGGCTTCCTGCGCCACTCGGTGCCGGGCGTCGGTCTGATCTCGCCGCCGCCGCACCACGACATCTACTCGATCGAGGATCTGGCCCAGCTCATCCACGATCTGAAGAACTCCAACCCGACCGCGTCGATCTCGGTGAAGCTGGTGTCCGAAGTCGGCGTCGGCACCGTGGCGGCCGGTGTGTCCAAGGCCAAGGCCGACCACCTGGTGATCGCCGGCCATGACGGCGGCACCGGTGCCAGCCCGATCTCGTCGATCAAGCATTGCGGTACGCCGTGGGAACTCGGCCTGGCCGAAACCCAGCAGACCCTGGTGCTGAACCGCCTGCGCGGCCGCATCCGCGTGCAGGCCGACGGCCAGATGAAAACCGGCCGCGACGTGATGATCGGCGCGCTGCTCGGCGCAGACGAATTCGGCTTCGCCACCGCACCGCTGGTGGTCGAGGGCTGCATCATGATGCGCAAGTGCCATCTGAACACCTGCCCGGTGGGCGTGGCGACTCAGGATCCGGTGCTGCGCAAGAAGTTCTCCGGCCAGCCGGAGCACGTGGTCAATTACTTCTTCTTCGTCGCCGAAGAAGTGCGCGAGCTGATGGCCTCGATGGGCATCCGCCGGTTCGACGATCTGGTCGGCCGTTCCGACCTGCTCGACATGCGCGCCGGCATCGAACACTGGAAGGCGAGCGGCCTCGACTTCTCGCGCATCTTCTACATGCCGCCGGTTCCGGCCGACGTGTCGCGCGTGCACAGCGAAACCCAGGACCACGGCATCGAGCGCGCGCTCGACCACAGCCTGATCGCCAAGGCCAAGGATGCGCTGGAAACCGGCAAGCCGGTGGTCGTCGAGTCGCCGGTCAGCAATGTGAACCGCACCGCGGGCACCATGCTGTCGCACGAAGTCGCCCGCCGCTACGGCCACAAGGGCCTGCCGGACAACACCATCATGGTGAAGCTGGCGGGTACCGCCGGCCAGAGCTTCGGCGCCTTCCTGGCTCGCGGCATCACGCTGGAACTGACCGGTCAGGGTAACGACTACGTCGCCAAGGGCCTGTCCGGCGGCCGCATCGTGATCAAGCCGTCGGACGCTTTCCGCGGCGCCTCCGAGAAGAACATCATCGTCGGCAACACCGTCATGTACGGCGCGACCGAAGGTGAGTGCTACTTCCGTGGCGTGGCTGGCGAGCGCTTCGCGGTGCGCAATTCGGGCGCCATCGCGGTGGTCGAAGGCACCGGCGATCACGGCTGCGAATACATGACCGGCGGTACCGTGGTCGTGCTCGGCCAGACCGGCCGCAACTTCGCCGCCGGCATGTCGGGTGGCGTGGCCTACGTCTATGACGAGGACGGCAGCTTCGGCAAGCGCTGCAACATGTCCATGGTCGAACTGGACACCCTCAGCGGCGACCTCGCCAACGATGCGGACGACGACGTGATCGGCGAAGTGGCGATCAACCACCTCACGATGAGCGACGACGCCATCCTGCGTCGCCTGATCGCGCGCCACGCCGCCTTCAGCGGCTCGAAGCGCGCCGCCGACATCCTTGCCGACTGGGCCAACGCCCGCGGCAAGTTCGTCAAGGTGATGCCGACCGAGTACCGCCGCGCGCTGCGCGAAATGGCTGCCAAGGCGGATGCGCCGGCCGCAGCGATGGCCAAGTAACAGGAAACGATTCGAAATGGGAAAGTCCACCGGTTTTCTTGAGTTCCAGCGCCTGTCCGAGGCGTCGCTGCCGGTCGCCGAGCGCGTCCGCAACTACAAGGAGTTCGTGCTGCACCTGAGCGACGAAGAAGCGAAGGTGCAGGGCGCGCGCTGCATGGACTGCGGCATTCCGTTCTGCAACAACGGCTGCCCGGTCAACAACATCATTCCCGACTTCAACGACCTGGTTTTCCGCCAGGACTGGAAGCAGGCGATCGATGTGCTGCACTCGACCAACAACTTCCCGGAATTCACCGGCCGCATCTGTCCGGCGCCGTGTGAAGCCGCCTGTACGCTGAACATCAACAGCGACGCAGTGGGCATCAAGTCGATCGAGCACGCCATCATCGACAAGGCCTGGGAAAACGGCTGGGTCGTGCCGCAGCCGCCGGCGAAGAAGACCGGCAAGAAGGTCGCCGTCATCGGCTCCGGCCCGGCCGGCATGGCCGCCGCCCAGCAGCTGGCGCGCGCCGGTCACGACGTGACCGTGTTCGAAAAGAACAGCCGTGTCGGTGGTCTGCTGCGCTACGGCATCCCCGACTTCAAGATGGAAAAGTCGCACATCGACCGCCGCGTCGAGCAGATGCAGGCCGAAGGCGTCACCTTCCGCACCGGTGTGCTGGTTGGTGCGCTGCCGGAAGGTTCGCCGGTGCACAGCGACGCCGCCACCGTCATCAGCCCTGAACAGCTGAAGGCCGAGTTCGACGCGGTCGTTCTGGCCGGTGGCGCGGAACAGCCGCGCGACCTGCCGGTGCCGGGCCGCGAACTGGCTGGCGTGCATTTCGCGATGGATTTCCTGCCGCAGCAGAACCGCGTGGTCGCCGGCGACACCGTGCCGGGTCAGATCATGGCCACCGGCAAGCATGTGGTCGTGATCGGCGGTGGTGACACCGGTTCCGACTGTGTCGGTACGTCGAACCGCCACGGCGCCGCGGGCGTCATCCAGTTCGAACTGATGCCGCAGCCGCCGGAAGCCGAGAACAAGCCGCTGGTGTGGCCGTACTGGCCGATCAAGCTGCGCACCTCGTCCAGCCACGAAGAAGGCTGCGAGCGTGACTGGGCGATCGCCACCAAGGAATTCATCGGCGAGAACGGCAAGGTCACCCAGGTGAAGACCGTGCGCGTCGAGTGGAAGGATGGCCGCATGCAGGAAGTGGCCGGCTCGGAGCAGCTGCTCAAGGCCGACCTCGTGCTGCTCGCCATGGGCTTCGTCAGCCCGGCCGCCAGCATCATCGACAGCTTCGGCGTCGAGAAGGACGGCCGCGGCAACGCCAAGGCCACCACTGACGGTGAAGGCTGCTATGCCACCAACGTCGCCAAGGTGTTCGCCGCCGGCGACATGCGCCGTGGTCAGTCGCTGGTGGTGTGGGCGATCAGAGAGGGGCGTCAGTGTGCTCGTGAGGTGGATCAGTTCCTCATGGGTTCGACCACTCTGCCGCGTTGATCTCTCCGCCCCTCTCTGACCGCCCACGGGCGGGGAGAGTGGAACGCCGGCCGACCGGCCGGCGTTAGCGCGAGGGCCGTCA
>JBEQBZ010000029.1:0-43002 GCA_041639545.1 Methyloversatilis sp. | reverse complement strand
GGCGCCCTCGCCGCGATCCGTGTCTGGAGCCGGAGAGGCTGCGTGTGCATGCGCCGCATCGCGGCGGGGCGCCGCTCCCACGGGGGCCGGTGAGAAGGGTGGAGCGTGCCGCCGGGTGTGGCAGTCGTCTGTCCGACGCTCGTTTCGAGTTTCGGGATGCGGTTCGGATTTTCCGTGGGAGCGGCGCCCTCGCCGCGATCCGTGCCTGGAGCCGGAGAGGGTGCGTGAGCATGCGCCACATCGCGGCGGGGCGCCGCTCCCACGGGGGGGGGGCGGTGCGAAAGGTGGGTATGCAGCGGGGCGCGGCAGGCTCTGACAGCCGTTCGCCTCAGGTGAGCGGGTTTTGCGTAGGCGCGGTGATTTTGCCGCCATGCGGCCGTGGCAGACCGCCGGCTTCGGTTCAGGCGTCCACCGGCGGTATAAGCTCGCACCTTCGTCCTTGAGACTGTCCTGAAGATGACCCCCAACGATTCCGGCCGCATCCTGACGGCGCTTTCCGCAGGCGTGGCCACCCTCACCATCGCGCGTCCGGCGCGGCGCAACGCCTTCACTACCGCGATGATGCAGTCATTGCGCGAGGCGGTCGAACGGGTGCTGCCCGACCCCGAGTGCCGCGTACTGCTGCTGCGTGGCGACGGCGCCAGTTTCAGTGCCGGCGGCGATGTGCACGAGTTTTCGCAGAGCCTGCCGCTGGACGCGCCGGCGCGTCTGGCCACCTTTCAAGCGCTGGTCGACAACTGGGTCAATCCGGTCATTCTCGCGCTGCGTGCGGCGCACCAGCCGGTGCTCGCTGCGGTGCGTGGCGACTGCGTGGGTTACGGCTTTTCGCTGATGCTGGCGTCCGACATCGTGATCGCGGCAGAGGACGCGCTGTTCTCGACCGCCGGCATCGGACTGGCCCAGCCGGGCGCCGGCGGCCAGTCGCATTTCCTGGTGCGCGCGCTGGGCGAGCGCCGGGCGCGCGAACTGATGTGGAGCGCGCGCCGCTTCGACGCGCACGAGGCCAGGGCGCTGGGGCTGATCGAGCGGGTGGTGCCGGTGGATGAATTCGATGCCGCGGTCGCCGCGGAAGCGGCGCGCCTGGCGTCAGGTCCGCGCCACGGCTGGGCGGAAATCAAGCGCCTGCTCAATTCATCCGGTCAGCCGCTTGCGCAGCAGCTGGCCGACGAGGCGGCGGCCTTCGGCCGCTGTGCCGCCACCCGCGACTTTGCCGAAGCGGTGACCGCCTTCATCGAGCGGCGCAAGCCGGGCTTCGAGGGGCGCTGAGTTTCGCGCTGCAGGCATGGTCCTGCAGTACGGCACCTGAGGTACGAACCGGCGCGGAACCGGGGGAGGCAGGGCGATGAGGGCCGGTGTCGCGACCGGTCTCGGCCTGCCCGCACAGACGGCTTCAGACCTTTCCGCAGCCCGGTTTCGACGCAGGCACTTTCGCGTGCAACGGCCGGGCACGGTGGCGGATGCGCCGTGCCGGCGGGCCGGGCATGCGTCCGGGCCAGATCTCCTTCCGAGCCGGCTGCAGCCGGTATCACTGCGACATTTGTAGCGCACCGCGGCTGAGACAGCTGTCTCGATTGAACGCCCCCGGTGTCTCAGTGAGTCGCTCACATTGAGCGAGTGAATATTTCCCTTTTCAGGCAAACCGCCATCCCGTCTGGCGAAGGCGCGCCAGACCGGTCGTCACGGCCTCCGTGGCACGAATGCTGCAGACATCTCTGCGCGCATGTCTTCGGAACATCGTTGTTCCGCGTGCCGGCCGAAAAAAATCCGGGCCGGCAGCAGGCCTGCGCATTCACAACATTGGAGGAAGCCTGATGAACAAGAACAGCGGCCGCACCCTGCGGCCCAGTGCAGTGAGTACCCTGGCCGGCAGCCTGCTGGCGGCCCTGCTGCTGGCACCGCTTGTCGCGCATGCCGAAGATCCGGAACCGCCGCTCGGCATCAACGTGCTGGAAGCCACCTTCAAATGGCGCCCGAACTACGTCAGCGACGACATGCTGATCAATGCCGACAAGGACGCCAACAACTGGCTGCACTACGGCAAGGACTACCAGGCCACGCGCTTTTCGCAGCTGCGTCAGGTGACCCAGGACAACGTGAAGAAGCTGGTGCCGAAGTGGAACCTGTCCTTCGGCGTCAACGATGCACAGGACAGCCAGACCACCGTGGTGAATGGCCGCATCTACGTGACCGCGAGCCAGAACAAGGTGTTCTCGATCGACGGCGCGACCGGCCGCATGATCTGGAAGTACGAGCGCTCGCTGCCGGGTGATCTCGGCCCGCGTCTGTGCTGCGAGGCGGTGAACCGCGGTGTGGCGGTGTACAAGGACATGGTCTACATGGCCACGCTGGACACCCACGTGGTCGCGCTGAACAACACGACCGGCAAGGTGGTGTGGGAGAAGAAGCTGGGCGACTACACGAGTGGCGAGATCTACACCTCGATGCCGCTGGTGGCTGACGGCAAGATCGTGGTCGGCAACTCCGGCGGTGACGTCGGCGCCAACGTCGGCAAGATCACCGCGCTCGATCCGGACACCGGCGAAATCGTGTGGCAGACCACCACCCGCCCGACCGATGCCAAGGACCCGAACGCCAAGACCTGGGCCAACGACTCGTGGCGCACCGGCGGCGGGTCGGCCTGGCTGACCGGCAATTACGAAGCGAAGACGAACACGATCTACTGGGGTGTCGGCAATCCGGCGCCTGACTTCGATCCGAGCGTGCGCAAGGGCGACAACCTGTACACCAACTCCACGCTGATCATGGATGCGCGTACCGGCAAGATCAAGAACCACTTCCAGTACACGCCGAACGACGCCTGGGACTACGACGGCAACAACGAAACCATCCTGGTGGACGACGAGAAGGGCCGCAAGGTGTGGCTGCACGGCGACCGCAACGGTCACCTGTACTCGATCGACCGCGTCACCGGCAAGTGCAATTGGGTGGTGCCGATCGCACGCGTGAACTGGGTGACCGGCTTCTCCGACAACTGCCGTCCCATCGTCAATCCGGACAAGGTGCCGGGTTACGACAAGATCGCGAAGGACATCGCGCCGATTCTCGACGGTGGCAAGGAATGGCATCCGGCGGCGTACAGCCCGAAGACCAAGCTGCTCTACGTGCCCTACATCGACAGCTCGATGGACATCCAGGCCAAGAAGATGGAATGGAAGCGCGGCGAGTGGTACCTGTCGTCCAAGGTGCTGAAGGCCAACCCCTACACCGGCGGCATCAAGGCGTTCAATGCCACCACCGGCGAACAGGTGTGGTCGCGTCCGCAGAGCACGCCGGCAACCAGCGGCATGCTGGCCACCGCGGGTGGCGTGGTGTTCGCGGGTGATGCCGAGGGCTGGTTCCACGCCATGCGTGACGACACCGGCGAGGCGCTGTGGCGCTTCAATGTCGGCACCGGCATCCACGGCAACCCGACCACCTTCACGGTGGACGGCAAGCAGTTCGTGGCCATCGTGTATGGCCCGGGCGGCGGCAGCCTGTGGCCGCTGGTGTATGACGAGCTGTTCAAGCACCAGAACCGCGGCGGCGGCATGATGATCTTCGGCCTGTCCGAGTGATGGAGCAGGGGCGCCCGCAAGGGCGCCCCATGTCGCGATGACGAATTCGATCAAGACATCCGCTGTGCTGCGCATCGCTGCCTGCCTGCTGGGTCTGGCGGCACTGCCGGCGGCACACGCGGCCCCCCTGAACGCCTGCGTGGTCGAGGGCAATGCGCCCTTCTCGTCGCGCGACGGCGGTGCGAAGGGGTTGGACATCGAGGTGATGCAGGCGGTGGCTGCCCGCATGGGCCGCGACCTGCAGCTCACCTGGGTGACCGTGCCCGCCCGCGGCGGCATGGGCAAGGCGCTCAAGCAGACGGTGCAGGCCGGCACCTGCGAACTGTTCGTCGGACTGCCTGAAACCGTGGACGGTGGCGAAGATCTGGCCGAGCGCAATCTGGTCGCTTCGAAGCCGTATGCCTCGGTCGGCTACGCACTGGTGGTGCCGGCGGCCAGCAAGGCGAAGGCGCTGGGCGATCTGCGTACGGCGCGGGTTGGCGGCATTACCGCCACGCCGGCTGATCTTCACCTGCTGGCCGGTGGCTACAACCGCACGCCTTACGGCAGCGTGAGCCAGATGCTGGAGGCGGTGACCCGCGGCGAACTGGGCGGCGCACTGGTGTGGTCCGGCCGTCTGGCCGAAACGCCGCTGCCGGCCTCGCTCAGACTGGCCCAGGTCCTGCGTGACCCGGCCCTGACCACCCGCTTCGTCATCGCCTGGCGGCGCGCCGATGCGGCGCTGGGCAGCGAACTTGACGCGCTGCTGGGGGCTTTCGCGGTTGATGGCACGCTGGACGCGCTGGCGCGCAAGGCGGGCTTCCCGTGAGTAAAGGCGCCGTCATGCACTACACATTGCGTTTCATGCTGGCTGCCGGTCTGACTGCGGCGACCGCTTCCGTGGCTTTCGGTGACGACATTCCGGCGGTGAATCCGCTGGCCAATGACCCGAAGGCTGCGCAGGCGGGCGAAGAGCTGTTCGGCCGCAACTGCCAGCAGTGCCACAACTCGCGCGGCAAGGGTGGCAAGGGGCCGCAGCTGGTCAAGGGCGCCTGGGGCCCGGGCGGTGCGAACAGCGACGGCTATATGTACGGAATCATCGCCAACGGCCGGCCCAACACCCAGATGGGCGGCTTCGGACCGGCACTGAAGCCGGAAGAGATATGGCAGATCGTTGCCTTTCTGCGCGAAGAAGCGAAGCGGGTGAAGGCGGCCGAAAAGGCCAAGGCCGGCGCCGAAGACGATCTCTGGTTCTGACCCCGCATCCGGCCGAGCCGGATGCCCGTGCGGCGGCCCGAAGCGGCCGGCCGCGCCTGACTATCCATATGGAGTTCCACCCATGCAACACACTCTGATCCGCGGCGCTGCCGCCTGCGCGCTTGCCGCCGCTCTGGCGCTGGGCGCCGCCTCCGTGTCCGCCTTCGGTCCGGGCGGCCCCACCGGTCCGGCCGGTGCCGCCGTCGAGAGCGACGCCAGCAAGGGCGAAGAGCTGTTCGGCCGCAACTGCCAGCAATGCCACAACTCACGCGGCAAGGGCGGCAAGGGTCCGCAACTGGTCAAGGGCGCCTGGGGCCCGGGCGGCGCGAACAGCGACGACTACATGTTCAAGATCATTTCCGAAGGCCGGCCCAACACCCAGATGGGTGGCTTCGGCCCGGCGCTGAAGGTCGAAGAGATCCGCCAGATCATCGCCTTCCTGCGCGAAGAGGCGAAGCGCGTGCAGGTGGCCGACCGCAAGGCGGCCAGCGAGGACGACGGCCAGTGGTTCTGACGAACCGGGCGGCATCCCGTCTCCGCGAGGGGTGCATCACGCCGCGCAGGGGGTGATTTCCCTGTCGTCTCAAAAGCCCTGTCTCGGCTGAGGCGGGTGACCGGATGAGACACCGCCGCACGCGGTCCGGGTGAGCGCGTGCGGCCCGTTCTTTAAATCATTGTATTCATTCGAATTGGATCTTTCCTGATCGGCCTTTCAGGCCGTCGTGGCGTGTGGCACGTGATCTGCCCTGTGAGACGGGCATCCCACTGTCCGCGGGATGCCGGTGTCCGCCGCTTTCCGCGGCGGGCATCTGGCCCACGAAAACGGGGTCGGGAGCCGGAGGAGGCTGACCCGACACCGCCCACAGGAGATATCCATAATGAAACACTCCCCCTCGCTGCGCCTGCTGCCTGGTCTGGCGGCGCTGGCACTGGCCTTTCCGGCCGTCGCCGCGGATCCGGAACCACCGCTCGGCGTAAACAAGCTCGAAGCCACTTTCAAGTGGCGTCCGAACTACGTGAGCGACGACATGCTCATGAACGCCGACAAGGACGCCGGCAACTGGCTCAACTACGGCAAGGGCTACGACGCCACCCGCTTCAGCCAGCTCGGCCAGATCAACCGCGACAACATCGACCGGCTGGTGCCGGTGTGGAACCTGTCCTTCGGCGTGAATGACGCGCAGGACAGCCAGGCCATCGCGGTCAACGGCACGCTGTACGTGACCGCCAGCCAGAACAAGGTGTTCGCGGTCGATGGCGCGACCGGCCGCATCAAGTGGAAGTACGAACACTCGCTGCCCGGCGATCTCGGCCCCTTCCTGTGCTGCGAGGCGATCAACCGCGGCGTGGCGGTGTACAAGGACATGGTCTACATGGCCACGCTGGACACCCGGGTGATCGCGCTCAACGCCACCACCGGCAAGGTGGTGTGGGACGTGAAGCTGGGCGACTACACCAGTGGCGACATCTACACCTCGGCGCCGCTGGTGGTGCGCAACAAGGTGATCGTCGGCAACTCCGGTGGTGACCTGGGCGGCAACGCCGGCCGCATCACCGCCCTCGATCCGGACACCGGCGCCAAGGTCTGGGAAACCTTCACCCGCCCGACCAGCCCGGACCACCCGGTGGCCAAGACCTGGGCCAACGATTCGTGGCAGAACGGCGGGGCTTCGGCCTGGCTCACCGGCTCCTACGACGTCGAAACCAACACCCTGCTGTGGGGCGGCGGCAACCCGGCGCCGGATTTCGATCCGCATGTGCGCAAGGGCGACAACCTGTACAGCGATTCCACCATCGCGATGGACCCGGACACCGGCAAGATCAAGTTCCACTTCCAGTACACGCCGAACGACGCCTGGGACTACTCCGGCAACAACGAAACCATCCTGATCGACGACGACAAGGGTCGCAAGGTGTGGCTGCACGGCGACCGCAACGGCCACCTGTACTCGATCGATCGCACCAACGGCAAGTGCAACTGGGTGGTGCCGATCGCGCGCGTGAACTGGGTGAAGAGCTGGGCCGACAACTGCCGGCCCATCGTCAATCCGGACAAGATTCCGCAGTACGACAAGCTGGTGACCGACATTGCGCCGGTGCTCGACGGCGGCAAGGAATGGCATCCGGCCACCTACAGCCACCGCACCAAGCTGGTCTACATCCCCTTCATCGACAGCTCGATGAACATCCAGCTCAAGCGCGACCAGCAGTTCGAGCGCGGCAAGTGGTGGCTGCGTTCGCGTGAACTGACGGTCAATCCCTACACCGGCGGCGTGAAGGCCTTCAACGCCACCACCGGCAAGCTGGTGTGGACGCGGCCGCAGAGCTATCCGGCGACCAGCGGCCTGCTGTCCACCGCGGGCGGGCTGGTGTTCTCCGGCGACGCCGCCGGCTTCCTGAACGCGCTGCACGACGAAACCGGCGAAGCCATGTGGCGCTTCAACGTTGGCGCCGGCATTCACGGCAACCCGACCACCTTCACGGTGGATGGCAAGCAGTACGTGTCCATCGTGTACGGCCCGGGCGGCGGCAGCCTGTGGCCGCTGGTCTATGACGAGTTCTTCCGCCACCAGAACCGCGGCGGCGGAATGATGGTGTTCGCGGTACAGAAGTGATGACGGCGGCCCGTCGGTGCCGCCGTACCGCCGGGCCGCTCCGACCGTGTTGAAGGAGAGGTGCGGGATGCTGAAGGGAAATTCGATGACGTGGCGGGTGGCCGCCTGTGCGCTGTGGGTCACCGCGGCAGCGCCGGTGGCGGATGCGCGGGCCATGGGCGCGGGCAATGCGCCGGCCGCACAGCCAACCGCCAGCGTCGAGGACGCCCGCAAGGGCGAGGAGCTGTTCGGCCGCAACTGCCAGCAGTGTCACAACTCGCGTGGCAAGGGCGGCAAGGGGCCGCAGCTGGTGAAGGGCGCCTGGGGGCCGGGCGGCGCCAACAGTGACGACTACATGTTCAGGATCATCGCCGACGGGCGACCGAATACGCAGATGGGCGGCTGGCGCAACAGCCTGAGCGAACAGGACATGCGCCAGATCATCGCCTTCCTGCGGGAAGAGTCGCGTCGCGTCGCCATTGCCGAACGCAAGGCTGGCGCCGAGGACGACGAACTGCACTGGTACTGAGCGGGACGGGCGGCCGGCATCGGGCGGACCGCACGCCTGCCCGATGCCGGTCATAACGGAAGTCCGGTCAGCAGGCCGGACGCCATGACAACAACTGGAGAAGAAACGATGAAAAAACTGATTGCACTGGGCCTCGTTGCCGCGTCCTTCGCCGTTCAGGCCCAGACCGCGCGCCCCTCGCTCGACCTCGCCACCGCCAAGGCGATCGGCGAAGGCTGCGAGAAGTACGCCGCCAGCAAGGGCTGGCGCATGATCATCGCGGTGCATGACACCGCCGGCAATCCGAAGTACTTCAGCCGCATGGACGACAGCATCCTGATCAGCGTCAATGTGGCCCGCCTGAAGGCCGACACCTCGGCCAGCCTGCCGGTGTCCACCCGCCAGTTCCGCGATCTGTCCAAGGGCATTCCGACCGCCGAACTGCTGCCGCGCACCACCGCCATCATCGGCGGCCTGCCCATCATGAGCGCCAAGGGCGTGCATCTGGGTGGCGTCGGCGTCAGCGGCGGCACCGAGGAAGAGGACGAGGAATGCGCGAAGAAGGGTCTGGAAGCGGCCAAGTCGCTGCTCTGACCGCCGTCCGTGAAACCGGCGCCGCTCCGGGCGGCCGCCGGCTTCGCGCCCCGGCCGGAGGCCGGGTGTGAGATTTTTTCACGCTCCGGACTCCGGTTCGCTTCAGTTCCGTTTCCGCGCTTACGTTAAGAAACCTTCGGGTTGCCCCCACACGCCAGTTGCCGAGCCGGAATAACATGAATACGAGAGCCGAGCCCCCCGTCGAAGATTTCGCCCGCAGTGCCGATGCCGCCCTGTCCGGCAAGGATGTCCTGTTCAAGGATCTGGGCCTCAAGGTCGGTGACCGCATGGTGATCGAGCCGCCGGCCAAGCTGGGTGAACAGCCGGGCGTGGTGAAGCTGATCGGCTGGGTGAACGAGCTCAGCGTGCTGGTCACCATGCCGGACACCCGCGCCTGGGCCGGCCCGCCGATCGAGGGCGACGAGATCGGTGTGCGCACCTTTTCCGGCCGCCACGCCTACGGCTTCAGCACCGTGGTGGGCAAGCGCTCGGTGCGCCCGTTCGAATACCTGCATCTCGAATTTCCGCGCCGCATTTCGATGCGGCAGATCCGCAACGCCGAACGCATCGCCACCGCGATCAGCGCACGGGTGACCGATGCCGACGAGCCGGTGCCCACGGTGGTGACCAATCTGAGTGCCACCGGCGCCGAAGTGCGCGTGTGGTCGCCCGGCCGGGCGGTCGGTGACAAGGTGTCGCTGGAACTGGTGCTGGACATCCACAAGGTGCGCACCCGCATCGTCGTGAGCGGGGTGATCCGCAACCGGCACGACACCGTGGATACCGGCGAACCGGCCTACGGTGTCGAATTCGAGGACCTGAACGCCCAGACCTCGGTGTTCCTCAAGAGCTACGTCTACCAGAACCTGGTCGAACAGCCGCACCGGCGGCTGTGAAGTTCAGCGGCAAGCCACAAGTCACGAGCTGCAGGACTCAAGGAACCCCTCTTTGCTGAGGTTTCCAACCTTGCAGCTTGCAGCTTGCAGCTTGCAGCTTGCAGCCTCAGGCCCGGCGACGGGCGAGGGCGCCGATCAGTGCCAGACCGGCACCCAGCATCGCCCACGACGCCGGTTCCGGCACCGGTGCGGTGTAGCCGGCCAGTTCGGTGGCCGACGCGCGGTAGGCGTGCAGCACGCCCGGAATCAGCGCGAAACCGTCGGTGCTGCCGGTATAGGCGGTGCTCGTGCCGGCCAGCGTGCAGCCCGTGGTCGAATCGAGCGGGCACTGGATGCGCTGCTGGGTGGCCGGGTTGTACAGCACGTCGAACTGCACCGCGCTGCCGTTCTGGGTCACCGAGTAGTCGTTGTCGTTGCCGGCCACGATGAGCCATGAGCCGTCGTCGAGCTGCGGGCCCACTGCCAGGCCTTCCCACTTCTCCGGCGAAACGCCGCCGGTTTCCGGCAGCGAGTTGGCCGCCAGGTCGATGAAGGGCGTGCCGTTCTTGCTCACCGCGACGAAGCTGGCACCCGGCGCGTCCAGATCGATGCCGCTCACGTCGGTCGCGCCGGCGAGGCTGATCATGTACACATTCTTGTTGCCCGCCGCGCCGGCCAGCGTCGCTTCGGCGCCGAGGCCGCGGTTGTTGCGCTCCAGCACCATGAACTCGCTGTCGTTCAGTGCGACCAGCGCCGAAATGCCGCGGCCCTGGGCGGCGGTGTCCATCCGGTAGGCGTACTGCGCGACCGCTTCGCCATTGCTGTTGTCGAACTTGACGATGCGGTTGTACAGGCCGTTGGCGCCGCCTTCGTCCATCATCGCGCTCTGCAGCATCGCGTAGGTGTAGCGGCCGTCCGGCGAAATGGCCAGGCCTTCGAAGCCGCGGTTGGTGCGGCGGCCGCTCACGCCGTCGCCGTCATAGTTGTACTGGCCGTTGGCCAGCACCGGGCGCAGCGCCTGCGGCGTGTCGTAGGTGCGCAGCAGTGCGCCGCTGCGGTCGAATTCGTACAGCGACGGGCCGTATTCGTCGGACACCAGCAGCGTGCCGGTGTGCGGGTTGATGACGAAACCTTCCGGATCGAAGGCGGTACCCAGATTCGCGGCCGAACCGCTCAGCGTGCCCGGGAACTGGCCGCCGAGCACATTGCCGCCGGCGCTGAACTTGACGGTCTGCACCACCTGGAAGTTGGAAATGGCGCCGCTGCTGCGGTCGACGTCCAGCGTGAAACGCTGCACCCGCACGTCGTAGGGCAGGGTGCCGCCGCCCGGGCCGCGGTCGGACAGGCCCCACCACTCGTTGCGGTTCGGGTCGTAGTAGATGTCGGAAAACATGCCCAGACGGCCGTCGTTCACGCTGCTGCCGAACTGGTCGCCGGTGCTGCCCGGAATGGCGATGCCGTTGATGAAGGACACGGCGGATGCCGGCATGGCGGCGGCGGCGAGCAGGGCCGCGGCGAGCGACTTCAGTTTCATGATGGACCTCCCTGTTGTTGTGTGGGTGTGCGCGATGGATGTGCGATCGGCAACCGCCCAGACTAGGGGGTGCATGTTTCAGTCTTGCGTCGCATCCGGTGCCTGCGCGAACCCTTGACCATTCCGGTGGTCACCCCCATGTGATCCGTTTGAACCCACGAGGCGCACCCGCATGAACACCGATCCGTCCTTCCGGCGCCTGCACGGCCGTCAGGTCCATCTCCAGCCCAAGGGCTTCTTCGGCAAGCTGTTCGCGCTGCTGGTCGGCGCCGGGCTGCTGGTGCTGGGGCTCATGTTTTCGGTGGTGATCGTCGCGGTGGCGGTGGTGGGCGGTCTGCTGTTCTGGGGCTTCATGTGGTGGAAGACGCGCGAACTGCGCCGCCGCATGCGCGAACAGATGGACAACCCGATGCAGTCACCCTTCGGCGACGTGCCCGCCAGCGGCGGCCGGGTGATCGAGGGCGAAGTGATCGAGGTGAGCGCGGAGGTGAGCACGGACAGGCGCCGCTGATGCCGCACGGCCCGGAATGTCCGGGTCGTGGCCGCTGGCCTTGTCCTGCATCAAGTTCTAAGATTCATCGGGGATGTATGTTTTCGCCCATCCACTGAAGGAGCGCGAACATGGCCCTGCTGCTGTCCATCGATGAACCGCCGAAGTCGTCCGCCCAGTCGCCGTCGGCCGAAGCCTTTCTCGAAATGGGGTTCCGGCCGGTCTATCTGGCCGGCGCGCTGTGGTCGCTGCTCGCGGTGGCGGTGTGGATATTCGCGCCGCAGCTGCCGGGCGGCACGCTGAACGGACTGGCCTGGCACGCCCACGAAATGCTGTGGGGCTTCGTCGCCACCATCGCGGTCGGCTTCCTGATGACCGCCGGCGGCGCCTGGACTGGCATCAATCCGCTGGCCGGCCGTGCGCTGGCGGTGCTCTGCCTGCTGTGGGCGCTGGCGCGGGTCGCTTTCCTGCTGCCGGGCGACGCGGCCTTTCTGGCTGGCGCACTGTCCGAGGGCGGCTTCTTCGCGCTGGCTGCCGCGGCGCTCGGGCGCTCCGTGCTGCTGTCGCGCAACACCCGCAATTACGCGGTGCCGCTCATGCTGCTCGGGCTGGGCCTGACCGACCTGCTGTTCCTGCTCGCCACCCGCGCCGGCGACTACGGTGCGCTGATGCGGCATTTCAACGCCGGCCTGCTGGTGATGACGCTGCTCACGCTGCTGGTGGCGCGCCGGGTGATTCCCTTCTTTGCCATGCGCGCGGTGCCCGGCCTCACGGTGCCGGCCCATCTGCAGAGCGGCATGGCCCAGCTGATCGCCAGCGCGATCGCGGTGCTCTGCCTGTTCGCCGGCTGGGCGACCGCACTGGCCGCCGCGCTGGCGGTGGCCGGCGGCATCGCGCTGCTGCAGTGGGCGAGCTGGAAGCCGTGGCGGGTGCTGCACAAGCCGCTGCTGTGGATTCTGTACGTCGGCTACGCCGGGCTCGGCATCGGCCTGCTGCTGGCGGCCGCCCACGCGGCCGGCGCCGGCACCCCGGCCGCGCTGCACGTGCATGTGATCGCGATGGGCGGCTTTTCGGTACTCATCATCGGCATGATCACCCGCACCGCGCTCGGCCACCTCGGCCGCCCGCTGGACACCGACCGCAGCATGGTGGCCGCTTACGGGCTGGTGATCGCCGCCACCGTGCTGAGGCTGACGGCGCTGCATCCGTCGCCGGCGTCGGTGCACCTGCTGCACGGCGCCGCCGGACTGTGGGCGCTGGCGTTCGCGCTCTATCTGTGGCGCTTCTTTCCGATGATGATCCGCCCGCGGCCCGACCGCGCCGGCCCCGCCGCGCAGCCGGTGTCCATCACGCCGCGCCGGGGCTGACATGAACACGCCCGGCCACGCTGCATCGACCTGCCATGAGCAGATGCGGGCGGCACCGGTGACTTTCACGACACGCACAGGACACGCGCCATGCGCCTGACCACGATGACCGATTACGCGCTGCGCCTGCTGATGCATGTCGGCCGGCATCCGGAGCGGCTGTGCACCATCGCCGAAATCGCGCAGGCCTACGGCATTTCGGAAGCCCACCTGATGAAGGTGACCCATCAGCTGGCACTGGCCGGCTGGCTTGAAACGGTGCGCGGCAAGGGCGGCGGCATGCGGCTGGGCCGTGATCCGGCGCAGATCCGGCTGGGTGAGGTGGTGCGCAGCGTGGAGCCGGATTTCCGGCTGGTCGAATGTCTGGGCGAAGCGGCGGAGGGCGGTTGCACGCTTGACGGCCGCTGCCGGCTCACTGGCATTTTCGAAGGTGCGCTGGCCGACTTCCTGGCCCATCTCGACCGTCACACGCTGGCCGATCTGCTGCCGCCGGCGCCACGCGCGATCGAGGCGTTGCGGAGACTGCCGTGATGCCCGATGTCGACACGCTGCGCGCCGCGCTGCACACGGTGCCGGACCCGGAGCTGGCGGAAAGCATCGTCGACCTCGGCCTGGTCAAGCACATCGGCGTCGGCGACCGCCGGGTCGATGTGGTGCTGATCCCGACCAGCGCCACCTGCCCGATGGGCGATCTGCTGATCGAGGACGCCACCGCCGCGCTGCGCGCCGCCTGTCCGCCCGGCTGGGCGGTGGAGGTGACTTTCGACTGGGACACGCCCTGGCATCCGGGGCGCATGAGCCCCGCGCTCCAGTTACGCTTCGGCTGGAACATCTGACGGAGAACCCGACATGCAGATTGCCTCGTTCGACGACCTGATCGCTGCAGCCCGGCAGCAGCCCGAGCCGCAGCGCCTGCTGCTGGTATTCACCCGCGCCGAACTGCCGGACGGCGCCAGCGCCGCCGAGCGCGCCGGCTTCGCGTCCGGGCGGGGCGGCGCCCTGGTGCCGCACTGCTGCGTGGACAAGTCGCCGCACGAACTGCAGGACTTTGCCGCGCTGGCCGAGGAAGCGCGCGCGTTCGCGCCGGACTGGGCCATTACCTTCGTCGCCGCACTGTCCGGCCGTGGCGGTCAGCCGCCGGCCGAGGCCGACATCGGCCGCGCACTCGACCGCATGGTCGAGGCCATCAAGGCCGGCCGGCTGGACGGACTGATGCCGGTGGACCGCCAGGGCCGGGCGGTCCGGCTGGCATGAGCGTCACGCGGCCGCCGATGTGGAATCGGGCGGTCGCGGCCTGCGCGCTGCTGGCGGTCGCGGCGCTGCTGTCCGGCCTGAGCGGCGGTCTGGCGCGGCTCGGGCTGCCGGTGCCGGTGATGCCGGCGCCGGTCCATGGCGCGCTGATGGTGTGCGGCTTTTTCGGCACGCTGATCGCACTCGAACGTGCAGTCGCGCTCGGTCGTCTTGCCGGCCTGGGCGCGCCGCTGCTGGCCGGCATCGGCGGCCTGTTGGCGTGGAGCCCGTCGCTGCTGCCGCTGGCCCAGGCCTGCTGGGTGCTCGCCGCGGCCGGTCTGGTCGCGCTCTACGTGCACGCCGGCATGCGCCGTGCGTGGTCGATGCACCTGATGGTGGAGCTGTGCGGCGCCGCCTGCTGGCTGGGCGGTGCGCTGCTGTGGGCCCTGGGCGGCGACCTCGCCGCCGCGACCCGTGGCTGGGTCGCCTTTCTGGTGCTCACCATTGCCGGTGAGCGGCGCGAACTGACCCAGCTGGTGCGGCTGCCGGCGCGGGCGCGCAGCCTGTTCATCGCGGCGGTCGCCCTGCTGATCGCCGGTGCGGTCGATCCCGCTTCGCTGGCGCTGTGGCCGGGCTGTGCGCTGCTGGCGCTCTGGCTGCTGCGCTGGGACATCGCGCCGCGCGCCTGGCGCGCGCCCGGCTGGCCCGGTCACACCGCGCACTGTCTGACCGTCGGCTATCTGTGGCTGCTGGCGGGCGCGCTGCTCGGCCTGTACGGCGAGTTCCATCCGGGGCCGCTGGCGGCCACCGGACTGCACGCGGTGCTGCTGGGCTTCATATTCGCCATGGTGTTCGGTCACGCCCCCATCGTGCTGCCGGCACTGCTGCGCCTGCGGCCGGTCTACGACGCACGTGCGCGCTGGCCGCTGTGGCTGCTCTCCGCCAGCCTCGTGCTGCGCATTGCCGCGGTGGGTAGCGGCCGGCATGATGCGCTGATGCTGGCTGGCCTGCTGCACGCGCTGTCCATCCTGTTTTTTGCCGTGCTCATGGTGCGCGCGCTGCGCGTGGCCGGGACCGATGTGAAGGAAAACGCCCGATGAACACTCCGGACAATCTGGCCGCCTGGCGTCGCGCCGAGCGGCAGCGGCTGCTGGCCGAGCGCGAGGCGGTCGAGCCGGCGCAGCGCATGGCGCGCAATGTCGAAATCACCGGCTATATCGAGGCGGGCTTTCCGCTGCTGGCCCACATGACCATCGGCTTCTGCTGGCCCTTCCGCGGCGAGTTCGACGGCCGCCATCTGCTGCGCTCGCTGCGCACCCAGGGCGCGCGTGGCGCGCTGCCCGAGGTGGTCGAACGCACTGCACCGCTGGTGTTCCGCGAATGGTGGCCGGGCGTGGCCACCACGCCCGGCGTGTTCGACCTGCCGGTGCCGGATGACACCAATGTCGTGCAGCCGCACGCGCTGCTGGTACCGCCGGTCGGCTTCGACGCGCGTGGCTATCGCCTCGGTTACGGCGGCGGCTTCTTCGACCGCACGCTGGCCGCGTGCACCGTGCAGCCGCTGAAGATAGGCGTGGCGTTCGAACTGTCGCGCATGCCGACCATCCACCCGCAGCCGCATGACATCCCGATGGATTTCATCGTGACCGAAGCCGGCATCTTCGAAGTGTCGACAGACGGTCTGCACGAAATCGATGTCGATACCTGTGCCCAGCGCGCGCACGCGCTGGTGGCCAGCCGCATCCTGCGGTGAACCTGAAAGAACGCTGCCCGATGAACACCTCCACCGCCTTCCGCACAGGTCTGGCCACGCTGCTCGCCACGCTGGAACAGGGCCTGGTCGAGCGCCGCCACGTCGTGCGCATGACCCTGCTGGCCGCGCTCGCCGGCGAGCACACGCTGCTGATCGGCCCGCCGGGTACCGCCAAGAGCGAACTGGCGCGCAGGCTGCACCGCGCCTTCCGCGACGCCCGCTATTTCGAGCGTCTGCTCACCCGCTTTTCGGTGCCGGAAGAGCTGTTCGGCCCGCTGTCCATCCGCGCGCTGGAAGACGACCGCTACGAACGTCATACCGACGGCTTCCTGCCGGACGCCACCATCGCCTTCATCGACGAGGTGTTCAAGGCCAACAGCGCCATCCTGAATGCGCTGCTCACGCTGCTGAACGAGCGCGAGTTCGACAATGGCGCCGGCCGCCAGCTGTGCCCGCTGGTCAGCGTGATCGGCGCCACCAACGAGGTGCCGGACGACGAGGTGGGCGAAGCCTTCTTCGACCGCTTCCTGCTGCGCATTCCGGTCAGTGCGGTGAGCGGAGACGGTTTTTCCGCGCTGCTGGCGGCCGGCTGCGCCGACGAATGGACGCCGCCGGCGGACGCGCTGCTGCTGGGCGACGAGGATCTGGGCGCGGTGTCGAATGCCGCGCAGGCGGTGCGGCTGCCGGCGCCGGTGGTCGGTCTGCTGGGCGAACTGCGCGTGCATCTGGCGGGCGAGGGCGCCTATGTGTCGGACCGGCGCTGGGTGAAGACCGCCTGGCTGCTGCGGGTGGCGGCCGCGGCCGAAGGCCGCGACCAGGTCGGTCCGTGGGATCTGCTGCTGCTGCCGGCCTGCGTGGCACCGGACGCCGAGCGGCAGGCGGCGGTGGCCGACTGGCTGCTGGCGCGGCTGGGCGTGCGCGCGGGCTTCGCGCCCGAGCGCCTGTCGCGCGTGGTGCAGGCCTTCCAGGCCCAGCTCGAAACCGAACAGAACGCGAGCGATCTCGACTACGATGAATCCGGCCGGCTGCGCTTCAGTGCGCCGGAGGCGATGAGCGAAAAGGCAGAAGAACTGGCCGGCGCGATCGGTGACGCCAAGGGCGGGGCCGGCGCGCTGCGCATGAACTACAGCCGGCGGCGCCGCTACGGCCCGGCCCACATCGCGGCGCGCACCGCACAGATCGACGATCTGCTCGCGCGCATCGCCGGCTATGCCGAAGAGCTGGCCGCCGAGCGCGCCAGTCTTGCCGCGGCCCGTGCGCACACGCTGTGGCTGGACGACGGCCTGCTGGCCGCGCTGGACGCGCGGCTCGCCGATACCGCGGCGGTGATCGCCGGGCTGGCCGAGCGCGCCCGCGACGCCCGCCGCGGTTTCGACAACCTGCCGCGTCTGTCGGCCGAAGAGGCCGCCCGTTTCAGCGACCTGCCGGAGCCGGTCGAGCACGAGCCGCTGGCGTGAGCGAAGGCCCGGTTCCGCTGCTGTTCGCCGGCCGCGAAGCGCGGCTGGCCGCACTCGATGCGCTGCCGCGCACGCTGTGGCTGGGCAGCCTCACCCACGCGCACGGCGCGCTCGAGCCGCGGCTGGCGACGCTGGTCGCGCTGCGCGAGGGCCTGGTCGGCGGCCGCGTGCCGGCCGACCGCGACTGGGCCTGGCCCGGTCCGGCACTGGCCCGCCGGCTGTGCGACACGCTGGCCGAACTCGATCTGGCCGCCTACTGCACCGGTCGCGAAGGGCTGTCGGACACCGTGGTGCAGAGCCTGCTGTTCCATCTCGATCTGGTGCCGGACTACCGCGACCGCGGCGCCAGCGAAGCCGGCGCGCTGGCGCGCGCGATCGAGGCCTTCGGTTCCGACTGGCAGGAGCGCCGCGGCCAGATGGACCAGCTGATCGAGGTGTTCGGCAAGCTGCCGGACGACAGCAAGGACGCGCGCTGGGACGTACTGGCCGGCGTGCTGAAGTCGGAAGGCTGGCAGACCGTGCTGCGCATCCGTCGGCTGCTGGAAAGACTGGCCGACCTGGCCGCCTGCATACGCCGTCTCGGGCGCGCCCGGCTGTCCGATGAAAGCGATGAAGCCAGCCGTACGCCGGTGACCGTCATGCAGTCGGCGGTGGCCCGGCGCAGCGAGGCGCGCACCGTGCGCGTGCCCGACATGCCGGGCGAGACGCGCGGCGTGCATCGCGCCGACCGCATCGCCCGCATGCTGCCGGCCGAGGCGGTGCTGCTCGGCCACCCGACGCTGCGTCTGGTGTGGCATGCGCGGCGCGCCGAACGCACGCTGCTCTGTTACGAGGACGACGACCGCATGCGCGAGGTACGTCATGTCGACGCGCCGGTGCTGCAGCCGCGGCCCGACCCGCAGCAGGACCGCCGGCTTGAGATGGGGCCGCTGCTGGTGTGCGTCGATACCTCGGCGTCGATGCAGGGGGGCGCCGGCGAAGTGGCCAAGGCGGTGGTGCTGGAGGCGGTGCGCACCGCCCACGCGCAGGGCCGCGCCTGCCACGTGTTCGCTTTCGGCGGCGCCGGCGAGGTGTTGGACATGGAGATTGCGGTCGATGCCGAAGGCATCGACAGGCTGGTGCGCTTTCTGGGCCAGGGCTTCGGCGGCGGCACCGACATCTGCGGGCCGCTGGAATACGCGCTGGCCCGGCTGGAACAGGCAGCGTGGCGCATGGCCGACCTGCTGGTCGCGTCCGACGGCGACTTCGGCGCCACGCCCGAGGTGGTGGCGCGGCTCGATGCCGCCAAGCGCGATCTCGGCCTGCGGGTGCAGGGCGTGCTGATCGGTGACCGCGAAACCATCGGCTTTCTCGAAGTGGCGGACCACATCCACCCGGTGCGCGACTGGCGCCGCTACGGCACCGAAGGGCGCGGCGCCGAACCGCCCATCCACACCCACCGGCTCACCGCGCTGTATTTTCCGGGCGCGCTGCGCACCAGCGAAAACCGCGATGCCACAGTCAGCGGCGAAGTCGCCTCGGCCGCGGTGCGGGCCGGCCTGCGCCGCGGCCAGCCGCTGCCGGATCACCTGCGGCCGCCCCATTCTTCACCTGACGAACCCGACGCATGAGCTTCGCCACCGACTATCTCGCCCAGATCGAAACCCTTGCCGCACGCATGCCGCTGCCGCGCGTGCGTGCGCTGCACCTGCCGCCGCCGGTGGCCGACGAACCCTGCCGCGATGGCGCCAGCGGTCACGCCCGCGGCGAGTTCTGCGCGCTGGAACTGGAAGACGGCAGCATCGGGCTCTCATACGTGCTGCTCGACGACACGCTGGAGCGGCTGCGCAAGGGCCCCGGTCTCGATGACCTGAAGGGCACCGATGCGCTGGCGCTCGCCCGCCGCTACGTGAGCGGGCAGGGCGTGGATCGCACGCTGGGCTTCGTCTGCGCCAACGCGATCACCCGCTGCCTGTTCGACCGCGCCGGCTACCGGCCGGACGGCAGCAGCGATTCCATCGGCCAGATGGACCCGCAGCCGGGTGAGGCCATCGGCATGATCGGCCTGTTCGGCCCGCTGGTGGAGCGCATCGTCGCCGCCGGCGCCGGTCTCACCGTGATCGAGCTGGACGAGCGCGCGGTCGGCGAACGCGAGGGCTGGCGCGTCACCACCGACGCCAGCGCGCTCGAAGCCTGCGGCAAGGTGCTGTCCACCAGCACGCTGCTGCTGAACGACACGCTGGACCGCATGCTCGCCCATTGCCGCGCCGCCCGCTGGTTCGCCATGGTCGGCCCCAGCGCAGGCTGCCTGCCGGACGCGCTGTTCGCGCGCGGCGTGACGCTGCTCGGCGGCAGCTGGGTCGAGGACCGCGCCGCCTTCATCGACGGACTCAGGTCGGGCGACAAGGACAACCGCAAGGGGCGCAAGGCGACCCGCAAGTTCGCGCTGACGAAGGAGGGGTGGCCGGGGTTCGAGGGGTTGCTGGCGCGGGTAGCGAACTGAGGTTTCTCCGCCGCGTTGAACGCAACGACCGTTGCCGTCGCGGTGGCATCTCCATCGAGCCAACTTCCTTGCCCGTTGTCCCTGTTAGACTCGCGCGATCCGTGCTTGCGGGCAGTTATGACAGACGACAGGAATGAGCAGCGCCGATAACAATCCCATCCTGAACTCGCCCTACGACGAGCCAGTCCGACATTACGCGACCGACAACGGCGGCAACCTGAATTACCGGGATGTTCGCAAGGGAAGGCGCCTGTTCGTGCCCGATGTACCGCAGGTGCCGCTTGGGCAGCAGCAGCAGGGCAGCATGTTCGACCTGAATGATTTCCAGGCCGAGTATGGAACGCATCTGGTCAATCGTCTGCGAGACGAGGTACGCCGCTGGCGCCAGTCCGGCTATCAAGGTACGACCAGCCGCGTGACCCGCGAACTGCTCGATTTCTGGTTCCGCAACGCGGAGCGTCAAGCTCACCAGAGCCTGTTCTTTGCCCAACGCGAAGCGGTCGAAACCGCCATCTGGCTAAATGAACAGGCCGCGCTGTGCAACGCAGGCAACCGCACCCTGAAGGATCTGCGCGATGTGCACGTCGATCAGTCTGACGGCCTTCCGCGCATCGCCTTCAAGATGGCTACCGGCAGTGGCAAGACCGTGGTCATGGCCTGCCTCGTGCTGTACCACTTCCTGAATCGGCGCGAGTATCGCAACGACACGCGCTTTGCCGACTACTTTCTGGTGCTTGCTCCGGGTATCACCATCCGTGACCGGCTGTCGGTGCTGTTTCCCGACGCTGGCGATCTGCGCGCGCACGAAGCGCACGATTACTACCGCGCCCGTCATCTCGTGCCGTCCGTTTACGAGGGCGCATTGCACGAACTCGCTCACCGTGTGGTCGTTACCAACTATCACGACTTCCTCCCGCGGGTGCTGTCCGGCAACAAGCGCGCACCCACCGACGGCAAGATCGGGCTGGATGGCCAGAAGACCGAAGCCCGCGAGGACGAGGCCCTGGTGGTGCGCCGCGTACTCAAGGGCTTCAAGGCAGGGCGGCGCATCGTGGTCATCAACGACGAGGCGCACCACTGCTACCTGCCGCGTGCCAAGGGCAAAGACACCGAACTGGACAACTCGGAAACCGAGAACGAACGCGCGGCCGTCTGGTTTTCGGGTGTGCGCGCGGTGGCGCAGCGTTTCAAGCTGCAGGCGGTCTACGACCTGTCGGCCACACCCTATTACCTGTCCGGCTCGGGCTACACCCCGTATTCGCTGTTTCCGTGGGTGGTGAGCGACTTCGGCCTGATCGAAGCGATCGAGGCGGGGCTGGTCAAGATTCCCTACCTGCCGGTCGAAGACAGCAGCCACGCCATCGACGAACCGGTGCTGCGCAATCTTTACGAGCACTGCCGCGATCAGTTGCCGAAGAAAGGCGCACGCGGGCAGCGCAAGGCGGAGAAGGTCAAGGCGGGCGAACCGCCTGCACCGGCTGTCGGCGAAGCCGAGCCGAATCTGCCGCCGCTCGTGCGCTCAGCGCTGGAGCAGTTCTATCGCCACTACGCCGACTACGACGAAGGGCTGAGAAAGAAGGGCGAGCAGCGTGTCGACCTGTTCTCGGAACCGCCCGTGTTCATCGTCGTCTGCAGCAACACCCAGGTGTCGCGCGAAGTGTTCAAGCACATCGCCGGTTATGAAACCGTGGATGACAGTGGTGAGCCCTATGTCGTGCCGGGCCGCCTCGATCTGTTCTCCAATTTCGATCCGGTCACCCGCCTGCCGCGCAACCGTCCGCCCACGTTGCTCATCGATAGCGACGCGCTGGAAAACTCCGGCCAGATCGACGACAGCTTCCGCAAGATATTCGCGCCCGAGATCGAGCGCTTCAAGCGCGACTACCGGCTGCGTCATCCGGAGCGCAGCGTCGATCTGCTGACCGACGGCGACCTGCTGCGCGAGGTGGTGAATACCGTGGGCAAACCCGATGCGCTGGGCAGCCACATCCGCTGCGTGGTGAGCGTGTCCATGCTCACCGAGGGCTGGGACGCCAATACCGTCACCCACGTCATGGGTTTGCGCGCCTTCGGCTCGCAACTGCTGTGCGAACAGGTGGCCGGCCGTGCGCTGCGGCGGCGGCAATACTTCATCGACCCCAAGACCGGAAAGTTTCCGCCCGAATACGCCCATATCATCGGCGTGCCGTTCAAGCTCTACCAGGGCGGCGATGCCGCCTACGCCGAGCCGCCGGAGTACGCCACGCTGCGCGCACTGCCCGAGCGCGGCGAACTGGAGATTCGTTTTCCCAACCTGATCGGCTACCGTGTCGAGACCGAGCCGGCGCGGTTGCAGGCCGATTTTTCGATGGTGCCGAAGTTCCGCATCGACACAACGAAGCTGCCGGTGCAGAGCGTGCTCGGCACTGCGGTATCCGGTGACCGGCAGGCACTCGAATTGCGTGTGGACGACCTGCGCGACCAGCAGGTCGTGTTCGAACTTGCCCGCATCTTCATGCGCGGCATGGCGGAAGACGCACCTGGCCGTGCCGACCTGCGTGTATTCAGCGCGGTGCGCACCATCGTCCAGCGCTGGTATGACGAAACGATCGAAGTGGTCGGCGAAGCGGACCCAAAATGGAAACGTCTGGTCATCCACGAAAGCCCGGTTGCCATCGTCGAGAGCATCAACCGCGGCATCGTTGCCCACGCGGCCGAACGCGAGCGCGTGCTGCCGCTGCTCAACCACTACAACCCGACCGGCAGCACGGCCAACGTATTCGGCCACACCGCGAAGCCCACCTATCCGGGGCGCAAGAGCCACGTCAATCTGGTGGTGGCCGACACCGACCTGTGGGAACAGGTAGCGGCCAAGCATCTCGACCGCATCCGGGAAGTCGAGAGCTATGTCAAGAACGCCTTTCTCGGCTTCGTCATTCCTTACGTGCAGGACGGCAAGGAACACAAATACCTGCCCGACTACATCGTGCGGCTGCGCACGCCCAAGTTGCGGCGGGCGAACCTCATCCTTGAAATCACCGGCTTCAACAAGGACAAGGCGATCAAGCGCTGGTATGTGCGCGAGCGCTGGCTGCCCGCGGTGAACAACGCCCGCGGCAAGCTCGGTCTGCCTCCGTGGTATTTCGAGGAGGTCGAGGACATCGACAACCTCAAGCCCCAGCTTGAAGCCGCCATCCGCCGCATCGTTGCGGAAGTCGATGCCGCACCTGACAGCGTGGGCGAGGCGCTCGATCTGCTCGCCCGCCTGCCTGCCGATTTCTATGTCGAGGGCCGCGAGGACAGGCCCGTCTTTGAACAGCGAGAGCCTTTCGAATGAGTGCTGCACCGCGCTACCTGCTCGATACCAATATCTGCATCGCCTACAAGAAACAGCGGCTGGGTGTTCCAGAACGCATAAGGGCGCTGTCAGCCGGTGAAGCCGCCATGTCGGTCGTCACCTGGGGCGAACTGGTGCTCGGCGCCGAGAAATCGAAGCATCGCGACGCGAGCTTCGACATCCTGAAGCGCATACGCGAAATCATCCCGGTGCTGGGCTTGGACGACGAAACCGGCAATCACTACGGCGCCATTCGCGGCACGCTCGAAAAGCAGGGTATGCCCATAGGCCCGAACGATCTTTGGATTGCCGCGCACGCCCGATCGCGCGGCCTGAATCTCGTCACCAACAACACTCGCGAGTTCGAGCGCGTGCCCGATCTGGCACTTGAAGACTGGACCCGGCCCGATCCCGCCACGGAAGCACCATGAGCGACGACAAGAAGATTGACAGCCTGAAGCACCGGCGCGACACGCGGCGCCGCATTCCGTCGCGCGAAGAAGCCGGCATGGAAGATGGCGTCACCGACGCAAAGCGCGGCAAGGCCGACTACCCGCTTAACCCGGTCGTGCATCGCGGGCAGGACCCGGAACTGTTCTGGCTCGGCAAGTACGGCGACGACGACCGCGACGAGGTGCTGAGCGCCGACATCCGCTCGCTCTACCGCGTCGAGCACATCGGCCCGGAAAAGCTCATCCAGCGCCTGTACCGGCTCAAGGTCGAGGAAAGCGCGCAGTCCGGCCTGTTCGCCCCCAGCGTGGACGACCTGTTCAACAACTACACCGACGTCGATGAACTCGACAAGCCCACCTACTACTACAAGCAGGCGGACAAATGGAGCAACCGCCTGATCCAGGGCGACAGCCTGCTGGTGATGGGCAGCCTGCTCGAGCGCGAAGGCATGCGCGGCGCGGTGCAGACCATCTACATCGACCCGCCCTACGGCATCAAGTACAACTCCAACTGGCAGATCCGGCTGAACGACCGCAACGTGAAGGACGGCGACGACGCCAGCCTGTCGGCCGAGCCGGAACAGATCAAGGCCTTTCGCGACACCTGGGAACTGGGCATCCACTCCTATCTCAGCTACCTGCGCGATCGCCTGCTGATCGCGCGCGAACTGCTGGCGGACAGCGGCTCATGCTTCGTGCAGATCAGCGACGAGAACGTGCATCTCGTGCGATGCCTGATGGATGAGGTGTTCGGGAGTGAGAATTTTATTTCGTTGATTCCGTTTCAGACGACCTCAGGTTTTGAGACTTCAACTATTGCATCGGTCTGCGATTACCTGGTGTGGTACGGCCGAAATAAGCTCACCATCAAAGTTCGCAAGCTGTATGAACCGCAAGAAACTGTTCCTGGAGAGGGGAACGCGAAATGGCTCTTGATGGCTGACGGAAGTTATCGGGGAGTTACTGCGGTAGAAAGGAATGATCCGTCTTGCATTCCGGACGATGCTGAGCTCTATTTTCCCGACAATTTGCAATCCCAAGGAGCAGCGTCAAAGCCACAGCCTTTTGAGTTTCAGGGAAAGACGTATCTGCCGGGAGCTAATTCCCACTGGAAAGCGAACTACCCCGAGGGCATGGATCGCTTGGCGTCGCTTGGACGCATCCATGTTGCAACGAACAGCCTTCGATACCGGCGTTTCGCGGAAGATTTCCCCTACAGAGAGAAAGCAAATCTCTGGACGGATACCCTGACCGGAAACTTCACCGCCGATAAGGTATACGTTGTTCAGACAGGGATTAAGGTTGTTGAACGCTGTCTCCTGATGACGACGGACCCCGGCGACCTCGTGCTCGATCCGACCTGCGGTTCGGGCACGACCGCCCATGTCGCCGAACAGTGGGGCCGGCGCTGGATCACCATAGACACTTCGCGCGTGGCACTGAACATCGCCAAGACCCGGCTCATGACGGCCACCTATCCCTGGTACACGCTGGCCGACGAAAAGAACGGCGTGGCGCGCGCCGACTGGGATGTGCGCCACGGCTTCGACTACAAGACGGTGCAGCGGGTGACGCTGGGTTCGCTCGCCAACGACGAACCGCCGGAAACCGTCACGCTGTTCGACCAGCCGACGCTGGACAAGAAGAAATTGCGCGTGGCCGGGCCGTTCACGGTCGAGACGCTGCAGGCCTGGGAGCCGCTGTCGCCGGATGCGGTCGAGGATGCCAGTCTGGATCACGAACAGCTTGAGGTGTTCCAGGCGCGCATCTTCGAGCACCTGAAGTCGGCCGGCGTGAAGAACGGCGCGCGTGGCGAGAATGCGGTGTTCGTGCGCATCGATGCGCTGGCCGACAGCGATCTGCACGCCGAGGGCTATTACGAGGGGGCGGGAGGCGAACAGAAAGCCTATCTGCACATCGGTCCGCAGTTCGCGCCAGTGAGCAAGGCGGCGGTCAATGCGGCGGTGAAGGCCTGCCGCGCGCGCGGCGATGCGCAGTGGCTGCTCATCCTCGGCTTCGCCTTCGAAAGCGATGTCGAGAACTCCACGCAGAACCAGCGCGCCGGCAGTTTCGAAGTGACCAAGGTGCGCATGCACGACGATCTGCTGCAGGCCGGCCTGACCAGGAAGGACAGAAAGGCTGCCAGCTTCGTCACCATCGGCGAGCCGGACATCGCCATCGAGCGCGACGGCGAGCACGCCATCGTGGAAATCCGCGGCCTGGACATTTACGACCCGGTGCGCGACGAAGTGCGTCCGCGCTCGGTGGCCGACATTGCCTACTGGATGCTGGACGACGACTACGACGGCGCCAGCTTCATGGTGCGTCAGGTGTTCTTCTGCGGCGGCGGCCGCGACGAATTCGACAAGTGGAAGAAGGGGCTGTCCGACCTTGCGAAGTCAGGCACCAAGAAGAAGGTCGAGCGGACGCTGAAGATCGAGCTGGACGACGACGCCTTCGACCGCCTGTACGGTCATCGTTCTCATCCGCTGTCCTGGCGCAAGGGCAAGCGCGTCGCGGTGCGGGTGGTGAGCCAGTTCGGCGAGGAAAGCACCAAGGTGTTGACCATGTAGCACGAAGCGCGGTCTGCGTGGACGGACTGAACGCGTCCTGTGTGGCCGTAAGGGGGCGATGCGATGAGTGACGAAGCGGACAAGGCCTTGGCCGAACTCAGACTGCTCGCGGCACAGACCGACAAGGCGCTGGCCGAGACCGCAGCATTGCACCGCGCTGCCGAGACCGAGCGGACCCGGCTCGCCAAACTTGCTATCGAAGGCATCAAGGTATTTGGCGCCATCGTGATCGGCATTGGCGGTGTGGTGGCTGGGTACAGCGGCTATCAGCTGTCGGAGGCAAAGAAGGAGCGCTTCGAGCTGGACGCACGCGTAGCCGAGGCCAAGCTGCAGGAAGCTCGCAAAAAGACGCGTGCGATGCAGGCGGAACTTGACGCCACGAACGCAGCGCTTGAGGCCAAGAGAAAGACGTCGGCAACGATGGACATTCAGCTCGCACTGGCGCGGGCGTCGCTGGACAAACTGCAGTCCGATCTGTCCAGTGCTCAAAGTTCGAGCCGCTCGCCTGCGACGACGGCGGCACTCGCGCGGGCCAGTAGCAGTGCGAGCCAGTTGTCCCAGGGGCTCGCATCGGTGAGCACTTCGGCGGGGGATGTTCAGAGCACGGCGAATGCCGAGAAGCTCTATTACGTCATCGCGCTGACGACGACAACGCGTGAGTCGGCGGAGGCTGAAATCCGTCGTGTCAGAAGCAAGGTCGGCCCATCGTTCGAAGCCCGCTTTCCGTTCATAGAAGTCTATGGACCATCGGGCGGGCCCTATACCATTCTGCTCAACCGGGAAGCGCTTCCTTTCGCCGCAGCAACTCGGCAGAAGCAGGAGGCTGTCGAGGCAGGTTTCAGCAAGGAGACGTGGCTGTGGCAGAGCGGAGTGAGCTACTTCGACGAGAAGCGCAAAGGGGGGCTGTCGAGCAGTCAGTAGGAGCCTGTTCGGCCAGGAAATTGGTTGTTTCGTTTGGTTGAACTTCAGGTGGCTTTGCGGACTGATCCGTGCCGAGGGTCGCCGCCCAGGCCTTCACGTCGTTGTGGCTCACTGCGTTCCCCGCATCCACGTCTGCCATCGCTTCCAGCGTCAGGCGGTAGCGCTCGGTTTCGCGCTCGACATAGGCGGCAAGCGCCTGTTTCACCACCCAGCCGCGCGAACGCTCCAGTCGCGCCGCCAATGCGTCCACCTGCTCCGCCAGCGCAACCGGCAGGTGGGCGGTCATCACTCGTGTGTCTGCTGAAGCCATGAATCACTCCCAATCACTTTCAATCAAGTTAGTCCCGACCAGGGCTCTTGTCCATCCTCTGTCGGATTTCTTTGCACCCGGCACCGTCGGCGTGCATGAAGGTCTGGCGCCCGGCGCACGAACGGGCAGATTTCTCGAAGCCCGTCCGATGGCGATCTACGCGCAATGCATGTACGGGCGGCCGTGGGCCTGTGTCCGGCTGCGCCAAGTGGCTGAGCGGAAAGGCGTCTTGTGCTCGGGCCGGCTTCTGCGACATCGCCGGCGATTTCCGGCTTTTCTGCCTGCCGCTGCCACCTCCTCGGCGCTTCATGCACGAAGGAATGTCTCTTGCTCAAGCCTCGCCGGGCGAGAACGTCCTTCGCCGCACTGATCCGGAGATCACCAAAAATGAAAAAACGGGGTCGTCACCTCCTCGCGCTTGCGCTGTCCTGCAGCAGCTTCGCCGCCGTCGCGGCCGACCGGCTGGTGTGGTCGGAAACCTTCCAGCGCTTCACGCCGACCTTCGCCTTCGTCGGTTCGATCAATAGCGCGACGGTGCCGGGTGGCGCGTCGAGCGCGCTGGTGACCGACCAGACGCGGGTGAAAGGGCCGAATGGCGTCGAGTTTGCCGGCGGTCGCCTCTGGTGGCCGGACCAGCAGCTGAACCGCGTGGTGTCCATGCTGCCGGATGGCAGCGGCTTCAAGACCTACAACATCGCCGGTGCCTACGACGTCGATGTGCAGGGCGGCATGCTGTACGTGACGCGGCAGAACTCGGGCGACATCCTGAGGCTGGATCTGGCACTGAACTTCCCGCCGGCGGTGGCTGTGCACAGCGGCCTCACCTCGCCGTTCGCGATCGACGTGACCGCCGACGGCGTGTTCTGGACCCAGGTCGGCTCGTCGAACCGCCTGATGCGTTCGAATCTCGACGGCTCGAATGTACAGACGCTGCTCACCGGTCTGAATGCCTACGATTTCGAAGTGACCGGTGGCTATGTCTACCTGACCACGACAGACGGTTTCGTGAAGCGCGCCGGTCTCGACGGCAGCGGTCTGACCACGCTGGCCAGCGGGCTGGGGTTCCTGAATGGCATCGACGTGACCGCCGACACCATTTACGTGTCGGCGCTCAATGGCGTGACCACGCTGCCCAGCGGCACGCAGACCCTGGGCGCGGGCCGCATTTTCAGCATGGGGCTGGATGGCAGCGGCGCTGCGGAAATCCTGCGTGCGCAGGAAACCTATGATCCCAACCTGCCATTCAGCCCGTCGCAGATGCGCGGTGTGGCGGTGCTGGCCGTGCCGGAGCCGTCCTCCTGCGCGCTGCTGCTCGCCGGGCTTGGGCTGACCGGTCTGGCCGCGCGCCGTCGCCGGGGTGGCTGAGGCGAAGGTCGTGACGTCGATGCCGGTGATTCCGCTCATCTGAAGCCCCGTCCTTCCGGCCCATTCCGATGAGTGATCTTTCTCCGCTCCCGTTCATCGCCCCCGGTCAATACCGTCACTACAAGGGCGGTGCGTATGAAGTCATCGGCGTCGTGCGGCACAGCGAAACGCTGGAGCCCATGGTGCTGTACCGGCCGCTCTACAACCATTCCGGCCTGTGGGTGCGGCCCTTTGACATGTTCGTCGGGCTGGTCGAGATCGACGGCGTGCCGCAACTGCGCTTCGAACGGCAGCCCGACTAGTCGCAGACGACGGAATCCGTTCATCATGCAGGCTGTATGCCAGGAGCCCGCATGATGCAGATCGAAGCCGCCACCCCCGCCGACATTCCCGCGCTGTGCGGACTGCTGTCGGTGCTGTTTTCGCAGGAAGCCGAGTTTTCGCCCGACATGTCCGCCCAGGCACGCGGGCTGGCGATGATCGTCGGCGATCCGCGCGTCGGCACCGTGCTGCTCGCGCGGCAGGACGGTGAAGTCACCGGCATGGTGAATCTGCTGTACACCGTGTCCACCGCACTGGGTCAGCGGGTGCTGCTGCTGGAGGACATGGTGGTCGCGCCGTCGGCCCGCGGTGATGGCGTGGGCAGCGCGCTGCTGCAGGCGGCGATCGCCTTCGCCCGCGAGCAGGGCTGCCCGCGCATCACGCTGCTGACCGATACCGTAAACGCCGATGCCCAGCGCTTCTATGCCCGGCACGGCTTCGTCGCGTCGCCGATGAAGCCGATGCGCTGGCTGGCGATCTGAGCGCATACCGGGGGCAGTCCATGGGGCGGACCATGGTCCGCTTCAACAAATGCATCACATTCACGCGTCATGATGCCGGCAGTCAACCGCTGCCGGAATCGCCCGATGAAAGCCCTCTCTGCCGCCTGTGCCCTGCTGCTGTCCTGCTCTTTGCAGGCGGCCGAATACCGCTTCGATCCGGATTCCAGTTTCATCGAGGTGGAGACCGCGCACTACACCTACAGCGAAACCGGCGGATTGTTCGGTCAGCCCGCGTGGACGCTGGTACGCGATACCGCACGTCATTCGATCAGCGGCTCGCTGGTGGCCGACATTGCGGTGTCGGCCTACGATCCGGCCATTCGCCGTGCCTATTTCGACGCGCTGCAGATCGATTTCGGCGTCGCGCCGGTTCATGCGCTGCAACTGCCCTACTACCTGCCGATGGACGGGCTGAGCGCGAAACTGCTGCCGGCGCCGGGCTTCTTCGACTACGACGGCTTCTACGGCCCGAAGGAGCCTGTCATCTGCGCCTGCATCATCGGCGGCAATTCGCTTGCTCCGACGACCGGCTTTTCCGGGCGGCTGGATGAAGATCAGGTCTATCTGGTGGCAAGCGTCTACTACCCGACTCTTTCTTTCGGCCTGTGGTTGTCCGCCGACCCGGAAACCCCGCCGGCCTTGCCCGACTGGGCCGTGTCCGGTCGCGTGAGTCGCGTCGTGATGGCCGGTGCGGTGTCTGCGGTACCCGAGCCGGATGACATCGCGCTGTGGGGTGCCGGCCTCCTGGTGGCCGGTGTGGCCGCCCGCCGTCGTCTGGTCGGCTGACCGGGCAGACGACGTGCCGGTTCAGGCCGGCTCGGCGTGCTCCACCATCAGCTGCACCCTGCGCACGCCCTGGTATTCGTTGATGTCCAGCCGGTAGGCGGCGTGGATCCGCGGGGGCAGCGGCTCCGCGCGGTTGAACCAGATTGCGTCGAACACGTTGCCGTCCTTCGCGAGCGACAGCTTCAGATGCTTGTCCTTCAGCAGGCGCTGGTTGCGCACTTCGAAACAGTCGGCGAATACCGGCGGCGGAAAGCCCTGGCCCCAGGTTTCCGCTTCCATCAGGATGGCGGCGTGCAGGTTCATCAGCGACGCTTCCAGTGCGCCGTCGGTCTCTATGGTGCGGGTGAGCGCCGAAGGTTCCACCATGTCGGCCACCGCCTGTTCGAAGGCGTCGCGGAAGCGCTCGAACTGCTGCTCCGGCACGGTCAGGCCGGCCGCCATCGCGTGGCCGCCGAAGCGCAGGATGAGGCCGGGTTCGCGCTTGGACACCAGATCGAGTGCGTCGCGCAGGTGCAGGCCGGGAATCGAGCGGCCCGAACCCTTGATCTCCCCTTCGTTGCCGCGCGCGAAGGCGATGGTGGGCCGGTGCGCGCGCTCCTTGATGCGCGAGGCGACGATGCCGATCACGCCCTGGTGCCAGTCCGGGTGGAACAGCGCCAGCGACTTCGATTCGCCGATGTCTATCGTTGCCAGCTGCGCTTCCGCCTCTTCCTGCATGCCCTGTTCGATCTCCCGCCGTTCGCGGTTCATCGCATCCAGCTGCTGCGCCAGCGACAGCGCACGCGCGAAGTCGTCGGTGATCAGGCATTCGATGCCCAGCGACATGTCGGACAGCCGGCCGGCCGCATTCAGCCGCGGGCCGATGGCGAAACCGAGGTCGAAGGAGGTGGCACGCTCCGGTTCGCGACCGGCGGCGGCGAACAGTGCGCGCAGGCCGGGCGTGAGCTTGCCGGAACGGATGCGCTGCATGCCCTGGGTGACCAGCACCCGGTTGTTGTGATCCAGCTTCACCACGTCGGCCACCGTGCCGAGCGCCACCAGGTCGAGCAGGCTGCCCAGATTCGGTTCCTCGCGTCCGGCAAAGGCGCCGCGCCGGCGCAGTTCGGCGCGCAGCGTGAGCATGACGTAGAACATGACACCGCAGCCGGCGATGGACTTGCTGGTGAAGCCGCAGCCCGGCTGGTTCGGGTTCACGATCACGTCGGCCAGCGGCAGTTCGTCGCCCGGCAGGTGGTGGTCGGTCACCAGCACCGACATGCCCAGTTCGTTGGCGCGCGCCACGCCCTCGACGCTGGCGATGCCGTTGTCCACGGTGATGATGATGTCCGGCTCGGCGTGTGCCGCGAGGTCGACGATTTCCGGCGTCAGCCCGTAGCCGTACTCGAAGCGGTTGGGCACCAGATAGCTCACGTTGGCGCCCATCGCCCGCAGCGCGCGGATGCCGATGGCGCAGGCGGTGGCGCCGTCGCAGTCGTAGTCGGCCACGATGAGCAGGCGCGCGTCGGCTTCGATTGCGTCGGCCAGCATCTGCGCCGCATCGTTCGCGCCGGTCAGCGTGTCCGGCGGCAGCAGTGCCTTCAGCGCATAGTCGATCTGGCTGCGGTCCTGCACGCCGCGCGCGGCGTACAGCCGCGCCAGCAGCGGGTGTACGCCCTGCTGTTCGAGCTGGGCATGGCTGCGGGGCGGTATGGGGCGATTGACGATGCAGGTCATGGAAGCGGATTCAGGATACAAGGAGCGGGTGTTCGTGGGAGCGGCGCCCCGCCGCGATACGGCCGGAAATCATGCGGCGGATCCGCATACGGGCCGCATCGCCGCTGTGGTGTCGTCCCGTACGCATCAGATCGCCAGCGGCACGGCGCGGCGCCAGAGTTTCCACAGATCACGCTTTTCGGTGGTGCAGGCCAGAATACCTTCGTCGCCGCTCAGCGTGACGGTCACCGACTGTACGTCGCCGCGCTTCAGCGCCTGCAGGGCCGGGGCGAACCAGTTGCGCTCCAGCGCCTGCACCGCCTGCAGCCAGCTTTCGGCATCGAGATACAGCGCCGGGGCCAGCGCGTCCTGCAGCAGCACCATATTGCCTTCCTGCAGCGCGATGCCGTGGCGCTCCGGCAGCGGCGCCGCACGCAGGCCGGCGGCGTGCGCCAGCCCGTGAGCCAGCGCATCGTCCGCCCACAGCTGCATGCAGGGCGCTGTCGCCTGCACCGGCAGCGTGCCGGCACCCCAGAACCACAGCGTGTTCAGCGTCGGCCGGCCGGCCTCTTCGCGTGCGGCATTGACCGGGTGGGCGTGGAACAGCATCTGGGTTTCGTTCATCCACTGGCGCAGACGGGCGGCGTCGCGGCCGCTGGGCATGGACGCCTCCAGCTTGCGCCCGAGCGCCGCGCCCGGCGGCACCGTGCCGACCGACAGCGGTTCCAGCAGGGCCAGATGGCCGTGCCCACCGGTTGGCAGATGCAGCCAGCCCACATTCGCGAAGTGCGCGTTCCAGGCGGCGGCGAGCGCGGCGGCTTCCTCGGCGTCCGGGCGCACGTCCGGCCGGTCGGTCAGCATGAGCGCGTCGCGCGCGAAGCGCAGGTGGGCGACGTCGGCCGCCAGCCAGCAGCGGCTGTCCACCGGCTCACCGCAGCCGGCGCGGCGCAGCGCGCCCAGCGGCGCATCCGGTTTCAGGCCGAACAGGCCTGCCAGCAGGTGTTCGGGCGCCGCGGCCGGGCGACGGCTGCGCACCCCGCGCCCGAGCAGCAGCGACAGCGCGGGCGTGGCGGGCGGGGGCAGCGGCGTGGTGGAGGGCCAGAGCAGGCCGGGCAGGACCAGATGCAGTGACATGCGCGAAGTGTACCTGCGTTGCAGCGTGGCGGTGCTGTCGGCGCAATCCTGCATGCACGCGCGGGCGCTCCGGTACCATGCCGTCCCCATGAACTACGAAATCCTGCTCGGCCTGCGCTATGTGCGGGCGAAACGGCGCAACGGCTTCATTTCCTTCATTTCCCTCATTTCCACGCTCGGTCTGGCGCTGGGCGTGGCGGCGCTGATCACGGTGCTGTCGGTGATGAACGGTTTCCAGAAGGAGCTGCGCACCCGCATCCTCGGCGTGGCCTCCCACATCCAGGTGACCGGCTACGACAACGAGCTGGCCGGCTGGCAGCAGGTGGCCGACGCCGCGCTGAAGAATCCGGACGTGAAGGCGGCCGCGCCCTACATCAGCGAACAGGCCATGCTGTCCTTCGACCAGACGGTGCGCGGCGCCATGGTGCGCGGCGTGCTGCCGGCGGCCGAAGACGGCGTGGCCGCCTTCAGCCAGCACATGCGGGCCGGCCGGCTGGCCGACCTGCAGCCGGGCGCGTTCGGCATCGCGCTGGGCATCGAACTGGCGCGCGCGCTGCAGGTGCGGGTGGGCGACAAGGTGACGCTGATCGCGCCGCAGGGCCTGGTGACGCCGGCCGCGGTACTGCCGCGGCTCAAGCAGTTCACGGTGGTCGGCGTGTTCGAGGCCGGGCATTTCGAGTACGACGCCAGCCTCGCGCTCATCCACATGCAGGACGCCCAGGCGCTGTACCGGATGGAGGACCGCGTGTCCGGCGTGCGGCTCAAGGTGGCCGATCTGTTCGAGGCGCCGCGGGTGGCACGTGCGCTGCACGAACAGTTCGCCGGGCAGGAGCTGCTGGTCGGCGACTGGACCCGCCAGCACGCCAACTTCTTCCGCGCCATCGCGATCGAGAAGAACATGATGTTCATCATCCTGTCGCTCATCGTCGCGGTGGCCGCCTTCAACATCGTGTCCATGCTCATCATGGTGGTGACCGACAAGCAGGCGGACATCGCCATCCTGCGCACGCTGGGCGCCAGCCCGGCGTCGATGATGGCGGTGTTCGTGGTGCAGGGTGCGCTGATCGGCGGCTCCGGCCTGCTGCTCGGCGTGGCCGGCGGCGTGCTGCTGGCCGGCAACCTCGACGTGGTGGTGCCGGCCATCGAGGCGATCGCCGGCGTGTCGCTGTGGTCGTCCGAGGTGTACTTCATTCCCGAACTGCCGTCGGAAATCCTGTGGTCCGACGTGATCACCGTGACCGTGATCGGTGGCGTGCTGACGCTGGCCGCCACGCTCTACCCGAGCTGGCGCGCTTCGCGCGTGCAGCCGGCGGAGGCGCTGCGCTATGAGTGACATCGTGTCGACCGAAGTCGTGCTGAGTTGCCGCGGGCTGACCAAGGTGTTCCATCAGGGCAAGGTGGAGGTGCCGGTGCTGGCCGGCGTCGATCTGGACGTGATGCGTGGCGAGCGCGTCGCCATCGTCGGCGCCAGCGGCTCGGGAAAAAGCACGCTGCTGCATCTGCTCGGCGGGCTGGACGTGCCGAGTGCCGGCCGCGTGGCACTGCAGGGGCAGGATTATTCCTCGCTCGGCGAGGCGGCGCGGGGCGCGCTGCGCAACCGTGCGCTGGGCTTCGTGTATCAGTTCCATCACCTGCTGGCCGAGTTTTCGGCGCTGGACAACGTGGCGATGCCGCTGATGATCCGGCGCCAGACCCGCGCCCAGGCGCGCGAGGCGGCGTCGGCCATGCTGGCGGAGGTCGGACTGGCGCACCGGGTGGAGCACCAGCCGGGCGAGCTGTCCGGCGGCGAGCGTCAGCGGGTGGCCATCGCCCGTGCGCTGGTCACCCAGCCGGCCTGCGTGCTGGCCGACGAGCCGACCGGCAATCTCGACAGCCGGACCGCCGGCGCGGTGTTCGACCTGATGCTGGCACTGAGCCGTTCGCGCGGCACCAGCTTCGTCATCGTCACCCATGACGAGCGGCTGGCCGCGCGCACCGACCGCACGGTCCGGCTGGTGGACGGGCGGCTGGGCTAGCGTCAGGCCTCGCCCAGCAGGGCGGCCCGGACCTCCGGCGCGCAGCAGGCGGCGAGCCGTGCGTCCAGCGCGGTGCGGAAGCTTGCGCTGCACGGGCCGCCGAGCGCGACCCGTATCTGCATGCGCAGTTCGTCGAGCGCGGCCCACTCCTCATCGCTGATCAGTGCCCGGGTGTCCGGCGCGCGGCGGGTGCGGTCGTCCAGATCGCCGTTGAAGCGGCGGTAGATATCCAGCTTTTCCGTGGTCAGCATGGTCGGTGTCTCCGCGATTCGGCACGGCGCTGCCAGGCGCGCACCAGATGCCAGCGCCACAGCCCGAGCACCGTGACATAACCGATGGCGGCCAGTGTAAGCGCCAGCAGGGGCAGGCCGATCAGCAGCGGCTCGCCCAGTGCCGAGAACCAGGTGATCAGCGCGCCTATCCAGTCGGTGAATCCGGCGTCGTCCGGAATGTGCGGCGTGCTGAATCGGGCGCCCTCGGGCAGGGTCATGCCCAGCAGCGGCATCACCGCCCGGCCATAGGCCCAGGCGAGCGCGTACAGCGGAACGATGGTGAGCGGGTTGGTGTAGAAGGTGACCAGCATGGCCAGAGGCAGGTTCACCTTCAGCAGCACCGAAAGCAGCGCCGAGCCGAGAATCTGCAATGGCCCGGGAATCAGCCCGGAAAACAGCCCGACCGCCACGCCGCCGGCACAGCTGTGCCGGTTCAGCCGCCACAGCCGCGGGTGGCCCAGGCTGTCGGCGAACGGCGCCAGCCAGCGGTTGCGGCGCAGGCTGTCGCTGTCGGGAAGGTAGCTGCGTATCAGTTTTTTCATGCGGGCGATCGGTCCGGGCGCGTCGAGCGTACCGGGTGAGGACAGGCGGCGCCAGCGGGGGTTTCATCCGGCCGGCACACGCTATCCGGATGCCGGCCGGATTTTTCGCTCAATTATTCGAATGGAATTTTCAGCGCAATAATGCGGCCATGCTGCCGCCGCTCACCTTCGCCCTGCTCATCGCCTGTCTGCTTGCGTCACGACTGCCGCAGCTGCCGGCGCCCGGCGTTCTGGCCGGGCTGGGTGTGCTGGCGCTGCTGCCCGCCGCGTACTGGCGGCGCTCAGCAGGGGCGCGCTTCGTTTCGGTGCTGTTCGGCGGTGTCTGCCTGGCGGCCGGCTGGGGGCATGTGCAGCTCGCCGACCGTCTGGCGCCGGCGCTGGAAGGTCAGGACATCGATCTGAGCGGCGTGGTGGTGAGCCTGCCGGTGCGCATCGAGCGCGGCCGGCGCTTCGAATTCGCGGTCGATGCGCCGCCGCCGGGCGTGCCGTCGCGGCTGATGCTGAACGGGTATGACGCCCGGCGCAGCGCGCACGGCGAGCACGATGAGGCGGAAGCACTGGCCGCCCCGCCCCTGCCGGCGGGCAGCCGCTGGCAGCTGCGGGTCAGGCTGAAGCGGCCGCACGGCAACATGAATCCGCACGGTTTCGATTACGAAGGCTGGCTGTTTGCGCGCGGCATCGGCGCCACCGGCCAGGTGCGGGCCCGCCCGCCGCCCCGCATGCTGTCGGCCGAAGCGGACGGTTTCGAGCCGGCGCTTCAGCGGCTGCGCGCATCGGTACGCAGCCGCTTCGAGCACGCGCTCGGCGTCGACGGGGCGGCCGCAGACGCCGCGCCTTGGGCCGGCGTGCTGATCGCGCTGGCCATCGGCGAACAGCGCGCCATCCCGACCGCCCAGTGGACGCTGTTCGAACGCGCCGGCCTCACCCATCTGGTGTCGATTTCCGGCCTGCACATCACCATGGTTGCTGCACTGGCCGGCTGGCTGTGCGCGGCGCTGTGGCGACGGGTGCCGGCACTGGCGCTGCGGCTGCCTGCCCAGCGCGCCGGGGTTGCCGCCGGACTGGTTGCGGCGTTGGCCTACTGCCTGCTGGCCGGTTTCGGCATACCGGCACAGCGCACCCTCATCATGCTGGCGGTCGGGGCGCTCGCGCTGTGGCGCGGCCGTTTCGCCTCGCCGGTGGACGCGCTGGCCCTGGCGCTGTGCGCGGTGCTGCTGGCCCACCCGCTGGCGGTGATTGACGCCGGTTTCTGGCTGTCCTTCGGCGCGGTCGCACTGCTGTTCTATGCGGCGACCGGTGATGTGGGGACGGCAGCCGGGCCGGTACGACGCTGGCTGCGCGCACAGGCCGCGATCACGGTCGGGCTGGCACCGCTCACGCTGGCACTGTTCGGCCGCATGTCGCTGATCGCGCCGCTGGCCAATCTGATCGCCATACCGGTGGTGAGCGCGCTGGTCACGCCGCTGGTGCTGCTGGCCGTCATTCTTCCCTTCGATCCGCTGCTGTGGCTGGCCCATGCGCTGACCGCGTGGCTGATGGCGGGCATCGCCTGGCTGACCGCGCCCGACTGGGCGCTGTGGCAGAGCGCAGCGCCCCCTGTGTGGGCGGTGGCCGCGGCCGGGCTCGGCGCGCTCTGCCTGCTGGCACCGCCCGGCTGGACAGGGCGCGCGCTGGCACTGCCGCTGATGCTGCCGGTGCTGTGGGTGCAGCCGGTGCGCCCGCTGCCCGGCGACATTGTGGTGACCGTGCTCGACGTTGGCCAGGGGCTGGCGGTGCATGTGCAGACCGCCGGCCACGACCTGCTGTTCGACACCGGCCCGCGCTACGGCGCCGAAGCCGATGCCGGCGAGCGGCTGGTGCTGCCCTATCTGCGCGCCGTCGGTGTGCAGCGGTTGCACACGCTGGTGGTGAGCCATGCCGACAGTGACCACTCGGGCGGTGCGGCGTCGCTGCTGGAGGGGCTGACGGTCGAACGTGTGCTGTCTTCGGTGCCGGCGCACGACGCACTGCGGCTGAGACGGCCGGACATCGTCGACTGCGCCGCCGGCCAGACCTGGCAGCTCGACGGCGTGCGCTTCGCCATCCTGCACCCGCCGCCCGGCGCGGTCGCGCGGGGCGCGCGTTCGAGCAATGCGCTGTCCTGCGTGCTGCGCATCGACGCCGCTCACGGCAGCGCACTCATCACCGGTGACCTGCTGGCCGATGGCGAGGCGGCGCTGGTTGCGGCCGGGGCACCGCTGGCGGCCGACCTGCTGGTGACGCCGCATCACGGCAGCCGCACTTCGTCGACCGCGCCCTTCGTGCAGGCGGTAAGCGCACGCGAGGCGGTGCACGCCATGGGCTATCGCAACCGCTTCAGGCATCCGCACCCGGCGGTGGTCGCGCGTTACGAGGCGGCCGGCACCGTACAGCGGCGCAGCGACCGCGACGGCGCGCTGCGCTACCGCTTCGCCGCCACCGGCCTGATCGTCGAAAGCAGCCGCGAACGCGATGCGCGCTACTGGCACAATGGGTTTTAGGGGCTAGGGGCTAGGGGCTAGGGGCCAGGGGCTGGGGACCAGGGGTCAGGGGGCGATATGGGCGTGATCGACAAGGTGGCGGGATGGTTCGGACGTGCGGCGCAGCCGGCCGGGGGGGCGGTACAGCCGCGGCTGCTGCAGGTGCAGTGTGCCAACCCCAAGGGTCTGCACCGCATGGCCTATGCGGAATGGGGCGACCCGGACAATCCGCGGGTGCTGGTGTGCGTGCATGGCCTGACCCGGGTCGGGCGCGATTTCGATTTCCTCGCCCAGCGCCTGTCCGCGCACTACCGCGTGGTGTGCCCGGACGTGGTGGGGCGCGGCCGCAGCGACTGGCTGCCGGACGCCGCCGGTTACGGCGTGCCGCAGTACGTCGGCGACATGGTCACGCTGATCGCCCGGCTGGGCGTGGAGCGGGTGCACTGGTTCGGCACCTCGATGGGCGGGCTGATCGGCATGGCGCTGGCCGCGCTGCCGGATACACCGATCACCCGCATGGTGCTGAACGACGTCGGTCCGGTGGTGACCGCGGTCAGCCTGCGCCGCATCGCCGAATACGTCGGCAAGGCACCCAAGTTCGCGTCGCTGGACGAGGCCGAACGTTACGTGCGCACGGTGAGCGCGCCTTTCGGCCCGCTGACCGACGCACAGTGGCGCCATCTCACCGTACACTCCACCCGGGCCTGCCACGACGGCGGGTTCGAAATGGGTTACGACCCGGACATCGGCATGCCGCTGGCGGCGATGCAGTTCCTCGGCGACATCGAGCTGTGGAATCTTTACGACGCGATACGCTGCCCGACCCTGTGCGTGCGCGGCGCCGAATCCGACCTGATCACCCGCGACACGCTGGCGCAGATGGCGGAGCGCGGCCCGAAGGCGCGCACGCTCGAAATACCCGGTGTCGGTCACGCGCCGATGTTCATGGACATCGGGCAGACCGCACCGATCGAACAATTCCTGCTGGAAGACACGGTTTCATGAACAAGGATGAAGTCATCGCCGCCACCCGCCACTGGCTGGAAAAGGCGGTCATCGGGCTCAATCTGTGCCCGTTCGCCAAGGCGGTGTATGTGAAGGATCAGGTGCGCTACGTGGTGAGCGAGGCGAAGCACCTCGACGGCCTGCTGGAAGACATCGACCGCGAGATCGACTTTCTGGCCTCGGCCGATCCGGCCGCAGTCGATACCACGCTCATCATGCACGCCTCGCTGCTGGAGGATTTCCTCGATTTCAACGACTTCCTCGACATCGTGGACGAGGCGGTCAGCGAACAGGGGCACGAGGGCGTCATTCAGGTGGCGGCTTTCCACCCGCAGTGGCAGTTCGCCGACACCGCACCGGACGACATCGGCAACTACACCAACCGCGCGCCCTTCCCGACCATCCATCTGCTGCGCGAAGCCAGCGTCACGCGCGCGGTCGATGCCTTCCCGGAAGCGGAAAGCATCTACGAGCGCAATATCGAAACGCTGAACCGGCTCGGGCTGGACGGCTGGCGCGCGCTCGGCCTGCCGGACGGCAGCCGCCGCCCGGGCTGAGACGACCCGGTCGGGTCGCCGCCGTTTCAGTCGAATTCCGACTCCGCGTCCAGCGCCGCGCTGAGCGCGGCCCAGTCGCAGGTCTGGTGATGCACGCCGCCAGCGGTCGGAATGTCGATCGCGAACACCTTGCCGTCCGCGCTCAACAGGCCGGTGCCATGCAGCGCCGGGCCATCCGGCTGCGCCGGGTCGCGCACCACCACCTTCAGCGGGCGGCCGGGCACGGCGGATTCGAGGCGCAGGCGGTTGGAGTGATTGCTCAGATCGACGATGAAGTCGGTGGTGCAGGCGGTGCTCATGACGTCCTCCCGTTCAACGTGGGTCAGGGGCCGTCCGGCGTGCAGCGATCCGGACAGGGCACTCAGGTCCGGAGTGAGGCTTTCCGGACAAGACAACCTGGTCCGGGATGAAGCTTTCCGGACAAGGCACTCAGGTCCGGGATGAAGCTTTCCGGACAGGGCAGGCGGAAACCGTGCAGCGATGCGCTCAATCTAGCACCGTACGCCGTCGCCGTGCGTGTCGTATCAGGCCGCGATGGAGGCCACGGTGCCCGCCGGTTGCGTGCGACCAGGCGTGGTGGCGCGTGCCAGAGGCATGTCGATCACGAAGCGCGCGCCGCCGGCCGGCCCGGTTTCGGCGCGTATGCGGCCGCCGTGGCGCGACACGATGCGCGCCACGATGGCCAGCCCGGCGCCCACGCCCGGGTGTTCGCTGGCCGGATGCAGCCGCTCGAATACCCGGAACATGCGGTGTGCCTGCGCCGGGTCGAAGCCCGGGCCGTTGTCGCTCACCGCATAGCAGGCGCGATTGCCCTCGACCCAGCCGTCTACCCGTATTTCGCTGACCGTCTGGCTGCGCGAGAACTTCAGCGCGTTGTCGATCAGGTTCTGCCACACCTGTCTGAACAGCACCGGATCGGCCAGCGTTTCCGGCAGCGGGGCGATATCCACCCGCACCTGACTGTCGTCGCGATAGCCCGGGTGGGCCGCCACCACGTCACGCACCAGCAGGCCCGGATTGACGCGCTGCACTTCGGGCGACTTGCTGCCGATGCGCGAAAAATCGAGCACCGCGTCGATCAGTTCGCTCATGCGCTGGGTGTTGGCGAGGATGCGGTCGAGGCAGACGCGCTGGTCCGGCGGCAGGGCGTCGCCCGCCTCTTCGAGCAGGATGCGTGAAAAGCCGTCGATCGCGCGCAGCGGGGTGCGCAGGTCGTGTGCGCACGAGTAGCCGAAGGCCGACAGGTCGTCGTTGAGCTGGCGCAGTTCCAGCGTGCGGGCGGCCACCCGTTCTTCGAGGTGTTCGTTCGCTTCCAGCAGCCGGCGCTCGGACGCCTCGAGCGCGATCAGCGTGCGCGCCTGCTTCAGCGTGGCGCGGCGCAGTTCCAGCTGAGACACGACATGGCGGGCCAGCGCGGCCAGCGCTTCGCGCTGCGCGTCGGTCAGCGTGCGGGCGATCTGGTCGGCCACGCACAGCGCGCCCACCGCGTGCCCTTCCGGCGTGATCAGCGGCGCGCCGGCGTAGAAGCGGATGTGCGGCGCGCCGGTTACCAGCGGGTTTTCGGCAAAACGCGGATCGGCGTGGGTGTCTTCGATCACGAACACTTCGCGCTGGGCGATGGCGTGGCCGCACAGCGCGATGACGCGGGGCGTTTCGTGCGGGCCGCGGTCGCTGCGCGCCTTGAACCACTGGCGGTCGCGGTCCACCAGACTGATGTAGGCCGTGGGGGTGGCGCACAGTTGCGTGGCCAGCAGTACGAAGTCGTCGTAGAGCGGATCGCGGTCGGTGTCCAGGATGGCGTATTCGGCCAGCGCCGCGAGGCGTGCGTCTTCGTCGGGTAGATTCGGGGCAGGGGCGTAGGTCATGAAGGCATCCTTTGTCGTTCGGTGCGGGCTGGCGATGCGAAACGCGTAACTGGCTCGCGGCAGCGCGATGTGCCCGCCGTTGGGCGACAACGGTGCGGATGTTGCGGTGCGCAATAAGAATGAATCTTGATCAAACGCAAGATTCATCCGAAAGGCATCTTCAATGTATTACTTTCCGGATACTGCGCCGGCGGTCGGCCTTCGTCTGGCATGCTGCGGACCTTCATCCGCGTTCGCCATGCTCGACATCCTCTTTCAAGACGACTATGTGGTCGCCATCGACAAGCCGTCCGGTCTGCTGGTGCATCGCACCGCCCTCGACCGCCACGAAACCGAATTCGCGGTGCAGCGGCTGCGCGACCAGATCGGGCAGCGGGTGTGGCCGGTGCACCGGCTGGACCGCGGCACTTCAGGCGTGCTGGTGTTCGCTCTGAACCCGGAGGCCGCCCACGCGCTGGCGCTGCAGTTCGCGGCGCATCTGCCCGCCAAGCGCTATCTGGCGGTGGTGCGCGGGCATCCGCCGGAAGCGGGTGACATCGACCACCCGCTGCGCCGCATCGACGACGCGATCGACCCGCGCGCCGCGCGCGAGGGCGCAGAACCGGTGGCTGCCCAGCCGGCGCTCACCCGCTACCGCCGGCGGGCGGTGGCCGAAATGCCGGTGGCCATCGACCGCTATCCGGCCAGCCGCTACGCGCTGGTCGAGGCGATGCCGCTGACCGGCCGCACCCACCAGATACGTCGCCACCTTAAGCACATTGCTCACCCCATCATCGGCGACGCCACCTACGGCAAGGGCGCGCACAACCGCTATGTCGCTACCCTGTGCGGCGAGCCCCGCCTGCTGCTCGCCTGTATACATATGAATATCCGCCACCCGGTCAGCGGCGAGGACATCGAACTGCGCTGCCGGCCCGGCAACGCCTTCGAGCGGCTGGCGCAGGTGTTCGGGTGGGATGCCGCGCTGCTGAGCCCGGCGTGAGGGGTATGAAGTGCGGCGGGCGATGAAGGCTGCATCGCGGCGGGGGCGCCGCTCCCACAATCGTGCGAGGGCCGATGCGGATTCTGCGGGAGCGGCGCCCTCGCCGCGATCGGGTGGTTGAATGACGCGCGGCGGGTCACCACCAGAGGTGTCCGGTCGGGGTGAAGAGTCACCACCCGAGGCGTCCGGTCGGGGGGA
>JBEQBZ010000028.1:0-43537 GCA_041639545.1 Methyloversatilis sp. | reverse complement strand
CGGGCGCGCCGGCCGCGCCGCCGCGGCCATGGACGTCACGATGTGCACCGGCGCATGAGGGGCGCCCGCTGCGCCGCGTGCCGTCGGTCGCGTCCCCGCGCATCCGCTGAGCGCGCCGCGCGTTTGCATTGAAGGGCGCAGCGACATGCAGGCGTGACACGGGGCAGCTTCGGCTGCCCCGTGTCGTTTCCGGCCGCCCTCGTACGTCGTATCCGGGACCGCTTCCCCGGCCGGCATTTTTTCGCGTCCCGGTTTTAAACATACACGAATGTATGTTTATAATTGGAGCCTACAGAAAAGCGCCCGAAAATCGGGGTGCTTCGTATACGCGCGGCCTGACCGCGTCAGATTCCGGGAACAAGAATGATGAACACAGGGACTGATTTCATTCGGCGCGCGGGCCTGCTTTCCGCGACGGTGCTTGCGCTGGCACTGGCGGGTTGCGGCAAGGACAAGGGCGGCGAACACGCCGGCGGCGGCATGCCGCCGGCCGCGGTCAAGGTGATGCAGGTGGCGCCGCGCGAGGTGCCGGTGCAGTTCGATTACGTCGGTCAGGTGGCCGGTTCGCGCGAGATCGAAGTGCGCGCCCGGGTGACCGGCATTGTCGAGAAGCGCCTGTACGAAGAAGGTCAGCGCATCCGGGAAGGTCAGGTCATGTTCCGCATCGACCCGGCACCCTACCGCGCCCGGGTCGCCGCCGCGGAAGCCCAGCTCGACCAGGCGAAGGCGCAGCTGGCGCAGGCCGAGCGCGAATACGCGCGGGTGAAGCCGCTGGCCGAAGCCGAAGCGGCCAGCCGCAAGGAAGCGGACGACGCGCTGTCCACCCGCGATCTGGCGCGTGCCGCGGTCAAGGCGGCCGAGGCGCAGCTGCAGCAGGCGAACATCGATCTCGGCTACACCGACGTGCGCGCGCCGCTTGCCGGCGTGGCCGGCCGGGCGCAGAAGGTGGAAGGCAGCCTGGCGGTGGCCGGCGCCGACAGCCTGCTCACCACGCTGGCCCAGACCGATCCGGCCTACGTGAATTTCGGGGTGGGCGAGGTCGAATACCTGCGTACCCGCGACGAGGTGGCGCGCGGCGTGCTGAAGCTCGATCCGAAGGGCTTCACCGTGCAGCTCAAGGGTTCGGACGGCGCGGCCATCCCGCTGTCTGGCCGTCTGGGCTTCCAGGATTACAAGGCGGACACCTCGACCGGCGCTTTCGCGCTGCGTGCGACCTTCGACAACAAGGACGGCCGGCTGTCGCCGGGCCAGTTCGTGCGCGTGCAGCTGGCCGGCGCCAGCCGGCCGGACGCGCTGGCGGTGCCGCAGCGCGCGGTGCTCGACAGCGCGCAGGGCAAGTTCGTATACGTGATCGCGGAAAAGGACGGCAAGACCATCGCCCAGCCGCGTCCGGTCAAGCTGGGCGAATGGACCCGCCTGGACGGCGAACTGGCCAACGCATGGGTGATCCGCGAAGGCCTGCAGGCCGGTGACCGGGTCATCGTTGACGGCATGGCGCGCATCTTCGTGCCCGGCTCGCCGGTGCGCATCGACGACGGCAGCGCGCCGGCCCAGCCGCCGGCAGGCGCTGCCGCGCCGGCCGCGAAGTAAGGGGACGCCATGTTCTCCCGTTTCTTCATAGACCGGCCCATCTTCGCCTTCGTCATCTCGATCCTGATCGCGCTGGCGGGCCTGGCGGCGATGCGCACGCTGCCGATCGCGCAGTATCCGGAAATCGCGCCGCCCGAAGTGATGGTGCGCGCGGTGTATCCGGGCGCGTCCGCCGAAACCATTGCCCAGACCGTGGCTGCGCCGCTGGAAAGCGTCATCACCGGGGTCGAGGGCATGATGTACATGCGCTCCACCTCGACCTCGAATGGCGTGGTCGAAATCTACGTCACCTTCGAAATCGGCACCGACCCGGACAAGGCGGCGGTGAACGTGAACAACCGGGTCAAGCAGGCTGACGCCCGGCTGCCGGAAGAGGTGCGCCGACAGGGCGTGGTGGTCGAGAAGGGCTCGTCCGCCTTCCTCGCGGTGATGGCCTTCTACTCGCCCAACGGCACCTACGACCAGCTGTACGCGTCGAACTACGTGACGCTGAACGTGCTGGACAACATCAAGAAGATTCCGGGCACCACCAACGTGCAGATCTTCGGTGCCAAGGACTACGCGATGCGCATCTGGCTGCGGCCGGACCGCATGACCCAGCTCGGCGTCACGGTGCCGGAAATCGCCGCCGCGCTGCGCGACCAGAACGCCCAGTTCGCCGCCGGCAAGATCGGCCAGTCGCCGACCGGTGGCGGCCAGGACATGGTCTACACCATCACCGCCAAGGGCCGCCTGTCCACGGTCGAGGAATTCGACAACATCATCCTGCGCTCCAACGCCGACGGCTCCAAGCTGCGTCTGCGCGATGTCGCGCGGGTGGAGCTGGGGTCCAAGGACAACGACTTCAACGGCACCTACAACGGCAAGCCGGCGGTGCTGATGGGCGTATTCCTGCAGCCGGGCGCCAATGCGCTGGACGTGGCCAAGGAAGTGAAGGGCGCAGTCGCCGAAATGGCCACCCGCTTCCCGGCCGATCTCACCTACTCGATTCCGTACGACACCACGCGCTTCGTCGAGGTATCGATCAAGGAGGTGGTGAAGACGCTGGGCGAAGCGATGATCCTGGTGTTCATCGTGGTGTTCGTGTTCCTGCAGAACATCCGCGCCACGCTGATCCCGGTGCTGGCGGTGCCGGTATCGCTGCTCGGTACCTTCGCTGGCCTGCATCTGCTCGGCTACTCGATCAACACGCTCACGCTGTTCGGCATGGTGCTGGCGATCGGCATCGTGGTCGATGATGCCATCGTGGTGCTGGAAAACGTCGAGCGCATCATGCACGAACAGCACCTGACCGCCCGCGAGGCGGCGCTGAAGGCCATGCACGAGGTGACCGGTCCGGTGGTCGCCATCGTGCTGGTGCTGACCGCGGTGTTCGTGCCCATCGCCTTCCTCGGCGGCCTGACCGGCGAGCTGTACCGCCAGTTCGCGGTCACCATATCGATCGCGGTGGTGCTGTCCGGCCTGGTCGCGCTCACCATGACGCCGGCGCTGTGCGTGGCGCTGCTGAAGAACGAGCACAAGAGCACCGCCCGCATCTTCGTGTGGTTCAACGACTGGTTCACCCGCGTCACCCACCGCTACACCGGTGCGGTGACCTGGATGATCCGCCGCTCGGCGGTCGGCGTGCTGCTGTTCGCCGGCATGGTGGCCATCACCGCCGGCCTGTGGTCCAAGACACCGGGTTCGCTGGTGCCGGACGAAGACCAGGGCTACTACATCGCCGCGGTGTTCCTGCCGGATGGCGCGACGCTCGAACGCACCGACAAGGTGGTGAACGAGGTGATCGCCGCCATCCAGTCCAATCCGGCCAACGAACACGTGATGGCCTTTGCCGGCATGGACTTCATCGGCGGCGGCTTCAAGAACAGCGCGGCCACCATCTTCGTGAGCCAGAAGCACTGGGACGAGCGGCAGATGACCACCCAGCAGCTGGTGGGCGAACTGTTCGGCAAGACCGCGGGCATCAAGGAAGCGCTGGTGCTGGCCTTCAACCCGCCGGCCATCTTCGGTCTGGGCAACACCGGCGGCTTCGAGTTCTACCTGCAGAACCGCGGTGACGGCGGCACGCCCAAGCTGGTCGAAGGCATGGGCGCGCTGATCGGTGCCTCGCACCAGAGCAAGGTGCTGGCCGGCGGCCTGCAGACGCTGTGGCGGCCGAACGCGCCCCAGCTTTATGTCGACGTCGACCGCGAGCGCGCCAAGTCGCTGGGCGTTTCGATGAATGACGCCTTCACCACGCTGTCCGGCACGCTCGGCACCTATTACGTGAACGACTTCAACAAGTTCGGTCGCGTGTGGCAGGTGCTCATGTCCGCCGAAAGCCAGTACCGCCGTTCGCCGGAAGACATCGGCCGGCTGTACGTGAAGAACGCTGCCGGCGACATGGTGCCGGTGTCCGCCTTCGCCAAGGTGAATTACAGCGCCGGCCCGGACACGGTGGACCGCTACAACAACCTGCCGGCAGTGAAGCTGATGGGTCAGGCCGGCCCCGGCTTCTCCTCCGGCCAGGCCATTGCCGAAGTGGAACGTCTGGTGAAGGACCTGCCGGGCGACCTCAGCTTCGAATGGACCGGCGCCGCCTTCCAGGAAAAGCGCGTGTCCAGCGCCGCCGCGGTGGCGCTGATTCTGGCCGCGGTCATGGTGTTCCTCATCCTGGCGGCACAGTACGAGAAGTGGTCGCTGCCGTTCTCGGTGCTGCTGGCCATGCCTTTCGGCATCTTCGGTGCGCTGACCGCGGTGTGGCTGCGCGGCATGACCAATGACGTGTACTTCCAGATCGGTCTGGTGACGCTGCTCGGCCTGTCGGCCAAGAACGCCATCCTGATCGTCGAGTACGCGGTGCTGAAGCACCAGGAAGGCTATCCGGTCGCCGCCGCGGCGATCGAGGCGGCCCGCCTGCGTCTGCGCCCGATCGTGATGACCTCGCTCGCCTTCATTCTCGGCGTGCTGCCGCTGGCGATTTCCAGCGGCGCCGGAGCCGGCGCGCGCGTGTCTGTCGGTACCGGCGTCATCGGCGGCATGGTGGCCGCCACCTTCCTCGCCATCTTCTTCGTGCCCCTGTTCTACAAACTCATCGTCGATCGCCGTCTGGCGACGCCGGACGAGGAACTGAAGGTGCACAAGCCGGAGCATCCCCATGTCCATGCCCATCATTGATCGCACGCGCCGCAGCGTGCTGGCGGCTGCGGTCGCGGCCGCGCTGCTGTCGGCCTGCGCACTGACGCCGCAGGCCACGCCCGAACTCGACCTGCCGGCGGTCAGCGCGCAGACCCCGGCCGAACTCGACCAGTGGTGGCAGAGCTTCCGCGACCCGGTGCTCGACGCTCTGATCGCCGAGGCGCTGGAACGCAACGACGACGTGGTGATCGCCGCGCAGCGGGTGCAGGCGTCGCGCGCCACGCTGGATCTGGTGCGCATCAACCGCCTGCCGGACGCCAGCCTGTCGCTGTCGGGCAGCCGCCAGCAGTACAGCAACGAACGGCCGATCCCCGGGCGGCCGCGTCAGTACAACACGGTGCTGGGCGGCATTTCGGCGTCCTACGAACTCGACCTGTTCGGCCGCCTGTCCGGCCAGCGCGACGTGGCCCGCCAGCAGCTGGCCGCCAGCCGCTACGCGCTGGAAGGGCTGCGCGCGTCGGTGTCGGCCCAGGTGGCGCGCGCCTATTTCAATCTGCGCGCGCTGGACGCGGACGAAGCGCTGCTGTCGCAGACCCTGGCTACCCGTGAAGCGGCGCTGGCGCTGCGCGAGAAGCAGTTCGCCGGCGGTGCGCTGAGCGGCTACGACCTGGAAATTTCACGCTCCGAACGCGCCAGCGTCGCGGCCGCGCTGGCCACCACCCGCAGCGCGCGCGAACAGGCGGAAACCGCGCTCGCGGTGCTGCTCGGCCGCTCGCCGCGCGAACTGGTGGAGAAGATGCCGGAACGCGGTCTGGCGCTGTCCACGCTGGCGGTGCAGCCGGAAATTCCGGCCGGTCTCAGTTCCGACCTGCTGGCCCGCCGCGCCGACGTGCGTGCGGCCGAAGCCAATCTGGCGGCCGCCAGCCTCAGTGTCGAAGTGGCGCGTACCCAGTGGTTCCCGACCATTTCGCTGACCGCCGGCCTGGGTGGCGAAAGTGCGGCGCTGGGCAGCCTGCTGTCCTCGTCCGCCCGCACCTGGAACATCGGCGCCGCCATCGCCCAGCCGCTGGTCGGCCTGCTCAGCACGCGCGCCATCGTTGCGCAGTCCGAAGCCGAGCGCGCGCAGATCGCCCAGACCTACCAGCAGGCCGCGCGTCAGGCCTATGGCGACGCGCTGACCGCGCTGTCCGCCGCCCGCGGCGCGAAAGAGGCGATGGACGAAACCACCACGCTGTACGACGCCACCCGCAAGGCGCGCGACCTGGCGGAAAAGAACTACAGCGCCGGCCGCGCCAGCCGCATCGTGCTGCTCGACGCCGAGCGCGAAAAACTGTCGGCCGAGCGCCAGCTCATCGCCACCCGGCTGGACCGCGTGACTGCGCTGGTCAATACCTACCAGGCTCTGGGCGGCGGCTGGTCCGGGCAGATCCCGACCGGCGGCGACGACGAAAAGCTGGAGAACGCGCCCACCGCGTCCCGCTGAAGATTCCCTCTCCTCCTCCAAGGAAGTTTGGCGCGGGCCTGTCCCGCGCCATTTTTTTTGCCTGCCTTTCCGGTCATGCGTCCTGCGCTGTCCGGCCCCAGGGCGTCGGCGAATAGCGATGTGTGACCGCGATTTACACGCCATTCACAAGCAGGTGCGGCTGCGCGCAAGCGCGTTAACAAGGCTGCACGATAATGGACGCCATCTCCCGAGCGGCCAGCCCGATGCCGTGCTTGGACCGCTCCGAACCGACCGAACAGAACAATGACGACTTCCGGATCCTCTTCCACCCCGGCCACGCGCAAGCCGCGCTGGCCCTGGGTCATGATGCTTCTGTTGCTGGCCGGCCTGAGCGCCGGCGGCTATTACGCCTACCAGCGCACCAAGCCGACCGACGGCGAGGGCGGCCCGCCGGGCATGGGGCCGGGTGGGCCGCGACCGGGTGGTGCCGCGGGCGGGCCGCCGGGTGGTCGCCGTTTCGGAGGCGAGCCGCGTGTCGGCAGCGCGCTGGCGGTGCGCACCGACCTGCCGGTGCATCTGTCGGCGCTGGGTACGGTGACCGCGATCGAAAGCGTGGTGGTGCGCAGCCGGGTCGAGGGCGAGCTGCAGTCGCTGCATTTCACCGAAGGCCAGCGGGTGAAGAAGGGCGATCTGCTGGCGCAGATCGATCCGCGCGCCTTTGAGGTGGAACTGGCCCAGGGGCAGGCCGCGAAGGCGCGCAACCAGGCGCTGCTGGTGAATGCGAAGGAGGATCTGGCGCGCTACGAAACGCTGCTGGCGCAGGATTCCATCGCCGCCCAGCAGGTGAGCAACCAGCGTTCGCTGGTGCGGCAGTACGAAGCGGCGGTGCTGGCGGACGACGCCACCATCGCCAACGCCCAGCTGTCGCTGAAGTACGCGCGCATCACCGCGCCGATCAGCGGCCGTGTCGGCCTGCGTCAGGCCACGCCTGGCAATATCGTGCGCACCTCGGACACCAACGGCCTGCTGACGCTGACCCAGGAAGCGCCGATCTCGGTGGTGTTTGCGCTGCCCGAGCCGCAACTCGCGCAGGTGCGCAGCGCGATCGCGCGCGGCGGCCTGCCGGTCGAGGCGCGTGACCGCGAGAACCGCACGGTGCTCGCCACCGGCACGCTGCGCATCCTGGACAACCAGATCGATGTCGCCACCGGCACGGTGAAGGCCAAGGCGATCTTTGCCAATGACGACGGCACGCTGTTCCCCAACCAGTTCGTGAACGTGCGTCTGCGCGTCGATACGCTGGCGGGTGTCACCGTGGTGCCGGTGACCGCGATACAGCGCAGCGCCAGCGGCCCCTTCGTCTATGTGATCGGCGAGGACCGCAAGGCGACCATGCGGCCGGTCAATGTGGGCGTGCTCGAAGGCGAGCAGCAGCAGGTGACCGACGGTCTGCAGCCGGGCGAACGGGTGGTGACCGACGGCGTGGACCGTCTGCGCGAAGGCGACACCGTGAAGCTGGACGATGCGCCGCCGGGCGGTCGCGCCGGGCGAGGCGAAGGCCGGCCGGGTGCTGCAGCCGGCGGCAAGGGCGGTGAGCGCAGCGGCGGCGAACGTCGCGCCGCACCGCCTGCGCCCTGAGGTGACGGACCGTCGATGAATCCGTCCCGCCTGTTCATCCTGCGGCCGGTGGCCACCTCGCTGCTGATGGTGGCGCTGCTGGTGGCCGGCTTCCTCGCCTACCGGCTGCTGCCGGTCGCCGCACTGCCGCAGGTCGATTACCCGACCATGCAGGTGGTCACCTTCTACCCGGGCGCCAGCCCGGAACTGACCACCTCGCTCATTACCGCACCGCTGGAACGTCAGTTCGGCCAGATGCCCGGCCTGGTGCAGATGAATTCCATCAGTTCCGCCGGCGCCTCGGTGGTGACGCTGCGTTTCGGCCTCGACATTTCGCTCGATACCGCGCAGCAGGAGGTGCAGGCGGCGATCAATGCGGCCACCACGCTGCTGCCGTCCGAACTGCCGGCGCCGCCGGTCTACAGCAAGGTGAATCCGGCCGACGCGCCGGTCATGACGCTGGCGGTCAGTTCGAAATCGGTGCCGCTGCACCTGCTGGAAGAGGCGGTGAGCAACCGGCTGGCGCAGAAGATTTCGCAGCAGTCCGGCGTCGGTCTGGTCAGCATTTCCGGCGGCCAGCGGCGGGCGGTGCGGGTGCGCGTGAATCCGTCGGCGGTCGCCTCATACGGCCTGAGTCTTGAGCAGCTGCGCGCCGCGGTGGTGGCCACCAGTTCCAATCAGGCCAAGGGCAGTTTCGACGGTCCGACCCGGGCCACCACGCTGGACGCTAACGACCAGCTGCGTTCGGCCGACGAATACCGGCGCAGCGTGATCGCGTGGAAGAACGGCGCGCCGATCCGGCTGCAGGACGTGGCCGAGGTGGTCGATGGTCCGGAGAACCGGCTGCTCGCAGCCTGGGCCAATGAAAAGCCGGCGCTCATCCTGAACATCCAGCGTCAGCCGGGCGCCAACGTGATCGACGTGGTGCGACGCATCCAGGCGCTGCTGCCGGAGCTGCAGAGCGCGCTGCCGGACGCGGTGGACGTGCAGGTGCTGACCGACCGCACAGAGTCCATCCGCACCTCGGTGCATGACGTGCAGGTCGAACTGGTGATGGCGGTGCTGCTGGTGGTGGCGGTCATTTTCGTGTTCCTGCGCAACGGCCGCGCCACGCTGATTCCGGCGGTCGCGGTGCCGCTGTCGCTGGTCGGCAGCTTCGCCGTCATGTATCTGGCCGGCTTCTCGGTGAACAACCTGACGCTGATGGCCATGGTGATCGCCGCCGGCTTCGTGGTCGATGACGCCATCGTGATGACCGAGAACATCGCCCGTCATCTGGAAATGAGAGTGGACGGCAGGGGCAAGGGCGCGATGCAGGCCGCGCTCGATGGCGCGAAGGAAATCGGCTTCACCATCATTTCGCTCACCGTGTCGCTGGTGGCGGTGCTGATTCCGCTGCTGTTCATGCAGGACGTGGTGGGCCGGCTGTTCCGCGAATTCGCGCTCACGCTCACCATCGCCATCCTGCTGTCGGCGGTGGTGTCGCTGACGCTGACCCCGATGATGGCCGGCCGCCTGCTGAAAGCCGGAGGCGGTCACGACGCGCCGCACGAAGGCGGGTACGCGCGGCTGCTGGCCGGCTACGAACGCACGCTGGGCTGGGTGCTCGATCACCAGCGGCTGACGCTGCTGGCGGCGGTCGCCACCTTCGTGGTCACTGCGCTGCTGTATCTGGCGGTGCCCAAAGGCTTTTTCCCGGTGCAGGACACCGGCCTGATCCAGGGCGTGTCCGAAGCGGAACCCACCATTTCATTCGCCGCGATGAGTGCGCGCCAGCAGGCGCTGGCCGAAGTGCTGCTGCGTGATCCGGACGTCGACAGCGTCAGTTCCTTCATCGGTGTCGATGGCCAGAACCCCACGCTCAATACCGGCCGCATGCAGATCAGGCTGAGGCCGCTGGCCGCGCGCAGCGACCGCGCGCCCGACATCGCGCGCCGGCTGGAAGCGGCGGCGCGCGACGTACCGGGCATCACGCTCTACCTGCAGCCGGTGCAGGACCTCACGATCGAGGACCGGGTGACCCGCGCCCAGTACCCCTTCGTGCTGCAGGCCACCCGGCATGAAGACCTGCTGGAATGGGTGCCGCGGATGGTGGAGGCGCTGCAGCAGTCGGACCGGCTCGCCCAGGTCAGCAGCGACCTGGCCACCGGCGGCCTGCAGGCCTATGTGGACATCGACCGCGCGACCGCCGCCCGGGTCGGCGTGACCGTGGCCGACATCGACGCTGCGCTGTACAACGCCTTCGGCCAGCGGCTCATCTCGACCATCTTCACCCAGTCCAGCCAGTACCGCGTGGTGCTGGACGTGCAGCCGCAGTTCCAGATCGGCCCGGAAGCGATCGCGCAGCTGCACGTGATTTCGGCTGATGGCCAGCAGGTGCCGCTGGGCAGCCTGGTGCGGGTCGAGGAGCGGCCGGCCCGGCTGGCGCTCGGTCGCCAGGGGCAGTTTCCGTCGGCCACGCTGTCCTTCAACCTGCCGCACGGCGTATCGCTGGGCGAGGCGGTGGAGGAGGTCGAGGCGGTACGCGCGCGGCTGGGCATGCCGGCCACCATGTCGCTGAAATGGCAGGGCGCGGCGGAAGCCTTCCGCGCCTCGCTCACCAACACGCTGTGGCTCATCCTGGCGGCGGTGGTGACCATGTACATCGTGCTGGGCGTGCTGTACGAAAGCTATGTCCATCCGCTCACCATCCTGAGCACGCTGCCGTCGTCCGCCATCGGCGCGCTGCTCGCGCTGCTGCTGGCCGGCCACGCGCTCGACATGATTGCGGTGATCGGCATCATCCTGCTGATCGGCATCGTGAAGAAGAACGCCATCATGATGATCGACTTCGCGCTGGAGGCCGAACGTCATCAGGGCATGGCGCCGCGTGACGCGATCTTCCAGGCCTGCCTGCTGCGTCTGCGCCCCATCCTGATGACCACCGCCGCCGCGCTGCTCGGCGCGCTGCCACTGGTGTTCGGCGGCGGCATGGGTTCGGAACTGCGCTTCCCGCTCGGCCTCACCATGGTGGGCGGTCTGCTGGTGAGTCAGGTGCTCACGCTGTACACGACGCCAGTCATCTACCTCGCCTTCGGGCGGCTGTTCCGGCTGCAGCCGGCCGGGGCAGGCGCGGATGCAGAGGCGGAAGCGGGGAGCGAAGCGCGATGAGCATTCCGCCCGGCCGCCCGAAGGAATGCTTGCCCTCCCTCGGGGAGGATGTCGCGCAGCGACAGGAGGGCCGTCTGGTTTGCATTCCGCCCGGCCGCCCGAAGGAATGCTCGCCCTCCCTCGGGGGTGAAGCAGGGGTTTCGCGGAGCAGGGCTCCGCGCCTGCGTAACGGGCCGTCCGTCCCGGACCGGCACTGGCCGGTGTCGCGCAGCGACAGGAGGGTCTGGCAATGAGCGCCTGGTCGCTGCCGATACGCCGGCCGGTCGCCACCGCGCTGCTCACCGCGGCGATCGCGCTGGCCGGTGCCATCGCCTTCCGCTTCCTGCCGGTGGCGGCACTGCCGCAGGTGGATTTTCCGACCATTTCGGTCAGCGCCGCGCTGCCCGGTGCCAGCCCGGAAGTGATGGCGGCCACGGTGGCCACGCCGCTGGAGCGTACGCTGGGCCGCATCGCGGGGGTCACCGAAATGACCTCCAGCAGTTCGCAGGGCAATACCCGGGTGACGCTGCAGTTCGAGCTCGACCGCGATGTCGAGGGCGCGGCGCGCGACGTGCAGGCCGCGATCAACGCCGCCCGCGCCAGTCTGCCCACCAGCCTGCCGTCCAACCCGACCTACCGCAAGGTGAATCCGGCCGATGCGCCCATCATGATTCTGGCGATCACGTCGGACACGGTGCCCATCCCGCGGCTGTACGACATCGCCTCGACCGTGCTGGCGCAGAAGATGTCGCAGATTCCGGGCGTGGGCGAAGTGACCGTGGGCGGCGGCGCGCTGCCGGCCATCCGGGTGCAGGTGAATCCGGAAGCGCTGCAGCAGCACGGGCTCACGCTGGCCGACGTGCGCAACCGCATCGCGCAGTCCAATGTTTACCGGCCCAAGGGCTTCGTCGAGCAGGACGGGCGCTACTGGCAGATCGAAGCCAACGATCAGGCGCGGCGCGCGGCCGACTACGTGCCGCTCATCCTGAACCACACCTCGGGCAGCGTGCTGCGCCTGGGCGACGTGGCGAAGGTGAGCGAATCGGTGCAGGACGTGCGCAACCTCGGCCTGACCAACGGCAAGCCCACGGTGCTGCTGGTGGTGACCAAGCGGCCGGGCAGCAATGTGATCGAAACGGTCGAGCAGGTGCGCGCACTGCTGCCCGAGCTGTCGGCCAGCCTGCCGGCGGCAGCCCGCATGGAGCTTGCGCTGGACAGTTCGGTCACCATACGCAGCGCGCTGCTCGAGGTGGAGATCGCGCTCGCCATTTCGGTGGCGCTGGTCATCCTGGTGGTGTTTCTGTTCCTGCGCAACGCGCGCGCCACGCTGATTCCGGCGGTGGTGGTGCCGGTGTCGCTGGCCGGCAGTTTCGCGGTCATGTATCTGCTGGGCTTCAGCCTGAACAATCTGTCGCTGATGGCGCTCACCATCGCCACCGGTTTCGTGGTCGACGACGCGGTGGTGGTGATCGAGAACATCGCCCGCCACATCGAGCGCGGGCTGAAGCCTTTCGAGGCGGCGGTGGCCGGCGTGCGTGAGGTCGGCTTCACCGTGGTGTCGATCAGCCTGTCGCTGGTGGCGGTGTTCATTCCCATCCTGCTGATGGGCGGCATCGTCGGCCGCCTGTTCCGCGAGTTCGCGCTCACGCTGTCGGTGGCGGTTCTGGTGTCCATGGTGGTGTCGCTGACCGCCGCCCCGATGCTGGCGGCGCGTCTGCTCAGGCACCAGCCTGTCGAGCAGGAGGCGCGCTGGCAGCGCATGCTGGCGCGCGTGTTCGACGACATCCAGATCGCCTACGCACACAGTCTGGACTGGGCGCTGCGCCACACCCGCATCGTCATGCTCATCTTCCTCGGCGCGATCGCGCTGAACGTGTGGCTGTTCGTCATCGTGCCCAAGGGTTTCTTTCCGAACCAGGACACCGGCCGCCTGTTCGGCAGCCTGCGCGCCGACCAGAGCACCTCCTTCCAGGCGATGACGAAAAAGATGGCGCAGGCAGTGGACGTGATCCGCGCCGACCCGGCGGTGGACAACGTGAGCGCCTTCACCGGCGGCGGGCGCGGCGGTGGCGCCAACAACGCCAGCTTCTTCGTGAACCTGAAGCCGCTGGCCGAGCGCGGCGTGCCGGCCGACAAGGTGATCGGCCGGCTGCGCGGCAAGCTGTCGCGCATCGAAGGTGTGCAGCTCTTCCTGGTGGCGGCGCAGGACCTGCGGGTGGGCGGCATGCGTTCGTCCTCGCAGTACCAGTTCACGCTCACCGCCGACAGCCTGCGCGCGCTGCGCGAATGGGCACCCAAGGTGCGCGATGCGATGCGCGACCTGCCGCAGCTGGTCGATGTCGGTACCGATCAGGAAGACCGCGCCTCGCAGACCCGGCTGGTGTACGACCGCGACACGCTGGCGCGGCTGGGCCTGACGCCGGGCACCGTGAACCAGGCGCTGTACGACGCTTTCGGCCAGCGTCAGATCAGCACGCTGTACGAGCCGCTGAACCAGTACAAGGTGGTGCTGGAGGTCGACCCGGCGCGCGCGCAGGACCTGTCGGCGCTGAACTCGATACGGGTGGCCACCGCCGACGGCGGCCTGTCGCCGCTGGCCAGCTTCGCCCGGGTGGAGGAGGGCGTGATGCCGCTGTCCATCGCCCACCTCGACGGTCTGGTGTCGACCACGATTTCCTTCGGCACCGCCGACGGCGTCACGCTGGCCCAGGCGATGGAGGCGATCCGGGTGGCGATGGCCGACATCGGCGTGCCGGCGAGCGTGAATGCCGGCTTCCAGGGTTCGGCGCGCGCCTTCCAGCAGTCCTCGTCCAGCCAGCCGCTGCTGATACTGGCCGCCATCATCGCGGTCTATCTGGTGCTGGGCATCCTGTACGAAAGCCTCATCCACCCGCTCACCATCCTGTCCACGCTGCCTTCGGCCGGCATCGGCGCCATCCTGGCGCTGATGGCGTTCAACATCGAGTTCGGGCTGATCGCCGTCATCGGTGTGCTGCTGCTGATCGGCATCGTGAAGAAGAACGCCATCATGATGATCGACTTCGCGCTGGAGGCCGAACGCAAGCACGGGCTGGCGCCGCGCGAGGCGATACGCGAAGCCTGCCTGCTGCGCCTGCGCCCCATCCTGATGACCACGCTGGCCGCCATGGTGGGGGCGCTTCCGCTGGCCATCGGCCTCGGCGAGGGCTCGGAACTGCGCCAGCCGCTGGGCATCGCGGTGGTGGGCGGCCTGATGGTGAGCCAGCTGCTCACGCTGTACACCACGCCGGTCACCTATCTGTACCTCGAACGTTTCAGCCGCTATTGCGGCCGCATCCTGTCGCGCGCGCCGCGCGCTCCGGTCACCACGACGCCATGAACAAGACCCTGCCGCCTCTCCTCGCCGTGCTCGCCGCGCTGATCGCCGGCTGCACCACGGTCGGCCCCGACCACCAGCGCCCCGCCTTCGACCTGCCGGCCGACTACCGCGCCGCCGACGGCTGGAAGCCGGCCACCCCCGCCGACCACCTGCCGCGCGGCGAGTGGTGGCGCGCCTATGGCGATCCGGTGCTGGACGACCTGATCGCCCGCACCGACCGCGCCAACCAGACGCTGAAAGCCGCGCTCGGCAGCTACCGCCAGGCCCGCGCCGCCGCCGCTCAGGCCCGCGCCGGCTTCCTGCCTGAGGTCGGGCTGTCGGCATCCGCCCAGCGCAGCCGCAGCGCCGCGGTACAGGGCCGTTCGGCCAATCAGTCCAACACCACCCAGCTGGGGCTGGACGCGAGCTGGGAAGCCGACCTGTGGGGCCGCATCGGCCGTCAGGTCGAAGCGGCCGGCGGTGACCTCGATGCCAGCGGCGCCGATCTGGCGTCGGTGCGTCTGTCGCTGCATGCAGAACTGGTGCAGAACTACTTCCAGCTGCGGGTGACCGACACCCAGCGCGCGCTGTACGCGCGCACCGTGGCCGCCTATGAAAAGGCGCTCGAACTGGCGCGCAACCGCATTGCCGCCGGTGTGGCCACCCGTGGCGACGAAGCGAGCGCGCTGGCCCAGCTGCGCGCCGCTCAGGCGCAGGCGGTCGACCTCGAACTGACCCGCAGCCAGCTTGCCAACGCGATCGCGGTGCTGGTGGGCGAGCCGGCGTCCGGCTTCGCACTGCCGCCGGCCCAAACACAGGCCGGCGTGCCGGCGGTGCCGGTCGGCCTGCCGTCCGAACTGCTGGAACGGCGGCCGGACATCGCCGCCGCCGAACGCCGGGTGGCCGCCGCCAACGCGCGCATCGGCGTGGCGCAGGCGGCGTGGTTCCCGTCGCTCACGCTGAGCGCGTCCACCGGTTACTCGGGCAACGCCTTCGCACAGTGGTTTTCGGCGTCGAATCTGGTGTGGTCCTTCGGCCTGTCGGCGGCACAGGCGGTGTGGGATGGCGGCCGGCGCGACGCGCAGATCGAGGCCGCCCGCGCCGCGCACGAGGTGACCGTGGCCGACTACCGGCAGACCGTGCTGACCGCGCTGCAGGAGGTCGAGGACAACCTGATCGCGCTGCGCCTGCTCGACGACGAGGCCGTGCTGCGTGCCCAGGCGCTGGCGGCGGCACGCGAAGCCGAGGCGCTGGCGCTGAACCGCTACCGCGCCGGCACCGCCAGCTACACCGAAGTGATTACCGCCCAGACCACCGCGCTGGACAACGAACGCACGCTGATGCAGCTGCGCGGCCGCCAGTTTTCGGCCAGTGCGCTGCTGAACAAGGCGGTGGGCGGAGGGTGGGACGGCACGATGCCGGCGCGCTGAGTACGTCCCCGGGCCGCGAACGCGGGGAAATTCCCACGGCATGAAGGATTTCGCTGCACTGCGACAGGATTTCAGGCGTTCGAATGCCTACATTGAAATCTTTCCGTCAAATCCGCGTGTCAGGCTTGAACACGTGATGACCCGCCTGATCGATCCAGACGTCCACAACGAGGGGGATGTTCCATGTCGCGTGCAGTCCAGATCCAGACGCTTGAAGCCGAATTCATTCCGCCGCTCGAACTGATCGGTTCGGCCCAGGACTATCTGATGTCATGGGAGCGTCAGCTCGCGGCAGCGGTCGCCTGGCAGGCGGCTGGCGGCAATGCCGATAACGATGGCGCCACGCTGCAGTCGGTGCCGCCACGCATTGAGCGTCGTCGTCGCGCCGACGTGATCGCCTTCCCGGATCGCCGCGCTGCCTGAGGCACGACGCGGCAGCGGAGCGCTCAGACCGTTTCCGCTCGCACCGCCAGCGTTTCATCCACGTCCGCCGCCAAGAAGCCGCCGCTCTGGTGCGACCACAGCCGGGCGTACAGGCCGCCGTGTGCCAGCAGGCTGCGGTGGTCGCCTTCTTCCACGACGCGGCCGCGGTCCATCACGATGAGCCGGTCCATCGCGGCAATGGTGGATAGCCGGTGAGCGATGGCCACCACGGTCTTGCCTTCCATCAGCCGGTACAGGCTGGTCTGGATGGCGGCTTCGACCTCCGAGTCGAGTGCGCTGGTCGCTTCGTCCAGCAGCAGAATGGGCGCGTCCTTCAGCATCACCCGAGCGATCGCGATGCGCTGACGCTGGCCGCCCGACAGTTTCACGCCGCGTTCGCCCACATGCGCGTCATAGCCGCGCCGGCCCTTGGGGTCGACCAGGCTCATGATGAAGTCGTGTGCCTCGGCCCGTTTCGCAGCCGCCACCATGTCGGCGTCGCTGGCGTCCGGCCGGCCATACAGGATGTTGTCGCGCACTGAACGGTGCAGCAGCGAGGTGTCCTGGGTCACCATGCCGATCTGCGCGCGCAGGCTGTCCTGGGTCGCATTGGCGACGTCCTGACCGTCGATCAGGATGTGGCCCGCGGGCAGATCGTGGAAGCGCAGCAGCAGGTTGATCAGCGTGGTCTTGCCGGCGCCGGATCGCCCGACCACGCCGATCTTCTCACCCGGCCGGATGTGCAGCGTGAGCCGGTCGATCACCGCGCCGCCGTCCGGGGTGCGCGGCTTTTCGTAGTTGAAGGTGACGTCCTCGATCCGGATGTCGCCGTGCGTGACCTGCAGCGGCTGCGCGTCCGGCCGGTCGACCACCGCGTGCACACGCGACAGCGTGTTGATGCCGTCGCGCACGGTGCCGATCTGTTCGAACAGCGACGCCAGTTCCCACATCACCCAGTGCGAGATGCCGTTCAGCCGCAGCGCCATCGCGGTCGCCGCCGCCACCGCGCCAATGCCGACCTGGCCGTGGGTCCACAGCCACAGCGTCATGCCGGCGGTGGAGGCGATCAGCCCCATGCTCAGCATGTGGTTCACCACCTCGAAGCCGCTCACCAGCCGGAACTGCGCCTGCACCGGCCGCATGAATTCACGCATCGCCTCACGCGCGTAGTTCGCTTCCCGTGAGGTGTGGGAGAACAGCTTCACGGTCGCGATATTGGTGTAGGCGTCGGTGATGCGTCCGGTCATCAGCGAGCGCGCGTCGGCCTGCGACTGCGCGACTGCGCCCAGCCGCGGCACGAAATAGAACATGGCGCAGACATACAGCGCGAGCCAGCCACCGAAGGGCAGCAGCAGCGCGAGGTCGAAGCCGCCGACCACGCTCACCATGGTGACGAAATAGATGATGATGAACACCAGGATGTCGGCCACGATCATCCAGGTGTCGCGTACCGCCAGCGCGGTCTGCATCACCTTGGTGGCGACCCGGCCGGCGAATTCGTCCTGATAGAAGCTCATGCTCTGGCCGAGCATGTGACGGTGGAAGTTCCAGCGCAGCCGCATCGGAAAACTGCCGGCCAGTGCCTGATGTTTCAGCAGGGTCTGCAGCGCGATCACCAGCGGGCTCACCAGCAGGATGACCGCCAGCAGCGTGAGCGTGCCACCTTCCCGTTCCCACAGCTGTGCCGGTTCGACCTTGCCCAGCCAGTCCACGATGTCGCCCAGCATGGCGAACAGCAGGGCCTCGAACACGCCGATGGCCGCGGTGCACAGCGTCATGACCGCGATGAAACCCCGCATGCCGCGGGTGCATGACCACAGGAAGGGGAACAGCCCGTGCGGCGGCACCGGCGGTGTGCCTTCGGGATAGGGGTTGATCCGGTTTTCGAAATACTTGAGCAATGGAGATCTCCGCGTGCGGCGCGGGCGCGATCATCGTCGGCCGGCCACCTTACAGGACAAGCACGCGGTCCGGCAGTTCGTTGTGTTTCGCGTCCGCGGCCGGGAAATGGCGGGCCAGTTCATCGGTAATGGCGGTGACCGCCTGCAGCAGGCCGTCGCGGAATTCCCCCTGCGCGAGCCGGATTTCCAGCTGCCGGCACAGATCCGCCCAGCGCGCATCCGGCACCCGCGCGCGGATGCCGCGGTCGACCACGATTTCGATGTCGTGGTCGGCCATCAGCAGATAGATGAGCACGCCGCTGTTGTGTCCGGTGTCCCAGATGCGCAACGCGGAGAACAGTTCGACCGCGCGCTCGCGACCGGTCTGACCGCGCAGCAGCGCATGCGGATGCAGCGCATGCTCGACCACCACCCGCAACTCGCCGGCATGGCGGGCCTCGCTGGCTTCGATCGCCATTTCGACCGCTTCCAGCGCGGCCGGCGGCAGCACTCTGCGCGTACGCCAGGAGAAGGCGCACAGATGTCTGATAAGACGCTGAATCATGTCGTCACCGATGTCACCACCGCCCGGATGCGCCGCCGCCGCCGAAGCCGCCACCTCCGCCACTGAAGCCGCCTCCGCCGCCGCCGTAGCCGCCACCCCAGCCACCGCCCATGCCGCGCCCGCCGCCGAACAGCGTGACGAGCAGCGCGACGATGCCGGCGAAGATCGCGACCGGCAGTACACCGATCACGATCCAGGCGATGAAGCCCACCACGCCGCCGGTGGCAAGCGCACCCGGCAGCCGGCCGAGCAGCGCACGCAGCACGCCGCCGAGACCGAAAGCCACGACGAGCAGCAGCGGAGCGTACTGTTCCAGCCCACCCGATCCGTCTGACGACGCACGCGCGGGCGGCGGCAGCGGCTCGCCCTCGATCAGGCGGATCATGCGATCGACGCCGGCGCGCAGACCACCGGCGTAGTCACCCTCGCGCAGGCGCGGCACGATCACGTCGGACACGATGCGCTTGGCCGCGATATCGGTCAGCACGCCTTCCAGGCCATAGCCCACCTCGATGCGCAGCGCCCGGTCGTCCTTGGCCACCAGCAGCAGCGCGCCGTCGTCCACGCCCTTGCGGCCCAGCTGCCAGGCTTCGGCGACGCGCAGCGCGTACTGTTCCACCGTTTCGGGCGCGGTGCTGGGCACCATCAGCACCGCGATCTGACTGCCACGCAATGCCTCGAAATCGGCCAGCGTGCGTTCCAGTGCCGTGATGTCGGCCGGTGTCAGCGTGCCGGTCCGGTCGCTGACGCGGGCGACCGGTGGCACCGCCACCTCCGCCCTTGCCGGGAAGCCGGGCAGCAGCAGTGCGAACAGCAGCAGCGCACCGAAAAAGGTGCGCAGTGCGTACAGTGGATTCATCGCTTACTGGGCAGGCCGGGGCGCGGCGCCGCCGAAATCGACCTTGGGCGCGCGCGAGATTTCGGCCTCGTTCTCGACCGTGAAGCCCGGCTTCACCTGATGGCCGAACACCATGGCGGTCAGATTGCTCGGGAAAGAGCGCACGGTCACGTTGTAGTCCTGCACCGCCTTGATGTAGCGGTTGCGGGCCACCGCGATGCGGTTCTCGGTACCTTCGAGCTGGGCCTGCAGGTCGCGGAAGTTCTGGTCGGACTTCAGCTGCGGGTAGTTTTCCGTCACCACCAGCAGCCGCGACAGCGCGCCACCCAGTTCGCCCTGCGCCGCCTGGAAGCGCTGGAAGGCCTGCGGGTCGTTGATCAGTTCCGGCGTGGCCTGCATGGCGCCCACCTTCGCGCGTGCTTCGGTCACGCGGGTGAGCACCTCTTTTTCCTGCTCGGCGAAGCCCTTCACCGTATTGACCAGATTGGGAATCAGATCGGCGCGGCGCTGGTACTGGTTCAGCACCTCGGCCCAGGCCGCCTTGACCTGTTCGTCACCCGACTGCAGCGTGTTGTAGCCGCAGCCGGACAGCAGCGTGACGGTGAGAAGGGCGAGCAACGACATCCACAGCCTGCGCATTTCCTGCCTCCATTGACCTTCGGAACGCGATCGAAGATGGGGGCGGTTGCCCCCGGATGCAAGAAGGATACAGGCCGGATGTGACACCGCGGCCGCCGCAGGCGTTGCTGCATGTTTCGATGCCGGCGATGGCGCTTGCGCGCCGCGCAGGGTGACAGCGGGGAAACGCCTGCAAGGCTGCAGCGAAAACGGCCCACCCGGGCGGCAGACACCGCCTGGATGGGCCGTTTGAATGTTGCGGTGCCGGTCCGGCGCGGAACTCAGTCCACCGCGCCCAGCGCGGTCTGGCTGAAGCCGGCGTCTACATAGGTGACTTCGCCGGTCACGCCGCTGGCCAGATCGGACAGCAGGAAGGCGGCGACATTGCCCACTTCCTGGATGGTGACGTTGCGGCGAAGCGGGGCCACCTTTTCGTTGTAGGCCAGCAGCTTGCCGAAATTGCCGATGCCGGAGGCGGCCAGGGTCTTGATCGGGCCGGCCGACACCGCATTCGCGCGGATGCCCTGCGGGCCCAGGCTGGCGGCGAGGTAGCGCACCGACGCTTCCAGACTGGCCTTGGCCAGACCCATGATGTTGTAGTTGGGCAGTGCGCGCACCGCACCCAGATAGGACAGCGTGAGCACCGAGCCGTTGCGGCCCTGCATCATCGGGCGCGCGGCCTTGGCCAGCGCCGGGAAGCTGTAGGCGCTCACTTCGTGGGCGGTGCGGAAGGCTTCGCGCGACAGGCCGTCGAGGAAATCGCCGTCCAGCGCTTCGCCGGGGGCGAAGGCGATCGAATGCACCAGACCGTCGAGGCCGTCCCACTGGGTGGCCAGCTGGTCGAACAGGGCGGTGATCTGGGCGTCGTCGGCCACATCACAGGGAAACACCAGTGAAGAACCGAAATCCGCGGCCATCTTGCTCACGCGGTCGGTGAAGCGCTCGTTCTGATAGGTGAAGGCCAGTTCCGCGCCTTCGCGGTGGCAGGCCTGCGCGATGCCGTAGGCGATCGAGCGGTTGGACAGCAGTCCGGTGATCAGAATCTTCTTGCCGGCGAGAAAGCCCATGTGCGTCTCCAGTATTCCGGCGTCCGGCCGGTTGGGGGAGGGCGGATTATAGGGGAAGCCGGCCCGGTCGCCACGCGCACCGGCAGCCCGGGCCGACGCGTGGCACCATCGCGCTTTGCCCGTACCCGCACCGCCGTGTCACCGACCCTCGAATCCGATCCCGAATGCTGGCTGCTGTGGTTTGACGGCTGTGCCTGGCCCAATCCCGGGCGTCTGGGTCTGGGGGCGCTCATCGTGGCGCCGGACGGCCGGCGCATCGAGCTGTCGCAGGCCGGCGGTCGCCACGGCTGCAACAACGAAGCCGAACTGGAGGCGCTGCGCCTCGCGCTTGAACGCGCCCGTTCGGAAGGTGCGCGCCGCCTGCAGGTATGCGGCGACAGCGACGTCGTGCTGCGCCATCTGAGCGGCGACAGACTTGCGACGGTCGAGCCGCTGTGCAGCCAGCTGCAGGCGGTCGCGGCGATGCTGGCCGGTTTCGACCGCGTTGAGCTGCGCTGGGTGCCGCGCCACCGCAATCGCGACGCCGACCGCCTGTCGCGTGCCGCACTCGGCCTGCCGGACAAGCCGGCGCCGGTGCCCGGGCGGGGCCGCCCGCGCAGACGCCGCCTGATCGTGGATGAAACGACTCTCAAGGGGAGCGGCCGATGACCATCGACACCGGGCGGGCGCGTAACTGGTTCGATCAGGGCGGGCAGGCTTACGCCCGCTTCCGGCCTGACTATCCGTCCGGACTTGCGGCCTGCCTGGCCTCTGCGGCACCCGATCTGCGACGGGCGGTGGATGTCGGCTGCGGTAACGGTCAGCTCACCCGGCTGCTCGCATCGCATTTCGATGCAGTGCTCGGGCTTGATCCCAGCGCCGACCAGATCGCCCATGCGCAGCCCGGTGAGCGCGTGCGCTACCAGTGTGCGCCCGCCGAGTGCCTGCCGGTGGCTGACCGCAGTGCGAGCCTGATCACCGCCGCCCAGGCGGCCCACTGGTTCGATCTGCCGGCCTTCTATCGCGAAGTACAGCGGGTGGCCGCGCCCGGCGCGGTGATCGCGCTGATCAGCTACGGCGTGCACAGGCTGGAGCCCGCGCTCGACGCACGCTTTCAGCGCTTCTACCGCGACGAGATCGGGTCTTTCTGGCCGCCCGAACGTGCGCTGGTGGACAGCGGCTATGCCACCCTCGATTTCCCGTTTGACGAGATGCAGGCCCCCGCCCTCGAAATCCGTGTCGATTGGCCGCTGGAAGGCCTGCTCGGCTACCTGATGACCTGGTCGGCGATCAGGGCGGCGCGCGAGGCGGGCCACGAACAGCTCCTGCTGGATTTCGCCCGCGACATCGCTGCACTCTGGGGGAATGCCGACACGCCTCGCACCCTCGTGTGGCCGCTGAACATGCGGATCGGGGTGGTGTGAGCGGCGGGTGCCGGCGGGCTTCAGCGCTGGCGGTCGCGGCGGTGTGACGAAAGGTGAGGTCCGTTTCGTGAATCAAAGTTGTATTATGTGAAACTTCGGTTTCACATCGTTCTGCGCACGGGGGTGCGCAGGACGCCTTCACGAACGACAACACAGGAGACCCCGCCATGTCCGAACGCATCGTTTTCCGCAGTGGTGAAGCACTGGTTGCCGGTGGCCCTCCGGGCACCGCGGCCGAACCCGAAGTCATCATCGGCGAACTGGACGGCCCGGTCGGTACCGCGCTGGCCACGCTGACCGGCGATCAGGTGAAGGGTCACACCCGCGTGTTCGCCATCCTGAACACCGACATCCAGGTGCGTCCGCTGACGCTCATGGTGAGCAAGGTGACGGTGAAGGACGACCGCTACACCAACATCCTGATGGGCACGGTGCAGGCCGCCATCGCCAATGGCGTGCTCGACGCGGTGCGCGCCGGTGACATCCCGAAAGAGAAGGCGAACGACCTCGGCATCATCGTGTCGGTGTGGCTGAACCCGATGGTGAGCACCGCCAAGGACCTGGACCACAAGATCCTGTTCGACATTCACCGTCAGGCCATGGCCAAGGCGATCAAGAAGGCGATGAACAACCAGCCGGACATCGACTGGCTGCTGGAGAACCAGGACAAGATCACCCACAAGTACTACCAGATGGGTCTGGACGGAAAGATCTGATCCGCTGCGCAGGCGATCCGGGGTGCGGATCGCCTGCAGGGACAGGGTCGATGCCCGTCGCCTGCCTGGCAGGCGACACCGCCGCGGTGTGCAGCGCCCGCTTCAGAACGGCAGCGCGAGCTGCCCTTCTTCCGGCCCGGCCGGTACCTCGGCGGCCTGATCGGCCGGCAGCAGATGGCCGGCGCGCACGCCCAGCAGGCGGAAGCGGCGGTCCAGCGGCATGCGTTTCAGGCACAGCCCGGCATGCCGGCGGATGACTGCGGCGTCCGCGGTGCAGGCATCCATCGTCAGTTCACGGGTGACGATGCGGAAGTCGTCCTGCCTCAGTTTCACGCCCACCGATTTCGCCACCACGCCCTTGCGTGTCAGGTCGTCGGCCAGCCGCTCGCACAGCCGGGTGAACAGGGCGCCCAGTTCCTCTCGGTCGTGCTTCGCGTGCAGATCGCGTTCGAAGGTGGTTTCGCGGCTGATCGATTTCGGGTCGCGGCTGTAGCTCAGCGGCCGGTCGTCGCGGCCGTGCGCCGCCTCGGTCAGCCAGCTGCCGTAGCTGCGGCCGAAACGTTCGATCAGCCCCTGCGGGTCGGCGGCCGCCAGATCGCCGATGGTGCGCAGGCCCAGGTCGTCCAGTTTCGCGTTCGCCTTCGGGCCGATGCCGTTGATCCGTTTCGCCGGCAGCGGCCAGATGCGGGCCGCGATGTCGGCTTCGGTGATCACCGTGAGGCCGCGCGGCTTTTCCAGATCGGAACAGATTTTCGACAGCAGCTTGTTCGGCGACAGCCCGATCGAGCAGCTGAGGCCGGTCGCTGTCAGCACCGCCTGCTGGATGCGCGCGGCGATCGCCCTGACGCCGCCGTGCGGGTCGTCACCGGCGGCGTCCTGCGCACCCGGCAGCTCGGTCAGTTCGAAGTAGATTTCGTCGATGCCGCGGTCGTCGATCTGCGCCACGTGTTCGAGCACTGCCTGCTTGAACAGCCGCGACATGCGCTTGTATTCGTCGAAATCGGCCGGCAGCAGCACCGCGTCGGGCGCCAGCGCGGCGGCCTTCATCAGGCCGATGCCCGAATGCACGCCGAAGGCGCGCGCCTCGTAGGTGGCGGTCGTCGCCACGCCGCGGCCGGCGTAGTCGCGCAGCCGCGCGAAGCGGCGAGAACCGTCCGCCTGCAGCACCGGCGGGTGCCGGCTGCCGCCGCCCACCACCACTGGCTGGCCGCGCAGTTCCGGGTAGCGCAGCAGTTCGACCGACGCGAAGAAGGCGTCCATGTCGAGGTGGGCGATCCAGCGGCGCATGAAGGTCAGCGATTGCGGGGCGGGGGCGTCGGTGACCGGGAAGACGGCGGCGGCGCACCGGCCCGGCTGGCGGCCTCAAGCGCATCGCGCACCGCCGCCATGTCGTGCGCGCGCAGGCCGTCGACCAGCGCGCGCGAGGCGTCGCGCCGCGCTTCGGCGTACTGGCGCAGCGCGCTCAGCGTCGGCGCCGACGGCGCCGAAGGGCTCAGACGCAGGTCGCTCAGGTCGTCGAAGCCCTGCTGGTAGGGCGCGGCGATTTCGTTCTCGATGCGGCCGGCCAGTTCATCGAAGCTGGCTCCGCTGCGCTGTGCGTCACCGATCAGCGCCTGCCAGCGGCGGGCGAGCTGGCGATCCTGGCCGATGAAGTCGCGAATTTCGTCGCGCGCCATCACCTCCTCGCTCCAGCGGTAGCGCGGTGCCGGAATGGCAATGATGAGCACCGCAATCAGTGCGACCAGCGCGCTGCCGGCCAGCCACTGCCCGTGCGACGCCAGCGGCTGGCGGTAGCGGCCGAGCAGGGTGTCGGCGTCGAGCGGCCGCACCAGCGCCGCGCCCGCCAGCAGGCCGGCGATGAATCCGCCGATGTGGGCGCCGTTGTCGATGCCCGGAATGTTCAGCCCGAGCACGATGGTGATGGCCGCGAACAGCCCGGCGCCCCAGAACAGGCGCACGAATTCGCGCCGTTCCAGCGTGTCGCGCTGCTGCCAGAGAAAGGCCAGCAGCGCGCCATACACGCCGAAGATGGCGCCCGACGCGCCGCCGGACACCGCGCGGTCGCCCTGCGCGATCAGCGACAGCAGATTGCCGGTCAGGCCGCTCAGCACATAGATCGCGGCAAAGCGCAGCGGGCCGAACATGCGCTCGACCAGCCGGCCGCCGTCGAACAGCGAGGCCATGTTCATGCCCAGGTGCAGCAGGCCGAAGTGCAGGAACATCGCGCTGCCCAGCCGCCACCACTGCCCGTCCTTGGTGGCCGGGCCGAAGTTCGCACCCCAGGCGAGCTGCACGCCGTTCTGCGAATGCCACAGCCCGGCGCCGCCGGCCAGCATGGCGGCGAATACCGCAAGGTTCAGCGCGATCAGCACGACGGTGACCGGAATGCGCGGGCGGCGCGCAGTGAGCTGATCGATGAGGGGGAGCGGTGCGGCGGTCACGGATGAAGGCGTGTTGTCGGATGCAGCGGGTGCGAGGTTAGCACCCGCTGGCGGGTCGGACCGCTACCAGGCGGTTGCGGTTTCGCCGTCGGCCGTGCGCTGTGCCGCAAAGCGCGCCGCGAGAAAGTCGGCAAAGGCGCGCACCCGGGCCGATTGCCGGTGGTGCGGCGGCCAGATCGCGTGAATGTCGGCCGCCGCACCCACCCAGGGCGCCAGTACCCGCACCAGCCGGCCGTCGCGCAGCAGCGGCGCCACGTCCCACTCCGAACGCAGCACGATGCCGTGGCCGTCCAGTGCCCAGTCGGCGGCCACTTCGCCATGGTTGGCACCGAGCGGGCCGCTCACCTTCACCCGCACTTCGCGTGTGCCGTCGGACAGCGTCCAGATATTGAAGGCGTCATCGTTTTCGCGGATGACGATGCAGCGGTGGTCGCGCAGCGCCTGCGGCGATTCCGGCTGGCCGTGCGCCGCGATGTAGGCCGGCGCGGCCACCAGCAGGCGGCGGTTGCCGGCGATGCGCTGTGCGTGCACCCGGCTGTCCGGCGGCGGACCGAAGCGGATGGCCAGGTCGAGGCCGTGCTGTTCGAGGTCCAGCGGGCGGTCGGTCAGGTGCAGCACCACCTCGACGTCCGGCCACTGCCGCACGAAATCGGACACCGCCGGCGCGACATGGCGCCGGCCGAAGCCGAACGAGGCGTTGATGCGCAGCAGCCCGGCCGGCTGGTCGCCGCGGGCGGACAGACCGCGCTCCAGCGCTTCGATGTCGCGCAGGATGCGTTCGCCGTCCTGCAGGTAGCGCTCGCCTTCCGGCGTCAGGCTGAGCCGGCGGGTGGTGCGGTTGAGCAGCCGCACGCCCAGCCGTGTTTCCAGTGCAGCCAGTCGCCGGCTCACCGCGGGCGGCGTCACGCCCAGTTGCTGGGCCGCGGCAACCAGACTGGGCTGGCGGGCGAGGGTGGCGAAGAACAGCAGGTCGGCGGCATCTTTCATTGATGATCTTTATCTCAATGATTGCTTGAATTGATGATCATTGTAGTTCTCTGTCGACCGCCTAGCATCCGGGGTTTCCGTCCTGCCGGGTTGATGGCCATGTCCGTATCCGATCTTGTGTACACGCTGCCGCTCGGTGCCGCGCTCGGCTTTTTCGGTGGCCTGTTCGGCATCGGCGGTGGCGTGATCGCGATTCCGCTGCTCGGCCTCGCTTTCGGCATGGATCAGGCGCTGGCCCAGGGCACCGCGCTGGTCATGATGGTGCCCAATCTGGTGATCGGCTGGTGGCGCTACCAGCAGCGTCATCCGGTGCCCTGGGGCAGGGTGGTGGCGCTGGCCGCGGTGGCGACTGCCACCACCGCGGTGACCGCGCATTTCGCGGCGCGGCTCGATCCGGCGGTGCTGCGGGTGCTGTTCGGCCTGTTCATGAGCGCGCTGGCGCTGTCGCTGCTGTGGCGGGTGCGTGCCGCGTCAGAGGTGCAGCAGCCGGGGCGGCGCGAGCGGCTGATTCCGCTGGTCGGTCTGGTCGGTGGCAGCAGCATGGGGCTGCTCGGCGTGGGCGGCGGCCTGCTGGCCGCACCGCTGTTCGTGCGCCTGTTCCGCCAGCGGCAGACGGTGGCGCAGAGTCTGGCGCTGGCCCTGGTCACGCCGAGCGCCGCGGTGGCGCTCGCCACCTATGCCCAGGCGCAGCGGGTGGACTGGGCGATGGGCCTGCCGATGGCGGTCGGTGGCCTGCTCACCGTGTCGGCCGGCGTCGCGCTCGCCCACCGGCTGCCGGAGGCGCGCATGCGCACGCTGTTTGCGCTGTTGCTGCTGGCGACCGGGATGTGGATGCTGATGCGCCAGGGGTAAGGCGTCACACCCGGGTTCCGGGTTCCGCCATCAGGCGGGCGGATAGTCGGCCTCGATCAGCGCTGCACGGAAGGTTTCGGCCGCTGCGGACGAATCGATGCGTACGCGATGGGCCGGCAGATCGATGTCTACCTTGGCGTCGGCATCAATGGCAGCGACCAGCGCCTTGATGCGGCCGGCGCAATGGCCGCAGGTCATGTCGGGAACGGTGAATTCGACGGTCGTGCTCATCGCTGTACTCCGGTGTCGGGTTGGGATGGGCAGATGATGGACCTTGCCACGGTGGGAAGGTCAAGCGTCCGTGCCAGTCCGCGGCGCCGGAGGCGGTTGCTGAAATATCCGCTTGACCTTGCCATGATGGGAAGGTGGACACTGGTCCCGTCATCCAGCGACAGGACAGCAAAAGGATTTTCCGATGAACACTTCAGATCTGCCCGCAACGACCGGCCCGCGCACCCGCTGGGACTTCGGCATCGATGGCATGACCTGCGCGTCCTGCTCGACCCGGGTCGAAAAGGCGCTGGCGCGCACGCCCGGTGTCGCGTCCGCCAGCGTGAATCTGGCGACCGAGCGCGCCGCTGTCGAGGCCGATGCCTCGGTCGACGCGGCCACCCTGCGAGCGGCGGTCGACAGGGCCGGCTATGCGATGAAGCCGCAGGCGCTGCGGCTGAACATCGAAGGCATGACCTGCGCGTCCTGCGTGGCGCGGGTCGAGAAGGCGCTGAACAGGGTGCCCGGCGTGCTGTCGGCCAGCGTCAATCTGGCCACCGAAAGCGCGGACATCGTAAGCGCGGCCGACAACCTGGCCGCACTGCAGGCCGCGGTGGCGCGCGCCGGCTACACCGCCTCGCTGCCGACGGCGGTGCCGGCCAGCGCGCCGGTGAGCACCTTGCCGGCGTGGTGGCCGGTGGCGCTCGCCGTCGCTTTGTCTCTGCCGCTGGCCCTGCCCATGGTGGGCATGCTGTGGGGCGCCCACTGGATGCTGCCCGGTGGGCTGCAGTTCGTGCTCGCCACACCGGTGCAGTTCTGGCTCGGCGCGCGCTTCTACGTCGCCGGCTGGAAGGCGTTGCGCGCCGGCAGCGGAAACATGGACCTGCTGGTCGCGCTCGGCACCTCTGCCGCCTGGGGCCTCAGCCTGTGGCTGTGGCTCACCGCCGCGCCGGGTGTCATGCCGCATCTGTACTTCGAGGCCTCCGCCGTCGTCATCACGCTGGTGCTGCTCGGCAAGTGGCTGGAAACCCGCGCCAAGCGGCAGACCACCGACGCCATCCGCGCGCTCAACGCGCTGCGCCCGGACACCGCGCGGGTGCGCCGCGACGGCATCGAGATCGAACTGCCGCTGGCGCAGGTCGCGGTCGGTGACGAGGTGGTCATCCGGCCAGGCGAGCGGGTGCCGGTGGATGGCGACATCGTGGACGGCGTCAGCCAGGTGGACGAATCGCTGATCACCGGCGAAAGCCTGCCGGTCGCCCGGCAGGTGGGCGACCGGGTGACCGGCGGCGCGGTCAATGGCGAGGGGCGGCTGGTGGTGCGCACGAGGGCCATCGGCGCCGAAACCGTGCTCGCGCGCATCGTGCGCCTGGTCGAGAGCGCGCAGGCGAAGAAGGCACCGATACAGCGCCTGGTCGACCGGGTGAGCGCGGTGTTCGTGCCGGTGGTGATCGGTCTCGCGCTGCTCACCTTCGGCGGCTGGATGCTGGCCGGCGGTGGCGTCGAGACGGCGCTGCTGAACGCGGTCACGGTGCTGGTGATCGCCTGCCCGTGCGCGCTCGGGCTGGCGACGCCGACCGCCATCATGGTGGGCACCGGCGCCGCGGCGCGCCACGGCATCCTGATCAAGGACGCCGAAGCGCTGGAAATCGCGCACCGGGTGTCGGTGGTCGCCTTTGACAAGACCGGCACGCTGACCGAAGGGCGGCCGGAACTGGTGGCGGCCGAGCCGGCCGACGGTGCGCGCAGCGAACTGCTGGCGCGGGCCGCCGCGCTGCAGGCTGGCAGCGAGCACCCGCTGGCGCGTGCGGTGACCGCAGCGGCGGTGCGCGAAGGCGTAGCCGTGCCGGCGGCGGACGCGCTGACCGCGGTCGTCGGCCGTGGTATCGCGGCCACCGTGGAGGGCCGCGCGCTGAAGCTGGGCAGTTCGCGCTTCATGCAGGAACTGGGCGTCGATCTGTCGCCGCTCGCCGACCGCGCGGCACAACTGCAGGCGGACGGGCGCACCGTGTCCTGGCTGGCCGACCTGGGCGGCCTGGGCGACTCACCGTGCCTGCTCGGCCTGCTGGCCTTCGGCGATACGCTGAAGCCTTCCGCGGCGGACGCGGTGCGCAGGCTTCAGGCTGCCGGCGTGCGCACCGTGCTGGTGAGCGGCGACAACCGCGGCGCTGCAGCGGCGGTGGCGGCGCAGCTCGCGATCGACGACGTGCGCGCCGAGGTGCTGCCGGAACACAAGGCCGAGGTGGTCGCAGAACTGAAGCAGGGCGGGGCGGTGGTGGCCATGGTGGGCGACGGCATCAACGATGCACCGGCGCTGGCGGCGGCCGATGTCGGCATCGCGATGTCCACCGGTACCGACGTGGCGATGCACGCCGCCGGCATCACGCTGATGCAGGGCGACCCGGCACGCGTGGCCGACGCGCTGGACGTGTCGCGGCGTACCTGGGCGAAGATCCGGCAGAACCTGTTCTGGGCCTTTGCCTACAACGTGGTCGGCATACCGCTGGCCGCTGCCGGCCTGCTGAATCCGGTCATCGCCGGCGCGGCCATGGCCTTCTCCAGCTTCAGCGTGGTGAGCAATGCACTGCTGCTGCGGCGCTGGAAACCGGGGAGGGCGGAAGCATGAACATCGGCGAGGCGGCCGCACGCTCGGGCGTGTCGGCCAAGATGGTGAGGCATTACGAATCGCTTGGCCTGCTGCCGCAGGTGGCGCGGACCGAAGCCGGCTACCGGCAGTACGGCGAACGCGAGGTGCACACGCTGCGCTTCATCCGCCGCGCACGCGACCTCGGCTTCTCGATGGTCGAAATCGCCGGTCTGCTCGCGCTGTGGCAGAAGCCGGACCGCGCCAGCGGCGACGTGAAACGCATCGCCGAAGCGCACATCGCCGACCTCGACCGGCGCATCGCTGAAATGAGCGCGATGAAGCGCACGCTGGAAACCCTGGCCCACTGCTGCCACGGTGACCACCGGCCTGACTGCCCGATACTCGACGGGCTCGCCGAGGTGGGCGGTCTGTCGCAGACCTGACAGCACGCATCGCGGCGGGGTGCCGCGCCCACAACAACGGCGAAGGCCTCTGCGGATTCGGTGGGCGCGGCGCCTCGCCGCGATGGCAGTCTTGAAACCGAGACGGTGCCTGATCGAAGGCTCCATCGCGGCGGGGGCGCCGCTCCCACGGGTCACGGCGCCGAGCGTTGCGCCTCGCCGCGATGACTTCGGCGAGCGGGCCGCCGACGCGGCTCAGGCCGCCTTCGCGTTGAACTGCCCCACGGTCTTTTCCAGCTGGGCAGTGGCCAGACCGGTCAGTTCGGCGCTGCGGGCCGAAGCCACGGTGGCGTCGCGCATCGCGTCCACCGCCTGCGAAATCGAACCGATGCGATCGCCATAGGCGTGGGTGGTGCTGGCGATCTGGCCGATGGTGACGAACAGCCGCTCGACCACCTGTTCGATCTCCTGCCGGTCGGACGCCGCTTCGATCGCCAGCTTCAGACCGTCTTCCATGTCGGCCATGCCGCTTTCGACCGTGCGCACCGCCTGTTCGGCCTGCGACTGCACGCCTTCGATCATGCGGCCGATGTCGGCGGTCGCGCCGCGGGTGCGCTCGGCCAGCTTGCGCACTTCGTCCGCCACCACCGCGAAGCCGCGGCCGGCTTCGCCGGCGCGGGCGGCTTCGATGGCAGCGTTCAGCGCCAGCAGATTGGTCTGTTCGGCAATTTCCTTGATCAGCGTGGCGATGCTGCCGATGTCCAGCGTGCGCCGTTCGAGCTGCCGTATGGTGTCGGTCGACAGCAGCACCGAGCCGCGTATCGTGCTGCTGCGCGCGCTGATCTGCGCGAACTGCGCCTGCGCGCTGTCGCTCACCTGCTGCACCACGTCGCGCATGGCCTGCGTGCTGGTGCTGGCCTGATCGATTTCCACCGTCTGCTGGTGCACTGCGCTCACCATGTCATCGACCGCGCGCTGCATGTCGTCCGACACCCGGCCGGCGTGTTCGCTGCGCGCCTGCAGGCCGCGGTTGGTTTCGCTGATTTCGCCCGAGGTGCGGCCGATCTGCCGCAGTGTCTGGTCCAGGTTGTCGATCAGGCTGTTGGTCCACTGCGCCAGCACGGTGGTTTCGTCGATGCGTGCGCTTTCGCGCGGCAGCCGCTGCGTCAGATTGCCGCCCTCGGCGGTGCTGCGCAGCACCCGGGTGGCTTCGCGCAGGCGCTCGGATACCGGCTGGCAGCCGGCGCGCTGCAGGATGGGCATGCCGGCGGCCAGCAGCACCAGACCCAGTGCCCAGGCGAACAGCCCGGACAGGCCGGCCAGCGCCGACAGCGCGAAGGCGCTGCCCCAGCTCGCGCCCACCAGCAGCAGATAGAGCTTCTGCAGCCGGTAGCCCAGGCTGCGGTAGCGATACACCTCTTCCAGATCGGCTTCGCACATCATGCCCCAGGTATCCGGCGAGCCCGGCAGCCTGAAGGTGACGCCCTTGCCGATGACTGGAATGTGGCGGTAGTCCGGATAGCCGGGGTAGGTGACGAACAGGTTTTCGCCCTTGCGTATGGTTTCGCGCACGCCCGGGTGCAGCTGGCCGGTGGCCGGGTCGTTGAACACCAGTTCAAGTTCGGTGTGCGCCTTGATCCGTACCGTGCCAAAGGCGGTGCGCACGCCGTCCTTCAGGTTGTCGCCATGGGTGAAGGCGTTGTCCTCGAAGCGCGAGCGCGACAGCGCGGTGCCGGGCCGGATGCCGCGGTCGAATTCCGGCTTCACCATGAACAGGTAGTTGTCGCCCGACTCGTGAAAGATGTGGCCGGCCTCGCGCTGTATCAGGTCGCCCAGCACGTCGTTCGGCACCCGGCCGCACACCGTGCCCACGGTGCGGCCGTCGACCCGCACCGGCTGGATGAACATGAGGGTCATCGCGTCGTGGAAGCGCGAACTGGAGCGGCCCAGCGCCAGCGTGACCGGATCGCTGTACGGACCGTGCAGGAAGGGCGCCTTCAGCCCCTCGGCCAGTGCCCGCGCACTGGCTGCGGGCGCGCCTTCGCGGCCGTCGGCCGACGAGGCCAGCACCCGGCCTTCGCCGTCGGTCACGAACAGTTCGCTGAAGTCGGCAGCGCGCCGGCGCAGATGCTGCAGCGGTGCGCGCGGCGTGCGGGGCCAGCCGGCCGCCAGTTCGCGCGACAGGCTTTCCAGGCAGCCCCACTGCTGTTCGGCCCAGTCGTTCAGGATGCGCACGCGGGTGTGGGCGAAGGATTCGAAGGTCTGTTCGATCGCAGCGTAGCGGTGACGGTTCACCAGCGTGGCCCAGCGCATCGCGATCTTGCCGGTGCGGCCGGCCAGCGGCAGCCAGCTGCGTTCGCCGGCGGACAGGTCCATCGAGTGGCTCTTGAGCATGGGGAAGCTCCTTTGGGAATGCGGCAGACGACCGGCCCGCGTACGGAAGGCTCCGTGCGTGGGCACTGCGGTCGTGTCGTGGTGTCCGGGCTGTGCAGGCGCTTCAGCGCGCCTGAACGGGCGGCTCGAAGCGCAGGAGGCGCGATGCGTGGAGACGCGGGGGTGGCGTGCGGCAGGGCAGGGTGTTCATGTGGGCGGTCCCGGGGTAATGAATCTTGTATCCGCCTGTCCGGCACGCTCGCCGGCAGGCATGTTTGCCGCCTCATCGGCCGGTCTGGCGCGGGCTTGAGGGTTTTGTTGCTTTGCACAATCAGGGTGCGGAAAAGGCACTCCGCTGGTGCGTTTTCACGGGTTTGCGGTGACGGGGGGCACGGGTTTGGTCGATACTTGCCGCGCTCGCGTACCGCATGAGCTGCGTCAAGATGCAGCCTGCGGCGTGCCGCCATACTCCGTGACGCACAGGGCAGCCCACCGGCTTCGCCCGCCGCGTCGTTGATCGACCCGGACACCCCGAACGACATGAACGACAGCCACGCCATCATCGAATCCCGCCGCTTCGACACCCGCCCCGTTCCGATCGGCCGGCCGATCGGCTGGCTGATCGAGGGCTGGCGGGACTTCCTGCGCTGTCCGCTGCCCGGCCTGCTGCACGGCGCGGCGGTGGCCGTGTTCGGCGCGCTGCTGTGCTGGCGGATTCCGGATCAGTTCTGGCTGCTCAACGGCGCCTTCACCGGCTTCCTGCTGGTGGCGCCGGTGGTGGCGACCGGTCTGTATGCGATCAGCCGGGCGCTGGAGCGCGGGCAGCAGGCCGACCTGATGACCGCGCTGCGTGCATGGAAGCCGCGCGACCGGCGGCTGGTGGTGTTCGGTCTGCTGCTGGCGCTGGCCGGCACCGGCTGGGTGATGACCTCGGCTGCGCTGATCTGGAAATTTTCACCGGCACCGGTGTCCACGCCGCAGGATTTCCTGCGGGTGGTGGTGCTGGCGGAGCAGGGCTGGCTGTTCGAGGCCTGGCTGGCGCTCGGCGGCCTGCTGGCCGCACCGGTGTTCGCGTCCAGCGTGGTCGCGATTCCGATGCTGCTGGACCGGGAGATCAGCGTGTGGGGCGCGGTGCTCACCAGCTGGCGGGTGGTGATGGAAAACCCGGCGCCGCTGGCGCTGTGGGGGGTGGCGATCGCCGGTTTCACGCTGTTCGGCATGGCCACCGGCCTGATCGGCATGCTGGTGGTGGTGCCGCTGCTCGGTCACGCCAGCTGGCACGCCTACCGCGACCTGGTGCGGGCGCACTGAAGCGGTTTCGATCTATTTCTTGAACACGGCAGGAGCAGGATTCGTCCATGGGTGGCATCACTGAAGAACAGTTCGCCGAATTCGGTCTTACCTTCGGCGTCTCCGCCTTCATGCTCTACATGCTGTTCATCCTGCTGCAGCTGGCCCGCGAATCCAAGGCGGGCCGCTTCGGTACCTTCGTCATCCTGATCGGCCTTGGCCTGGGCATGATGGGTTTCGTCGCCAAGGGCGTGATCAAGTGGATGATAGGCGGCTGAGCGCCGCCGCGATTCATTCGCCGCTGCCGCAGGACCGCTCCCGCACCCGGGCCCGCATGGTGCGGGCCAGCGACTGCAGCGAACCGCCGGCGCGATAGCTGAAGCTCACCTGCAGCGTGTCACCGGCGCGCACCTGCACCGGCGTGCCCAGAGGCAGCACCAGATAATCGTTCAGCCAGTCCTGCGTACGGCCCTTGTTGCCGAGCAGCGCCAGGATGTTCTTCGTGATGAAGCGCAGGGCGTTCACGGTGCCGCCGGCGCTGATCGCGATGTCGCCTTCCCATGCAATGTCGCGACTGCAGGTTTCGTCGAAATCCATGACGCCATAGAGCACCGGCGTCCCCAGTTCGGTCGCGCCCGGATGTTCCGCGCCGACGCGCTGGAACTGGATGATGGGGGCGTTGAAACCGTAGAAGTCGTAGTCCTGATTGAGCGGCTGTACCGCCATCAGCGCGGCGGTCGGCAGGAATACCGGAAGCCTGTTGCCGAAACGCGCGCGGTAGCGCGTCTTGAAGTTCTCGATCACGTCGATCTGCTTCTCGCGCAGCATGCCGACGTGGATCATTTCGCAGATCACCACATCGACCGGCTCCGGCGGCAGGTATTCGAAGGCGTCGGCGTGTACCACCTCGACCTTGTGTCCCTGTGCGTTCATCGCCAGCAGACGGCGCGATTCGGCCACCATGTCCGGGTTGAATTCGACGCAATACACCTTGCTTGCGTGGGCAGCAGCGAAGCAGGACAGCACGCCGGTACCGCCACCCAGTTCGAGCACGCGCGCACCCTTGAACACCACGGCGTCGATGGCCGCCTTGAAATTGCGCATGCGGTTGGCGTCGAGCAGCATGTTGTGATGGTAATGCAGCGGAATGAACTGTCCGAGATGGCTGGGCTCGTCGTCGGCGTCGCTCATCGGCAGGCTGGCGCCGGGTGCAGCGCGGCCGAGGTGGGCTGCGTGTTCCATCCGTGACATGGTGGTTTCCTCTCGTGTGGTCGGTCGGTATTTGCCGCGCGCTGCCGGCAACTTCTGCCTGTGGGGTGTTCCGTTATTGCCGTTTGCCCCGCCGTGCGGCAGGGGCGAGCGAGTCATCGCAGCTTTCGTGCCAGACTTGGGAGGGGTGCGGACGCGGTGGCCGACGGACGGCTGGGGCGCATGAACGGGTTGCAGGGGCTGAGCGGGGCCGCAGTCGCGGCGCGACGATCGGCGATGGCGTGAATGACGTGCCAGCCCTGAAAGCTGCCCACATTGGTGTTGAGATGGAGCGGCGCAGTACCGACTTGGTGCACGAAACGGCCGGACGGGGGCCTGTGGAGGACGATTTTGCGTCCATCGTCGAGTTGATACGCCTGGGCCGGCGCATCTTTCGAACCTGTGTCATGCCATGACCGGCACGCCAGCGGTGCATGTGCCGATCATCGTGCCGGTGAGCGCACCGGTTGTCCGAGGCGCGTTCGCGGGCTCTGGCTCAGTCTTCGTCCCGGAGCGCCCGCTCGTAGGTGTCCATATACTCGATGGCTTCGCTCTCGTCGTCGTGCGGGGCCATCGTCTTTGCAGGAAGTTCCGCGTGGGCCACAGATGCGACCGGTACCTGCTGGCGTGACACTGGCGCCGTGGGCGCAGAATTGTCCGGAGGCAGGTCAGTGAACACCAGCACGCCATCCGCTTCGGTGAATACGCGGAGCTCGCCTGCATGGACTAGGCCGCATGCAAGCAATGCGACGCCGATGCCGATGCTGCGCAGCAGCTCAATGCGAGTGGGCTGCACGCCACCCTCTGAGTACATCAAGGCCCGACACCTTCTGTACGAACGGGTCACCTTCCATGTCGCCGAAATCCGAGGCATCGATCCGGAGGTAGCTGTCTCGACGCGCATCGAGCGCGGCCAGTGCAGCGGCGTCAAAGGGGCGGATACCTGCAAGTTTCAGTTCAGAACGGCGCTTTCCGACCACACGTTCCAGCCGTTCAGGCAGCTGATGCTGGGGCAGCCAGTCCAGGGTGACGTTTGTGGAAACGTTCTTGCGAGCGTAACGCACGGTCTCGCCATGTGGACCTTTGCGGTGTGCGCCGGCCTTGAGGCCGGCCAGGGTGCCGCGGTCCAGACCGGCGCGGAGAGCTGCCCAGTCGGGTTCGATGTGCAGGGTACGCAGCTCGCCCGGTGCGTATTCGACCGTACGACGGTCTGCGTGGAAGATGCGTTCGAACTCGAAGCCGTTGTCCACGCGTTGCCAGCTTTCGGCGAAATCGCTTTGTTCGATCACCAGGCGGTTGTCAGAGCGGACGAAACGCACCTTGATCGGTGCCGACCACCGTGCGCTGCCGTCCCGCGTGCGCAGTTCGTACTCGGCAATCAGGGATGGTGCTGTGGCGTCCATGCCGGCGAGAAGCGCTGGCGCGGCGAGTCCGGACTGGACCGCGTCTTCATGGTGGTCGTGGTGGTGTGGGTCGCTCTCGGCTGCCGTGGCGGGTAGTGCAATGTAAAGAGCGGCAAGGAGTGCCGCGATCGTACGGGAAGGATGCATGACAGGTTCTTGATCGTATTGGGGTGTTTGCGGCGGGTGGCCGCAAAGCACGATGGGCGGACCGGCAAAGCCGGTCCGCCCGCGTCAGGCGCTGGGTTACAGCGTTATCTTCAGAAGCCGAAGGCGTCCTTCATGACGTGGTAGATCCAGTTCTGTTCCATCGAACCGCGCACCAGGTGAGCCTTCGGACCGCTCGCGAAGATGGCGACATCTTCACCGGCGTGGGTTTCCGAGCCCATGGGCACCAGCGCAGGCTGCAGGAAGTTCAGGGCGGTGGTATCGACGCTGGTCAGATCGGCACGGGTGCCGACGATTGCGCCCGGACCGTTCTGGTAACCCAGAGTGGTGTAGGGCTTGCCGTCGGATGCGAGCGTCGGCGACGTCGGATTGCCATCGACCGCCGGCACTTCCGCCGACAGACCGAGGATGTCGTTGCCGCGATGCGGGTAGCCGGCGATGGTGAACACGTGGCTGTGGTCGGCCGTCACGATGATGAGCGTTTCGTTCGGGTCGGTCATCTCATAGGCCTTGCGGACGGCGTTCGACAGTTCGATCGTGTCGAGCAGCGCACGCTTGGCATTGCCGGCGTGATGGGCGTGGTCGATCCGGCCCGCTTCGACATGCAGGAAGAAGCCGCTGTTGTTCTTCTTCAGCATGGCAACCGCTTTTTCGGTCATTTCGGTCAGCGACGGCTCGCCTGCCGGATCGTTCGGGCGGTCAGCTTCATACTGCATGTGGCTGCGTTCGAACAGGCCCAGCAGGAAGTTGGTCGTCGCCGGGTTGGCTGCATTGAAACCGGTCCTGTCGAACACGAACTGGCTGTTGGTGCCACGCGAGCTGACCCACTCGGCGGTCAGGTCACGACCGTCGGTGCGCAGGCCGCGGCGGGTGGTGTTTTCCGGATCGAACTGACCGTTGTGGCGGAAGTACTCGCGGCCGCCGCCCAGCACGACCTTCAGGCTGTTCTTGACGGTGGGCGACACCTCGATCAGCTGGCGGGCGATGTCCTTGACCGGGTTGGCCGAGCCGGCGCAGGCTGAGGCAACCTGACCGTTGTGTTCCCAATCACGCACGGAGGTGTGCGCGTAGGTGGCGGCCGGCGTGGCATGCGTGATGCGGGCGGTCGACACGACACCGGTCGCCTTGCCTGCGGCGGCAGCCTGTTCGAGGATGGTCGGCAGCGATTTGGCCGCGATCACGGCGGCGTCGCACTCACCGCGGGCGGTGGTCTGATTGACCGAAAGCTGTCCTTCGCGGGCCTTGTAGCCGGTGACCATGGCGGTCATGGTCGGTGCGGAATCGGGCGTCTGTTGGTCCCACGAATAGGTCTTCGAAAGCGCGAGGTAGGGCAGGGTTTCGAAGAAAAGGCGGTTCTCTTCACCCGGCTGGCCTTTCATCTGGCCCTCAAGGATGCGCGATGCGGTGACGGTCGAGATGCCCATGCCGTCGCCGACGAACAGGATGACGTTTTTGGCCTTGCGTGCGTTCGGGAATACCTTCTTGCTGTCGGCGATGAATTGCTGACCGTTCTGGTACCAGTCGGAGACCGACTCCGGTCCCTTCACGGCCGGCTCGGCTGCCATGGCAGGCGCGATCGAGGCGCCAGTCATCGCCACGGCAACAGCCATGGCAACGGATTTACGAACGAGGTGCAGGTGCATTGCGGATCCTTTCTTCAAGTTATGCGTCGGTGCCACAGGGAATCAGGCGAGGCGGCGGCGGGCGATGGCGCCAACCATGCCGATGCCGGCCAGCATCAGGGCCCAGCTCTCCGGTTCGGGAACGGCCGTCACGTTCAGGCTCACGTTGTCTACGCCCAGTTGCAGCGCGGCGTCGTTGGCAACATTCGCAAAGCGGAGCTTGTAAGTGCCGCCTGAGGCCAGCAGGTCGGTCACGTCAAAGCTGAAGCCGATGTAAGCGTTGGACAGATCGCCGAAGCTGCGTCCGGTGGCTCCACCGAGATAGAAGGTGCGCAGCACTTCTTTACCCGTGGCGAACGGCGATGCGTTCGCGCTGAGGATGTCGACGCGGACGTGGCGGTTCAGGTCGGCGGTGGTGTAATCCAGTCCAGCTCCACTGATGCGCACGGCGCCGTCGACGCTCTGGTCGTTCACAAACAGCGCGAACGAAAGCGTGGCTTTGGTGAGCTCGGGGGCGACGAAAGTCTGGATGAGCGCGTTCTGGCTGGGATAGAACGCGTCCAGCAGTGCGTAGAAACTGCCGGAAGCGGCACCGGCGGTGCCATAACCCGATGCGGGTGATTGCGCTGCACTGGTCACGATGCTGCCGCCGATGGCGCCTTCTTCATGGAGCGTCCAACCAGCCGGAGCGTAGGTTTCGAATCCGTCGGCCTCGAAACCGCCGTTTTGGATCAGGTCAGCAGCGGCGACGTGCGAACTGCAGATTGCAAGGGCAAACAGCAGCGGAAGCGTTTTCTTTGTCATGACTGGACAGCCTCTCGTGAGTACCGGCACAACCGAGTGCAGGCAGAATGCTCAGTCTAGTAAGCACAGGTGACAGCTTTATGTAAGCCGAGACCGGCCGGAGTAGTCCGTTCGGGATGCTGGACGGGGATTGTCACGCAGTGCCGTGGCGCGCGATGCCGGCGACCCGGCCGAGGTCGGCCAGCATGAAAGTGCCGAGCCTTTGGGTTCCGGCACGGCAGCGACGGGGTGCGGCAGGCGAGTAACAGGGCGCGCGCCGCCCGGCACCGGATCAATACCGTCGCAGGCGAGCTTTTCTTACCGTTGCGTCGACGGCGTGAGCATCAGGCCGATCTGATTCTGGGCCCGGCTGGTGGCACCGCGTACGGCTGGTGTGGTCGAGAGTGCCGGGGACGTTTCAGCCTGGCCCGGCGTAGCGCGGATGGTGTCGGTGCAGGTGTTGCCGTAGCCTGTCCAGATTGGTGCGTCGGCACACAGGCTGGAGATCGCACCGAAGGCGGTGGCATTGACAGCGCAATGACGACGCAGCGGGAGGCTGGGTTACCGCTGTGATTCGCACCGGCCGTTTGACCGGTGCGGGCAGGAGAGGAATCAGGTGAGTGAACTGAGTGCGGCGTCGTACGCCTGTTCAAGTTCGTTCTCACCGCTGGCTTCCATGCGCAGATTGCGCACCAGACCATCCTTGAGGCCATAGATCCAGCCGTGAACCCGGACCTGCTGGCCGCGTGCCCAGGCGTCCCGGATGACCGTGGTTTCACAGACATTCATCGCCTGCTCGATCACGTTCAGCTCGCACAGCCTGTCCTCGCGCACTTCGCCTTCGGCTACGGCGTCGAGTAGACCACGGTGCTTGTTGCGCACGTCCTGCACGTTACGCAGCCAGTTGTCGATCAGGCCGAAGCGCATGTCGTGCAGCGCGGCGCGCACGCCGCCGCAGCCGTAATGGCCGACCACCAGGATGTGTTTCACCTTCAGCACGTCCACCGCGTACTGCATGACCGACAGACAGTTCAGGTCGGTCTGCACCACGACATTGGCGACGTTGCGGTGTACGAACACCTCGCCCGGAATGAGACCGACGATCTGGTTGGCCGGCACCCGGCTGTCGGAACAGCCTATCCAGAGATATTCCGGCGACTGCAGCGTAGCGAGGCGCTCAAAGAACTGCGGGTCGTCGGCCCGCATGCGATCGGCCCACAGGCGGTTGGCTTCGAATAATTGATCAGTCTTTTTGTTTGGCATGACGGTCCTTTCATCAGCCGGGATTATATATCCGACCGCAGGACCGCCTGCCGTTTCGTCAGCTTCTCTTCGTCAGCCGGCCTTCACCGACAGCTGGTTGTCGATGCCGGTCACGCCCTTTACCGACACCGCCAGTTCGGCTGCCCGGGCGCGCGCCGCTTCGGAGGGGGCCGGGCCGCTCAGCGTCACCTTGCCGGCGTGCGTGCTGACGTCGATTTTCAGTGCGCTCAGTTCGGGGTCGCCAGCCAGTCGCGCCGACACATGGGCCGTGATGGTGGCGTCGTCAATCCGGTCAGCCATTTTTCCGGCAGCCGATTCGACCGCGGCTTTCGCATCAGAGGTGGCGTGTTCTGCGCGAACCTGGGCGCTGTCGAGCGCGTTTTCGGCGCGGGCACCCAGTTCGTCCGCCTTGCGTTCGGTGCGGGCAATCGCGCTGTCCAGTTTCTGGCCCAGCGTGGCGTCCTGCGGCGGCGGCGTGTCGTTGCAGGCGGCCAGCAGCAGGCCCAGTGCGGCGGCCGAAGCGAGAATGAAAGGACGGGGCAGGGTGGTGTGTCGCATGGTCAGGCTCCTTGTGCGATGTGGGGGCGCGATGGCCATGTGCACACTGTAGCCATTCCGCATGACAGCCGATGTCGGTGCCGTCCGTGTCGCATGTAGGACAAGACGGACCGGATGCGGTGACGCGCAGCCCCCGGCCTGTGGTGAAATCGAGGCTGTCTCCACGCTGCCATCACGCCCGTCACCGACATGAGCGCCGTCCGCTACCGCATTACGCCCATCCATCCCGAAGCCCATCTGTTCGAGGTCGAGATCGACATCGCGAAGCCGGCCGCAGACGGCCAACTGCTGTCGCTGCCGGCCTGGATACCCGGCAGCTACATGATTCGCGAGTTCGCCCGCCACATCGTGCGCATCGATGCGCGCGACGGCGTGCGCGCGGTGCCGCTGACCAAGCTGGACAAGCACACCTGGCGCGCCGCGCCCTGCGACGGCGCGCTGCGCGTGCGTTACGAGGTGTATGCCTGGGACCTGTCGGTACGCGCCGCCCATCTCGATACCACGCACGGCTTTTTCAACGGCAGCAGCGTGTTCCTGAAGGTGCACGGGCATGAGGGTCAGGCCTGCGAGGTCGATATCCGCCCGCCGGCCGGCCGCGCCTACAAGGAATGGCGCGTGGCCACCACGCTGCCCGAGGGTACGGGCAAGTCGGGCGCGAAGCGACACGGTTTTGGCGTCTATCGCGCGGCGGACTACGACGAACTGATCGATCACCCGGTCGAGATGGGCGAATTCGCGCTGTACGAATTCAAGGCCTGCGGCGTGCCGCACGAAGTCGTGGTGACCGGCCGCCACGATCTGGATGCCGCCCGCCTGTGCGCCGACCTGAAGCGGGTGTGCGAGTGGCAGATCCGGCTGTTCGGCGAACCGGCACCGTTCGAGCGCTACGTCTTCCTGGTGATGGCGGTCGGCGACGGTTACGGCGGGCTGGAACACCGCTCCAGCACTGCGCTGCTGTGCTCGCGCAACGACCTGCCGGCGCCCGGTGCGACCGCGATGAGCGATGCCTACCGCGGCTTCCTCGGCCTGTGCAGCCACGAGTATTTCCACTCGTGGAACGTGAAGCGCATCAAGCCGGCCGCCTTCGTACCCTACGACCTGACGGTCGAGAACTACACCCGTCTGCTGTGGGCGTTCGAAGGCTTCACCTCCTATTACGACGACCTGGCGCTGGTGCGCTCCGGCGTCATCACGCAGGACGATTACCTGAAGCTGCTGGGCAAGACCGTCACCCAGGTGATGCGCGGCAGCGGCCGGCTGAAACAGAGCGTGGCCGAATCGTCCTTCGACGCCTGGATCAAGTACTACCGGCAGGACGAGAACGCACCGAACGCCATCGTGAGCTACTACGCCAAGGGCGCGCTGGTGGCGCTGGCGCTGGACCTCACGCTGCGCACGAAAACCCGCGGCGCGGTGACGCTGGATGACGTGATGCGCCGGCTGTGGGCGGATTACGGCCAGACCGGCCAGGGCGTGCCGGAGGACGGCATACGGCGTGCGGCCGAGGCCGTGAGCGGGCTCAAGCTGAAGCGTTTCTTCGACGAAGCGACCGAGGGCACCGAAGACCTGCCGCTGGACAGGCTGCTGCACGCGGTCGGACTGGATCTGTCATTCGACGCGGCCGGAACCGTGCCGGTGCTGGGCGCGAAGACTGTGAACGATGGCGACAGCGTGAAGCTCACCCAGGTGCTTGATCACGGCGCCGCGCAGCGGGCGGGGCTGTCGGCCGGCGACGTGCTGGTGGCTTTCGACGGATTGCGGGTCACGCCGGGGGCGCTCGATGCACTGCTCAGGCGCCGCCAGCCGGACGACGAGGTGAAGGTGCACGCCTTCCGCCGGGATGAACTGATGAAGTTCCGCCTGCGGCTCGATGCGCCGTCGGCCGACCAGGCGAAGATCACCGCTGCCACGCGCACCAGCGCTGCGGCCCGCGATCTGCTGAAGCAGTGGCTGGGGCGCGGCTGAGGCGTTCTTCCACCGCCGCATCGCGGCGGGGGCGCCGCTCCCACGGGTCCGGTGCAACCGGCCGGGCAGGGTTTTGTGGGAGCGGCGCCTCGCCGCGATTCAGGCCTTCAGACTGGCGCCCTCGATGTTCAAACGCCGCATCGCGGCGGGGGCGCCGCTCCTACGGGTCCGGTGCAACCGGCCGGGCAGGGTTTTGTGGGAGCGGCGCCCCGCCG
>JBEQBZ010000027.1:0-44173 GCA_041639545.1 Methyloversatilis sp. | reverse complement strand
GCTGATCCTCGAACAGCATTTTCGATTCGTACAGCAGGCGGCCGATCAGCGTGCTCTTGCCGTCGTCCACGCTGCCGCAGGTGATGAAGCGCAGCAGGCTCTTGTGCTCGTGCTGCTTCAGGTAGGCGCCGATGTCCTGCGCGATGAGGTCGGAAACGTGTGCCATCAGCAGGCCTCCTGCAGGGACGCTCCAAAGACGGCCTGAGCCTCCTCGGGGGGCAGCGAACGAATGTGAGTGTGGGGGCGCATCAGAAATACCCTTCCTGCTTCTTCTTTTCCATCGAGCCGGCCGAATCGTGGTCGATCACGCGGCCCTGGCGCTCCGACGTCTTGGTCAGCAGCATTTCCTGGATGATTTCGGTCAGCGAGGACGCATTCGACTCGACCGCGCCGGTCAGCGGATAGCAGCCCAGCGTGCGGAAGCGCACGTTGCGCATCTGCGGCACTTCGCCGGCACGCAGCGGCATCCGGTCGTCGTCGACCATGATGAGCGTGCCGTCGCGCTCGACCACCGGGCGCGGGGCCGAGAAGTACAGCGGCACGATGGGAATGTTCTGCAGGTAGATGTACTGCCAGATGTCGAGCTCGGTCCAGTTCGAGATCGGAAACACGCGGATCGATTCGCCCTTGTGCTTGCGCGCGTTGTACAGATTCCACAGCTCCGGGCGCTGGTTCTTCGGGTCCCAGCGGTGCAGCGCGGTGCGGAAGGAGAAAATGCGCTCCTTGGCGCGCGACTTTTCCTCGTCGCGGCGGGCACCGCCGAAGGCCACGTCGAAGCCGTACTTGTCGAGCGCCTGCTTCAGGCCTTCGGTCTTCATGATGTCGGTGTGGATGGCCGAGCCGTGCGTGAACGGGTTGATGCCCTTGGCGATACCGTCCGGATTCACATGCACCAGCAGGTCCATGCCCAGCTTCTTCGCCATCTCGTCGCGGAACTGGTACATCGCCTTGAACTTCCAGGTGGTGTCCACATGCAGCAGCGGGAAGGGCGGCACCGCCGGGTAGAAGGCCTTCATCGCCAGGTGCAGCATGACCGCGCTGTCCTTGCCGATGGAGTAAAGCATGACCGGGTTTTCGGCCTCGGCCACCACCTCGCGCAGGATGTGGATGCTCTCGGCTTCCAGCCGCTGCAGGTGGGTCAGGGTGTCGGGATCGATCGCTTCGGGGTTGTTCGCAGCCGTATTCGCCATGGTCACTCTCGCAAGGATGGCCGGATGATGGCGGAGCGGGCGGGCGCCCGCGTTCGACGGCGTCACGCCGCGTGGTCGATAGTCGCCGGGCGCGGCGCCATTCGTCACGGACTTCGCGCCGCAGCCGGTTCAGACTGTGCGCCGGCCGGCATTCCTGCAGGCCACGACGGAGGCGGCCGGCGACGGCTGCCGGGGATGGTGGATGACGGCCCGAGCCGAACTGAAGGCGCTGCACGCGGCGCTGCTGGACATCGTGCGCGATGCCGGCGAATGCGTGATGGCGGTCTATGCGACCGATTTCGAGGTGACGGACAAGGCGGATGCGTCGCCGGTCACGCTGGCCGATCGCAGGGCGGACGACCTGATCGTCGCACGCCTCCGGGCGCTGACGCCGGACATTTTCATCGTTTCGGAAGAGTCGACCGAAGCCGGTCAGCGACCGGCAGACGGCGCACCGTTCTGGCTGGTCGATCCGCTCGACGGCACGAAGGAGTTCATCAATCGCAATGGCGAGTTCACGGTGAACATCGCGCTGATCGAGAATGGCCGGCCGGTGCTGGGCGTGGTGCTGGCCCCTGCGCTGGGGCGGTTGTTCTCCGGCATCGTGGGCGAGGGCGCCTGGCTTGAGGACGAGGGCGGGCGGCGCGAAATCCGCTGCCGGGTACCGCCGGCCGCAGGGCTGACCGTGGTGGCCAGCCGTTCGCACGGCGATGCGGCCGCGCTGGACGCCTATCTGGCCGGCCGCAAGGTGGCCGATCTGCGCAACGCCGGTTCGTCGCTGAAGATCTGTCTGGTGGCGGCCGGCGAGGCCGACGTCTATCCGCGTCTCGGACGTACCATGGAATGGGACATCGCCGCCGGACACGCGGTGCTGGCCGCCGCGGGCGGCCGCATCGAACAGGTGGAGGGGGCGCCCTTCACCTATGGCAAGCCGGATTTCGCGAACCCGCACTTTGCCGCCTGGGGTCTGGGCGCCTGAATGCAGCGATGACCGCCTGGCTGGTACTTGCTTCGATCGGACTGCTGCTCGCACTGCTGGTGCACGGGCGTGTGGCACCGGCCCCGCTGTTTACCGGGCTGGCGACCTGCTATTACTTCGCCGGCCTGCTGGACCAGAAAACCTGGCTTACCAGCTATACCAATCCGGCGCTGGCCATGCTGGTGCTGCTGCTGCTGGTGTCGCTGGTGATCGAACGGGCGCCGGTGCTGGAGCGTGTGTCGGACCGCCTGCTGCGCGGCTCACCCGGCTGGGCGGTGGTGCGCTTCACCTCGGTCACCACGCTGTTTTCCGCCTTCCTGAACAACACCGCGGTGGTCGGCGCACTGCTCGGCGTGGTGACCAGGCAGCGCCATCATCCGGCTTCGCTGCTGCTCATCCCGCTCTCCTTTGCCGCCATTGTCGGCGGCATCACCACGCTGGTCGGCACCTCGACCAATCTGGTGGTCAGTTCGCTGATGGTGAATGCGGGGCTGCCGCCGCTGGGCATGTTCGACCCGAGCTGGGTCGGCGTGCCGGTGGCGCTGATGTGCGTGGCGGTGCTGGCGCTGAGCGTCCCGCTGCTGCCGCGACACGAGGCAAACGACCGCGAACTGCAGCAGGCCTACTTCCTGGAAGCGCGGGTCGAGGCGGCGTCAACGCTGATCGGCCGCAGTATCGAACAGAACCGGCTGCGCAATCTGGAAGGCCTGTTCCTGCTGGAAATCATGCGCGAGGGCCGGCTCATTTCGCCGGTGGCCCCGACCGAAGTGATCGAGGCCGGTGACGTGCTCATTTTCACCGGCGAAATCGACAAGGTGCAGGCGCTGCAGCGCTTCGACGGACTGCAGGTGTTCGGCATGGAAGCGAACGCGCTGCTGCGTTCCAATCTGCTCGAAGTGGTCATTTCCAGTCAGTCCGAACTGGCGAACAGAACTTTGCGCGAGGTCGATTTCCGCACCATGTTCGATGCCGGCGTGGTCGGCATACGGCGTGGCGACAAGCGGCTCACCGGCCAGCTCGGCCGGGTGCCGCTGCATGTGGGCGACAGCCTGCTGCTGGCGGTGGGGCCCGATTTCGCACACCACCGCAACATCGAGCGCAATTTCCATCTGGTGGGCGGCACGGTGCGGCCGCGGCTGACGCCGGTGCAGAGCCGGTTCACGCTGGGTGGCTTCGCCGCGGTGATCGCGCTGTCCGGCTTCGAAATCGTGCCGCTGTTCACCGGCCTGCTGCTGCTCATGATCGCGCTGGTGGCGAGCGGGCTGCTCACGCTGGGCGAAATGCGCCGTCGCTTTCCGTTCGATCTGGTGCTGACCATAGGCTCGTCGCTGGCCATCGCCAGCGTGCTGGAGAACAGCGGGGCGGCCGAACTGATGGCGGGCGGCCTGCGTGCGCTGTACGACGGGCATGGCGTGCTCGGCGCCTTTGTCGGCATCTACCTGCTGACGGTGCTGCTGACCGAACTGGTGACCAATAACGCGGCGGCCGCGCTGGCCTTTCCGATCGCGCTGTCGACCGCGCGCGCTTTCGATGCCGATCCGATGCCCTTCGTGATGGCGGTGCTGTATGGCGCCAGTGCGGGCTTCCTGATTCCGTTCGGCTACCAGACCCATCTGATGGTGTATTCGCCCGGCCGCTACCGGATGATGGATTTTGTGCGCGTCGGACTGCCGGTATCGATCGCCTATGGCGCCACGGTGCTGCTGCTGGTGCCGGTGTTCTTCCCGTTCACCCGCTGACCCGGCGCCGGGTCAGGCCGCCTGACCCGCGCTCCAGCCGGAGGACCAGGCCCACTGGAAGTTGTAGCCGCCCAGCCAGCCGGTCACGTCCACCACCTCGCCGACGAAGAACAGGCCGGGCACGCGGCGGGCCGCCATCGTCTTCTGGTCGAGGTCGCGCGTGTCCACGCCGCCCAGCGTCACTTCCGCCTTGTTGTAGCCCAGCGTGCCCGACGGGTGCAGCGGCCAGCCCTTGAGCTTCGCGGCGATGTCGGCCAGCGCCGTCCGCGGCAGTTCGGCCAGCGCGACATTCCAGCGGCCTGCGCCCTCGAAATCCACCCACTGCTGCGCGAAGCGCTTCGGCAGGTGGTCGGCCAGCAGCGTGGCCAGCGTCTGCCGGCCGCCGCGCGCGGCCTGCAGCCAGCTTTCGGCATCGGCCACCTCCGGCAGCAGGTCGATGTGCAGCGCTTCGCGGCCGCCGGCCTGCTGCCAGTAACTCGACGCCTGCAGGATGGCCGGACCGGACAGGCCGCGATGGGTGAGCAGGGTCTGTTCGCGGAACTCCGGGCCTTCGCACCACGCCACCGAATCGAAGGAGGCGCCGGACAGTTCGCCGAAACGCGCCAGCCAGTCCGGGTCCAGCGCCAGCGGCACCAGGGCCGGTTTCGGCGCCACCACTTTCAGGCCGAACTGCTCCGCCACCCGGTAGCCGAAAGGCGTGGCCCCGATCTTGGGCACGGTGAGGCCGCCGGTGGCGATCACCAGCGAGGCGGCGAAGCGTGCGCCCTGGTCGGTATCGACCCGGAACAGGTCGCCTTCGCGCGACACGCCGCTCACTGCCGACGGCCGCTGCCAGCGCACGCCGCCGGCATCGCACTCCGCCTTCAGCAGGTCGATGATCTGCTGTGAACTGTCGTCGCAGAACAGCTGGCCCAGCGTCTTTTCGTGGTAACGGATGCGGTGCCGCTCGACCAGCGCGATGAAGTCGCGTGGCGTGTAGCGCGACAGCGCCGAGCGGCAGAAATGCGGGTTCTGCGACAGGAAGCAATCGGGCCTCAGGTCGCGGTTGGTGAAGTTGCAGCGGCCGCCGCCGGAAATACGGATCTTCTCGGCCAGCTTCGGACTGTGGTCGATCACCAGCACGCTGCGGCCGCGGCTGCCCGCGGTGGCGGCGCACATCAGGCCGGCGGCGCCGGCGCCGATCACGATCACATCGACGTGCATGGACGGGGAGAGGAAGACGAAAGGCGCGAGTGTAGCGGCGCTCAGCGCAAATCCGGGGCCTGAAGTAGCATCGCCGGATGCGATTCATCCATTCACTGAGACGCGGTTCGGTGCGCACCCGGCTGGTGCTGCTGGTGCTGGCACCGCCGCTGCTGATGCTGCCGCTGCTGATCGGGCTGGTGGTGCACTGGGGCAATTCCGCCTACGACCAGCTGCTCATCTACAAGGTGAATGCCGAACTGACCATCGCGCGCCAGTATTTCGACCGGGTGCTCGACAGCCAGCGTCAGACCGTGTCCGCGATCGCGGCCTCCGGCAAGCTGCGCAGCGTGCTGGGCGCGCCGGCCTCGCTGGCCGCCCTGCTGAAGGCACAGGCCGAGGCGCAGCAGTTCGACTACCTGTACGTGCTCGATGGCGATGGCAGGGTACGGGCGGCGTCCACCCACACGCGGTCGGGCGAGGCGCTCAGGGCATCGCGCACCGACTGGCCGGTGGTGCGGGCCGCGCTGGAGGGCGAGTCGCGCATCGCACTGTCGGTGTTCGACGCCGCCCGACTGGCGGCCATCGGCCCGCCGCTGGTCGAGCGCGCACGGCTGGCCATCGTGCCGACCGCCAATGCCACGCCCGATCCGCGGCACGAAGAGGAGCGCGGCATGATGATTCATGTTGCGGTGCCCATCCTCGACGCTCAGGGCGAACAGATCGGGGTGCTCGAAGGCGGCCGGCTGCTGAACCGCAACCTCGATTTCGTCGACACCATCAACGACCTGGTCTACAACGACGGCGCGCTGCCGCTGGGTTCGCGCGGCACCGCCACGCTCTTCCTCGACGACGTGCGCATCGCCACCAATGTGCGCATGTTCGGCGGCGACCGCGCACTCGGCACCCGGGTGTCGGCGGCGGTGCGCCACCGCGTGCTCGACAATGGCGAGCGCTGGCTGGACCGCGCCTTCGTCGTGAACGACTGGTATGTGTCGGGCTACGAACCGGTGGTCGATGGCGAGGGCCGGCGCATCGGCATGCTCTATGTCGGTTTTCTCGAAGCGCCTTTCCGCGAGGTGAAACAGAACATTCTGGCGGCGCTGATCGGCCTGTTCGCGCTCATCATGGCGGCCGGCGTGGTGCTGTCGCTGCGCGGCGCGCGCAGCATCTTCCGGCCGATCGAGCGCATGGACGCCACCATCGGCGCGGTCGAGAAGGGGGACGCAGCGGCCCGTACCGGCAGCGTCGAAGGCGGTGAGGAAATCGCGCGCCTGGCCGGTCACCTCGACACGCTGCTGGATACGGTGGCCGCGCGCGAGGCGGAGCTGAAGCAGCTCAACGCCGAACTGGACCAGAAGGTGGTCGAGCGCACCGCCGAACTGCGCGAGGCGCAGCGCCAGCTGGTGCGCTCGGAAAAGCTGGCGGCCATCGGCCAGCTCACCGCCGGCGTGGCCCATGAAATCAACAATCCGGTGGCGGTGATGCAGGGCAATCTGGATCTGATGCGCGAGCTGCTGGGCCCGTCCGCCGATGGCGTGAGCACCGAAATCCGGCTGCTGGACGAACAGATCAACCGCATCCGCGTCATCGTGACCAAGCTGCTGCAGTACGCGCGCCCGGGCGAATTCGCCGGCTACGTGTCCGAACTGGACACCGGCGCGCTGCTGCAGGACACGCTGCCGCTGGTGCAGCACCAGGCGCGCAAGAGCGGCGTGGACATCGTGCTGGACACCCGCGCCCGCACCCGGGTGCGCATCAACCGCGAAGAGCTGCAGCAGGTGCTGGTGAACCTCATCGTGAATGCGCTGCACGCCATGCCCGGCGGCGGCACGCTTACCCTGAGTACCGCAGACGTGTCCGACCCGGCCGGCGTGCGGCTGGAGGTGCGCGATACCGGCCACGGCATCGCGCCGGAACACCTGGGCCGGGTGTTCGATCCCTTTTTCACCACCAAGCGTTCCGAAGGCACCGGTCTGGGCCTGTCGGTGTCGCTCGGCCTGATCGAGCGCTACGGTGGCACCATCACGGTCGCCAGCACGCCGGGCGAGGGCACCTGTTTCAGTGTGCTGCTGCTGGCCGAGCCGCAGTTCCGCGGGGCGGAAGGCCCGGCGCACGCCTGAGTCCTGCGTCCGCCTCAGCGCACGATGGAAAAGCCGACCCGTATCTGTGCCGGACCGCCCCGGTTGTAATCGAGCAGGCTTTCGCCATAGCCGTTGAAATACTGGAAGTGCAGGAAGCCACCGGCGCCGGCATCGGCCAGCAGCCGCCGCTTCAGGCGATAGGACAGGTCGAGCTGCAGGGAGCCCTGATCGCCCGGATACCCCTCGGCCTTCAGCAGCCAGCCGTCGTCATTGCCCACTTCCAGGCCGAGCAGCGCGTAGCCGCGGTATGTCGAAATGTCCCGGTTGGTCGGATCGCGGTCGGTGTAGTCGAACAGCTTCATTGAGGCGCCGACATGGGTGTTGTGGTCCACGTCCCAGCGCCACGAGGGCTTCACGAACAGGGTGTCGATCGAACGCGAGTCGGCGCCGTCGCGGCCGTTGGACTGGTGCTCGTAGCCGGCCTGGGCGCTGAAGGTATGGCGCGAACCGATCTGCCGGTAGGGGCCGAATTCGTAGAAGAAGCTCGGCTTGTAGGTGGTGTCGCGGAAAGGTTTGGAATCGCCGCTCCAGTCCCAGATCGAGGTCTGGGTGTAGCCGAAGTGCAGGCCGGTGAGCAGATCGCCCAGCGGCAGTTCGGTGGCCCAGCCTTCCGGATCGAAGATGCGGTACTTGAACGAGATCTGAAAGCGGGCCGTCGTGTCGCCGCGCGAACCGGCGACGAAATAGACCGGTTCGTGGGTGCCGAGGCCGATGCGGTTGCGGCCCAGATTCACCACGCCTGCAGGTTCGGCCCCGGTCGTTTCGGTGACGGCCGCCTGCACCGAGGCGGGCGACACCACCGCGACCGCGCCGGCGGCCAGCGGCGCCGGCTTGAGCTGCACCAGCAGCACGCTGGAGGCCGCAGAGCTCAGTTCCAGCCGCCCGGTGCCTTCGAGATCGGTCGGGAAGACTGCCGCATAGTCGCGCCGGCCGTCACGGGCCGGGGTGGCGGCGTGCAGCGCCAGATCGGCGGCACGGGGGCCGACGATGACGCGCGCCTTCAGTTCCTCCGGGAGCGTTTCTCCGGCGGTCGACACCACGGTGAGTGCGAGCGGCAGGCCGGGTTCGACCAGGGTCTGGCGGCTGGCGAGCAGCAGGTCGGCGTGGGCCGGGGCGGCCAGCAGCAAGGCTAAGAGCACGCCGGGCAGGCGCAGGGGCAGGCGGTTCATGTCGGGCTCCTTGGAGGATGCCCCCGATTCTGCCTGCTGCGTGGTGCGGCGGGCTGTCAGCCTGAGCCGACGGCCCGCCGGTGGTGTCCTACCAGAGCGTTTCGCGCTCCGGCGAGGCGCTGATGCGGTGGATGGCCAGGTCGGCGCCCTCGAATTCCTGCTCCGGGTCCAGACGCAGGCCGGTGAAGGCTTTGATGGAGCCGTAGATGACCGCGCCGCCGGCCAGTGCCAGTGCGACGCCGGCCACGGTACCGACCAGCTGGGTCATGAAGCTCACCTTGCCCAGGCCGCCCAGTGCCTCGAGCCCGAAAATGCCGGCGGCGATGCCGCCCCAGGCGCCGCACAGGCCGTGCAGCGGCCACACGCCGAGCACGTCGTCGATCTTCCAGCGGTTCTGGGTCAGTGTGAACATGAGCACGAACAGGCCGCCCGCGAGGCCGCCGGTGAGCAGCGCACCGAGCGGATGCATGAGGTCGGAGCCGGCACAGACCGCCACCAGACCGGCCAGCGGGCCGTTATGCACGAAGCCCGGGTCGTTGCGCCCGGCCACCAGCGCCACCAGCGTGCCGCCGACCATGGCCATCAGCGAATTGACCGCCACCAGACCGTTCACCGCTTCCAGCTTCTGCGCGCTCATCACGTTGAAGCCGAACCAGCCCACGGTCAGTATCCAGGCGCCAAGTGCGAGGAAGGGGATGCTCGACGGCGGATGCGCGGCGATGCCGCCGTCGCGCGAGTAGCGGCCGCGCCGGGCGCCCAGCAGCAGTACCGCGGCCAGCGCGATCCAGCCGCCGAAGGCATGGACGACCACCGAACCTGCGAAGTCATGGAAGGGCGCGCCGAAAGTGCTTTCAAGCCAGGCCTGGAAGCCGAAGTTGCCATTCCAGATCATGCCTTCGAACAGCGGATAGAGCAGGCCGACGATCAGTGCGGTGGCGCTCACCTGGGGCCAGAAGCGCGCACGTTCGGCGATGCCGCCGGACACGATGGCCGGTATCGCCGCGGCGAAGGTGAGCAGGAAGAAGAATTTCACCAGATCGTAGCCGCCGGCCTGGGTCAGGCTGGCTGCGCTGCCGAGAAAATGAACGCCGTAGGCAATGCCGTAGCCAATGAAGAAGTACACCAGGGTCGATACCGCGAAATCGACCAGAATCTTGACCAGTGCATTGACCTGGTTCTTACGGCGCACGGTGCCCACTTCGAGGAAGGCGAAGCCGGCGTGCATCGCCAGCACCATGATGGCGCCGAGCAGGATGAACAACACGTCGGCCGATGTCTTGAAACTGTCCATGAAAACTCCGGTAATCACGATCACGGTGCAGGTAGCAAAAGATGCACCAGCACGCTGCGTCATTCACCGTGCGGGCACGGAATTGGGGCGTGCGGGTGCGATCGGGGCGATTTCCATGACCGTGCGCTGAACCCCGGGGATGAATGCTTTTGCACGGTTGTGGGGCGGAAAGTATTTGTACGCACAAAAGTTGTGCGCAATGAAATAACTTCGATCAAAATGCCCGATTTTGGTGCAGAAGAGCCTGAAGGCTGTGAGGAGACAATATTGAAGTACGGCAATTTCAGCGAATTCGTGGGGCAGGTGGCGGCGCGCAATCCCGGTCAGCCCGAATTCATCCAGGCGGTGACCGAGGTGATGGAAAGCCTGTGGCCTTTCATCGAGGCGAATCCGCGCTATGCCGAACAGGCGCTGCTGGAGCGGCTGGTCGAGCCGGAGCGGGTGATCATGTTCCGCGTCAGCTGGGTCGATGACCGCGGCGAGGTGCAGGTGAATCGCGGCTACCGCATCCAGCACAGTTCGTCGATCGGGCCGTACAAGGGCGGCATCCGCTTCCACCCGTCTGTGAATCTGTCCATCCTGAAATTCCTGGCCTTCGAACAGACTTTCAAGAACGCGCTCACCACGCTGCCCATGGGCGGCGGCAAGGGCGGCTCGGACTTCGATCCCAAGGGACGCAGCCAGGGCGAAGTGATGCGCTTCTGTCAGGCCTTCGTGTCCGAGCTGTTCAGGCACGTCGGTTCGGATACCGATGTGCCGGCCGGCGACATCGGTGTCGGCGGCCGTGAGGTCGGTTACATGGCCGGCATGATGAAGAAGCTCAGCAACCGCGCCGACTGCGTGTTCACCGGCAAGGGCCTGTCCTTCGGCGGTTCGCTCATCCGTCCGGAAGCGACCGGCTACGGCACCGTCTATTTCGCCGAGGAAATGCTGTGCCACGCCGGCCATTCGATGGCCGGCCTGCGGGTGTCGGTGTCCGGTTCCGGCAACGTGGCCCAGTACGCGGTGGACAAGGCGATGGCGCTGGGTGCCAAGGTGGTGACCGTGTCCGATTCCGGTGGCACCGTGATCGATGAAGACGGCTTCACCACCGAAAAGCTGGCCATCCTGATGGATGTGAAGAACCGCCGGTACGGCCGGGCGAGCGACTACGCGAAGCAGGTCGGTGCACGTTTCGAGGAGAACGTGCGGCCCTGGCATGTGCCGGTCGACGTGGCGCTGCCCTGCGCCACCCAGAACGAGCTGGACGAGAAGGACGCGCGCACGCTGATCGGCAATGGCGTGAAATGCGTGGCCGAAGGCGCCAACATGCCCTCGACCATCGAAGCCGCGAAGGCCTTCGAGGCGGCCGGCGTGCTGTATGCGCCGGGCAAGGCATCGAACGCTGGCGGCGTGGCGACTTCGGGTCTGGAAATGAGCCAGAACGCGATCCGCATGAACTGGACGCGCGACGAGGTCGATACCCGCCTGCTGCACATCATGCAGGGCATCCACGCCGCCTGCCTGCAGTACGGCAAGCGCAAGGATGGCCGCCTGAGCTATGTCGATGGCGCCAACGTGGCCGGCTTCGTGAAGGTGGCCGAAGCGATGCTGGGGCAGGGCGTGATCTGATCGCCGTGCAGTCCCGGCTGCCCGCGCCGTGCGGGCGTGGCCGGGGCGGAACCGCTTTTCCGGCGGCAATCCGGAAACAAAAAGCCCACTCCTCGGAGTGGGCTTTTTGCTGGAGCGGCGCTTCGATTACTTCAGGATGGTCGCGAGCGAGTCAGCCACGTAATCGATGTTCTTCGAATTCAGCGCAGCCAGGCAGATGCGGCCGGTGCTGACCGCGTAGATGCCGAATTCGTCGCGCAGGCGGTCGACCTGGGCGACGGTCAGGCCGGTGTAGCTGAACATGCCGCGCTGGCGCACGACGAAGGAGAAGTCACGGGCGACGCCGCGGGACGACAGCTTGTCGACCAGGCCGGTGCGCATGGCGCGGATGCGCTCGCGCATTTCACCCAGTTCTTCTTCCCACATCGAACGCAGCTCGGGCGTCGCCAGCACCGATGCCACCACCGCGCCACCGTGCGTCGGCGGGTTGGAGTAGTTGGTGCGAATGGTGCGCTTGAGCTGGCTCAGCACGCGCGCCGATTCGTCCTTCGACGCGGTCACGATGGACAGCGCGCCGACGCGCTCGCCGTACAGCGAGAAGGACTTCGAGAACGAACTGGAAATGACGAAGCTCAGGCCGGACTGCACGAACTGGCGCACCGCCACGGCGTCCTGGTCGATGCCGTCGGCGAAGCCCTGGTAGGCCATGTCGAGGAAGGGCACCAGATTGCGCGCCTTGCACACGTCGACCACTTCGGCCCACTGGGCGTCGGTCAGGTCGGCGCCGGTCGGGTTGTGGCAGCAGGCGTGCAGCAGCACGATCTGGTTGGCCGGCAGCGCCTGCAGGTGGGCGATCATCGCGTCGAAGCGCACACCGCGGGTGTCGGCGTCGAAATACGGGTAGACATCGACTTCGAAGCCGGCGGCTTCGAACAGCGCACGGTGGTTTTCCCAGCTCGGGTCGCTGATGTACACCTTGGCCTGCGGCAGCAGGCGCTTCAGGAAGTCGGCGCCGATCTTCAGCGCACCGGTACCACCCAGAGCCTGGGCGGTGACCACGCGGCCGTCGGCGGTCAGGGCGGCGCCCTGACCGAACAGCAGGTCCTGCACCGCCTTGTTGTAGGCCGGCGCACCTTCGATCGGCTGGTAGCCGCGCGGCGGCGCATTCTTCATGCGCGTCTCTTCCGCGGCACGCACCGCACGCAGCAGCGGCAGTTTGCCCGCGTCGTCGTAGTACACGCCCACGCCCAGGTTCACCTTGGTGGTGCGGGTATCAGCGTTGAAGGCTTCGGTCAGGCCCAGGATGGGGTCGCGCGGGGCCATCTCGACGGTCGAGAAGACGGACGGGTTCATGCGTGCTCCGGTGTGCAGGGTTGGTGTGCCCGGGTCGGGCGGTGCGTCGTGCTATTAAAGATAGGTCGAAAAAACGACAACAATCGCGCTAATGTCTGCCTTTGCCCGAACGCCGTCGAAGTCTCGCGGTCATCAGGCTGCAAAAGCAGTGTGATTCAGATTTGTGCAACGCAAAATTCTACCATGTCGGAAACTGTCGCCACACCCGCCCTGTTAACCTTTGACAACAGTCCTTACCGGCTGCACCAGCCCTTCCCGCCGGCCGGCGACCAGCCGGGCGCCATCGACAAACTGGTCGAGGGCATCGACGACGGGCTCATGTTCCAGACCCTGCTCGGCGTCACCGGTTCCGGCAAGACCTACACCATGGCCAACGTGATCGCCCGCACCGGGCGGCCGGCCATCGTGATGGCGCCGAACAAGACGCTGGCGGCCCAGCTGTACTCGGAATTCCGCGAGTTCTTCCCCGAGAACGCGATCGAGTACTTCGTGAGCTACTACGACTACTACCAGCCGGAAGCCTATGTGCCGTCGAAGGACCTGTTCATCGAGAAGGACAGCGCCATCAACGAGCACATCGAACAGATGCGGCTGTCGGCCACCAAGAGCCTGATGGAGCGGCGCGACGTGATCATCGTCGCCAGCGTGTCGTCGATCTACGGCATCGGCGATCCGGTCGATTACCACGCGATGATCCTGCACCTGCGCGAAGGCGGCACGCTGCACCAGCGCGACATCATCGCGCGGCTGGTGCAGATGCAGTACCAGCGCAACGACACCGATTTCAAGCGCGGCACCTTCCGGGTGCGTGGCGACGTGATCGACATCTTCCCGGCCGAGCACGCGGAAAACGCGCTGCGCGTATCGCTGTTCGACGACCAGATCGAGGAACTGTCGCTGTTCGATCCGCTGACCGGCCAGGTGCGCAGCCGCATCGGCCGCTTCACCGTCTATCCGTCCAGCCACTATGTGACGCCGCGCGCCACCGTGCTGCGCGCGATTGACGCCATCAAGGTCGAACTGGAGCTGCGCTCGAAGGAATTCGTCAGCCAGCACAAGCTGGTGGAGGCGCAGCGCATCGAGCAGCGCACCCGTTTCGACCTCGAAATGCTGAACGAACTGGGTTTCTGCAAGGGCATCGAGAACTACTCGCGCCACATGTCCGGCCGTCAGCCGGGCGAGGCGCCGCCGACGCTGATCGATTACCTGCCGCCAGATGCGCTCATGTTCATCGATGAATCGCACGTGACCATCCCGCAGATCGGCGGCATGTTCAAGGGCGACATGGCGCGCAAGAGCAATCTGGTCGATTTCGGCTTCCGGCTGCCGTCGGCGCTGGACAACCGGCCGCTCAAGTTCGACGAGTTCGAGAAGCTGATGCCGCAGACCGTGTTCGTGTCGGCGACACCGGCGGCCTACGAGGCGGCCAACCAGGGGCAGGTGGTGGAACAGGTGGTGCGGCCGACCGGCCTGGTCGACCCGGTGGTCGATATCCGCCCCGCCTCGACCCAGGTGGACGACCTGCTGGGCGAAATCCGCAAGCGGGTGGAGGCCGGCGAACGGGTGCTGGTGACCGTGCTCACCAAGCGGCTGGCCGAGGACCTGACCGACTACTTCAGCGAGAACGGCGTGCGGGTGCGCTATCTGCACTCGGACATCGACACGGTCGAACGGGTGGAAATCATCCGCGACCTGCGGCTGGGCGAATTCGATGTGCTGGTGGGCATCAACCTGCTGCGCGAAGGCCTGGACATTCCCGAAGTGTCGCTGGTCGCCATTCTCGATGCCGACAAGGAAGGCTTCCTGCGCTCCGAGCGCAGCCTGATCCAGACCATAGGCCGTGCGGCGCGTCACCTGAATGGCACCGCCATCCTGTACGCCGACAACATGACCGAGTCGATGAAGCGCGCCATCGCCGAAACCGAGCGCCGCCGTGCCAAGCAGATCGCGCACAACGCGGAGCACGGCATCACGCCCAAGGGCGTGGTCAAGCGCATCAAGGACATCATCGACGGCGTGTACGATCAGGAAGATGTCGCCCGCGAACTGAAGGTGGCCGAGGAGCACGCGCGCTTCGAGGCCATGAGCGAGAAGGATCTGGCCAGGGAAATCAAGAAGCTCGAGAAGGAAATGGTCGAGCACGCGAAAAACCTGGAATTCGAGAAGGCGGCCGACGCCCGAGACCGGCTGTTCAAGCTGCGCAGCGGCGCCTTCGGCGCGGCGGCGCACTGATCATGCGGCGGCACGGCGTGGAGCGGTGAGGTGCTCCGGCGCCCGCCGGCTCGGGCCGGTGCTGATCCGTTCATCCCGAAATCATCCCTCTGCCAGGCGGAACTTGCTGCGCCGGCTGCACTCCCTGCGAACATGCCCCCCCATATCACTGCCTTCTTCCGTCCGCTGCTGGTCACTCTGCTGAGCCTGCTGCCGTCCCTGGCGCCGGCCGCCGAGAGCGCGCCATCCACCACCCCGCGCGCCACCGTGTCGCTGCTGTCGGCCAGCGACGCGCTGGCGCCCGGACAGACGGTGGAACTGGGCCTGCATTTCCGCTTCCAGCCCGGCTGGCACATCTACTGGATGAATCCGGGCGACGCCGGTCAGGCGCCGCGCATCGAGGTGTTCGCGCCGGCCGGCAGCACGGTGGGCGACCTGCGCTGGCCGGCGCCCGAACGCCATGTCGACGGGCCGATCACCACCTTCGTCCATCAGGGCGACGTGCTGCTGCCTTTCCCGCTGACGCTGCCGGCTACGCTGTCCGGTCCGACCACGCTGTCGGTGAAAGCCAGCTGGCTGGTGTGCAAGGACATCTGCATTCCGGAAGAAGGCGTGTTCCGGCTTGAATTGCCGGCCGGTGCGGCTGTGCCCGGCAGCGACGCGCCGCTTTTCGAGGCGGCGCGGGCGGCCGCGCCGGTGCGTACCGACTGGCAGGTGTCGGTCGATGCCGCCGGTCAGCTCACGCTGCGCGGCGCAGGCGCCGGCGCGCTCAGATCGGCCGATTTCTTTCCGGCGGACTGGGGCCGGATCGAACATGGCGCCGCGCAGACACTGACGGTGGAGGGCGATGTCGCCCGCATCGCACTGGTGCCCGGCGCCGAATTCGATGCCGCCAGGCCGCTGGAAGGTGTGCTGCGCGCCACCGGTGCCGACGGCGTGGAACGGGCGCTGTGGCTGAGCACTGCCGATCAGCCTGTGACGCGTCTGCCGGTGGTGACGCTGGCCGCAGGCGATGCGCTGCCGCCGTCCGGGGTGCCTGCGCCGCTGGCGCAGTCACCGGCCACAGGTGAAACCGGGGGGCTGTGGCCGTTGCTGTTCGCCTTTGCCGGCGGCCTGCTGCTCAATCTGATGCCCTGCGTATTCCCGGTGCTGGCGATCAAGGCACTGTCCTTCGCCCGAGCCGGTGGCGGTGAATCCTCCCGGGTCAGGCAGCAGTCGCTGGCCTACTGCGCCGGCGTGGTGCTCAGTTTCGTCGCGCTGGCTGGCCTGCTGCTCGCGCTGCGGGCGGCTGGAAGCCAGGCCGGCTGGGGTTTCCAGTTCCAGTCGCCGGTGTTCGTCGCGGCCATGGCCACGCTGCTGTTCGCGATCGGCCTGAACCTGTCCGGCGTGTTCGACGTGGGCGGGCGTCTGGCGTCGGCGGGCAGCGGGCTGGCGGAGCGCGGCGGACTGGCCGGCAGTTTCTTTACCGGCGTGCTGGCGGTGGTGGTGGCCACGCCCTGTACCGCACCTTTCATGGGCGGAGCGATCGCTGCGGCGCTGAGCGCACCGGCCATCGTGACCGTGGGCATCTTCGTCGCACTGGGTCTGGGCATGGCGCTGCCCTATCTGCTGCTGGCCTTCTTCCCGGCGCTGGCCCGGCGCATGCCGAAGCCCGGCGCCTGGATGGAGCGGCTGAAGCAGGCGCTGGCCTTCCCGATGTATGGCGCGGCGGCCTGGCTGGTGTGGGTGCTCAGCCAGCAGAGCGGGGCGGATGGCGTGCTGCATGTGCTGGTGGCACTGCTGCTGGTGGCGCTGGCCGCCTGGCTGGCTGGCAGCGCGCAGCGCGGCGCGCCGAGAGCCTGCCTGTGGCGGGCCGCGGCGGTGCTGACGCTGGTGGTCGCCGCGCTGGCGGTCGGGCGCACGCCTGCGCCGCAGCCTGTCGCCGCGGCCTCGGCCGACGGCACCTACTCGCCGCAGCGGCTGGCCGACCTGCGCGCGTCCGGCAAGCCAGTGTTTGTGAATATGACCGCTGCCTGGTGTGTCACCTGCCTGATGAATGAAAAGGTGGCGCTGTCGACCGCCGAAGTACAGGCCGCGTTTGCCGCGCGCGGCATCGTCTACCTGAAGGGCGACTGGACCCGGGCCGACCCGGACATCACCGCCTTCCTGCAGTCGCACGGCCGGGACGGCGTGCCGCTCTATGTCTATTACCCGGCGGGCGGACAGCCGGTGCTGCTGCCGCAGATTCTGACGCCGGGCGTGGTGCTTGCGCATCTCGAACCCCAGCCGTGAGCGGCACCCGTTCGAACGATCACCGAGGAGATCCGACATGAAGACAGCGATCAGACACCGATCCGCGCTGCTGGCGCTTGTGCTGGGGCTGGGCGCGGCGCTTGCCCACGCCGCGCCGAAGGTGGGCGAGCCGGCGCCGGCGTTTTCGGCGGTTGATTCGAACGGACGCAGCGTGAAGCTGACCGATTTCGCCGGCCGCACCGTGGTGCTGGAATGGACCAACCATGGCTGCCCCTATGTGCAGAAGTGGTACCAGGGCGGCATGCAGGCGCTGCAGAAGGCGTCGACCGGCAAGGGCGCGGTGTGGCTGACCGTGCTCAGTTCGGCACCGGGTACGCAGGGTCATGTCGATGGCCCGACCGCCAACCTGATGATGAAGGAACAGGGGGCGGCCCCCACCCACTACCTGCTGGATCCGGAAGGACGGGTCGGCCGCGCCTACGGTGCCCAGGTCACGCCGCATATGTACGTGATCGCCCCGGACGGCCGGCTGGCCTACGCCGGCGGGATCGACAGCATTGCATCCGCGGATGTGGACGACATTGCGAAGGCTGAGCCGCTGGCGCGGCTGGCCATCGATGCGGTGCTGGCTGGCAGGCCGGTGGCCAAGGCGCAGACCCGGCCCTATGGCTGCTCGGTGAAATACGCGAACTGAGGCGTTTGACGCCAGCGCTCAGGAGAGCGGAAGGCGCTGCAGCAAGGAAGCGGAAACGGCCGGCGCATGGCGCCGGCCGTAGCGGAAAGGGCGACGCGCCGACGTCAGGCGCTGACGCTGCCGGTTCCGGGGTGGTTGGCCGCGTGCATGCGGTTCTGCGCCTTGACCAGACGTTCCATCGTGCGCAGATCCTTGCGGTCGAGCTTCATCGCACCGCGCACCCATTCGCGGGTCACGTCTTCCAGTTCCTGATAGGTCAGACGCACATAGGCGTGCATCTTGGCGCGCTGGAAGGCGCGGAAACCCTTGAGCTGGGTGGACATCTGGCGCATCACGTCGCGCGCCACCCATTCGCCGCGGCCCGGTTCGGCCAGATGGTCGACCAGACCGAGTTCGTGCATCTTTTCTGCCGGCAGCACACGGGCGTTCAGGATCAGGTCCTCGGCCACGCGCGGACCGGCCTTGCGTGCCACCAGACTGTAGGCCCCCATGCCCGGGAACAGGTTGAACAGCATTTCCGGGAAGCCCATCTTGGCGCCGCGTTCGGCGATCACCACATGGCAGGACAGCGCCGCCTCGAAACCGCCGCCCAGCGCGTCGCCCTGGACCACCGCCATCGATACCGCGTCGGCGTGCAGGCCGGCGACGTTGTTGTTGATGGCGCGGATGCAGGCTTCGGCATAGCGCATCAGTCCGTCCTCGTCACCGGCTTCGACCAGTTTCTGGAACAGGTCGAGATCGCCACCGAGGTTGTATACGCCAGACACGCCGGAGCAATTCAGGAAGAAATCGACCGTGCCCGGCGCCAGTTCAACCTCCTGCTGCTGAGCCAGTACGTCGGCCAGCAGTTCGGGCGTGAAGCAGGGGCGCCCGGTCGGGTGCGCATACATCCAGAGCGCCCGGGTATCCGCTTCGTAGCGGGAGGTGAGCAGCGGTGTCGACAGCAGGCGCGGTGCATTGGCCGCCATGCCCGGAAGGGGCACAGTGTGCAGGTGAGCACGAGAGCGATCAATGATCTGCATGGCACGCCTCCAGATGAATGTCATCAAGGACAGGCGCGGCGGTATCGCAGCTCTTCAGACGGCTTGACGGCTCAAGGTGCCGTTCTGCTCCATGGCACGGGGTCAACTGTTTCATTTCAGCCTCCGTCGGCATATCCGACTTTAAGCATGCTGAAAACAATCGCCTTTTCAGGCGGATTGGAGAGGCAGTTTTCTGCCTTTTTTCCTGCTGCCCGGGGCACGAATCCGGACAGAGTCTGACCCTGTAAGTGCATGTTACGACAAGGCGCAACGGTTTTGCTTGAAAATTTGATTGCACCCGGGAGCCTGGCGTCTGCTCGGCTATAGTCGGGCGGAAAACGGGGCGCGGCGGCCCATGGAGGCGTGCTGCGCTGCGCCATGGAGAATCGGATGAAACAGCTTCCGTCCGGCAAGGACGCAAGGGAACACAAGGTCACCCTGCAGGAACTGGTGGATGGCATGGTGGCCGACGGCCTGCTCGGCGAGGCCGTGGCGCGGGATTTCCTGCATGAGCGCCGCTACTGGCGCGGCGGCGATCATCCGCTGGCGCTGCTGGCCGGGCAGAAGTGGCGTTCGCTGCACCCGCCGCATCGCGCGCTCAGCCTGGATGCGCTGACCGAATGGATGGCCGGCTGGAGCGGCCACGACTATTTCCACATCGATCCGCTGAAGGTGGATTTCGCCGCGGTGACCGAAGTGGTGTCCAGCGCTTACGCCAACCGCTTCCGCATCCTGCCGGTCCAGGTGTCGGCGCGCGAGGTGGTGATCGCCACCGCCGAGCCCTTCATGACCGAGTGGGAAAAGGAGCTGGCGCCCATTCTGCGCCGGCCGATCCGTCGGGTCATCGCCAACCCGGACGATATCGCGCGTTACGTGGTCGAGTTCTACAGTCTGGCGAAGTCGGTGCGGGGCGCAGCCAAGCGTGGCGACGTCAGTGGCGCCGGTGCGTCCAATTTCGAACAGCTGGTTGAACTGGGGCGCAGCAATCGCCCGCTCGACGCCAATGACCAGCATATCGTCACCATCGTCGACTGGCTGTGGCAATACGCTTTCGAGCAGCGCGCAAGTGACATCCATATCGAGCCGCGCCGCGACTTCGGCATCGTCCGCTTCCGCATCGACGGCGTGCTGCATCAGGTCTACCAGATTCCGATGCCGGTGCTGGCTGCGATGACCTCGCGCATCAAGATACTGGGCCGCATGGACGTGGTGGAAAAACGCCGCCCGCAGGACGGCCGGATCAAGACCCGCGCGCCCGACGGCCAGGAGATCGAACTGCGGCTGTCCACGCTGCCTACGGCCTTCGGCGAAAAGCTGGTGATGCGTGTGTTCGACCCTGAAGTGCTGGTGCGCGACTTCCGCGACCTCGGCTTTTCCGACGAGGACGCGCGGCGCTGGAAGCAGATGACCACGCAGCCGAACGGCATCGTGCTGGTGACCGGGCCGACCGGCTCGGGCAAGACCACCACGCTGTATTCGACGCTGAAGAATCTGGCCACGCCGGAGGTGAATGTCTGCACGCTTGAGGATCCGATCGAAATGATCGAGCCGGCGTTCAACCAGGTGCAGGTGTCGGCGGACATCGGTGTCACCTTCTCGGCCGGCATCCGTTCGCTGATGCGGCAGGATCCGGACATCATCATGGTGGGCGAGATCCGCGATCTGGAAACCGCGGAGATGGCGATCCAGGCGGCGCTGACCGGTCACCTGGTGCTGTCTACGCTGCACACCAACGATGCGCCGTCGGCGATCACCCGCCTGCTTGATCTCGGCGTGCCCAGCTATCTGCTGAATGCCACCGTGCTCGGCGTGATGGCGCAGCGCCTCGTACGCACGCTGTGCCCGCACTGCCGCAAGCCGACCGATCCGCAGGCGAGCGATCCGCAGGCCTGGGACGACATGGTCGCACCGTGGAAAGCCAGCCGCCCGGAGCGTTTCATGCAGGCGGCCGGCTGTCTGGAGTGCCGCATGACCGGCTATTCCGGCCGTATCGGCATCTACGAAATCCTGCTCATGTCACCGGACATCCGCAACCTGATCGGCGCCAGTGCCGACATTGCGGCGCTGCGTGACCAGGCCTATCGCGAAGGCATGTATCCGCTGCGGGTGTCGGGCGCGCTGAAGATCGCCCAGGGCCTCACCACGCTGGAAGAGGTGATGAAGGTGGCGCCGCCGGCCTGAGCCGGCGTGTCCGTTCAATAGCCGGTGGATGGTGGCCAGCCCACACCGGCGAAGGGCGGCTTGCGGCCGACCAGACCTTCCAGCAAGGTCAGTTCGGCATCGGTGTGATTGATCACGCCGGCGGCCGACATCATGTCTTTTCCGGGTTTGTCGCTGAGCCAGAGCGGCTTGTCGTGGTGCTGGGTGCGGATGATTTCGCGCTGGTCCGGGGCGCTGTTGCGGGCCAGTTCAGCCTCGCCATAGCACAGGCAGAAATAGGTGCGCTCTTCCGCCGCCTCGATGTAGCAGCCGGTACCGCGTATGCCTATCGTGGCGGCCGGCGTGGCGATGCGCCGCTGCCCCTTGTCGAACACCGACAGCAGTTTGCCGGTGATGACCCGCATCAGGCTGGCGGCCGCGCCGCTGCCGAATACCACCTGCGATTCGCCGCGCTGCAGGAAGGCGTCGCGCCCCAGCACGTAGATGGCTTCCGAGCCGGGGCCGGTGCGTATCGTGTCGCCCGGCCGTATTTCCATGTTGAAGCCGGCCGGTGCGCCGTTGATGCTCACGTCACCGCGGAAGCCACGCAGCCCGGTGCGGCTGTCGCGTGCCAGCGCGTCGCGCACCAGTGCCTCGAAGACAAAGGGCGTGGCCGCACCGCCGGCCAGCAGGGTGGTGAGCATGCGTCGTCGGTCCATCATCCGTTCTCCGTCTGTGATGCGGCGGATTATCGCCCGGCGAGGCCCTGCATGCGGGCGCTTTGTGCGGCGGATGTCACGCGGCGGAGGTTTCGTCCGGACTGACCGCGTCACCGAGCCGGATCAGGCCGCCGGAAATTACCCGTGCGGTGATGCCGCCGTGGCCGCGCATCACGTTGTAGCCGCCCTTGCCCAGATTGCTTTCCATGCGTGAGCAGGGATCGCAGGGGCCGGTGTATTCGAGCAGCGCATCGCCGACACGGAAGCGCTTGCCCTTGAGCGCCAGCAGGTTCAGCCCGCTCACCACGATGTTGCGGCGGACCAGACCGGGGTCCAGCGTGCCCATGCCCAGCAGGTCGGCCACGGTCTGCAGGTGTTCGGCCTGTATCAGCGTGATCTGGCGCTTGCCGCCCGGGCTGGCGTAGCGGTCGCCCTCCAGGCCGACTTCCTCGACCGCCTGTACGCGTTCAAGCACGCGCAGCGGCTGTACCCGCACCGGGCGCACGCCTATCCATTCCACCCGTCCGGGGTGTGCGAAGGTGGCGGTAAGGGACTGCAGGGTATCCATCCGTAAGCTCTGTGGTTGCCGGTGTGCGGATGCTACTTCAGCCGAACACCCCGTGTAGATACCACCTATGGGGTGGGCGGTGATCGCGGTAGATCCACAGCACTTCCTGTCGCGGACCGATGGCGATGCGGTAATCGCGCAGCGCCTCGTCAGCGCTGCCCGGGGCGTCGGGCCCGTCCCACCAGCCGGCTTCGATGCGCTCGCTGTCTTCCAGGCAGCGCAGCGGCCCGTGACGCCAGGGCTGGCCGTCGCGTTCGGCCAGTGCTTCCGGTTCGGCCAGCAGCCACAGTGGCCGTCGTGGCCGGGCCTGTCCGGGCCGTGCCGTGCCCGGCTCGACCGGTTTCTGCGCATGTTCAGGGCGCGGATCTGCGCTGCCGGACAGCGCATGCACTGCGTCATGACCGAGCCGGGCGCGCAGGCGTTCGACCAGCAGTGCTGCGGCGGCGCGGGTTTCCGACGTTGAGGGCGCCTGGGCGCCGAACAGGTCGCGGCTGCGTCCGGGCATCAGCAGCCAGTCCGTCGCCCGCAGCCGCAGTGCGGCCACCGGTGCCGGCAGTGCGATGCGTGCCAGATGTTCGCGGGTCAGACCGGCGAGCACCCGTGGGTCTCGCGTGGGCTGGCCGGTGCGCAGGGTCAGTACGGTGGCGGGCTGTCTTTCATGTTCCAGTTCGAGCGTGCACGCGCCGATGCCGGACTGGGCGGCAGCCAGCTGTGTACAGGCCGCATTGAACAGCCGGCTGGCAGTGAACAGCAGCACGTCGACGTCCTGTCTGGGTACCGGCAGTTCGATCCGGCTGTCGAGCCGGGGCGGCGCAAGGTAATCGACACGAAGATCGGGGCGATGGCCCAGTGCCTGATCGATGAGTGTGAGCAGCGGGCCGGCATCGCGCAGTGCCAGCGCGCTGCGGGGCAGGACCGTCAGCTCGCCCAGCGTGCGCAGCCCGGCGTCACGCAGGGCAAGCAGAACGCGCTCTTCTGCGCCAGTCACCTCCAGAGGAAGCGCTGCGAGCGCGCCGGGCAATCCGGCGAGGTATCGCACACGCTGCCCCGGCTTGCCGAGGGCGAGCCAGCGCGCGGCACGGGGTGTCGGCGCACAGGCGCTGATGGATTCGAAACCGGCCGCAGCCAGTGTGCGCTGCAGTGTCCGCAGCAGTCTGTCCAGGCCGCCGAACAGTTTCAGGCTGCCGGACAGTTCAAGCAGCAGTGCATCGTCATCCAGCGATACACGGGGGGTGAAGTGCAGTGCGCAGCCCGCCGCATCCTTCAGTGCAGCCGTCTCCGCCGCCGGGGCGCGGCTGCGGATGATCAGGTCCGGTGCTAGTGCCAGTGCGTCGGCCAGGCGCTGGCCGACGCGCACGCCTTGAGCCAGCGCATGCGCATCCAGCGCGATAACGCGCTGCCCCTGCGATACCGCGAGGGCCTGCGTGCTGTCGCGGGTGCGGAAGCGGGCCTGAAGAGGCCATTCGGGAAAGACCAGAGCCAGCCAGAGCATGTCGTGCGTGCAGTCGTCATCGTGCCATCCGGTCAGGCGATCAGCGTAAGGGCCGGCCGGCGGATCGAGCGCGCGGCGGCGGGCGGCAGGGGCGTGGTCGGCGCACCGAAGGGACGGGTGCGCAGGTACAGCGGTTGGCTGGCTGGCCGGCCCCGGCGTTTCAGGATGTCCACGCGCAGCGAGTGCTCCGGACCGGGCGACAGTTGCAGGCGCAGGCCCGCCGGCGAAGGAAGGTGCCTGTCATCAACGGGCCGGAACAGCAGCAGGGGCAGGGTGGTGGCGCGTGCAGCCAGTTGCAGCCGGCGCAGCATGGCGGTGTCCGCCTTGTGCAGCCAGCCGGCCAGCCCGCTGCAGGCACCGGATTCCAGCGTCTGGCGCAAGGCCCACACGCGTTCGGCCGGTCGGTCGGCGTCGATCACCAGCAGGCGGGGTGTGTACAGACCGGCCGCGGCGAGCGCTGGCAGGTGGGGGCGCGCCGGAGGTGCTACCCATACCAGCCAGCCTTCGCGCCGGCTGGCGGTGGCCATCCACGGCAGCAGCAGTGACATTTCGCCATGTCCCTGACAATCGCTCAGCACTTCGGTCATCTCACCCACCGGCCAGCCGCCTCCCGGCAGTTCGGCGTCGAGCGCGGGGTGGCCGCTCGGAATGCCCGGTTGCGCGGCGTCCGGCAGGTCGTTCGCGGCCCAGATGTCGGTGCGCTGCTGCAGTACCGGAGCGAGCGCGGCATTGCGGTGTTTCATGCCGTACCGCCGTTGCGGATCAGGCCCACCATGACGCCTTCGATCACCAGCGGCTCACGCCGGGTGTCGACCACGATGGGACTGAAATCGGGATTTTCCGGCAGCAGTTCGACCTGGCTGCCGGTGCGCTTGAAGCGCTTGACCGTCACTTCGTCGTGCAGTCGGGCGACGATGATCTGCCCGTTGCGTGCTTCCGGCGTGGCGTGCACCGCCAGAAGATCGCCGTCCAGAATGCCGGCGTCCCGCATGCTCAGCCCGCGTACCCGCAGCAGGTAGTCGGCGCGGGGCGAGAACATCGACGGATCGACCTGGTAGCGCCCCTGCACGTGGGCATCAGCGAGGATGGGATTGCCGGCAGCCACCCGGCCGACCAGCGGGATGCCCGGTGCTTCGGTGAGGCGTATGCCGCGCGCGCGCCCTTCATCGAGACTGATGGCGCCCTTTCGCGCGAGCGCTCGCAGGTGGGTTTCAGCGGCATTCGGCGAACGGAAGCCGAATGCCTGGGCGATCTCGGCGCGGGTCGGCGGGCTGCCGCGTTCGCTGACGGCATCGCGAATCAGTTGCAGGATTTCCTGCTGGCGGGAGGTCAGATGTTCGATCGGCATGGCACCAGGGCGTGCGTGTATCGGTGACTGTATTTTTATACAGTTACCGAGGCGCGGCAAGTGCCATCAGTGAAGACTGTCGAGAATTGTTACATCACCCGGGGCAGTTGCTGGTCCTCATGAGCCGAATGGCTCATTTCCGTGGACCGCCAGCTTCATGAAACTGCAGGCTTTTGTCGCGCCGCACCATCGCTGTCCTACGACTTTGGTCTGATTGGATGCGTGTCGATCAAATTTACAGGGAGTGCGTCGAGAGACCGAACAGACAACAAAAAAGCACCCGAAGGTGCTTTTCTGTTGTGACGCGGGTGAAACTCAGCTCATGCGACGCTTGGCCATCAGACCCAGCATGCCGAGGCCTGCCAGCATCATCATGTAGGTGTCGGCTTCCGGAACGGCCGTAACGGCAACCGCCAGATCGACACTCTTCTTTTCGATGAATGCTGCGGTCGGGAACGAACCCGGCGGGTTATAGGCCGCAAGGATGTTCTGGATCGTGAAGGTGGCTGACTTCGAAGCTTCGTCCAGAGTGACCAGGGCAGTGGCGCTCCAGTCCGTGGTTGAAAAATCAAAGGCAGCGTTTGAAGTGAATGCACCTGCGACGATGGACGATACGCTGGTCGGTGCACCTGCGGTGTCAAGGCTGCGGCCGCGCAGTTGGCCGGTTGCGCTGACGCCGGAGCTGTCGCCGAAGAAGAAGTAATCACCGCCTTCAAGCAGCGAAGCGCCGTTGATGAGGTAGTTGTCCTTCGCAGTCACGGTCAGGGCGAAGGTCGAATTCGTGACCTTGATGCCTTGACCGTAGCTGGAAGCCGAGAAACCCGGACTGCCCGAAGGAGCCCAGGTCAGGGTGTTGCCAACCAGCACGGGTGTGCCGAACAGGCCGGTCAGTGCGTCATCGTAAGTGACGTCGAAGAACGAGCCACTCAGAGTGACGCTGGCGGCCTGGGCACCGCTGACGGCAAACAGCCCGCCAAGTGCCACAGCCAACATAGTTTTCTTCATATTCCGTCCTTTCACAAAAAGTGACAAAGTGGAGTCCCGATTTTTGCAAGAACATCAGTCACCTACAATCTTCAACCGACCGCTCATTTGAAACGACAAGTAAGCGGTCGGACAGTGTCAGGCAGATGGCCTTCGGTTCTGGATATGCTGTCATGCAAGATGTGGGCCACATATGCAGGCATCAGATTCATTCTGAATCTTTTTATTCAGGCGTTTGAATCTGAAGTGAATTTTATCTTTCGACTCGGGGGTGCATCTGTCGGTTTCCTCTGACGGCATGGTGCATTGCGCACAGATTTGTGCAATGCGGCGCCGGCTTTTTTTACAGCGCGGTGAACGCCGCTGATAGAATCCGGGCGTCTCCGGATGACCGGATTCCGGTTGTTCCCGGGGGATGGGAGGTGCTCATGCTCAGCGCAGGACAACCCGCTCCGCTGTTCGAACTGCCGGATGCCGATCTGGAGCTGTTCAATCTGCTCGACGCTCTGGGCCGGCACCTGATGGTGCTGTACTTCTACGCCAAGGACGACACGCCGGGCTGCACCGCCCAGGCCATCGAATTCAGCGATCTGGACGAGGAATTCAGGCGCTGCGACTGTTCCGTGCTCGGCGTGAGCCGGGACGAATGCTTTACCCACGCAGATTTCCGCGACAAGCACGGCCTGACCGTCCGCCTGCTGTCGGACCTCGAAGGTGAGGTCAGCCGGCGCTACGGTGTCTGGCGCGAGCGCGATATCGACGGAAAGCTGCGTTTCTGCATGACCCGATCGACGTTCATCATCGATCGGAAAGGTGTCATACGACACGCCGAATATGGCGTGAATCCGCGCGGGCACGCGGGAGAAATACTGGAGCGCGTGCGCGCACTGCATACGAAAGGAATCAGGAATGCTCATCAGCAAGAACTCGGTCGTCACCCTCAAGTACAGCGTGACCGATCCGGACGGCAACATGGTCGATCCGGGTGAAGCGCCGCTGGCTTACCTGCACGGCGGCTACGGCGGCATTTTCCAGCCGATCGAGGAAGCGCTGGAAGGCAAGCAGGTGGGTGATGAAGTGGTCGTGAAGCTGCAGCCGGAAGATGCATTCGGCGAATACGACGAAGATCTGGTCGAGATCGAATCGCGCGCCAACTTCCCGGAAAACATCGAAGTGGGCATGCAGTTCGAGCGTGTCAGTGAAGACGGTGAGGAAGAAGGTCTGTACACCGTCACCGACATCGCCGAAGACCGCGTCGTGATCGACGGCAACCATCCTCTGGCCGGCACCGCCCTGGTGTTCTCGTGCTCGGTGGCTGCGGTGCGTGCCGCATCCACGGAAGAACTTTCTCACGGTCACGTGCACGGCGAGCACGGTCACCACCACTGAGACTGATACGCTGCCCCGGCTGTCGGACAATGACAGCCGGCAGCTGATCCATCGCGCCCCCCGGGCCGCGTCTGCCGCACCCCCACTCCTGTACCTCATTCACCTGCGGAGCATCCATGTCGCGCGTGCTGGTCACCGGTGGCGCGGGCTATATCGGCTCGCACACCTGCATCGAACTGATGGCGGCAGGCCACGAAGTGGTCGTTGTCGACAACCTGTGCAACAGCAAGCGCGAGTCGCTGGTGCGGGTCGAGCGCATTGCCGGCCGGCCGCTGGCCGCTTTCGTGCAGGCCGACATCCGTGACCGGGCGGCGATGCGCGCGGTGTTCGCCGCGCATGCGATCGATGCGGTGATCCATTTCGCCGGCCTGAAGGCGGTGGGCGAATCGGTGGCCAAGCCGCTCGAGTACTACGACAACAACGTCAGCGGTACGGTGGCGCTGTGTGAGGTGATGGCCGAGGCGGGCGTGAAGGCGCTGGCCTTCTCGTCGTCGGCGACCGTGTACGGCGATCCGGCTTCGGTGCCGATCCGGGAGGATTTTCCGACCGGGCCGACCAATCCCTACGGCCGCTCGAAGTGGATGGTCGAGCACGTGCTGCGCGATCTGGTCGTGGCCGATCCGTCCTGGCGCATCGCGCTGCTGCGCTATTTCAATCCGGTCGGCGCACACGAGTCCGGTCTGATCGGCGAAGACCCGAACGGCCTGCCGAACAACCTGATGCCCTTCGTGAGCCAGGTGGCGGTCGGCAAACTGCAGGAACTGCGCGTGTTCGGTGGCGACTGGCCGACGCCGGACGGCACTGGCGTACGCGACTACATCCATGTGCTTGACCTGGCTCAAGGTCATGTGAAGGCCATCGACTACCTTCTGGAGCATCCGGGCCTGCTGACGGTGAATCTGGGTACCGGCCGCGGCTACAGCGTGCTCGATGTGGTGCGCGCCTTTGAAGTGGCCAGCGGTTGTTCCGTGCCCTATCGCATCGTCGACCGCCGACCCGGCGACATCGCGCAGTGCTATGCCGACCCGGAGCACGCCAACCGGCTGCTGGGCTGGAAAGCGACGCGCGATCTTGCGCAGATGTGCGCCGATGCGTGGACCTGGCAGAGCGGCAACCCGCAGGGCTACGCCTGACGCGGCTTTCATCCGGCAGGGCGGATCGCTCTGGTGCACCGCGGTAGATGCGGGCGGCCGCTTCGTGTTACATCAGCGCCTGCGTCGTGTTCAGACCTTGCCCGGGAGAATGTCCATGCACCTGCAAGTCATGTTCGACAGAGCCCATGCGCCGGACGCCGAACAGGGCGTACGGATATTCCGCCAGCTGCTCGATGCGCTTGAGCACGATACGCCCTTCGACCTTCAGCTGCTCTACCAGCTGCCCTATGCCGATTTCGATCTGGCGCTGAACGCGTTGCGCGAATGGCGCTCGCAGCGCTACGTCTGGCTGCGCGAACACCCGGTCGAGAGCGCCTGGCGCAGCCACGCCGGCTGACTGCCGTCCTGTCACGGACGCGTGACGGGGCTGTGTTAGCCTGCGCCGCATGTTGCGTCTTTCCCGCGGTTTCACGCTGATCGAGCTGATGGTGGTGGTGGCCATCGTCGGCATTCTCGCCACCATGGCCATGCCGATGGTGGAACTGGCGCGCGTGCGCGCCAACGAGGCGGAACTGCGCACCGCGCTGCGTCAGATCCGCACCGCGCTCGACGACTACAGGAAGGCCTGGGACGAAGGCCGGATCGAGAAGAAGACCGGCGCCAGCGGCTATCCGCCCAGTCTGGACGTGCTGGTCAATGGCGTGCGCGACGTGAAGCAGCCGAATGAAGCGAAGATCTACTTCCTGCGTCGCCTGCCGCGCGATCCTTTCAATGCGGACACGAGCGTGCCGCCGGAGCAGACCTGGGGGCTGCGCAGCTATGCCAGTCCGCCGGACGAACCCGCGCCGGGGGCCGACGTGTTCGATGTGTATTCGCTGTCCGGCCGGACCGGCCTGAATGGCGTGCCCTACCGGAACTGGTGATGTCCCGACTTTCACGCGCACGTGGTTTCACGCTGATCGAACTGCTGGTCGTGATGGCCATCATCGCGGTGCTGCTCACCATTGCCGCGCCGCGCTATTTCGAACATCTGGACCGTTCGAAGGACGCCACGCTGAAGCAGACCCTGTCTGTCACCCGCGATGCCATTGACAAGTTCCGCGGCGATCGCGGTACCTGGCCGCAGAGCTTGCAGGAACTTGTGGATCGCCAGTATCTGCGCAAGCCGCCGTTCGATCCGGTCACCGACAGCAGTGAGACCTGGATACTGGTGCCTCCCAAGGATGCGGCCACCGAAAGCGGTGTCGCCGATCTGAAGAGCGGAGCGGAAGGACAGTCGCGTGACGGCGTGCCTTACGCCGATCTCTGAACGCGTGGTCGGCATGCGTGCGGGGCAGGGCGGCTTTTCGTATCTGCTGCTGCTGTTCGCGGTGGCCGCACTGGGCATCGCGGCGGCCGGCAGCGCGCTGATGTGGAGCACGCTGTCGCAGACCGAGCGCGAGCGCGAACTGCTGTTCATCGGCGGCGAGTTCTCGCGCGCGCTGCAGCGCTATCACGATGCCTCACCGGTCGAACCCAAGGTCTATCCGTCGCGCCTTGAAGATCTGCTTGAGGACAAGCGCCACCCGGTGCCGGTGCGTCATCTGCGCAGGATCTATATCGATCCGATTACGAACAATCGTGACTGGGGGCTGGTCGTGTCGCAGGGGCAGATACGCGCGGTGCATAGCCGGTCGGAGAAGGTGGCGCGCATCCATGTGCTGCCGCGCTGGGTCGATGCCTCTGGCGACAAGGTGGCGACCAGTCTGAAGACGCAACTTGCGACCGCCCCGGGTCAGCCGCAGGCCGTATCCGGACAACCAGGCATCACTGCGCGGTCCGTTCCCCGTTCCGCGGGTGATCTGCGCCACGCCGACTGGCTGTTCGTGCCGGTGCTCGATACCTCGGCGCAGCAGAACGCGCCGGGGTCGTCACCGTCTTCGAGCGGCGCATCGACGGGCGGCACGCCGGTCGTTGTCGGCGAAGGTGGCGATGGCAGCAGCAGGCCGCAATCCGGCCGTTCAGACGGATCGCTGCAGGAGCAATACACCGGGCAGCGCTGAAGCGGTCGTCAGAGCAGCCAGGCGGCCAGCGCCACGCCCAGCATCATGAAGGCGATCGCCACCTTGGCGACCGCGCCAATCACCATGCCCAGCCAGGTGGCGACACCGACCCGTGCCGCCTGAACCGCGTCACGCCGGGCGATGAATTCGCCGACCGCGGCACCCACCAGCGGCATGAACAGCAGGCCGATCAGGCCGCCGAACAGGCCCAGTACGGTGCCGATCGCCGCGCCCGCCAGTGCCAGCGTGCTGGCGCCCACGCGCTGGGCGCCGACTACGCTGGCGGCGAAATCCACCGCAACGGTCAGCGCGGTCAGTGCTCCGAGCACGACCAGCGTCGTCGGGCCGATGCGGGTGAAATCGTCCAGCCAGGCCAGCAGCAGGAAGCCGCCGAACATGAAGGGCACGCCCGGCAGCGCAGGCAGCACCACGCCGGCCAGCCCGACCAGCACCAGCAGGCCGGCCAGCGCGTACAGCAGCAGATCGATGCCGCTCATCGGGCAAAGGCGCCGACCGCGTGATCGACCACCGCGAGCAGGGTGCCGGTGCGGCCATATACCTCGCGCAGCCCCGCGGCATCGTTGCCGCCGCCGCACACGAGCTCACGCAGGCTCGCCAGCGCGTCGGCGCAGTCGAGCGCATCGGCATGCGGCGCCAGCCGGTCCAGCGTATCGCGGATGTCGTCGCGCAGCAGGTGTGTGGCGTGGCTGCGCGGATGCACGATCAGGCCTTCGAGGCCGAAGCGGCAGGCCTGGAAGCGGTTGTAGGTGTACACGAGATAGTCGTCCTCGACCGGTTCGGGATCTTCGCCAGCCAGGATGAGCCGGCACAGCGCCTGCAGATAGACCGCGATCTGCGCCGCACGATCCACCGTGAGCGGCGTGTCGCACACTCGCAGTTCGATGGTGCCGTACTCCGGCTTGGGCCGGATGTCCCAGTAGAAGTCCTTCATGCTGCGCACGATGCCGGTGTCTTCCATGCGCACGAAGTAGTCGCGCTCGAAGCGTGACCAGTCCAGCACGAAAGGGGCGCGGCCGCTGAGCGGAAAGGCGAATACCGAATTGAGCCGGGCCGAATCGAACTGCGTGTCGCTGCCCTGGGAAAAGGGCGACGACGCCGACAGCGCGATGAAATGCGGCACATAGCGGCCGAGTGCGTGCAGCACGCGCAGCGCGCTGTCCGGGTCGGGCATGCCGACGTGCACATGCTGGCCGAAGATGGTGAACTGCTTGGCCAGATAGCCGTACAGGCCCGACAGCTGCTGGAAGCGCGGCGCCGCGAAGATGCGCCGTTCGTTCCATTGCTGGAAGGGGTGGGTGCCGCCGCCGCACAGCGATACATTGAGCCGCGCGGCGTCAGCGACCAGCGCATCGCGCATGCGCACGAGCTGCGCTCGCAGGGGCGCATAGGACGTGTGGATGCCGGTGGCGACCTCGATCATGCAGTCGGTCATTTCCGGCTTGATGTCGCCCGGAAATTCGCGTCGCTGCGCCAGTTCGAGCAGATCGTCGGCCGCCGACGCGAGGTCGCGGTCGTGTTCGCCCACCAGCTGCAGTTCCAGTTCGACGCCCAGGCTGAGCGCGGCGGACGGGTGAAAGGTTTCCAGCGGCATCAGGCGTCCTCCGTCCGTTGCGTTTCTCCGGCCAGCACCAGCGCCCACTGCGCGAATACCGGGCCGATGAATTCCATCACGATCACCATGCCTGCGATGGCCGCGAGCGCACCATCGGCCAGACCGAAGCCGGCGGCCCGGCTGTACTCCAGCAGCAGCAGCGCGAAGGTGGACAGCGGTGCCAGCGCCAGCCCGGTCAGCGCGCCCTTGCGCGTGCTGGTGCCGCTCACGTGGGCAAAGGCGGTGGTGGCGGTCATTTTCGCGGCCACCCGGCCGAGCGACAGCAGTACCGCGAGCGCCAGGCCGACCGCGCTGGTGGGCCAAACCGCCATGCCGGCCACATAGACGAACAGGAACACGGTGAGCAGATCACCCAGCACGCCGAAGTTGCGCTGGGCTGCGGTCAGCACCAGCCGGTTGCGCCGCATCAGCACGCCCAGCGTCAGTGCGGCCAGCAGCGGCGACACATTGACGCCCTGGGTGAGCACGGTCACCAGCATCACCGCCAGCGCGAACACGATGGTGACGCCGCGCTCGTCCGCCCGCAGCCGCCGCAGCAGCCAGGGCAGCGGCACGCCGACCAGCAGGCCGCAGCCGACCGATACCGCGAGTATGGCGGCGCTGTTCCATACCGCGCTGACCAGACTGCCGGAGGCCAGCAGTTGCCAGTAACCGATGGCTCCTTTCATCAGCAGCACCGACAGCAGGCAGTTGATCGCGCACAGGTGCAGTGCCCGTTCGGTCACCTGGCCGGAGCCGCGCAGATCGTTGACCACGCGTACCAGTGCGGCCGGCGAGGTGGCGACCGACAGCGCGGCGATCACCATCGCGATGTCCGCCGGCTGGCCCATGGCGACCGCGATCGCGCGCACGACGACGAAGGTGAGCAGGGATTCGGCGATGCCGCTCAGGGTGACCCACGGATTGGTCACCAGCCAGCGCAGGTTGATGCGATGGCCCAGTTCGAACAGGAAGAGCGCGAGCGAGAAATTGGCCAGAAAGGTGAACGCGGCCCGGGTGTCTGCGTCATGCGGCAGCCCGCCCCAGTGACCGTAGACGATGCCGGCCAGCGAATAGGCGCACACGCGCGGCACGCGAAGGCCGCGGTGGGCGATTTCGCCGGCCAGCCAGGCGGCCAGCAGCACCGCCGGCCAGCCGACCAGGGAAAACATGCGTCCTGCTTCAAAGAGCATCGTCGCCTCCGTTCTGTGCGCTACTGCGCGCGCGGAAAAACAGGCGCCGTGCCCTGCGCGGCACGACGGCGGATGGACTTCGGATGTGCATGGGCCGCTGGGGATGCGGCCTCTTGTTGCAAGGTGCTTCGGGTCTGCGGTGGCCAGGCCGGCTGTTGCCGGCCTGACTGCAGATGCCGGGCGATGCCGGCGTCAGAGATGGGCGCAGCGTATCACGCAGTGGTGACCGGAATCTTGCCGATCCTGGCCTGCCATTCCTTCGGGCCGGTGTTGTGCACCGAGGTGCCACCGGCATCGACCGCCACGGTCACCGGCATGTCGACCACGTCGAATTCGTAGATCGCTTCCATGCCCAGATCCTCGAAACCGACCACCTTCGCCGCCTTGATCGCCTTCGACACGAGATAGGCCGCACCGCCCACCGCCATCAGGTAGGCGCTCTTGTGCTTGCGGATGGCCTCGATCGCCGCCGGGCCGCGCTCGGACTTGCCCACCATGGAAATGAGGCCGGTCTGGGCCAGCATCATTTCGGTGAACTTGTCCATGCGGGTGGCGGTGGTCGGGCCGGCCGGGCCGACCACTTCGTCGCGTACCGGATCGACCGGGCCGACGTAGTAGATGACGCGGTTGGTGAAATCGACCGGCAGCTTTTCGCCCTTCGCCAGCATGTCGGCGATGCGCTTGTGTGCGGCGTCGCGGCCGGTGAGCATCCTGCCGTTCAGCAGCAGGGTCTGGCCCGGCTTCCACGACGCCACTTCTTCGCGGGTCAGGGTGTTCAGGTCCACCCGCTTCGAGGTCTGGGTGTCGGCCTGCCAGGTCACCGCCGGCCAGTCTTCCAGACGCGGCGCTTCCAGCTTCGCCGGGCCGGAGCCGTCAAGGTGGAAATGCACATGGCGGGTGGCCGCGCAGTTCGGAATCATGGCCACCGGCAGCGAGGCGGCGTGCGTCGGGTAGTCAAGAATCTTCACGTCGAGCACGGTGGACAGGCCGCCCAGGCCCTGGGCGCCGATGCCCAGCGCGTTCACCTTCTCCATCAGCTCCAGCCGCAGTTCTTCGACCCGGGTGAGCTTTTCGCCACGCGCGGCCTTGTCGGCCACAACCTGGATGTTCACCGGCTCCATCAGCGATTCCTTGGCCAGCAGCATGGCCTTTTCCGGCGTGCCGCCGATGCCGATGCCCAGCATGCCCGGCGGGCACCAGCCGGCGCCCATGGTCGGTACCGTCTTCAGCACCCAGTCCACGATGGAGTCGGACGGATTCAGCATGACCATCTTGGACTTGTTTTCCGAGCCGCCGCCCTTGGCCGCGCAGATCACCTCGACGTGGTCGCCCGGCACGATTTCGTAGTGGATGACCGCCGGCGTGTTGTCCTTCGAATTCTTGCGGGCACCGGCCGGGTCCAGCAGCACCGAGGCGCGCAGCGTGTTGTCCGGGTGCAGATAGGCGCGGCGCACGCCTTCATTGACCATGTCGGTCACGCTCATGGTGGCGTCCCAGCGCACGTTCATGCCCACCTTCAGGAAGACCACCGCGATGCCGGTGTCCTGACAGATCGGGCGCTTGCCCTCGGCGCACATGCGCGAGTTGGTCAGGATCTGCGCGATCGCGTCACGCGCGGCCGGCGACTGTTCGCGCTCGTAGGCCGCACCCAGCGCCTGGATGAAATCCAGCGGGTGATAACAGGAAATGAACTGGAACGCGTCGGCGACGGACTGGATGAAATCGTCCTGGCGGATGGGCTGGCTCATGGAAGTGTCCTCGGGTGGGAATGAAGGCCGCTTGTGGCGGCATGCACGAAAGGCCGCGGGTGTCGGCCTTTCGTGCGGTTCAGTGATGCTGCTTGTTCAGCACCAGTGTCTGGGTCATCAGCTTGTCGGTGTAGGCCATGGCCATCGCCGACACGACGAACACCATGTGGATGGCGACCTGCCACATCACCACGCGGTCTTCGAGCTGGCCGGCATTGATGAAGGTTTTCAGCAGGTGGATGGCGGAAATGCCGATCAGTGCGGTCGCCAGCTTCACCTTCAGCACGCCGGCGTTGACGTGCGAAAGCCATTCCGGCTGGTCCGGATGGTCCTCGAGATTGAGCCGAGATACGAAGGTTTCGTAGCCGCCGACGATGACCATGATGAGCAGGTTGGCAATCATCACCACGTCGATCAGGCCCAGTACGATGAGCATGATGTCGGTCTCGGTCAGATTGCCGATCCGGTGCACCAGATGCGACAGCTCGACCATGAACAGATAGACGTACACCGCCTGGGCGACGATCAGTCCGAAATACAGCGGAGCCTGCAACCAGCGGCTGGCGAAGATGCAGCTTTTTAGAACACGTCCAAGATTAGTCATGCGCGATCAAATATAAGACAAAAGACCGCGCCGATATTACCATCCACGTGTTGCAGCCCGGTCGCTGCAGGCCGTAAGCGGTCTGTAAGGCATGGCGGCTGTAATCGTTGGTAGAAAAAAGCGCGATCGACATCGCGCCTGTCGGCAGCCCACAAGGCTGCACGGTGCACGGCGGTTTCCATCCGCCTGCGAGCAGATTTGAAATGACGGAGGAGGTTGTATGTCTGAAGCTACGGAAGTTCGCGTTTACGAGCCGTCGGCGGAACTGGTGCGCAATGCGGCCGTGTCCGGCATGGACGCCTACAAGGCTCTGTGCGCCGAGGCGGAGCGCGACTATGAAGGGTACTGGGCTCGTCTGGCTCGCGAGCATGTGACCTGGCAAACGCCGTTCACGCGTACCCTGAACGAGGACAATCGCCCGTTCTTCAAGTGGTTCGAGGACGGCAAGCTGAACGTGTCCTACAACTGTCTGGATCGCAACATCCAGGCAGGTCTCGGCGACAAGACCGCCATCATTTTCGAAGCGGATGACGGCACCGTCACCCGAGTTACCTACAGCGACCTGCTGGTCCGCGTGAGCCGTCTGGCGAATGCGCTGCGTTCGAAGGGCGTGAAGAAGGGCGACCGCGTCGTCATCTACCTGCCGATGTCGATCGAAGGCATCGTTGCGATGCAGGCCTGCGCCCGCATCGGCGCCACCCACTCGGTGGTGTTCGGCGGCTTCTCCGCCCAGTCGCTGCGCGACCGCATCAGCGATGCCGGCGCGGTCATGCTGATCACTTCGGACGAACAGTGCCGCGGTGGCAAAAACATCCCGCTCAAGCCCATCGTCGATGAAGCCTTCGGCATGGGTGGCTGCGAGTCCTGCAGCACCGTCATCGTCTACAAGCGCACCGGCGGTGCCTGCAACATGGTTGCCGGGCGCGACGTGTGGCTGCACGAGGTGCTCGAAGGTCAGGCAGACACCTGCGAACCGGAATGGGTCGAGGCGGAACACCCGCTGTTCCTGCTCTACACCTCGGGTTCGACCGGCAAGCCGAAGGGCGTCCAGCATTCGTCCGGCGGCTACCTGCTGCACGCCATCCTGACGATGAAGTGGACCTTCGACATCAAGCCGTCCGATGTCTTCTGGTGCACCGCCGACATCGGCTGGGTCACCGGCCACACCTACATCACCTACGGCCCGCTGGCCTGCGGTTCGACCGAAATCGTGTTCGAAGGCGTGCCGACCTACCCGGACGCCGGTCGCTTCTGGAAGATGATCCAGGACCACAAGGTGAGCGTGTTCTACACCGCGCCGACCGCCATCCGCTCGCTGATCAAGGCGGCCGATGCGAACGACGCCGTGCATCCGAAGAGCTACGACCTGTCGTCGCTGCGCATCCTCGGTTCGGTCGGCGAGCCGATCAACCCGGCTGCCTGGGAGTGGTACTACCAGAACGTCGGCGGCAGTCGCTGCCCGATCGTCGATACCTTCTGGCAGACCGAAACCGGCGGCCACATGATCACGCCGATGCCGGGCGCCACGCCGATGGTGCCGGGTTCCTGCACGCTGCCCTTCCCGGGCATCCAGGCCGCCATCGTCGACGAAACCGGCAATGACGTGCCCTGGGGCCAGGGCGGCATCCTGGTGGTCAAGAAGCCGTGGCCGTCGATGATCCGCACCATCTACGGTGATCCGGACCGTTTCGTGAAGAGCTACTACCCGGCCGACTTCCAGGGTCGTTACTACCTGGCGGGCGACGGCGCGATCCGCGACGCGAAGACCGGCTACTTCACCATCACCGGCCGTATCGACGACGTGCTGAACGTGTCGGGTCACCGCATGGGCACGATGGAAATCGAATCGGCGCTGGTTGCGCACCCGCTGGTGGCCGAAGCCGCCGTGGTGGGTCGCCCGGACGACCTGACTGGCGAAGCCATCTGCGCCTTCGTGGTGCTGAAGCGTTCGCGCCCGACCGGCGACGAAGCCAAGCAGATCGCCAACGAGCTGCGTAACTGGGTGGGCAAGGAGATCGGTCCGATCGCCAAGCCGAAGGACCTGCGTTTCGGTGACAACCTGCCGAAGACCCGCTCGGGCAAGATCATGCGCCGCCTGCTGCGCTCGATCGCCAAGGGCGAGCAGATCACGCAGGACACCTCGACGCTGGAAAATCCGGCCATCCTCGATCAGCTGGCGCAAACCCTCTGATCGGACCCCGCGGCGCGCCAGCGCCGCGGGCGCATGACCCGGATGCGGCGTCGATGAATACCTCCGACGCCGCATCCTCCCCCGCAGTTTCGTCCAGCCCCTCCGGCCCCGGACTTCATCTCCCGCTGCAGACCCTCATCCGCAGGCCGCCCGTGTGCGTGGCGCCCGACGCACCGCTGCGCGAAGCGCTTGAACGCATGACCGCCGAACGCGTCGGTTCGGTGCTGGTGACGGACGATGATCGCGCGGTCGGCATGCTCACGCTGCCCGATCTGCCGGGTCAGGTACTGCTGGCCGGTCAGCCGCTCGATACGCCGGTACGCGCGCTGATGCAGACCCGCCTGCATACGCTGGGTGCGGAACACAGCGGCGAGGACGCGGCCCGGCTGATGGCCCGGCACGAGGTGCGCCACGTCGTCGTGACCGGCGCCGACGGCCGGCTGCTGGGCGTCATCTCTCAGAGCGACCTGTATGCGCGGCTGCGGCAGGACGTACATACGCTGGGTGCCCGCATCCGCGACGCAGCGGACGCCGACGCACTGGTCGAGGTGGCTGCCTCGGTACGCCGTTTCGGCCACCAGCTGCTGCAGGACGGCACCTCGGTCGAGGCGCTGATGCTGCACCTGTCCTCGCTCAACGACGCACTGGCGGCGCGGGCTCTGGACCTGGTGCGGGCGACGCACCCGGACGGCGGCGTGTTCGAACGCGTGCGCTGGTGCTGGCTGGCTTTCGGTTCCGAAGGGCGCATGGAACAGACCTTCGCCACCGACCAGGACAACGGCCTGCTGTTCGAGCCGCCACTGGGCCTGACCGCCGAGGCGGTGCGGCCGGCGCTGATGCGGGTCGCCGCCGGGATGAACCGGCTGCTGGTGCGGCTGGGCTTTCCGGCCTGCGCCGGCGGCATCATGGCCGGAGAAGCGCGCTGCTGTCTGTCCTTCGACGAATGGGCGCAGGCCTTCAGCCGCTGGATATCCACCCCGCACCCGGAGGCGCTGATGTCGGCCGCCATTTTTTTCGACCTGCGACCGCTGCATGGTGATGCTGCGCTGGCCGACACGCTGCGTGAACACGTGCTTGCCCAGGCGCGGGCAAACCGCGCCTTCCTTCGCCTGCTGGCCGAAACGGCACTGCAGGCCAGGCCGCCGCTCGGTCTGTTCGGCCGTTTCCGGCTTGAATCGGTCGATGGTGCGCCGCACACGCTGGATCTCAAGACCGGCGCCGCCCGGGTGTTCGCCGATGTCGCCCGGCTGTATGCCCTGAGCGAAGGGCTGCACGAGCACTCCACCGCCGGCCGGCTGCGTGCGCTCGCCCGGAGCAGCCGCTTTGCCTGCGATGACCTGCCAGGGGCGGTGCGTGCCTTCTTCCTGATCCAGCGCCTGCGGCTGCAGAGGCAGGCGAGCGAGGGTACCGGCGCGCACGCCGCTCTTGCCAATCGCATCGCCCCGTCGTCACTGCCCGAGATCGACCGGGTGCTTCTGCGTCATGCGCTGAAGCGCGCCCGCCAGCTGCAGACCCGCATACGGCTCGACTGGCAGATAGGCTGATGGCATGTTGCGGCGCGGAAGTTTTCGCGCTGTAAGGGGCTCGTAAGATTGGACTGCATGATGTGCGTCACGTCATGCAGACATCGTGTGCCCTGTGCCCGCTGCCGCATGACAACAACAAGGCCGGGCAATGACCCGGCCCGGCATACGCCACAGGAGGAGAACCTGAATGCAGCTGTCCGAACGGCACCGGGCCTACTGGCGCCGTAACCTGCGCATGACCGCGACCTTGCTCGTCATCTGGTTCGCGGTCACTTTTCTGCCCATCTATTTCGCGCGCGAGCTGGACGACATTTCGTTCTTCGGCTGGCCGCTGGCTTTCTACATGGGCGCTCAGGGTTCGCTCATCGTCTATGTGCTGCTGATTGGCTACTACGCCTGGGCGATGAACCGCCTCGATCACGAATACGGCGTGAACGAGGACGCCTGACCATGCCGCATTCACAGGGCGCGTTCCGCCAGCAGCTGAAGAAGATGTACGGCTGGTACACCGGCGGCTTCGTCGTGTTCGTCGCGCTGCTGGCGATCGGCGAACAGCTGGGCATGTCATCGCAGTGGATCGGCTATACCTTCCTGTTCGCATCGATCGCGCTGTACGCGGCGATCGGCGTCATGAGCCGCACCGCCGACGTGGCCGAGTACTACGTGGCCGGCCGCCGGGTGCCGGCGCTGTTCAACGGCATGGCCACCGGTGCGGACTGGATGTCCGCCGCCTCCTTCATCGGCATGGCCGGCACGCTGTATTTCAGCGGCTACCAGGGGCTGGCTTTCGTCATGGGCTGGACCGGCGGCTACTGCCTGGTCGCGCTCTTCCTCGCGCCCTATCTGCGCAAGTTCGGCGAATTCACGATTCCGGATTTCCTTGGCGCGCGCTACGGCGGCAACCTCGCGCGGATGATAGGCGTGATCGCTGCCATCCTCGCCTCCTTCACCTACGTCGTCGCACAGATCTACGGTGTCGGCCTGATCACCAGCCGCTTCGTCGGCCTTGAGTTCGAGGTGGGCGTGTTCGTCGGGCTGGCCGGCATCCTGGTGTGCTCATTCCTTGGCGGCATGCGCGCGGTCACCTGGACCCAGGTGGCGCAGTACATCATCCTCATCATTGCCTACCTGCTGCCGGTGGTCATCCTGTCCACCAAGGTGACCGGGGTGCCGGTGCCGCAGGCGATGTACGGCCAGGTGCTGCAGAAGCTGTCGGCCAAGGAAAGCGAACTGTTCGCGTCGCCGAAGGAACTGGAGGCGAACGCGCTGTTCAAGGCGCGCGCCCATGACTACGACGAGAAGATACGCGGGCTGCCAGCCTCGCTTGATGCAGAACGTGCCCAGCTCACCGCCAAGCTTGACGCGCTGAAGGCCGCCAATGCGCCGGCCAAGCAGATCGCCGCGGCCGAAATGGCGCTGCGCAACATGCCCAAGACCGAGGCGGATGCGCGCCGCAAGTGGGGCGAGGCGCGTCGCCTGGCGGAGAGCAAGGCCAAGCCGCCGCTGCCGCATACCGCCGCGCACGCCGGTCGCGACGAGGCAGATTCGTCGGTAAAGCGGCTGAACTTCATCGCGCTGGTCATCGTGCTCATGGTGGGCACCGCCTCGCTGCCGCACATCCTGATGCGCTACTACACCACGCCCAGCGTGAAGGAAGCGCGCGACTCGGTGTTCTGGTCGCTGTTCTTCATCTTTCTGCTGTACGTCACCGCGCCGGCCTATGCGGTGTTCGCGAAGTGGGAGGTCTATACCAATCTGGTCGGCTCCACCATTTCGACGCTGCCCGGCTGGGTGGCGTCCTGGGGCAAGGTCGGGCTGGTCAAGATCGATGATATCAATGCGGATGGCATCCTGCAGCTGGCCGAGCTGACACTGAACACCGACGTGATCGTGCTCGCCACGCCGGAAATCGCCGGCCTGCCCTACGTCATTTCCGGTCTGGTGGCGGCCGGCGGTCTGGCGGCCGCGCTGTCCACCGCGGACGGCCTGCTGCTCACCATCGCCAACGCGATGTCGCACGACATGTACTACAAGGTGATCGACCCGGACGCCTCCACCCAGCGCCGGCTGGTCATATCGAAGGCGCTGCTGCTGGTGGTGGCGCTGGTGGCCGCCTACACCGCTTCGCTGAAGCCGGACAACATCCTGCTCATGGTGGGGCTGGCCTTCTCGATTGCCGCCTCCGCCTTCTTCCCGGCGCTGGTGTGCGGCGTGTTCTGGGCGCGGGCGAACAAGGCCGGTGCGGTGGCCGGCATGGTTGCCGGCCTCGGCATGTGCATCTACTACGCGGCCACGACCCACCCCTTCTTCGGTGGCGACATCGCGAATGCCTGGTTCGGCATCGAGCCGATTTCCTGCGGCATCTTCGGCATTCCGCTCGGTTTCGCAGTGCTCATCGTGGTGAGCCTGATCACGCGTGCGCCGGACGAGGACACCCGTGCGCTGGTCCAGTACGTCCGCTATCCCAATCTGGGCGAGTCGCCCCGTACGCTGCCGCGAGGCGGCGGAGTCGATCACCACTGAAGGCAACACCCCGCCATACGACAGACCGGCGCCGCAACCCGCGCCAAGCCGGCAGACGCAACGGACAAGGCCCGCCAAAAGCGGGCCTTGTGCTTCATGCAGGATGGAATCGAGAGATGGGCCAAAAATGAAAAAGCCGGTGAGCGCCTGATCGGAGGGCGCTACGGGCTTTTCAGGAGGGCGTCGTTCACATCATCGCCCGGAGGCCGCATGAAACCTCGATTTTTTCTCGTCCGACTTTTCCAGACACCACCAAAAATACCACCACGCGTTCAGGCTGGCCTTTGCAGCGCCTGAAACGCGTTGCGCAGCAGCCCGACCACCTCGATCAAGTCCAGTGGCTGCAGGCGGTTCTTTTTCAGGAAGGCTGCCCACTGAGCCTGTTTCACCGTGTCCTGTGCGAACGCATCGCTCAAACCCGTGGGAATGGTGTCGGGCATGGCCAGTTGCCGGCGTGAGAACGTGGCCTCGACGGCGCGGTGCAGTTCTGCCGAGTCCAGGCTACCTTCAGTGAGCAGCACCCAGAGATCGAAATAGTCCTTCATGCGGGTGTTGGCCATGCCCAGCAGGCACACCGCATGGAACTTCTCGGCCACCACGGTGTATTTCGGGTACGAGCGCAACTGGGGCGCGGGCAGGTCGTCGAGCAGCACCGGGTAGCGCACCGATTCCGGCGCGGGTGTGACCGCGTCGCCGAAACCGATGTCCACCTGCAGCACGATGCGCGCGCCATCCAGCTTTGCCTGCAGGTCGATTCGCACGCCGCCATAGCCGGCGTCCTTGCGGATCATCGAACCCTTGATCGATGCGGGGTTGAACACGATGCCGTCTTCCACTTCTATCAAGCAGATGTCGCGGAAAGCCTTCACGGCGGTATCGATGTCGTCCGGGCCAAATCCCAAAAGATCCACATCGCGTGTCGGTCGGTGCGGCTGGTCGTACCAGAGCGAAAACAGCAGTGCCCCTTTGAGCAGGTAGTTTCCAGCATGGGACGAAATGGACAGCCGGTACAGCAGCCGCTCCAACCCGTAGTGGGTGAGCGTCAGGTTGAAATCCTGCTTCAATGCATCAGCGCGGAGCTTCAGCCGTGCACGGATGGACGCGGCGAAGTTCCGGCTCATGCCGTGGTGCTTTCCAGGTAGGGCCGCATCACATTGGAGACGCGATTGACCGCGGCGTAGTGCCAGAGCGCATCCATCGTCAGCTTGCGCTGAGCCCAGCCATCGCGCAGGGCCTCCAGCGCCACGTCCAGGCCAATCTTGTTGCGGAACTTGAAGCAATCGGCCACCGTCTTGGCCGCGTTGAACACCGGAACCTGAACGCCATCGATGTCGACGGGTTCTACACCTTCGGAAAGTGCCGGGCCAGACATGCGCACCACACGCAAAGCCGGTTGGTCGAGTCGGGGTGTGGGTGTATGCGGAGGGATGGCCAGCCAGACCTCGAACGGCGCCTGGGTACCAATGCCATGGACGCGCAGAGCGGACAGCAGGCAAACGACACCACGCGGCATGCGCAGCGCCACTTCAGCTAGGGAACGGTGTTCGCTGAGTTCTCGCCCCGGCAGGCAGTAGACGCCACGAGCCACGCGTTCCAGTTTGCCAGCTGCGACCAGACGGCTGAGCAAGATGGTCGGCAGCGCCTGCGCCGTCAGATCGCGCGCACGCAGCAGTGGCTGGCGTGCGGCGAGCGCGAGCACGTCCTGCTCCTGTGTGTGGGGTTGAATGTTCAGCATCCAGTGGATTGTTGTGAAAGATAGTTTATTGTCAACAAATAACTATTAAATGTTACATTTATCAGAGTCAGAAAAGCAGCGCGTCCGGCGCTTTGATCAGTCGTTTGTACAAGCGAGGCAACTTCGCGTGGCTCCGGTAAGCGGTGATCAGATGCCATTGGTTCAAGCCATTCGGCCGGCCTGCATGGAGCGTTTGGGAACATGAGTTGTCAAATGGTTTGACAACTCCACGGTTCGGCCAGACTCCCAAAGTTGTCAAGCTGCTCGAAAACTTTTGGGGCGGTCGCATTTCTGATTCCGTTGGACGCCTGGATGAATCCCATGTACCGACTCATGAACACTGGCGCTAGCAGGCTGGTGAGAAACCCCGCCCCCTGCTCTGGGCGCGGGTTTTGAGGCAGACTCCTGCCTCGAATCGTCTTCCTACTTTTCCCGATTTCCCATGCGTGGCCAAGAGAATCCCCAAGCGT
>JBEQBZ010000026.1:0-44588 GCA_041639545.1 Methyloversatilis sp. | reverse complement strand
TCCAGATCCGCAACGTGCCGCAGGAAGACCTGCAGCCCATCCTCGGCATCGCCTGCCCGAACATCCTGTTCCCGTACGCCCGCGAAAGCGTGTCGGACGCGGTGAACCGCGCCGGCTTCCCGCCGGTGGTGCTGGCGCCGGTGAACTTCGAGGCGCTGTACCAGCAGCGTGCCCAGGCCGACCAGGCCCAGAACGGCGCGCCCACCGTCCAGTGATGAAGCGTCTTGCGCTGGCGGCGCTCGCCGCCGTCGCCCTTGCGCCCGCCGCCCTGGCGGCGGGGCTCGAATACCGCTCGCTTGCCGACGTGGCCGTGCTGTACGACGCGCCGTCGAAGCAGGCGCGCCAGCAGTATGTGATCGCGCGCCAGACGCCGGTCGAAGTCGTGCGCTCCCAGGCCGGCTGGGTCAAGGTGCGCGAACCGGGCGGCATGCTGGCCTGGGTGGAATCGTCCGCCCTGTCGCCGCAGCGCTCGGTCATCGTGACCGCGGAAAAGGCGCGCGTGCTCGCCCGGCCTGAAGACGCCGCGCCGCTGGTGTTCGAAGCCGAGCGCCGGGTGCTGCTGGAGCCGCTGCTCAGCGAGCAGGCGCCGGCCGGCTGGGCGCGGGTGAAGCACCGCGACGGCCAGAGCGGCTATGTCCGCATCAGCCAGGTATGGGGGCTGTGACGCCCCTTCACGTCGCATGAAACTCTGCATACTCGGCGCCGGTGCCTGGGGCACCGCGCTCGCGGTCGCCTATGCGGCCGACCATCAGGTCAGCCTGTGGACCCGCGACGACGGTCACGCGGCGGAGATGCGCGCCACCGGCCGCAACGAACGCCTGTTGCCGGGCATTGCGCTGCCTGCGTCCGTTGCCATCCACGACGACCTGTCCGCCGCGCTGGCCGGCTGCGAACTTGCACTGATTGCCACGCCGATCGCCGGCCTGCGCGCGTCGCTCGTGGCGCTGGCGCAGTCGGTGGTGCCGGCGGTGCTGTGGGCGTGCAAGGGCTTCGAACAGGGCAGCGGTCTGCTGCCGCACGCGGTGGCGCGCGAACTGCTGCCGGCGGGCATCGCGCGCGGCGCCTTCAGCGGCCCCAGCTTCGCGATCGAGGTGGCGCGCGGTCAGCCGACCGCGATCACCGTCGCCAGCGAGGATCTCGCCTTCGCGCAGTCGGTGGTGAGCACGCTGCACAGCCCGCGGCTGCGGCTGTACGCCAACGACGATCTGCCCGGCGTCGAGGTCGGCGGTGCGGTGAAGAACGTGATGGCGATCGCCACCGGCGTGTGCGACGGTCTGGGCTTCGGCATGAACGCCCGCGCCGCGCTGATCACCCGCGGCCTCGCCGAAATCGCCCGCCTCGGCGTCGCCCTCGGCGGGCGCACCGCCACCTTCATGGGGCTGGCCGGCATGGGCGATCTGATCCTGACCTGTACCGGCGACCTGTCGCGTAACCGGCGGGTCGGTCTGCTGCTGGCCGAAGGCCGTACGCTGGACGAGGTGCTGGCCACGCTGGGCCATGTCGCCGAAGGCGTGCCCACCGCGCGCGAAGCCGCCGCGCTGGCCACCCGCCTGGGCGTGGACATGCCGATCACGCAGGCGGTGGCGGCGGTGCTCGACGGCCGTCTGGCCGCCGCGCAGGCGGTCGAACAGCTGCTGGCGCGCGACCCCAAGGTCGAAACCGCCGGCTGAGGCCGGCCCCCTTCATCCGGGCTGGAAAGCCCCGTCGAATCCGTGCTGTCGCCAGGCCTCGTAGGCCACGATGGCGACCGAATTGCTCAGGTTGAGGCTGCGGCTGTCCGGGCGCATCGGAATGCGCAGCCGCTGCGCTTCCGGCACGGTGTCCAGCAGCGCTTGCGGCAGTCCGGCGGTTTCCTGCCCGAACAGGAAGACGTCGCCGGCGCGGTACTGCGGCTGCGTGTGCGGCGTACGGCCGCGGGTGCTCAGCGCGTACAGCCGGCCGTCGTCCGGCTGCAGCGCCAGCGTGTCCGCCAGCGCCGCCCAGTTCTCATGCACGGTCACGTTCACCAGATCGCGGTAGTCCATGCCGGCGCGCTTCAGATGCCGGTCGCTGATGTCGAAGCCGAGCGGCTTCACCAGATGCAGCCTGAAGCCGCCATTGGCGCACAGGCGCATCACGTTGCCGGTGTTGGGCGGGATTTCCGGCTGGTACAGGACGATGTGGAACATGGGGCGTGCGGAATCGATCGGAGGCCGGATTGTGCCGCGGATCGGCGGCGCGCACGCATTCAGCGTCCGCGCAGCTTGGGCGTGCGCGCCAGCACCAGCGCGGTCACCGTGAGCGCGCCGCCGGCCTTCAGCACCCGGGCCAGTTCGTGCAGGCTGGCGCCGGTGGTGAGCACGTCGTCCACCACCGCCACGTGCAGGCCGCGTACCTCCGCATCACGGCGCAGCGCGAACGCGCCACGCACATTGCGTCGCCGCTGCGACCAGGCCAGTTCGCGCTGCGGCGGCGTGTCGTGCAGCCGCTCCAGCGCGAAGGCGTCGAAGGCCAAGCCGGTGCGCCGGGCCAGCGCACGCGCGATTTCTACCGACGGATTGAAGCCACGTTCGGCCAGCCGGCGCGGGTGCAGCGGCATGGCCAGCAGCCGGTCGACCGGCGGCAGATCGAGTGCGGCCAGCGCGTCGGCGAAGAAGCGGGCCAGCGGCAGCCGGGCGTGGAATTTCAGCGCGTGGATCAGGTGGTCGGCCGGCGCCGCGTAGCACCACAGTGCCAGCGTGGCATCGAAAGCCGGCGGGTGCTTCAGGCAGCGGCCGCACACCTGCGCTGTCGCCACCGGCAGTGCGCACACCGGGCAATGGGCGGCGGGCAGGGTCGGCAGATCGGCGCGGCAGCCGTCACACAGCGGGCTGTCGCCGGCGCGCAGACCGCACAGCACGCAGTCCTGCGGCAGCAGTGCATCCAGCAGGCGGGCGATGCGCCGGGCCGGCGCGACCCTCATCACGCGCTGCAACATGAAGCCCCTGTTTTCGACGAAAATGGCGGCTTCGCCGTTCCGGCGCATTCGCGTGCGCCCCTTCCGTACCCATGCACACCCAGGTCATTCATCTGCCGCCGTCCTCCCGTTCGCAGCCCGCCCAGCGCTGGACCGTCGAACAGGTCGAGGCGCTGTTCGCGCTGCCGTTCAACGATCTGCTGTTCCGCGCCCAGACGGTACATCGCGAGAACTTCGATGCCAATGCCATTCAACGCTCGACACTGCTGTCGATCAAGACCGGTGGCTGTCCGGAAGACTGCGGCTATTGCCCGCAGTCGGTGCGCCACGACACCGGCGTCACCAGCCAGGAGCTGCTGCCGGTCGACGAAGTGCTGGCCGCCGCCCGCGCCGCGAGGGACGCCGGCGCCACCCGCTTCTGCATGGGCGCTGCCTGGCGCGGCCCGAAGGACCGCGACCTCGACAAGGTGACCGAAATGATTGCGGCGGTGAAGGGTCTCGGTCTGCAGACCTGCGCCACGCTGGGTCTGCTGCGCGAAGGTCAGGCCGAAAAGCTGAAGGACGCCGGTCTCGACTACTACAACCACAACATCGACACCGCGCCGGAGTACTACGGCGAGGTGATCGGCACCCGCACCCAGGGCGACCGTTTCGACACGCTGGAAGCGGTGCGCGAAGCCGGCATGAATGTGTGCTGTGGCGGCATCGTCGGCATGGGTGAAACCCGTCGCGCGCGTGCCGGCCTGATTTCCACGCTGGCGTCCATGGACACGCCGCCGGAATCGGTGCCGATCAACAATCTGGTGAAGGTCGAAGGCACGCCGCTGGCCGACGCGCCGGATCTCGACCCGTTCGAGTTCGTGCGCACCATCGCTGCCGCCCGCATCACGATGCCGAAGAGCTATGTGCGCCTTTCGGCCGGCCGCGAACTGATGAGCGATGAAATGCAGGCGATGTGCTTCCTCGCCGGCGCCAACTCGATTTTCTACGGCGACAAGCTGCTCACCACCGGCAACCCGCAGGCGGAGAACGACCGCCGCCTGTTCGAGCGCCTGGGACTGAAATCGGTCTGAACCCGGCTTGGCCACGCCCACCGTTCCTCCGGACTACGCACTCGATGCCCGTGCCGTCGCGCACGGCTTCGAGATCGCGCCGGCGCGCTTCGACAGCGCTGCGGTCCTGCACCGCGAGGTGGCCCGCCGGATGGCGGAGCGGCTCGATCTGGTCACGCTGAAGCCGGCGCGACTGCTCGATCTGGGCTGTGGCAGCGGTGCCGATCTGCAGCCGCTGCGTGCGCGCTACCCGGACGCGCTGATGCTGGGGCTGGACCGTTCGGCCGCGCTGCTGGCGCAGGCCGCAAGCCGCACGCCACGCTGGCGGCGCTGGCTGCCCGGCGTGCTCGGCGGCAGCCAGACCGCCGTAGTGCGCGCCGACATCGCCGCGCTGCCGGTCGCTCCGCGCAGCCAGGACATGGTGTGGTCCAACATGGCGCTGCACTGGCTGCCCGAGCTGCCGGCCGCGCTGCGCGAAATACAGCGCACGCTGAAGGTGGGCGGCCTGTTCATGTTTTCCATGCTGGGGCCGGACACGCTGCGCGAACTGCGCGCCGCGCTCGACGAAGCCGGCCTGCCCGGCCGTGCCCACCGCTTCATCGACATGCACGATGTCGGCGACATGCTGGTCGAAGCCGGCTTCGCCGAGCCGGTGATGGACATGGAACACATCACCCTCACCTTCCCGTCGCCCGAGGGGCTGTACCGCGACCTGGCCGACACCGGCAGCCTGGCCGCGCTGGCCGGGCGTCCGCGCGGGCTGCTCACGCCGCGTGCCCGTGCGCGGCTGGACGCGGCGCTGGTGCGGCGGGCGGAGGACGGCCGCCTGCCGGCCACGATGGAAATCATCTACGGCCACGCCTGGCGCGGCGAGCCGAAACAGACCGAAGACGGTCGCGCCATCATCAAGTTCGAACGCGGCGGCCGGCGATGAACGAAAAGACCGCCGCCCGCCTCAGTCGCAAGCCGCGCACGCTTAAGCCGCGCAATCCGCTGGCCACCGCGGCCCTGCTGCGCAAGGGCGGCGCGCACGCGCGCACCGACAGGAAGGCCGGTCGCGCCCGCCAGAAGGCGGCCTGGCTGAAGTCGCGCGACGAGTGAGCGCGACCGCCGGCAGCGCAAGGGCCACGGTGCGGCTCACGCTGCTTATGTGCAGCGCCGAGGTGCTGGGCATGACCAGCCTCGCGGCCTTCCCGTCCTTCCTGACCGAACTGTCGGCGCTGTGGTCGCTCAGCGGGGCGGAAGCCGGTTTCATCGGCGGCGCCTTCTTCTTCGGCTACATGGTGGCGGTGCCCTTCCTGTCGGGCGCCACCGACCGCGTCGATGCGCGGGTGGTGTTTGTGCTGTCCAATCTGCTGATGGCGCTCGGCATGACCGGCTTTGCGCTTGCCGCGACCGGACTGTGGACCGGCGCCCTGTTCCAGGCGGTCAGCGGGGCCGGGCTGGCCGGCTGCTACATGCCCGGCCTGCGCGTGCTGGCTGACCGGGTACCGCACGACGCCGGCACCCGCCACATCGCCTTCTACACCTCGAGCTTCGGCATCGGCACCAGCGCCGCGCTGCTGGTCGCCGGCGCGTTCGGCCGCGCGTTCGGCTGGCAGCACGCCGTGGCGCTGATGGCACTGGGGCCGGTGCTGGCCGCTGCGCTGGTGTGGTGGCGCGTTGGCGAGGTGAAACCGCCGGCGGCGCATGAAGCGCGCTGGCTGCCGCGCTTCGGCCCGGTGCTGGCGCATCCGCGGGTGCGCACGCTGGTCAGCGGCTACGCGGTGCATTGCTGGGAACTGTTCGGCCTGCGCTCCTGGCTGGTCGCCTTCATCGCCTTCGGCTGGACGCTGTCCGCCACCGCGCCCGGACTGACGCCGACCGAGGCGGCGGCGCTGGTCATGCTGCTGGGCCAGCCGGCCAGCATTCTGGGCAATGAAATGGCCGGCAAGGTCGGCCGCAGCCGCTGGATCGTGCGCGTCATGTTCGCGTCCGGCCTGATGTGCTGGCTGGCAGGCGCGGCGGTCGGCGCGCCCTGGTGGCTGCTGCTTGCGCTGCTGTCGCTGTACAACGTGACGGTCATGGCCGATTCGGCCTCGCTGACCGCCGGTCTGGTGCATGAAGCGCCGCCGGCCCAGCGCGGTGCCGCGATGGCGCTGTATTCGCTCGGCGGCTTCGGTGCCGGCTTCGTCGCGCCGCTGGTTTTTGGCGCCGCACTCGATCTGTCCGGGGGTACGAACACCCCTCTGGCGTGGACGATCGCTTTCGGTACGCTGGGCACCGGCTGCCTGATCTGGGCGCTGTTCGCCCGCGGCGAAAGGTAGTCCGTTCGGACCATCAAGCCGGCCCGGAACGGCCCACGTGCGGTCATGTTGGCCGCCTAGTCTCGCGCTCCGCATCCGCCGGTCCTTCCACCGGTGACCTCGTTCCAGGAGCCGAAAACATGAATACCCGTCCGCTGCGCAAGCAGGCACTTGCTGCCGCACTGTCCGCACTGTTCGCATCCACCGCATACGCCGAAGGCCTCACGCTGCTGCATGTCGGCGACCAGGAATCCTGGCTGCTGTCGGCCCAGGGCAATCTGCGCGACAGCGCCTCGCAGGCCATTTCCTTCTATGGCGGCGTTGATCGCATGGCGTCGGTCATGTCGGGCGCCGAATCGGCCGCCAGCTCCGCCGGCCGCACCGTGTTCAAGCTGAACGCCGGCGACGCCTTCCTGCCCGGCCCGCGTCTGAACGCCAGCTTCGTGAATCTGGGCAGCGCCTACAGCGACGGCGGCCAGGACTTCTATGACGCGATCGCGATGCGCCACATCGGCTTCGATGCCGCAGTGTTCGGCAACCACGAATTCGACCTCGGCCCGACCGTGGCTGCCCGCTTCGCCGCGGTGTCCGGCACCACCTATCTGTCGTCCAATCTGAACTTCGGCGCCACCGCCGAGTTCTCGTCGCTGGCCGCGGCCGGCAAGGTGGCGCCCTACACGCTGCTCACCACCGACGGCGGCAAGAAGGTGGCGGTCGTCGGCGTGACCACGCCGCTGCTGCCCAGCATCAGCTCGACCGGCGCGGTGAACATGACTGCCGGCTGGAGCGCGACCCATACCGAAGCGCAGAACCTGAATGCGCTGGTGTCGCACGTGCAGGGCCAGATCGACGCGGCGCGCGCCCAGGGCGCGAACACGGTCATCGTCATGAGCCATCTGCAGAACGCGGCCAACGAGCGCAACGTGCTCATCCCGCAGCTGCGCAATGTGGACGTGGTGCTGTCCGGCGGCGGTCACGAGCTGATGGCCGATACCGACGATACGCTGATCCCGGGCGACACCCGCGGTATCACCGGTCTGCCGCAGATGGTGAAGGGCGCAGACGGCCGTGATGTCGCGCTGGTCACCTCGAACTTCGGCAACCGCTATGTCGGCGAACTGAATCTCACCATCGACGACACGACCGGTGCAGTGACCGCCATCGACGGCGCCCGCATGCTGCGCGTGAGCGGTGCCGCGGCCGACGCCGACCGCGTGAGCGGCGACAGCTTCCTGAAGACCGCGGTGGTCGATCCGGTGCAGTCCTACATCGGCGTGCTCAACGCCACTGTCATCGGCACTTCGCAGGTGTCGCTCAATGGCGCGCGCGGCGTGGCCGGCGCACCGGGCAGCTTCCAGGCCGGCGTGCGCAATGCCGAAACCAATCTCGGCAATCTGGTGGCCGATGCGATGCGCCACGCCGGCGGCACCGACATCGCCATCCAGAACGGCGGCGGCATCCGCACCTCGATCGCTGCCGGCGACGTGACCGTGGGCAACACCTTCGACGTGCTGCCCTTCACCAATCTGGTGAAGACCGCGCAGAGCGTGAATGCCGAACAGCTCAAGGCCATGATGGAGCACTCGGTTTCCAACGCTTCGGAAAGCGGCAATGCCGACGGCCGCTTCGCCCAGATCGCCGGCATGCGTGTGGTGTACGACACCACCCGTGCGGTCGGCGATCGCGTCATCAGCATCACGCTGGATGACGGCACCGTGCTGGTGCTCGATGGCGAGGCAGTGGCCGGCGCGCGCAGCGTGTCGCTCACCACCATCGACTTCACCGCCAACGGCGGCGACGGTTACGCTTTCGCGGCCTGGGGCGTGCTGTTCGACAACGCCACCAACACCATCACCTACCAGCAGGCGCTGCAGGAATACATCACCGACTCGGTGGCCGAAGGCGGTCTGGGTGGCGTGATTTCCGCCAGCCGCTACGGTGCCGCGAACCCGCTGGACAACGCCGGCCGCCTGGTCGACGCCGCCCTCGCGCCGGTGCCGGAAGCCGATACCTGGGCCATGCTGATGGCCGGCCTGGGTCTGATCGGTTTCTTCGCACGCCGCCGCGCAGCCGCCTGATCGCGCATCGCTGATCCGCGCCCCGCGCCCAGCGCGCGGGGCACTTCGATTACGCTACATACTGTCGCCGGAACATGCTCATGGCCTACCCCTCCCTTATCACTGCTTCCCGCCCGGTCACGCGCCGGCTCGCCCTGGCTGCCGCCGTGGCCGGCCTGTTCGTGTCGGCCGCCCATGCCGACAACGTCGCCCAGCCGCTGCCCTTCGCGCAGGACTGGTCCGGCATCGGTCTCATCACCGTCAATGACAACTGGGACGCTGTGCCTGGCGTCATGGGCTATCGGGGCGACGGGCTGACTGCCGCGACCGGTGTTGACCCGCGTTCCGTCACGGTCGATGGCACTGGCGTGATCGATCTGAACGTCGACCAGACCGCGCCGAACACCTTCACCGCTGGCGGGGTGACCGAATTCCATCTGGCCGACCCGGTCGTGGCGCTGGCAGGCTCCGGCACCGCTGATGCCCCCTTCCTGCTGCTGTCGCTGGACACCACCGGCCGCAGCGGCATCACGGTGCGCTATGACCTGCGCGATCTCGACGGCTCGACCGACAACGCGGTGCAGCCGGTTGCGCTGCAGTTCCGCGTCGGCGGCAGCGGCCCGTTCACCGATGTGCCGGGCGCCTATGTGGCCGATGCCACCGAAGGCCCGTCGCTGGCCGGCAAGGTGACGCCGGTATCGGTCACGCTGCCGGCCGCGGCCGACAACCAGCCGCTGCTGCAGCTGCGCATCATCACCACCAACGCGGTCGGCAATGACGAGTGGGTGGGTGTGGACAACATCGTGGTTGAGGGCGGTACGGCCGGCGGTGTCAATGCACCGGTCATCGCGACCTGCCCGTCGCTGTCGCTGCAGGCCGGCCAGTCCGGCAACGTCACCGTGTCGGGCAGTGATGCCGACAGCGTGGTCAATGCGCTGAGTGTGGTCGGCAACCTGCCGGCAGGCGTCACGCTGGGCAGCCTGAGCCCGGCGGCTGCGGATGGCGATGCCGCCACCGCCTCGCTCGACGTGTCGAGCGCCACCGCCGCCGGTTCGTATGCCATCACGCTGCGATTTGCCAACAACGAGGCGCAGAGCGGTGACTGCACGGTGAACCTGTCGGTGGCCGCCGCTGCGGCGATCACGCCGATTCCGGCCATCCAGGGCAGCGGCGAAACGAGCCCGCTGGTCGGCCAGACGGTGATCACCGAAGGCGTCGTGACCCGCCTGAACAACAACGGCTACTTCATCCAGAACGACCTGCCGGATGGCGACGACGCGACCTCGGAAGGCCTGTTCGTGTTCACCAGCACCGCGCCCGCGGTGAGCGTGGGCCAGCGCCTGCGCGTGACCGGTACGGTGACCGAGTTCAATGTCGGCGCGGCCACCAATGCCGGCACGCTGGCTCGCCCGGTCACCCAGCTGACGAACGCGACCGTGAGCCCGCTGGGCAGCGGATACGCCATCGCGCCGACCGTCATCGCTGCGATGCCGGCCGAAGGCCTGGAGCGCTACGAAGGCATGCTGGTGCGCATCGAAGGCCCGATCACCGTGGGTCAGAACTTCTTCCTCGGCCGCTACGGTCAGCTCACGCTGTCCACCGAAGGCCGGCTGGAAAAGCCGACCAACCGCCATCCGGCCGCGTCCGCCGACGCTGCCGCACTGACGCTGGACAACGCGCGCCGCAGCTTCCTGCTCGATGACGGCAGCAGCCTGCAGAATCCGAATCCGATTCCCTACATCGGCGCCGACAGCACGGTGCGCGCCGGCGACACGCTGGCCAGCGTGACCGGCGTGATCGACTTCGGTCTGGCCACCAACAGCAATACCGGTCTGGCCGACTACCGTCTGCACCCGACCGAAACGCCGGTGTTCGTGCGCAGCAATCCGCGCGGCGCCACGCCGCCGTCGGTGGGCGGCAACGTGAAGGTGGCCAGCTTCAACGTGCTGAACTACTTCAACGGCGATGGCCTGGGCGGCGGTTTCCCGACCAGCCGCGGTGCCAGCAACGCCGCCGAGTTCTCGCGCCAGAAGGCCAAGATCGTCGCCGCGCTGAGCGCGCTGAATGCCGACGTGGTCGGTCTGATGGAAATCGAGAACGACGGCGACGGCAGTCGCAGCGCCATCCAGGATCTGGTGGCTGGCCTCAATGCGGTGCTCGGCGCCGGCACCTACGCGGTGGTGCCGGACCCGGCCAACGGCACCGGCAGCGATGAAATCAAGGTGGCGATGATCTACAAGCCGGCCCGCCTGTCGCGTGCCGGTGCCTCGCTGAGCGACACCCGCGCGGTGTTCAGCCGCCCGCCGCTGGCGCAGACCTTCGCTGCGGCCAATGGCGAGAAGTTCAGCGTGGTAGTGAACCACTTCAAGTCCAAGGGCAGCTGCCCGGCGTCGGGCGCCGACCTCGACCAGGGCGACGGTCAGGGCTGCTGGAACGCGCTGCGGGTGCAGCAGGCGCAGGCGCTGCGCGAAACCATCGCCGGTCTGCAGGCTTCGGCGGGCAACGCCGACGTGATCGTGATCGGTGACCTGAACGCCTACGGCAAGGAAGACCCCATCCTCGATTTCACCGCCCACGGCTATGTCGACCAGATCGACCGCTTCGACGCGTTCGGCTACTCCTACGTGTTCGACGGCGAAGCCGGCTATCTGGACCACGCGCTGGCCACCGCCAGCCTGAGCACCCGGATCACCGGTGCCGCGCACTGGCGCATCAATGCGGATGAACCGTCGGTGATCGACTACAACACCGAGTTCAAGCCGCAGGACCTGTACGCGCCGAACGCCTTCCGCTCGTCTGACCACGACCCGGTGCTGGTGGGCCTGTCGCTGCAGAAGGCGATCCGGGGGGGGGCCGGTCGCGACACGCTGACCGGCTCGGCCGGCGATGACGTGATCACCGGCGGCGAAGGCGCGGACACGCTGACCGGCGGCGCTGGCGCCGACACCTTCGTCTATCTGAGCCTGCGCGACGGCGTCGATACCGTGACCGACTTCGTGCCGGGCATCGACCGCATCGACCTGAGCGCGCTGCTGGCCAGCCTCGGCCTGGATCGCAATGTGGCCTGGGCCGCCGGCCATGTGCGTCTGCTCACGGGCAGCGCCGGCGTCACCGTGCAGATCGACAGCGACGGCCTGGCCGGCACGGCCGCACCGCGCGCGCTGGTGACGCTGCGCGGCGTGACTGCTGCGCAGATCGACGCCGCCCGCGACCTCGGCCTCTAATACGAAAGGAATACAGACATGAACATGATGCGCAATGCCGTACTCGCCGCCGCTTCGGCGCTCACGCTGGCGGCGGCCCTGCCGGCCCAGGCCGCGATCCAGAACTGGGACTTTTCCGGTGAGTTCGATTCCGGCGCCTTCATCGGCGCCGCCTACAGCGGCAGCGTCTCTTTCGACGACGCCACGCTGACCGGCGTCGGCCAGGAATGGCTGCTGCTCGACAGCTTCAGCTTTACGCTGCTCGGCCAGCACTACGCGCTGGCCGATGCCGCCGCGCCGGCCGAAGCGGCTTTCGTCGATGGCCGTTTCGTCGGCGTGGGTTACAGCGTCGCCAGCGGCGATCCGCTGTTCTCGCTGGTGGCGGGCTACGAGCAGATCGGCGAAGCCTTCGTCGCCTATGACACGGTGGCGGGTCTGTCCGGCGCCGGTTCGCTGGCCTTCACGCCGGCGGTGCCGGAGCCGGGCAGCTGGGCGCTGATGGCCGGCGGTCTGGCGCTGCTCGCTGGCATGGCGCGCCGCCGGGCCTGATCGCGGTTCAGGCCGCCTGCGCCTGCAGCGTGCGCTGCAGGCGTCGGGCGTGCCACAGTCGCAGTACGAACAGCGTGCCCAGCACGCTGGCGTACAGGATGGGTTCGGTGAGGTCCTTCTTCACCAGCCACCCGTAGTGCGCCACGCCGAGCACCGCGACCGCGTACACCGCGCGGTGCAGGCGCTGCCAGGCGCGACCGCCGAGCCGGCGGATCATCGCGTTCGTCGAGGTGGCGGCCAGCGGCAGCATGAGCACGAAGGCGGCAAAACCCAGCGTCACGAAGGGGCGCTTGGCGATGTCCTTCAGCATGCCCGGCCAGTCGAAAAACTGGTCCAGCCACACATAGGTGGTGAGGTGCAGGCAGGCGTAGAAGAAGGCATACAGACCCAGCATGCGGCGCAGCCGCACCAGCCAGTGCCAGCCGGTGAGCTGGCGCAGCGGCGTGACCGCCAGCGTGAGCAGCAGCAGCCGCAGCGTCCAGTCGCCGGTGGCGCGGGTGATGTACTCGATCGGATTGGCCCCCAGCGCGTCGCGCAGGCCGGCCGACACCAGCATCAGCAGCGGCAGCAGGCCGGCCACCCAGAGCGCGCGCCAGATCAGCGTGAACTGCCGGCGGTCCGGGTTGAAGCGGGGCAGGCGCATCGTCGGGCCCGTCGTCATACGCATGGTCAGAAATTCTTCTTCAGGTCCATGCCGGCGTACAGCGAGGCGACCTGATCGCCATAACCGTTGAACATGAGCGTCTTGCGCTTGGTGAATTCGCCCAGCCGGCGCTCGCGCGCCTGGCTCCAACGCGGGTGGTCGACATCCGGATTCACGTTGGAATAGAAGCCGTACTCGCGCGACGCCGCGCGGGTCCATGAACTGACCGGCTCGCGGTCGGTGAAGCGTACCTTCACGATGGACTTGGCGCTCTTGAAGCCGTATTTCCACGGCACCACCAGGCGCATCGGCGCGCCGTTCTGGTTGGGCAGCACTTCGCCGTACAGGCCGACCGCGATCAGCGTCAGCGGATGCATGGCTTCGTCCAGCCGCAGCCCCTCCACGTAAGGCCAGTCCAGCACGCCGCTGCGCACGCCGGGCATGCTCTGCGGGTCGGCCAGCGTGGTGAATTCGACGTACTTTGCACTGCCCAGCGGTTCGACCTGCTTCAGCAGCGCCGACAGCGGAAAGCCCACCCACGGAATGACCATGGACCACGCCTCGACACAGCGCAGCCGGTAGATGCGCTCTTCCAGCGGCGCAAGCTTGAGCACGTCTTCGATGGCCAGCGTTTTCGGCTTGTTCACCAGACCTTCGATGCTCACCGTCCATGGCCGCGTTTTCAGGCGGTGGGCGTTGCGCGACGGATCGCTCTTGTCGGTGCCGAATTCGTAGAAATTGCAGTAGCCGGTGATGTCCGAATAGTCGTTCAGCTTCTCGCCGGTCGAGTACGGGCTTTTCACCAGTGGCCCCAGCGACTGGCCACCGTAGCCGGCCGCCTGCGCGGTACGCGGCAGGCCGGTGCCGATCAGTGCGGCGCCCAGCCCGAGGCCGGCGGTACGGATGAAGTCGCGGCGGCTGTCGAACAGCGCGCGCGGGGTGATGTCAGACGGCGCGATATCGGCCGGGCGTTTGATCAGCATGGGTAAACTCCTCCTGTCACGGCAGCAGACCGTGTGCGCTGCCCAGAACTTACCGATAGACCGCCCATGAGCCGAAAGATTTTTCACGAACTGCACGCCGCGCTGATGTGCGCCGACCCGGACGCCAAGTGTGCGCAGGTGGCTGCGCTGTGGCGCGACTGGCAGGCGGGCGTGGTGTTCGACCGCAGCGCCGGGCCGCCGCATGACATTCCCGACGCCGGCCGGCCCGAGCGGCCAGTGCTGGTCGAGCCGTCTGCACTGCGTTCGCGCCGCATGGGCAGCCGCGAAGGGCATGGCGCGATGATTCACGCCATCTGCCACATCGAATTCACCGCCATCAACCTGGCGCTGGATGCCGCCTGGCGCTTCCGCGAACTGCCGGACGACTACCTCGCCGACTGGCTGCGGGTGGCCGCCGACGAGGCGCGCCATTTCGGCCTGCTGCGCACCCATCTGCGGACGCTGGGCTACGACTACGGCGATTTTCCGGCGCACGCCGGGCTGTGGGACATGGCCAGCCGCACCGCGCACGACGCGCTGATCCGGATGGCGCTGGTGCCGCGGGTGCTGGAGGCGCGCGGGCTGGACGCCACGCCGCCCATCATGGCCAAGCTGCGCGCCATCGGTGACCAGGCGGCGCTGGGCATTCTGGACATCGTGCTCACCGACGAAATCATCCACGTGGCGATCGGCGACCGCTGGTTCCGGCTGCTGTGTGCACAGCGCGGGCTGGCGCCGGAGGCGACCTTCCTGCAGCTGTTCAACGCATTCGACGCGCCGCGGCTGCAGCCGCCGGTGAACGAAAAAGCCCGCCTGGAGGCGGGCTTTTCGGCAGACGAGATCGCGACGCTGGCGGCGGAGCGCCGTGCGCCACCCGGTGCCGGCTGAGCCGGCCCGGCGCTGTGCGCGGATTACTTCAGACCGGCAGCGTAGTCGGCGACCGCCTTGATTTCGGCGTCGGTCATCTTCACCGCGATCATGCGCATCATCTTGGCCGGATCGTTGGCGCGCTCGCCGACGCGGAAGGTCTTCAGCTGGGCTTCGGTGTAGTCGGCGTGCTGACCGGCGATGCGCGGGTACTGCGCCGGGAGGCCGGCACCGGCCGGGCCGTGGCAGCCGGAACAGGCCGGCAGACCCTTGGACTGGTCGCCACCGCGCCAGATCTTCTGGCCCAGTTCGATGCTCTCACGCGAGCCGCGGGCCTGACCGCCGGCCGGCTTCTGGCTGGCGTAGTAGGCGGCGACATTGCGCATGTCCTGATCGGACAGACCGGCCACCATGCCGGCCATCACGCCGTTGACGCGCTCGGCCGGCTTGCCGTCCTTGCCCTTGAAATTCGAGAGCTGCTTGTACAGGTATTCCGGATGCTGACCGGCCAGCTTCGGGTTCGCCGGGATGGCGCTGTTGCCGTCGGCGCCGTGACAGGCCGCGCACACCTGGGTGGCGATCGCCTTGCCCGCGGCAGCGTCTGCCTTGGGAGCGGCTTTTTCTTCGGAAGCCAGCGCGCTGGCCGAAACGAGGGTCAGAGACAGGGCGAAACCGAGAGCGTTGAGGTGGCGCATGACTATCCTTGAGCGGGTGATGCCGGGCAAAGGTCCGGGAAAATTTCGGTGATACGCTAAACTCCCCATTTTACCGCGTTTTCCCGGGCGCGCATTGCGCGATTCTGATTTGTCCTCTCTGTTCCGTGGCGCTGCCTTCCATATCTCCGTAGCCAAGCCGACCGGTCTGCCGGCGGCGGCCGGTCCCGAAATCGCGTTTGCCGGTCGTTCCAACGCCGGCAAGTCGAGCGCGATCAACACGCTGGTCGGCCATACGCGGCTGGCGTTCGTCAGCAAGACGCCAGGCCGCACCCAGCTCATCAACTACTTCAAGCTGGTGAAGGGCGGCTTTCTGGTCGATCTGCCGGGTTACGGCTTCGCCCAGGTGCCGCCCGAGGTGCGTCGCGCCTGGGCCGGCCTGATCGAGCGCTATCTGAAGGAGCGCGAAAGCCTGGTCGGGCTGGTGCTCATCATGGATTCGCGCCATCCGCTGACCGAACTGGACTGGAACATGATCCAGTGGTTCTCGCAGAGCGGAAAGCCGATGCACGTGCTGCTCACCAAGGCGGACAAGCTCACCCGCAGCGCGCAGGCCTCCACGCTGGCCGATGTGCGCAACCAGTTGTCCGGCATGGGCGATCAGGTGACGGTGCAGCTGTTTTCCAGCCTGAAGAAGACCGGTGTCGACGAAGTGGAAAAGGTGGTGGCGCCCTGGCTGACCACTGCCCTGCCGGACGCAACGCCCGAACCCTGAAAAAAAGAAACCCACGGCTCAAGGGGATGTCGCCGTGGGTACGAAACGCCTCGCTTGTAGGCACCCGCTCAGGGAGGTGAAGCGGGTGACGGCTCGCACCGTCCATGACTGTGACCGGGCGGTGCGGATCAAGTTCCAGCGCTGTCCTGGACAAACAGATTTTCTTTGTGCGCAATGAATGTCGCGCCGTCGATGCGGGAACGGGCTGCACGAACGGGCTGCACATCGGGCCGCCAGACCGTTCGCTACGCAGGGGCGTCCTGCGGGTGCCGCGCAGCGACTATCATCGCGGTCTGTTCTCGGCCCTCAGGCCGCCGTTCTGTCTTTCACGCCGCCTTTCACGGATTGCCCGATGTCGAACAACCCTTCGTCCAGCCATTTCCCCTCCACCCGCATGCGTCGCATGCGCCGCGATGACTTTTCCCGCCGCCTGATGCGGGAAAACCGTCTGTCGGTCGATGACCTGATCTACCCGGTGTTCGTGCTCGACGGCCCGACCCGCAGCGAGACGGTGGCGTCGATGCCGGGCGTCAGTCGCGTCAGCATCGATCTGCTGCTGGGCGTGGCGGAACAGGCGGTGGCGCTGGGCGTTCCGGCGCTGGCGCTGTTTCCGGTCATCGATGCCGGCCTGAAGACCGACGATGCAGCTGAGGCGTGGAACCCGGGCGGTCTGGTGCCGCGCACCGTGCGCGCGCTGAAGCAGCGCTTTCCCGAACTGGGCGTGATCACCGATGTCGCGCTCGACCCCTACACCTCGCACGGCCAGGACGGCCTGATCGACGCCTCCGGCTACGTCATGAACGACGAAACGCTGGAAGCGCTGGCGAAACAGGCGCTGTGTCACGCCCAGGCGGGCGCTGACGTGGTCGCACCGTCCGACATGATGGACGGCCGGGTCGGTCGCATCCGCTTCGAGCTGGACGCGCACCGGCTGATCCACACCCGCATCCTCGCCTATTCGGCGAAGTACGCCTCGGCCTTCTACGGCCCCTTCCGCGACGCCGTCGGGTCGGCCGGCAACCTCGGCAAGGGCAACAAGTACACCTACCAGATGGACCCGGCGAACAGCGACGAGGCGATCCGCGAAGTCGCGCTCGACATCGCCGAAGGGGCCGACATGGTGATGGTGAAGCCGGGCATGCCTTATCTGGACATCGTGCGCCGGGTGAAGGCCGAACTGGGTGTGCCCACCTATGCCTACCAGGTGAGCGGCGAATACGCGATGCTGAAGGCGGCGGTGGCCAACGGCTGGCTGGACGAGCGCGCCACCGCGATGGAGTCGCTGCTCGCCTTCAAGCGCGCCGGTGCCGACGGCATCCTGACCTATTACGCACTGGATGCGGCGCGCTGGCTGAAGGAAGGCTGAGAGGCGCTGACGCTCAAGCCCGCGCCAGCGCACGGGCGCGGGGCAGTTGCAGCACCGACGGCAGCCGCAGGTCCACATACGGGTGGTGGGCCGGACTGCGGCTGATCCACACGGTGCGCATGCCGAGCTGGCGGGCGGTACGCAGGTTCTCCGCGGTGTCCTCGACCATGATGCAGTGCGAAGGTCTGAGCCCGAAATCGCGCAGCAGGTGCAGGAAGCCGATCCGCCGGGGTTTGGGCGTGTAGCGGGAATGTTCGATGGCGTGCACGCTGTCGATCAGCGTATCCAGCCCGGTCGCCTGCAGCACCGCTTCGGCGTAGTGCAGCGGGCCATTCGTGAACACGATCTTGCGGCCGGGCAGGCGGCGCAGCATGTGGCGCACCGCGCGGTCGAACACGATGCCCGGGCGCAGCGCCTCGACGTCGTGGGTGCCGTGCAGGAAGTGCGCCGGACGGGTGCCGTGGTGGCGCATCAGGCCCAGCAGCGTGGCGCCGTAGCGGTGCCAGTAGTGCGCGCGCAGGTGGTCGGCCGCTGCGTGATCCAGCCCGAGTTCGGTCATCAGCCAGGCGGTCATCGCCCGGTTCAGATGAGGAAACACGTGCGGATTGGCGTCGTGCAGCGTGTTGTCCAGATCGAAGATCCAGACCGGCTGCCTGCCGGTGTCCGGGTGTCGTGCGTGTATCGGGTCAGGGCTGATGTCTTGTCCCCTCCGGGGGACGGGCCGGGCGACGCCCGACTCCGCCCGGGGCGTGCTTACTTGCTCTTGATGAGCGTGCCGACACCGTCGTCGGTCAGCACTTCGAGCAGCAGCGCGTTCGGCACGCGGCCGTCGATGATGTGCACGCTCTTGACGCCGCTGCGCGCCGCGTCCAGTGCAGAACCGATCTTGGGCAGCATGCCGCCGGACAGCGTGCCGTCTGCCACCATTTCATCGACGTCGCGCGGCGTGATGCCGGTCAGCAGATTGCCCGCCTTGTCCAGCACGCCCGGCGTGTTGGTCAGCAGGATGAGCTTTTCCGCCTTCAGGATTTCCGCCAGCTTGCCCGCCACCACGTCGGCGTTGATGTTGTAGCTCTCGCCGTCCGGGCCGACGCCGATCGGCGCGATCACCGGGATGAAGTCGCCGCTGTCGAGGAAGTTGATGATGGTCGGATCGATCGACGAAATGTCGCCGACCAGGCCGATGTCCAGCATTTCTTCCGGCTTGTCCTTGTTCGGCATCATCAGCTTGGTGGCGCGGATGAAGGAGCCGTCCTGACCGGTCAGGCCCACCGCCTTGCCACCGGCCTGGTTGATCAGATTGACGATTTCCTTGTTCACATGGCCGCCGAGCACCATTTCGACGATGTCCATGGTTTCTTCGTCGGTCACCCGCATGCCCTGGATGAAGGTGCCCTGCTTGCCCACCTTCTTCAGCACTTCGTCGATCTGCGGACCGCCGCCATGCACCACCACCGGATTCATGCCGACCAGCTTGAGCAGCACCACGTCGCGCGCGAAGCCGAGCTTCAGCGCCGGGTCGGTCATCGCATTGCCGCCGTATTTCACGACGATGGTCTTGTCCTGGAAGCGGCGGATGTAGGGCAGCGCTTCCGACAGCACCGCAGCCTTGGCGTGAGGCGTGATACCGGAAGTCAGGTCAGTCTGGGTGGACATGGCGATGGCTCGGACAGTGTTTGTAATGGCCAGGAATTCTAGCCGTGCACTGCACAAACAAAAAGCGGACACCTTGAGGTGTCCGCTCCGGCGAGGTCAGGCGCGGCGCTTACTGGATGGTGAGCTTGCGCGAACTGGCGGCCACTTTCTTCGGCAGCGTCAGTTCCAGCACGCCGTCGGCGAAGCGGGCCTGCGCCCTGGCCTCGTCGATGTCCTGACCGAGCTGGAAGCTGCGCGATACCTTGCCGTAGTGGCGCTCGCTGCGCAGCACGCGTTCGCCTTCACGGTTTTCGACGGCGCGCTTCTTCTCGGCGCTGATCGACACCACCGCGCCCTCGATATTCACGTGAATATCGTCCTTGGCCACGCCCGGCAGGTCGGCATGGACCGTGTAGGCGTCCTTGTCTTCCTTCACGTCGACCTTGAGCGCCGGTACGTCAGGATTGGAGGCGAGGTCTACCGGCTGCAGCACGAGGCCGCGAAAGTCCTTGAACAGATTTTCAAACGGGTCCCAGCGGGTCACTTGATTCATCGTTTCGTCCTTTCCATGTCGGGTGCGGGTATCCGCGTACTCCCAAGCTAGGGTTGGAAAAAAGCGATTTCAAGAGTGCCTGTTCAGCCGCTTGCGTTGCGTCAACATCCGGATCGCGTCGCGGTTGGTCCACGAAAAAACCGCGTCCAGCGCCTCGCGCCAGGGCAGCCAGCGCCAGTCGCGATGCTCGTCCGGCGCCAGCCGCACCGGCGTGTCACGTGGGACGCACAGGCTGAAGGCGTGCTCGGTGTTGTGGGTGACACCGGGCGGATAGCGGTGGCGCCAGATGGGATAGATTTCGAAGCGGCTCGTGTGGTGCCAGCGGTCGAAGGCCACGGGCGGCGCAACGATGCCGGTTTCTTCCTCCACCTCGCGCCGGGCGGTCTGTTCCGGCGTTTCGCCGGCTTCGATGCTGCCGGTCACCGACTGCCAGTAGCCCGGATGCCTGGCCCGCTCGATCAGCAGGATGTCGCCCTCCGGGCTGTGGATCAGCACCAGGACAGACTGCGGGCGTTTCATGCGCTGGCCATGAAGGCGCGGCTGCGGCTGTGCGGCTGGTCGATCAGCACCCAGAACGGGGTACCGCGGCCGCGCCACTCGTCGGCGGCGTCATTGAGCACCGCGACCAGCGCGTCGAAATCGTCCTTGCAGCGTTCGACCGGCTTGGCGCAGTTGCTCAGGTGCAGCAGATAGCCGTGCGCCTGAGGCAGCCAGGACAGATCGCCCAGGCTGTCGCCGAGCGCGTCCAGGTTGTGGCCGAAAGTGTCGGGAAAGCCCAGGGTTTCGGCCAGTGCCTGCAGCAGCGAGGCCTGGTCGCGGGTGTCCTTCAGGTCGATGCCGATCAGCAGCAGGCCGGCCTGTTCGGCCACGCGGGCGGCGCGGGCCGCGGCGGCCGGCTGGGCGGAGAACACGCCGCTGCGGGCGGCGTCGGCCAGACGGGCCTGCATGGAATCGGCGGGGGGCAATGCGGACATGCGCTATTCCTTGATGCGGCGGAAACTGCGGTAGTGGTCGCCGGTGTACCAGTACTCGCCGGAGCGGCGCACGTCGTTGGCCGGACCGCTGCCGGCGACGATGCGGCGCGCGCCGCGATGGTCCAGGCCCGGCGTGGGCACCGTGAATTCGCGGTAGTAGCCGCGCTTCTGCTCCGGCAGACGGCGCTCCCGGTTCTGGAACACGATGCCGTCACGCCGGTAGGGGAAGGGACCGCCCTGCCGGATCAGCGTCAGCGTCTGCGCCACCTCCGGCGGCAGCTCGGACAGCGCGACCTCGGGCGGTGCAAACCCCGTCAGCAGCAGCCAGAGCGCCGCGATCAGCGGCGCGCGCGTGAGCCAGCGTGGCAGGCGGGCCGTCATCGATCAGGCGCCGGCGTCGGCCTTCGGCACGTTGCGCAGCTTGATGTGCAGGTCGCGCAGCTGGCGTTCGTCCACCGGGCTCGGTGCCTGGGTCAGCAGACACTGGGCGCGCTGGGTCTTGGGGAAGGCGATCACGTCGCGGATCGATTCGGCGCCGGTCATCATGGTGACGATGCGGTCGAGGCCGAAAGCCAGGCCGCCGTGCGGCGGCGCGCCGTACTTCAGCGCGTCGAGCAGGAAGCCGAACTTGAGCTGCTGCTCTTCCGCACCGATGTTGAGCGCCTCGAACACGGTTTCCTGCACGTCGGCGCGGTGGATACGCACCGAACCACCGCCGATTTCCCAGCCGTTCAGCGCCAGGTCATAGGCCTTGGCCAGGCACTTGCCCGGATCGGTCTTGAGCAGCGCGATGTGTTCGTCCTTCGGGCTGGTGAAGGGGTGATGGCAGGCGTTCCAGCGCTTCTCGTCCTCGTCGTACTCGAACATCGGGAAGTCGACCACCCACAGCGGGCGCCAGGCTTCGCCGGTGACATAACCCTTCTCGTGGCCGATCTTCAGGCGCAGCGCGCCGAGCGCGTCGGACACCACCTTGGTCTTGTCGGAACCGAAGAAGATCACGTCGCCACTCTGGGCGCCGGTGCGGGCCATGATGGCGGCCAGCGATTCCGGGCTCAGGTTCTTCACGATGGGCGACTGCAGGCCTTCCTCGTTCAGTTTGGTGACATCGTTCACCTTGATGTAGGCCAGACCCTTGGCGCCGTAGATCTTGACGAATTCGGTGTAGCCGTCGATCTCGCCGCGCGACAGCGAGGCGCCGCCCGGCACGCGCAGCGCGGTGACGCGGCAGGCCGGGTCGTTGGCCGGGCCGGAGAACACCTTGAACGCCACGTCCTTCACCGCGTCGGCGACATCCACCAGTTCGAGCGTCACGCGCAGATCGGGCTTGTCCGAGCCGAAGCGCGTCATCGCTTCGGCATAGGTCATGCGCGGGAAGGGCGCGGGCAGCTCAACCGACAGCGCTTCCTTGAAGACATGGCGGATCATGTCTTCCATCATCGCGGTGATTTCGTGCTCGGTCAGGAAGCTGGTTTCGATATCGACCTGGGTGAATTCAGGCTGGCGGTCGGCGCGCAGATCCTCGTCGCGGAAGCACTTGACGATCTGGTAGTAGCGGTCGTAGCCGGCCACCATCAAGAGCTGCTTGAACAGCTGCGGCGACTGCGGCAGCGCGAAGAACTGGCCGTCATGCACGCGGCTCGGCACCAGATAGTCGCGCGCGCCTTCCGGCGTGCTCTTGGTGAGCATCGGCGTTTCGATGTCGATGAAGCCGCGCTCGTCGAGGAAGCGGCGGAAGGCCATTGCCGTCCTGTAGCGCAGCATCATGTTCTTCTGCATCGCCGGGCGGCGCAGGTCGATCACGCGATGGGTCAGGCGCACGGTTTCCGACAGGTTCTCGTCGTCCAGCGGGAAGGGCGGCGTGACCGAGGCGTTCAGCACCTCGACTTCATGCGCCAGCACTTCGATCTCGCCCGACACCAGGTTGGCGTTGGTCGTGCCTTCCGGGCGGCGACGCACGCGGCCGGTCACCTTCAGACAGAACTCGTTGCGCACCGACTCGGCCACCTTGAAGGTTTCCGCGCGGTCCGGGTCACACACCACCTGCACCAGGCCTTCGCGGTCGCGCAGGTCGATGAAGATGACGCCGCCGTGGTCGCGGCGACGGTGGGCCCAGCCGAACAGGGTGACGGTCTGGTCGAGATAGCCCGCGTCGAGCAGGCCGCAGTATTGCGTGCGCATGGTGTGTTTCCGGAAAAGGGCGGGGTCGGAAAACCCCGGTTCAGTTGTCGAGTGCGGGCACGGCGGCCGCATGCGGTTTTGTTTTTCTGGGGGGCGGTACGACGCCCATCGACACGATGTACTTCAGTGCCTCATCCACCGTCATGTCCAGCTCGATCACTTCGCTGCGCGGCAGCATCAGGAAGAAGCCGGAGGTCGGATTGGGCGTGGTCGGCACATAGACGCTCACGTGGTCCGGCAGGTGGTCAGTCACGTCGCCGCCCGGCTGGCCGGTCAGGAAGGCGATGGTCCAGCTGCCCTGACGCGGATACTGGATCAGCAGCGCCTTGCGGAACGCTTCGCCTGAGCTGGAGAACAGCGTGTCCGATACCTGCTTCACGCCGTTGTAGATGGACTTCACCACCGGGATGCGCGACAGCAGGCCTTCCCAGTAGCGCAGCAGGCGCTGGCCGATGATGTTGTGGCCGACGATGCCACTGACCAGGATGATGAGCACGGTCAGGATGACGCCCAGGCCGGGCACGTCGAAGCCGAACAGCTGGGCCGGCCGCCACTGGTAAGGTACCAGCAGCATGGTCTGGTCCAGCGTGCCCAGTATCCATGCCAGCACCCAGAGGGTGATGGCCAGCGGAATCCAGATCAGCAGGCCGGTGATGAAGTAACGCTTCATCAATGGCAGGCGCAGGAGCCGCCGCAGGGCGTGGACGGTGTCGAGGAGCCGCTGTCCGAAGAGGTGGAGGACGACGAAGCGGCCGTTTCGGCCTTCGGCGTGGTGGTGCTCGCCGCGCCTGTCGAGCCGCCCTTGAAGTCAGTCACATACCAGCCGCTGCCCTTGAGCTGGAAGCCGGCGGCCGACAGCTGCTTGGAGAAAGTCGATGCGCCGCAGGACGGGCAATCGGTCAGCGGGGCGTCGCTGATTTTTTGCATTACGTCCTTTTGAAGACCGCAGGACGAGCAGCGGTAACCGTAGATCGGCATGTCGAGCTCCAGAAAACGCGAAATTATAGACTAAGCGATTGTTGCACATGCACATTTCGCGCCAGCGCGCAGGGCGGTGCAGGCGCGCATGTCCGGTACATGGCAGGCATTGAAAATGAGGGGCCGGGCGCGGTTATTCAAGCCCCGGCAGTTTCCGGAGGCGTCAGAACAGCCCCAGATAGGTCCGGTTCAGCGCTTCGCCGAAGAACAGCGCGATCACGCCGGCTGCAGCCAGATACGGACCGAACGGGATGGGGACGTCACGCCCGTGCGAGCGCAGCGCGATCAGCGCGATGCCCACCACCGCGCCGACCACTGACGACAGCAGGATGACGGCGGGCAGCATCTGCCAGCCAAGAAAGGCGCCGATGGCGGCCAGCAGCTTGAAGTCGCCATAACCCATGCCTTCCTTGCCGGTGACCAGCCTGAATGCCCAGTACACCGTCCACAGCACCAGATAGCCGGCCATCGCGCCGGCCACCGCCGAGGCGAGGTCAGTGAAGCCGCCGCTGAGGTTCAGCAGCAGGCCGGCCCATACCAGCGGCAGCGTGATGCTGTCCGGCAGCAGCTGGGTGTCCAGATCGATGAAGGTGAGCGCGATCAGCGCCCAGATGAAAACCAGCGCACCGACCGCGTGCAGCGATGGCCCGAATGTCCAGGCACAGCCTGCGGACAGCAGGCCGGTCAGCAGTTCGACCAGCGGATAGCGCGCGCTGATGCGGGTGCCGCATCCGCTGCAGCGGCCGCGCAGCCACAGCCAGGAAAGCAGCGGAATGTTCTCCAGCGCGGTGATGGCGTGAGCGCACTGCGGGCAGCGCGAGCGCGGGCGCGACAGCGTCAGCGTGTCGCCGTTCGGCGCCGCCTCCCCGCGCAGGTCGGCGCACTGGGCTGCCCACTCGCGTTCCATCATCAGCGGCAGGCGGTGGATCACCACGTTCAGGAAGCTGCCGACCGCCAGCCCGATCACGCCGGCCAGCGCCGGCAGCAGTCCGGCGTCGGCCAGGGTTTGCAAAGTATCCATGAGGGTCCGGGATCAGACCGACTGGGCGACCTTGAAGATGGGCAGATACATGGCGACGACCAGACCGCCGATCAGCACGCCCAGCACCACCATGATGATGGGTTCCAGCAGGCTGGACATGGCGTCGACCGCGTCATCGACCTCCTGCTCGAAGAAGTCGGCCACCTTGGACAGCATGGAATCCAGCTGGCCGGACTCTTCGCCGATGGACGCCATCTGGATCACCATGACCGGAAAGACGCTGGTGTTCTGCATCGCGACGGTCAGGCTGGTGCCCGTACTCACTTCCGACTGGATCTGCTTGGTGGCGGTCTTGTAGATGTGGTTGCCCGAGGCGCCACCGACCGAATCCAGCGCTTCGACCAGAGGGACGCCGGCGGCGAACATGGTCGAGAGGGTGCGTGCCCAGCGCGCTATCGTGGCCTTGCGGATGATGTCGCCGAAAACCGGCAGCTTGAGTACCGCCCGGTCGACCGCGATCTGCAGCGGCACCGAGCGTTTCAGCGCGGTCGCGAAGCCTGCGATGCCGGCGATCAGTCCGCCGAAGATGAGCCAGGAGTATTCGACGAAGGCGTCCGAAAGCGCGATCACGAACAGCGTGGGCGCTGGCAGATCGGCACCGAAGCTGGAAAACACCTTCTTGAATTCGGGGATGACGAAAATCATGATCACCGCGGTGATGATGATGGCGACCACGATGACCGCGATCGGGTAGAACATGGCCGACTTGATCTTGCCCTTGATGGCCAGGATCTTCTCGCGGTAGGTCGCCAGGCGGTCGAGCAGTCCGTCGAGAATGCCGGCCTGTTCGCCAGCGGCGACCAGATTGCAGAACAGCTGGTCGAAGTGCTGCGGATACTTGCGGAACGCCTGGTTCAGGCTGGAGCCGGACTCCACTTCCAGCCGTATGTCGCCCAGAAGCTTGGACACCGCGCGGTTGCCGGCGCCCTTGCCGACGATGTCGAAGGCCTGCAGCAGCGGTACGCCAGCTTTCATCATGGTGGCCAGCTGCCGGGTAAACAGCGTGATGTCCTTTTCGGTCACCCGGCCGCCGCGGCCAAAGCTGCGCTTCTTGACCTTGGTGACCATGATGCCCTGGCGCCGCAGCGTGGCCTGCACCATGGCTTCGCCGCCGGCGCGCATTTCACCGCGCACCAGCTTGCCCGTCTTGTCCTTGCCTTCCCAGTTGAAGACGGATTCCTTGGAGCCGCTGTCCTTGCGTACGGGGCGGGTTGCGGTGGCCAAATCAAGCTCCTTGCCGGATAAGTCCGCCGCAGGGGCGGACGCGACGCGCGGCGTCGTTCGTTATTCGTTGGTGCTGGCGAGCACTTCAGCCAGCGAAGTGACGCCCTGTCGGACTTTCAGCAGACCTGACTGGCGCAGATCCTTCACACCTTCGCGGCGTGCCTGATGGGCGATGTCGATCGAGTTGCCGTTGGTCATGATGATATGCGCAATCTCGTCCGAGATCGGCATCACCTGGTAGATGCCGACCCGGCCCTTGTAACCGCTGCCCTTGCAGCGCTCGCAGCCTACAGGCCCGTAGGGCTGCCAGCTGCCGTCCACGTCGGCTTCGGTGAAGCCGGCTTCCAGCAGTGCCTCGACCGGAATGTTCATCGGCTGCTTGCAGGAGCATAGCCGCCGGGCCAGCCGCTGTGCGGTGATCAATATGACGCTGGACGCGATATTGAAGGCCGCGATGCCCATGTTGCGCATGCGGTCCAGCGTGGTCGGCGCGTCGTTGGTGTGCAGCGTGGACAGCACCAGGTGACCGGTCTGTGCGGCCTTGATCGAGATCTCGGCCGTTTCCAGATCACGGATTTCACCCACCATGATGATGTCCGGATCCTGCCGCAGGAAAGACTTCAGGGCCGCCGCAAAGGTGAGGCCCGCCTTGTCGTTCACATTGACCTGGTTGATCCCCGGCAGATTGATTTCCGCCGGATCTTCCGCGGTTGAAATGTTCACGCCCGCCTTGTTCAGCAGGTTCAGGCAGGTATACAGCGACACCGTCTTGCCGGAGCCGGTCGGGCCGGTCACCAGAATCATGCCGTACGGTCGCTCGATCGCATTCATCAGCGCCATGCGCTGCTCAGGCTCGTAGCCCAGCGCGTCGATGCCCAGCATGGCCGAACTGGGATCGAGGATACGCATCACGATCTTTTCGCCGTGCAGCGTGGGCAGCGTGCTGACCCGGAAGTCGATCGCCTTGGTCTTGGACAGCACGAATTTCATCCGGCCGTCCTGCGGTACCCGCTTCTCCGAAATGTCGAGCCGGGATATGACTTTGATGCGAGACGCGATCTTCTCCCGCAGCACCAGTGGTGGCTGGGTGATCTCGCGCAGCACGCCGTCGGTGCGGTAGCGGATCCGGTAGTACTTCTCGTAGGGCTCGAAGTGGACGTCAGACGCGCCTTCGTTGATCGCGTCGAGCAGGATCTTCTGGATGAAGCGCACCACTGGCGCGTCGTCGATCTCGACCTGAGCGTCATTGCTGGCTGTGCTGTCCTCTTCCGGCGCCATGTCGCCGTCGAAGTCGAACTCAACCGAAGACAGCGATTCCAGCGTCTTTTCGACGGTTTCCGAAAGCTTGTCCACCAGCGCGCCAAGCTTGTCGGTTTCCACCACGACCGGGTCGACCTGCAGGCCTGTCTGGAAACGGATTTCGTCTATCGCCCGCAGATTGGACGGATCGGCGATCGCAACGGCCAACCGGTTGCCGCGCTTCTTCAGCGCCAGCACCTTGTGGGTGCGCATCAGCTTCTTGTCGATGGCGTCCGGAGGGAACTGGTCGGCTTCGAACTGGCCGAGGTCGAGCAGCGGGTAGCCGAAGGTTTCAGACGCAAAGGCCGCAGCGTCTCGCGCACTCATCTTGCCGCTGGCCACCAGTTGGCCGATGAAGCCGTTGCCGGACTGTGCGCCTTCGCGGGAAAGGGTTTCCGCTTCTGTTTCGGTCAGCCGCCCGCTCTGCGCCAGTGCGCGGGCGAGGCCCGACAGTGCGGTTTTGGCGGTGGCGGCCATGATGTGTTGAAAAGGACGAGGTCGGTGTTGAAGTAGCGTCTTCGATGATGACGATTCGGGCTTGATCTGTAAACGGTTTGTCCGGCCGCAACCTGAGCGGTGTCAGTTCCCGTCCGCAGGTCTGAACAGCCGGACGCTGCGCACCATGCGATCTTCGGTATGCAGTATTTCCATCGCGACCGTGCCGATGCGCACCGACAGGCCGGATTCCGGAATGTCCTGCAGATGCTCAAGCACCAGCCCGTTCAGCGTTTTCGGCCCGTGCAGCGGCAGGTTGAGGCCCAGCTTGCCATTCAGTTCCCGCAGGCTGCGCCCGCCATCGACGATGACGCTGCCGTCCTCGTTCCAGCCCAGGCTCTGTGTGCTGCCGGGCTGGCCGGTGGTGAACTTGCCGACGATTTCCTCGATGATGTCTTCCAGCGTGACCAGGCCGTCGACCTCGCCATATTCATTGACCACCAGTGCCAGCCGCTGCCGGTTTTCCTGGAAGAACTGCAGCTGGCTGTAGAGTGGCGTCGCGGCCGGCACGAAATACGGTTTGGTCAGCAGGCCGCGGATTTCGTCCTGGTCCAGTTCACCGGCTGACAGCGCGCTCACGACCCGCCGCTGCGGCAGCACGCCCAGCACCCGGTCGAGATCGCCCTCGAACACCGGCACCCGGCCGTGGTGGCTGGTCGCGATCTGATGCTGTATCACCTCCAGCGGCTGTTCCAGATCGATCGCCTCGATCTGGCTGCGCGGCGTCATCACGTCCTCGACCGTCACATCTTCCAGTTCGAACAGATTGATCAGGATGCGCCGGTGGGCGGCCGGAATGAAATGCCCGGATTCGGTCATCAGGGCGCGCAGTTCTTCCGCCGACAGAGTCTGCCCTTCTTCGGCTCCGCCCGGCTGAAGTCGCGTGATCTTCAGCAGTGCCGACACGAACAGATTCACTGTCCAGACCACCGGGTAGAACACCTTGAGCAGCGGTGTCAGTACGAAGGCCACGATCGGGGCGATTGCGTTGGCGTAGCCGGCGCCCACCACTTTGGGCGTGATCTCCGAGAACACCAGAATCATGAAGGTGATGAGCAGGGTGCCCATGCCCAGCGCCAGTTCGCCGTCGCCGAACAGGTCGATCGCGATCACGCCGGTCAGCGTCGCTGCCGCAGCATTGATCAGGTTGTTGAACAGCAGGATGACGCCCAGCAGCTTGTCGGTCTGGGCCAGCAGGTCCAGTGCCCGCTGGGCGCCGTGCGACCCCGCCTGGGCGGCCGCCTTGAGCCGGAAACGGTTGGCGGCCATCATCGACGTTTCCGCCATCGAGAAGAACCCCGACAGCACCAGCAGCACACCCAGCACGATCAACTGGGTGGAGAGCGGTATTTCATCCATGGGGTGTCAGCCGCGCCCCAGCACGACTTCGAGCACGAACTGAGTGCCGATGTAGGCGAGCAGCAGCGTGAAGAATCCGCCCAGTGTCCAGCGCAGCGCCAGCCGCCCGCGCCAGCCACGAAAATGGCGGCCGGCCAGCAGCGTGCCGAATACCAGCCAGGCCAGCAGCGCGAACACGGTCTTGTGGTTGAACGAAAGCGGCTTGCCGAATACCTGTTCCGAGAAGGCGATGCCGGTCACCAGCGTCGCGGTCAGCAGCACGAAGGCGAGGGTGATCAGACGGAACAGCAGGCCTTCCATCACCAGCAGCGGCGGCATGTTGTCCAGCAGCCGGATCAGCCGTCCGCGGTGCAGGTTGCGCTCGACCGCCGACATCAGCATGGCGTGCAGTGCGGCCAGCGTGAACAGGCTGTAGGCGGTCATCGCCATCACGAAATGGGCGCGGAACAGCAGGGTGTCGGCATTGCCGATGTCGTGCCGGCCCGGCCAGATGACCGGCACCGCGGCGCACAGCGCGGCCGCAGGCAGCGCCAGCATGTGCAGGCCGTCCAGCCGTGACGACAGGCTCTCCACCCAGAAGAACACCAGCGCCAGCCAGGTCATCACCGCCAGCGCGTCGCCGGCGCCGAAGCGCATGCGTCCATCGGGGAAGATCTGCTGTGCCAGCACCGTGGCGTGTATCAGCAGTGTCACCGCGAGCGCACTGGTACGCAGCGCGGTGGCGCCGGTGCGCCGGCCGTCTGCCGCCGGGCGCATGAACCAGAACGCCAGCGCCGCATACAGGGCGGAAGGAAGCAGTTCGATTAGAATCATTGACCTCAGTTTAACCCAAGGCGCTTGCCGCTCTCCCATGCTGGACAACCTTACCCAACGGCTCGCCAAGGTCGTCAAGACCTTGCGCGGGCAGGCCCGTCTGACCGACGAGAACATTTCGGACATGCTGCGCGAGGTGCGCATGGCCCTGCTCGAGGCAGACGTCGCGCTGCCCGTGGTGAAGGACCTGGTCGCGCGCATCCGCGAAAAGGCGGTCGGTCAGGAGGTGGTCGGCTCGCTGACGCCGGGCCAGGCGCTGGTCGGCGTGGTGCACGACGAACTGGCGGCGCTGATGGGCGGCGCCACCGCCAGCCTCAACTTCGCCACCCAGCCGCCGGCCATCGTGCTGATGGCCGGCCTGCAGGGCGCGGGCAAGACCACCACGGTGGGCAAGCTGGCCAAATGGCTGAAGGAAACGCAGAAAAAGAAGGTGCTGACGGTGTCCTGCGACGTCTATCGTCCGGCCGCCATCGAACAGCTGCGTACGGTCACCGGCCAGGCCGGTGCCGAATTCTTCCCGTCCACGCCGGACCAGAAACCGGTCGATATCGCCCGCGCCGCGGTCGAGTTCGCGAAGACGCGCTACTTCGACGTGCTGCTGGTCGATACCGCCGGTCGCCTTGCGATCGATCAGGCGATGATGGATGAAATCCGCGCGCTGCATCAGGCGCTGAATCCGATCGAAACGCTGTTTGTCGTGGATGCGATGCTGGGCCAGGACGCGGTCAATACCGCCAAGGCCTTCAAGGACGCGCTGCCGCTGACCGGCGTGGTGCTGACCAAGCTCGATGGGGATGCACGCGGCGGTGCCGCGCTGTCGGTGCGCCATGTGACCGGTGCGCCGCTGAAGTTTGCCGGCGTCGGCGAAAAGCTGACCGGGCTGGAAGAATTCCATCCGCAGCGCATGGCGTCGCGCATTCTCGGCATGGGCGACATCATGGGCCTGGTCGAGGAGGCGCGCCGCCAGGTTGATGAGGACCAGGCCAAGGAATTCGCGCAGAAGCTCAAGAGCGGCAAGGGCTTCGACCTGAACGACTTCAAGACCCAGATCGCGCAGATGCGCAAGATGGGCGGGCTGTCGGCGCTGATGGACAAACTGCCGGCCCAGTTCGCCGGTGCCGCGCAGCAGATGCAGGGCGGCGCCGACGACAAGGCGATCCGTCGCATCGAAGGCATCATCAATTCGATGACGCCGGCCGAGCGCAGCAAGCCCGAACTGATCAAGGCCAACCGCAAGCGCCGCATCGCGGCCGGCTCCGGCACCTCGGTGCAGGAAGTGAATCGCCTGCTGACCCAGTTCGAGCAGACGCAGAAAATGATGAAGCAGTTCTCCAAGGGTGGCATGCAGAAGATGATGCGCGGCATGAAGGGCATGCTGCCCGGCATGCGCTGATCGGTCGCGGAGCGCGACGCGATGGCGCGTCCGCTGGTATGCGTGCTGGACGATGACGTGTCCATGCGTCGCGCGCTGTGTCAGGCGCTGTCGGTGCTCGACGCCGATGTGCGCGGCTTTCCAGGTGTGGCTGGGCTGCTGCAGGAGCGCGAATCGCTGGATCGCGCCGCCTGCATCGTGCTGAAAGCTTCGCTGCGCGGGCCGGACGGCCAGCCGGTGCAGGACAGCCTGCGCGCCATCGGCCACCGGGCCTTCCGCATTTTCGTGTCCGGCCCCTGCGAGGTGGCCGATGCGGTGCGTGCAATGCGGGGTGGCGCGCTGGATTTTCTGGTGGCGCCGATCGAGGTGGGCGTGCTGCGGCTGCGGGTGGCGGAGGCGCTCACCCGGGCGGCGGATGCCGAGGCCCGTCGTCGCCGGCAGCAGCAGATCGGCGATGCGCTGGCGGCGCTGACGCCGCGTGAGCGCGAGGTGCTGGAGCGGGTGGTGGCGGGCGCGTCGAACGCCGACATCGCGACCGGTCTGGGCATCAGCAGCAAGACGGTGGAACAGCACCGCGCGCGGGTGATGGACAAGATGCGCGCCGGCTCGCTGGCCGAGCTGGTGGCGCGAGTGACCGAGTGGCGCCTGCTGTCGGGCGGCTGATCAGGGATTGCTGGCCGCGGTCATTTCCGGCCACGACCAGTGGCGTTCCCAGGCGCCGCGCACCATGTTCGGGTATTCCGCCTTGCCCAGGCTGCCGTTATAGCGGCCCAGTGCGCGGAAGAGGTTGCCCTTCTCGATGTCCAGATAGTGGCGGAGGATGGTGCAGCCGAAGCGCAGATTGGTGCGCAGGTGGAAGAGGTTGCTCTCCTCGCTGCCGATCAGCTTGATCCAGAACGGCATCACCTGCATGTAGCCGCGCGCGCCGGCGCTGGACAGCGCGTACTTCCGGAAGCCGCTCTCGACCTGTATCAGACCGAGCACCAGTTGCGGGTCAAGGCCGGCGCGGGTGGCTTCGTAATGCACGGTTTTCAGGAATTCCATGCGCCCGGCTTCGTCCGGCATCCGTTTCGCCAGACGGTCCGACATCGTGCGCAACCACATCTGCCTCTGTGGTGACGAGAAGGCCGGCAGGTCGGGCGCGGCGCGGTCGCTGATGGCAAGGTGCAGTGCCGCGCGCACGCTGTCGGCCAGCGGTTCGTACTGCTGCGACGCGTGCGCACTGCCGGCCACCAGGGCCAGCGCAAGTGCGACGGTCGCAGTCAGGTGCTTCATTTTCAGGCCGGCTCGCCGAGCAGTGCGCGCACCGCGTCCGGCGCCACCTTCTGCGCCGCTGCGTCGCGCCGGTTCTGGTACTCGATCACGCCTTCCTTCAGCCCGCGCTCGCCCACCGTGATCCGGTGCGGCACGCCGATCAGTTCCCAGTCGGCGAACATCACGCCCGGCCGCTCGTCGCGGTCGTCGAGCATGACGTCGAAGCCGGCCGCGGTCAGCTCGTCGTACAGACGGGTGGCGGTTTCGCGGACCTGTTCCGACTTGCTCCAGCCCACCGGGCAGATCACCACTTCGAACGGCGCGATCGACTGCGGCCAGATGATGCCGCGCTCGTCGTGGTTCTGTTCGATCGCGGCGCCGACCAGACGGGTCACGCCGATGCCGTAGCAGCCCATCACCATGGTGCGCGGCTTGCCGGTTTCATCGAGATAGGTGCAGTTCATCGCTTCCGAATACTTGGTGCCGAGGAAGAACACGTGGCCCACCTCGATGCCACGCTGGATGGCCAGCCGGCCCTTGCCGTCCGGTGACGGGTCGCCTTCGACCACGTTGCGCAGATCGGCCACCGCCTCAGGTTCCGGCAGGTCGCGGCCCCAGTTCACGCCGGTCAGGTGGGCATCCACCTCGTTCGCACCGGTGACGAAATCGCTCATGTTGGCCACCGTCAGGTCGGCGATCACGTGCACCGGTTTCTTCAGGCCAACCGGGCCCAGATAGCCCGGCTTGCAGCCGAAGTGCTCGACGATTTCCGCTTCGGTCGCGAAGCGAAAGCCTTCCTTCAGGCCGGCCAGCTTCGATGCCTTCACTTCGTTCAGTTCGTGGTCACCACGCAGCATGAGCAGCCACAGCTCGGTCTTGCCTTCCTTATCGGTCGCCAGCACGATGGACTTGACCGTGCGGTCCAGCGGCAGGGCGAGCAGGGTGGCGACATCCTCGCAGCGGACGGTACCCGGCGTGGGCGCCTTCGCGAGCGCCTGGGCCGGCGCGGCGCGTTCGGCGATCAGCGCACTGGCCTGGGCCAGTTCGATGTTGGCGGCGTAGACGGAATCCGGGCACCAGGCGATCAGGTCCTCGCCGGTGTCTGCGATCACCTGGAATTCGTGGCTGCGTGAACCGCCGATGGCACCGGTGTCGGCCGCGACCGCACGGAACTCGAGGCCCAGGCGACGGAAGATGCGCATGTAGGCATCGAACATGATGTCGTAGCTGCGGCCAGCGGCTTCGTCGTCACGGTCGAAGGAGTAGGCGTCCTTCATCGTGAATTCGCGGCCGCGCATCACACCGAAGCGCGGCCGGCGCTCGTCGCGGAACTTGGTCTGGATGTGATAGAAATTCTTGGGCAGCTGGCGCCAGCTGTGGATTTCTGCGCGCGCGATGTCGGTCACCACCTCTTCCGAGGTCGGCTGGATGATGAAGTCGCGATCGTGCCTGTCCTTCACCCGCAGCATTTCCGGGCCCATCTTGTCCCAGCGGCCGGTTTCCTGCCACAGCTCGGCCGGCTGGATCAGCGGCATCAGCAGTTCGATGGCGCCTGCGCGGTTCATTTCGTCGCGGATGATGCCCTCGATCTTGCGGATCACCCGCAGGCCCATCGGCATGTAGTTGTAGATGCCGCCGGCGAGCTTGCGGATCATGCCGGCGCGGGTCATGAGCTTGTGCGATACGACCTCGGCGTCGGAGGGCGCTTCCTTGAGCGTGGAAATGAAGAATTTGCTGGCGTGCATGAAAAGTCGGCGTCCGCTGCGGATCGGTCAATAAACCCATGATTCTAGCGGTTTCGCGTGCGTCGGCCCCGACTGGCTGCCTCGCTTCAATTCAGCCCCGAAATGTGGAAGAATCCGTGGAAAATTTCACCAAGCAGGTCCAACCATGCTCGACCGGGAAGGGTACCGCCCGAACGTCGGCATCATTCTGATCAATGCGCGCAACGAGGTCTTCTGGGGCAAGCGCATAGGCGAACACGCCTGGCAGTTTCCGCAGGGCGGCATCAACCACGGTGAATCGCCAGAGCAGGCGATGTACCGGGAGCTCTGGGAGGAACTGGGTTTGCGTCCGGAGCACGTGCGCATTGTCGGCCGCACCCGCGACTGGCTGCGTTACGACGTGCCGCGCAACTGGGTGAGGCGTGAATGGCGCAGCGCCTATCGTGGCCAGAAGCAGATCTGGTATCTGCTGCGGATGGTGGGGCGCGATTGTGACGTCTGTCTGCGCGCCACAGACCATCCGGAGTTCGATGCCTGGCGCTGGAACGACTACTGGATACCGCTCGACTCGGTGATCGAGTTCAAGCGGCAGGTCTATCAGCAGGCACTGACCGAACTGGCGAGGCTGGCTTTCCGCCCGGCGCGTCCTCGCGGTGCGTCCTCGCGTTCGGCCGGGACGGAGGGGGAGCAGCAGACCATTGCGCCGCCCGCCGCTGACACGATCGATCCGCTGCACTCGCACTCGTCTTCCTGAGTGGCCGGGGATATCCTTGGGCAATGGGTCGTGTGCGCCCCGTTGCACGACCGGCCGGAGGAGATGACGATGTCGCTCAAGGGATCCCGAACCGAAGCTCATCTGAAGGAGGCATTCGCCAGCGAAGCACAGGCGAACAGGCGTTATCTGTATTTCGCTGCCAAGGCCGACATCGAGGGTCAGAGTGATGTGGCAGCCGTATTCCGTTCGACCGCGGAAGGCGAAACCGGCCACGCGCATGGACATCTGGAATACCTCGAACACTGTGGCGATCCGGTCAGCGGCCTGCCGATAGGCAGTACGCGTGACAATCTGAAAGCGTCGATCGCCAGCGAGACGCACGAGTACAGTGACATGTACCCGGGGATGGCACGCACCGCGCGAGAGGAAGGTTTTGACGAGGTGGCGGACTGGTTCGAAACGCTGGCCAAGGCAGAACGCTCGCACGCCAACCGGTTCAAGCGCGCGCTGGACGAGTTGCTCGATTGAGTACGCTGGGAGCCCCGACCTTGCCGACCAAGCTGCGCGACGGCCTGCTCAGTCTTGAGCAGTACGCACGCGAGCGACCGGTTTTCCGCAGCCGGGTGATCGCGCACAAGAAGGCGCGCACGGTGGCGCTTGGTGACCATGTCGTGCTGCAGTTCGAGGATGTGCTGACCGTGCGTTACCAGATACAGGAAATGCTCCGGATCGAGCGCATTTTCGAAGAGGAGGGCATTCGTGCAGAGATTGCGGCCTACGCCCCGCTGGTGCCGGACGGCGGCAATCTGAAGGCAAGCATGCTCATCGGTTACGATGACGCACTGCAGCGTCGCCAATGGCTGGCCCGGTTGGCCGGCGTTGAACACGCGGTCTGGCTGCAGGTCGATGGCTATGTACCGGTGCATGCGATTGCCGACGAAGATCTTCCGCGCAGCGACACGGGCAGGACTTCGGCGGTACATTTTTTGAGATTCGAACTGACGGATGAAATGAGAAGGTCGCTCGCAGCGGGCGCGGCACTGTCAGCGGGGGTGGATCACGCGCACTATCGGGCGAGATCCGGCGCGCTGCCGCAGGAGGTCCGTACTGCGCTGTGTGCCGATCTGCTGCCTGTATGAAAATGGATTTCCACCCTGCGCGGCCGATGGTCGCACTGCTGCTGGCTTTGTCGACCGGCGTTGTATCCGCCCAGATCACCAACTGGCAAAGCCCCGAGCCCTTCCGAGGCGAGGAAAGGGATCCGTCCAAGGTGAAGGAGGATGATTACGTCATTCCGCCGATGCCGCCACGGGTCGACTGGCGTGAGTACTACCTGAATGCGCAGACTCGCAACCGTTACTACATCGCTCGCGAGCTGCTCAGCATCGGCAACGACGGAGCGGTCCGTTTCGTTTCGCGTGTGGTGTCGCCCAGCGGGACCGAGAACATTTCGGCTGAGGGCATACGCTGCGGTACCGGCGAACGCCGCCTCTACGCGACGCTGCAAAGGAACGGGGAGTGGAGTGCAACCCGTGGCAGCCGCTGGCTACCGATAGGCGGCGGCAACCGGCTCAATTCCTACGCGTTCATGCTTTACTCAGACTACCTCTGCCTGGCTGGTGTGGCGATGGAGCCGCACCGCATTCTTGAAGTGCTGTCTGACAGTTTCAATGTCCGTACCGGCACGCCACTCACCGGCTATCGATGAATCACCGTCTTCCGGATTGCCATCATGCTTGACCGCCTGATTACCGAATTCGACCGTGCCCTGCGTACGCTGGCCGCACCGGCACGGACCACGCGGCCGCTGCCGGGCGCCGAACTTCCCGAAGCCGAGCTCGACGAGGCGCAGCGCCGCCAGGTCGGCGCCCTGATGCGGGTGAATCACGTCGGCGAAATCTGCGCCCAGGCGCTGTATCAGGGGCAGGCGCTGACGTGCCGTGATCCGTCGGCGCGCGAAGCGTTGCGCCACGCTGCGGTCGAAGAGACCGAGCACCTCAACTGGACGGCCTCACGCATGTCCGAACTGGGCAGCCGTCCCAGCCTGCTCAATCCGCTCTGGTATGGCGGTGCGCTGGCAATCGGTGTCACCGCCGGGATCGTGGGGGACAAGTGGAATCTGGGTTTCCTGGCGGAAACCGAAAAGCAGGTCGAGGCTCATCTGCAGAGCCATCTTGACCGGCTTCCGCTTGCGGACCAGAAGTCCTGGCGCATTCTGGAACAGATGCGACAGGACGAGCGTGAGCACGCACATGCTGCGGAGCGACTCGGGGCGGCCGAACTGCCGGTGCCGGTGCGTTTCGCGATGCGGGCCGCTTCGCGCGTGATGACCGGGGTTGCCTACTACATCTGAATTTTGCAGCGCCCGGTTCGGGCTCCGGCCGTGCCGCTCAGGCTGCCGTATCCACGATTTCCCAGGTGTGTTCGATGTTGGCGGTCTTGCCCAGCATGATGGAGGCGGAGCAGTACTTCTCGGCCGACAGGTGAATTGCCCGCTCCACTGCCTCTGGCTTCAGTCCGCGGCCGCTCACCTTGAAGTGGAAATTGATGCGGGTGAACACCTTCGGGTCTTCGCTGGCACGCTCTGCCTTGATCGATGCTTCGCAGCCTTCGATCTGCTGGCGAGCCTTCTTCAGAATGAGCACTACGTCAAAGGCGGTGCACCCGCCGGTTCCGGCGAGCAGCAGTTCCATCGGACGAGGTGCCAGATTGCGCCCCCCGGCTTCCGGCGCACCGTCCATATTGATCACGTGTCCTGAGCCGGTTTCGGCCAGGAAGCTCATGTTGTCGACCCACTTGACCACGCATTCCATTGCAGCACCCTCGTTTGGCGAAGCGCGATTGTAATCGCGCGCTGTGCGCTGCCGGGTGCGGTTCGTGTGTTGCGTTGCCGCAGTCTGCGTCGAGCTCGGCCCTTTTTTAGGGAAATGAACGTTTGTACATCAAAAGCTTGTGAAAGAGATTGATGTATATCCACATGATTTGAAAGGACATAGTCCGGCATGTCGCCGGGGTGTATGAGACAGAACTGGATGCTGGTTTTCTTGTGCGATGCAAAAAAATCTTGATTTTGGCGGGGTGCTCGGCAATAATCGAATCAAGTTTTCGCGGGTTGCGTTTCAAGCGGGGCCCGCCGCAGGTGTCTCCTCCACCCTCCTCCTTTGGTGTGGATTCAGCGCGACTCCCAGGAGTCGCGCTTTTTTTGTTGTCTTCCGGGGATTGACACGCTCAATATCGCGAGTTACATTCGCGGGCTTTTGGGCGATCTCGCCCAGAATCACAGGACGTTCGAGATGAAAACCTTTTCAGCCAAGCCGCATGAAGTCGTGCGCGACTGGTACGTTGTCGATGCCTCTGACAAGGTACTCGGGCGCCTCGCCAGCGAGATCGCACGCCGTCTGCGCGGCAAGCACAAGCCCGTGTTTACCCCGCACGTTGATACCGGCGACTACATTGTGGTCGTGAACGTGGACAAGCTCCGCGTGACCGGTGACAAGGCACAGGACAAGAAGTACTACCGCCATTCGGGCTACCCGGGCGGTATCTACGAAACCAATTTCACCAAGCTGCAGCAGCGCTTCCCGGCGCGCGTGCTGGAGAAGGCCGTCAAGGGCATGCTGCCCAAGGGTCCGCTCGGCTACGCGATGATCAAGAAGCTGAAGTGCTACGCCGGCGCCGAGCATCCGCACGCCGCGCAGCAGCCCAAGGCTCTGGACATCTGAGGACGGAACGGTCATGGCATTCAAAGTTGATTACTACTACGGCACCGGCCGTCGCAAGACCGCAGTTGCCCGTGTGTTCCTCCGTCCGGGCAAAGGCGCGTTTGTCGTCAATGACAAGCCGGTCGATGAGTTCTTCTCGCGTGAAACCGGCCGCATGGTCGTGCGTCAGCCGCTCGAGCTGACCGAGCATGTCAACACTTTCGACATTCTGGTGAATGTCACCGGTGGCGGCGAATCGGGTCAGGCAGGTGCGGTGCGTCACGGCATCACCCGCGCTCTGATCGATTACGACGCGAATCTGAAGCCCGCGCTGAGCAAGGCAGGTTTCGTGACCCGCGATGCCCGCGAAGTCGAACGTAAGAAAGTCGGCTTCCACAAGGCGCGTCGTCGCAAGCAGTTCTCGAAGCGCTGATACGCTGCGCCCCGGCGCACGGAAAAGGCCGCCTTTCAGGCGGCCTTTTTCTTTTCTGGCATCATTCCGTCTTTTCGCGTCTGGTCAGGGTTGTCCGGAGCGCGTTACATCGCAGGAGGAATCGAAGTGGGCATCAGGGTGGGCATCGTCGGCGGTACCGGATACACCGGTGTTGAATTGCTGCGCCTGCTGGCGCGTCATCCGGAGGTCGAACTGGCGGCGATCACCTCTCGGGGCGATGCCGGACGTCCGGTGTCGGACATGTTCCCCAGCCTGCGTGGCCACGTCGATCTGGCGTTCTCCGACCCGGCGCAGGCCGGGCTCGAGCAGTGCGATGCGGTGTTCTTTGCCACGCCAAACGGCATCGCCATGCAACAGGTGCCGGCGCTGCTTGATGCCGGGGTGAAGGTGATCGATCTGGCGGCGGATTTCCGCCTGAAGGATGAGGCGTCCTGGGAAAAGTGGTACGGCATGCCGCATGCCTGCCCCGAAGTACTCAAGGGTGCTGTCTATGGTTTGCCGGAAGTGAATCGCGAACAGGTCAGGTCGGCGCAGCTGGTGGCCAATCCCGGTTGCTACCCGACCGCTGTGCAACTGGGCTTCATTCCGCTGATCGAGGCTGGCGTAGTGGATCGAGCCTCTCTGATCGCGGATGCCAAGTCCGGCGTGTCGGGCGCCGGTCGCAAGGCCGAGGTCCACACGCTGTTCGCCGAGGCCGGTGACAATTTCAAGGCCTACGGTGTGCCGGGCCATCGCCATCTCCCGGAAATTCGGCAGGGTCTGGCTGCCGTTGCCGGCGAAGAAGTTGGCCTGACTTTCGTGCCCCACCTGACGCCGCTCATCCGCGGCATCCACGCGACGCTATACGCCCGCCTCACCAAGGATTGCGATCTGCAGGCACTGTTCGAAAACCGTTATCGCGGCGAACGCTTCGTCGATGTGCTGCCGGCCGGCAGTCATCCGGAAACCCGATCGGTACGGGCGTCCAACAACTGCCGTATCGCGGTGCACCGTCCGCAAGGCGGCGATACGGTGGTGGTGCTGTCGGTCATCGATAATCTGGTGAAGGGCGCGGCCGGTCAGGCGGTGCAGAACATGAACCTGATGTTCGGATTCGCCGAGTCGTGTGGGCTAGAGCTCGTTCCGGTCTTGCCCTGAGGGCGCGCCGCTGGCGCTTTCGTCACGGCATCGCCGCGCGGCGGGTCGCGATCCGCTCGCACGCACCGTGGTGGATGCGGCTGGTGGTCATGGCGCTGCTTTCACTGGTTGTCGTGTTGATTGCGCGCGGTTTCTATGATGCCGGCCGCGGCTGGTCCGGGCTGGATGTCGGGGGCATGCAGAGCGAGGTGGGCGCATTGCGGGAAAAGCTGGCCGTGCTGGAGACCGAGCTCATCAGCGCGCGGCAGCAGGCCGATTCTGCTCACAGCACGCTGCAGATAGAGCGCGCTGCACAGGAGCAGCTTGCGGCCCGTATCCGCTCGCTGGAATCCGACAACGCCAGGCTGCGGGAAGACATGCTGATGTTCGAAAGTCTCGCCGGCAGCGGTAGCACCGGCCTCGAGTCCGGTTTCCGCATCAATCGTCTCGCGGTCGAGCCCGATGCGGGGGAGGCGGGGCGCTACCGGTACCGCATGCTGGTTGCACGTGTCGGAGGCAAGACCGAAACCGATGTTCGGGGCGTGTTTCAGATCGTGGCGACGATTGACCGTGGTGGGCAGGGTGCTACCATCGCTGTCTCGCCGGAAGCGGGAGGGCAAGGCAACCGATTGACTTTCCGGCACTTTCAGCGCGTGGATGGTGTTTTCGCGCTGCCTCAGGGCGCCCGGCTGCTTTCGGTCGAGGCGCGCTTCCTGCAGGACGGGCAGATCAGGGCGCGGGCAACCGCTTCTCCCTGAGCGCCGATAGCGATGGAGCTCACCGATGTTCGGCAAGAAACCTGAAAAACCCAGCAAGCGCATCGACAGCCTGATCGGTGCCGGCACTCGTGTGAATGGAGATATCCAGTTCCGTGGCGGCTTGCGCATCGATGGTGAGGTCATCGGCAACGTTCGCGCCGACGACAACGAGCCCAGTACGCTGGTGCTGAGCGAACACGCGCGAATCGAGGGCGCTGTCACGGTCACCCACGCCATGATCAACGGCAGCGTGCAGGGGCCCATCGTGTCGACCGAATTTCTCGAGCTGCAGCCGCAGGCACGAATTACCGGCGATGTTGTCTACAACAGATTGGAAGTTCACCTTGGTGCTATCGTCAAGGGACAACTCGAACATCAGGAGGCCGCGCCCCGCGCGGTCGAATTGAAGCTGGCCAGCGCAAGCTGAGGCCGGCACCGCTTTAGACAGGAGTACTGAAATGAATGCAGTGACCGATATGCCGCTCCCGTTCGTCTTCACCGACAGCGCTGCCTCCAAGGTGAAAGAGCTCATCCTCGAAGAGGGCAATCCCGACCTGAAGCTGCGCGTGTTCGTGTCCGGCGGTGGTTGTTCGGGCTTCCAGTACGGCTTCACCTTCGATGAGGTGACCAACGATGACGACACCGCGCTCGAAAAGAACGGCGTGACCCTGCTGATCGACCCGATGAGTTACCAGTACCTGGTCGGTGCGGAGATCGATTACAGCGAAGGTCTGGAAGGTGCTCAGTTCGTGATCAAGAATCCGAACGCGACGTCGACCTGCGGCTGCGGTTCGTCCTTCTCGGTCTGATCGGGCGGCCGTTCAGGCCGGCCACAGTGCGCCGAGCACGCGCAGTCCGCGTGCTCCGGTTACCTCCGGCCGGTTGCCCGGTGTGCCCTTGACGGTGCATCGGGCCAGCCAGGCGAAAGCCAGTGCTTCGACCTGTTCGGGCGGTACGCCTTCTTGCGCGGTGCTTCTGACAGTGCAGCCGGTGCAGGCGGCGATCCGCTGCATGAGGTGACCGTTGTAGGCGCCGCCTCCGCATACCAATACCTCGTCCGCCCGGAAGCCCGCGTCAGTCAGGGCTTGTGCGACTGAGCGCGCGGTCAGTTCCGCAAGAGTCGCCTGGACGTCCTGCTCGACCAGGTGTTCAGGTAAGTGTGCGTAAAGCCAGGGCAGGTTGAACTGCTCCCGTCCACAGCTCTTCGGCGGCTTCTGGGCAAAGAAGGGGTGGGCGAGCAGGTGTTCCAGCAGCGCGGTGTCCACCTGTCCGCTGGCTGCCCAGCGACCGTCTGCGTCGTAGGCGCGCCCCAGCCGTTCGGCGATCCAGGTGTCCATCAGCGCATTGGCCGGCCCGCAGTCGAATCCCCTCACTGCTTCGTCCGGCGCCAGCAGGGTCAGGTTGGCCATGCCGCCCAGGTTCAGGATGGCGCGCCTCTTTCCGTCGCCGAACAGATCGGCATGAAAGGCGGGCACCAGCGGCGCGCCCTGTCCGCCGGCAGCGATGTCGCGGGCGCGGAAATCCGATACCACCCGGATGCCGGTCCGCTCGGCCAGTATGGCCGGTGCGTTCAGCTGCACCGTATATCCGAGCGCCGGCATGTGCCGTATGGTCTGGCCATGACAGCCGATGGCCGACACGGCGCCATGATCTTGACCGGCGGATGCCAAAAGGGCGAGCGTCAGATCGGCGTACAGATGAGCCAGTTCGATGGCGGCGCGTTGCGAGCGGTCGATTTCGTTTTCATCTGGCTGGCACAGCGCGAGCAGTGTGTCGTGCAGCGTCGGCGAAAAGCTGCGGTGAGCGTGGCCCAGAACGCGTGGGCGTCCCTCCGGAAAGTCCGCAAGCACGGCGTCCACCCCGTCGAGGCTGGTGCCTGACATCAGTCCCACGAACAGTTCGCTCATGCTCGGGTCGCCCCGCTTCGGTGCTGGCCGTCGCATGCGCTAACATCCTGCGCTTCGTGCGCGGCCGCAGTGAGTGCCGCAGTCATCCGGGATTCAGTCATGAGTGAAGTCGACAAGGCATTGGCATTGATCAAGCGCGGGGTGGAGGAACTGCTCCCCGAGGCGGATCTGATCGAAAAACTGAAGACGGGGCGTCCGCTCCGCATCAAGGCGGGCTTCGATCCTACCGCACCCGACCTGCACCTCGGGCATACGGTGCTGCTGAACAAGCTGAAGCACTTCCAGGACCTGGGGCACGAAATCCTCTTTCTGATCGGCGACTTCACCGGTGCGATCGGTGACCCCTCCGGCAAGAACGTGACCCGTCCGCCCCTGTCGCGCGAGCAGGTCCTTGAAAATGCGGAAACCTACCGCGCGCAGGTCAGCAAGATTCTCGACGCCTCGCGCATGCAGGTCGTGTTCAACTCGACCTGGATGAACGAACTCGGCGCTGACGGCATGATCCGCCTCGCGTCGCGCCACACCGTTGCGCGGATGCTGGAGCGCGACGACTTCGCAAAGCGCTTTTCCGGCAACCAGCCGATCGCGATCCACGAATTCCTCTACCCGCTCTGTCAGGGCTATGACTCGGTCGCCTTGAAGGCGGACGTCGAACTGGGTGGCACCGACCAGCGGTTCAACCTGCTGATGGGGCGGGAACTGCAGAAGCAGTACGGCCAGCCGCAGCAGGTGGTGCTCATGATGCCGCTGCTCGAAGGTCTGGATGGCGTGAACAAGATGTCCAAGTCTCTGGGCAACTATATCGGCGTGTCCGAGCCGGCCAATGAAATCTTCGGCAAGGTCATGTCGGTGTCCGACGAGCTGATGTGGCGCTACTACAACCTGCTGTCCTTCCGCAGTACGGAAGAGATCGCCGCCTTCCGGCGGGACATCGCTGGCGGTCGCAATCCGCGGGATGTGAAGGTGCTGCTGGCGCAGGAACTGGTTGGACGCTTCCATGGGCAGGCTGCCGCAGAGGCGGCGCTGGCCGACTTCGAATCCCGCTTCCGGCAGGGCGGCATCCCGGACGACCTTGAAGACACCTTGCTGGACACCTCCGGTGCAGGCATTTCGATCGCTCAGGCGCTGAAGGCCGCGGGTCTGACCGCGACCACTTCGGAGGCGCTGCGCATGATTGACCAGGGCGGAGTGCGCCTTGATGGCGACAAGGTTTCGGATCGTGGGCGAGTGCTTGTCGCCGGTTCTTCTGTTGTTGCGCAGGTCGGCAAAAGAAAGTTTGCACGCCTGATCATCCGTTGATGGTTCGGGTCGGCATTGATCCAAAAGGATTTGTTTGATGCTTTTCGCATTGTCCTTGCCGGGCTGAAAAGAAAACTTCAAAAATCTTTGGCGAAAGTGTTGACCACCTCGAAATTATCCGTAGAATGCGCACCTCTCGTTGCTCAGCAGCGAACGTTCTTTAACAAACCAAACAGCCGATAGGTGTGGGCACGTTGTGGTTGAGATGGCGAGTAGCTGTCGTTTCCGGGTGACTGGGGGTGATGGTTGATCGCATGACAACTAAATTGAAGTGCTCATACGAATCAAAGGTTTTAAGCGAGAGCTTATACCTGTGAATTCTGACGAGTTTTGGGAATTAAACTGAAGAGTTTGATCCTGGCTCAGATTG
>JBEQBZ010000025.1:0-52061 GCA_041639545.1 Methyloversatilis sp. | reverse complement strand
CATCGTCGGCTTCTACAACAGCGTGCGCCTGCATTCAAAACTGGGCAACTTGCCACCCAATGCCTTCGAGCAGCAATCGGCAATCAAACAACCTATCGGTGTGTCCGAAAAAACTTGACCGGCACACTCCGGGACGTTCCAGTCGTTGTTCGCGTCGATGGCAGCGACCGGGAAGGTGACGGTCAGCCAGTCGATGAAGGCTTTGCCGTCACCGCGAGCGCTGGTTTCAAGAACGACAGACTCTTCGCCCTTCTTCCCGAGCACGTACCGTTCGCCGTGCCGGTTGCGAGGCCAATGGGATTCAACGGAAGCGAACATGTCTGCTCCTCCAGGATGTTCCCGCGCGGGGTTTGGGGTGTGACTGGACTGTTCCCCCCCTATTAGTCAGGGGGGGGCGCGGACGCGCCGGCCGTGCCCGACGGTCCCGGCGCGACGCGACCGCGCTCAAATGTCTCGATGGACCCGCACTCGATGCAGATGCCGGAGAGGGCCGGGCGTGATTCACGGCCGAAGTACGACAAACGCGCTTCCCGCCACAGGAAGGCGCAGTCGTAGCAGCGCATGAAGATCCAGCTGAAGACCGGAAGGGCGATCACTTGAAACCCCTTCCGCGACGCTGGGCGTCCAGGATCGCCTGGGCGTGGAAGCCGGCGCGGCGGGCGCGGTCCAGCTCCTTGTCCAAATGTCGTTTCTTCGACCGGCGGACAGGATCGGGCATCGGCGCCGAAAGCTGGCGCTCGAGGTCTTCGATCATGCGGAGGTGGCCGGCGTGAGTCATGACGACATACTGTAAAAAGACTTCTAACAAAGTTAGAAACCTTTTGACAATTTGTCAAGCAACTTCAAACAACCTATCCTGCTAACAGGTAAGCAGATACAGACGGGAGGAAACCGTGCGAACAGTTAGCAGCTATCTGGACGAACTGATTGACCGCCGCATTGCGCGCAATGACGCGGACATCGCTCGCCTTCTGAATATTTCTCGCGCCACCGTGAGCATCTGGCGCTCAGGCGGATCAGCACCCGGCGAAGATCAGGCGGCAGCACTGGCAGTGCTGTTGGAACGCCCTGAGTTTGTGGCGGTGTGCATGGCGCAGCGGACGAAGCGCGAAGACACGAAGCGGGTGTGGGAAGTGGTCGCGCAGATGCTGCACGAAGCAGAAGACCAAACGAAAACGGCCCGCCATGAAGGCGGGCCGTCCGGAAATCTGGTGGCCTGGGGCGGAATCGAACCACCGACACGCGGATTTTCAATCCGCTGCTCTACCAACTGAGCTACCAGGCCAAGTGAGTCGAAGATAATAGTCGTTGATCGGAAGTCTGTCAAAGGGTTTCCGAATATCCGCACCCACCAACACTGCCCGATCACCCGTCTAGACCGCCGCCATCTGTGCGAACAGCACCACCTTGGCGACGATGAGCATCAGCTCGATCAGCAGCAGAAACGCGACCGCCATCAGCGGAATCCAGCGGTCCGGCACGAAGCTCGGCAGCAGCCACCGGCAGAGCCGGAACAGCGGCCGGCCGACGCGGCTGAATGCTGCGTAGATCAGATTGCCCTCCCGACCCGTGCCGGCCAGCAGCCACAGCGCGCCCTGCCCCAGCACGGTCAGCAGCAGCAGTTCGTTCAGCCCTTTCAGCAGCACGACGGTCCGCAGCAGGAATTCGACGTTCTCCATGCAGACAGCCCTAGATCTGACGCGGCACGACTGCTGCGCCATCGATCACGCGCGGGAAGGACACGCGGATGATGAGGCCGGTGCGCCCCTGTTCATCGGCCGGATGAGCGTCAAGCAGTTCCACCTCGGCACGGTGCAGTTCGGCGATTTCACGGACGATGGGCAGACCCAGCCCCGATCCTTCGACCTGAGTGCCCAGCACCCGGTAGAAGCGCTCGAACACCCTCTGCCGGTCTTCCGCAGAAATGCCCGGCCCGGAATCCTCGACCTCGACGATGGCGCGGATGTCCGCCTTCAGCCTCACCGTCACCATGCCGTCGTGCGGCGTGTACTTGATCGCGTTATCGATCAGGTTCTTGAACATTTCGCCCAGCAGAACAGGATTGGCGTCGACATGCAGCGGTACGTGCGCGCGTTCGAAACCGATATCGATATGACGCCGGCGCGCGGCCGGCACCCAGTCGGCGACCTGGCTTTCGAGCAGTCCGTTCAGTTCGACCCGCTCCACCGCATGCACCTTTTCCGAACTGGCTTCGGCGCGCGCGAGCGCCAGCAGCTGGTTGATCAGGTGAGCCGCGTTGGTGGAACTGAGCAGTATCTTTTCCATGCAGGCACGGATCTGCGCCGGATCCTGTTCCAGCAGGGCCAGTTCGGCCTGGCTTCTGAGCCCGGTCAGTGGTGTGCGCATCTGATGCGCGGCGTCGGCGATGAAGCGCTGCTGCGCGGCGAGATTCAGTTCCAGGCGCAGCATCATGTCATTGAGCGCGTGGATCAGCGGCCTGAGCTCTTCCGGCACACGCCGCACATCGATCGGCGACAGGTCGGTCGGCCGCCGGGTCTCGATCACCGCCTGCAGCCGCTTCAGCGGCCACAGGCCGCGACCCAGACCGAAATACACCAGCACCACCGCGATCGGGATGATGACGAACTGCGGCAACAGCACGCCGGACAGGATGCGCGAGGTGAGCGCCTCGCGCTTGTTCAGCGTTTCCGCCACCTGCACCGTCACGTAGGAGCCGGGAATGGTGGTGACCGGCTGGAACATGTAGGCGATGCGCACGTCCTCGTTGTTGATGCGCCCGCCCCGGTAGTACAGCTCGCCCGGCTTCCACTTGGGATCATCCGGCACGTCCGGCACTTCGCTGTCGCCGGCCAGCAGTTCGCCGGCACCGCCCAGCACCTGGTAGTAGATGATGTCCTCGCCGTCGATGTGGAACAGGTCGCGCATCTGCGGCGGCTTGACGAAGATGGCACCGACCGGCGTGAAGCGCACCTGCCGGCTCAGTTCATACACGCTGTCGCCGAGCACCTTGTCATAGGGCGCATGGGCGATGTCGTCCGCCACGTTGTGGATGATGGCGATGCTGATCGGCCACACGAACATCAGTGGCGCGAGCATCCAGTCGAGGATTTCGCCGAACAGCGAGTTGTATTCGCCTGTCTTCTCGCCAGTGGACTTGTTACGGCGCAGCTTCAGCTTGTCACGCGACGGCATCCGGTCTTTCCAGGCAGTAGCCCAAACCGCGCAGGGTCACGATGCGCAGGCCGCTGTGCTCGATCTTCTTGCGCAGGCGGTGCACATAGACCTCGATCGCGTTGTTGCTCACTTCCTCACCCCAGCCGCACAGGTGATCGACCAGCTGTTCCTTGTTTACAAGACGGCCGGCGCGCAGCAGCAGCACTTCGAGCAGCGCGGTCTCGCGCGCCGACAGTTCGATCGGCTGACCATTGACGCTGGCCACGTGGTCGGTCTGGTCATAGGCCAGCGCCCCGACCTCGATGCGGGTGGGCATGCCGGTACCGCGCCGGGTCAGCGCACGCACCCGCGCCTCCAGCTCGGGCAGCGCGAAGGGCTTGCACATGTAATCGTCAGCGCCGGCATCCAGCCCGCGCACGCGGTCATCGATGCCGTCCTGCGCGGTCAGTATCAGCACCGGCGTCGTGCACTTGCGCGCCCGCATGCGCTTGATCACCTCGATGCCCGACAGCTTGGGCAGGCCGATGTCTATGATGGCCAGATCGAAGGACTGGCCGTGCAGCGCAGCGTCGGCTTCACCGCCGCTGGCCACGCTGTCGACCGCGTAACCGGCGCGTCGCAGCGCCCTGACCACGGCATCCGAAATGACCGGGTCGTCCTCGGCAAGCAGAATATGCATCGCAATCCGGCCTTGCGGCCGCCTCCTCCATGAACGTCTGCTGCGTTCGTCCGGGCGCTGCGACCGCCGGCCGCATAACCCCACTGCGCGTCAGTGTAAGGGAGATGTAAGCGCTCAAGAATAGTCTGCGCAGCGCTGTTCTTCTTTTGGTCCGCGGGGGCACACCGGTTACACGGAACGCCCCGGGGAGCACCCTTCCCCTGCACGGGGTGCTCCCCACCAATTTTTCTGGCGCGCCACCCTTCCCGCCTTTACCACGCTCCGTTTTTTCCTCACCGGCGCCGACCCGGCCACCTCGCCTTGGCCATCGCGTCTGCCTTCGCCATGCCTGCACGCCGCGTAGACGAAAAAAGGCCCGCACCTGAGTGCGGGCCTTTCGTGGTCAGCTGACCGGGCTCCGGCCGCCGCAGCGGCCGGAAGGACATTACATGTCCATGCCCATGCCGCCCATGCCACCCGGCATGCCGCCGCCCATGGCCGGCTTGTCGTCGGCCAGTTCGGCGACCAGCGCGTCGGTGGTGAGGATCAGACCGGCCACCGAAGCGGCGTTCTGCAGCGCGGAACGGGTCACCTTGGCCGGATCCAGCACGCCCAGTTCAACCAGGTCGCCGTAGGTGCCGTTGCCGGCGTTGTAGCCGAAATTGCCCTTGCCTTCCAGCACCTTGGCCACCACGACCGACGGCTCGTCACCGGCGTTCGCGACGATCTGGCGCAGCGGCTCTTCGATCGCGCGCAGCACGATCTTGATGCCGGCGTCCTGATCCGGGTTTTCACCCTTCAGTTCGCTGATGGTGGCGCGAGCGCGCAGCAGCGCAACGCCGCCGCCCGGGACGATGCCCTCTTCCACCGCAGCGCGGGTGGCGTGCAGCGCATCTTCCACGCGGGCCTTCTTTTCCTTCATTTCGACTTCGGTCGCGGCACCGACCTTGATCAGCGCAACACCGCCAGCCAGCTTGGCCTTGCGTTCCTGCAGCTTTTCACGGTCGTAGTCCGAGGTGGCGGCGTCGATCTGGGTGTTGATGTTGGCAACGCGAGCCTGGATGGCATCTTCCGAGCCGGCGCCGTCGATGATGGTCGTTTCTTCCTTGCCCACTTCGATGCGCTTGGCCTGGCCGAGATCCTGCAGCGTGGCCTTTTCCAGCGACAGGCCGACTTCTTCGGCCACCACGGTACCACCGGTCAGGATGGCGATGTCTTCCAGCATGGCCTTGCGGCGGTCGCCGAAGCCCGGCGCCTTGACCGCAACGGTCTTCAGGATGCCGCGGATGTTGTTCACCACCAGGGTGGCCAGCGCTTCGCCTTCGATGTCTTCGGCGATGATCAGCAGCGGACGACCGGCCTTGGCGACCTGTTCCAGCACCGGCAGCAGATCACGGATGTTGCTGATCTTCTTGTCGTGCAGCAGCACGAACGGGGCTTCCAGAACGGCGATCTGGCGGTCCGGGTTGTTGATGAAGTAGGGCGACAGGTAGCCACGGTCGAACTGCATGCCTTCGACCACTTCCAGTTCGTTGTTCAGCGACTTGCCGTCTTCGACGGTGATGACGCCTTCCTTGCCCACCTTGTCCATCGCTTCAGCGATGATGTTGCCGATATCGCTGTCGGAGTTGGCCGAGATCGAGCCGACCTGAGCGATTTCCTTGCTGGTGGTGGTCGGCTTCGAAATCTTCTTGATCTCTTCGACGATGGCGGAAACCGCCTTGTCGATGCCGCGCTTCAGGTCGGTCGGGTTGAAACCGGCCGCGACGTACTTGAAGCCTTCGCGCACGATGGCCTGAGCCAGCACGGTCGCGGTGGTGGTGCCGTCACCGGCGTTGTCCGAGGTCTTGGAAGCGACTTCCTTGACCAGCTGGGCGCCCATGTTCTCGAACTTGTCCTTCAGTTCGATTTCCTTGGCAACCGACACGCCGTCCTTGGTCACGGTCGGGGCGCCGAACGAGCGCTCCAGCACCACGTTGCGGCCCTTCGGGCCCAGGGTGACCTTGACCGCATTGGCCAGCACATTGACGCCATTGACGATCTTGGCGCGTGCGTCGTCAGAAAACAGGACTTGCTTTGCAGGCATTTAATCTCTCCGATGTAGGGGTTGCAGCGACGGGGAGGCTCAGGCCTCGACCACGGCCACGATGTCTTCTTCGCGCAGAACCAGCAGTTCTTCGCCGTCGATCTTCACGGTCTGGCCGGCGTACTTGCCGAACAGCACGCGGTCACCGGCCTTGACTGCCGGCGGACGGACCTTGCCGTCTTCCAGGATCTTGCCCGTGCCCACGGCGATGATTTCGCCTTGATCCGGCTTCTCGGTAGCGGAATCGGGAATCACGATGCCCGAGGCGGTCTTGCGCTCTTCTTCCAGACGTTTGACCAGCACGCGGTCGTGCAACGGACGGATTTTCATGCAATGACTCCTTGAGGATTGAAGACGCGAACCCAGTCGCGACGTTTGACGATGTCCGGGGCGAAGCGACACAGCGCTTCGCCGTGTTAGCACTCACTGCCAACGAGTGCTAATAGTAGTGGCGCCCTGTTCCGATTTCAAGGGCGCATCTGCAAGGAAATTTCAGGCCGCCTTCGGTCCGACCAGCCGGTTCCTGCCCGCCGACTTGGCCTGGTAGAGCAGCGCATCGGCTGCCCGCACCGCAACGTCCTCGTCCTGATGCATCGGATCAGCCATGGCCAGACCGATGCTCAGCGTGACCGCACCGACCGCTTCGGTCGGCGAGGATTCGATCACCGCACGCACTTTCTCGCCCACTGTGGCGGCATCCGCCAGCGGCGTCGCCGGCAGCAGGATGAGGAACTCCTCGCCACCGAACCGGGCGATGAAGTCGGTTTCACGCAGCGCACCACGCAGCACGGCCGACACATGGCGCAGCACCGCGTCGCCGGCAGCGTGACCATGCGTGTCGTTGATGCGCTTGAAGTGGTCGATGTCCAGTACCAGCACCGCGTAAGCGACACGCATCCGTTTCATCCGGACGAATTCTTCGCGCAGGCGCTCGTTGGCCGCCAGTCGGTTGGGCAGCCCGGTCAGCGCATCGCGCCGTGCCTGATCGCGCAGTTCGTCGTTGAGACGGGCCAATTCAGCCGTGCGCTCCACCACCCGTGCTTCGAGTTCGAGATTGCTGGCTTCCAGCGCCTCGCGCCGATGGATCAGCGTGGCCGCCATGCTGCGCAGCGCCGCCCCCAGATGCACCACCTCGACCGCACCACCACGTATTGCAAGGTCGGCCGATTCGTCGCCCTGTTCCACCCTCCGCGCCAGCCAGGCCAGCCGTTCGAGCGGGCGGCTCAGGCGGCCGGCAGCCCACCAGGCCAGCATGCACAGCGTGCCGCCTGCCAGCAGCGAAAACAGCAGCACCGCGCGACGCAGTTCGGCCACATCTGCGGTCAGCGTATCCAGCGGCTGGCGCACCACCACCTGCCAGCCCAGCGGCGCTTCGGGAACGATCTCTCGCACCGGCGCCAGCGCGGCCATGTAGTCGGTCTGGCTGCCCCAGCGGTCGATCACGAAACGCTGGCCCTGCAGACGTTCGGCCAGCGGCAGCGCCATCGCGTCACGCTCCGGGTGAATCACCCGGCCCTGGCGATTCACGATCAGGAATTCCAGCCCCCTCTTCTCGGCGTCACGCGGCTTGAGTACCTGCAGCACTTCGCCCGCCCAGCGCCAGTGGGCATGCGCGCCGAGCACGCCGCGCAGGCGACCGGCATCATCGTGTACCGGTACCGAAAAATCGATGAAGCGGATCGGCGCACCATCCGGCTCCGGCTTGAGCAGCCGGCTCAGCAGCACCGCATCGTGCACATCACCCAGATGCGGGCCCTTGCGTCCGCCGGTGTACCAGGGCCGTTGCGACACGTCGGCCCCCATCAGCAGGCCGGCGGTGGAGGCGCGCACAACGCCATCGACATCGGTCAGACCGATCCAGGAATACGCCGGGTAGGACTTCTGCAGCCGTTCCAGACTGGGTTGGAACTCGACGCTGTCCAGCGGCGCATGCCGGAACAGCGGTGTGCGCGACAGCAGTTCCACCTCGCGTCGTCGCTCATTCAGATTTTCAGCGATCACCGCCGCCACCGCGACCGCCTGTTCATGCAGCGCTTCGCCGCGGTCGTCCAGCAGACGCTGGGCGTACACATGATTGATGTAAAGATAGGCCGGCAGACCGATGAGCAGGCCCAGCCCGCCGCACAGCAGCATGAGGCGGGTTCGGAAGCTCGCCGGCATCAGCTTCATGGCACTCCAGGGTCTGCAACAGGGATGGCGCACGATACGCGAAACAGGCAAGGCCCGCCAAACCTGCCCCCGGGGGTGGCACACTGCCAGCCCCGCCGCATGATCTTGTTACGGACTTCCGCATGACCACGCATCTCGACTCGCTGAAACAGCACTCCACCGTGGTCGCCGACACCGGCGACATCGAATCCATCGCCCGGCTGCAGCCGCAGGACGCGACCACCAATCCGTCGCTGCTGCTGAAGTCGGCGCAGGACGCCCGCTACCGGCCGCTGCTCGACGGCGCGCTTACGCAGGCGAAGGCGGCCGGCGAAGATCTGTCCGGCGCGATCGACCGGCTGTTCGTCGCTTTCGGATGCGAAATCCTGAAGCACGTGCCCGGCCGGGTGTCGACCGAAGTCGATCCGCGCCTGAGCTTCGACACCGAAGCCAGCATCGCCAAGGCGCGCCACCTGATCGCGCTGTACGAAGCGGCCGGCATTTCGCGCAGTCGTGTGCTGATCAAGCTGGCCACCACCTGGGAAGGCGTGCGTGCGGCGGAAAAGCTGGAGCGCGACGGCATCCACTGCAATCTCACGCTGCTGTTCGGCATGGCCCAGGCCATCGCCTGTGCCGACGCTGGCGTCACACTGATTTCGCCCTTCGTTGGCCGTATCTACGACTGGTACTGCGCGCAGCAGAAGGTGGCCGACATTCCACTGGAGCAGGACCCGGGGGTCGCTTCGGTCACCCGCATATATAACTACTACAAGCAGCACGGCTATCACACCGAAGTGATGGGCGCGAGCTTCCGCAAGGTGGGTCAGGTCGAGGCGCTCGCCGGCTGCGACCTGCTCACCATCGCCCCCGATCTGCTGGACCAGATGGCTGCCCTGCCCGGCGAACTGGAGCGCCAGCTCGACCCGACCCGCACCACGCCGGCCGAACGCGTCACGCTGGACGAGCGGGCCTACCGCTGGCTGCACAACGAGGACGCGATGGCGGTCGAAAAGCTGTCGGACGGCATACGCCGCTTCGACGTCGATGCGCGCAAGCTCGACGCCTTCGTTGCCGGCCTGATGCGATGAGCGACCGGCCGCCGGCCGACGAGCCGGACACGCCCTGCGTCGCCATCTGCAGCACGCTGTTCGACGAGGTGTGCCGCGGCTGCGGCCGCACCGTCATGGAAGTGGCGAACTGGGTGTTCATGACGCCGGACGAGAAGCGCGCCGTGTGGACACGGATACGCGCCGAAGGCTACCCGCGGCGTGACATCCACGGCCTGACCGACCGGCCGGAGCGCCAATAGGCGCTCCGTACCGGCGCCTCAGGTGTGCACGTTCAGGAAGGCTTCGTTCAGCTTGCGGTCGTGATAGAAGATCGCCCGCCCGAGGTCTTCCACCTTCCACGTGATCACCGGTTTGTCCGGGTAGTGGATGTAGCCGCCGGCGAACACCTCGTTGCGGTTGCCTGACGGATCAAAGAAGTAAATGGTCGCGCCGCGCGTGATGCCGTGCCGGGTCGGGCCGATATCCAGCGACACGTCCTTGCGCGAAATGATGTCCGCCGCGCGCAGCACGTCATTCCAGGTATCCAGGATGAAGGAGCAGTGGTGGAAGCGCCCCTTCTCCGGGTTGCGGATGAAGGCGATGTCGTGCGGCTTGGTCGAACAGGTGAGAAAAGCACCGACCAGCACGTCACCGGCCATCACCTGTTCCGCCATCTTGAAGCCGAGCACTTCGGTGAACAGCTTCACCGTGCCATCGACGTCATCGCCGTACAGCAGGCAGTGGTCGAAACGGGTCGGCTGCATGCCGATCAGACCGTCCGGCCACGGGTCCGGATTCACGTCCGGCAGTCCGTTGCCCACCTTGTCCTTGGTCGCGAACAGTTCGATCGCGTGCCCGGTCGGCACCGTGAAGCGGAAGCGCCGGCCAGTGTGCAGGTGCTCGCCCGCCGCCACCCACTGCAGATCAGTCGCGAGGCGGCTGCCTTCAATCTCCGCCGCCAGACGGTCCAGCGTCGCTTCGCTGTCCACGCGGAAGCCCATGTAGTCCATGCCCGGCGCCTCCGCCGCACGCAGCACCACGCTGTGGTGGTCGTGTTCGTCCCACGCCTTGAAATACACCCGACCCTGGGCATCCCGCCCGGTCTCGATCAGGCCCAGTACCTGCCCGTAATGCTTTACCGCGGCATCCAGGTCGGTCACGCGTAGCGCGACATGACCCGGGCGCAGCACGCCCGTCATCGGCATTTCTCCATCCTCCATCTGTTGTCATGGCCCGGCTCGTGTCCGGGCAGCAAGGCTTTGCAATCGCCGTACCAGCCAAGGGCTGCATGGCAAGCCCCTGTTTATTCGAAGATTCAATAAAAATCTCGACATTTTTTGCGGCTGATTTCATGATTTGGCGAAACCGCACCCGCCGCCGCCTGCGGCATATCCGGCAAACCGACGACTGGACTCCGCCATGCACCGTCCTTCCCACGGCCCACTGACCGCAATCACCGACGCCATCGACGACCGCACGCTGGCGAAGAACGTGCACTTCGCGCCGGACAGCGGCCACATCCTGCTGTTCGACCAGCGCATGCTGCTGATGCACGGCTTTTCGGTGGCCGCACTGAGGCACGAACTGGTGGAGCGGCTCGGGCTGGACCGCACGCGCGAACTGTTCACCCGCATGGGCTACCAGCAGGGCGTGGCCGACGCGCGCTGCCTGCGCGAAGCCGAAGGCGGCGACACCGACGACACGCTCAAGCGCACGCTGGCGCTGGGCCCGCGGCTGCGCGAAATCGAAGGTTTCGTGCGCAACCAGGCGGTCGAACGCATGCAGTTCAGCACCGACAGCGGCGAGTTCTGGGGCGACTACTACTGGCAGGCCTCGTGGGAGGCGGAAGCGCATCTGAAGCATTTCGGCGTCAGCGGCTCACCGGCCTGCTGGATGATGACCGGCTATGCCAACGGCTTCACCACCACACTGATGGGGCGCCCCATCCTGTGGCGTGAACTGGAATGCGTGGCCATGGGCCACGCGCGCTGCCGGGTGATTGGCCGGCCGCTGGAAGAATGCGAAGACAGCGCGGACGACCTCGCCTTCCTGCAGATCGAGGACTTCGTATCGGCGCCACGCGGCCGCAGTTCGGCCGGCGCCGCTGCGGCGCCCGCAGCTCCGGCCGGCCTGCCAGACCTGGTTGGTGCCTCCGCCGGCTTCAATTCGGTCGCCCATCTGCTGCGCCGGGTGGCCCCGACCGACGCCACGGTGCTGTTCACCGGCGAAAGCGGTGTCGGCAAGGAGCGCTTTTCGAAAACCCTGCACGCCATCGGCCCGCGCGCGAACGGGCCCTTCATCGGCGTGAACTGCGCCGCCATCCCGGCCGAGCTGGTGGAAGCGGAGCTGTTCGGCGTCGAACGCGGCGCCTTCACCGGCGCGCATGCGTCACGGCCGGGCAAGTTCGAGCGCGCGCACGGCGGCACGCTTTTCCTCGACGAAATCAGCAGCCTGCCGATGCCGGCCCAGGGCAAACTGCTGCGGGTGCTGCAGGAGGGCGAGGTCGAGCGGGTCGGCGACACCCGGGTGCGGCCGGTGGATGTACGCATCGTCGCCGCCGCCAACCGCGACCTGCGCGCCGAAGTCGCGGCCGGCCGCTTCCGCGAGGACCTGTTCTTCCGGCTCAATGTGTTCCCGATCGAGATTCCGCCGCTGCGCGAACGGCGCGAGGACATCGCGCTGATGCTCAACGTGTTCGTCGAGCGCTACGCGAAGCGCTTCGGCAAGCGCATCGCAGGCCTCACCCAGCGCGCCGCCGAAGCGCTGTGGGCCTACGACTGGCCGGGCAATGTGCGTGAGCTGGAGAACATCGTCGAGCGCGCGGTCATCCTGGCCGACGACGGCGGCAACCTCGACGTGCAGCACCTTTTTTCCGGTGGCGAACGGCTGACCCAGCCGATGTTCAACCTGTCGGCAGGTGGCCGGCTCACCCGCGAAGCCACCGAGCCCGCGCCAGGCGAACGCCCGCAGGACGGCCTGGACCGCCTGATCGCCTCACTGGTCGATGCCGGCCTCGGATTCGAAGAACTGGAACAGCGCCTGCTCGACCACGCAATGACCCGCACCGGCGGCAACCTGTCTGCCGCTGCCCGGCTGCTGGGGCTGAGGCGGGGGCAGTTCGAGTACCGCACGAAGAAGCGCACCGGCAACTGAGCGCTGGGCGCCCGGCGCGGGGCCGCGTTCAGGTCGCTGTCTTCCGGGCGCAACGATTGCGGCCTGCATTCCGACGATCGCGCCGGACACCCGCCGTATCGCGGCGAGGTCGCCGCTCCCACCGGAATCTGCGCAGGCTGGCACCAGCGTTGTGGGAGCGGCGCCTCGCCGCGATGCGGCCTCGGATCAGCCCCCCTGCTGTTTCGAAGCACCGGTCACCGGCGCGCAGATCCGCGTCAGGACAGGCGGGCCTCCAGACCTTCGACCCGGTAGCCCGCGGCAAGCCAGCCGTCGATGCCACCACGCAGCGGGCGCGCATGCTTCAGGCCGGCGGCGTGCAGTTTCAGCGCGGCGCGCACCGCCGACACATCGTTCGGGCAGGCGCAGTACACGATGAGCGGCAGGTCGCGCGGCAGCCGGTGCAGCTGGCTGGCGATCTGTTCGAGTTCGATGTGCAGCGCACCCGGTATGCGTACCGGCTCGGCTTCGGTGATCAGGCCGGAGCGCACATCGACCACGGTGACCGCGTCACCGCGGTCCAGCATGGCCAGCAGGTCTTCCGGCGCCACCCGCTCCGACTGCAGCTGGCGCAGCGCGCGCCGGCGGTCCAGCCAGCGCCAGCCGATGTAGAGCGCGAGCAGCACGGCGACCAGCGCGGCGGCATAGACCCCCATCTCGGCCAGCGCATCGAGCACCGCGTCGATCTGGGCCGAAAAAAGCAGACCCAGCAACAGCGCCGCGCCGGCCCACAGCACCGCGCCGGCGGTGTTGAACAGCATGAAGGCTGACGGCTTCATGCCGAGCGCGCCAGCCAGCGGCGGCGCCAGCGTGGACAGTCCGGGCACGAACTTGGCGATCACCAGGGTGGCGATGCCATAGCGGGTGAAGGTGGATTCGCTCTGCCGCACGCAGGTGTCCGGCGACAGCGAAATGCGGCACAGCAGCCGCAGCACGCGGTGACCGTGCAGGCGGCCGGCGACATACCAGGCGGCGTCGCCCAGCGCCGAGGCGGCCACCGCCACCGCCAGCGCCAGCACGCCGTACAGCGGATCCTCCGCCACCCGGGCGCCCGCCAGCATGACCAGCGGCACCGCCGGGATCGGCAGGCCCAGCTGTTCCGCCAGCACCACCGCAAAAAGAAGCCACAGCCCGTACTGGGCCAGCAATTCGGTCACCCTGATCTCCGGAATCGATGCGGCCGTCACGATGACACGGATTCGTGACGGCCGGAAAGTCGTTCCGGACAGATGAGGGCGGCGGGCGGGATTTCCAGCGCCGCCGCTGCAGCGCAGGCGACAGTCCGCCTCAGCCGACCGCGCGCAGACCGCTGCTGCGTTCGGCGTCGATCAGCTTCTTCAGCAGCCGGCGCACCCGCACCGCGGCAATGTCGTTGCTCATCAGCACCGGGCTCAGCGAGAAGAAATCGGTGGTGCCCATTTCGTCCTGCGTGGCCTGGATGACCGGACCGTCCTCGTTCTCGAAGGCGGCGTGCATGGCGCGTATCTTCATCGCGTTGTACTCGGCGTTCTCGACGTCGTGATTGCGCCGGGTGGCGAAGTAGTAATGGGTGGTCGTCGCCGACTCCGGCGTGCAGGTATGCAGGTCGTACTGCCCGGTGCAGTGCTCCAGCGTGAGCGGGCCGTCGTCCTGCACCGCCGCCACCGTGAGCTGGATGTTGGCCGGCGGCGTCCAGGTGATGTCGAAGAAGTGCCGGGCCGGCGCAGCCGGGTCCGGCAGGAAGTTCGCGAAAATGAGCATGGCCGGCTGCTGGCTCCACTCCCAGCGGGCGTTCACGCTGTCCGCGCCCTCCTTCACCGCCGGCACCAGCGGCGACAGCTGGCCGCGGGTACTGATGATTTCGCTGTGCACATGGTCGATGTGGCTCAGATCCATCACGTTGTCGATGATGAGCTCGTAGTTCACGTCCATGCGCATATAGGTGTGCGCCAGTGCGGTCGAAGGCCCGTCGTCGAGCGGGCCGAAGTCCGGCAGCTTCGCCGGGTCGGCCAGCGCGGCGTCACCCATCCAGATCCACACGAAGCCGTAGCGTTCCAGCAGCGGAAAGCTGCGCACCTTGGCCGCCTTCGGAATCATGCCGTTGCCGTGCGGATTGTGCGTGCACGCGCCGCTGCAGTCGAAACGCAGCGCGTGGTAGGCGCACACCACGTCGTCGCCGATGCGCTTGCCCAGGTGCAGCGGCGCGAAGCGGTGCGGGCAGCGGTCGTGCAGCGCGACCGGCGCGCCGTCCGCCTTGCGGTAGATGAGCACCGAGGTGTCGAGGATGCGGCGGTGGAACAGGCCCTCCGCCGGCACTTCGCTCGAAAGCGCCGCGACGTACCAGCAGTCGGTCAGGAAATCGACCTTCTTTTCGACCTTCTTTTCCAGCGCATGGGTATTCATTCTTCTGTCTCCTCCGTCTTGTCGTGATGCGCCCGGCGGACACCGGGCGCCTGGGTGCGTCCGCTGGCTCCGATCAGAGATCGAGCACCAGCAGCGCGGATTTCGAGCGCGAACAGCAGGGCGTGAAACAGCCGCCCGCACCGTGTTCGGCGTCGTTGAAAAAGCAGTCGCGGTGGTCCGGCTCGCCGTCGAGCACGCGCACCGCACAGCTGCCGCAGATGCCCTGTTCGCAGGACAGCGCCACGTCGACGCCATGGGCGGCCAGTGCCGCCGCCACGGTCTGGCCGGCGGCGACCTCCACCGTGCCGCCGCTGCGTGCGAGCCGCACGCTGAAGGCCTTGTCGCCGCTGCGCGCCGAGGCGCCCCCGGAAAAGGATTCGGAATGAATGTTCGCGTCGGCCCAGCCGGCAGCGCGCGCACTGTCCATCACGTGCGCCATGAAACCGGATGGCCCGCACACGTAGAGGTGGGTATCTGGCGACGGCGTGGCGAGCACCGCGGCGGTGTCCAGCTTCTGCCGCGGATCGCCGTCATCGAAATGCAGGCGCACCCGGTCGGCCCAGGGCGCGTCGCGCAGACGGTCAATGAAGGCGGTGCGCGCCGGCGTGCGGCTGCAGTAGTGCAGCGTGAAATCAGCCTGGCCGTGTGCCAGCTGCTGCGCCATCGCCAGCATGGGCGTGATGCCGATGCCGCCGGCGAACAGCAGCGTGCGGCGCGCCGGCTGCAGCGCGAACAGGTTGCGCGGTGCACCGATGCGCAGCGGCATGCCGACGCGTACGTCGTCGTGCGCGCTGCGCGAACCGCCACGGCCGGCGGCCTCTTTCAGCACGCCCAGTTCGTAGCGCGTGGCCTGCGCCGGATCGCCCAGCAGCGAGTACTGGCGCACAGCACCGTTCGGCAGCTCGACGTCGATATGGGCGCCGGCGTTCCAGGCCGGCAGCGGCGTACCGGCAGGCGACTCCAGCACGATATGAACGATGTCGTCGGCAACCCGCACATGGCGGGTCACGACGACCGGCAGGTTGGGCGCGCTCATCCTGCGGCCTTTTCTGCACGGGCCTGGGCGCCGACGATGGCAGCCCGGCTGCGGCGTTGATTCATGTGTCCTCCGGATGTTCTTGTGATGCGCAACTTCAGGTCACGCTGCACCCGGTTTTGCAATCGCCGTGCCACCCACAACAGGAAACACAAGCCACTGATCCATATGGATTTAAACCCCTGAAAACCGAGCACACCCGAACTCCACGCGCGGGCTTTGTCATTTGCCGCGGCCCTGTTTTCTTCAAATGCTGAAATCGCCAGCGTGCGAAGGCACGCACGAAAGCACACGCAATAGCGCAGACGAAAAAAAGCCCCGGCACGGGGGGTATCCGTGTCGGGGCATGTCCCGGCGAACCGGGAACGAGGAGTGCTGCTCACATCACCGTTGGCGTCACGCGTACGCGCGTGACCGGGGCGGGCTTCAGTTGCCGCCGCGCATGTTCTGTACCTGGAACAGGTTGGCCGGGCTCAGCTTGGGATCGACCTTGCCCTTGAACTGACCGGTGGTGCAGTGCTTGGCCTGCACGTCCACCATCGAGAAGGAATCGTCGAGCGCAACACCGGTACCCTTGTTGATCGGCAGGTGGAAGTCCGGATGCGCCTTGCCAATCGTCCAGCTCTTCCACAGCTCGCCCTTGCGGTCATAGACCAGCGTGCGCGACGCGCCATACACCTGGGCGTCGAAATGCATCACCCGCTTGCCCACCGGGTGCGCCGGATTGACCGGGATCGCCTCGACCACGTGCACCCTGCGCATCTGCCAGGTGATGTCCGGGAAGCATTCGCCCTGGCCGGTGAAGCTCACGTACTTGTAGCCGTCCTCTTCCTTGAATTCGTCCGACAGCTTCATGTCGTTGTGCTTGTAGTAGGGCATCAGAAGGTTCTTGGTGCCGACGAACTTCCACTGCATGTCCGACACCCGGCTTTCATACCCTTCGAAGTCCTCGATCATCAGATCGGAACCGAGGAAGGCGTCGGTCACCTGACCAGCGGCCAGACGGCGCACCCGGCGCTGGAAGCCGAGATAGAGATAGGCGTCGTCGAACTTGGTATCGTCCTCGTACTTCTGGATCAGCAGCTGGGTGTTCTTCAGATCCTGCGGTTCCAGCACCTGGGCGTAGATCGCGCGGTACAGGTTGGCGGCATTGGGCGTCACTTCCGGCGTCGGCGCGTGGTCGTTGCGGTGCTTGAAGTTCAGGAAGAAGAAATTTAACTTCAGCGTGCGCTCGAGCTGGCCGGTGCTCATGTTGCGGTACTTCCAGTAGAACGGATGGATGGCGGCGTTGTCGCCCCAGTTGGCGCCGTACTTGAAGTTCCAGGCCACCTTCTCGCCGGCGCGCGGGTCCGAGGTGCTGGGCTCTTCCGGGAAGGGGCGGCCACCGGCAAAGCCTTCGATCTCGCCGGTCTTGGCGCCCAGCTTGGTCTTGTTCAGATTCTTGCGGGTCGCTTCGACATAGCCCTTGGGGTTGGGGAAGCTCAGCGTTTCACCGACCTTGATCTGGTACCAGCCGTTCTTGATCACCATGTACATGCCGGCGTCCAGCGCGTCCTTGAACTGGTCGACGTTGTCCTTGCTGATGACCGTGCCCACACTCAGGCCCGGGAAGGTCGGAAAGCCCTTCTTGTACGGTTCGAAGGCGGTGTCGACGTCGGCGTCGCTGGCCGCGAACGCCGGGGTGCACAGGCCGGCTGCGAGCAGGCTGGCGGCGAGTATCTTTTTCATGCGTGCGTCTCCTGATGCGCCGGGGCGGGCCGCCCCGGCTGTGCGGTTGAAGGTCAGAACTTGTAGCGAAGGGTGGCGAAAATTTCGTCCTCGGCCCAGGCGGCGCCGATCGGTCCGGCGCGGAAGCGGCCCAGCGGCTCCAGTCCGCCCAGACCGCGCGAGAAGGCCTGCGCAGCGTTGCCCGGATAGTTCGGGCCGGCGGTGAAGGGCGGCCAGGGGTTGCAGGCACGGCAGTCATCGAACTTGTAGCGGTCGTTGTTGCTGCCGAACTTCACGTTGGCGCCCACCGTGAACTTCAGGTTGTCGCTGAGCAGCCATTCCACCTGCGGTGCGGCCACCGTCGACTGCGCGCGGAAGTCGTGCGCGAAGATGATCTGCGGGCTGAGCCGGTCGTTGTTCAGGAAGGCCTTGATCAGCAGCGTGCCGATCACGTTGTCTTCCCAGTCGGGAATGCCCACCTTGCCGAGCGGGCCGTCACGCAGCGTGTGATCGAAGATGTGCTGATAGAACAGCTGGCCGGAAATGAGCGTGGTGCGGCGCGGATTGATGAAGGGAATGAAGGTCGGCCGGTCGATGCCGATCACCGCGCGGAACACGTCGTTCGACGAATACAGCTCGGGCTTGGCGGTGTTCGCGAACTCTTCGCCGTTGGTATAGGCCGCCTCGATGCGCACCGCCGCGTTCGCCGCTTCCCATTCGAAGTCCATCGAACCGCCGATCAGGTTCACCCGCGGGAAGTACATGTCGAACGAGATCAGGTAGGGCCAGTAATCGCGGAACTCGCCGTTGAAGCCATTGAAGGCGCGCTTGGCGCCGCGCAGGCTGGGCAGCTGCGAACGGTAGGTCAGCGCGTTCAGCGAGAAGGACAGGCCGTCCTGGGTCACGCCTTCGTACTTCACGCCGAGCTGGGTGTTCTTCAGCTTCCAGCCGGGCAGGTTCACCTCGTTCAGGCCGATCTGGCCGGGACCGAAGTCGGTGGCGAGGAAGGTGCCGGGCGCCACGTTGGCGAAGTTGGCCACGGTGCTGCCGTTGTCCCACAGGTTCTTCATGCCGCGGAAGAAGCAGCCGGCGTCGAGGATGACGTTGGGCGAGCCGCACTGGCCGAGGTTGTTGGCGCGGAACTGGTCGAAGTTCCACACCACCTGCAGGTTGCGTTCCTGCATGGACTCGCTGCCGCCCATGCGGTACTCGGCCTGCACCATCCACATCGGAATGCGGATGTCCTCCAGCTCGTCGTAGATGTTGTTGCGCGAGTAATCGACCGGGTTGATCACGTCGAGCACCCGGAACAGGTCGGTACGGCCCCACACCACCTGCTGCTTGCCGATCTTGACGAACACCGAACGCTGGTCGTCCAGCGCGAAGGTCTTCTTCACATAGGCTTCGCGGATGAAGTCGAGACGCGAATTGAATTCGGGCGATTCCAGTTCCGAGCGCTTCAGGTCGCCGTAGCCGCCGAAGTCGGTACACCCGCGCTTGTCGTAGTCGCAGGGCCGCACCGGCACACCGATGGCCATGCCGCCCTCGACATCGTGCCAGCGGTCGCCGAGCACACGCAGACCGTCGTTCGGATTGGCCACCGTGCTGAAGCCGAACACGTTCCCCGGCGGGCCGGACGCGTTGTTGATCGGGCCGCCGCCATACGGACTGGCGAGGGTGCCGCCCGGCGTGGTGGAGTCGAGCGTGATGGCGCCGCCCGCCTCCTTGCCGAACTGGTCATCGTTGATGCGGTAAGCACCGTCGAAGGTGCCGCGCAGCACGCCGTGGAACTCCCAGCCATTCGACAGCGGACGGTCCGCCTCCACCTGCACCGTGTTGCGGAACTTGGACAGCCCGACCGTGCGACCGGTGTTGTCCTTGCCGCGGAAGCGGGTGTCGTTCTCGTAATAGACATCCACTTTCCACTTGTCGGCACCGCTGCCCAGATCGGGCAGGTTGTCCTGCGCCGTCGCGCCCAGCGACATCAGGGCGCACAGCGCGCCGCCGAGCCCGATGCGGGCCGACAGGCGGCTTCTTTTCTTGTGTGTATCCACCTTCTTCCTCCTCCGTTATGTGCTGCTTGTCTGTCCTGCCAGGGCACTGCAAAACCTCTTTGCCATGACCGTGGGCGGTGGCAGACCGCCCGGTCAGATCGGTTCGAACGGGTATCAGGCGGCGGCGCGGGCGATTTCGCGCGGCGCGTCGTCCTCTTCCAGAACGCCGTCCTCGTCGTAGTGGGTGGCGACCACGAAGTGCGGGCGGAACACCACGCACCAGGCCGGCACGATGAGCATCGCGGCCAGCGCATTGACGATGAGCATGAAGGACAGCAGGACAGCGGCATCCGACTGGAAGCGCAGGTCGGACATGAAGATCCACATGACGACGCCGGCGATCAGCGTCGCGGCGGTGAAGGACACCGCGTAGCCGGTGGTGGCGACCGCATTGATCACCGCGCGGTGGATGTTGCGGGTGACCGCCATCTCCTCGCGGATGCGGTCCATGAAATACACCGCGTAGTCGATGCCGACGCCGACGCCCACCGCGATCACCGGCACCGTATTCACGCTGATGCCGATGTTGGCCCAGCCCATGTAGGCATAGGTCATGACGGTGGCGAACAGCATGGGCAGCACCATCAGCCAGCCGGCGTGCAGCGACTGGTAGTAGGCCATCACCAGGAAGAAGGCCAGCAGCATCACCGCCGGAATGATGATCATGTGGTCGGTATGCAGCGCCTGGTTGGCCGCCGCGGTGACGCCGATGATGCCGCCGCCCAGTTCGATCTTCAGGCCGGGCACTTCGGCCTCGATGCGCTTCTTGCCCTCTTCGGCGAGCGCGACCACGCGGTTGATGGTGTCCGCCTGGTGGTCCTTGTAGAAGAACACCATGTTGGCTTCGTTCTCGTCCGGGCTGACGTACTCCTTCAGCGCGCCGGGAATCGGGCTGGACGCCATGTAGGCGAACATCAGGCCGCCCACTTCGTCGGCGTTGTCCGGCAATTGCGCCCAGCGCGGATCGTCGTTGTGGGTGAGCTGGTTCACCACCCGCACCACACCCGGCAGCGCGCGTGCGCCGCCCAGCGTCGGGTCGGACAGCATGTGGGCCTGGAAGCGCTCGATCGCCTGCAGCACTTCCGGCCGCTTGATGCCGCCCTTGTCCTCGGTACGGGCGACCACGTGCAGCTCTTCAGAGCCCGGGAACAGGGTGTTGATCGCCGCGGTGGAGAGGTTGTAGTCGTGGTCGCGGTTGAGCAGCGGGCTGCCCGGCTCGGATTCGCCGAGCTGCACGTGGGCGACGTACCAGCTGCCCACCACCACGCAGGCGAGCGACGCGAACAGGATGGCGCGCGCGCCGCCGTCGGTGCCGCCGGTACGCGCCATCGCATTGCCGAGGAAATTGCGCACGCCTTCGTTGGCGTTCTCCATCGTCTTCGGCTGCGGCAGCACGGTCAGGGCCAGCGGCACCATGAAGTGCACCGTGAAGATGACCGAGAAGCCCCAGAAGCCGGCAGCCAGACCCAGCTTGTAGTTGAAGGGCGCAGCACCGAGCACCAGCACCGCGATACCCACCGCATCGACGATGATGGCGAGCGACCCAGGGCGGAACAGCGCGTCCAGCGCATTGCGTGCCGCCTGCTTGCCATTCTTCACGATGGCCAGTTCTTCGTAGTAGCGCACCACCAGCTGCACACCGTGCGAGGTGGCCCGGGCAGCGATCAGGAAGGGGATGGGCAGCGACAGCGGTTCGAGGTTGATGCCGGCCAGCGCCATGAAGCCCAGGCCCCAGATCGACGACAGCGCGATGCCCAGCAGCGGCAGCGCGATGCCGTACAGGCGGCGGAAGTACACGATGAGCAGCGTGGCCAGCAGCGCCAGCGTCCACGCCAGGATCTGCACGATCTGGTCGAGATAGGTGTAGACCCAGCCGGTGAGCACCGGATTGCCGGTCACATGCACCTTGTGGCCGTCACGCGCCAGCGTGTCACGCACCTTCTGCAGCGCGGCGAAAGTGGCCACGTAATCGAGATCGCTCTCGTTGAGCTGTGCCTTGATCAGCGCCGCCTTGAAGTCCGGTGACACCATCAGCCCGTACAGATTGGGGTTGGCGATCACGTCGCGCTGCATCTGCGCGAGTTCGTCCGCCGAATAGATTTTCGCCGGGTCGTAGTAGGGCTGCGACACGAAGCTGCCCTCGGGCGACAGGAACACCTTGCGCGCGGTGCGGTGGGTCAGCGAGGACACCAGGTTGTGGTTCACGCTGGGCAGGTTGTCGATGCCCTGCGTCGCCTCGTTCACCAGCTTCAGCGTGTCGTTGTTGAAGATCGTGCCCTGTTCGACCTCGATCGCCATCACGATCATGTTGGCGCCGCCGAAGTTCTCCTTGATGCGGTTGTAGGTCTGGATATACGGGTGCTGCTGCGGCAGCAGATCGGAGAAATCGGAATAGATGCGCAGCTTGGGCAGCGCGGCCGCGAAGGCCAGCGTGACCATGAAGATGAGGCTGAGCACAATCTTCGGGTTGGCGAAGATCCACTCTTCCGCCTTGTGCAGGGTATGGGTGATGGACTTGCGGATCGGGGCGATCATTTCGCTGCTCCGGATTTGGATGAGCCACCGTCGGCGACGGCACGCAGCAGGCCGCCGGGCCCGCCGATCAGAAGGGTGTTGCGGGCGGTGACCGAAGCGGCCGCCGCCAGCGGAACCGGGCGGGCGTCCGGGTAGGCGACAGCCACCCACTCCTCGCCCTGCAGGCGCACCACGGCACCGCCTGCGCCCACCGCATGCGGTGCGCCGGCGTGCATGAAGAGGCGGTAAAGCGGTGCGTTGGCGCGATTGACCTGCGGCGCCCAGTTCAGACCGCCGTCGGTGGTGTGCACCACCTGCCCGGCCAGGCCGCTGACCCAGCCTTCGCTGGCCGACACGAACAGCGCCGCATAGGGGTAGAACTCGGCCGGCAGCGCGCCACGCTTTGCCCAGGTCTGGCCGCCATCGGTGGTGACCACCACGGTGCCGAACTCGCCGGTGGCGAAGCCGTTCAGTTCATCGACCATCTGCAGCGTGGTGATCTGCAGGTCCTCCTGCAGATCGGTCTTCGCCCAGGTCTTGCCCTGGTCGTCGCTGCGCACGATGAGTGCGCCGCTGCCGGCCACCCACCAGCGGCCCTGGCGATCGCAGTGCACAGCCAGCGCGGTGTGCGGCGCTTCGAGCGGCTGCGCAGTCCAGCCGGACAGCTTCGCGTCGGCGGTCCACAGCTTGCGGTAGAAGTCGATGGCGATGAAGCGGCCGTCCGGGCACACATCGATGCCGGTGATGGACGACGGGCCGGCCAGCGCTTCGCGCCGCCAGCTCTGCCCGCCGTCGGCCGACACCAGCACCGCACCGCTGCGGGTGCCGGCGGCGACCACGTCACCGTGGGCCGCCAGTGCCTGAATGCTGTCGTAGCGCTGCAGCGGCTTCTGTGCCTCGGCGCGCGCGGCGCTCAGGTCGGGCGCCTGGGTGCAGCCGGCGGACAGTGAGGCAAGCGCGGCACAGACGGCCAGCGCCCTGAATCCGTAATGGTTCATGTGTTTCTCCTCCTTGCCCGGCTCTGCGGCCGGGTCATCGTTCGGGTAGGTGGTGTGACGCGGAGTGGCTAGCGGCCGCGGTCCTTGGCGCTGACGCCGCCGATGCCCCAATGCGAACTGGGTACCTCGACGATCATCACGCGCACCGTTTCACGCGGCGCGCCGACCGCCTCGACCAGCGCCTGGGTCACCTTCTCGATGACGGCGCGCTTCTGGTCTTCGGTGCGGCCTTCGATCATGTTGATCTGTGCGAATGGCATCGTTCATGTCTCCAGGGAAAGCCAAGGGCGGTCAGACGAAGCGCACGCTGGTCGACCCCAGCGACTGGATGCGCAGACTCACGCTGTCGCCGGCCGCGACCGCGACCGCCTCGGTGATGCCGCCGGACAGGATGAGCGTGCCGGCCGGGATCTCTTCGCCACGCCGGCCCAGCATGTTGGCCAGCATGGCGATGGCCGCGGCCGGGTGGCCGAGCACCGCGGCGCCGGCGCCGAGCGCCACCGGCTGGCCGTTCTTCTCCAGCACCACGCCCAGCGTGCGCAGATCCAGCCCCTCGACCGGGGTGGCGGTGCCGCCGACCACGAAGCGCGACGACGAGCAGTTGTCGGCGACCACGCTCTTCAGATCGAACTTGAAATCGCGGTAGCGCGAATCGATGATTTCGATCGCCGGCACCACGAAATCGGTGGCGGCGAGCACTGCCGCGATGTGACAGCCCGGGCCTTTCAGCGGCGCCTTGGTGACGAAGGCGATTTCCGGTTCGACCTTCGGGTGGATGAGCTGCGAAGTGTCGATGTCGCCGCCGTCGGCGACCGCGAAGTCGTCGACCAGGAAGCCGAACACCGGGTCTTCGACATTCATCTGCTTCATCTTGGCGCGCGAGGTGAGCCCCGCCTTCAGGCCGACGATGCGGCTGCCGCGCGCCAGCTTGCGGGCGCGGATCGCGTCCTGCACCGCGTAGGCGTCCTCCCAGTCCATGTCCGGGTGGTCGTCGGTCACCTTGGTGGTGTCGCGCGCTTCCAGCTCGCAGTTTTCGAGGCGCTCGGCGAGCGCGGCGATGGTGTGCGGATCGAGTCTCATAATCAGACTCCCGCCACGGCAGCGGCCTGCACGCCGGCCGCGGTCTGTGCTGCGGCGGCGCGCTCGCGCGCCATGGTGATCGCGGTGTCCTCGATCATGTCCTCCTGCCCGCCCACCATGCCGCGGCGGCCCAGTTCCATCAGGATGTCGCGCGGCGCGATGCCGTACTTGGCGCCGGCGCGCTTGGCGAACAGCAGGAAGGAGGAATAGACGCCGGCATAGCCCAGCGTCAGCGAGTCGCGGTCGATGCGCACCAGGTGCTCCATCATCGGCAGCACCAGGTCTTCGGCCACATCCATGATGCGGTACAGGTCGACACCGGTTTCGATGCCCATGCGGTTGGCCACCGCGACGAACACCTCCAGCGGCGTGTTGCCGGCACCGGCACCCAGACCGTTGGTCGAGCCGTCGATGCGGGTGGCACCGGCCTCGATCGCGGCCAGCGAGTTCGACACGCCCATCGACATGTTGTGGTGGCCGTGGAAGCCGATCTCGGTTTCAGGCTTCAGCGCCTGACGTACCGCGGTGACGCGCGCCGTCACGTCGTCCGGCAGCATGTAGCCGGCGGAGTCGGTCACGTACACGCAGTTGGCGCCGTAGCTTTCCATCAGCTTCGCCTGCGCGACCAGCTTTTCCGGCTCGATCATGTGGGCCATCATCAGGAAGCCCACGGTGTCCATGTCCAGCTTGCGCGCCAGACCGATGTGCTGTTCCGACACGTCGGCTTCGGTGCAGTGGGTGGCCACCCGTATCGTGTGCACGCCCAGCTCGTGCGCCATGCGCAGGTGATCGACGGTGCCGATGCCCGGCAGCAGCAGCGCCGACACCTTGGTGCGCTTCATCGCCGGGATGACGGTGGACAGGTATTCCTCATCGCTGTGCAGCGGGAAACCGTAGTTCACCGATGCGCCGCCCAGGCCGTCGCCGTGGGTCACCTCGATCAGCGGCATGCCCGCCTCGTCGAGGCCGCGTGCCACCGCCAGCATCTGGTCCAGCGTGATCTGATGGCGCTTCGGATGCATGCCGTCGCGCAGCGTGTTGTCGTGCAGCGTGACCTTCTTGCCCTGGAGATTCATGGTCTTTTCCTTCCTGCTCAGGCGGGAACCGGCTCAAGCGAGAGCGAGCCGTTCAGGATTTCTTCGGCGAACATCTCGGCCGTGCGCGCGGCGGCGGCGGTCATGATGTCGAGATTGCCGGCGTACTTCGGCAGGTAGTCGCCGAGGCCGGCGACCTCCATGAAGATGGACACGCGGTGGGTATCCATGTCGATCACCGGGCCATTGACCAGGCGGTAACCCGGCACGTAGGCCTGCACCTGGCGGATCATGTCGTGCACCGATTCCTCGATCTCGGCCGCGCGCGGCGCCGATTCGGTGATGCAGTGGATGGTGTCGCGCATGATCAGCGGCGGCTCGGCCGGGTTGATCACGATGATGGCCTTGCCCTTCGCGGCACCGCCGACACGCTCGATGGCGCCCGAGGTGGTGCGGGTGAATTCGTCGATGTTCTTGCGCGTGCCGGGGCCGACCGAGCGGCTGGACACGGTGGCGACGATTTCGCCGTAGCTCACCGGCTGCACGCGCGACACCGCGGCCACCATCGGGATGGTCGCCTGGCCACCGCAGGTGACCATGTTCACGTTCATTTCGCGCTTGCCGACGTGTTCCTTCAGGTTCACCGGCGGCACGCAGAAGGGGCCGATGGCGGCCGGCGTGAGGTCGATCATCATCACGCCCAGCGCATTGAGCTTGCGCGAGTTCTCGGCATGCACGTAAGCGCTGGTGGCGTCGAAGGCAATCTGTATGCCGTCCGCCTTGATGTGCGGCAGCAGGCCATCGACGCCGTCGCTGGTGGTCTTGATGCCCATGTCGCGGGCGCGCGCCAGACCTTCGGACGCCGGGTCGATGCCCACCATCCACACCGGTTCCAGCACCGGGCTGCGCTTCAGCTTGTAGAGCAGGTCGGTGCCGATATTGCCCGGCCCGATCAGTGCACACTTGATCTTGTTCATGCGGTCTCCGTGGAGTCTCGAGTTCAGTGGGGCGGTCAGACGAAGCGCACCGAACAGCCGCCGAGGCCGCCGATGGCGATGCGCAGGCTGTCGCCCGCCTTGACCGGAATGAGTGCGGCGAGCGAACCGGACAGGATCACTTCGCCCGCCTTGAGCGGAATGCCGAGCCGGCCCAGCGTGTTGGCCAGCCAGACCACGGCATTGACCGGGTGGCCGAGGGCGGCCGCACCGGCGCCGGTGCCGACGATGTCGCCGTTCAGCTCCAGCACCATGCCGCACAGGCCGAGGTCCAGATTGCGCGGCGACACCGCGCGGTCGCCGAGCACGAACACGCCGCAGGAGGCGTTGTCGGCCACCGTGTCCTGGATGCGGATCTTCCAGTCGGTGATGCGCGAATCGACGATTTCGAAGCAGGGCATCACGCACTCGGTGGCGCGCAGCACGTCGGCGCCGGTGACGCCCGGGCCCATGATGTCGTGCTTGAGGATGAAGGCGATCTCGCCCTCGGCGCGCGGCTGGATCAGCGAGTTCGCGGCGATCGACTCGCCCTCGTTGTAGATCATGCCGTCGAGCAGGTAGCCGAAGTCCGGCTGGTGCACGTTCAGCATGTTCTGCACCACCTTCGAGGTGACGCCGATCTTCTTGCCGACGATGCGCTCGCCGGCGTCGAGCCGGCGCGAAATCATGCGCTGCTGGATGTGGTAGGCATCCTCGATGGTGATGTCCGGTTCGCGGCTGGTCAGCGGCGCCACGGTTTCGCGGGTGGTGAGCGCGGCGTACAGCTCGTCGCCGTAGCGCTGGATCTTGTCGGCTTGCATCATGTCCGGGGCCTGTTCAATTGGGTTCAGAGAGGAAGTCGCCGACGAGACGCGCGAAGCGGGCCGCGTGCTCGATCTGCGTCCAGTGGCCGCACTTGCCGTACACGTGCAACTGGGCGTTCGGTATCCACTGGGCCAGCGTGAGCGAGGTGTCGAGCGGGATGACCAGGTCTTCGCGGCCGTGGATCACCAGCGTTTCGTGCGGCAGCGCCTTGATGTCATCAGCCTTGCTGGCCATGGCGTCGACCCAGCGCTGACGCGGCGCCGGGAACATGGCGGCGAAGGATTCCTGGAAGCCGGGGCGGATCGACGCCTCGTAGCGCAATTTCGCCAGTTCATCGTTGGCCAGCGAGCGGTCGTAGGCGAACAGGTCGAGCAGGCCGCGCATGGTTTCGATCGACGGCGTGTAACCCCACACCGCGTCGAGCGCCGGCGTGATGTCGAAGCGCACGCCGACGCTGCCCATCAGCACCAGACGGCGGATGCGCTGCGGGTGGCGAATAGCGACCTGCAGCGCCAGACCGCCGCCGAAGCTGTTGCCCACCAGATCCGCCTGTTCGATGCCGAGCGCATCCAGCATGCCGATGGCCTGGGCGACCCAGGTGTCCATGTCGTAGCGGAGGTCGGGCCGGCGCTCGGTGTAGCCGAAGCCGGCCATGTCCGGCGCGATCACGCGTGCGCGTTCGGCCAGCGAGGGCATGACCAGCCGCCAGTTCGCCCAGGCGCTGACGCCGGGGCCGGAGCCGTGCAGCATGAGCACCGGAAAGCCGCTGCCCAGGTCGTGATAGTTGGTCCTGATGCCGGCGGCGTCGATGCTGCGGGCGATTTCCGGATTGAGCGGTGCGTTCATGTCGGTGGTCCTCACAGCTTCACGCACACGTTCTTCAGCTCGGTGTAGAACTCGAGCGAATGCACGCCGCCTTCGCGGCCGATACCCGACTGCTTGGCGCCGCCGAAAGGCGTACGCAGGTCGCGCAGGAACCAGGCGTTCACCCACACCAGACCGGTTTCGAGCGCCGCGGCGACGCGATGGCCACGGGTGAGGTCCGATGTCCAGACAGATGCCGCCAGGCCGTACTGCGTGTCGTTGGCCATGCGCACCACGTCCTCTTCGCGGTCGAAGGGCGCGATGTGGCAGCAGGGGCCGAAGATTTCCTCGCGCACGACGGCGGCGCTTTCCGGCAGGCCGGTCCAGATGGTGGGTTGCACCCAGGCGCCGTCCGCCAGTTCGCCCGGCATGTCGGGCACGCCGCCGCCGGTGACAACGGTGGCGCCCTCCTCCACGGCCTTGCCGTAGTAGGACAGCACCTTGCGCTTGTGCTCGGCCGAGATCAGCGGGCCCATGCCGGTGGCGTCGTCCTCCGGCCGGCCCAGCACCAGCGCTTCAGCGCCGGCCTTCATCGCCTGCACGAAGCGCTCGAACAACGGGCGCTCGACATAGACACGCTCGGTACCGAGGCAGACCTGACCGCAGTTGGCGAAGGCGGAGCGCAGCGTGCCGGTGATGGCGGCGTCGAAGTCGCAGTCGGCGAACACGATGGCCGGGTTCTTGCCGCCCATTTCCAGCGACACCGGCCGCGCGCCGCCGGCGGCCGCCTTCATGATGGCTTCGCCGGTGCGCGTTTCGCCGGTGAAGGTGATGGCATTGACGCCCGCGTGGGTGGTCAGGAATTCGCCGGCCGAATCCGGGCCGAAACCGTGCACCACGTTGTAGACGCCGGCCGGCATGCCGACCGCGTTCATCACTTCGCCGAGCAGCGTGGCGGTCTGCGGCGTCTCTTCCGACGGCTTCACCACCACCGTGTTGCCGCAGGCCAGCGCCGGGCCGACCTTCCAGGTCATCAGCAGCAGCGGCAGGTTCCACGGGCACACCACGCCGACCACACCGACCGGGCGGCGCAGCGCGTAATTGATGGCGCCGCGGCCGTCCGGCGTCGCCATTTCGAAAAACTCGCCCGGCACGTTCTTGACCACGTCGGCGAAGATCTTGAAGTTGGCCGCACCGCGCGGAATGTCGAGGTGGCTGGCCAGGCTGACCGGCTTGCCGGTATCGGCCACTTCGGCGGCAACGAAGTCGTCGAAGCGGCGGTTGATTTCATTGGCGACCGCGTACAGCAGTTCGGTGCGCTCGGTCACCGTCATGCGACCCCAGGGGCCGGTGAGCGCGGCGCGTGCAGCGGCGACCGCGGCATTCACCTCGTCGCGCCCGGCCTCGCTGACCGAGGCGATGACGCGGTTGTCCAGCGGCGAACGCTTGTCGAAACGGCGGCCTTCGCGCCCCGTCACGAACTCGCCGTTGATGAAGTGGCTGATCTGTTTCATCGATCTCTTTCTTGTGGGAGCGGCGCGTCAGCGCGCCGAGGTCAGACCGAGGGCGTCGAGTGCTGCGCGGGCGCAGTCCTCGTCCTGCGCTTCGGAACCGCCGGAAATGCCGATGCCGCCGATGCGTTCGCCGGCCACCACCAGCGGCAGGCCGCCGCCGAACATGACCATGCGCGGGCGCAGCGGCAGCCCCTGGCGGACCGCGTCGGAATGGGATGAGAGGGCGGCCGACCAGTCGCCGGTCGGCAGACCGAAGCTGGCGGCGGTGTAGGCCTTGTCGATCGCGATATCGACCGAGTGCAGCGGCGCGCCCGGCATGCGCAGGAAGGACACCAGCTGGCCGGCGCGATCGACCACGGCCGCATTGACGCAGGCGCCGATGGACGCCGCATGCGCCACCGCCGCGCTGACCGCCGCGGATGCCGCTTCCCAGCCCACCGTCGATTGCCTTGCCGCCACGTCCATGTCGTCTCCTCCGCGGGGCCGCTGTATCGCGGCCTCTCACTCATCGATATTCGATGGACTTAACGATATAAAACGATTATCTCGACGTCAACGTTTTTTCTCGAGATTTTTGGCTTTTCACGGAGAAAGTTCGGCACTAGAATGCACACATGCCCGCCCAACCCGTGGGGGCATTCAGGGAAACATCAAATGGATCAGTTGATTACCGGCGACTTTCAGGCCAACGGCGAGGCCTACGAGCCGAAGACGCTGGTCGATGGCGCCTACCGGCAGCTGCGCCGCGACATCATCGAAGGCCGTCACGCCCCCGGTACCAAGCTGCGGGTCGAACATCTGAAGGACGCCTACGAAGTGGGTGCCGGCACGCTGCGCGAGGCGCTGGCGCTGCTGGTGAGCGACTCGCTCGTGGTGGCGCAGGGCCAGCGCGGCTTCCGTGTCGCGCCGATTTCGCTGGCCGACCTCGAGGACATCACGCGCACCCGCGTCATGCTGGAAAGCGAGGCGCTGCGGCAGAGCATCGACAATGGCGACGAGGCGTGGGAAGGCAATCTGGTGAGCGCCTTCCACCTGCTCACCCGGGCCGAGGAAAAGCTGGCCGGTGACCTGGACGGCAGCGTGAACGAGTGGGAAGACCGCAACCGGGTGTTCCACGAAACGCTGATCGGCGCCTGCAACTCACGCTGGATACGCCACTTTCTGGCCATCCTGTACCGGCAGTCAGAGCGCTATCGGCGCATTTCGGTGCTGAACCGGCCGGTGCCGCAGGACGTGCACGAAGAGCACGAGCAGATTTTCAAGGCCGTGATCGCGCGCGACGCCGACGAAGCGTGCCGCCTGCTGTCGGGCCACATCTGGCGGGCCTTCCACACGGTGTCCGCTGTCCCCGAGCTGGCACTGGAATCGGCCAGTCGCAAGGTGGCGAACGGACGCTGACGGCCGGCGTAGCCGGACCTCGACCGCCCGGCCGCGACCGGGGCCGCTCCGACAGGACATGCACGCCTTGTCGGCGGCACGTGCAAGCTTCCGGTAGAAGCGAGCTTGCTCGCGATCTCGGCCGCAATCGACGCAAGCGGCGTGCAGCGGCCCTGCTGCGAGCAAGCGCGCCCACAGGATCTCGCCTCGTCAGCCCTTCTGCACCACCTCCTGCTTCAGCGCCTCGACGCTGCGCGCCATCTTTCCGACCACCTTCAGCTTCAGATCGCTGGTCGGATAGATGCGGCAGGCGAGCACGCACTGTCGGCGCTCGTCCTCCTCGCTGATCGCGCTGCGGCTCATCACGCCGGCGGTATAGGTGCCGGACAGCACCTCCACCTTGCACACGCCGCAGCCGCCCTGGCGGCAGCCGACCGGGATGCCGCGGCCGCCCAGCGCCTCCATGCCGCGCAGTGCGTTCTGCGTGTCCGCACACAGGTATTCGCGGCCGATGCCATCGAGCACGATGCTGTACGAACGCCCCATGGTCAGATCTTCCTGAACAGCGGACTGCGCACCTGCTGCGCGTCGGCCGCCGAGAAGAACTTCTCGGTGTGGATGTCGCGCTCGAACAGCCGGCCCTGCATCAGCGCATTGATGCAGGCGTCGATCATGACCGGCGGTCCGCACAGATAGGCCTGGTGGCCGCGGAAATCCTCGCGGAAGTGGGCCAGTGCCGCCTCGTGCGCAAAGCCGCGGAAGCCGGCCCAGTCGCTGCCCGCCGGTTCGTCGGACAGCGCGGGCACGTAGCTGAAGGCCGGATGCGCCGCCGCCAGCGCGACGAACTCGTCGTGGTAGTACAGCTCCGCCCGGTTGCGCGCGCCATACACCAGCGTGATCGGCTGCGCGTAGCCCCTGGCCAGCAGGTCGAGAATCATCGACCGCGGACTCGACAGCCCGGACCCGCCGGCCATGAAGATGAGCGGCCTGGCCGCGGACTCGCGCACGAAGAAGCGGCCGTAGGGACCGGACAGCTTCACCCGGTCACCCGCCTTCAGCGACTCGTGTATCCAGGTGGTGCCGCGGCCGCCGGGCACGATGCGGATGTTCAGCTCGACTTCGTTGCCATCCGACGGTGCGTTTGCGAGCGAGAACGCGCGCGACATGCCGGGCTCGGCGCCGATGTCGAGATTGATGTACTGGCCGGCCTGGAAATCCAGCGGCCGGTCGAGCGAGATGAACAGCCCCTTGATCGTCGGCGTGAGCTGTTCGATGCGGGTCACCGTACCGTGGAAATCCTCGACCGGAATGTTGCGCGCGTCCGGCTCCTCGTCGATGTCCGCCTCGATGGTCACGTCGCTCTGCAGCCGCGCGCAGCAGGCCAGGGTCTTGCCCTCGTCGCGCTCGAAATCCATCAGCGCGAAGTCGGACGCCTCGCCGTGGTCCACCTCGCCGTCGGTCACCTGCACCTTGCAGGTGGCGCACAGACCGTGACAGCAGGCATGCGGCAGCCAGATGCCTGCCCGCAGGCAGGCATCCAGTACCGTCTGGTCGTCCTCGACCTCAAGCGTCTGGCCGAGCGGTTCTATGGTCAGCGCGTAAGCCATCAGCTGCACGATCCCTTGATGCCGGTCAGGCCGGGCGTGCGGAAGCGGATGGCGTCCTTGTGGCCGATGCCGTTCTCCGCCAGCGTGCGGTTGAAATGCGGCACCCACGGCTCGCCGGACTTCATCCACTCCACCTTCGACCAGTCGATCCTGGCCCAGTCCGGGTGATAGCCGTAGGCGCCGGGCAGCACCTTCTCGACGATGTCGCCGAAGCGCATGGTGGGCGGGAAAGGAAAGGTCAGCGGCGCGCAGAACATCAGGTGATCGTCCCAGCCGACGTACACGAGCTGGTTGCCGTGGAAGTTGTCGACCACGTCGCGCGGCACGCCGACGTAATCCTTCACTGCAGCGACTTGCATGTCTTCGTCCCCCTCAGTCGTTGCGCTTGGCCATGCCGCGCCAGGCTTCGAAGTTGCGATGGTCTTCCGAACCTTCGAACTCGCCGTTGTCGTGGCCGACGTTGATCCGGTAGTACTCCAGCACCGCGGCCAGCGGATCGAAGCCGGGCGCGGTCGGGTCGGTGCCTTCGGGGAAGCAGTTGCCCTGGTAGATCTGGTGCACCGGCAGCCAGGCCTGTACGTACTTCTCCGGCTCGTTGTCGAAGATGTGCCGGCAGTGGTCGGAGCAGAAGTGGTACTTGTTGCCCTTGTAGCTGCGCTCGCGATAGCAGATCTTCGTCGGGTCGCCGGGCTCGGTGAACGCCATCGGGATCTGGCAGGTCTGGCACAGCATGGGCAGCGTCTTGTTATAGAAGCGGTTGCCCTTTTCCTGCTGTTCGCGCCAGAACTCGAAGCGCGGCCGGTAGTACTTGTCGAAGGTGTCCGGATACTTCTGCGACAGCCACTGCATTTCTTCTTCGGTCGGCATCCAGGTGTGGAAGTCGGTGGCGCCGCTGTAGTTGTAGAACGCTGACCAAACCTGGTGCGACAGGTGGTCCTTCTCCTGGCGGATCTGCTCGGCGCAGGCCGGCATCTTGATGCCGTAGCGGGCGAGGTCCTTGAACAGCGCGCCGCCGTTCTCCTCGAAATAGATTTCCCAGGCTTCCTTCCAGCTCATGACGCGCTTGGGCAGCATGTAGTCCATCATCATCGCGACGATGGACAGCAGGCGCACGCCGCGCCAGCACCACTTGTCTATCCAGCGCTGCACGATGGGCAGGTTGGCCGGATCCTGTTCGAGGATGAACTTGATGCACTCCAGACCCAGCGTCATGTGACGCGCCTCATCGGACTGCGCCGAGAAGCCGAAGGTCATGGTGCCCATGTCGCCGTTGTAGGCCGCACCCGACACGAAGGGCACGAACAGCAGATTGGTCAGCACGTACTCGAAGGAGAAGCCGACCGACACGATGAACTCGAACGGGCCGGCGGTGATCGCGTCGTCGAAGAAGCTCTTCGGTACCGACAGGTACCAGACGCGGTCGTACATGTGCGGCGCGTCGTGGAAACCGTTGTAATACTTGTTGTAGTTCGACAGCGAGTGGATCTGCGTCTGCGCGTGGCGCATTTCGTCGATCGCCTGCATCTGGCAGGCGACGCGCGCACCGGCGCCTGGGAATGCGCGGCCGACGTGGGCAAAGCCGCGGTGCGCCATGTGTTCCAGCGGCGTGACCGCGGTCAGGAAGATCTTGATCGCGTTCAGGTAGCGCGCATCGGTCACGCCGAGGTGGCCGTTGCTCTGGCTGTAGGCGTCGATGATGGCGTAGAGCTTGCGCTCCTTCTCCGCCTGGTATTTCCAGTAGGCGTCCATGGTCAGCCGGAACGGGTCTTCCCACTTGTCCCAGTCATGGATCTTGATGCCTTCGTAGTCGGCGTACGGATACACCTTCTCCTTCGGCTGATAGGTGGTGTCCCACGCCAGATCACGGGTCATCAGCGTGTAACGTTCCTTCAGACCCAGCTTCTTCTTCGGTACCTGCATGTCCATCTGCATTTCTCCTCAATGACGGAGCGGGTGCGGCCTCTGCGGTGGGCCGTCCGTGTCCCGCGTTCTCCCTCGGGTATGACTCAGTCGTTCCAGTGCAGCGTGAATTCGTCGTCGCTTTCGTCGATATGGCCGGACAGCGATATCAGGTGCGTGTGCAGTTCCTGCAGGTCGAAGTCGCGGCCGATCAGTTCGGAGATCGACTCGCGCTTCACCGTCAGGTGACCTTCAGCGTCGATCTTGATCATCGCCGGCGACTCGACCGGCACCGCGTGCGGGTTGTCGGCAAGGATGGATTCGATGATCGGACGCGTGTCGTCGTTGGTCTGCAGCGCGATGAATACCTTGGACATGGCGCGACCTCAGGCCGGCACGCCGCACTTGGCGACGCGGGCCGCGAACTGCGTGGCGAGATCGTCGACCGCCGCGCCGGCACGCTCACCGAGCGCGCTTTGCGCCAGCGGCATCACGGCCTCCAGCGCGCGCGCCTGCCAGGCGCTGACCCAGCCGCGCACCAGCGCCGCGTTGTCGGGCGATTCGGCGCAGGCGGTCTTGATCTGCGCATCGACCCACTTCGCGGTCTCGGCGTACCACTCGGTCATGAACTGCGTGAGCATGGCGACCGCGGTGCCGCCGCGCAGCGACAGTTCATCCTCGACCAGGGTCTTGTAGAACAGCGGGTACACGAGACCGTCGAGCACCAGGTTCTGCGCGACGAACAGCTCGAACCAGTCCTGCACCACCAGGCAGTCCTCGACGTAGCGGCGCAAGCCCTGCCAGTCGGCGGCGTACAGCCAGTGTTCCTTCGCCGTGGCCAGCGACGAGGTGTCGCCGAGCAGCAGGCCGATACGCGTCAGGTACTGGGCGATGGCCAGGTTGTCCATCGCGTGGAACATGCAGGGCTGGGTGATCGCCGTGCCGTAGCCGTAGGCGCAGATGGACGAGTTGTTCATGTTGGCGCCCCAGGCCACATGACGCAGCGGCAGCAGCATGTCGAGCGCCAGCCGGCGCACGTCCTCGGTCAGCAGCGCACCGAGGTTGCGCGACTCGACGAAGTCGAAGTTCGATTCGGCGGTGTCCTGCTGGCGCGCGCGCGCCAGCGTCCAGGCGCCGTAGTAGTACTGGCGAGGGTCCTTGAACGCGTACCAGTCCTTCATCGTGAGCCGGGTGCGCGAGGCGTCGAAGATTTCGCGGTCCGGGTCCCAGGTCGGGCGGTAGTGGAAGTTGGCGGTCGGCTGCAGGTCGAAAGTGCCTTCCTGATAGCGCGATGCAGGCTTGTCGCCGAAGCGCCGCGCGATATGCCCGTAGGTCTGTCGCTGCGGCTTGATTGATACGGTACGCAGATCGATCTGCATGCCTGTCTCCTCTGGTGTGTTCTTGTTCCGTCGTACCCGCGCTCAGCGCGAGTCGCTGTTCAGTACATCGTCGAGTCGTGCCGACAGCGGCGAGTGCGGACCGGCATCGCTGCCGGGCTGACCGCCGGCGCCATCGAGCACGACCACGTCCTGCGCCGCGCAGAATTCGTCGAAAGCGGCGCGCGTGAGCATCATTTCGGCGAACAACTCCGGCTCGCCGAGTGCGAAATCGAACTCGACGAAGCCGTCGTCACGCTCGCCAGTGACACGCACGAACTTGCGGAAGGGATCGAATGCCGACGCCATGACGCTCACCTCAGGTGTGCACGTTGAGGAAGGCCTCGTTCAGCTTGCGGTCGTGATAGAAGATCGCCCGCCCGAGGTCTTCCACCATCCACGTGATGACCGGCTTGTCCGGGTAATAGATGTAGCCGCCAGCGAACACTTCGTTGCGGTTGCCCGACGGGTCGAAGAAATAGATGGTCGCGCCGCGCGTGATGCCGTGCCGCGTCGGCCCGATGTCCAGCGACACGTCGTGCTTCGAGATCAGGTCCGCCGCGCGCAGCACGTCGTTCCAGGTGTCGAGAATGAAGGAGCAGTGGTGGAAGCGACCCTTCTCCGGGTTGCGGATGAAGGCGATGTCGTGCGGTTTCGTTGAACAGGTCAGGAACACGCCCACCATCACGTCACCGGCCATCACCTGTTCGGCGATGGTGAAGCCCAGCACCTCGGTGAACAGCTTCACCACGCCATCGACGTCGTCGCCGTACAGCAGGCAATGGTCGAAGCGGGTCGGCTGCATGCCCACCAGGCCGTCCGGCCACGGGTCCGGGTTCACGTCCGGCAGGCCGTTGCCCACCTTGTCCTTGCTCGCGAACAGTTCGATCGCGTGCCCGGTCGGCACCGTGAAGCGGAAGCGGCGGCCGGTATGCAGATGTTCGCCCGCCGGTATCCATTGCAGGTCGGTCGCCAGACGGCTGCCTTCGACCGCCGCCGCCAGACTGTCCAGCGTCGCCTCGCTGTCCACACGGAAGCCCATGTAGTCCATGCCCGGCGCATCCGCCTTGCGCAGCACCACGCTGTGGTGGTCGTGTTCATCCCAGGCCTTGAAGTACACGCGACCTTGCGCATCGCGCCCGGTCTCGATCAGGCCCAGTACCTGTCCGTAGTGTTTCACCGCCGCTTCCAGATCCGTCACCCTCAGGGCGACATGACCCGGACGCAGCACGCCGGTCATTGCCATCGTTTTCCTCCTCCTTTTTGTGGTGCGTGCTGCGGCGCATCAACGCCTCGGAAGGAACGAAAGCTGGAGAGCTTTCGCCGAAGCAGCGGATGCAGCCGTCAGCCGCACCCTCTCCTATCCAAGAAGCGTGCCATACTCGATAATCGATAAAAATCTCGATATTTGGCGGTTCTGGACCGGCAGGAGTACAGTCGCCGCGTCCGCCGGTTGATGAGTTGGTGAAGCGCCCGAAGAGGTGTTCACCAACTGATGAACGATTCGACCGGAAGAAGACCGGCCACGCCATGCAGCGGGAATCGCGCACGCGCTCCACTGCAGCGGACGGAGGCCGAACCGCTGTGCAGCGCAACATGAAGCACCGGTCTGGAGGAGGCACGGGCAATGAGTACGTTCAAATACCCGCACAACAGCGATCTGCGTCGGCTGGTCAGGTTCTCGGCCGACGACGGACTGATCTGGCTGGCGGAAAACCGCATGCTGCTGATGCATTGCGTCGCCATGTCGGCGCTGCGCGCGCAGCTCATCAGATCGGTCGGGCCGGAATCGGCACGCCGCATCCTGACCCGCATGGGCTACGAATCCGGCATGCGCGACGCCGAACTGGCGCGCACGATACGGCCGGACCAGAATCCGATCGAATCCTTCTTCGTCGGCCCGCAGCTGCACATGCTGGAAGGCAGCGTGCAGGTGACGCCGGTGCACATCCATATCGATGTGCGCAGCGGCGAATTCGATGGCGAATTCCTGTGGGAACACTCGTGGGAAGCCGAATTCCATTTGCGCGAATTCGGCCAGGCCGCCGACCCGGTGTGCTGGATGCAGATCGGCTACGCCTCCGGCTACACCTCGGCCTTCATGGGCCGCATGGTGCTGTTCAAGGAAACCGAGTGCGCCTGCTGCGGCGCCAACCACTGCCGCATCGTCGGCAAGCCGGTCGAGGAATGGGAGGACGGCGAACAGTACGCCCGCTATTTCGAACCGGAGAACCGCATCGCCCACCTGCCCTCGGCCGCCTGGGCGGGCGTCGCCCAGCGCGACGACAAGGTCGATGCGCCGACCCCGCCCGACCTGATCGGCAGTTCGGCCAGCTTCCGCCGCGCCTACGAACTGATGCTGCGCGCCGCCGGCACCACGGTAACCGTGCTGCTGCTGGGCGAGACCGGCGTCGGCAAGGAACGTTTCGCCCGCGTGCTGCACCAGATGAGTCCGCGCAAGGACGCGCCTTTCGTCGCGGTCAATTGCGCCGCCATCCCGCACGACCTGATCGAATCCGAACTGTTCGGCGTCGAGAAGGGCGCCTTCACCGGCGCCCACGCCTCACGCGCCGGCAAGTTCGAGCGCGCCGAAGGCGGCACGCTCTTCCTCGACGAGATCGGCGAAATGCCGCTGGCCGCGCAGGCCAAGCTGCTGCGCGCGCTGCAGGAAGGCGAGATAGAACGCCTGGGCGACGAACGCACGCGCAAGGTGAATGTGCGCGTGGTGGCCGCCACCAACGTCGATCTGGCGCAGGCGGTGAAAGAAGGCCGCTTCCGGCCCGATCTCTACTACCGGGTGCATGTGTATCCGATCCACATTCCGCCGCTGCGCGAGCGGCTGGCCGACCTGCGCCAGCTGGTCGACGTGCTGGTCGCCAAGTTCAACCGCGCGCACGGCAAGCATGTGCAGGGCGTGTCGGACAAGGGCTTCCAGGCACTGCACGCCCACCACTGGCCGGGCAATGTGCGCGAACTGGAAAACGTGATCGAGCGTGGCGTGGTGCTGGCGCCACAGCAGGGCTGGATCGAGGCGCACCACCTCTTCCTGTCGCTGGAAGCGGTGCTGGCGCGCGAATCCGGCATTTCCGCCTGCGGCAAGCTGGAAGAAGGCTGCGGCGACGCGGTGCGCGAACAGCTGATCGAGCAGATCCTGCGCAGCGGTATTCCGCTGGAAGAACTGGAACAGCAGCTGATGAAAACCTGCGTCGATCAGGAAGGCGGCAACATCGCCCGCGCGGCGCGCCGGCTCGGCATGAGCCGCCCCAAGCTGAGCTATCGGCTGCAGCGCACCGACGGCGAGGCTGCACCGGCGGACTGAAGCCCGCCGGTCAGCCTCTCATCAACCGGCGCTGAGCGCGCGACCGCTGGTGAAGGCGGCGCGTGCACCGGCGTCGAGCTTGCCGGCCGCGCGGTTGAGGCCGCTGATCACCGCGAGCAGCGAGGCGGTGATGATGTTGCGATGCATGCCGGCGCCGAAGGTGGTGCCCGGCACGCCATCGATCACGCATTCGACGAAGGCGATGGCGGCGGCATCGGCGCCGTGCCCGATCGCGCGCTCCTCGAAATCATGCACCCGCGCCGGCACGCCGAGCGCGTCGAGCGCGGCGGCGATCGGGCCATTGCCGCGCCCGCTCAGCGTGCGCTCGATACCGTCGACCTTGAGCACCAGCTCGATGCCCTGTTCGTCGCCCGCCTCGCGCAAGTGATGCGTGACATAGACGAAGGGCGCGGTGGTTTCGAAGTACTGCTGTGCGAACAGCTTCCAGATGTCGGCGGCACGGACTTCCTGGCCGCTGCTGTCGGTGAGCTGCTGTACCGCGGTCGAGAACTCGACCTGAAGGCGTCGCGGCAGCGTGACACCGTATTCGCTCTCGAGCAGCCAGGTGACGCCGCCCTTGCCCGACTGGCTGTTCACCCGAATGATGGAATCGTAGGTGCGGCCGACGTCGGCCGGATCGATCGGCAGATAGGGCACTTCCCACACCGCGTCCGGCTTCTGCGCCGCGAAGCCCTTGCGGATGGCGTCCTGGTGCGAACCGGAAAAGGCGGTGAACACGAGGTCGCCGGCGTAGGGATGGCGGGCATGTACCGGAATCTGCGTGCACTGTTCGACCGTGCGCGCGATGTCGTTGATGCGCGAGAAGTCGAGGCCCGGATCGACACCCTGGGTGTAGAGGTTGAGCGCCAGTGTCACGAGGTCGACATTGCCGGTCCGTTCACCGTGGCCGAACAGGCAGCCCTCGATCCGGTCCGCACCGGCCATCACCGCCAGTTCAGCCGCCGCCACCGCAGTGCCACGGTCGTTGTGCGGATGCACGCTGAGAACGACCGACGCGCGGTTCGCCAGATTGCGGTGCATCCACTCGATCTGGTCGGCGTAGTGATTGGGCGTGGCGATCTCGACGGTCGCCGGAAGGTTGAGGATGACCGGCCGCGCGGGCGTGCCGCCCCAGGCCTCGACCACCGCGTCGCACACCTCCTTCGCGAAATCGAGTTCGGTCGCGGTGAAGGTTTCCGGGCTGTACTGGAAGGTCCACTCGGTGTCCGGCTGTGCGTCGGTGAGGCGCTTCACGAGCAGCGTGCTGTCGACTGCGAGCTGCTTCACTTCGTCGCGGCTCATGTCGAACACGACGCGGCGGAAGGTCGGCGAGGTCGCGTTGTAGACATGCACGATGGCGCGCTTCGCGCCGCGCAGGGATTCGATGGTGCGTTCGATCAGGTGCGGCCGCGCCTGCGTCAGCACCTCGATGGTCACGTCGTCCGGAATGTGGCCGCCTTCGATCAGCGTGCGCACGAAGCTGAAATCGGTGTCGGACGCCGACGGGAAGGCGACTTCGATCTGCTTGAAGCCGATGTCGACCAGCATCTTGAACATGCGCATCTTGCGCTCGCCGTTCATCGGCTCGAACAGCGCCTGATTGCCGTCGCGCAGATCGGTGGACATCCAGATCGGCGCGCGGGTGATGGCGCGCGACGGCCACTGGCGGTCGACGAGCGGAATCGGGGTAACGGGGCGGTACTTGGTATTCGGCTGCTTCAACATGACGGGCTCCGGCAAATGGGGAAAAGACGTGGCCGGCGTGCAGGGCTGTCAGGCGGCCACGGGTTTCCTGGCCTGACAACCGCTGCGCAGTCGCAGCATCGGAATGTGTTGAAACAGCTCGAACATGACGGGAATGCTCCGGGAAAACGGAATTCACCTCCCGGTCCATCGACCGGAGGCGGCTACAGCACAACAGGAGGGGGAGTTTTATGTGCGCGCGGGGCGCAGCAGCAGACCCGACGCGAGCAGCGTCGAGGAGAGGGACAGCAGTTGGGTCTGATGCGAGAGCATAGACAGGACCATAGGCAAGCCGGGAAAAGCTGTCAAGCCTGAATTTCGCCAGCAAGCAGCTAGAATTGTGTTCTTTTGCCAGGCGCCGGCCTGAGCCCTGCATCGAGCGGACAGCCTGCCGGCTGCCGCTCATGCGCTGGCAACGACACCCATCTCCAGACTCTGCTGCCCACCATGTCCGAACGCAACGCACCCGCCCCGGCTTCGAATTTTCTGCGCGCCGTCATCGAAAAGGATCTGGCCAATGGCATCTACGCCAGCCGCCGCTGGGCGCGCAGCCCGGGCGACGCGGCCCACCACGCCGCCGGCGAACCCGACCCGGCAAAGATTCGCACCCGCTTCCCGCCGGAGCCGAACGGCTATCTGCACGTCGGTCACGCCAAGTCCATCTGCCTGAATTTCGGCCTGGCGCGCGACTATGGCGGCGTGTGCCACATGCGCTTCGACGACACCAATCCGGAAAAGGAAAGCGTCGAGTACGTCGAATCGATCAAGGACGCGGTGCAGTGGCTGGGCTTCGGCTGGGACGCCTTCGGCGCCTCGCAGCTCTATTTCGCCAGCGACTACTTCGACTTCATGTACCGCGCGGCAGAACACCTGATCACCGCCGGTCACGCCTACATCGACCAGCAGACGCCAGACGAGATGCGCGCCAACCGCGGCACGCTGACCGAACCGGGCACGAATTCGCCGTGGCGTGACCGCCCGGCCGACGAATCGCTGGCGCTGTTCCGCGAAATGCGCGACGGCAGGCACCCGGATGGCGCCATGGTGCTGCGCGCGAAGATCGACATGGCCAGCCCGAACATCAATATGCGCGACCCGGCCATCTACCGGATCAAGCACGCGCACCACCACAACACCGGCGACACGTGGTGCATCTACCCGATGTACACCTACGCCCACCCGCTGGAAGACGCGGTCGAAGGCATCACCCACTCGATCTGCACGCTGGAGTTCGAGGACCAGCGCCCCTTCTACGACTGGGTGCTGGAGCGCCTGGCCGAAGGCGGCCTGCTGGCGCATCCGCTGCCCAAGCAGTACGAATTCGCCCGCCTGAACCTGACCTACGTCGTCACCAGCAAGCGCAAGCTGATGCAGCTGGTGACCGAAAAGCACGTGAGCGGCTGGGACGACCCGCGCATGCCCACCATCGTCGGCCTGCGCCGCCGCGGCTACACCGCCGAGGCGCTGCAGCTGTTCGCCGAGCGCATCGGCGTGTCCAAGGCCGATTCGTGGATCGACTATTCGACGCTCGAAGGTGCGCTGCGCGACGACCTCGACGGCCGCGCCGCCCGCGCGATGGCGGTACTCGATCCACTCAGGCTCAAGCTCACCAACTGGGACGCACTGTTCGCCGGCAAGGAGGCCGAGCCCTGCTCCGCGCCGGTGCATCCGCACCACCCGGAGCGTGGCGCGCGCAGTTTCAACCTGACACGCGAAGTGTGGATCGAGCGCGAAGATTTCATGGAAGAGGCGCCCAAGGGCTACCACCGCCTGTTCCCGGGCAACAGGGCGCGGCTCAAGTACGGCTACGTGATCGAATGCACCGGTTGCGAGAAGGACGCCGACGGCCGCATCACCGCGGTGCTCGCGACCCTCGTTCCGGACACCAAGAGCGGCACGCCAGGCGCCGACAGCGTCAAGGTGAAGGGCGTCATCACCTGGGTCAGCGTGGCCGAAGGCCTGTCGGCCGAAGTGCGGCTGTACGACCGGCTGTTCACCGAAGCCCACCCGGACGCCGGCGGCCGTGACTTCCTGACCGTGATGAATCCGGATTCGGTGAAATCGGTGCAGGCCTTCGTCGAACCCGGTCTGGCATCCGCGACCGCCGACGACAAGTTCCAGTTCGAGCGCCACGGCTACTTCGTCGCCGACAGGATCGATTCAGCCGCAGGCCGTCCGGTGTTCAACCGTGCGGTCACGCTGAAGGACAGCTGGGGGCGATGAGGTCGCCAGATCCGTCGATTTTCTTTACAGCCGGCGGTTCCCGCTCTCCTTGTCCGTGGGTACATGTCGGCTGCACGCGGCCTGCAAGCGGCTCAGGTTTCAGGGCACAATATTTGCTAGAAGTTTGCAATCTGAAACCATCCATCCCGGTCCTGCCGGCAAGGAGATCTCCATGAAATCGCTGCGTCTTGCTCTGACCGTCTCCAGCCTGTTTGCGGCCCTGCCCGCACTGGCCGTCGGCAACACCGTGATTGACCAGGCTTCGGAAACCAGAAATGCGCTGATGGCCGACTTCGACCAGCCGGATCTGGCGCAGTCATTCACGCCGGGCGCGAACAATTCGTCCGGTGCCGGCATCCAGGTGAACGGCAGCGATTCGCAGACCGGAACGATCTCGATATCGCTGTGGTCCAATTTGCCTAATATGGGTGGCAGCCTGCTGGCAGGCGGCAGCGCCTCGGGCAACGGCAACAGCTGGATAGACGTGTTCTGGGCACCGGTCGCTGTCACGCCGGGACAGACCTATTTCCTGGTGTTCTCCTCGGCTGCGACGTCGTTCAGCATCGGTGGCGACACCACCAATCCGTACCCGGGCGGCAACGTGTTCGCGAATTCGGGCTACGAAAGCTACCCGTCCTACGACTACACCTTCCGCACCTACGCCGAAGCGCCGCCGGTTCCCGAGCCCGAAACCTGGGTGAGTCTGCTCGCTGGCCTCGCCGTGACAGCGGCACTTGCTCGACGTCGCTGACACTGGCCGGCCGATGCCCCGCCGGAATGTCCTCCTGCACCACGCGTATCGCCTGCTGAATCACGGGCCGACCGTCATGGTCAGCGCCGCCAGCGGTGATCACCGAAACGTGATGGCCGCTGCGTGGTGCATGCCGCTCGACTTTGACCCACCGAAGATCGTACTGGTGCTGGATAAAGCCACCTACACCCGTGATCTGATCGAAATGTCGGGCGAATTCGCGATCAGCATTCCACCACGCGCACTGCTCGCCGCCACGGTCGCGGCCGGCAATCAAAGCGGACGAGACGGCGACAAGTTCGACCAGCTGGGCCTGGGTCATTTCGCGGGTGACCGCATCGCGGCGCCACTGATCGAAGGCTGCGTCGCCTGGCTCGAATGCCGGGTGGTGCCGGAGCCGCACAATCAGTCGCGCTACGATCTGTTCATCGGGGAGGTGGTCTCCGCCTCGGCGGATGACCGGGTGTTCAGCGAAGGGCGCTGGCACTTCAGCCCCGAGGAGGAAGCGCTGCGTACGCTGCACCACGTGGCGGGGGGCAGCTTTTTTCTTACCGGCGATAGCGTCGACGGCAACTGAACTTCCGTTCGGTCAGCAAACTCCCAGAACGGTCGCCTGACGACTGCCCGAGGAGTTCCGCATGCGTGCGCTTCTGATCCCCCTGCTTTTCTCAGCCGCAACGCCGGCCTTTTCCGGTGGCAGCGCCAGCCAGTTCGGCTCCGCCTTCTACACCGGTCTGTCGATGAGCGTCGTCCAGGTACGAGTCGCCAATGCGTCGGGCAAGGGCTTTTTCGGATCCGGCGTGGTGGTCGCCGGAAACGAGGTGATCACCAACTGCCATGTGACCCGGCAGGCAGTGCGCATCGAGGTAGCCAAAGGCGCGCTGGTATTTCCTGTTTTCGGCCAGAAGGTCGACATGGCAAACGACCTGTGCCTGCTGCGCACCGCGACCCTGCCACTGCGTACCGCGGCGCTGCGCGACACCGGCACGGTGAAGCCGGGCGAGACATCGTTCTACTACGGCTACTCCGGCGGGATAGAGGCCTTCTTCGCGCCAGGCCGGGTCGCCACGCTGCACCCGCACGACGGCAGCGCAGTGCTGGAAACATCCAGCGGATTCGCGCTCGGCGGCAGCGGCGGCGGACTGTTCGACACCGACGGACGCCTGATCGGTGTCACCACCTTTCTTTCTTCCGGCCACAGCGGCGGCTATTTCGCGATGCCCGCCGATCTCATCCATCGTCTGCGCAACCGGACGGAAAGCGAGGTCGCACCGATAGAGGGTCTGGCGCTGTGGGAAGGCCCCGCCGACCGACAACCCTGGTTCCTGCGACTGGCCCGCCTTGCGTCCCGCGCCCACTGGCAGGAGGCCGCCGTGATCGGCCAGGCATGGATACGCGCCGAACCTTCGAATGCGGACGCATGGCATCAGACCGGCATCGCCCTGCTGCATCTCCAGCGACCGGATGAAGCCCTGTCCGCCTTGCAGACGGCCCAGCAGATCGAGCCCGATCATCCGGACGTGCTGTTCCATCTTGCACTCGCACATGCCCGTACCGGAGCGCCGGACGCGGCGCGGGAAATGCGGAACCGTCTCGCGCTTGCGGACGCCGACCGGGCCGCAAGACTGGACGATGCGCTCGGCTGTTCGGCCTATTGCTAAAGGATTACAGCCAAAGTCTTAGAAACCCACTAAACTCCGCTCAATACAATAACTTATACAGACGGGGTCATCGGTGAAGGTCAGCCTTGCATGCCTGCTGCTTGCATGCGTGCCCTTGCTCGCGCAGGCGGAAGAATCCGCGGAAGGCCCACGCTTCGAGGTGCGCGCCTATTCGCTTTCCGGCGGCACTGTCTTCAGGCCTTCAGAAGTCGATGCGCTGCTGACGCCCTACACCGGTACCGAAGTCGGTTTCAGCCAGATCGAAGCAGCACGCGCCGCCTTGCAGGCCGCGTACCACGGTCGCGGCTTCGGCGCTGCCCAGGTCAGCATTCCCGAACAGGAACTGACCGGCGGCACGGTCATCCTCGAAGTGCTCGAACCGCGCCTGACCGAAATCACGCTGCAGGGCGCCAGGCACCACGACGAAGCCAACATCCGCCGCAGCCTGCCCGGCCTGGCCGATGGCCGCATGCCGAACACCACCGAGGTGGCGCGCCAGCTGTCTCTGGCCAACGAAAACAGTTCGAAACAGACCGACGTCACCTTCAAGTCCGGTCGCAAGCCGGGCGAGATCGGCGCCACGATTTCAGTGGCGGACGACAATCCGGTGCGCCGCTTCGTGACGGTGGACAACAGCGGCACCCCCTCCACCGGCACCCACCGCGTGGCGATCGGCCTGCAGCACGCCAACCTGTTCAACCGCGACCACGTCGCCACCTTCCAGTACACCACCTCGGTGGAACAGCCGGCCGACGTGACCATCTTCGGTCTGGGCTACCGCATCCCGCTGTATGAAAGCGGCAACTCGATCGATCTGGTGGCCGGCTACTCGAACGTGAATTCGGGTCAGGTACAGGTGCTGAACTCCACCGCCAGCGTGTCCGGCGCCGGCCGCATCTTTTCGCTGCGGCACAACTGGCATCTGGCGCGGGAAGGCGAATTCAGCCAGCGCATCAGCATGGCGGCCGACTGGCGCGACTTCGACAGCAGCTTTGTCATCGCGAACACCAGCACCAGCCTGGTGCCGCGGGTGATCACCCATCCGGTCAGCCTGTCCTGGTACGGCAACTGGCGCAATGACCTGCGTGAAGCCGGGCTGAACGTAAGTTTCGCCCGCAATCTGCCCGGCGGCGAGCATGGCGGGAGCACCGCCTTTGACGCATCCAGAGGCGGCGCAGATTCCCGTTTCTGGGTGGTCCGCACCGGCGCGTCATGGCTGCAGTTGCTGCCCAAGGACTGGCGCGTACGGCTTCAGGCCCAGGCGCAGTACACGACGGACGAACTGGTGGCCGGCGAGCAGTTCGGTATCGGCGGCGCCGACTCGGTACGCGGTCTGCGCGAACGGGTGCTGGCCGACGACAAGGGCTGGCGCATGAGCGCCGATCTGGAAACATCCGCCTGGCTGCACGACACCTGGGTCATGCGCGGTGTGCTGTTCGCCGATGCGGCGCACATCTACCGGGTTCGTCCGCTGCCATCCGAGGATGTGAGCAACGGTGTTTTTTCTGCCGGCGTGGGCCTGCGCGTCAACTTTTCCACGTGGCTGGCCGGCAGGATCGACTACGCTCAACTCATTGACGGAGCAGGCAGATACGACTCCGGCAGTCACCGCGTGCATGCAAGTTTCAGTGTGAATTTCTGAAGCGGGCGCCGTTCCGTACAGGAACGGCACTGTGTCGTTCACACGCTTGAACACTGTCGCGGCACGCATCGACGCGCGCAACACGATGGATTTTCCCGCTGCATGGCCGGCCCCACCCGCGCGCGCCTTCCCGCGCTCGAATTGACGGACCGGCCTCGAAGAACTTGAGGCTGACATGAACAAGGGGCGCTACAGACTGGTGTATTCCGACGAGCACGGCAGTTACGTGCCGGTGCCGGAAGAGACCAGCGCACGCAGCAAGAGTCAGGGCGGCCGCGCATTGCGCCGCCTGGTGGCTGCGATGGCCGCGGCGCTGCCCGGTCTGTCGATCGCCAACCCGACCGGCCATCAGGTGATGCAGGGCCAGGTCGGCATACAGCAGCAGGGCAGCACGCTGAACATCACGGCCAGCGACAAGGCCATCATCCACTGGAAGCAGTTCTCCATCCAGCCGGGTGAAACCACCCGCTTCATCCAGCCGAATGCGACCGCCACCGTACTCAACCGCGTGGTCGGCCAGGACCCGTCGCAGATCCTCGGCAACCTGATCGCCAACGGCCGGGTATTCCTGATCAATCCGAACGGCGTGCTGTTCGGCGCTGGCGCCAAGGTCGATACCGCCGGCCTGGTGGCATCCACACTCAATATCAGGAACGAGGACTTCAACGCCGGACGCCTGAAGTTCGATGCAGAAGGCGCGGCCGGCAGAATCCGCAATGAAGGTTCGCTGAAAACCACCGGCGGCCCGCTGCTGCTGATCGCCACCGACGTCGAGAACACCGGCCTGATCACCGCCGACAACGGCGACATCGTGCTGGCGGCCGGCAAGAGCGTCGAGATTGCCGATCCCCACCAGCCGGCGCTGCGCGTGCGCATCGAAGCAGGCGGCGAAGCGATCAACCTCGGCCAGCTGATCGCGAAGGGCGGCAACGCGGGCATGTTCGGCGCCGCATTGACCCAGGCCGGAAAGATTGCGGCCACCGGTGCCCAGCGCACCGCGGACGGTCGCATCGTGCTGCGCGGCACGAAGTCGGTCACGCTGACCGCTCAGTCGGAAACCAGCGCGCAGACCGCAGATGGCAATGGCGGCAGCATCGAGATCAGCGCGCCCGAGGTGAAGATCGAAGCGAAGGCGGTGGTCGACGCCAGTGGCGTTCAGGGCGGCCGCATTGACGTGGCCGCCGGACAGCGCGCGACAGTGGAGGGCACGCTGCGCGCGACCGGCAAGCTGCCGACGCCTGCGGCAGCCGCACCGGCTCCGGCTCCGGCCGACATCGAAATGCCGGTGACCGCGTCCGGCCCGGCGCCCATCACGCCCGCTGCCACGCAACCGGCCGCGGATGCCGGCAAGGGTGGCCACATCCAGGTCACGGCGGACACCGTGGCCATCGCCGGCAGCGCCACGCTGGATGCATCGGGAGACACCGGCGGCGGCTCGGTGCTGGTCGGTGGCGACTGGCAGGGTGCCAATCCGCTGGTGCGCAACGCGCAGGTGAGCTGGGTAGGCAGCGGCGCCCGGCTGCTGGCCGACGCGCTGCTCGATGGCGACGGCGGCAAGGTGGTGGTGTGGGCCGACCAGGCCTCCGCCTTCCACGGCAACATCTGGGCACGTGGCGGCCGCGACGGCGGCAATGGCGGCCAGGTCGAGGTGTCCGGCAAGGTGGCGCTGCTGTACCGCGGCCGCACCGATACATCAGCGGCCCGCGGCCGCAACGGCACCCTTCTGCTCGACCCGCTGGCCATCGTGATCCAGGGTGGCAGCGGCGACGGCGAGAACGACGGCAGCCTCAGCTACAACGGCGGCACGGCCGGCACCATCACCGCCGAATCGCTTGGCCCGACCGTGGTCTATGAGAGCGAAATCGAGGAACAGAGCAAGACCACAGACATCATCCTGCGTGCGCAGCGCTCAGTCACGGTGGGCGGCGCTTCATTCAGCTACACCGCCAGCGGCAATGCGGCGAGCGAAACATCCGGACAGCTCACGCTGGCCGCCGGCAGCAACCTGCTGATCGAAACCCGCAACCTGAGCGGTGAAGAGGGTGGCGTGAGCGCCGGCATCGATCTGGTGAGCGGGGGCGCCCACGGCACCAATCTGCGCATCGCCGCGCAGGGTGACGGCGGCATCACGCTGCAGACCGGCTACAGCAACGGGGCCGTCGCGGGCGATCAGCGCGCCGACATCATCGTGCCCGTGCTCACTGCGGGCGAGGGCAACATCCTGCTGCGTACGGTGCGCGGTACCGGCTCGACCATACAGTTCCGCAACACGGTCACCACCGGCGGTCTGTTGCAGACGTCTGCCGACTCACACACCGGCAGCCAGCGCCTGCAAGGCACGGCAGGCATCGCCATCGACGGCGACTACACGATAGCGGGTGGCACCCTGGATCTAGACGGGAGCAGCGCGGCCATTTCAGGCACCCTGTACCTGTCCGGCACGCTGGACGGCAGTGCCCCGCTGACGCTGGGCGGTCTGGTCTGGTACAGCGGCACCATCACGGGTGACGGTGCGGTCACGCTGACCGGTGCAGGGGAACTGCCGCAATACGACGCGAACAAGATCCTGCAGCGCAGGCTCAACGTTGCCGGCTCGCTTGACCTGAACAACAACTACTCCCTGCTCGTCCAGAACCGCGGCGCAGTGCATATCGCGTCGACCGGCGTTCTTCGCACCCGCACCCATGATGGCTACATCCATCTCGATGCCGGCAGCGCAGGCATCGCGGGCTTCAGCGCTGACGCGGGAGCGCGCATCGACATCGCCGCCGGACGTACGCTGCAACTGTCTTCTGACGGCTGGATCGGAAACCAGTTTTCGGCCCGATTCGAACTGTCGGGTAACGGTACGCTCGCGCTGAACAACGGCAGCTTCACGCTGCTGGGCGATTCGGCCATCTCCGGCAGCGGCCATCTTGCGCTCAGCGGTGCCGACCTCACCGGCAGCGGCAACATCGACATCGGCAGCCGCGTGCTGTGGACCGCAGGCGCCATGTCCGGCTCGGGCACCACCACCTTCAGCGGATCGGCCGCGCTGCCCCAGGGCACCAGCAACAAGATCCTGCAGCGCCGACTCGACATCACCGGCACGCTGGACCTGGACAACAACTACTGGCTGTACGTGCAGAACGGCGGCACGCTGCATGTCGCCTCCACCGGCACCCTGCGCACCACGACCGACGACGGTCACGTGTACTTCAACTCCGGCGGTTCTGGCACCGCGAACTTCAGCGCCGATACGGGCGCACGCGTCGAGGTGGCCGCAGGTCGCACCTTGCGTCTGTTCTCCGACGGCAACGTCGGCAACCGCTACTCTGGCCGCTTCGAACTGGCCGGCGACGGGACGCTCGCGCTGTCCAGCGGCAGTTTCACGCTGCTGGGCGATTCGGCCATCTCCGGCAGCGGCCATCTTGCGCTCAGCGGTGCCGACCTCACCGGCAGCGGCAACATCGACATCGGCAGCCGCGTGCTGTGGACCGCAGGCGGCATGTACGGCTCGGGCACCACCACCTTCAGCGGATCGGCCGCGCTGCCCCAGGGCACCAGCAACAAGACCCTGCAGCGCCGGCTCGACATCACCGGCACGCTGGACCTGGACAACAACTACTGGCTGTACGTGCAGAACGGCGGCACGCTGCATGTCGCCTCCACCGGCACCCTGCGCACCACGACCGACGACGGTCACGTGTACTTCAACTCCGGCGGTTCTGGCACCGCGAACTTCAGCGCCGATACGGGCGCACGCGTCGAGGTGGCCGCAGGTCGCACCTTGCGTCTGTTCTCCGACGGCAACGTCGGCAACCGCTACTCTGGCCGCTTCGAACTGGCCGGCGACGGGACGCTCGCGCTGTCCAGCGGCAGTTTCACGCTGCTGGGCGATTCGGCCATCTCCGGCAGCGGCCATCTTGCGCTCAGCGGTGCCGACCTCACCGGCAGCGGCAACATCGACATCGGCAGCCGCGTGCTGTGGACCGCAGGCGGCATGTACGGCTCGGGCACCACCACCTTCAGCGGATCGGCCGCGCTGCCCCAGGGCACCAGCAACAAGACCCTGCAGCGCCGGCTCGACATCACCGGCACGCTGGACCTGGACAACAACTACTGGCTGTACGTGCAGAACGGCGGCACGCTGCATGTCGCCTCCACCGGCACCCTGCGCACCACGACCCACGACGGTCACGTCTACCTCAGCGCAGGAAGCTCCGGCGTGGCGAACTTCAGTGCTGATGCCGGCGCACGCATCGACGTCGCGGCCGAACGCACATTGCACCTGCTGTCCGACGGCAATGCCGGCAATCAGTTTTCCGCCCGTCTGAATGTCACCGGTGCCGGCGTGTTCGCAATGACCAGCGGCGCGTTCACGCTGGCAGGTGACTCACTGATCGGGGGCAGCGGCACCTTCAGTCTGTCGAACACCCATCTGGTGGGCAACGGCGACCTCACCCTGCGCGACAACTTCAACTGGGTCAGCGGGAACATGGGTGGCGCCGGCCGCACCGTGTTCGACACCTCGATCGTGCTCAGCGGCACACGGATCGTGGATCGCGAACTGGTGATTGCCGACGGTCGCACACTGCTGCTCAATGACGGCGCCGTACTGCGCAGTTCCAGTGCATCCGCCGGCACCGGGCGCATCACCGCCATCGGAACCCTCGCCAAGAGCGAGGGCAGCGGGCACGCCTACGTACAGTACATGCACCTCAGCGGGCACCTGCAGAGCCGCGGCGGGCTGCTGCGCCTCTACGGTTCGAACGACGGTCTGGGCTCTTCGATCGGCGGGCTCACCGTATCGTCGCTGAACGGCGGCGGGCTGCTGATGGAATCCGGCAGCTTCACCCAGAACGGTCAATCCCTGCAGATCGCGGCGGACACCACACTGCAGTTGTCCGCCGGCACGCTCAATCTGGAGGGTGGCTCGATATCCGGTGCCGGCACCTTCCTGATGTCAGGCGGAGCGCTCACCGCCCATGCCGACGCCATGATCACCAGCCGCTTCGCCATGACGGGCGGTACGCAGAACGGTGCGGCGGACCTGAACATCGGCAACGGCTTCGAATGGTCAGGCGGGGTATTGTCCGGCAGCGGACGCACCCTGGTAGCCGAAGGGTCGACCGCCACCATCGGTCCGGCCAGCGCGTACAAGTATCTGCACCGCCGGCTCGAAGTGGCCGGCACGCTCACCCTGGGCAACAGCTCCAACTACGATCTCTACATCCGCGACGGCGGCACGCTGCACATCGCCTCCACCGGCACGCTCGCCACATCCGCCAACA
>JBEQBZ010000024.1:0-54873 GCA_041639545.1 Methyloversatilis sp. | reverse complement strand
ACTCAAAACGAGCGTCGGACAGACGACTGCCACACCCGGCGGCTTGCTCCACCCTTCTCACCGGCCCCCGTGGGAGCGGCGCCCCGCCGCGATGCGGCGCATGCTCACGCACCCTCTCCGGCTCCAGGCACGGATCGCGGCGAGGGCGCCGCTCCCACGGAAAATCCGAATCGCATCCCGAAACTCAAAACGAGCGTCGGACAGACGACTGCCACACCCGGCGGCTTGCTCCACCCTTCTCACCGGCCCCCGTGGGAGCGGCGCCCCGCCGCGATGCGGCGGAGGGCCACGCGTCATCCTCGGCTCCAGGCCACGATGGATGCGGAAGCGCCACACCCATTGAAACGCTGCGTTTGCCTCCGCTAGACCTTCTCGAATACCCCGGCCGCACCCATGCCGGTGCCGATGCACATGGTCACCATGCCGGTACGCGCTTCACCCCGCTGCATCGCGGCGATGACGGTGGCGGTGCGGATGGCGCCGGTGGCGCCCAGCGGATGGCCGAGCGCGATCGCGCCGCCCAGCGGGTTCACCTTTGCCGGATCGATATCCAGCGTGCGCATCACTGCCAGCGCCTGTGCGGCGAAGGCTTCGTTCAGTTCGATCCAGTCGACATCGGCCTGCGCCATGCCGGCCTGCTTCAGCGCGCGCGGAATCGCCTCGACCGGGCCGATGCCCATGATGTCCGGCGGCACGCCGGCGACCGCGAAACTGCGGAAGCGGGCGATCGGCGTGGCACCGGTGCGCTGCACCGCGGCTTCCGACATCAGCAGCACCGCGGCCGCACCGTCGGACATCTGCGAACTGTTGCCGGCAGTGACCGAACCGCGCGCGGCGAACGCCGGCCGCAGCTTCGCCAGGCCTTCTGCGCTGGAGTCGGCGCGCGGACCTTCGTCGGCGCCGACCACCTGCTCGACGATGCGCACCGTGTTGCCCGTCAGATCGGGCAGATGGCTGCGCACCGTGTAGGGCAGTATTTCGTCACCGAAACGCCCGGCCGCCTGAGCCGCCAGTGCCTTGCGGTGCGACGCCAGCGCGAAGGCGTCCTGGTCCTCTCGCGACACCGCGTACCTGTGCGCCACCTTCTCGGCAGTCAGGCCCATGCCGTAGGCGATGGCCACGTTCTCCGGCGACTCGAAGGCGCGCGGATTCACGCTCACCTTGTTGCCCATCATGGTCGGCATCACCGTCATCGATTCGGTGCCGGCGCCGATGGCGATGTCGCACTGGCCGGTCATGATCTTCAGCGCCGCGTCGGCCACGGCATTGAGGCCGCTGGCGCAGAAGCGGTTCACCGTGACGCCGGGCACCGACACCGGAAAACCGGCCAGCAGCAGGCCGATGCGGGCCACGTTCATGCCCTGCTCGCCTTCCGGCATCGCGCAGCCCACCACCACGTCGCCGATGTCGTTCAGGTCGAATTCGGGCACCGCATCGACCACGCCGCGCAGCGCGTGCGCCAGCATGTCGTCCGGCCGCACGTGGCGGAAGGCACCGCCCTTTTTCGCCACCGGCGTACGTCTGGCGGCGACGATGTAGGCATCCTGTATCTGTTTCATCGCGAATCTCCCGTCAGTTCCGCAGCGGTTTGCCGGTGTCCATCATGTGCGCGATGCGCGCCTGCGTTTCCTTCGTTTTCAGCAGATCGACGAACAGCGCGCGCTCGACTTCGAGCAGCCACTGCTCGTTCACGCGTGTGCCGGTTTCGATGTCGCCGCCGCACAGCGCGGTCGCCGACGCGTGCGCGACGCGGTAGTCGTGCGCCGAAATCATGCCGCCCTCGCGCATGTTCACCAGCATCATGTCCAGCGTCGCGATGCCGCTGCGACCGGCCACCGGAATATCGACCGCCGGCAGCGGCGGCCGCCAGGCGCTGTCGGCCATCGCCACCGCGTTGCGGCGCGCGACGTGCAGCAGTTCGCTGGCGTGCATGACGACCACGTCGTCCTGCTTGAGCAGCCCCATCTCCTGCGCATGGCGCGCGCTCTTCGACACGTTCGCCATGGCGATGGTCTGGAACACCGACTGCAGGAAATTCATCGGGTCCTTGGTCGCCGAAGTCTCGGCTGCGCGCGCGGCACGAATGGCGAATTCCTTGCAGCCGCCACCGGCCGGGATCAGGCCGACGCCCGCTTCGACCAGACCGATATAGCTTTCCAGCGCCACCACCGCGCGCGGCGAATGCATGACGAATTCGCAGCCGCCACCGAGCGCCATGTTCTGTACCGCGGTGATGACCGGCACCTGGGCGTACTTGATCGCCATCGATGCCTGCTGGAAGTCGTTGATCACGCGTTCCAGCGTCACGAAGTCACCCGCTTCGAGTACCGGGCGGATCTGCTTCAGGTTGGCGCCGACCGAGAACGGTCCCTGCGGCTGCCAGATCACCAGACCATCGAAATCGCGCTCGGCGCGCGCGATGGCTTCGCGGATGCCATCGAGCACTTTCGGCCCTACGCAGGACATGCGGCTCTTGAAGGACAGCACCGGCACACGCTCGCCGTCGGCGTCGTCCAGCGTCCACAGCCGCACCTCCTCGCCTTCCCAGACGGTGTGCGTCGCGCGCGGCACTTCGGCCAGCACGCGCTCGGGGAAGAGCTGGCGCGGCGACGCGCTGCGCGCCTCCAGTTTCGCGGCCGAGGCGGACCACGAACCGGCCGCTTCGTGCACGCCATGGCGCTCGAACACCCAGGCCGGCAACGGTGCGTCCGACATCGCGCGGCCGGCGGCGATGTCCTCACGCAACCATTCCGCGACCTGCTGCCAGCCGGCGCCCTGCCAGGTTTCGAACGGGCCGGCACTCCAGCCGAAGCCCCAGCGCATCGCGAAGTCGACGTCGCGCGCGTTGTGCGCGATGTCGCCCAGATGCACGGCAACGTAGTGGAACACGTCGCGGAAGATGGACCACAGGAACTGCGCCTGCGGGTGCTCGCTCGCGCGCAGCGCGGCCAGCTTCATCGCCGGATCGCGCTCGGCAAGGATGGCCTGCACCTCGTCGGCAATGGCGCCGGCTGCATCGCGGTAATCCTGCTGCGCGAGATCCAGCACCTTGATCGCCTTGCCGTCCTTGCGATAGACGCCGGCCTTGGCTTTCTGGCCGAGCGCGCCGCGTTCGACCAGTGTGGCCAGCCAGGCCGGCGCGACGTAATGGCGATGCCAGGGATCGCCCTGCAGGTTGTCGGTCATGGTCTTGACGACATGCAGCAGCGTGTCGAGGCCGACCACGTCGGCGGTGCGGTAGGTGGCCGACTTCGGCCGACCGATGGCCGGGCCGGTCAGCGCGTCGACCTCGTCGAAGCCCAGACCCAGCCGGGTGGTGTGATGCATGGCCGCCAGCATCGAGAACACGCCGATGCGGTTGGCGACGAAGTTGGGCGTATCGAGCGCACGCACCACGTTCTTGCCCAGCGTCGTGGTGAGGAAATCCTCCAGCCGGTCGAGCAGCGCCGCGTCTGTGCCGCGTGCCGGAATCAGTTCGACCAGCGCCATGTAGCGCGGCGGATTGAAGAAATGCACGCCGCAGAAGCGGCTGCGCATTGCGTCCGGACAGCCATCGGCCAGCGCATTGATCGACAGGCCGGAGGTGTTGGTCGCGAAGATCGCGTCACTGCGCAGGTGTGGCGCCACCTTGGCGTACAGGCCGTGCTTCCAGTCCATGCGCTCGGCGATGGCTTCGATCACGAGGTCGCATTCGCTGAGCCGGTGCGCGTCGCGGTCGTAGTTCGCCACTTCGATGTGGGCGGCGCGGTCGGCAGTGGCCAGCGGCGCCGGTTCCAGCTTCCTCAGGCCGGCGATGGCGCGCCTGACGATGGCGTCGGGATCACCCTCTTTCGCGGCAAGGTCGAACAGGATGACGGGAACGTTCGCGTTGGCGCAGTGGGCGGCGATCTGCGCGCCCATCACACCGGCGCCCAGTACGGCGACGCGACGGATGCGGAGGGATCGGGACATGGCGGTCTCCGGAAGGCGCCGGAGCGGGCGTGCCCGGCTCCGGTCGGAAGGGGATCAGCGGCAGCGTGCGCCCGGATCGGGCCGACGCACGAAGCGCCGGCCCGGTCGCGGATCAGAAACTGACGTTGTACTGCGCCGACAGGATGTCGACGCTTGCATCGAATGAGCCACGGATGAACTGTGCGGTGGGCGTGGTCCCCGCCACGGTGCGGCGGTTGATGTCCTCGTCCTTCATGAACAGGTGCGCATAGCCGACATCGAGGCTGGAGGTCGGCGTGAGCCTGTAACGCGCACCGATCGCCACCCAGACCCGGTCACTGTCAGGCAGCGACAGCGTGCGCGAATCGGCATCCGGCACCGGCGTCTTGTCGTACGCAACGCCGAAGCGCAGCTTCAGATCGTCGTTGTACGCATAGGCCGCACCGAAACCAACGCGCCAGCTGTCCCGGAAGTCGTAGTTCGGATTGGAAAGACGTGCGCCGGTCGCCTGATTGCGCACATCCAGCGATTGAAAGGTGGACCAGCCGGTCCAGGTCCAGTCGCCCATCATTTCCCAGCGGTCGCTGATGCGCTGATGCACCGCCATCGAGAAGGTATCGGGCAGTTCGATCTTGGAGAACACCGGGGTGACGGTGACGTTGCCGGCGACATTCAGCGTGGCATCGCCACGCAGCGTGAAATCGACCTTGGAACGGTAGGACATGCCGATTCGGGTGTCCTTCGAAACCTGCCACATGGCGCCGACGTTGAAACCCATCGCCGTATCGTCAGCTTCGAGCCGGTTGTTGCCCTCAAGGAAGGTCGGGCCCGGCAGCACCACCGGAACCTGCTGACGGATGTCACCCTCGAGCTTCACGAAACTCAGGCCTGCACCGATCGAGAACTGCTCGTTCACCTTGAAGGCGACCGACGGATTCACATTGATGGCCTTCAGGTCGGTGTGATAGCCCTGGAAGCGTCCCATGAAATTCTGGTCGTACTCGGTCTTGTTGCCGAAGGTGGCGGATACGCCCACGCCCACCCGCAGACGCTCGCTGATCGCATAGGCGTAGTAGGCCGCCGGCACCAGCGAAGTACCGCCCGCGTCACCACCTTCGCCATTCAGCGGGAAAGGGGCCGCGACCTGCGTGCTGCCGGTGTTGTTGAAGTCCAGCGAACGGTGCAGCACGGTGCCGGCCACGCTGACACTGTGACCCATCGGAAGAAGGGTCATGCCGGCCGGGTTGAAGTAGATGGTGCTGGCATCCTCTGCCGCCGCCGCCGCACCGGCGAACGCGTTGCCGGTACCCGCTCCGTTCTGGTTCTGCACGGCGAAGCCCGCCGCATGGACAGTGCCGGAAAAGGCGGCACTCAGTGCGAAGGCCATCAGGGTCGTGCGGGTATTCAGGTTGTTCATGCTGCGTGACTCCTCCAAAACGATTGCTTGCCGGTCATGTGCCGACATCACTGCCCGCCCGGCGGCATCGCGGACAGTGACGATGGGGTCTTTCGCCCCTTGTTTCCGGATGCGCCTCACGCCTCAGCAGGAATGAGACGCTTGCTGCCGTCTTCGTTCATCGCCACATAGGTGAGCTGCGCGGTCGCCACCTTGAGCACATGCAGGCTCTCGTAACCGGTTTCCGCATACACATCGACATCCACCACGATGGACGTGGTGCCCACCCGCGCGACACGGGCGTAGAAGGACACCAGGTACTGGGTGGTGATGGGCTGCAGGAATACGAATGAATTGACCGCGACGGTCACCACGCGGCAGCGGGTGCGACGCATCGCGGCGATCGAGCCGGCCACGTCGACCTGCGACATGACCCAGCCGCCGAAAATGTCGCCGGCAGCATTGAGGTCGCGTGGCATGGGCAGCATGCGCAGCGCGGGTTGTTCGTCGGGAAGATGTTCGGTTGCGGTACTCATTTCAGTGTGTGTCGTGTTCGTTCAGGACTTTGCCGGGGCTCAGGGTCCGGGATGGGAGGCCGCATCATAGTGCAGCGGCCCGCCGGTATACGGCGCGAATCCGGCGCCGAAAATGAGGCCTGCGTCGGCCAGATCCGCATCGCCCACGACAGCGTTATCGACGCAGCGGCGGGTCACCTGAACCAGCGGCGCAATCAGCCGCTCGGTCAGACCGGCCGGCACGGTGGCCGGCTCCGCGCGCTCGGGGCGGCCGTCCTTCCAGACATAGAAGCCGCGGCCGTTCTTGCGGCCGAGATGGCCCTGATCGACCCGCGCCTGCAGGCAGGCCGGCGGCACTGCACTGCCGGTCAGGCGGGCGCCGGCAGCCATCGCGATGTCCAGCCCCACGGTATCCACCAGTTCGACCGGTCCCATGGCCATGCCGAAATCGAGCGCGGCGCGGTCCACGACCTCGGGCGACAGGCCCTCGTCGATGCATTTCATCGCCTCCAGCATGTAGGGGCCGAGCACCGCATTGACCAGGAAGCCGGGAGCACTGCTCACCGGCAGCGGCAGCTTGTCGAGCGCACCGACGAAGGCGGCGGCGCGCTGCACTGCGGTGTCTGAACTGTCTGCGCCGCGCACCACTTCGACCAGCGGCATCTTCGCCACCGGGTTGAAGAAGTGGATGCCGACCAGCCGGCCGGGCGCCTGCAGCGCCTGCGCAATGTCCTCGATGCGCAGGCTGGAGGTGTTGGTCGCGATCAGCGCATCCGGCTTCGCGTGGCGTTCGACGTCGGCGAGCAGCGCCCGCTTGGCGTCCAGGTTTTCCCAGATCGCCTCGATGACGAGGTCGGCACCGGCCACGCCGGCGCCGGTCGGGTCGGGCACCAGCCGGTCGAGCGCATCGCGCAGCGCCTTGCGGTCACGGCGGAACTTGCAGGCGAAGGCTTTCGCCGCGCGCTGCATGGCCGGCGCGATGCGCTCGAGCCCGTTGTCCTGCAGCGTCACATGGAAGCCGCGCAGCGCGCACCAGGCGGCGATATCGCCGCCCATGACGCCGGCGCCGATCACGTGCACCCGACGTATCGCCGGCAGCGCGCTGTCCGCCTTGGCGAATCCGCGCAGCCGCTCGCGCAGGTGATACACCCGCTGCAGGTTGGCGGTGGTCGGGTGGGCCACCAGTGCCGACATCGACGCCGGATGACCGGCCGGCACCGCCAGCGCGTTGCCACCGAAATCACGCCATATCTCGACGATGGCATACGGCGCGGGGTAGTGGCGGCGCGCCGCCTTCTTCGCCACGCCTTCCAGCGCCTTCTTCGCCACCGTGCCGCGCAGCGGACCGAGCAGCAGGCGCTGCAGCAGCGGCAGTGCGCGCCGCGGCGGATCGGCCAGCACGCGGGCGCGCGCGTGTTCACGCATCAGCCGCGCCGGCGCGATCTCATCGACCAGGCCGGCCGCTTTCGCGCGCTTCGCGTCGAGCGCGCGGCCGGTGAGCATCATGTCGAGTGCGGCCGGCGCACCGATGCGCTGCGGCAGCCGCAGCATGCCGCCCCAGCCGGGCACGATGCCGAGCAGCACTTCGGGCAGCGCGAAACGGGTGCCCGGCTCGTCGACCGCGACGATGTGGCGGCAGGCCAGCGACAGTTCGGTACCACCGCCGACGCAGAAGCCGCGCACCAGCGCGCAGGTCGGGTAGCGCACCGCGGCCAGCCGGTTGAACAGGTTCCAGCCGCGGCCGACGATGTCGCGCGCGCCCGCTTCGTCCGTCACCGCGCCGAATTCGCCGATGTCGGCGCCGGCGATGAAACCGCCGGTCTTGCCGGACAGGATGACCAGCCCTTTCGGTGGCGCGGCATCGAGCACGTCGAGCACCGCGCCCAGTTCGCGCATCACCTCGCCGGACAGCGTGTTCACGTTCTCGCCGGCGCGGTCGACGGTGAGCCAGGCGACATTGCCGGCATCGCGTTCCAGCCGCCAGTGGCGGAAGGTGTTCGCCTGCACGTTCGTGTCCGCAGTCATACCGTCTCCACCAGCATCGCGCCGCCCTGCCCGCCGCCGATGCAGATGGCCGCCATGCCGCGACCGCCGCCCTGACGACGCAGCACGTGCAGCAGATGCAGCACGATGCGCGCGCCACTGGCGCCGACCGGATGGCCGATGGCGATCGCGCCGCCGTCGACGTTGAGCTTTCTTTCGTCCAGCGTACCGAGCGCCTGTGACAGTCCGAGCTGTTCGCGGCAGTAGTCGTCGGACGCCCACGCCTCGATGCAGGCAATGACCTGGGTGGCGAAGGCTTCGTTGATTTCCCAGGCGTCCAGATCGTTCAGGCCGAGGCCGTGACGCTGCAGCAGGGGCGTGGCGGCATGCACCGGACCCAGCCCCATCTGCGCCGGGTCGAGCGCCGCCCACTGGCTGTCGACGATGCGGCCCAGCGGCTTCAGCCCGTACTGTTCGACCGCCCGGCGCGACGCCAGCAGCAGCCAGCTTGCGCCGTCGGTCACCTGTGAACTGTTGCCGGCGGTCACCCGGCCCTGCCGGCGGTCGAACACCGGGCGCAGCTTGGCCAGCCGCTCGACCGACGAATCGCGGCGCAGGCCGTCGTCCTCGGCGTACAGCGTGCCGTCGCTGCCGGTCAGCGCGGCGATTTCGCCGAAAGCACCTTCATCCACCGCACGGTCGGTGCGCTGATGCGAGCGCATCGCGTAGAAATCCATCTGCGTGCGGGTGATGCCGAATCGCGTGGCCAGATTTTCGGCGGTCTGTCCCATGTTCAGCCCGATCACCGGATCGGTCAGGCCGCGGATGAGGCCGATCACCGGCGCCAGCATGGCGGGCCGGAACTTCGTCAGCAGCGCGGCGCGCTGGCCCAGCGACTTCGCCGCGTACCACTGCGACAGCCAGCGCACCATGGCGTCGGAAAACAGCAGGTGGGCACGCGACAGCGCATCGACACCGCCGGCCAGCACCAGATCGGCACGGCCGCGCTGGATGTTGGCCATGGCCGAATCCAGCGCCTGCATGCCGCTGGCGCAGTTGCGCATCACGGTCCAGCCGGGCACGCGGTCGCCGCAGCCCATGCGCAGCGCGGCGATGCGGCCAATGTTCGCTTCGTCCGCTGACGGCGCCGCGCAGCCGAGGATGACTTCGTCCAGCCGGTCCGGCGCGAAGGGCTGGCGGGCCAGCAGCGCGTTGCCGGCAGCCACCGCCAGATCGGCCGCGGCGAACGGTCCCGGCGTGTTGCGCGACTTCAGGAAGGGGGTGCGCGCCCCATCGACGACGAAAACTTCAGGCAGGGACATGAACACTCCTCAGGCGGCCAGCGCGTTCACGTGGCGCGCTTCGACCGGGGCGGCGGCTTCGGCGTCCACGCCGAAGTCCTGCGGGAAATCGTCGACCTTCACCACACGGTCGCGCAGCTGGTCGCGCCGCTCGATCAGTGCGCGCTCGGCGGCGTCGATCAGGCCGGCATCGAAAGCGGCCTGCATCAGCGCCGGGCCGCGCGCCTTCAGTTCGCCACGCTTCTGCGCCGCGCGCAGCCGCGCCTCGATCGCCTCGGCCGCCACCGTGGCCTTCAGCGCGTGCTCGATGGCGCCGACCGGTTCGTGTTCGTCCTGCGGCAGATACATGCCGTCGGTCAGGCGGTCGCGGGTGGCGCAGGGCTCGATCAGGCACTTGGCAACCTGCGTGCCCAGGCGGTCCGACGGCACCACATAGGGCCGGCCCAGCGGAAAGATGAGCGCGCGCAGCAGCACCGCGATGGCGCGGTTCGGGAAATTGGACATGACGCCTTCGAAGGCGTGCTGCGCGTGATACATCGCGTCCCAGATCGCCCAGTGCATGAGCGGCGCGTCTTCGGCCTGACGGCCTTCCGCCTCGTAGCGCTTCAGCGTGGCCGAGCACAGATACATCAGCGACAGGATGTCGCCCAGCCGCGCCGACAGCCGCTCCTTGCGCTTGAGGTCGCCGCCCATGGTGAGCATGGCGGCGTCGGCGAGGAAGGCGAAGGCGGTCGAGAAGCGGGTGAGCTGCTGGTAGTAGCGCCGTGTTTCCGGCGCCACATCGACCGGTACGCCGACCCAGCGTGAGCCGGTGAGACCGGTCACCAGCGTGCGCACCGCATTGCTGGTGGTGTAGCCGATGTGCGCGAACAGCGCACCGTCGAATTCGGCCAGCGCGGCCGGCGTGTCCTCGGCCAGCGCGGCGCGCATTTCGCGCAGCACGTAGGGATGGCAGCGCACCGCGCCCTGACCGAAGATGATGAGGCTGCGGGTCAGGATGTTGGCGCCCTCGACCGTGATGCCGATCGGAATCTGCTGGTAGGCGCGGCCGAGGAAGTTGGACGGGCCCAGACAGATGCCCTTGCCACCCAGGATGTCCATGCCGTCATTCACCACGCTGCGGGCGCGCTCGGTGATGTGGTACTTCACGATGGCCGACACCACCGACGGTTTTTCGCCGAGGTCGATGGCGCCGGCGGTCATGCGGCGTGCCGCGTCCATCATGTACAGATTGCCGCCGATGCGGGCCAGCGGCTCCTGTATGCCTTCGAAGCGGCCGATCGCGGTCTTGAACTGGCTGCGCACCCGGGCATAGCCGCCCACCGCACGCGCGGTGAGCTTGGCCATGCCGGTGTTCGACGCCGGCAGCGAGATCGAGCGGCCGGCGGCCAGGCACTCCATCAGCATGCGCCAGCCCTGCCCCGCCATCGCCGGGCCGCCGATGATCCAGTCCAGCGGCATGAACACGTCCTTGCCCCAGTTCGGACCGTTCTGGAACACCGCATTGAGCGGGAAATGGCGGCGGCCGATCTGCACGCCCGGATGGTCGGTCGGGATCAGCGCGCAGGTGATGCCGAGGTCTTCGGTGTCGCCGATCAGGTGATCCGGGTCGTACAGCCGGAAGGCCAGCCCGAGCAGCGTGGCGACCGGGCCCAGCGTGATGTAGCGCTTGTCCCAGGTCACCCGCATGCCCAGCACTTCGCGGCCCTCGTGCATGCCGCGGCACACGATGCCGTAGTCGGGAATGGACGCTGCGTCCGACCCGGCCTGCGGGCTGGTCAGCGCGAAGCAGGGGATTTCGAGGCCCTTCGCGAGACGTGGCAGATAGTGGTCTTTCTGCGCGTCGGTGCCGTAGTGCAGCAGCAGTTCGGCCGGGCCGAGCGAATTCGGCACCATCACCGTCACCGCCGACGCCGAGCAGCGGGTGGACAGCTTGGTCACGATCTGCGAATGCGCCCAGGCGGAAAACTCCTTGCCGCCGTACTTCTTCGGAATGATGAGGCCGAGGAAGCCCTTGTCCTTGATGTACTGCCAGGTCTCGGGCGGCAGATCCATCCGCTCATGCGAAATGCGCCAGTCGTCGGACAGCCGGCACAGTTCGTCGACCTCGTTGTCGACGAAGGCCTGTTCTTCCGCGGTCAGCGTCGGTTCCGGGTAGGCGTGCAGCGTTTTCCAGTCCGGGTGGCCGCGGAACAGTTCGCCCTCCCACCACACGGTGCCGGCTTCGAGCGCGATGCGTTCGGTGTCCGACATCGGCGGCAGGATGCGGCGGTAGATCGCCAGCAGCGGCTTCGACACCAGCGCGCGCCGCAGCGGTGCGATGTTCAGCAGTAGCGCCGGCACGCCGAGCAGCAGGGCCAGTGAGACCCGCACCGGCAGCGGCCAGTCGTACTGCAGTGCGGCCAGAGCAAGCCCGCCGGCCAGCGCCGTGCAGTGCAGCCACAGCGGCGCGCGGCGGTAGGCCAGCACGACGAAAGCCAGCGCGAAAGCCGCCAGCCACAGCAGCGGAGTCAGTGCGTTCATCCTTGTCCCCTTCCCTGTTCGCGCGCGAATGCGCTCCGGCGCACGGCCATGTTGCTGCCCATGTCAGACCGCCTCCGGCAGCGGCGCCCGCAGGCCGCCGAGCAGGAAGCTCATCAGCCGGGGCACCATGCGCTTCATCGCATCCGGCCCCTCGACCTGCACGCCGGTCACCGCCTGCAGCGCGTCCAGCCCCGACACCGCGTGCGACATGGCGCCGAACATGAAATGCAGCCGCCACACGATGTCCTCGACCGGCACGGTCGGCAGCGCGCGGCTGAAGGCGTCGCGATAGCGCGCGATCACCGGCGCGTATTCGGCTGCCAGACAGTCGCGCACCACGGCAGACGGTTCGGTGAAGGTGCGGCCGAGCAGACGCATGAACTCACGCCCCTGCCCGCTTTCCGCCGCCATCGTCAGCGAACCGCCGAAGAAGCATTCGACGATGGTGCGCGCCTTGACCGGTGCGCCCTCCGCCTCGGCTTCGACCTCGTCCAGCGCCTGCATGCGCTGCGCGTTCAGCGGCTGCAGTCGGCGCAGGATGACCGCGCGTACCAGTTCGTCCTTGCTGCCGAAGTGGTAATTGACCGCGGCCAGATTGACGCCGGCGGTGGTGGTGATCATGCGCATCGACGTGGCTTCGAAGCCGTGACCGGCGAACAGCGTCTGCGCCGCATCGAGGATGAGCGCCCGTGTCACGGACGCAGGCTCGCCCTGACGGCGGGAACGTGGCGGCAGCGTAGGCAGATCCATGCGCAAAATTCAAACGTTCGTTTGATCGTGCATTCACGATAGGCAGCGTTCGATCCGCTGTCAATCCTGCACCGCCGCAATGACCGTGGCGTGTTGACAGTCAATCGCCTGATTCATAGAGTGCGCGATGTAAATCAATCGATTGATTCAATTCATGGAACACGACGCATCCGCCGCCCGCCAGCGCCTGCTGGACGCTGCGCTCCGGCTGTTCGCCGCACGCGGCTACGAGGGCGCGACCACGCGCGAAATCTGCGAGGCGGCCGGCGCCAACCTGTCGGCCATCCGCTACTACTTCGGCGACAAGGCCGGCCTGTACCGCGCCACCTTCTGCGAGCCACTGGGCGAACCGACCGACCCGGCGCGCCTGGCCGACATGGCCTCGCTGACGCTGCGCCCGGCGCTGGTCGCCTTCTTCCGCGAATTCCTGCTGCCGCTCAAGCACAGCGAAGCGGTGCAGCTGGTGATGAAGCTGCACTTCCGCGAAATGATCGAGCCGACCGGGCTGTGGCAGGACGAGATCGACGCGGAAATCCGCCCGCAGCACGACTGGATGGTGGCCCGGCTGTGCGCCGAACTCGGGCTGGATGCGCCGGACGCCGACGTGCAGCGGCTGGCGGTGGCGGTCATTTCGATGGCGGTGCACTACTACGTGGGCCGCGAGCTGATCGACCTGCTGGCGCCCGACCTGCTCGCGAGCCCGAACGCGATCGACCTGCTGGCGGAACGGCTGGCCGGATACGCGGTGTCGATGATCGAGGGCGAGCGGCTGCGGCGGACGGGAGAAGGCGATGCGCACTAGGCATGCAGCCCCCTTGCTGCTGACGGTGGTCGCGGCGGCACTGGCCGGCTGCGCCAGTGAGCGCGGCCTGTTCGCCACCCTGGGCCCGGACCATGAAACGCCTGCTCCGCGCAGCGCCGGGGCATGGCAGACCGGCACGCCGGACGGCGTGCTGCTGGCCCATGACGGACGGATCGACGCGCTGGCCGCCTGGTGGGCCGGCTTCAATGACCCGCTGCTGATCGAGCTGCAGCAGGCGGCGCAGGACGCCAGCGCCGACCTCGCCGCCGCCCGTGCCCGCATCGTGCAGGCACGCGCCGACGCGGTGGCCGCGGGCGCGGCCGGTCTGCCCGCGATCAGCGTGGACGCTTCGGTCAATCGTTCGTCCTTTACCTTCGGCGGACCGGCCACGCTGCGTACCCAGCAGCAGATCGGTCTGCAGGCCAGCTGGGAAATCGACCTGTTCGGCGGTCTGGCGCGCGAGCGCGAGGCGGCACGCGCCCAGCTGCTGTCGCGCACCGCGGCCTGGCATGACGCCCGCGTCGCGCTGGCAGCGGAAACCGCGGACGCCTACGTCGCGGTGCGCGACTGCGCGCGCCGGCTGGATCTGGCCGAAGCCGATCACGCCTCGCGCCGCGCCTCGCTGGACAGCACCGAAAAGCGGGTCGAGGCCGGCTTCCAGCCGCCGTCGGAACGCGCGCTGGCGCGTGCGCTGGTGGCCGACGCCGCGTCGCAGGTCGCCGCGCTGCGCGCCGACTGCAGCCGCAACGTGAAGCGTCTGGTCGAACTGACCGCGCTCGACGAAGCCACGCTGCGCGCCCGTCTCGCCAGCGACCCGCAGCGCCTGCCGCAGCCGCCGGTATTCACGCTGGACGCGGTGCCGGCGCGCGCACTGCGGCAGCGCCCGGACGTGGCCGCCGCCGAGCGCGAGGTGGCGGTCGCCAGCGCGCGCATCGGCGTGCAGGAAGCGTCGCGCTACCCGGCGCTCAGCCTGAGCGGCAATATTTCGCCCACCCGCATCGCCATCAATGGCGGGCAGGCGGTCACCACCCGCACCTGGTCCATCGGCCCCACGCTCACTCTGCCGCTGTTCGACGCCGGGCGCCGGACGGCGAACGTGGAGGCGGCCCGCGCGGACTACACCGCCCGCGCCAGCGCCTTCGACGCCACCGTGCGCCGCGCGGTGCGCGAGGTGGAAGACGCACTGGTGCGGCTGGACGCCGCCGCGGCGCGACTGCCGGACGCCCGCGCTGCCGAGCGCGACCACGCGGCCCGGCTGGCGGCGGTCGAGGCACAGCGCGCGGCCGGTCTGGCCCGGCTCGACGATGTCGAAACCGCCCGTCGCGCCACGCTGGCGGCCCGCAGCCAGTGCCTCGCGCTGGAACAGGAACAGGTCGCTGCCGCCATCGCGCTCTACCGCGCCAGCGGCGGTGACTGGGCGCTGTCGCCCGAATTCGACGCATTCCCGCATCCCGAGGTGTCCCGATGACACGCCCTGCATTCCCTTTCGCACGTTTCACTGCACCCGCCCTGATGGCCGGCCTGTCGCTGCTGCTGGCCGGCTGCGGCGAAGCCCCTTCCGACGCACCGCCCAGGGCCGCCAGGCCGGCACTGACCGCCACGCTGGTGCAGCCCGCCCGCAGCACGCTGCCCGACGGCCTGCAGGCGAATGGCAGCATCGCCGCCTGGCAGGAAGCGCTGATCGGCACCGAAGTGAACGGCCTGAAACTGGTCGAGGTGCGCGCCGACATCGGCGACCGGGTGAACGCCGGTCAGCTGCTCGCGCGCTTCGACGACGAAACCGTGCGCGCCGATCTGGCCCAGGCCGAAGCCGCCGAGCAGGAAGCCGGCGCAGCGCTCGACGAAGCGGCGCAGAACGCCGCCCGTGCCCGCCGGCTCGAAGGCAGTGACGCGCTCAGCGCACAGCAGCTCACCCAGTACCGGGTGGCGGAACAGACCGCGCAGGCGCGGCTCGCTTCGGCCCGCGCACAGCTGCAGCAGCAGACGCTGCGGCTGGCGCGCACCCGCGTACTGGCGCCGGACGACGGCGTCATTTCGGCGCGCAGCGCCACGCTGGGCGCGATCGGCAATGCCGGCGAGCCGCTGTTCCGTCTGGTGCGCGGCAGCCGGATTGAATGGCGGGCGGAAGTGACCGCGGACGAACTGCCGGCACTGCGCCCGGGGCTGCCGGTCACGGTGCAGGCCCCCGGCCTGCCGCCGGTCGACGGCCGCATCCGCACGCTGGCGCCGACGCTGGACCCGCAGACCCGCAACGCGCTGGTCCATGTCGACCTGCCCGGCGGCTACGAGAAAGGCCTGCGGCCCGGCGTGTTCGCCCGCGGCCAGATCGCGCGCGGCGCGCGCGAGGTGCTCACCGTGCCACTGCAGTCGCTCAGCCTGCGCGACGGTCACCGCTATGCCTTCCGGGTGAGCGCACAGGAGGACGAGCTCGCCACGGTGGCGCAGGTGAAGGTGGACACCGGCCTGCTCGCCGGCGACCGCATCGAGGTGCGCGCCGGTCTGGCGGCCTATGACCGCATCGTGGCCAGCGGCGGCACCTTTCTCACCGACGGCGACCGGGTGAAGGTGGTCGCACCATGAACTTTTCCGCCTGGAGCATCCGCAACCCGCTGCCGGCGCTGGTGCTGTTCGTGCTGCTCACGCTGGCCGGCCTGCTCGCGTTCAGTGCGATGAAGGTGCAGAACCTCCCCGACCTCGACCTGCCGACCATCACGGTGAGCGCCGCGCTGCCGGGCGCCGCCCCCGGCCAGCTGGAGAATGACGTCGCGCGCAAGATCGAGAATTCGATCGCCACGCTGCAGGGCCTCAAGCACATCACCACCCGGATACAGGACGGCATGGTCACCCACATCGTCGAGTTCCGTCTGGAAAAGCCGGTGCAGGAGGCGCTGGACGAAGTGCGCTCGGCGGTGCAGCGGGTGCGCTCCGACCTGCCGGACGACCTGCGCGATCCGGTGGTGACCAAGCTCGATCTGGCCGGCACGCCGGTGCTGGCCTTCACCGTGTCGTCATCGCGGCTGGACGAGGAAGGCCTGTCCTGGTTCGTCGAGGACGTGGTGGCACGCAAGCTGCTCGCGGTGCCCGGCGTCGGCGCGGTGAACCGGGTGGGCGGCGCGAAGCGGGAAGTGCGGGTGGAACTGGACCCGCTGCGCCTGCAGGCGCTGGGCGCCAGCCCGGCCGACGTGTCGCGCCAGCTGCGGCAGATGCAGATCGAAGCCACCGGCGGCCGCGCCCGCCTCGGCACCGGCGAACAGCCGCTGCGCACGCTGGCCACCGCCGACACCGCGGACACGCTGCGCGGCTACCAGATCGCACTGGCCGACGGACGCCGGGTGCGGCTGGAACAGATCGCGACCATCCGCGACACGGTGGCCGAGCGCCGCTCGGTCGCGCTGCTCGACGGGCGGGCGGTGGTCGGCTTCGAGGTCACGCGCAGCCGCGGCGCCAGCGAGATCGAAGTGGGGCGTGGCGTGCAGGCGGCGATCGAATCGCTGCGCGCCGAACACCCGGACATGACGGTGACCGAGGCCTTCAACTTCGTGACACCGGTGCAGGAGGAATTCGACGGCTCGATGACCCTGCTGTACGAGGGCGCGCTGCTGTCGGTGCTGGTGGTATGGGCCTTCCTGCGCGACGGTCGCGCCACCTTCGTGTCGGCCGTGGCGCTGCCGCTGTCGGTCATCCCGGCTTTCATCGGCATGTATCTGTTCGGCTTCTCGATCAATGTGGTGACGCTGCTGGCGCTGTCGCTGGTGATCGGCATCCTGGTCGATGACGCCATCGTCGAGGTCGAGAACATCGTCCGCCACCTGAAGATGGGCAAGACCCCGCTGGAGGCGGCGCGCGAGGCGGCGGACGAGATCGGGCTGGCGGTGATCGCCACCACCTTCACGCTGATCGCGGTGTTCCTGCCGACCGCCTTCATGAGCGGCATCGCCGGCCGCTTCTTCAAGCAGTTCGGCTGGACGGCCGCGCTGGCGGTGTTCGCCTCGCTGGTGGTGGCCCGCCTGCTCACACCGATGATGGCCGCCCACCTGCTGAAGCCGGCGAAGCACGGCCAGGAGGAGGACGGCTGGATCATGCGCCGCTATCTGGCGTTCGCGCGGCTGTGCATCCGCCACCGTCACCTGACGACGATTGCCGCCGCCGCCTTCTTCATCGGCTCGCTCGCGCTGATCCCGCTGCTGCCCACCGGTTTCATTCCGCCGGACGACAATCCGCAGACCCAGGTATTCATCGAACTGCCACCGGGCACCACGCTGGCGCAGACGCTGGACATGGCCGAACAGGCGCGCGACCGCCTGATGAAGGTCGAGTACGTGCGCCGGGTGTACACCACGATAGGCAGCGGCTCGGTCGGCAACGACCCGATCGCGGCCCAGGGCGAACCCGAGGTGCGCAAGGCCACGCTCACCGTGCTGCTGGCCGAGCGCAGCGAACGCAGCGTGCGCAAGCAGGTGACCGAACAGCAGATCCGCGCGGCCATCGCCGACCTGCCCGGCGTGCGCACCAAGGTCGGCCTCGGCGCGTCCGGCGAGAAGTACATCCTGGCGCTGAGCGGGGAGGACCCGGCCACGCTGACCGAAGCCGCCCGCGCGGTGGAAAGGGATCTGCGCACCATTCCCGGCATCGGCAGCATTTCGTCCAGCGCCGCGCTGCTGCGGCCGGAAATCGCGGTGCGGCCGGACACCGCGCGCGCCGCCGATCTGGGCGTCAGCGCGGCGGCGATCGGCGAAACCCTGCGGGTGGCCACGGTGGGCGACTACGACCAGTTCCTGCCCAAGCTCAACCTGCCGCGCCGGCAGGTGCCGATCACGGTGCGGCTGCCGGACAGCGCGCGCACGGATCTCGATCTGCTCTCGCGGCTGCCGGTGCCCACGCAGCGGCCGGGCGCCGGCCCGGTCGTGCTGGGCCAGGTGGCCACGCTGGAGCTGTCCAGCGGGCCGGCAGTGATCGACCGCTACGACCGGCTGCGCAACGTGAATTTCGAGATCGAACTGTCCGGCGTGCCGCTGGGCGACGTGAGCGCGGCGGTGCAGGCGCTGCCCAGCATCAACGCGCTGCCGCCGGGCATATCGCAGGTGGTGGTGGGCGATGCGGAAATGATGACCGAACTGTTCGCGAGCTTCGGTCTGGCGATGCTGACCGGCGTGCTGTGCATCTATCTGGTGCTGGTGCTGCTGTTCAAGGATCTGCTGCAGCCGGTCACCATCCTGGCGGCGCTGCCGCTGTCGATCGGCGGCGCTTTCATCGCGCTGCTGCTGGCCGGCAAGAGCTTTTCGATGCCTTCGCTGATCGGCCTCATCATGCTGATGGGCGTGGCGACCAAGAATTCCATCCTGCTGGTGGAATACGCCATCGTCGCGCGGCGCGACCACGGCCTGTCGCGCATCGATGCGCTGATCGACGCCTGCCACAAGCGCGCCCGCCCCATCGTGATGACCACCATCGCGATGGGCGCCGGCATGCTGCCGATCGCGGCCGGCTTCGGCTCGGCCGACCTGTCTTTCCGCAGTCCGATGGCGATCGCGGTGATCGGCGGCCTGATCACCTCGACCTTCCTCAGCCTGCTGGTGATCCCGGTGGTCTACACCTATATCGACGACGCCGAGGGGCTGCTGCGCCGGCTGTTCCGGCGGCGCGGACAGGCACCGCACCCCGCGGTCTGATGCCTCACATCTGACTCACCACTGCCTCATTCCTGAGACAGATGACTCTCCGCCGGGAGACAGCCGTCTCGGGAAGCCCTCCCGGAATCGGCCAAACCCGGCACCCTGAAGATTCCGTTCCCGGACATACCGGGAGCATTTCCCGTTTCTCGATCTGGCATCGGTATTGCGCTGTGAGACAGGCACGCCGCGGCTGTCCGCACAGCTCGCGTGGCGTGCTCCACGCACATCAGACGGAGAGAGGAAAACGATGAAAACTCCAATGCGACCGGTCCTCAAGCCGGTGGTCAGCGCGCTTTGCATGGCGCTGTTCTGCGGCAGCGCAGCCGCGAACAACTGGACCGAATACAACGGTGACAAGGCGGGCTCGCGCTATCTCGGCGGCGGCAAGGTGAATGCGCAGTCGGTGAAGTCGATGAAGGTGGCCTGGCGCTGGGCCATGCCGGACAACAAGGTGTGGCAGGACAACGCCGAACTGCGTACCTGGGTGAACCAGTCCACGCCGCTGGCCATCGATGGCGTGCTGTACTCCAGTTCGCCGATGTCCATGGTGTCGGCCATCGACGGCAGCACCGGCAAGACGCTGTGGACCTACGACCCGAAAGCCTATGTCGAAGGCACGCCGCCCAACCTCGGTTTCATCAGCCGCGGCCTGTCCTACTGGGCGGACGGCAACGACAAGCGCATTCTGGTCGGCACCGGTGACGGCTACCTGATCGCGCTGAACGCCAAGACCGGCAAGCCGATCGAAGCGTGGGGCGACAAGGGCCGCATCGATCTGACCAAGGGCCTGCGCCGCTTCGTAGACCGCTCGCTGGTCGCGCTGACTTCGCCGCCCATCGTGTGCGGCAATACCGTGGTGCCCAGCCTGGCGGTACTCGATTCGTTCGCGGTCGGCCGTTCGCCGATGAAAGCCCATCCGCCGGGCGACATCCAGGCGTTCGACATCCGCACCGGCAAGCGCGTGTGGCATTTCGAACAGCCGCCGCAGGAAGGCCAGCCGGGCAACGAGTCGTGGGAAGACGGTTCGTGGAAGACCACCGGCTCGGCAAACATGTGGGCGCGTCCGAGCTGCGACGAGGAACTGGGCCTGGTCTATCTGCCCTTCTCGACGCCGACCAACGACTTCTACGGCGGCCATCGCAAGGGCAACGGCCTGTTCGGCGAGTCGGTCGTCGCGCTCAACGCCAAGACCGGCAAGATCGCCTGGTACCAGCAGATCGTTCATCACGGCCTGTGGGACTACGACCTGCCGACCGCACCGAACCTGATGGACCTGACGGTCAATGGCAAGAAGGTGAAGGCGCTGGCGCAGGTGACCAAGCAGGGTTTCGTGTTCACCTTCGACCGCAGCACCGGCGCACCGGTGTGGCCGATCACCGAAAAGCCGGTGCCGCAATCCACGGTCCCCGGTGAGCGCTCTTCGCTGACCCAGCCCTTCCCCAGCCTGCCGGCCCCCTTCGTACAGCAGGGCGTGAGCGAGGATGATCTGATCGACCTGACGCCGCAGCTGAAGGAAGAGGCGAAAAAGATCCTGTCGCGCTACAACTACGGTCCGCTGTACTACCCGCCGACCACCGACAAGGCGGGTACGCTGCAGGTACCGGGTGTGCTCGGCGGCGCCAGCTGGGCAGGTGCTGCGCACAACCCGAAAACCAATGTGCTGTACGTGCCCTCCTTCACCATCCCCTTCGGCATCAAGCTGAAGAAGGAGAACGAAGGCGTGTATGACTACACCGGCACCTGGGCGGGTGTGGGCGGTCCGCAGGGTCTGCCGCTGTTCAAGCCCCCCTTCTCCACCGTCACCGCGATCGACATGAACACCGGCAAGCACCTGTGGCGCATTCCGGCGGGCAAGGGTCCGGTCGACCATCCGGCGCTCAAGGACCTGAAGCTGGACCGCGTCGGTGTGCCGCGTGAAAGCTTCATCGCGCTGACCGACGATGTGCTCTTCCTCGCACCGGAAGGCACGAACTCGGTGCTCGGCCTGTCGTCACGCGGCAACGCGCTGATCACCCAGGCGACGGCCGAAGAGAAGGAGCCCTTCCTGTACGCGCACGACACCCGCACCGGCAATCTGCTCGGCGAAATCAGGCTGCCGGGCGCCGCCTTCGGTGCGCTGATGAGCTATCGCGCCAACGGCAAGCAGTACGTCGTGGTACCGATCGGCGGCGCCGGCCTGCCGGCCGAACTGGTCGCGGTGCAGGTCGACTGAGCATGACCCGGCACCGGGTGCCCGCACCCGGTGCCGGTTGCCGTCACGCCGCGCCCCTCCCGCGGCGTGACGGCAGTCCAGAACAACGCATCATCCGGAATACTCCATGAAGAAACGTACATTCATTTTTGTCGCGCTGATGGGCTGCATGGCCTCAGCCATGGCTTTCAACGCGGTGCTGCCGGACAAGGCGGCAGAGTCCGGCGCAGCGGCCGGACCGGCGCCCTTCGACCTGCGCGACCCGGCCCGCATCCAGGCCGGCATGGGTCGCTTCCAGTCCACCTGCGCCGACTACTGTCACGGCCACAAGCCGGCGCTGTTCATCGACCGCGACGGGCTGGAAGCCGAATACGTGTTCAACACCATACGCGACGGCGGCAAGGGCGCGACGCCGATGCCGCCCTGGGGCGAAGTGTTCTCGCAGGACGAGATCTGGGAGCTGGTGGCCTACATCCGCTCGCTCGGCAAGTGGTGAGCTGCGCTCAGCGCAGCACGTAGCCGTCGTCCTCCAGCGCCTGGCGGATGTCGGCTTCGCACACCAGCGGGTTGTGCTCGATGCTGATGACGCCGGTCGCCAGCGCGACCTCGACCAGGCTGATGCCCGGCAGTTCGTGGATGGCGTTGATGATGTCGTTGACGTCGTCCTCGCCGCGCAGGCCGTCGACGGTGATGAGCGTGGTGTGCATGGCAATCCTCCGGAAGCGATAAGCACTTTACAGGCGAGGACGCCGCTCCGGGCAGCCGCGGTCGCCGCCGGAGGCTTCCTCGTTTAAGGTAGCGCCATGGCTATCCCCTGCGCTCCCGCATGCCCGCCGACCTCGATCCGCGCCTGACCGGTCTGGCCGCCGCGCTGGGCATCGGCCTGCTGATCGGCATCGAGCGCGAGCGGCGCAAGGGCGAAGGCCCGACCCGCAGCGCCGCCGGCCTGCGCACCTTCGCGCTGGTGTCACTGCTGGGCGCGCTCGCCATGCTGCTGGGCGGCGGCGCCACGCTGGCGGTGCTGGCCGCCTCGGTCGGTCTGCTGGCGGTCGCGTCCTACCGCCGTTCGCGCGACGACGATCCGGGCCTGACCACCGAAATCGCGCTCATCCTTACCTTCGCGCTCGGCGCGCTTGCCATGAAGGACGCGCCGCTGGCCACCGGCGTCGGGGTGGTGGTCGCCATCGCGCTCGCGGCACGCAGCGCACTGCACCGCTTCGTGGTGCGCGCGCTGTCGGAGCAGGAGGTGCATGACGGCCTGCTGCTGGCGGCCGCGGCCCTGGTCATCCTGCCGCTGGTGCCGGACCGCGCGATCGACCCGCTGGGGGCGGTGAACCCGCGTACGCTGTGGCAGCTCGCAGTGCTCATGATGACGATCAACGCCTGCGGCCATATCGCGCTGCGCTTGGTCGGGCCGGCCCGCGGTCTGTCCTTTGCCGGCTTCGCCTCCGGATTCGTGTCCAGCACCGCCACCATCGCCGCCATGGGCGCGCATGCGCGGCGCGAGCCGGCCCTGCGTGCGGCCGCGGTGTCCGGCGCCGTGCTGTCGTCACTGGCCACCGTGCTGTATCTGGCGCTGCTGCTGGCGGCCGCCAGCCCGGCCGTACTGCGTGCGCTGGCGCCTTCGCTGCTGGCCGCAGGCCTGACCGCAGCCGCCTATGGGGTGCTGTGCGCGCTGCGCGGCACCCAGGTGCGCGATGGCGAACCGCCGCCGCCCGGACGCCCGTTCAATCCGCGACTGGCCCTGCTGTTCGCCGCCACCATGGGCGGTCTGATGCTGGTGACCGCCTGGCTGACCGACCGCTATGGCGCAGGCGGCGCCGGTCTGGCTGCGGCGCTGGCCGGCTTCGCCGACGCCCATTCGGCCGCCGCTGCGGTCGCGGCGCTGCAGGCCGGCGGCCGCATCGCTACCGAACAGGCGGTGCTGCCGATACTGGCCGGCTTCAGCACCAATGCGCTGAGCAAGCTGGTGGTTGCCTTCACCGCCGGCGACCGCGCGTTCGCGGCGCAGGTGGTGCCGGGCGTCGTGCTGTCGGTGGGTGCGGCCTGGCTGGCGCTGCTGGTCTGATCAGTCTCCGCCTCCCCGCTCCGGTCTGCGCCGGATCAGAGCTTCGCGACGCGTACGCAGGCGCAGTCCCGTCTTCAAACGCTGCATCGCGGCGAGGCGCCACTGCCACCGAGCGGTAACCGTCGAAACCCACGCTGTGCCGCTTAGAATCGAGGCATGAGACGACACGCCACCCTCCCGACGCCCGCCGAACAGGCCACGGGCGCCCGCCGCCGCGATTCCGAAACCATCCGCAACCTGCTGCCTTACCTGTGGGCCTACAAATGGCGCGTGCTGATCGCACTCGCCTGTCTGGTGCTGGCCAAGGGCTCGAACGTGGCGGTGCCGCTGGTGTTCAAGCAGATCATCGACGCCCTGGCGCCCGCCGCCACACAGTCGCGTGCCGCGCTGGAGGCGGCACCGCTGCTGGTGCCGCTGGGTCTGCTGGCGGCCTACGGCGCGCTGAGATTTTCCACCTCGATGCTGACCGAACTGCGCGAAATCGTGTTCTCGCGCGTCACCCAGCAGGCGGTGCGGCGGATTTCGCTGCAGGTGTTCCGCCACCTGCACGCGCTGTCGCTGCGCTTCCACCTCGAACGCCAGACCGGCGGTCTCACCCGCGACATCGAACGCGGCACCCGGGCGATCGGTTCGCTGATCAGCTACACGCTGTATTCCATCCTGCCCACGCTGGTCGAGATCGGACTGGTGCTGGGCATTCTGGCGGTGCAGTACGAAGCGAGTTTCGCGCTCATCACCTTCGTCACGCTGGCGCTCTACATCACCTTCACGGTCACCGTCACCAACTGGCGCACCCAGATCCGGCGCGAAGCCAACGAGCTGGATTCGGCCGCCAACACGCGGGCGATCGACAGCCTGCTGAACTACGAAACGGTGAAGTATTTCAACAACGAGGAATTCGAGGCGCGGCGCTACGACGAACAGCTGGCGCGCTGGCAGCGCGCGCAGGAGCGCAGCCAGGTGTCGCTGTCCTGGCTCAACATGGGTCAGGCCGCCATCATCGCCACAGGCGTGGCGCTGATGATGTGGCGGGCGACCGTGGGCGTGGCCGAGGGGCGGATGACGCTGGGCGACATCGTGCTGGTCAATGCCTTCATGATCCAGCTCTACATTCCGCTGAACTTCCTCGGCGTGCTGTACCGGGAAATCCGCCAGTCGCTGACCGACATCGAGCGCATGTTCGCGCTGATGGACACCCACCGCGAAGTGGCCGACACGCCGGACGCCGTATCGCTGCCGGTGGGCCCCTGCGAAGTGCGCTTCCAGCAGGTGAATTTCGGCTACGAGCCGGCGCGGCAGATCCTGTTCGATGTCGATTTCACGATACCGGCCGGTGGCCGGGTCGCGGTGGTCGGCCATTCCGGCTCCGGCAAATCGACGCTGGCCCGCCTGCTCTACCGCTTCTACGACGTGAACGAGGGCGGCGGCCGGATCACGATCAACGGCCACGACATCCGCCGGCTCACCCAGGACAGCCTGCGCGGCGCCATCGGCATCGTTCCGCAGGACACGGTGCTGTTCAACGACAGCATCCACTACAACATCCAGTACGGCCGGGTCAGTGCGTCGGCCGCCGAGGTCGAGGCGGCGAGCCGCGCCGCCCAGCTGCACGACTTCGTGCAGAAGCTGCCGGACGGCTATGCGACCAAGGTGGGCGAACGCGGCCTGAAACTGTCCGGCGGCGAGAAGCAGCGGGTGGCCATCGCGCGCGCGCTGCTGAAGAACCCGCCCATCCTGATTTTCGACGAGGCGACCTCGGCGCTGGATTCACGCACCGAACAGGCCATACAGGGCCAGCTCGAACAGATCGCGCGCGGCCACACCACGCTGGTGATCGCGCACCGGCTGTCCACCATCATGGACGCTGACCAGATTCTGGTGATGGAAGGCGGACGCATCATCGAACGCGGCAGCCACGCCGAACTGCTGGCGCTGGAGGGCGCCTACGCGCAGATGTGGGCGCTGCAGGCACAGGAAGAGGACGAGCCTGCCAGCGCCTGAGTCAGTAGAAGAAAATCCGACAGACAATAAAAAACCGCGCCGAAGCGCGGTTTTTTATTGAACGCTGAAACGCTCAGGCCGATTTGCGGCGGCGGCGCACCGCAACCATGCCTGCCAGCGCGGTACCGATCAGCGCCAGCGAAGCGGGTTCCGGAACGGCCGGCGGCGGCGGGGTGACCGGCTTGGTCGTCGCAGTGATACCCGCGATCTTCACGTAGTCCAGATTGCTGTCACTGGTCGACCCTGGCGTAACCAGCCAGTAGCGGGAGTAGGTCGTGTTGGTGGTGATACGCGGATCGCTCGTGCCGGGATAGTCTCCCACCTTGGTCCAGCCGGTCAACGTCGTCTTACCCAGCAGGGTGGACGTGATATCGGAAACGGAAGAGCCGGTGTATGCGTACAGCGTCAGATCGTTGTCGTTGGAGGACCAGCCGATGTCGACCTGCCCCATCGTCATGTCCGACCCGAAGGAGAAAAGCATCGCTTCCATCGCGCCTTCGTTGTCCACGCCATGATCGGGGGTGATCGCCTGTCCGGAACTGTTCACCTCGTTGTTCCAGTTGTCGCTGTCACGGCTGGTCATACCCAACCCGCTGGTGCCCTGGTACGTGAGGTAGGCGCGCTCGATGGCGTAGTTGGTGCCGGTATTCGCGAAGCCCTGAATATTCACCGACTGATTGGAGCCGTTGGTGTAGTTCATCGCCGAATACTCGGAGATCTGCGAACCGAAGCCGGTCGCCGCCGTATGCGTCGTCGCGGTCGAGCCGAAAGACCACGAGTAGGTCGCAGCGGAAGCGCTCGCGCTGAGACCTGCCAGAAGCGTCGCACCGAGAATCTGCATCAGTTTCTTGTTCATTGTCGTTCCTTGGTAAAAGGACATCGCTGTCTGGGCTATCAGTAGCAAGATAAAGGCCAGCCAACAAAATCATTTATATTCAACAGATTAGACACTGTAAAAATCTGTGGTGTAAATATTATCGACACGTTTCAGCGAGCACCGAGCTCCGCTCGCACCGCCCGGGCACGATCGTCGCCGGCAAACGGAACGCCGGCCTGCAGCGCTGCGTCGAGTTCCTGTCTGGCCTCGGCCGTACGGCCGGTCTTGGCGAGCGTCCAGCCAAGGTGATAGCGGATTTCCGGATTCTGCGGGCTGCGCAAGCGCGCTTCTCGCAGGTGGCGAAGGGCCACGTCGTGCTGACCCTTCTGCGCCAGTATCCAGCCCAGGGTATCGAGCACGACAGGATCGGACGGCGCCAGCTTGAACGCACGCTCGGCGGTCTGCTGGGCGGCTGCATCCTGCATCTGCATCTGCAGATTGGCCAGATTGTTCAGCACCGGAGCCGACTCACCGGCCGTCCTGATCACACCCTCAAGCGTTGCGCGTGCCTCCTTGAGTTGCCCGGCATCGGTCTGCACCTGGGACAGAAGCAGGCGGATCGGCACGTCCTTCGGTCTTTCTCGCGCCAGCGTCTCAACCGCGGCACGCCCCTGAGACTGAGAGCCGGCGCGACGGTGCGCATCGTAGAGTCGCCCGGCGACATCTGCGCCGGCACCGCGACTCAGCGCACCGCGAAAGTGGGTAATGGCGTCGCCCCAGCGGCTGCGCGCCATGGCCACGTCACCGGCAAGTCGATACGACTCGGCCGGCGGTGAGCTGGATTTCAGCAACTCCTGGGCGCGCGCCTCCGCCTTGTCGATCTGCCCTTCAGCCAGGAACAGATCCGCCTGCATGATCCTTGCGGGCACGAACGCAGGATCACCCTGCAAGGCCTTTTCCAGACTGTAGGCGGCACCGGCCAGGTTGCCGGCAAGACGCTGCAGTTGGGCGATCCGGTACTGTGAGACCGGATCGAAATCCGCCACGCGGGTCATGGCGGTCAGGGTGGACCGGGCCCCTGTGGCGTCGCCCTTGGCCAGTTGCACCCGGGCAAGCGCCCCCTGAATCTGCAGGTATCCGGGCTGCCCCTGGCTCACCCCCTTGGTGGTTTCGAGCGCCTTGTCCAGCGCCCCGGTCTGAAGATACAGGTCAATCAGCGCCACACGCCCTTCGAAATGGTTGCGATGCTTGTCATGCAGGGCCTCCAGGCCGCGCAGGGCCTCTGCGGTACGACCAGACGACAGGTCAAGCATGGCGCGTTCGTACAGTGCCGCGGCCTGATCCGGTTTCTCCTTGAGGATGGCGTCCAGGCGGGCTCTGGCCTGATCCGGCTTGCCCTCGGCAAGATCCAGTCGGGCGAGATTGAGTTTGACCCCGTCAAACTTCGGATCCGCGGCCATCACTTTCTCGTACGCCTTGCGCGCACCGGAGAAATCCCGGGCAGCGGCCCTGGCCACGCCAAGCAGGTTGAGCGCGGCGAGATTGTCAGGCTCGCGCTTGACCACGGCCTCCATCAGTTCGACGGCCTTGCGCGGCTGGTTCTCGCGCAGGGCAACCAGCGCCAGCGCGGTGCTGGCGCGCGCCTGCCCGGGATCCTGGCGCAGAGCGTTACGCAACTGCTCTGCACCGAGCGCGGTCTGCTTGCCTCCGATCAGGCTCAGTCCGAGGGAGGTCTGTACCTGGGGAGAATTGCCCAGCTTGGCCGCCTGTTCGAGCAGTTCGGTCGCCTGCTGGTAGCGCTTCAGCTTGCTGTAGGCGTTGGCCATCAGCGAGAGCACTTCCGGATCGCGGGATCCGGCGCCACGCATCAGTGGTTCAAGCGTTGAAATCGCCGCCGCCGGTTCGTCCGTCGCGATCTGCAGCGACGCAAGCGGCTTGCGTGCAGCCATCTGCTGCGGGAAAAAGCGGATATGCAGTTCGAAGTATTCCTTGGCCTTCACTGCACCGCCCAGTCCGAGATGGGACAGGCCGGCGATCAGCGCCAGATGCGAACGGCTGGTCAGCACCGAACGCGGCAAGGGATCAATCAGCCCCACCACCTCGCCCAGCAGTTTCAGTGCCTCGTCCTTGTTGCCTTCGCTTTCAGCGATCACCGCACGCAAATAGGCCGAGCGCGGCTCCGTCACGTCGGCTTTCGAGGACTGCAGCAGAGACTGCTTGGCCTCCTGCATGCGGCCGAGGTCCATCAGTACGGAACCCCGACCCAGCAGAGCTTCGCCGTTGTCGGCAGAAAGCTGTATCGCCCGGTCGTAGTGAGCAAGGGCCTGGGGGAGCTGGCCGGCTGCGTAAGCCACCGCTGCACGCTGCCCCCAGGCGTCCGTATCCGACGGCGCCATCGTGGTCGCCTGTTCGGCAAGCGTGGTGGCTTCGTCCGGCCTGCCTGACTGCAGCGCGATCCGCGATTGCAGCGCAAGTGCGGACGCCGCAGACGGGTTCTGGGTGCGAGCGTCCTTCACCGTCGCCAGTGCCTGCGGGTACTGACCAAGCTCAAGATAGGCCTTGGCGCGCACCAGCGTCACTTCGTAACGCACGCCCGGTGGCAGATCATCGATCTGCAGGGTTTCGAGCACCTCTTTCTGCCGGCCTATGGCCAGCAGAAGATTGCCCAGCGGCACGATGTATTCGGCCCGCGACACGCCACGCTTCTGCGCCTCGCGCAAAGCGACCTCGGCTGCGGCGTAATCACCCTTGCGCAAGGCCGCGCGGCCAAGAAGCATGTGGGCGGCAAGGAAATTCGAATCTGCCTTCAGCGCGTTCTTGAGCTGGATGATGGCGCCGGCGTCATCCTTCTTCTCGAAGCGGACCAGCGCGTCCTCGTAGTAGCGGCCTGCGGAATCGGCCGCCTGCACCGGCGAGTGAGCGAGCAGACCGACTGCGATCAGGGCCGCAGCCAGGGAGGAACGATGGAAGATCATGGGCGGCCGTTGGAAAGTCGTGGCTGCCGAGTATAGGTCCGGTACGGACCTGGTACGCGCGACCGCATCACACCGCGGCGCGCGTGAGCGTCTGAGGTCAGCCCGCGAGCTGCCGCAGCGCCGGACGGGCGCGCAGGTGGAGTCCGGACGCGCGCTCATCCTCCGGCAGCAGTCCGCCCTGCCAGCCGAAGGTGAGGCTGGCGACGTCGCCCATGGCCTCGCGCCATACGCGCGCCGGACCGGCGTGTCCGCACAGCAGCAGCTGCCCGCCGTCGGCGCGCGACTGGACCGAGAACAGTCCGTCCAGCGGCGTGGCACCCACGCGGCGAGCCGCGGCGGCCGGATCGCCGAGCACTTCACCCACCCTGAGCTGCGGGTCCCACAGCAGGAAGCCCTGGCGCGCCGGCACCAGCGGCAGCCAGTGGCCGTGGCCGTTGTCGCCGAAGCGTGCGACGTAGAGCGCACCGTGCTGCAATGCGCCGCTGTCCGGCAGCGGGCCGATGAATTTGTACACGTGGCGTGGCCGTTCGGCCTCGGTCAGATGCACCACGCCGCGACCGTCACGGGCGCGGAGAAGCCCGCCGGCAAGGTAGGTGACGCCGGCCAGACGTGCGTGGCGACCATCTGAATCGAGTTCGAGCGGGTGCAGGGCTGCGGACATCATGGGACATTGAGCGGGATGACAGGAATCCCGACACTGTCGCCGCTGGACGTTACCGCCGCATGACGCGGCCAAGTGCCCGATCCACCGTTTCCCGGTCAAGCGAGGCGGCGAACGCCTGGATGAAGGTATAGGTGTAGCCGCGCAGCCAGCCGTTGCGGTGCAGGCCGATGCGGGTGGTGCTGGGTTCGAACAGGTGGCTGCAGTCGACCGCCCGCAGGCCGCGGTCCTGCTCCGGATCAAAGGCCATCTGCGCGACGATGCCGACGCCCAGTCCGAGCGCGACATAGGTCTTGATGATGTCGGCGTCGATCGCGCTCATCGCCACCCGGGGCGTCAGGCCGCGCTCGGCGAAGGTCTGGTTCACCCGCGAACCGCCGGTGAAGGCGAAGTCGTAGGTGATCAGCGGCCAGTCGGCGATCGCCTCCAGCGTCAGCGGTTTCACCTCCAGCAGCGGATGGGCGGGCGGCGCGATCAGACAGCGGTTCCACCGGTAACAGGGCAGGCTGACCAGTTGTTCGTAGTCGTCGATCGCTTCGGTCGCGATCGCCAGATCGGCCGCGCCGGACAGCACGAATTCGCAGCACTGGGTCGGATTGCCCTGGTGCAGTTCGACCTGCACGCCCGGATGGGCGCGCATGAATTCGGACAGGATGTGCGGAAGCACATAGCGCGCCTGGGTGTGCGTCGTGGCGATGGACAGGCGCCCCTGTTCGCCGCTGGCGTATTCGTCGCCCACCTGACGCAGGGCGCCGACGTCGCGCAGCATGCGGCGGGCGATCACCACCACTTCCTCGCCCGGTCGGGTGATCGCCACCAGCCGCTTGCCCTGGCGCACGAACACATCGACGCCCAGTTCCTCCTCCAGCAGGCTGATCTGGCGCGAAACCCCGGACTGCGAGGTGTGCAGCGCCCGCGCCGCCTCCGACACATTGAGGTTGCGCTGAGCCACCTCGGCCACGTAACGCAGTTGCTGAAGATTCATGTCCGCCATCCATCGAAGGGGAATGCAACAGGCCGGTTAGCACCGGAAGTCATTTGAATCTTACTTCAAAGCATTTCCAATTATCTTGAACCGGCGATACCCTGACTGATTCATCCTGCTGGATCTGCGCGCATGGATTTCGGGTATTCGGTTGCCGGCTTCGTCGTCGGCGCCATCGTCGGGCTGACCGGCGTCGGCGGCGGCTCGCTGATGACGCCGCTGCTGGTGCTGCTGTTCGGCATCCATCCGTCGGTCGCGGTGGGTACTGATCTGCTGTATGCAGCAATCACCAAGGCCGGCGGGGCGGTAGTCCATGGCCGGAACCGTACGATCGACTGGCGCATCGCGGCAAAGCTGGGGGCGGGCAGCGTCCCGGCGGCAGCGCTCACGCTGTGGTGGTTATCGACCCATTCCGGCTCGGCGTATGGCAGCCAGTCGCTGATCAGCGGTACGCTCGGTGTTGCACTGGTGCTGACTGCGTGTGCACTGCTGTTTCGCTCGCGCCTGCAGGCTCTGGCCGAGCGGCCGGGCATCGGCGCATGGCGCGAACGCCACCTGACGCCGCTGACCGTGGCGACCGGCGCGGTACTGGGTCTGCTGGTCACGGTTTCATCGGTTGGCGCCGGCGCGCTGGGCACCGCGGCGCTGGTTTTCCTGTATCCGAGGCTGTCTGCGGTGCGCATCGTCGGCAGCGATATCGCGCATGCGGTGCCGCTGACGCTGGTGGCCGGCGTGGGTCACTGGTGGCTGGGCAATGTCGACTGGGCGCTGCTCGGCGCGCTGCTGATCGGTTCGCTGCCCGGCATCGCACTGGGCAGCCAGATCGCCGCCCGGATGCCGGAGCACCTCCTGCGACCGCTGCTGGCCAGCATGCTGTTCGGCATCGGCGGAAAACTGAGCCTGAACCTTCTAGGCTGAAAGAGGGCAACGGGTTGTCCGGCGCAGACCGGACACCCATGACGGGACACCCCTATGTATCGCTACGACGATTACGACCGTGCGCTGGTGATCGAGCGCGTCGCGCAGTACCGCGACCAGCTCCAGCGCAATCTGGCCGGCGAACTGTCGGACGACGAATTCCGTCCGCTGCGCCTGCAGAACGGCCTTTACATCCAGCGCCATGCGCCGATGCTGCGCATCGCCGTTCCGTACGGCATGCTGGCAAGCCGCCAGCTGCGCAAGCTGGCCGACATCGCACGCCGCTATGACCGCGAGTACGGCCACTTCACCACCCGCCAGAACCTGCAGCTGAACTGGCCGAAGCTGGAAGACACGGCCGACATCCTGGCCGAGCTGGCCACGGTCGAAATGCACGCCATCCAGACCTCGGGCAACTGCATCCGCAACATCACCACCGATCCGTTCGCCGGCGTTGCGCCGGACGAAATCGTCGATCCGCGTCCGTATTGCGAAGTGCTGCGCCAGTGGTCCACCTTCCACCCGGAATTCGCTTTCCTGCCGCGCAAGTTCAAGATCGCGGTCAGTGGCACGGTGGAAGACCGCGCGGTCACCTACGCGCACGACGTCGGCCTGCAGCTGTACCGCGACGATCAGGGCGAAGTGCTCGTACGCGTCATCGTCGGTGGCGGCATGGGCCGCACGCCCATCCTCGGCAGTGTCATCCACGACGCCCTGCCCTGGCGCCACCTGCCCACCTATCTCGACGCGGTGCTGCGTGTGTACAACCGCTACGGCCGTCGCGACAACGCCTACAAGGCGCGCATCAAGATCCTGGTCAAGGCCATCGGTGCCGTGGAATTCGCGCGCCAGGTGAACGAGGAATGGCAGCTCGAACGCGACGGCATCGCCACCGTGACCGATGAGGAACTGGCGCTTGCCGCAGCCGCTTTCCAGGATCCGGATGCACCCGATTGCCCGGCCCGCGATGCCGGCTTCGACGAAAAGCTGGCCGGCGACCGCGCCTTCGCCCGCTGGGTGTCGCGCTGCGTGCGCGCCCACAAGCGCCCGGGCTACCGCTCGGTCACGCTGTCGCTGAAGCCGCACGGCCTGCCGCCCGGTGACATCACCTCCGATCAGATGGACGCGGTGGCCGATCTGGCCGACCGCTACAGCTTCGGCGAACTGCGGGTCACCCACGAACAGAACCTGGTGCTGGCCGACGTGCCGCTGGCTGATCTGTACGCGCTGTGGCAGGAAGCGCGCAAGCACAACCTCGCGACGCCCAATATCGGCCTGCTGACCGACATGATCTGCTGCCCGGGCGGCGACTTCTGCTCGCTCGCGAACGCCAAGTCCATTCCGATCGCCCAGGCCATCCAGGCGGAGTTCGATGATCTGGACTACCTGTACGACATCGGCGACCTGGAGCTGAACATTTCGGGCTGCATGAATTCCTGTGGCCACCACCATGTCGGCCACATCGGCATTCTCGGTGTGGATAAGGCCGGCTCCGAGTGGTACCAGGTGTCGATCGGTGGTGCACAGGGCAACACCACGTCGCTCGGCGACGTGATCGGCCCCTCGTTCGCGGCCGACGAAGTTCCGGGTGTGGTCAAGAAACTGATCGAAACCTATGTCGCGGCGCGCACGCCTGAAGAGCGTTTCCTCGACACCGTACGCCGGCTCGGCGTGGCGCCGTTCAAGGCGCGCGTCTATGGCGAATCCAGCAAGAAGGCCGAGGTGACCCATGGCTGATCTGATCCGTGGCGAAGCACTCGCCCAGAACGAATGGACCTGGGTGAAGCTGCCCGATTCCGGCGAACCGGTACGCAAGTCCGCCGGCAAGGTGGTGCTGTTCAAGCTGACCGGCGAACCTGCAGCAGCCGACGACGTGATCGACGGCTGCGAAGTGCCGGCCACCGGCAAGGTGCTCATTCCGCTGTCGGTGTGGCTGCGGCGGCATGAAGCGCTGGCAGCCCGGGTGGCGGCTGGCGAGATCGGCGTATGGCTGGACAGCCATGAAGAGCCGGCCGAACTGGCGGACAGCCTGGGGGGCGACCTGAACCGGCTGCCGCTGATCGGCGTGAACTTCCCGAAGTTCATCGACGGCCGCGGTTTTTCGGTCGGCTTCATCCTGCGCAGCCGCTATGGCTACCGCAATGAAATGCGTGCCCTGGGCGACGTGCTGCGCGACCAGATGTTCTTCTTCCGCCGCACCGGCTTCGACGCCTATCTGCTGCGTGCCGACCAGAAGGCGGAGCGCTGCATCGCCGCGCTGAACGACTTCAGTACGCCGTACCAGACCTCCACCGACGGCAACGTGCCGGTGTTCCGCCGCCGCATCGGTCAGAAGGTGCCGGCATGACCAACCCGCTGATCCACCCGAACGTCACCGACGCCCTGCGCGACAAGGTGGCGCTCAAGACCGCCGCGGCGGTTGAACTGCTGAAGCAGGCCGCAGCCGAATTCCAGCCCATCGGTTTCGCCAGCAGCATGGGCGCCGAGGACATGGTGATCACCGACCTGATCCAGCGCAACGCGCTGGACATCGAAATCTTCACGCTGGACACCGGTCGCCTTCCGTCGGAAACCTATGACCTGATGGCGAAGGCGGAAAAGCACTACGGCGCGCGACCGGTCACGTTTTTCCCGCGTCACGAGGCGGTGGAAGAATATGTCCGCAAGCACGGCATCAACGCCTTCTACGACTCGGTCGACCTGCGCAAGGCCTGCTGCGCGATGCGCAAGGTCGAGCCGCTGAAGCGTGCGCTGGCCGGCAAGAAGGCCTGGATCACCGGCATGCGTGCGCAGCAGTCGGCCACCCGCGCCGAACTGCCGCTGCGCCAGTTCGACGAAAGCCACGGCATCGAGAAGTACAACCCGCTGTCCGACTGGAGCGAGCGCGAGGTGTGGGTGTACATCCACACCCACGGGGTGCCCTATAACGAGCTGCACGAGCGCTTCGTGCCCAGCATCGGCTGCCAGCCCTGTACCCGCCCGATCTCCCCGGGCGAGGATATCCGAGCCGGTCGCTGGTGGTGGGAAAACCCGGAAAGCAAGGAGTGCGGCCTCCATGTCAAGGCCGGCTGAACCGGCGAAGCGGCCGGGCAAGGTGTGGCTGGTCGGCGCCGGCCCCGGCGCGGCTGACCTGCTTACGCTGCGTGCCGCCCGCCTGCTGGCCGAAGCCGACGTGGTACTGCACGACGCGCTGATCGGCAACGACGTGCTGGCCCTCGCTCCGCAGGCCCGGCTGATCGCGGTCGGCAAGCGCTGCGGCCGTCATTCGACCGCCCAGCGCTTCATCAATCAGAAAATCATCCATGCGGCGCGTACCCACGCTCGGGTGGTACGCCTGAAGGGGGGCGACCCGATGCTGTTCGGCCGCGCCCAGGAAGAGATGGATGCGCTGGCCGCGGCCGGCATCGAATACGAAGTGGTCCCCGGCATCACCGCAGCCAGTGCGGCCAGCGCCCAGCTGAAGGTATCGCTCACCCGCCGCGGCATCGCCCGCAGCGTGGCGCTGCTGACGCCGCGAGCGGGCGAAGGCGAACATCCGTCGCAGGCGCTGCGTGCGAACGCCGATACGCCAACGCTGGCGCTCTACATGGCCTCACACGAATCGATGGCCATCGCGCGCGAGCTGATGACCTACGGCCGTGCCGCCGATACGCCGGTCGCCCTGATAGAGAACGCCAGCCACCCCGCATCGCGCGAGGCCTTCACCACGCTGCAGGGGCTGTCCGAGCAGGCTGTCGGCGCACTGCTGGGCTGCGGAGACCAGGCACCCGAAGGTCCGGTGCTGGTGATGCTGGGAGAAGTCTTCCGCGACGAAATGCTGGCAAGGCAATCGTCTTCGCATACCGACGGCCCCCGGTGCATCCGCATCAGCGCCGCCTGACGAAATCGGCGGCAAGTACGACCCTCGTCCCGGGCGGGCAGCCTTCCCGACCCCGCCATCCCGCCGATTCCGGTCTGCGATAGAAGCACGCCTTGCACGCACCGGGTTCGGCCGCCGCTGATGCCATGAGCCGGGCGAAGCTCGGAATGCCCCGCCGGTACTTCAGCCGCACTCATCACCGCCTCACGCGTCTGGCGCGATGACCAGGCCGCGTTTCAGCACTTCGGCCCGCATCGCCGCCATCGCGGCGGGCACCTTGTCGGCAGCCCCCTTCGCGCCCAGTTCGACATGCGGGCCGGCGTGCCGCGCATTGCCGAAGCTGGGCAGGCTGAATACGGTCACGCCGTGCTCGGTCTCGATGGCCTGCATCAGATCAAGCAGCCTGCTTTCGTGCGCATCGAACACGAACATCGACGCTTCCACCCAGTCCCGGGTGTGGTGCAGATGCGCGTAGTGCGTATCCAGCACCCACTTCATCATCGGCCACGCCATTTCCGGAAAACCGGGCACGAAGTGATGGTGGCCGCAGCTGAAGCCGGGAATGCGGTTGAAAGGATTCGGAATGATCCGGCTGCCGGCCGGAAATTCGCCCAGGCGCAGACGGTTCTCGGTGGTTTCGGCGCCGAAGCGGGCGCGGATTTCCGCTTCCGCGTCCGGATGCAGCACGCAGTCCACGCCCAGTGCGGCCGCCGCTGCCTGCCGCGTATGGTCATCCGGGGTCACGCCGATGCCGCCGCAGGAGAACACGATGTCGTCGCTCGCGAACGAACGCCGATAGGCTTCGATCAGCCGCGGCCGCTCGTCGCCCAGGTAATGCACCCAGGACAGCTGCAGCCCGCGCTCGCCCAGCAGTTCGCGCACCTTGGCGAAATGCCCGTCCTGGCGACGGCCGGACAGGATTTCGTCACCGATGATGTAGAGCCCGATGGCCATTTCAAGCACTCCTTGCTGCCGCGGACACGCGCGGCCGGTTCTGTGATGAAGGCGGTCCAGACCGCCCTGATTGCGCCGGGGCCGGGCCGGTCAGAGGCCCAGTTCGGACCACATGGCATCGACCCGCTGTTTCACGTCGGCATCCATCTCTATCGTGCGCCCCCACTCGCGGCTGGTTTCGCCCGGCCACTTGTTGGTGGCATCGAGGCCCATTTTCGATCCAAGACCGGCGACCGGGCTGGCGAAATCGAGGTAGTCGATCGGCGTGTTGTCGACGATGACGGTGTCGCGCTTCGCGTCCATGCGCGTGGTCATGGCCCAGATCACTTCCTGCCAGCTGCGGATGTCGATGTCCTCGTCCACCACGATGATGGTCTTGGTGTACATGAACTGGCGCAGGAAGCTCCACACGCCGAACATGACCCGCTTGGCGTGACCCGGGTACTGCTTGCGCATCGACACCACCGCCAGCCGGTATGAACAGCCTTCCGGCGGCAGGTAGAAGTCGGTGATTTCGGGAAACTGCTTCTGCAGCAGCGGCACGAACACCTCGTTCAGCGCCACGCCCAGCATGGCCGGTTCGTCCGGCGGCTTGCCGGTGTAGGTGGAGTGGTAGATCGGATCGCGCCGCATCGTGATGCGGGTGATCGTGAATACCGGGAATTCGGCGACTTCGTTGTAGTAGCCGGTGTGGTCACCGAACGGGCCTTCGGGCGCGTGCTCGTAACCGGACGGGTGATTCGCGTCCGGCCGCAGTTCGCCCTCAAGCACGATTTCAGCGCTGGCCGGCACATCGAGATCGTTGCCGATGCACTTCACCAGTTCGGTGCGGCTGCCGCGCAGCAGGCCGGCGAACTGGTACTCGGACAGCGTGTCCGGCACCGGCGTCACCGCGCCCAGTATGGTGGCCGGATCGCAGCCCAGCACCACCGACACAGGAAAGGGCGTGCCCGGAAACCTGCGCGCGTGATCGCGGAAATCCAGCGCACCGCCGCGGTGGGCCAGCCAGCGCATGATCACCCGGTTGCGGCCGATCACCTGCTGACGGTAGATGCCGAGGTTCTGCCGCTTCTTGTCCGGACCGCGGGTCACCACCAGACCCCAGGTGATCAGCGGTGCGGCGTCGCCCGGCCAGCAGTGCTGCACCGGCAGCGCGCCGAGGTCGACATCCGGCCCTTCGATCACGACCGTCTGGCAGGGCGCGGACGACACCTTCTTCGGCGCCATCGAGAACACCTGCTTCAGCATGGGCAGCTTGTCCCACGCGTCCTTCAGGCCCTTGGGCGGTTCCGGTTCCTTCAGCATGGACAGCGTGCGGCCGATGTCGCGCAGCGCCTCCGCCCACCTGTCGCCGCTGACACCCATGCCCAGCGCCACCCGCCCGGGCGTGCCGAACAGATTGCCCAGCACCGGCATGCGGTGGCCGGTCGGCTGTTCGAACAGCACCGCCGGTCCCTGCGCGCGCAGCACGCGGTCGCAGATTTCGGTCATTTCGAGATGAGGCGACACCGGGCGCGCGACGCGCTTCAGTTCGCCCTTCTTTTCAAGCTGCGCGATGAAGTCGCGCAAATCCGTGTATTTCATTCTGTATTCCGGCTCGGCTCGCGGCCGATGGTAAGCGAGAACGCGCCCTCGGCGCAGCGCCCGCCGACACTGACCGGCCGCGGCGCGCAGCGTTCCGGTCGACTGTCTCAGGCCGGCCGGCAACCGGACACCTTCATGACTGTCAGAATGCGCGTCCCGCACTTCACGACCGCGCCATGATTGCCTGGTACGCCGACCACTTCGTGCTGCCGCTGCCCGAAACCCACCGCTTCCCGATGGCGAAGTACCGCCAGCTGCGCGAACGGGTGGCGGCCGAACTGCCGGATGTCGAACTGCGCGAACCGGCCGCCGCGACCGACGCCGAACTCTGCCGCGCGCACGACGCAGGCTATGTCGGCCGCGCCAGCCGCGGCGAACTGAGCGTGAACGAAATCCGCACCATAGGCTTCCCGTGGTCAGCGGAAATGATCGAGCGTTCGCGCCGCTCGGCCGGCGCCACGATGAGTGCCTGCCGCACCGCGCTGCGCGAGGGCGTGTCGGCGAATCTGGCCGGCGGCACCCACCACGCCAAGCACGCCAGCGGCGCCGGCTACTGCGTGTTCAACGACGCTGCGGTCGCCACCCGCATGCTGCAGGCCGAATGCGGTATCGCGCGGGTGGCCATCGTCGATCTCGACGTGCATCAGGGTGACGGCACCGCCGACATCCTGGGCGACGCGGAAGACGCATTCACGCTGTCGCTGCACGGCGACCGCAACTTCCCCTTCCGCAAGGAGCTGAGCCACCTCGACGTCGCGCTGCCCGACGGCACCGGCGACCAGGCCTACCTCGCCGCGCTGGACCAGGCGCTGGCGACGATGAGCCGGCGCTTCGATCCACAGTTCGTCATCTACCTCGCCGGTGCTGATCCGTTCGAGGGTGACCGGCTCGGCCGGCTCAAGCTCACCCGCGCCGGTCTGGCGGCGCGCGACGCCCGCGTGTTCGACTTCTGCCGCCGACGCGAACTGCCGCTGGCGGTCACCATGGCCGGTGGCTACGCCGAGCGGATCGAGGACATCGTCACCATCCACTTCGCCACGATCTCCGCCGCACGCACACTGCACCGCCCCGCTTCCTGAAGGGCCTCTCCACACCCGGTTGACGCACCTGCCCCGCTTTCTGGTAACTTGCGCGCCAGATATATGCCATTCGAATATATCTGCCACCCATCCTGCGGAGGAGTCCCGTCCGATGAACACCCGACATTTCGGCGGCGCCGTCGCGCTCGCCCTGCTCGCGGCGGGCTGCGCCGCGCCGCACAGCGAAACGCCGCTGGCCACCAATTTCCCGACCAGCAAACAACCCAAGGTGCAGGCCGCCGGCCACTGGGCCGCCATCGCACAGGACGTGGCGCGCCAGATCTCGCGCGATCTCGGCGACAGCGGCCCGCTGCACGTGCAGGAAAGCCGCGCTCCCAGCGAGTTTGAGAAAGCCTTCTCGCGTCAGCTGGTGTCGGCACTGATGGCGGAAGGCCGCAGCGTGAGCCGCAGCCCGGACGCAGCGAAGGTGCTGGCCTTCGAAACGCAGACCGTGCGCTTTTCGCCGGACCGCCTGCAGAACCGCCAGATCGGGGGGCTCACGCTGATCGCCGGCGGCCTGTGGGCGCTGGCCGCGGTCGATGCCAGCGCCGCCGGCGTGGCCACCGCCGGCGCCGTCGCCTACGACGGCCATCAGGCGCTCACGCCGGAATTCGCCCGCGGCGACACGCCGGCCACCGAAATCCTGATCACCGTGCATGTGAGCGAAGGCGACCGCTACATCGCTCATCGCAGCCTGGTCTATTACGCGGCCGACACCGACCGCAGGCTGTACGAAGGCGGCAGCGGCGTGCAGGCCGTGCATCTGAAGGGAGGGCAGTGACATGCGCCACTCAAGCCGACTGAGCGCCCTGATCTGCTGCCTCGCGCTGTGCGCGGCCGGCTGCACACCGGCCGTCAAGCCCGATCCCACCTATGACGAGGCGGCCGCCGACCGCTTCGTGCCGACCAACTACCGCGCCGCCGACTCGCTGATCGCGCAGATCGGTGACCGGGTCGGCCCGGGCAATCCGCTCATCATCGCCACCGTGGTGAACATCGACGCGCTGGACCAGTCCTCCACACTCGGTCGGCTGGTGTCGGAACAGGTGTCGTCGCGCTTTTCGCGCGCCGGCTATCACATGGTGGAAATGAAGTTCCGCAACAGCGTCTATGTCCGCCAGAACCAGGGCGAACTGATGCTCACCCGCGAAATCAAGGATCTGGCGGTGAGCCACCAGGCACGGGCGGTCATCGTCGGCACCTACGGCGCCAGCGAGGACCGGGTGTTCCTGAACCTGAAGGTGATCGACCCGGCCAGCAATGTCGCGCTGGCGGCGCACGATTACGTGCTGCCGCGCGACACCGCGATGAAGGCGCTGCTGCGCAGTCGCTGACAGCACTCGCCCGCCGGCGCAGGCCGGCGCTTCAGCGGCCGCGCAGCCACCGCAGGCCGAGCGGCCACAACGTGCGCTGCATGTCGGCGTGGAAAGGCGCGAAATGGCCGATCTTCGTGAGGCCGAAGCGCGCCGGCAGGAACTGCACGCGGCGAGTGCGGGCAGCGGTGAACCAGTCCAGCAGACGCTGCATCGCCGCCGGCGTGGCGTACGGGTCGTCCGACGACGCGCAGGCCAGCACCTGACCGCGGTAGGCCGCGAAAGCCGCCCGCGCCGCCTCGCCGTCCGGCGCACCGGCGGCGCCGGGCAGCCAGCGGTAAAGGCGGTCGAATTCGGGCCACAGCCGCAGCCCCCATTCCAGCGCCACGCCGCGCGGCAGGTCTTCCAGCCAGCCCAGTCGCTTGCCCGGGAAGTAACCGAGCAGCAGCGCCAGCAACGGCATCAGCAGATGCCAGCGCAGCAGATAGCCGAAGCGCTCGCGCGGCGCGTAGTCCGGCCAGTAGGCGTACTGCGAGCCGACCAGCAGCAGCCGCGCCAGCCGGGTGCTGGTCGGCGCCGAACCCAGGCAGAAGCCGCCGATGCTGTGGCCGACGCCGACCAGCGTGCGGCCGGGAAAGCGCCCAGACAGCCAGCGGATGGCAGCGTCGGCGTCGAGCGCACCCCAGTCGTGCTTGGTCGCACGCAGGCCGCGCAGGCTGCCGTACCGGCTGTCGCCGATGCCGCGGTAGTCGAAGGTCATCGCAGGCAGTCCGTGCGCCGCCAGCCAGGCGGCGAACCGGCCGTAGTAACGGGCGGCCACACCGGTCGCACAGCAGATCACCACCGCCGGACGGCGGCCGTCATCCGATACCGGACACCACAGACGGCCGTGCAGCAGATAGCCGTCGGCGGCATGAAACTCGACCGGCTGAGGCGCGCCCGGCTCCACGCGTGTCATGCCGCCACACCTGCATCCAGCCGCAGGAAGAACACGTCATCCATCTCCGGCATCGGCAGACCGAACCGGGTGACGACCGCGGACATCTGGCCGCGGTGACGGGTGCCGGGGTTGAACGCGTGCAGCAGCGTGCCGGCCCGGAGGTGATAGCGGGCCATGCTCAGGCAGTGGGTCTTCATCATGTCGGATTCAGGGTCAGACCGGACGCGGAAGGTATCAGTGGATGCGGACGCGCGGGCCGGCCGGCTCGTCGAAGCGCCCGGCCAGCACCGACGGAATGTCGGAGCGGCCCAGCCCGAGGTCGCGCAGCTGCAGATCGTCCATCGCCCGCAATTCTGCCTGCGCGCGACGGCGGCTGCGCGCTTCGGCCAGCCGCCGCCGCAGGCTACACCAACAGTCTTGAGCGGACATGGCGCACCTCCTGGGTCTCTCCGGCATAGCCCCACGAATCCGCCGGCAGATCGCTCACCACGATGTAGCTCGCCGGATGCAGCGGACCGACCAGCTCATCCAGCGCCTGCCACACCGCGGCGATGTAGTTCGCCTTCTCCGCCTTGGTGTTGGTGCCGGCGGTCACCCGCACTTCAAGATGAAAGGCCGTAAGCGCTCCGCCCACCGGCTCTGCGCCGACCGACCAGTGTTCGACATGACCGAGCGCCAGCGCCGTCAGCTCGCGCTTCTTGCCCAGCACTTCTGCGGTGAGGTCGGTAACCGCACGGACGACGGCCAGTCGGGTTTCCGCATCCAGCGGGCGGGACAGGTTAAGCGTAATCATCGGCATGGCGTCATCTCCTGGGTGAATGAGCCCATCATGCCGCCCGAGACTGTACTGATGAACACACAGAAACCACGCATTGAACCGGCACAGTCCGGATCGATTTCCATCTGTACCGAAACCTCAGCCTCCGAACTGTACCGATCACACTCCCCACCCACGCAGTACAGTACGGCGATCCGGGGCCCCCGCCGGCCCCCGCTGGAAAGGACGCCGCATGAACCGCTATGAACAACTGGCCGACCGGCTGCGCGCAGACATCCGCGCCGGCCTGTATCCGCCGGGCCAGCGCCTGCCATCGGTGCGGCGCATCGCCACACAGCAGGGTCTGAGCATTGCCACCTGCATTTCCGCCTACCGCAAGCTGGAAGCCCAGGGCTGGCTGGAGGCGCGCCCACAGTCCGGCTTTTACGCACGCACGCCTGAAGCGCTGCCGCCGCGCGCGCACCAGACCTGCGATGACGAATGTCCGGGCGAGGTCACCATGTCGGAGCGGGTCGCACAGGTGATGCGCGCTTCGCACCGCGAAGACCTTGTGGTGTTCAGCACCGCCATCCCGCACCCGGATTTCCAGCCGGTGAAGGACGTGCGCGCCAGCCTTGGCCGCGCACTGCGCGCCGAAGACGCCGGCAGCGCACGCTATGGCGAGTTCATCGGGGAAGAGGCGCTGCGGGTACAGATCGCCCGCCGCGCGGTCGAATCCGGCTGCCAGATCCACCCGGACGATATCGTCATCACCACCGGCTGCCAGGAAGCGCTGACGCTGGCGCTGCGCGCCACCACCCAGCCGGGCGACATCGTCGCCATCGAATCGCCCGCCTTCTTCGGCACGCTGCAGCTGATCGAGTCGCTCGGGCTGAAGGCGCTGGAGATTCCGACCGACACCCAGACCGGCCTCAGCCCGGACGCGCTGGAGCTGGCGCTCGAAAAATGGCCGGTGAAGGCCTGCCTCGCCTGCACCAGCTTCAGCAACCCGAGCGGCGCGCTGATGCCGGACGCCAACAAGCGGCGCATCGTGCAGATGCTGTCCTCGCGCGGCATCGCGCTGATCGAGGACGACATCTACGGCGAACTGGCGCACGACGGCGAGCGGCCGCGCGTGGCCAAGGCCTGGGACCGTACCGGCCACGTGCTGCTGTGCTCATCCTTTTCCAAGACGCTGGCGCCCGGCCTGCGGGTGGGCTGGATCGTCGCCGGGCGCTGGCGGCGCGACGTCGAGCGACTGAAGTACGGCTCGACCATGGCCACTGCGCTGCTGCCGCAGCGCGCGCTGGCCGACTACCTGTCCACCGGCCGCTGGGAGCGTCACCTCGCGCGCATCCGCCGCCAGTACGCGGAACAGATGGAACGCATGCAGACCGCGATCGCCCGCCACTTTCCCGCAGGCACCCGATGCACCCGGCCGGCCGGCGGTTTCATCCTGTGGGTGGAACTGCCGGACCACGTCGACGCCCTGGCACTGCAAGCCAGAGGGCTGGCTGCCGGCATCAGCGTGGCACCAGGCCCGCTGTTCTCGCCGCAGGGCAAGTACCGCAACTGCATACGTCTGATGTGCGCGGTGCGTTGGGACGCCCGGGTCGACGCCGCGATGGCGGCGCTGGGCAGGCTGGCTGAGGGCTGATCAGCGCAGCGCCCCCGCTTCGCGCAGAAAGGCATCCACCTGCCCGGTATAGTCACCGGGCAGACCCAGGCTTTGATTGATGTCGCCGTGCGACAGATCGAGCGGCAGCACCTCGATGCGCCCGCCGGTGTCGCGCACCCGCTGCGCGAAGGCCTCGACCTGATCGCAGGCCTGACTGCGCCGGCTTGAGCACACCGCCAGCCAGGGCGGCGTCGGGCCGCTCAGCCGATGGCGCGGCGAGGTGGCGGCCCAGAAGGCGGAATCCTTGCCGAAGGCGCGGTCGAACAGCGGCGCATGCCGTTCGGCCATCAGCCGCGGCACGTCCAGCGCACCGCTGTCGAGCAGCACCACCGCGCGCCAGGGCTGCACACCGGCCGGCGGAGCAGCCGCCAGCAGCGCCACCAGATGCGCGCCGGCCGAATGCCCCATCAGCACGAAGCGGGACGGATCGCCGCCCCAGGACGCTGCCAGCGACTGCGCCTTCGCCAGTGCAGCGGCCACGTCGTCGCGCTGGGTCGGCACGTCGGCCTCGGGCAGCATGCGGTAATTGACCGATACCACGATGGACCCGGCGGGCAGCCAGTGCGCCACCTTGTTGTCCACCACCCGGCCGTGCGCCTTGTCGCCACGCCGCCAGCCCCCGCCATGCACCATGAGTATGACCGGCGCGCCCTGTGCGCCCGGCGGAATGAACACGTCCATGCGCTGCGCGCGGTCTGCGCCGTAAGGCTGGTCGCGCAGCACCCGGCTGCCGGCGGGCAGCCCGGATTCGGTGGCGGGTGATTCGCCGCGACCGGCGCTCAGACGCTCGCGCAACGGACCGGCCTGCGCGGCCGGCAGGCACAGCAGAACGGCCAGAGCCGCAGCGAGCGGGAAGAAGGTGGAACGCATCATGGGGAACACGCCTCGAGCCTGGGACTGTTCCGGTGGACGCGCCAGTGCGCCGGCGCTTACGGCCGCAGCAGGTAATCCAGCACGATGCCGGCGAACACCGCGGCACCGAACCAGTTGTTGTGCAGGAAGGCGCGGAAGCAGGCCGCCCGCTCACGGCCACGGATCAGCGTCCAGTGGTAGCCGGCAATGCCCGCCGCCACCGCCAGCGACACGAAGAAGGGCAGTCCCAGCCCTTCGCGCGCGCCCCACCAGGCCAGCAGCGCCAGCGTGATCGCATAGCAGGCCATGATGGCCGCCACGTCGAAGCGGCCGAAGGTGATGGCCGAGGTGCGGATGCCGATCTTCAGGTCGTCTTCGCGGTCGACCAGCGCGTATTCGGTGTCATAGGCCACCGCCCAGAACACGTTGGCGGCCAGCAGCAGCCAGGCCTCGAACGGCACTTCGTACAGTTGGGCGGCGTAGGCCATCGGCGCGCCGAATCCGAAGGCGATGCCCAGATAGGCCTGCGGAATCGCGAAGAAGCGCTTGGTGAAGGGGTAGCTGGCGGCGAGGAAGAACGCGGCGAAGGACAGCGCGATCACCAGCCGGTGCAGCGGCAGGATGAGGATGAAGGCGCACAGCGACAGCCCGGCCGCCAGCAGCAGCGCCTCCCGCGTGCTCACCTCGCCGGTGGCCAGCGGCCGGTTTTTCGTGCGCTCGACATGGCCATCGAAATTGCGGTCGGCATAGTCGTTCATGACGCAGCCGGCGCTGCGCATCAGCACCGTGCCCAGCATGAATATCCACACCATGAAGGGCGACGGATTGCCGCCGCCGGACACCCACAGCGCCCACAGCGTGGGCCAGGCCAGCAGCAGGATGCCGATCGGCTTGTCCAGCCGCATCAGGCGCTCCCAGGCATTCAGGCGGGCGGACAGATTCATGGCGCAAGCTCCGAAATCGCAGGCAGAAACACCTCGGTCACCAGCAGCGGCCGGCCGTGCCGCATGAACAGCGAACGCCGCGCCCACAACGGCCCGCTCACGGCGATGCCTTCGGCGCGCACCCGGCGATGCAGCGGATGCCGCCAGTCCAGCCGGCGCACCGCCAGCGGCGAGCGGGCGATGCGTGCATCGGCAAACAGCAGCGCGCCCAGCGGCCGGCTGCCGACACCGCGGAACATGTGCCACACGCCGTGCAGATCGCGCGGATTCACCACGCTGTGCGCGAACACCACCGGCCGGCCGTCGGCATGCAGCAGCACTTCGCGCGACACCGCGCGCGCGCGGCCGCAGCCAACCAGGCTGGCTTCATCAGCGGCCAGTGCGGCGCGTCCGGTGCGCAGCGGCTGCACCGAAAAATGACGGCAGCGCGCGCGGATGCGGGCGGTCAGCGAATGCGGATCGGTCAGCCAGCCGCGCAGCGGCGGCGGCATGAACAGGGCCGGCGAGCGCCACGCGGTGCCGGCTCGGGACAGGGTCATCGGGGATGCGGTGAAGAAGCGGAACCGGCCCGCATGATACCGCCTGAAGAACTGAACCGAGGCTGAGGGTCTGCGCAGCCCATTTGCCGTCGCGAACTGACCCCGCACCCTGGGCCCCTCTGTTTTGTCCGCTTTGATGGCCGGCCCGAGAAAGAAGGCCAGGCCCAGGATTACTCAAACTCCGGCATGTCTGGCCCGATCGTGCCGATCGCGCGCAGGACGTCTCAATCCTGATGAGCGGTTCGCCTTGCAGCAAGAAGCAGCGGAAGCATCCCTGCGGCGAGCAAGAGCCATGGTTGCGGTTCAGGAACAACGGTCACCGTGACAAACGTGGAGGTGGAGTAGAGCGCGAATCCATTGCGCAGATCGCCCTCCGCCGGATTGACGTAATCGACGACGTTGTCGAATTCAACCTCGACGCTGTATGTCATGCCCGGCTTGAGGCTTCCGCCCGCAATCACCGAGGAGACGGCACCCGGAAAACTGCCATCGTCGTAGGAGAAGACATGGAACGAGAACGCCTCATCAGCGACCGAGATGCTCCGAAACCCGTTTGCATTCGTGAAGTTGCTGGCGATGTACCAGTCGGAGGTCGCCTCCTCCGCTGTCAGGATCAGCCGCCCATCCTCCCAATGTCCAGCAGAAAACTGCACCAAGGGCATGTCGACATAGCCACCGGACAGTTGGAGATCGTAGCTGTATCCGCCACTGGCGAATGTGTAACGCCCGTCCGGGAAGCTCGCATTGAGCGCCGCTTCGCTCGTGAAACCTGCCTCGTACGAATCGTAACGAAGGCTCCACTCGCTACCCAGATCACCGCTCGAAAGCTCCAGTGAGTAAGCGGCACCCCCTGGCAAGGTCAGCGTTACCGGCCGCGAGGGAAAGTCTGACGAGATACCTGAACCTTCCACGAAGGCATATATGCCACTCATCAGGTAACTCACGACGCCGGCATCGGTCTGCTGGTAGTAAGCGTTCTTCGCAACGCCGAAAACACTTACGGACGGCTCGACAGACTGCGCCTGAGCGGACAGTGAAATGAAGCACAGCGCAAAAGCGAGAGAAGCCCGGCTCTTCATTGAGTGTCCTTTCAGACGGAGATGGCACGGATCGGTCGAGATCGACGATGAATCTACTGTCTGATCATGACAGATTTATTCGCTCTCCAGCGAACGCGGGCTAGCGTAATGGCCGGTCGTCGTCCTTCGGCAGTTCGGGCGCGCGGTCGTCGTCCATCAGCATGCGGTGGGCCGGCCCTTCGAGGTCGTCGAACTGGCCGCTGCGCGCCGACCAGATGAACACCGCGCCGATGCCGATCGCGATCAGCACCGACATCGGCACCAGCAGCCACAGAATGTCCATCAGCTTTTCTCCGGTGCCCGCCGCTGCAGGCGCAGCGCGTTCAGCACCACCATCAGCGAACTGAGCGACATGCCGACGCCCGCCATCCAGGGTGTGATCCAGCCCAGCATGGCCGGCGGAATGGCGAGCAGATTGTAGGCGAAGGCCCAGCGCAGGTTCTGGCGCACCACGGCCAGCGTGGCCTGGGCGCTGTCGAGCCCGCGGGTGAGCGCGTCGAAACGGTCGGACAGCAGCACCAGGTCACCCTGGGCGCGCGCCAGTTCGGTGCCGCTGCCCATGGCGACCGACACCTGGGCCTGCGCCAGCACCGGCGCATCGTTCACGCCGTCGCCCAGCATGGCTACCACGGCGCCCCGCTGCTGCAGCGCCTCGATGTGGGCGCGCTTGCCTTCGGGCGTCATCCGCGCGTGCGCGTCGGCAATGCCCAGTTCGCCGGCCAGCGCAGCCACCGGCGCCGGCGCGTCGCCGGACAGCAGGCTGATTTCGATGCCCCGCTCGCGCAGGCGTGCCACCAGTTCGTGCGCCCCCGGGCGCAGCGTGTCGCTCAGGTCGAAGCGGGCCAGCAGGCCGCCTTCATCGCCCAGCCAGACCGGCGAGACCAGTCCTTCGGGTGGCAGCGGCTGCGCGGCACCCGACAGTGCGCAAACGTAATCGGCCCGACCCAGCCGCAGCCGCCGGCCGGCGATGCGGCCTTCCACCCCCTGCCCGGTTTCGGCGGCCAGTTCGCTCACCGCCGGCAGCGCACCCGGGGCGGCGGCACGCAGCGCGCGGGCGATCGGGTGGGTGGACGGCCCTTCGAGCGACGCCGCAAACCGGCGGGCGTCGTCCGCGCTGCACTCGCCCAGCGGCTCGACCGCCTGCACGCTCATGTCGCCGGTGGTCAGGGTGCCGGTCTTGTCGAACACGACGTGGGTCACCCGGCCCAGCGTTTCGATCGCGTGCGGCCGGGTGACCAGCAGGCCGCCGCGCGACAGCACGCCGGTGCCCACGGTGAGCGCCGCCGGCGTGGCCAGCGACAGCGCGCACGGGCAGCTCACCACCAGCACCGCGACGAACACCGGCAGCGCCTGCGACGGGTCCAGCCACAGCCAGACGCCTGCGGTGAGCAGCGCCAGCACGATGAGCGCCTTCACGAAATGCACCGCCACCCGGTCGGCGAACTGCACCACCGCCGGCCGGCTGGCCGAGGCGCGGCCGATCAGCCGGCGGATCGCCGCCAGCCGGGTCGCCTCGCCGACCTGCTCCACCGCCAGCACCACCGGTGAAGCGATGTTCAGGCTGCCACCGACCACCCGGTCACCCGGCGCTCGCGTCTGCGGGCGCGATTCGCCGGTAAGCAGGCTTTCATCGACCTCGCTGCGGCCATCGACCAGCCGGCCGTCCGCCGGAAACACCTCGCCGGCCGCCACCGCGACATGGTCGCCGGCGGCCAGTCGTGCCACCGGCACCGCTTCGGTCGCGCTGCCCGGCCAGGCGGTGAAACGCCGCGCCAGCGCCGGCATCACGCGCGCCAGTTCCTCGACGCCGCGCACCGCGCGCTGGCGGGCCAGCATTTCCAGATAGCGCCCGCCGAGCAGCAGGAACACGAACATGGTGACCGAATCGAAATAGACCACGCCCGAATGCGTCACCGTGGCCCACAGGCTGGCAATGAAGGCGCTGCCGATGCCGAGCGCGACCGGCAGGTCCATGCCGACCCGCTTCGCCGCGAGGTCGCGCAGCGCGCGCGAGAAAAAGGGCGCGGCGGAATAGCACACCACCGGCGCGGTCAGTACCAGACTGGCCCAGCGCATCAGCGCGGCAATGCTGCCCGGCAGTTCGGCGTCGCCCGCGGTGTACTCCGGCCACGCGTACATCATCACCTGCATCATGCCCAGACCGGCCACCGCCAGCCGCCACAGCGCGTCACGACGTTCGCTGCGCGCGAGCGATTCGGCATGCGCGCGGTCGTTCGGCCAGGCTTCGTAGCCGATGTCGGCCACCGCCTGCAGGATGGCCGACAGCTGCACGCGCGTCGGGTCCCACACCACGCGGGCACGGCGGGTGGCGTAATTGATGTCCAGCGCCAGCACGCCGCGCAGACGGCCGACGTGCTGTTCGTTCAGCCACACGCAGGCGGCGCAGCGTATGCCTTCGATGATGAGCAGCGCCTCGCGCGCGTCGGCGCAGGCGGGGTGGGCGACCGTGCGCACGAAATCGGCCTGCACTTCCGGCAGGTCGTAGGCACTCAGGTCTCGGCCGGCACCTTCGGGCGCGGTTTCGGGCAACGCATCGCGGTGGGCGTAGAAGGCGTCCAGCCCGCCGCCGGCGATCGCCTCGGCCACGGCGGCACAGCCGGCACAGCACATCGGCCTGTCCTCGCCACCCAGGCGCACCCGATAGCGCACCGCACCTTCGACCGGCAGGCCGCAGTGGTAACAAGGGACGGAAGACGCGTCGGCCGGCCGCAGCTTCAGCGGCGATTCCGGCGCGTTCATCGCGGGAGGCGGTTCGGGGACATGGGAGCGCATTCTAGGCGGACCGCCCGGCGGCCCCCATGACGTGAGTCAAGCCGGCCCGACCGGGGTCAGAGCGAGGCCAGACGGGACTTGGCCAGCGGCGGATTTTTCGCCAGATAGCGGCGGATGCCGCGCAGGATGGCGTCGGCCAGCTTGTCCTGATAGGCGTCGTCGGTCAGCCGCTTTTCCTCTTCCGGATTGGAAATGAAGGCGGTTTCGACCAGGATGGACGGAATGTCCGGCGCCTTCAGCACCGCGAAGCCGGCCTGTTCCACCTGCGCCTTGTGCAGCGTGTTCACGCCGCCCAGTTCGCCCAGCACCGCGCGCCCGAGCTTCATCGAATCGTTCATCGTCGCGGTCTGCGACAGGTCGAGCAGCGTGCGCGCCAGATAGGGGTCGCGCCCTTCCAGATTCACGCCGCCGATCAGGTCGGCCGAGTTTTCGCGCTGGGCGAGCCAGCGCGCAGCCGAACTGGTGGCGCCGCGGTCGGACAGCACGAACACCGAACTGCCGCGGGCATCCGGCCGCACGAAGGCGTCGGCGTGGATGGACACGAACAGATCCGCCTTCACCCGGCGGGCCTTGGCCACGCGGGTGCCCAGCGGCACGAAGTAGTCGTCGTCGCGGGTGAGCACCGCACGCATCGCCGGGTCGGCGGCAATCTTCTTCTGCAGCCGCTGGGCGACCTGCAGCGTCACGTTCTTCTCGTAGCTGCCACCGCGGCCGACCGCGCCCGGGTCCTCGCCGCCATGGCCCGGGTCGAGCACGATGGTGACCAGGCGGCTCACGTCGTCGTCCGCCGGCTGCTGCGGGTGCCGGCCACCGTCGCGCGACGCGGTCTGGCGCACCGGTTCCGGGGCCGGTTCTGGCGCCTGCTGCGGCGTGCCCTGGGCCGCCGTCTGCGGGGGCGCATCCGGCTGGTCCGGCGCGACGTCGCCCTGGTACTGGATGTCGCCCTGACGCGCCAGTTGCATCAGCGGATCGATGGGCTGCGCCGGATAGATGTCCATCACCAGCCGGTGGCCGTACTGCCCGACCGGCGCCAGCGTGAACACCTGCGGCTTCACTTCGGTCTTCAGTTCCATCACCAGCCGCACCACGCCCGGCTTGTTGCGGCCGGCGCGGATGAGCTTGATATAGGGGTCGGCGTCGGAAATCTTGCCCGGCAGGCTGCCGAGCACGTTGTTCAGCTCCACGCCCTCGATGTCGATCACCAGGCGTTCCGGGTTCTGCACCGTGAAGTGGGCGAACTTCAGCGCATCGCGGGATTCCAGCGTGATGCGCGTATATTCCAGCGACGGCCACACCCGCACCGCCATCAGCGAGGTGGCAGCGGCACGCCCGACCGGGCTGACCGACAGCAGCAGCGCAGCGCCGGAAAATCCGAGAAAATCGCGCCGGCTCAGATCGCGGGCGGACGGCTTGCCGCGACGGCGGACAAACGGCTTAAACATGCCCGACCTCCTTCACTGCAGGCGACGAGCTGAGCGCGGCGCGCTTCGCCGACCACGGCGAGCGCCACGCGGAGATCGGGCGACGGCAGGTGAGCGCCAGCCTTGTCGGGCCATTCGACCAGACAGACGCCTGCGTTTTCACCGGTTTGCCCGAAATATTCGTCCAGACCTGCATCGATGAATTCATCCGGATGCGTGAAGCGATAAAAATCAAAGTGATACAACGGGAAGTTTAAGCTAGAAATAGCATATGGTTCAAGCAAAGTGAAGGTCGGACTTTTTACCTTTCCGCTGTGGCCCTGCGCCCGCAGCAGCCCGCGCACCAGCGTGGTCTTGCCGGCGCCCAGATCGCCTTCGAGAAAAACGCACAGGCCGGGGGCCAGCGCGTGCGCCAGCTGCGCCCCCAGCGCTTCGGTGGCAGCGGTGTCGGCGAGGTCGATGACGACGGTCGAATCATTCATGGCGGTAGGCGCGAAATCGGATCGGCCACCATTATCCGCCGGGGCGGCCGTGCGATGAGCGACGCCCTGCCCTGCACCCCTGACGAACTGGCGGAGCGCATCCGTGAGTGGGCGCGCGAACTGGGCTTCGCCTCGGTCGGCATTTCCGGCGTCGATCTCGGCGAAGCCGAAGCGCGTCTGCTCGACTGGCTGGCCGCCGGCCGTCACGGCGACATGGACTACATGGCGCGCCACGGCGCCACCCGCGCCCGCCCGGCCGAACTGGTGCCGGGCACGCTGTCGGTCATCAGCGTGCGCATGCCCTACTGGCCGGACGAGGCGGCCGACGCCCAGTCGGTGCTGGACGACGGTGAACTGGGCTATGTATCGCGCTATGCGCTCGGCCGCGACTATCACAAGGTGCTGCGCAACCGGCTGCAGAAGCTGGCGGAGCGCATCGAAACCGTGACCGGCCCGTTCGGCCACCGCGCCTTCACCGATTCCGCGCCGGTGCTCGAAGTGGAGATCGCCCGCCGCGCCGCGCTCGGCTGGCGCGGCAAACACACGCTGCTCATCCACCGCGACGCCGGCTCGATGTTCTTTCTGGGCGAACTGTTCACCACGCTGCCGCTGCCGCCGGACGCGCCGCAGCCCGACCACTGCGGCACCTGTACCCGCTGCATCGACGTGTGCCCGACCGGCGCCATCGTTGCGCCCTACCAGCTGGATGCGCGACTGTGCGTGTCCTATCTGACGATAGAACTGGACGGCGCGATACCCGAGCCGCTGCGTCCCCTGATCGGCAACCGCATCTACGGCTGCGACGACTGCCAGCTGGTGTGCCCCTGGAACCGCCACGCGAAAAAGGCGATGGAGCCGGACTTCGCGGTGCGTAACGGTCTGGACCGCGCCCCGCTGACCGCGCTGTTCGCCTGGTCGGAAGACGAATTCAACCGTCGGCTCGAAGGCAGCGCCATCCGGCGCATCGGCCATGAACGCTGGCTGCGCAATATCGCGGTCGCACTCGGCAACGCGCCGGCCGCCCCCGCCATCACCGCCGCGCTGCAGGCGCGCGCCGACCACGCCTCGCCGGTCGTGCGCGAACACGTCGCCTGGGCGCTGGCCCGACAACATTCTCCGGACACGCCGACATGACCGATCGCCTGAACGACCTCGAAGCCCGCATCACGCTGATGGACGACCTGCTGGACGCGCTGAACCGCACCGTGTTCGAGCAGCAGCGCGCAATCGAATCACTGCAGCTGCAGCTCAAGCATGTGTATGCGCAGGTGCAGGGCATGCAGCCGGCGGAGCGGGCCGACGCGCAGCAGGACATTCCGCCGCATTACTGAGCGGCGCAGCCGCCTGCACGCTGGCACTCACGGGCGGAGCATCGGACTCGTGGGAGCGGCGCCCCGCCGCGATGCAGCTGCTGCCGGCCGCACCCGACCGCGGATCACGCCACTGCCAACCGCTCCGGACGCCAGTTCGCCACCGCCCACGCGAGCAGTGCATCGCGCCCCGCGGTCACGGCGTCCGCAGGCGGCGGGTGGCGCAGGAAGGTGAGCGCTTCGGCCAGATCGGCCCGCGCGTTCGCCGGCTCCAGCGCCTGCGCGCGCGTCTGTTTCGACAGCTTTTCGCCCTGCGCATCCAGCACCAGCGGCACATGGGCGTAATCCGGCTGCGGCAGGCCCAGTGCCCGTTGCACCAGGATCTGGCGCGGCGTCGAGGTCAGCAGATCGGCGCCCCGCACGACGTGGGTCACGCCCTGATCGGCGTCGTCGACCACCACCGCGAGCTGGTAGGCGCAGTAGCCGTCGGCGCGCCACAGCACGAAATCGCCGGCGTCCGCCGCGACATCGACCGCGATGTGGCCAAGCACGCGGTCGTCGAACGCCACCTCGCCCACCGGCACACGCAGCCGCCAGGCACGCGGCGTGACGCCGACGCGGTCGCGACAGGTGCCCGGATAGCGCCGCGAACCATCGGAAGCCAGCGGCTGCGCTTCGAGGTCGCGGCGGGTGCAGGCACAGCCATAGGCCGCACCCCGCGCGATCAGCGCATCCAGCGCGGCGCGGTAAAGCGCGGGGCGCCGGCTCTGCCACACCACCTCGCCGTCCCAGTGCAGGCCGAGCGCGTCGAGCTGACGCATGATGGTGTCGGCCGCCGCGGGAGAGCAGCGCGGTTCGTCCACGTCCTCGATGCGCAGCAGCCAGCGTCCGCCGGCCGCCCGCGCATCCAGCCAGCTGGCCAGCGCGGCAACCAGCGAACCCTTGTGCAGCGGGCCGGTCGGACTGGGCGCGAAACGCCCGACATGGGGTCGGGCATCGGCTACCATGCCGGCTCATTCCCGAGGACAGCCATGGCCACCGTAGAACTGACCGAAGACAGCTTCAACAGCACGATAGAGAACAGTCCTTTCGTGATCATCGATTTCTGGGCGCCGTGGTGCGGCCCGTGCCGCAATTTTGCCCCGGTGTTCGAAGCCGCGTCGGAAAAGCATCCGGACATCGTGTTTGCCAAGGTGAATACCGAAGAGGAACAGGGCATCGCGGCGGCCTTCGGCATCCGATCGATTCCGACCCTGATGGTGTTCCGCGACCAGATCGTGCTGTACGGACAGCCGGGCGCGCTGCCCGCCGGTCAGTTCGACCAGCTGATCGAACAGGCCAAGGCGCTGGACATGGACAAAGTGCGTGCAGAAGTCGCCGCCCAGCAGCAGGACGGTGCTACCCACTCATAGAGTCACCAGGAGGCACGCGCATTTGCTGCCACGCTGTTCAGGCTCGCAGTGTATTTTTTTCGTCAGGACGGGAAATGCGCCCCGGATCGGCGTCGCCAGACCAGGCGGAGCATCTGCCGATACCCTTGATGGACAGGCTCTGGTCACGACGGGTACGGCGCGTATCGTGACCTGACGTTCGCCAGCCCGCCAGGTGATCGCGCATATCCTGCACCGGCCTCAATCGATGCCTGCGTGCCGCGCGACCACCGGTCTGACTCGGCCGTTCTCGCCCCGAACGAGTGGTGAATGGAAGCCCGGCCCACCAGCCCGGCACCGCCTGTGCGCGGAGCCGCTGGAAGCACTGTTCGGCATCGCCCTGGGCGAATGCGCCCAGAACGGGCCGCTGT
>JBEQBZ010000023.1:0-64367 GCA_041639545.1 Methyloversatilis sp. | reverse complement strand
AACGCCCTCTTGAAGCGAAGAGAGTTCCGATGGCTGATGATGACAAGCAGTCCGCCCTGAGCGACAACGGTGACGCCTGGGCGCTGTGGAAAACCTGGACTTCGGCGCGCATCGGTCTCGGCCGTGTGGGCACCGCGGGGCCCACCGCCGAAACCCTGGGCTTCGGGCTGGCGCACGCGCTGGCACGCGACGCCATCCATACGCCGCTGGACGTGGCCGCGCTGGCAGCCGGACTGAATGTGCAGGGCTGGCCGGCGCTGCCGGTGAAGAGCCGTGCGCCCGACCGTGAAATCTATCTGCGGCGACCCGATCTCGGTCGCCGGCTCGACGCTGACGACCGGGTGCGGCTGGACGGCATGCGCAGCGAGGGCTGCGATCTGGCGATCGTGATCGGCGACGGCCTGTCTTCGGCGGCAGTGGCGCGTCACGCTGTGCCGCTGCTGGGCGCGCTGTATCCGCTGCTGCCGGAGGACTGGTGCATTGCGCCTGTGGTGATCGCCACCCAGGCGCGGGTGGCGCTGGCCGACGAGGTGGGCGAGGCGCTGGGTGCGCGCATGGTGGCCATGCTGATCGGCGAACGCCCGGGTCTCAGTTCGCCGGACAGTCTGGGCATCTACCTCACCTGGGCGCCTCGCGTGGGCCGCTCGGACGCCGAGCGCAACTGCATCTCGAATGTGCGGCCCGAGGGCCAGCCCTATGGTGCTGCGGCCTATCGCCTGAACTGGCTGATGCAGCAGGCCGGCGTGCTGCGGTTGACCGGTGTCGGGCTGAAGGATGAGAGCGACACCACGCTGCCGCTGGTTGCCGCCGACGGCACGCCGCGGCTGGAATGAGCGGGCCACCCTCAGGCCGCGGGCCGCAAGCGCCTGCGGCCTGAATCATGTTGCGACGGAAATAAAAAGGGCGACCCTTGGGTCGCCCGAAGCCTGATCCATGTCCGGGATCAGGAGGAGGTGTTCGTCAGCGCTTGAGCTTCTTCATGCGCTCGGCCGGGGTGATGATGTCGGTCAGGCGGATGCCGAACTTGTCGTTCACCACCACCACCTCGCCCTGTGCGATCAGCGTGCCATTCACCAGCACGTCCATCGGTTCGCCAGCCATGCCGTCCAGCTCCACCACCGAGCCATGACCCAGTTGCAGCAGGTTGCGGATGGAAATCTTGGTGCGCCCCAGTTCCACGGTGAGCTGGACCGGAATGTCCAGAATCATCTCGAAATCGCGCAGACCTTCGTCAGGCTTGTGCGTGCTTTCCCCGAACTGGGGAAAGATGTTGGCCGGTTGCGCGGCGGGTGTCGCACCGGAATCCAGTGCGGCCAGCGCTTCTTCAGCGGTGGTCTGTTCCGCCATCGCGGCGGCCCAATCGTCCTCGCTGACCTGTTCTTCTGCAGCGGCTTCGCTCATGGCTGTTCCTCACCTGTGTTCTTGCTGCGCGCGCCCAGCGCGTGTTCGATCAGTTCTTCCTCACCGGCCATGAAGCGCTCTATCTTCAGCGCGTAGCGGCCATTCTGTATGCCGTACTTGCACTCCAGAACGTCGATGCCATCGACTTCGGCCTTGACCGTCTCTGGAATGGTTATCGGAATGATGTCGCCGACCTTTAGGCTGTTCAGACCGCCCAGCGTGAGCGATCCGTCGCCCAGGTGCACCACGAGTTCCACCGCTGCGTCCTGCACCTGACGGGTGAGCAGGCGTATCCAGCGGTTGTCCGAACTGACGCTGTCGCTCTGCATCGACGAATTGAGCGTGTCGCGCAGCGGCTCGACCATGGAATAGGGCAGGCAGATGTGCATTTCCGCCGAAACGCCTCCCAGTTCGACGGTAAAGGTCGCGGCCACCACGATTTCCGACGGCGTGGCGATGTTGGCGAACTGCGAATTCATTTCCGAGCGCATGTACTCGAACTTGATCGCATGCACCGGCTCCCACGAGCGCTCGTACTCCGCGAAGAACACCTCCAGCAGACCGTGGATGATGCGCTGTTCGGTCAGCGTGAAATCGCGGCCTTCGACCCGGGTGTGGAAGCGGCCGTCGCCGCCGAACATGTTGTCGATCACCAGAAAGACCAGATTGGGATCGAACACCACCAGGCCGGTGCCACGCAGCGGCTTGACCTGCACAAGGTTGAGGTTGGTCGGTACCACCAGATTGCGGATGAATTCCGAGTACTTCTGCAGGCGGATCGGGCCGAGTGAAATCTCGGCGCTGCGCTGCATGAAGTTGAACAGGCCGATGCGCAGGTAACGGGCGAAACGCTCGTGGATCAGCTCCAGCGTGGGCATGCGCCCGCGGACGATTCTTTCCTGGGTGCCGAGGTTGTAAGGGCGAATGCCGCTGGTGTCGTCCTCCTGGACGGCTTCGTCGGTTTCGCCGGTGACGCCCTTCAGCAGGGCATCGACCTCTTCCTGGGAAAGAAAGTCGGACATGTTCGACCTCGCCTGTTCCGTATCTGTTGATCTACGCCCGACGCCGCATCACTGAACGATGAAGGACGTGAACAGCACCGATTCGACCGGACCTATCGGTTCCTGCGGCTCGCCCTTCTTGCCCTTGGGGACTTCACCCACGATGGCATTGACCGCGTGCTTGATATCTTCCGCCAGTTGTTCGCGACCGTCCGGTGTGCCGAGTTCGGAGGCCTTCTTTCCGGACAGCAGCAGCAGCACCTTGTGGCGGATCTCAGGCATGTAGGCCTTGAGGCCGTCAGCTGCCGGCTGTTCGTCCACTTTCAGCGTCGCCTTCACCTGAAGGTACTGGTCCACAGCACTTTCCGGCTGAAGATTCACGGTGAAGGGATCCAGCTCCACGAACACCGGCGGCAGGCCCTTGGCTTCGGCTTCCTTCTTTTTCTTGAGCTTGGCCTTCTTGGCTTCCTTGGCAGCGGCCTCGTGATCTTCCTCTGCGACCACTTCCTCGCCACCTTCCTCGCCTTCTTCCGGATGCTTGTTGCCCATCAGGAAAAAGGCCGCGGCCCCGCCGACAATCACCACCACCAGTACGGCGATGATGATGATGAGCATCTTGTTGCCCTTCTTGGGTGCTTCTGCCCCGGCTTCTTCCGGGGTTGCGGCGGCTTTGGCCATACTGTCTGCTCCTGTCTGAATCGGAATTGTCGGCGGGTACAGATGCCTTTCAATGTCCGAATAACGGCCGAATGTTCCGTTTTTTTAGCGCGGGTGCCGTTTTCTGCCTCAGCAGGTGTAATTAAACCTTCAGGGCGCGCAGTGCGGAACGCCTCAGGCGAACAGGTCGACCAGGCCGACACCGCGTCGAGCAGCGGGGGCGACCGCGATGTCGCCGCCGCTGTCACGCCCGCGTTGTCCGCGTGAATCGCCGCCGCTGCCATCGCGCGACGGCTGGTCGCTGCTCACATTGGCTTCACCCAGCGAGATGCCACCCTGGGCCAGCATTTCGCGCAGCCGGGGCATGGCCTGCTCAAGCGCCTCGCGCACCTGCGGGCTGGCCGAAACGAATTGCGCGGTACTCAGATCGGTGCCGATTTCGAGCGTGATCTCGATGCGGCCCAGATGCGGTGGGGTGAGCACCAGTTCCGCCTTGCTCGTACCCTGTTCGGCCAGCCAGGTGATCTGGTGACCGACATCTTCCGCCCAGCCGGGATGATTGATCGGCGTGGCCACCGCCAGCTCGGTCTTCGGCGCCTGTGCCGCCGCCATGTGGGCGCGGAAGTCCGCGTGCTGCGCCTGTTGCAGCGTGCCCGCGGTGTTGTCGGCAAAGCTGTCCTTCAACAGCTCGCTGGCGCGCTCCAGTTCCGGCAGGGGCTTGCCGGCGGCATCGGCCTGCTTGTCGGCTTCAGCGGCAATCCCTGCCGGCTGCCGTGTCAGGGCGGCAAGATCGTCACCCTTTGACCGGCCACCGCCGTCGGTGGCTGACGCAAGGGCGTCTTCAGTCACATCGTGCTGGCTGCCCTTCATGGCCTCGGCCTGCTGCAGCGCCGGCGCCAGCAGCAGCGCTGCAGCCATGGCTTCTGCGCCGGCGGGCAGGTCTTCGGTGGTGATCAGGGTCTGCACGTCCTCGTCCGGCTTCATGGCGTCGGCCATGAGGTCGGCCAGCAGTTCGGGCGGCAATTCATTGCCCTGGCTGGCCTGCAGATTGTCCTTGAGAAGGTTGGCGAAGCTGGCGGCGTCTTCCGCGCCCAGTTCGCCGTTGATGGCGCGCGCTTCGCCCACCGGGCCGGAAGCGGCCAGAGGTGTGGCGCTGGTGGGAATGTTCAGTGCGATTTCAGGCATGGCGAAGTCTCCTGTGACGGAGGCTTCACAGCACTATCCGTGCCAGCCTGTTCTGCGCTTCAGTCCTGATTGACCTGACGGCCAGAGCGGTCGTCAGCCACCCGCTGTTCCGCTTTGGCCTGCTTGCGCTGCACCGTGACCTGGTGACGGTCCGACAGCGTTTCGAACGCCTTCACCCGGGTGCGGGTATCCAGCCATTCACGCTGACCCGCCTGGGCCCGGTCGCGGGAATGATCGACCTGACGCTGCTGATGGACGATGGCATCGTCGATGCGTGCGAGGAAGGCACGATAGTTCGACCACTGGTTGGGGGTGAGCCCGGCGCGTGCGGCCGCCATGAACTGCCCCTGGTACTCGGCACGATACTGCTCGAGCATCTGGAGCTTCTGGGTCTGATCCTTCTCGCTGGCCATCAGTGCGGCGAGTGCCTTGGCGGCCTCGTCCATGCGGTTGATGCTCAGGTCGAGTATGGATTGAAGTCGGAATGCGTCAGCCATGGTCCGGCAGATTCTATCCGCACGCCGTGCTCAGGCGTGATCTGTGTCAAGCATTTTCGGCCTGCCACGGTTTTTTGCAATTCGCGCACGTGGGTCAGGGGGTGAGTCCGAATATCTGGTGCAGCTTGAGCACCGCGTCTTCATAACCTTCGCGCTCGTCCATGCGCTGCTGCAGAAAGGCTTCCAGCGTCGGGAACATGTTTACCGCCTGATCGAGCTGCGGGTCGGAGCCCGGGGCGTAGGCGCCGACCGCGATCAGGTCGCGTGCCCGCTGATAGCGCGACCACAGGCCCTTGAAGCGGCGCACCAGGTCGAAGTGACTGGGTTTGACCAGACCGTGCATGGCCCGCGATACCGACTGTTCGATATCGATCGCCGGGTAGTGGCCGGAATCGGCCAGCTGGCGCGTGAGCACGAAGTGACCGTCGAGGATGGCGCGTGCCGAATCGGCGATCGGATCCTGCTGATCGTCGCCTTCCGCCAGCACGGTGTAGAAAGCGGTGATCGAGCCACCGCCCTCCGGCCCGTTGCCCGCGCGCTCGACCAGCTGCGGCAGCCGCGCGAACACGCTCGGCGGGTAACCGCGGGTGACCGGCGGCTCACCGATGGCCAGGGCGATCTCGCGCTGCGCCATGGCGTAGCGGGTGAGCGAATCCATGATGAGCAGTACATGCCGGCCCTGGTCGCGGAACCACTCGGCCACCGTGGTGGCATAGGCCGCGCCCTGCAGCCTCATCAGCGGGCTGGTATCTGCCGGTGCCGCGACCACCACCGAGCGCTTCAGTCCGGCGGCCCCGAGGATCTGTTCGATGAATTCCTTCACTTCACGGCCCCGTTCGCCGATCAGTCCGACCACCACCACTTCGGCGGAGGTGAAGCGTGCCATCATGCCCAGCAGCACCGACTTGCCGACGCCGGAGCCTGCGAACAGGCCGATGCGCTGGCCGCGGCCAACGGTGAGCAGCGAATTGATCGAACGTATGCCGGTATCCATCGTGCGCTTGATCGGCTCGCGCAGCAGCGGGTTGACCGCGCGACTGGCTACCGAACGCGAATGCCGGGTGATCAGCGGGCCCAGTCCGTCGAGCGGGCGGCCGGCGCCATCGACCACGCGGCCGAGCAGGGCGTCGCCTACCGGCAGGTGCTTGGCGCGGTCAGAGGCGCGCCGGCGCGGCTCAAGGCGCTCGGTGGTGGTCGGGCGCTGCGGCGCGGCTTCCAGCGGTATGACCTGGGCACCCGGTGCAAGGCCGATCACGTCGTCGGTCGGCATCATGAAGAGCTTTTCGCCGTTGAAGCCGACCACTTCGGCTTCGCAGCTGTTGCCGCCGGGCACCATGATGCGGCAGCCGGAACCGAGCGGCAGCTTGAGCCCTGCAGCTTCCATCACGAGGCCGTTGATGCGGGTGAGGCGACCGGCGTGCTGATAGGGGCTGATGCGGCCGGCCAGTGTGCCGCAGTCAGACAGGAAACCTGCCCACTTGTCGATGTGCGGGTTGGCCTCAGGTTCAGTCTCGCCGGCGCTCTCGCTGGCGGGGGCCGGCAGGTCCTCGGCTGTCGCGCTGTCACTCATGGTCAATCCAGTCGGCGCCGTCGACCAGCGATTCGACGATACGACCCCAGCGCGTCGGCACCGTGGCATCGATCTGGCTTCCGCCCGCTTCTACCTTGCAGCCGCCACGTGCGATCGCCACGTCTTCGAAGATGCGATGGCCGGCGTGAGTGAGCTGGTCTCCGATATGGCTGCGCACCACCGAGGCGTCTTCCGGGTTCAGGTAAATGGCGGTGTGCTGGTGCGGAAGCTGGTTGATCGCTTCGCGTACCACCGCAATCACGGCTTCCGGCCTCACTCTGATGGTCTGGCGCACCACGTTGCGCGCAATCTCCACACTGAGGTTGAGCACCTCGCGTGCGATCGAGGTGTCGAGCGTGGCCAGCGCCTCTTCCAGCTGTTCGATGACGCTATGCAGGCGCATCGCCTCCATGCGCACGCGGGCGGTGCCCTCCTCGTAGCCTGCTGCGTAACCTTCGCGGTGGGCGTCGTGCTGCAGTCTTTCAAGATCTTCCGCAGTGGGCAGGCGGAACACCGGAGACGCTTCTTCGTCTGCCTCAGGGGGCTCGAACTGCCCGTGTCCGGGCGTGGGCGCGTCGACGGTCGTTGGTGCGTCGAGCGTGACCGGAGAGGGCGGCTGCGGCACAGCTGCGGGCGCTTCCGGCGGTGCGTCGAACACCGGCGGCTGCCAGGCGGAGAATGGGTGTCCTGTCATCGTGGTTCAGCCGTGTGCGGCGACAGGGCCGATTACAGCATTTCCTCGCCGCCCTTGCCGCCCATCACGATCTGGCCTTCTTCGGCGAGTCGGCGGGCGATCTTCAGGATTTCCTTCTGTTCGGCCTCGACCTCGGACAGCTTGACCGGGCCGCGGCCCTCCAGGTCCTCGCGCAGGGATTCTGCGGCCCGCGACGACATGTTCTTGAAAATCTTCTCGCGCAGTTCCGGCGAGGCGCCCTTGAGCGACAGCACCAGCTGGTCGCCGCTGACTTCGCGCAGCAGGGTCTGGATGCCGCGGTCGTCGATGTCGAGCAGATTTTCGAACACGAACATTTCGTCGACGATCTTCTGCGCCAGATCGGCGTCGTATTCCTTGACCGCGTCTAGGATGGCCGATTCGTTCGCACTGCCGACGAAGCCGAGGATTTCCGCGGTCGCCTTGATGCCGCCCAGCGTAGTCTTCTTCATCTTGGCCGAGCCGGACAGCACGCGCGACATCGCCTCGTTCAGCTCTTTCAGTGCCACTGGCTGCACGCCATCCAGCGTCGCGATCCGCAGCACCACGTCGTTGCGCAGCCGCTCGACGAACAGCTTGAGCACCTCAGCCGCCTGATCGAATTCGAGATGGGTCAGGATGGTGGCGATGATCTGCGGGTGTTCGTTCTTGATCAGATTGGCGATGGTGGCCGCGTCCAGCCACTTGAGCCCCTCGATGCCGGCGGTGTCCGAGTCATTGAGAATGCGCGACAGCAGATGGCCGGCGCGCTCCTCACCCAGCGCCTTGGTCAGCATGTTGCGGATCAGCGTCTCGTCGGCCGACACGCGGCTGCCCGCCGAGGTGGCCTCGTCAAACAGATCGAGCACCGCCTGCACCTTCTCGCGCGGCACGTTCTTCAGTCCGGCCATCGCGGTACCGATCTTCTGCACCTCGCGCGGGCCGAGGTGCTTGAGCACCTCGGCGGCGGCGTCTTCACCCAGCGTTACCAGCAGCAGTGCGCTGCGTTCGATCCCTTCTTCATTCATCGCCGCTCACCCAGTGCTTGATCACTTCGGCCACTGCCTTCGGATCGTTCTTGGCATATTCGCGTGCCGCACCCAGCTTGGTTTCGAAGTCCAGCTGAGCACGCGCTTCCGGCGACATTTCGATCTGAGCCGCGTCTGCGCCCTCGATCGACCCCACCGGCTGGCCGTTCTCGTCGAGCGTGACATCGCGGATGGCGGGTTCGTCCTCGTCGGTCGTTTCCGGCGGTGTGGTCAGACTGCGTACCAGCGGGCGCAGGACGCCGAGCAGCAGGTAGGCGGCGACGCCGGCGACCAGCAGGTACTTGATGAGCTCGCGGGCGAAGCCCATGGTTTCCGGATCTTTCCAGATCGGCGTATCGAGTTCCGGCTCAGCCACCGCGGTGAACGGGGCGGACGCCACGTTCAGCGTGTCGCCGCGTGCTTCGTTGAAGCCCATCGCTTCGCGTGCCAGCGCGGTGATGCGCTGAATTTCCTCGTCCTTCAGCGGTACCGGAACTGCCTTGCCGTCCTTGTCGGTCTCGACCTTCTGGTTCACCAGCACGGCCACCGACAGTCGCTTGATCTGGCCAACAGACTGCTTCACGTGCTGGACGGTCTTGTCCAGTTCGTAGTTGGTGGTCGAATCCTTGCGCGTGTTGATCGGCACCATGGCCGGCTGACCGTTGGCGCCTTCGGCGGCCGGCGTACCCGGGGCCGGCGGCGTGGTGATCGGCGCGGTGGCCGGGGCCGGCGGCTGGTTGGTCAGCGCGCCGGGCACGCCGCCCGCATTCGGCTGATTGCTCACCGACTCGCTCATCTGCTGGCTGCGGATGGCGGTCTGCGGCTGCGGGTTCGGCTTGTAGGTTTCGGCAGTCTGTTCCGCCTGGTTGAAATCGATGTCGGCGGCCGTCTGCACCCGGTAGTTTCCGCGGCCGACCAGCGGTTCCAGAATGCCTTCGATGCGCCGTATCGTGGCGGCCTCGATCTCGCCCACGTACTTGAGCTGAGTCGGATTCAGCGACGCGTTGTCCTTGGCATCGCGGTTGTTGGACAGCAGATTGCCGTTCTGGTCCAGTACCGACACCGCAGCCGGCTGCAGCTGCGGCACGCTGGACGCCACCAGATGCACGATGCCGCCCACCTGTTCCGGCGACAGTGTGCGGCCACCCAGCAGGCTCAGCACCACCGAAGCCGACGGCTTCTGGTCGTCGCGCAGGAAGGCGCTCTGCTTCGGAATGGCCAGGTGCACGCGGGCGCCGTCGACCGCGGCCAGCGTGCCGATGGTGCGTGCCAGTTCGCCTTCGAGCGCGCGCTGATAGGTCACCTGTTCGGAAAACTGCGACTGACCGAGCTTCTGGCTTTCCATCAGTTCGAAGCCGACCGAGCCTCCGCGCGGCAGGCCTTGGGCGGCGAGCTTGAGCCGGGTGTCATGAACGAATTGCGAGGGCACCAGGATGGCGTGCCCTCCCTCGGAAAACCTGTAAGGCACGTTGCCCTGCTGCAGCGCGGCCACGATGGCGCCGCCATCCTTGTCGTTGATGTTGGAGAACAGCACCTCGTAGTCGGGGGCCCGGCTCCAGAGCATCAGGCCGACCAGCAGCGCGATCGCCATGGCCAGCCCGCCAGCCAGCGCCATCTTCTTCTGCATTGGCATCGCGGCCAGACGCTGCTGCGCCAGCGCAAGCGGCGTCGAGGGCAGGGCGGTGGGTGCGGCGTTCGGATCGAGTACGGCGTCGGCCATGGTTCGTCTCTTGCGGTTGCTCGCCAAGCGGTGCCATCCAGTGGGCACAACAGATACTTCTGCGAGGATGACACGGATTTTCAGACCGTCCCGCGCGCGGCGGTCTGTGGATAAGGCGGGTTTTTGGCCGGCTGATTCCGGCCAAGGGGCGGTTTGCCGCTTGCTACGCTGCAACGGTCGATCAATCCATTCGTACCTTGCGCATGTCCGAATCGCCCGTCAGCCCGGCAGAACCGGCCCGCATTGCCCCGGAAGAGGCAGCACGGCTGGCCGAGGCTTTCCGCCTGTTCAACGCGGCGTCGGCCGAACTGACCGAGGCCTACGGCGCGCTGGAAAAGCAGGTCGCCAGCCTGACCGAGGAACTGGCGCAGGCCAATGGTGAACTGCGTCGTCAGTACGAAGAGAAGGCACGCCTTACCGATCGCCTCAGCACGCTGCTCAATCAGCTGCCTGCCGGCGTGGTGGTGGTCGATGGCGACGGCATGGTCGAAGAAGCCAATCCGGCCGCGCTGGACATGGTCGGCGCACGGCCAGGCGCGGCATGGGGCGTCAGTGCGACGCGGCTGGTACCGGCCGATGCACCGGCCGAATGGGACTGCACCGGCGAGAACGGACAGGCGCGCAGGCTGTCGATGAGTGAAGCGTCGCTGGCCGGTGGCAACGCCCGCATCGTGCTGCTGCACGACATGACCCGCCAGCACGCGCTGAAGATTGCGGCCGCGCGCAACGAACGTCTGGCCGCCATGGGTGAAATGGCTGCCTCGCTGGCGCATCAGCTGCGCACGCCGCTGGCGGCGGCCACGCTCTATGTCGGCACGCTCATTTCGCGCGAAATGGCGCCTGCAGACGTCAAATCGATTTCCTCGCGCGCCCAGGACAGACTGCGCCATCTGGAGCGGCTGATCCGCGACACGCTCATGTTCGCGCGCGGCGAAGTGCTCGGTCGGGAAGCGATCGACGTTTCGGCGCTGGTGGACGAACTGCAGCACACGGTGGAGCCGGTGGCGCGCCAGGCCGGGGTGACGCTGACGGTGGTTCCGCCGTTGGCGGGCACCGTTTCCGGCGACCGCAAGGCGGTGGCCAGTGCGCTGGTGAGCCTGCTGGAGAACGCGGTACAGGCCTGTGCCGGTGGCGGCGAGGTCGGCCTGTCTGTTGATTTCGCCGGAAACGAGGTCAGTTTCGTGGTGCGTGACAACGGTCGCGGCATACCGCGCGAGATACAGGAAAGATTGTTCGAGCCCTTCTTCACCACGCGTGAGGAAGGAACCGGGCTGGGGCTGGCGATTGCGCGTGGCGTGGCTCGCGTGCACGGCGGCGACATCGAATGCGAGTCCGCGCCCGGCGCGGGCAGCCGTTTCACCCTGCGACTGCCTGTGCAGACGCCGGAAGTAGTGCTGGAGAACGGGCAATGAGCGAGAAGCTGAACATCCTGGTGGTCGAGGACGAACCCAATCTGCGCGATGCGCTGTGCCTGGCGATCGAATGCGCCGGCCACCGCGTGATCGGGGCTGCCGACGGCCCGCAGGCCCTGCGCATGCTGGAGCGCAACACCGGCGAGCATGCGCTGAATCTGGTCATCACCGACCTCAAGATGCTGCCGATGGATGGCCTGACGCTGCTGAAGGAAATCCGCGCGCGCGAGCCGGCGCTGCCGGTATTGCTGATGACGGCCTTTGGCGACGTCGAGAAGGCGGTGGCCGCCATGCGTGCCGGCGCCTGCGATTTCCTGCTCAAGCCCTTCGAGCCGGATGTGCTGCTCGCCCACATCGAACGCTATGCGGTGCCGGTGGTGACGCCGACCGACATGGTGGCGGAAGATCCGCGCACCCGTCAGGTGCTGGGCCTGGCTTCGCGCGTCGCGAAATCGGAGGCGACCGTGCTTCTGACCGGCGAATCCGGCACCGGCAAGGAAGTGTTCGCCCGCTACATCCATCAGCAGTCGCCGCGTGCCGCCAAGCCCTTCATCGCGATCAACTGCGCCGCCATTCCGGACAATCTGCTGGAAGCCACGCTGTTCGGCTACGAGAAGGGGGCTTTTACCGGCGCCACCACCGCCCAGGCTGGCAAGTTCGAACAGGCGGATGGCGGTACGCTGTTGCTGGACGAAATTTCCGAAATGCCGCTGTCGCTGCAGGCCAAGCTCCTGCGCGTGCTGCAGGAGCGGGAGGTCGAGCGCGTCGGCGGCAAGAAGCCGGTGCCGCTGGACATTCGCGTGCTGGCCACCAGCAACCGCGACATGGAAGCCGAAGCCCGTGTCGGTCGCTTCCGCGAGGATCTTTACTACCGGCTGAACGTGTTCCCGATCGCCATACCGTCGCTGCGCGAACGGTCGGGCGACATCGTGCCGCTGGCACGCCACTTTCTCGCCGGCTGCGCCAAGGCGCAGGGCAGGGCACTGAAGCTGGGTGAATCGGCGGCGGCAATCCTTGCCGGCCACGACTGGCCGGGCAATGTGCGCGAGCTGGAAAACACGATGCAGCGCGCCGCCATCCTGGCGCCGGACGATACGGTGGAAGCAGAGCACATCGTGCTCGGCAGCCAGCGGCCGGCCGCCCGACCGACGGCCGAGCCGGTACCGGTGACCACCGCGCCGGCCGCACCGTCCGCCGCCAATGACGCACCGCCCAATGCCACGCCGGAAGCGCCGGTCAAGGTGAAGTCGGTGCGCGACATGGAGCGCGATCTCATCCTCGAAACGCTGGCTGCAGTCGGTGGATCGCGCAAGAAGGCGATCGAGAAGCTCGGCATTTCGGAACGCACGCTGCGTTATAAACTGGCACGCTACAAGGCAGACGGGTTGCTGCGCGAAGGGTGAGCATCCAGCCGCTGATGCCTGGCCCGGATATTGCAAGGAATCTGCTGGACAGGGGGCAGAACCCCGAAACGCCTCACAGGGTCGTCCGCAACCGGCATTTTTTGCCGGCGGACACAGGAGAACGTGCATGAACACCAGCCTGAACCAGATGATTAGCGAACTGCGCTCGACCGCGCAGGTCGCCGGCAACAAGCCGGTCGGCAAGGTCGATGCGGCCGCCGGTGGCGCCGACTTCGGCGAGGCGCTCAAGAACGCGATCGAACAGGTCAATGCCGCGCAGCAGGAAGCGCAGAAGATGTCGGAAGGCTTCATCTCCGGCAGCAATACCGAAGCCAATCTGCAGGACGTGATGATCGCTTCGCAGAAAGCCAGTCTTTCGTTCCAGCAGATGGTGCAGGTGCGCAACAAGCTGGTGAATGCCTACCAGGACATCATGAACATGGGCGTCTGAGCGCCGATGCGCACGCGCTCACAAGGAACCGGCCGCAAGGTCGGTTTTTTTTCGTCCGGATCGCGCCGGTGCCATGCTTCAATTGACAATAATTCTCGTTTGAACGAAGCTCACCAAACCTGAGCCTCGGTCCTCGGCGCCGGCCAGGGTATTCCGGAACGGCACATCCGCGTTGCCGCTCCGGCCGCAGTTCCGCCAGCCCGTCGGCGTTCGCCGCCTCGCAAGCCCCCGCTTCCATCCGTCGCCAGCCGCGCCCGCCCCGGGAGCCGCGTTGCCAGCCTCTTCGTCCTTCGTCGGCAGTGCCTGCACCGCCGATCCGACTGCAGAGGTGTCCGATGTCAGTACCGAAAAACGTGACGCTCCGCGTCGTTCGCGCCGTGCGGCATGCCGCGGCGTGCAGCCTGATTGCGCTGTGCATGGCGGCACCCGCGTCCGCCGGCCACTTCCCGATGTACGCCGCGTGGGCACAGTCGGACGGGCCGGGCAGCGCGCTCACGCTGACCTACAGTTTCAGCAATCTGCTCGACGGCAGCCTGCTCGACAGTGCGACCGGCGCGCCGCTGCCGGTGTCGCTGTTGCGCAGCGCGTTCGAACTTGCGCTGTGGGACTACGCCGCGGTGCTGCCCATCCATTTCGTAGAGGTGAGCGACAGCGGACCACCGCCGGAAACCGGTGAGTATGACCCGACCGTGCTGGCTGACATCCGCGTCGGACAGGTGGCGCACATCGCCGACGCGAATGCCTACGCCTATTTTCCGTTCTCGCCGGACAGCGGTCTGGCGGGTGACATCGTGTTCAATGCCGGACGCTTCGGCAATGACTGGACGCCGCTCTGGTTCTACGCGGTCGCCCAGCACGAGCTGGGTCATTCTCTCGGCATGGGGCACTACGTCAACGACGATACGGTCACGGTCGGACCGGCTGCATTGCTGTCTTACGAAGGACCGGTTCTCCCGCTCGACGAGGCCACTCGCGCCGCGCTGCAGGGCGTATATGGCGCAGGCGTCGGTTCGGTGACGCCGCTGTCGCCGGTGCCGGAGCCCGGCGCTGCGGCGCTGTTGCTCGCCGGCCTGGCTGTGTTGTGCGCCAGGACGCAGGTTCGCGCATCGCGGGGGAGCGTGCATCATGGCTGAGCGTGCATGCAGATTTCACCGGCGGAGCGCCCGCGCGGCGCTCGCCCTGGCGCTGTTTGCCGGCGTTCCGAATGCGGTGTCGGCGCTGCAGATCGAGTTCGACTACCGCTACGACACGCGCGGCTTCTTCACCGATCTGGCGACCGGTGAGCCGCTGGCCGAACGCCGCGCGCTGCTCGATCTTGCCGCGTCGTTCTACGGCGGCTTCACCGACACGCTGACCGCCATCGCACCCGGCGCGGACGACAGCTGGTCGGTGTCCTTCGTGCATCCCAGCCTCGGCGGCCCGGGCGTGGCGCTGGTGAACGAGACGATTGCCGCCGACACGCTGCGCATCTTTGTCGGTGGCTCGCCCAGTGCGCCCGGTGTGCTCGGCTTCGCCGGCATCGGATCAAACCTGAAGGCCAGCGGCGACTCGGCTTTCGTCGACGCAGTGATGACGCGCGGGCAGGCTGGTGTGGCGCAGGGGACCGATTACGCCACCTGGGGAGGCTACATCTGGTTCAACGCCAGCAACGACTGGTACTTCGGCCCGGATGTAAGCGGCCTGACTGCCGGCCGGCCCGATTTCCTGACCACTGCGACGCACGAGATCGGACACATCCTCGGCTTCGGCGAAGCCGACGCCTGGTATGCCAATGTCGATCCGGACAGCGGACTGTTCGTCGGTGCGAACGCGGTCGCCGCCTACGGCGCTGGCGTGCCGCTGGACCGCTATGGCAGCCACTGGGCCGAAGGCACGTACGGCCTGCGCGATGGCGTGCTGCAGGAAACGATGATGGATCCGAGCACGCCTGCCGGCGAGCGCCAGCTGCCGACTGCGCTCGACTATGCTGGTTTCGCGGATATCGGCTGGCAGGTATCGGCGGTGCCGGAGCCGGTCGGTTGGGCGATGCTGCTGAGTGGCTTCGGCGTCGTCACGGTTTCGACGCGGCGCCGGCGCATGCAGGTGTCGGAAACCATCGGAATGAGAGACGCTGGACGCACGCCGACCTGACAGGGCGCGGCATTCTGCGGTGGGCTCCGGCGTTAAACTGATTGCCGGAGGAGCTGTCAATCATGAAGATCCGTTTTCTGGGCGCGGCCGGTACCGTAACCGGTTCGCGCTATCTGCTGACGCACGGCGGTCATCGTCTGCTCATTGACTGCGGTCTGTTCCAGGGCGTAAAGAACATCCGCAGCCGTAACTGGAAGGCCTTTCCGGTCGCGCCGCGCGACATTTCCGCAGTGGTGCTCACCCACGCTCATCTCGATCATTCCGGGTTTCTGCCACGACTGATGCGCGAGGGCTTTCACGGCCCGGTGTGGTCCACACCGGCCACCCGCGAACTGGCCGATATCCTGCTGGAAGACAGTGCCCACCTGCAGGAAGAGGACGCTCGCCATGCGAATCGCCATGGCTACAGCAAGCACCACCCGGCCGAGCCGCTATACACCGCCGAGGATGCGCGGCAAGTGATGAAGCAGTTCCGCGCCACCGGCTTCGGTGAGCCTTTCGATGCCGGGCCGTTCCGGCTCACTTTTCAGCGCGTCGGGCACATCCTGGGAGCGGCCAGCGTGCGGGTGGACTGCGCCGGACGCAGCATCACCTTCAGCGGCGATGTCGGCCGTCCGAACGATCCGGTCATGCTGCCGCCCGAACGTCTGGCATCGACTGACTGGCTGGTGCTGGAATCCACATACGGCGATCGACTGCACCCGGACGACGACCCTTACGCCGCGCTGGCTGACATCGTGAATCGCACGGTCACCCGTGGCGGCACCGTGCTGCTGCCCTCATTCGCCGTAGGTCGTACCCAGGCGCTGATGTATCTGCTGTCCCGTCTGATGGACGAGCAGCGCATCCCGTCGCTGCCAGTGTTTCTCGACAGCCCGATGGCGATAGACGTGACCGGCGTGTTCCGCCATTCCCGGGGGGAGCACCGTCTGTGCGCGGACGCCTGTGCGCGGCTGCAGTCCATGGTGACCTGCACACGTTCGCCGGAGGAGTCCGAGGCGCTATCGGGCAACCGCTTTCCGAAAATCATCCTGGCCGGCGCCGGCATGCTCAACGGAGGACGCATCCTGCATCACCTGCTGGCATTCGGAGGCGATCCCCGCAATACCGTGGTGATTGCCGGTTACCAGGCCGAAGGCACGCGAGGTGATGCGTTGCTCAAGGGCGCGCGCAGCCTGCGCGTCTTCGGTCGGGATGCCCCGATAGGCTGCGAAGTGGCCCAGATCGAGGGCTTGTCCGCCCACGCTGACTATCGCGAGCTGCTTGACTGGCTAAAACCGCTTGATCCGCCCGATCGCGTTTTCGTCACCCACGGCGAACCGGTCGCCGCCGACAGTCTGCGCCAGAAGCTGGAGCGCGAACTGGGCTGGCGCGCCCTGGTGCCGGAGCAGGATGAGGAATTCGAACTGGGCTGATTCGGCACAACTCATCGAGAGGCGCTTTCAGGGTAACGCCGGGTGAACTTTCGTTGGACTGCAATCTCCGGCGCACCGGTGCATGCTGTGGCCTGCCTGTGGAGGACTTGCGGATGAAACCGGACGATGCCGAACTGCTTGAACGCGATACGCGGAATCTGCCTTTGGGGGCGCTGGTCGACTGGGGCTGGCAGGTTACGCCCTTGCTGCATGGCGACCGGCTGAATCTGCTCATCCACCTGTTTGCCGTCCCCGCTTTCGTTGCCGGTCACCTGTTGCCCCTGACCGGCGTGCTCGGTGTGCTTCCGGGTGGTGGGCTGGTGATTCTTTCGCTTGCACTGCAGTTCGTCGGCCATCGCCGCGAGGCCGTGCACTCGCCGCCGTTTCGTTGCGTAGGCGATTTCCTGCGACGTCTCTACATTGAACAGTGGCTGAACTTCTGGCGTTTCCTGTTCAGTGGTGGCTGGCTGAGAGCCCTGAGCAAGGGCCGCTGACGCCGGCCGTGAACGAAAAAGGGCGCCGCACGTGTGCGGCGCCCGAAACGCGGCCCGGGGGAGCAGGCCGCGAACGGAAGAGGATGCGCGGTCAGCCGCGGGCCATCCGACGGCGCGCGGCACTGCCGATCAGGCCGAGCCCGGCCAGCAGCAGCGCGTAGGTTTCCGGTTCCGGCACCGGCGCCATGAAAGGTGCCGAGGTCAGGCCACGCAGATTGGCGTTGAGGGCGCCGGACAACGTGGCGCCGCCGGTGGCGAGGTTGATCATGTAAAGACCGCTGTCGCCGTTGTCCAGCGTGAGCGCTGCCCAGCCACGGCCCATCGCGTCGATCTCGAAACCGTTGGCGCCGATCACGTCGGCGGCCAGACCCAGCGATCCGACGCTGCCGATGGTGGGCGCATTGAAGGCGCCGGGCGCGACCATGAGGCTGTCGGACGACGTGCTGATGTAATACAGCGCGGTCGAGGCCGGGGCCGTGGCGGGTTGCGAGGCGTCGGAGTTGGTATAGGCGACTGCGGTAATGCCGCCCTGGATCGTGCCGGCCAGGTTGCCGACAACGCCGGTATTGGCGTTGATGGCGTAGTTGCCGCCGGTCTGGCTCACGAAGCGCAGCGACGCCGCGCCATTGATGTCGGCCACCGGGTTGAAGTCGATGCCATAGGCGATGGCAGTGTTGATGATCGGGCTGTTCAGAGCGGCGATGAAGCTGGCGGCACCGGTGCCGGCGTCCAGCGTGTAGAGCCGGTTCAGGCTGGATACGCCATAAACCATGTTGTTGCTGGGCCGAAGATCGATGCCGAGCATGCGCTCGCCGACTGCCAGACCGGTGATTGCGGTGAAACTGGCTGCAGCCGGGCTGGCGCTGCTGATCATGCCGATCTGATTGCCCGTAGTGAGGCCGATGAAATCGGCGGCTTGAACGGAGGGTGCGGCGAAGCCAAGCGCGGCGGCGAGCGCGGTGAGGATGCGTGCGGACATGTCTGACCTTTCCTGTGCAAAGCGGTTTAAGAGGGACGCGTCACGATCAGTGAGTTGTCCCCTGCTCTACACGGGAGGGCCTGAAACGGATGCAGCTGTCACGGAAGTTTCATGAAATGCGGCTGAATCAGCCGCCCTGGCGAGCGTTGCGATCACGTTCCATGCGCAGGATGTAACGCTGGATCAGCGCATCGGCCGCAGCCGGCAGGCCGATGAACTGGCAGCCGGCCCGCAGTTCGGTACCGCCGCGCTCAGTGACCCGGAACATGTTGCGCACCTGCAGTGTGGCGGTCACCGTGCCCAGTTCCGGCAACGTGATCTGGCAGTTGTCGATCACGCTGTCTACCTTCACGTCCAGCCCGCTGGGCGGCACGATGACTGCCAGCCCGCCTCCGGAAATATCGACGATCGCGGCATCCACCATGCGGCCTTCGCTGTCGGGAGAGGGCATCAGGCAGCGCAGCGGCGGGTTGGGCGGCAGGATGAGGCGGTAGTAGTCGCGGCGCTGAAGGCGCAGCATGCGACTGGGGAAAGGCAGTTCCAGCGCCGGATGACCTTCGTGGTCGATCACGGTGCAGCGTTCCACCATGAACTGGATCTTCACTTTTTCCAGCGAGGTGAGCGCCACCAGCGGCGAAGCGGCTGCGGCCTGGTCGAGCTGTGCCGGGTCACGCGGTGCATCCAGCACCACGGTGCCGCGGGCGTCATCAACGGCGAGTACGGCGGTGAGGAAGGGCGAGGGTGCCCGCCCGGCATAGACGGACAGATTGACGCGTCTGTCCTTCATCGCACGCAGATAGAAGGCGATATCGGTCTGGCCGTCCAGCACGTAGCGTGCGAAATCGTCGGCCTCAAGCAGATCGAAGCGGATGGCGTCGGTCATTCAGGCATTCCTGTCACGGGAGGGCAGAGGCGGCAGGCCTCCACACGGAAAATCATGTCTGTTCAGGCGGCAGTTTAACGGTTGGCGCGGGCAGGCCGGACATTCCGTTCTCGATCCGGTAGATCCAGGCCAGCAGTTCGGCAACCGCGACATACAGTTCGGGCGGGATGCGCTGATCCAGATCCAGCCCCATCAGCAGCGACACCATTTCACGTGACTCGTGCACGAATACACCGGCCTCGCGGGCGCGGCGGATGATCTCGTCGGCCACCAGTCCGCGTCCCTTGGCGACCACGCGTGGCGCAGCGTCGCCCGCGCCATAGGCCAGAGCGACCGCCTGGGCACGCGGTGAGGTGCTCATGTAGAGCCTCCGGCACTGCGGTCGGCGGTCGGCGCGTCGCTGAAGTTGACGGAGCCCAGGCGCAACCCGGCATCGGTCATGCGCTGCTGCAGATCGAGCAGTCCTGCGCCCATGCGCAGGCGTGCGTCGCCGTCGGCGGTAATGCCCAGGGTGAGTGCATGCTCCTTGTTCCACAGCGTGAGTGAAGTTTCGATTTCGCCCAGACCGGGCAGTACCATGCGTACGCGTGTGGTCCACGGGACTTCGGGGGCACCTTCTTCCGCCGCGGTGTCGCCACTGCCACCGCGTTCGGGCTGTGGATCGTCGATTTCGAGTCGCATCGGCTGGCCAGGCCAGGCCAGGCCATCCCACGCAAGGGTGTGCTGCGACAGGCCGAGCAGCTGGTTCTGAACCAGTGGGCGCAGTTCGGCCGGAGGGCCGTCGTCGGTGCGAGCCGCCTCGTCGCGCGGCTGTGCATTGCTTTCGCTCCGTGCAAGGGGCGGTTCTACGCCTTCGCTGTCCGGAGCGGATGTGGGCGCGGCGTCCGGCATTGTCGTGGGTGAGCCGGCCTGCGTCACCTGCGCCAGCGTGGCGGCAGCGCTGCGATCGCTTGCTGCGGGCTGCGGCGTACCCGGGTCAAAGGCGCGCTGGGGCTCCGCTGCGCTTGCCTCGATCGGCCTCTGGCCTGCGACCCACTGTGCTTGATGAGATTCGTAGAACAGCCCGCTTTCGCCGATCGCCTGCGCCAGCCGGCCCGCGATCTGTGGCATGGCATTGCCGGTCGGTACGCCTGTGCCGGGTGTCAGCATCCGTGCCGGGTCGAGCATGGGCTGGCCGTTCGCCAGTCTGGGCGGTTGCGGCAGCGGATCGTCGAGCAGACCTGCGATGGTGCGGGCAGGGTTGCTCAGGCGCACCGCGGCTGCATCGTCGTTCTGAGGCGTCGCGTTGGCCGCCGCCGGCCGGGTATCGCCGTCGAGCGTGGCGATCAGGGTCTGCGCCGAACGCTGAACGTGGGTCAGGGTAACAGTGCTGCCCTGGGGAAGCGGTGCGCCTTCCGGCAGCCTGACGGTGACCGCCTGGCCACCGATGTCGGCGCGCACCAGGCCATCTCTGAGCGTCTGGAGAATGCGGGCGGTGTAGCGTTCGCCCGGCTGAAACTCGGGAAGCTGATCCGAAATGGCCGAAATCGATCCGGTGGTCTGGACCGCGTCGCGGGTCAGCGCCGCCAGACGCTGTGCGAGCCCTGGCAGCAGGTTGTTCATGCCGCGTTCAGCTGTTCTCCGCCGTTCCCGCCGGCAGCCGTCCAAGGTAGCTCTTGACGTGCTGCATCCAGGGTTCGACGTGACGGCGCACCTCTGCGTCGTCGGCAAGTATCTGTTTCATCAGGTCGAACTTCCGGGCGCGTTCCGCCGGCGAGGACGATGGTTCGTCGTTGGCAGCGAGGCTGTTGCGCATGGCCGCCACGGTCTGTTCGAGCGTGACCAGACGATCCCAGTCGTTGGCACGGGCGGCCTCGACCATGTCGCTGGCGATCTGACGCATGTTTTCGAGCAGTATCAGTGAGTTCATGTGTCCAAACCGTCTTGTCATGAGGGACGCCGTAGGCCGAACCGCCGTACATCCCAGCCTGCTGCAAGGCTACCGACACCCTGCGTGTTCGAGGCGCGTATCTGGTCGATGTTTACCGCGCTATTCCGATCGATTCCGGTCAGAGAGGGGCACCCTGCGCCAATTTTTGCCGGATCTCTTCCCATGCGCTCCGCAGTTCGCCAAGCAGGGCGCTGACCTCGGTCAGTGCCGAGCGATCGTTCTGCGAATTGGCATGCAGAAGTCGCATGCACATGTACTCGTAGAGCGAATACATGCGCTGAGAAAGCTCACCGCCGGCTTCCATGTCTAGACTGACCTTCAGTCCGTTGCCGATGATGTCGATCGCGCGCGAGATTGATTGCCCCTTGCCCGCAACATCACCGATCTCGATCTGGTGACTTGCAGTGGCGATGGACATCAGCGCACCGTCGTACAGCATCAGGATCAGCTGGTGCGGATCGGCGCCGGCAACCCGGGCTTCTACACCCCCCTGGTTATAGGCCATGCGCGGATTGGAAAGAGAGGCAAACATGTTCTTGGTTCCCGGTTGAGTGCTGGGTCGTGCGTCAGGTTCCCGTCATCGCTCAGGACGACGAGGACAGGGTTGCAAGCTGCTGGGTGAGGTAAGCGCTGGTCTGGTTCATTGAACTCATCAGCGTGTCCAGCGCGGTGAATTGCCGGCGATATCGGGCTTCGATCAGCTCCATACGCACATTCAGCCGGTCTTCCTGGACTTTCATCGCTTTCTTGGCATCGTCCATGCCGGACAGGCGATTGCTGATCAGGCCATCTTCGTCGATCGCAGCGGACAGCATCGAGTCGATCCTGGATGCAAGGCCCGTCACACCGGTGCTGCCGACGAACAGGGACTTGGCACTGCCGTTCTCGAGTGCTGTAGTGAGTTTGTCGGAATCGAGCTTGAGCGAACCATCCTTCTGGATCGAGACACCTATGCCGGCGAGCGAAACACCCGGTGCAATCTCTCCGGTGACCACCGAGGACAGCCGGCTGCGCAGACTCAATACCGTACTTTCGCCGCTCAGTGCAGCGCCTTTCTCGGTGACCGAGTTGTATGCGGTCTGGTTCTTGATGGTCAGAATCGCGTCGTTGTAGCTCTTGACCAGCTTCTCCACCGCCGCCTTCGCACCGCTTGAATCGTTGCTGACGGTGAGCGTGGTCGGGCTGCCGACATTGGTGTTCTTGAGAGTCAGCGTTACGCCTTCGATCGTATCGGTCAGCGTGTTGGTGCTGGATACCACGTCAATTCCATTGACCTTGAGCAAGGCGTTGCTGGCAGACACCTTCTCGCTCATGTTTGAACTGCCGCCCGTAGAGGCGTCGTAGATCAGGCGAGAAAGACCCGCTGCGTCGGTATCGTTGCCGTCGTCGTCGCTGGCGGTGATGCGTACCGTATTGGACGTTCCGCCATCCTGGGAGGTGAGAACCAGGCGGGTGCCGGTACCGTCGTTGAGCAACGAGGCGGTTACGCCGGCATCGGCTGCGTTGATTGCATCCCGTACATCGCCCAGAGTGGTGGCGGTGTTCGGGATGGTGACGGTGACCGGGGTTTTGTCCGGATTTACCGTGAATGCGCCACCACTGTAGCTGCCAAGTTCGATGGTCAGCGAACCGCTGCCCACGGCAGCCGCAGATCCGCCGGCGAACGCGGACGATGCGGTGATCTGGGCGCGTGCCAGGCTGCTGACCTCGATCGAGTAGTTTCCGGGGGTGGCGGTGGTCGATGCGGCAACTGTTGCCACATTGCCGTCGGCAATGCTTGCCTTCCTTGAGGCAAAAAGCTCCGGCTTTCCGAGCGCCTCTGCCGCCGTCTGCAGCGTCGAGAAGGCGCTCTTGAGCATGCCATAGCTCGAAATCTTGGTTTCGATTGCCGACTGCTTTGCGGCCAGCAAGGTGAGCGGACGCTTTTCAAGCGTCATCAGCTGGGTGACGATGCCTTCGACGTCGAGATTGGAACCAAGTCCGGAAACCGACAGCGCCATGATGATCCGCTCCTCAGGCCTTGCGCTCGATCAGACCGCTCTGGCTCTTGCCCAGCGCTCGGGCGATCGCAACCAGTTCTTCCGATGGAATCTGCCGCAGCACTTCCTTGGTACTCGTGTCGATCAATTTCACGATGGTCTTTCCGGTGTCCTTGTCGATCGAGAATTGCAAATTCTGTGCCACGGGTTCAATCCGCTTGCGGATTTCATCGACGGTCTGTTCGATCTGTTCGCTGGTCAGCGCCTGCGCTGAGGTGACGTCGACCTGCGTGGGCGAATCCCCCATGGACTTCACCCCGTTCGTCGCCTGGACGGACGGGGTGAATTGGGCCGGGGTCATCGAGATCGGCGTTATGGCCATGATGGTCTCCCTTACGTCAGGGGCGGGGCACGGTCATCCGTACCCCGCCCGGTTGCGGACTGCTTAGCCGCGGAGCAGGCTCAGCACGTTCTGCGGCAGCGAATTCGCCTGTGCCAGCATCGCGGTACCGGCCTGCTGCAGGATCTGGGCGCGGGTCAGATTCGCGGTTTCAGCCGCGAAGTCCGCGTCGGTGATCCGGCTCTTCGAGGACGAGATGTTCTCGGCCTGAGTCTGCAGGTTGGCCACGGTGTAGTCGAGGCGGTTCTGCTGGGCACCGAGTGCGGCACGCTGTTCCGACACGTAGGTCAGAGCGTCTTCCACCGAAGTGAGCAGCGTCTGCGATTCGGTGGCCGTTGCGGTACCGGTCGCGAACGCGGTGATGTCGGTATCCAGTGCAACCATGCGAGCATCTGCCGAAGTGGCACCGATGCGGGTGTCGCCGAAGGTCAGCGTCAGGCGGTTGTCAGCCTGGTCATCTGCACCCACCTGGATTTCCGCGCCGGTGGCTGCGGTGGTGATGACGGTTCCTGCGTCCAGATCGGTGGCGATATCCGTACCGGCCTTGCTGGCAGCGGCACTGACGGTCACCTTCACGCCGAGGTCGTTGTAGTTCAGCTCATACCCGCCGCCAGCGGCCACGGTCACGGCGGTCAGGTCGATTGCCTGCGAAGTGGTGCCGTCACTCAGCGTGAGCACACCGGCCGCATTCGAGAACGTGAAGGTCGTGCCGGCGGCCGCACCCGAAATATCGACCTTGGTCACGGCAGCCTGAGCGGTCGTCGCCAGGTTCATACCGACCTGAACGGTCGAGGTGGCGTCGAGCGCCTTGCCGAACGAACCGTTCAGCAGTTGCTGGCCGTTGAACTTGGTGCGGGTCGAGATGTTGTTGATCTCGTCGCGCAGCTGGGTCATTTCGTCGGCGATGAAGGAGCGCTCGGCATCGGCCAGCGTCGAGTTCGAACCCTGGGTGGCCAGTTCCTTCATGCGGATGAGCATGTCCTGGATCTGCGACATGCCGCCTTCAGCGGTCTGGATCATCGAGATGCCGTCGCTGGCGTTGCGGGCGGCCTGATTCAGACCCTTGATCTGGGCATTCATGCGCTGCGAGATCGCGAGACCGGCGGCGTCGTCACGGGCGCTGTTGATGCGCAGGCCGGAAGACAGACGCTGCAGAGAGGTCGAGAGCGAATTCTGCGAAGCGTTGAGGTTGCGCTGTGCGGTCAGCGAGGCAACGTTGGTGTTGATGATTTGCGGCATTTTCTTTCTCCTGTCACGAAGTGGTCTTGTTACGGCGTTCCGGGTCTGTCCCGATGTATGTGTCGCCGATGATTCAAGTAACGGAGAGGGCGGACAAAACTTTAGTCCCTTGTCGAGGGGAAAGCCTGTGCACGGGCGGTTTTCAGGCGGATGCTGCGCAAATGACCGGCCGGGGCGGCAGTGCCGCTGCCGCAGAAAACTTTAGGGCGCTCGCACGGCACCCTTTCTACTGCTTGGCTGGCGTGAAATTGGCCCGGAAACCCTTGCTGAGACTGGGTTTCAACTGTTACCAATTGTGAGCGCGGTGAGCGCGCGGGAGGTGTGCGGCTGAACTTGAGGCCGCATCAGGGTGTTCAGACCGATGCGGCGTCAGCCTGGGAGATCACCACCCGGTTCTTGCCGGTGGCCTTGGCCTGATACATCGCCACATCGGCCCGTTCCACTGCCGAGCTTTGTTTCTCTTCCTGCAGCACGACGGTTACGCCGGCGCTGAAGGTAATGAGCAGCTTTTCATTGTTGGCGAGGAAAAAGCGCTTGGTCAGCTCCCGCTGCAGGCGTTGCAGCACGACAACCGCGTCGTCGATCGATGTTTCCGGCAGCAGGATGACGAACTCCTCGCCACCGTAGCGCGAGAGCGTATCGTGCGGCCGCAGGCAATCGCGCACCGTCGCAACCAGATGCAGAAGCGCTTCATCACCGGTGTTGTGGCCGTAGGTGTCGTTGAGTCGCTTGAAGTTGTCGATGTCGAGCACTGCAAGGCACAGCTGTGTGCCACGACGCGATGCACGGGATACTTCCTTGGCATAGGACTCTTCCAGGCCCTTCCTGTTGAGGGCGCCGGTGAGAGGGTCGTGGCGCATGCGTTCGCTGGTCTGTTCGAGTTCCACCTGCAGCCGTTCGATTTCCGCTTCGGCCGCGCGCACGCGGTCGCGCATGGTATCGACCTCGTTGCGCGAACGTTCCGTGGTCTGCCGCATCTCGTGGGTCGCCGAAATGACTTCGGCAATCACGCCCTGCAACGAATCGATGTCGTCCGCTTCAGCGATGGTGCGGGCATAGCCTTCCATCCTGTCACCAAAGCCCGAAGTGGCATCGGTGAAAGTGCCCAGTTGCTCGACGAAGCCGGCGAGCATGAGCTTGATCTGGTGCTTTGCATCATCGATGTTGCCGCGCAGGGATCCCTGACGTTCGATCACCTCGCGCAGTCGCCGTTCGACCTCATCGAGCTCGCGCGCGCTGATCGGGTGGTCGCAGAGGGTGCGCAATGCGTCGATCTGGCCGCGCATCCAGCGGTCGTCGACCACCAGCTCACTGATGTTCTTCAGCAACAGATCCAGCAACGACATCAGACCCGCGCGAATCTCGGCCTGATCGTCAACCACCCAGTTAAGGCGGTAGATCAGGTTGCGCAGTCGTGCGGCGAGGTCGTCGACGCCGCGCATGTCGCGCACTTCGCGCAGTACGCCGCCCAGTTCGATGGCTTCATCACGCAGTTCGGGCGCTGCGATCAGCAGGCTGGACACCACGCCTTCCAGAGTGCGTGCGAACAGGTCGCGCAGTGCCGCGTCGCTGTTGTCGGTTGCGACAGACGTGCTTTCCTCGCCCACGGGCATCGGTGACGATGCAGTGGCATCGGCGGATTCCCATTTGTCCGCCAGCGCGCTCAGACGCGAATAGAGTGCATCCAGTTCGCCATTGCTCGAATCGAGCACCTGCTGCAGAGCCAGATGTTTCTGGGCGAAAGGAAGCGCGGAGTGGTTGCGCTCAAGCTGCTTGAATACGTCCTTCAGCAATGCTGTCCATTTGCGCTGCGGAGCTGCCTGAGCGCGCAGCAGGCCGACCAGTGAACCGCTGATGGCTGACCAGCTCCGGCTGCCCACAGCGCTTTCAAGGCGCTGCACGAATTCGATCTGTGCCTGGTTCAGGCGCGGAAGGGTGGAGCAGACCAGTTTCAGGGCGCGTTCCGGAAACAGCTCTTCCGCCTTGGTGCCGGCTATCTCATGGTAAAGCGAGCGGTAGTTCTCGGGCGTGGGCTGCAACTGACGCATGGCCAGCCGCCGCAAGGCTTCACGGGCGATTTCAAGCGGCTGCATGGAGTCAGTCATGGATGAACGTCGATTAACGGTTTGTAACGAAGGACAACAACGGCAATGTCCGCACGGTCTTTAGTACGCGAGACCGTGAAAAGATCACGCCAGCACGCGGGCAGCGCTCGATGTTCAATCGACCAGTCCGTGCTTGAGTCCGTAGTGGGTGAGTTCGGCGTTGTTCTTCATGCGCATTTTCTCCAGCAGCCGCGCCCGATAGACGCTTACTGTCTTGACGCTCAGGTTCAGTTCTTCACCGATCTGAGTGAGGGTCTTGCCCGAGGCGATCATCACCAGTGTCTGGTATTCGCGGTCAGACAGTTTCTCGTGCGGCGGTCGCTCGCTGTCATCGGTGATCGCGTTGGCCAGTTCCATCGCCAGCGACGGCGATACGTATTTCTTGCCGCTGGCCACCTGACGGATGGCATTCACCAGCTGGTCGGGCGCGCTCTGCTTGGTCAGATAGCCGGCCGCGCCGGCCTTCAGCGCGCGGATCGCGTACTGTTCTTCCGGGTGCATGGACAGCACCAGCACCGGCAGCTTGGGATACTCCTTGCGCACCAGCTTCAGCGTGTCGATGCCGTTGCGGTCAGGCATGGACACATCCATCAGCACCAGATCGAAGCTCGCGTTGCCGTTGCCGTCTCGCAGCTTGTGCATGGCTTCCACGCCGTTCTCGGCTTCGCCTGTCACCACCAGATCGGGGCTGTCGGACAGGATCTGTCGCAAACCCGAGCGCACGATGGCGTGGTCGTCTGCGATCAGGATACGGATGCTGCTCATCGTGCAAACTCCAGTACGGTGCGGCGGCAGGCCGGTACGCGCAGCAGCAGCCGGGTGCCGCCGCCCTCGCGCCGGCTGGCCTCGAAGCGGCCATTCAGGTGGGCGACCCGCTCGCGGATGCCGCGCAGGCCGAATGATTTGGGCTTGTTCAGGTCGGCAGCCGACAGGCCGCGGCCGTCATCGGCAATTTCAAGCACGATGTCGTCGTCTTCCTGGGTCATGCGTACTTCGACCTTGTGCGCGTGCGCATGCTTGGACACATTGGTCAGCGCTTCCTGGAACACGCGGAACAGCGCGATCGCGGTTTCCTCGTCCGGCTCGATATCGTGGTCGACGCACAGCAGTTCGCACTGCAGGCCGGTGCGTGCCGCGAAGTCCTCTGCGTGGCTTTCCACCGCGGGCGCCAGCCCGAACTCCTTCAGGATGCCCGGACGCAGCTCGCGCGCGATGCGGCCGACCGTGCTGATCGCGTCATCGACCAGCTTGCCCATGCTGTCCGAGCGCTTGCGGATGGCCTCAGGGTCGGCAGTGGTCTTGCTCGCCAGCAGAGAAACCTCGAACTTGAGCGCCACCAGCAGGCCGCCCAGTTCGTCGTGGATGTCGCGCGCGATGCGTTCGCGTTCCTCTTCCTTCGCCATCTGCAGATGGGACGACAGTTCGGCCAGCTGTCCGCGCGACTGGCGCAGCTCGCGCTCGGTCAGCTTGCTCTGCGTGATGTTGGAAACGATGCCTTCCCAGATCGGCACGCCGGAGGCGAGCAGACGGGGCGACGAACGCAGATTTACCCACTTCACGTCGCCATCCGGCAGCCGGATCCGGCCTTCCCAGTTCACCGTCGACTGCGACTGAGCCGACAGTTTCATCGCCCGGTTCAGTTCCGGCATGTCTTCCGGCAGCACCATTTCAAGGAAGCGGCTGGGCTGGGCAATCAGTTCGGTCGGCTTGAGCCCCAGCAGCGCCAGACAGCCGTCGCTGACGAACAGGAAGCGCCAGCCACCGTCGTCATGACGCAGCAGCTGGAACACCATGCCCGGAATGTTGGCGGCCAGCGCGCGGAAGCGCGCCTCGCTGTCGCGCACCGCATCCAGCGCGCTGTGCCGTTCGGCCCGGTTGCGCGCCTCGCGCATTTCGCGCTCGACCGCCGGCACCAGGCGGTCCAGATTGCCCTTGCTCAGATAGTCGTGCGCGCCGGCACGCATCGCGGACACCGCGATGTCTTCCTCGATCACGCCGGACACGATGATGAAGGGCAGGTCCAGCCCCAGCGCCTGCAGGATGCCCAGCGCGGCCATGGCCGAAAAGGAGGGCATGTTGTGGTCCGACAGCACCACGTCCCAGGTGCGCGCAGCGAGTGCTTCGCGCAGACCGGCCTCATCCTCGACCCGGGTCGAACGCACCGCATAGCCGGCCTGGCGGAAGCGGTGCAGGAGCAGCAGCGCGTCGTCCTCCGAATCCTCGATCAGGAGAACGTTGAGCGTGCGCGGAGCCGTCGGGCTGGTCGTGGTCGGATCGGGCATCGGCTGGGCCTCCGTCCGCAGCGACCTTGATCGCCGCGCTGACGCGCGAAGGCATCGTTATGTGTGACCGGGAGTTTAATCCATGCAGATTGCGCTGCGGCAGGCGTTGGACAGGCGATATAATCGCCGCCTTCGCCGCTTTAGCTCAGTTGGTAGAGCAACCGCCTTGTAAGCGGTAGGTCGTCAGTTCGATTCCGACAAGCGGCACCAGGAAACAGAAAGGCCGGTTCATTTGAACCGGCCTTTCTTTTTGCGGCGCATTGCTGACTGTTCAGCGGTTTTCCGGGCCGCGCGCGATCATCATGCTGGCCACGCCCTTGATGGTCGGCCAGTCTTTCAGCGCCTCGATCGCCTGTTCGAAACCGGCGGCGGCCGAGCGCTGCAGCGACTGTTCGGCCAGCGACAGCAGGCTGCCCGAGTATTCGGTCAGGGCGCGGTTCTGCAGATCGACGAAGCTCTGATAGAGCGCGCCCGGGCTGTTCGGATCAAAGGCCGGCGCTGCCGGCGCTTCATCGCTGGCGTCAGCAGGGCTCACGCCCTGCAGCAGCGCGAACACGAAGCGGCCGAGCGCGCGCTGCGCGTCTGCGGCGTCCGGGCTGCCGAAGAAATCCGGGTCCAGTGTCAGAGCCGGGGCGGCGTCGCCCTTGCGGCATTCGATGCGGCCATCCGCGCCGATGCGGATGCGCAGTTCGGAAGTGCTCATCGTGAAAATCCTCAGGCGGGGTAGCGGGTGTCGGCCACCGGCTGGCCGGCGTCGTCGGTGGTGAAGGCGCGCAGCGCGCCGTCTTCCGCCTCGAACCAGCAGGCGCGGTCGCGCCAGTCGGCCAGCACGTGGCGTATGCAGGTGGCGCCGTCGACCGTGTGCCGGTGCTGCGCCGGCCGGTGGGTGTGGCCGTGGATCAGCGTGCCCACGTCGTGGTGACGGAACATGGCGGCGATCGCATCGGCGTTGGCGTCCATCAGGTATTCGCCCTTGCCGGCGGTCGCTTCCTTGCTGCGCCGGCGCATGTCTTCGGCAATCGCGTGACGTTCGGCCAGCGGCTTTGCCAGAAAGGCAGTCTGCCACTGCGGGTTGCGCACCATGGCGCGGAACTGCTGGTAGGGCAGGTCATCGGTGCACAGCGTGTCGCCATGCAGCAGCAGCGTGTCGCGGCCGCCGATGTCGGCGATCAGCCAGTCACCGTGGATGCGCGCACCGGTCGCTTCCGCGAAGCCGGCACCCATCAGGAAATCGCGGTTGCCCGGCAGCACATGTACTTCGATGCCGGCGGCGTGCAGCGCACGCAGCGCGGCGATCACCGGGCGCACTGCCGGGTCGGCCACGTCTTCGTCGCCGGCCCAGGCCTCGAACAGGTCGCCGAGCAGGAACACCCGGCGCGCCTGGTGCGCACGGCCTTCGAGCAGGGCGACGAAAGCCGTGTTCAGTGCGGGCGTGGCGGCAGACAGGTGCAGGTCGGAACAGAGCAGGTCCATGCCGCGCCCGCCGGATCAGGCCACTTCGGCCCGTTCGATCACCACGTCTTCCTTCGGCACGTCCTGGTGGAAGCCGGAGCGGCCGGTGGCCACGCCCTTGATCTTGTTCACCACGTCCATGCCTTCGCTCACACGGCCGAACACGCAGTAGCCCCAGCCGTCCTGCGACTGTTCCTTGTCCAGGAACAGGTTGTCGCCGACATTGATGAAGAACTGGGCGGTGGCCGAATGCGGGTCCGAAGTGCGGGCCATGGCAATCGTGCCGACCGTATTCGAGAGGCCGTTGCCGGCTTCGTTCTTGATCGGGGCCTGGGTGTCCTTCTGCTTCATGCCCGGCTCGAAGCCGCCGCCCTGGATCATGAAGTTGCCGATCACACGGTGGAAGATGGTGTTGTCGTAGTGGCCGGCCTCGACGTAGGCGATGAAGTTGGCCACCGTCTGCGGCGCCTTGTCGGCGTCGAGTTCGAGCGTGATGACGCCGTGATTGGTGTGCAGTTTGACCATTGCTGTATCTCCGGTTGCGTTGTGCGTTTCTTGTTACCGCGGGCGGACGACCCGCAGGGCTTACTGCTTGGCTTCGAGCACGCGGGCGGTCTGGATCACCACCGGCGTCATCGGCACGTCCTGGTGCATGCCGGCATTGCCGGTACGCACGTTGGCGATGTTGTTCACCACTTCCATGCCCTTCACTACCTTGCCGAATGCGGTGTAGCCGTAGCCGTCGCGCGACGGGTAGTCGAGCATGCGGTTGTCGACCAGATTGATGAAGAACTGGGCGGTGGCCGAGTGCGGATCATTGGTGCGGGCCATCGCGATGCTGCCCGGCGCGTTGCGCACGCCCTTTTCGATCGCCTGCCTGGCTTCGTTCTTCACCGGCGCGCGGGTGGCCTTCTGGTTCATCTGCGGATCGAAGCCGCCGCCCTGGATCATGAAGCCGTTGATCACGCGATGGAAGATCAGGCCGTCGTAGAAACCGGACTTCACGTACTGCAGGAAATTATCGACCGAGGCCGGGGCAGCTTCCGGGAACAGTTCGATCACCACCGTGCCCTGGCTGGTTTTCAGTTCGACCTGGGGATTGGTGGCAAATGCGATCAGCGGCATCAGACCGGCCAGCAGGCCGAGCAGCAACTTCTTCATGCGGGAGACTCCGTGTGGGTGTGAGGTGGATGAAAGAGGTGCGGCGACACAGACAGATCCGGGCGCCGCGGGTTCAGACCGAACCTTCGAATACGATGCGCCAGCGGCCGTTTTCCTTCTGCCAGTACTGCTGCTTGCGCATCACGTTGGACAGTGAGTCGCTGCGATAGTCCTGTTCAAAGGTGACCACCACCAGCTGTTCGCGGCCCGGGTTGCGGAAAGTGCTCAGGTTGCGCACGCCGACCTTGATCCATTGCTTGGTGGTGAGCGCGTCGCGCTTGCTGCGGGCGAAGGCGGCAAAGTCCTTGCCGTCGGCGCTGAATTTCGGTGAATAGTGGGCCAGCAGACGATCCGGATTGCGGCTTTCCCAGTCCAGTCGCCACTGCTCCATTGCCCGGTTGAATTCGCTGCGCTCGGCCTGCCAGTCGTCCTGCGACAGCCATTCGACCTGGTCGCTGATGACCACCGGCACCGGTGCGCCCTGCAGGTAGCGGTTCAGTGCCTGGAAATCCGGATTGGCCAGCACCACGCAGCCGTCGGAGGCACGCGGCGGGCGCGAGAAGGTGTCGGACGGCGTGCCGTGCAGCCAGATGCCGTGGCCGTTCTTGCCCTGCTTGCGGTCCCAGGCGTTCGGGTAGTTGATCGGCAGCGCGCCGGCACCATAGAAATCGGTCAGCCTCTCCGGCGGCAGAAAGCCGGTCACCTGATACACGCCGAGCGGCGTCTTCTTGTCGCCTTCGCGCATCTTGTCGGTGCCGAGGCGGCCGTGCGACACATACCAGTCGGCGACGAAGCGCGGCCTGCCATTCACGTTCTCGTAGAGGTAGAGGCGTGAACGGCGGGCGTCGACCACCAGTGCATGCCGCTGGTCGGCCGGCAGCTGCAACAGGTAGCGCGGTACCGCATCGACCGGCGGCTTGTCGCGATAGGCACGAATGCGTGCGACCGCCTCGTCGCGCAGGTCGGCCAGCCGTTCGGCCGGCGCGTTCGGTGCATTCCCTATGGTGGTCAGTGCGCTGGCGCGCGCGAGCAGCAGGTCACCGCGTATCAGGTGACCAAGCCGGAAATTGGGCCAGATGCGGAGCAGGGCGTCGACCTGCTCCAGCGCGAGGTCCAGCCGCTTGTGCTCGATCTGCCGGAACACCTGTTCCAGCATCGGTTCCGGTCCGCTGTCCGAGTAGCGGACAGCGGTGCCGGACTGGCCGGATCCGATGGCCAGCGGCACACACAGCGAGGACAGGAAAAGCGCGTTGCGCAGCACGCGCGCGAATGCGCGACTGCCCGGATGCAGCCATGCGCTCATCCGCCGACCCGCTCCTGCTGGATGAGCCAGCGGCCGTCGCGACGTACCAGCGTCAGCGTCTTGGTGGCACTGGTTTTCAGGCCGACCGAACGGTAGTGCTGGCGGAAACTGACGTCTGCACGATCGGTGCCGGCCGGCTTGATCCTGAAGTTCTCCACCTTCACTTCGATCGCGCCCGGCTTTTCGATGCGCACCCGGCGGTCACCTTCCCATGCATTGCGCGATTTGCCGTCCGGCACCCTGAAGTCGGCGGCGTAATGGCCGAGGTAGCCCTTCACGTCCTTGCGGGACCAGGCGGCAGCCCAGTCTTCGACCGTGCGCGACAGTTCGGCCTCGGGCAGCGTATCGGACGGCGGCACCTGCACCGCGGCCTTCACCGGTACCGAGGGTACCGTCTGCGGCGCGGTCGGCTGGACTGCCGCCGGTGCCGGCTTGGCCGGGGCCGGCGAGGGTGCCGCGGCCTGCGGCGCCGGGGCCGCAGGTTTCGCGGCCTCTGCCGGTCTGGCCGACGGCGCAGGTGTCGCGGCGACCGGCGGCAGCGGCGACGCCGGCACCTGGGCCAGTGCCGACGGACGGGTCTGGCCGCGGGCGCCGTTGCTCACCATTTCGCGGATCAGATTGAGCTTGCTCTGGGCGCCGGCGTTGGAAGAATCCAGCTGCAGTGCGCGGTCATAGGCCTGGGTGGCCATGCGGGCGTAGATGTCGCCAAGATTCTCGTGCGCCACCGCATAGCTCGGGTGGGTGCGTATCGCCATTTCCAGCGCGGTCTTGGCCTTGTCGTACTGCTTCTGCTGCGCGTACAGCACCGCCAGGTTGTTGTAGGGCTCGGGCAGTTCCGGGTAGTCCTCCGTCAGCTTCAGGAACACCGAGGTCGCCTCCGGGATCTTGCCCAGTTCGCTCAGGATCAGACCCTTGAAGAACCGGCCCTGCGGATCCCGCGGCTTCTGCACGAGAAAGGCGTCGATCTTGTCCAGCGCCTGCTGCGGCTGCTTCTGTCGCAGCAGCTGTTCGGCTTCCTGCACGCTGTTGGCGAAGGCGGGCGCAAGCGACGCACCGAGCATGAGCAGGCCGGCGAGCAGGCGGGTGGCGAAGCGCGGGGCGGAGCGGGGCGAGAAGGCCATGTGTTAGACTTTTTGGCGTGAATACGTCGTTTGACAACCTCGAATCTTAGCAAGAAGGCGTGCCCGCGTCCTGCTTCACGCCTTCATGCGCGTCGCGACAGCGGCGCAGCTTTTCATCTGCCGTCATCCCCTGACCAAGTCTAGCCATGCTGAAGATCTTCAACACCCTTGCCCGCGACAAGCAGGATTTCGTGCCGATCGAACCGGGTCGGGTGCGCATGTACGTATGCGGCATGACGGTGTATGACTACTGTCACCTCGGGCATGCGCGCGTGATGGTGGTGTTCGACATGGTCACCCGCTGGCTGCGTGCGTCGGACTATGTGGTGACCTATGTCCGCAACATCACCGATATCGACGACAAGATCATCAGGCGTGCCGCCGAGAACGGCGAAACGATGCGGGCACTGACTGACCGTTTCATTGCTGCAATGCACCAGGATGCCGACGCGCTGGGTGTGCTGCGGCCGGACCACGAGCCGCGTGCCACCGAGTTCGTGCCGCAGATGCAGACGCTGATCCAGCGGCTCGAAGCGAAGGGCCTGGCCTACCGCGCCGCCAGCGGCGACGTGAACTACAGCGTGCGCAAGTTCGACGGCTACGGAAAGCTGTCTGGCAAGTCGCTGGACGACCTGCGTGCCGGCGAGCGGGTGGACGTGATCGACGACAAGCAGGATCCGCTCGATTTCGTGCTGTGGAAGCACGCCAAGCCGGCCGAACCGGCCGAGGCGAAGTGGGCATCGCCCTGGGGTGACGGCCGCCCCGGCTGGCACATCGAGTGCTCGGCCATGAGCTCGCAGCTGCTCGGCGACCAGTTCGACATTCACGGCGGCGGCGCCGACCTGCAGTTCCCGCACCACGAGAACGAGATCGCCCAGAGCGAGGGTGCGCACGGTCACACCTTCGTCAATTACTGGATGCACAACGGTTTCGTCCGGGTCGATGACGAGAAGATGTCGAAGTCGCTCGGCAACTTCTTCACCATCCGCGAAGTGCTGCAGGCCTACGACCCGGAAGTGGTGCGCTTCTTCATCCTGCGCGCCCATTACCGCAGTCCGCTGAACTATTCCGACGCCCACCTCGATGACGCCCGTGGTGCGCTCACCCGCCTGTACACCACGCTGAAGAACGTGCCGCCCGTCGCCTGTCAGCCTGACTGGAACACGCCGGCCGGCAGCCGTTTCCGCGCAGCGATGGACGACGACTTCAATACCGCCGAGGCGCTGGCGGTGCTGTTCGAACTGTCGAACGAAGCGAACCGCGGCAGCGATGCCGCGGTGGCCGGCGAACTGCGTGCGCTGGCTGGCGTGCTCGGTCTGCTGGAACGTTCTCCCGAAGACTTTCTCAAAGGCCGTGCACAGGCGGGCGGGCTGGACGACGCGCAGATCGAGGCACTGATCGCGCAGCGCGTCGCCGCCAAGAAGGCGCGCGACTTCGCGACCGCCGACCGGGTGCGCGACGAACTGAAACAGCAGGGCATCATTCTGGAAGATTCCGCCGCCGGAACGACCTGGCGGCGGGCGTGACATGGAGTCTGGCCGTCAGGCATGCGGGCGATCACGATCAAGGCAGCGTGGAACGGCCACAGCGATTGCGAAGGCTGCAGCATCCGCCGTTCGGTGCTGTTCGCCGATCTGGTCGAGGCCGATTTCGCGCTGCTGCACGACCAGATCGATGACCTGGATTATCCATCCGGTTCGGTGATCTACCACGCGGGCGCGCACGGAGACTGGCTTTTTACGGTGCGCGCCGGTGCGGTCAAGCTGGTGCGCTACAGCACCGACGGCAACCAGCGCATCCTGCGCATCCTGCGGCCGGGTGATGTGTGCGGGCTTGAAGCGCTGGTCAGGCCCGGCTATGACCATACCGCGATCACGCTGGCCCCGGTCAAGCTGTGCCGGATCCCGCGCACGCTGATCGAGCGGCTGAACCGCGAAACCCCTCGTCTGCAGAAACCGCTGCTTGAACACTGGTACGCAGCGCTGGCCGAAGCCGACGCCTGGCTGGCCGAACTGGCCGCGGGTCATGCCGACGTAAAGACCCGGGTGGCCCGGCTGCTGCTGCGTCTGCGCACCGCCGATGCGCCGGACAGGGTGATCCGGCTCAGCCTCGAAGACTTCGGCGCCATCCTCGGCGTCGCGCCCGAATCGGCCAGCCGTGCGCTGGGAGTGTTGCGTCGCAGCAAGCTCCTGGCCGACGCGGAAAGCCGCTACCACTGGCGGATTGACTCTTCAGGCCTGGCCGCACTTCTTGCGGCGCAAGATCAGGAAAACTGATTGATTGTTGCGTAATGCAATGCCTTCTTCAGGCAGGGCTGCGTGCGTCCACTCAAATCGCATCATTCGTGACTCTTATAGCAGACATAAGACCCGGTTATGGTTAAAGTGCCAGCTCCGTAAGGATGACCGCCGGCGCTGTCCGCGGTCAGCAGGGTCCGACGCATACACCTACCCGGTGGATGCCGAGTCTGTTTCAACCGTCGAACCGGGACGGCAGCGGTTACCTCCGTTGTCCGATTCCGGTGGATATTGGAGAGCGTCGCAATGAAAGTCGTCCTGTCGCCGGAGCAGCTGAACTCCGGAGAAATCCCCGTTCCGACCTGGGTCAAAAGCCGCGGTCTGGTGAAATGGGTTGCCGAGATCGCCGCGCTGACCAAGCCGGACGCGATCCACTGGTGTGATGGTTCGCAGGAGGAGTACGACCGCCTGTGTGCCGACATGGTCGCCGCCGGCACCATGCGCCGCCTGAATCCCGAAAAGCGCCCGAATTCCTATCTCGCCTGGTCCGATCCGTCCGACGTGGCGCGCGTCGAAGACCGCACCTACATTTGTTCCGAACGCCAGGAAGACGCCGGCCCGACCAACAACTGGATGGCGCCGGCCGACATGCGCCAGACGCTGAACGGCCTGTTTGACGGCTGCATGCGCGGCCGCACGATGTATGTCGTGCCGTTCTCGATGGGTCCGCTCGGCTCGCACATTTCGCAGATCGGCATCGAACTGTCCGATTCGCCGTACGTCGCGGTGAACATGCGCATCATGACCCGCATGGGCAAGGCGGTGTACGACGTACTGGGCGAAGACGGCGAGTACGTGCCCTGCGTGCACACGGTCGGCAAGCCGCTGGCCGCCGGCGAGCAGGACGTGCCGTGGCCGTGCAACGCCACCAAGTACATCGTGCATTACCCGGAAACCCGTGAAATCTGGAGTTTCGGCTCCGGCTACGGCGGCAACGCACTGCTCGGCAAGAAGTGCTTCGCGCTGCGCATCGCCTCGACCATGGGTCGCGACGAAGGCTGGCTGGCCGAACACATGCTCATCCTCGGCGTCGAGAACCCGCAGGGTCAGAAGCACTACGTCGCGGCCGCATTCCCGTCGGCCTGCGGCAAGACCAATTTCGCGATGCTGATTCCGCCCAAGGGTTTCGAGGGCTGGAAGGTGACCACCATCGGTGACGACATCGCCTGGATCAAGCCGGGCAAGGACGGCCGCCTGTACGCGATCAACCCGGAAGCCGGCTACTTCGGCGTGGCCCCGGGCACCAACGACAGCACCAACGCCAACTGCATGGCTTCGCTGCGCTCCGACACCATCTTCACCAACGTCGCGCTGACCGACGACGGCGATGTCTGGTGGGAGGGCATGAGCAAGACACCGCCGGCTCACCTGACCGACTGGCAGGGCAAGGACTGGACGCCGGACATCGCCAAGCAGACCGGCGCCAAGGCCGCCCACCCGAACGCCCGCTTCACCGTCGCCGCCACGCAGAACCCGGTCATCGACCCCGCCTGGGACGACCCGGCCGGCGTGCCGATCTCGGCCTTCATCTTCGGCGGCCGTCGTTCGACCACGGTGCCGCTGGTGACCGAGGCGCGCAACTGGATCGAAGGTGTCTACATGGCCGCCACCATGGGTTCGGAAACCACCGCTGCGGCCGCCGGCCAGCAGGGCGTGGTGCGCCGCGACCCGTTCGCCATGCTGCCGTTCTGCGGCTACAACATGAGCGACTACTTCGCGCACTGGCTGCGCGTCGGCCAGAACCTGTCGGCCCAGGGCAGTGCCGTACCGCGCATCTTCTGCGTGAACTGGTTCCGTACCGACGAGAACGGCAAGTTCGTGTGGCCGGGCTTCGGCGAGAACATGCGCGTGCTGAAGTGGATGCTGGATCGCGTGGCCGGCGGCGCCGAAGGTGCGGAGCACCTGTTCGGTACCAGCCCGCGTTACGACGACCTGAGCTGGGCCGGCACCGAGTTCAGCCGCGAACTGTTCGAGCGCATCACTTCGATCGACGTGGCCGCCTGGCAGCAGGAAATCGCGCTGCATGACGAACTGTTCGAGCGTCTGCAGCAGCGTCTGCCGGAAGCGCTTTCCGCCGTGAAGGCCGAGATCGCACGCCAGCTCGCCGCCTGATGGCGTGGCAGGTCGCGGGGGTGCCGCGACCTGCCGAGAAGCCTGCTCCTGCGGCCACGCCGCCGGAGCAGGTCTTCAGTCCGCACGCGAATGGCTGAACGTTCAGACCGGTTCTGACCTGACGGGGGCATTGATGCCCCCGTCGTCTTTTACCGGGTTGCGAATGGCATCGGGCCGGGCACCGAATCCGGCTTGCCGGGCGGTCATGTCCATCATTCACATCACTGCGGTGGCAGCATGCTCAGGGCGATCGCAGCGCTGTTGATCCGATGCGCGCCCGAACCACCGCCGGACGCGTCGATGGCACCCTACGGGCTTCGTGCGCCGGCTGCCCGGACAGCGAAGCCTGAACCTGATCCAGCGAAGTCCGCGGTGACCCGCCCGCGTGCCTTGTCCGTACGGCGCAGCTTGATGCCTTTATGGCCCCATTTGACCTCATTGCGCTGCGCAGACTGCAGAGTGCGCGGCGCGCGAGGTGGGTGGATCCGCGTGCGTGGGCGGTCCGTTTCCTGATCGCCCCCGGTGACGCATCGACTGTTCGTGCGCCAGGAGCGTGCTGCGGTCCATTCCCGATCTGACCCGCCCGCACCTCCGCAGGCGGAAGCGTTCAACGCACCGGCGGCGGCGGGCTGGCCTCGACTGCACGCCATCCGTCGCGGCAGGTCCGCACATAGGGGTAGTACTCCCGCGCCGACTCGCAGTAGTACCAGGTGCCGCCTGTGGACTGGGCGCTGGCCGGCGGTGCTGACGCGGGCGGCGGCTGATGGCCCGGCGGCGGCGGGGGATAGGGTGCATTCACCCGACCGGGCAGGGCCGGTGCCTGGGCGGGTACCGAAGCCGGGGCGCGGGCTGCGCTGTCGGCGAAGCGGCCGTTGGTCGGCACCCGCTGGCCCTTCGCGTACATGCACTGGATGTAGGCCTGGTCGTAGCCCCGCTGCGTGCCGCGCGCCGAGCTCTGTGCCGCATCACTGCCGGCGGCACCGCCCACCAGCAGGCCGGTGCCGGCGCCCACGGCCGCACCTTCACGGCCGCCGATCAGCGCACCGGCTGCGGCACCGACCGCGGTACCGACCGCCGCGCTGCGCACGCCGGAACGCGTGGCCGCCTCGTCGGCGTCGGTGCCGCCGGTCTGGTCGCGCGCATAGTCGCGGCACAGCGCGTCGTCGTAACGGAACTGTTCGAACGTCTTGCCGCTGCCCGGCAGCGCCATCACGCTCGGGCCGGAGGGTGTCGTCGCGCAGCCTGCCAGCAGCAGGACAGGCAGCAGCGCCAGCGCGGTGGTACGGGTATTCATGATGCGGACCTCATCGCGGCGGCTGCGCAGCCACGCTCTGCCAGCCCTCCGGGCATTCCGGCACATAGGGGTAATAGCCCTGGGCGGACGCGCAGTAATACCAGGTGCTGGGCGGCTGTGGCGGGGGAGACATCGACGGCGCCGGCGCCACCGGTTGCGGGTCGCGCTCGACAGACACCGGCGGCGAGCGCTCGATCACCACCGGCGGGTAGTAGGCCGGCCCGTAGTAGTAGGGCGGCGGATAGTAATAGGGCCCGGGGCCGTACCACGGGCGGTAACCCGACCCGAACACGAAGCCCACGCCGATATCGACATGCGAATGCCGGTGACGGTAACCATGCCGATGCCCCCGGTCCGCCCATGCCTCGCTCGCTGCCAGCAGCCCTAACGCCAGTGCGGCGGCAGCTGCCTTCTTTCCGTTCATGATGATCACCTCTCCGGCACCGCGCGACGGTACGGTGCATTGCAGGATCATCCTGCCCGTGTGTCAATCATCTGTGGGAGAGGCGTTGCAGCGTGTTGCAAATGCAAGCGCGCGGAAATGTACGGAGAGGGCGAATGTGATCGTCCGACGGCGCGCACCCCTCAGCGCATTTCGAACAGTTCCTGATGGAAACGATCCGGCGGCAGCCCGTGGGCGACGAAGTCATCGCGCAGCGCCTGACCGAAGCGCGGCGGGCCGCAGAACCAGACGCTGGCGGTCTGCCATTCGGGCACCGCGGCGCGGATGCGCTCGCCATTCAGGCGGCCGTCGCGCGCATCAACCAGCAGGTGCAGGCGCACGCCGGCCGCCGCCGCGTCTGCGGTGAGACGGTCGATCGCGGTCTGATCGAAATCGGCCGTCGGATGAAACAGATCCACCGCCCGGGCGTCCGGCACGCTGGCGCGCTGCTTCATGCGGGCGATGAAGGGCGTGATGCCGATGCCTGCGCCCACCCAGATCTGCCGTGGCTGGGCGTCCTCGAAGTCGAAACAGCCGTAAGGCCCTTCCACCGTCACCGGCATGCCGATCTTCAGCGTTTCGCGCAGCCGGCGCGTGTGGTCGCCCAGCGCCTTGGTGATGAACACCAGCTGGCGCCCGGCCGGATTCCAGGCGGACGCGATCGTGTAGGGGTGGGCGCCTTCCCGGCTGTTCGACGTCACGAAGGCGAACTGACCGGGGGCGTGGCCGCGCCAGCCCTCGTCCAGAGCGATGGCGGTTTCGAGCACCTGCAGCGCCGGGTATTCGGTCAGCGACACGATGCGGCCCTGCACCTTGCGACCGGCGCCTATCCGGCCGGTCAGCGTGAGCACCGCCGCCACGCTGCCGCCGATCAGCAGCGCCGCCAGCAGCCAGCCGATCGGCTGCGACCAGTAGGCCCACTTGGTCAGCACGACCGTGTGATAGGCCAGCGCCAGATAGGCGACCGCGATCCATCTGTGCGTCCTGACAAACCAGTGGTAGGGAAAGCGCTTGACCAGCGCCAGCACGATCAGCGCCACCGCGGCATAGAACGCCCACTCGCCGACTGACTCCGCCACGCCGCGCTGGCTGCGCAGCCAGGCCTCCACCGTGCCCAGCGTCTCGCCGCCGCCGGGCTTGCGCGCCGGCCTCACCAGCCAGCCCCAGCCCACCATCCACTTGGTGCCAGTCGCCCACCACCAGTGCAGCACCGCCACCACCAGCGCCGCGATGCCCAGCCACTTGTGCAGCCGATACATCTTGTCCAGCCCACCCAGCCACGGCTCCGGCCACTTCGGGCGCAGCGCCAGCAGCATGGCCACACTCATCACCGCGATCGCGATCACCCCGCTGTACTGCATGAACACCGGGCGGAACGAGAAATAGGTGAATGGATCAGGCAGCAGCGTATCGGCCGCGAGCCAGAGCGCGGTCGGCAGCAGCAGGGTGGCGAGGAAGGCGAGATGGAGGCGTTTCATTGAGTGGTTTGGTGTGACTTGGGTACGACTCAATATTGACGCCGAGCCCGTAAGCGGCCGCCTGCCGACAGGAGTTGGCCGAGTGACTGGTTCGGACTCATTCCTGGATGCATGCGAACACCTCGATGTGAGTCGAATCCACATTAACTTTTGGATTTCCAATGACTTGCAGGATTCTGACTTCGTCAAAGGTGTCATCAGCGTAGAGAGCCAGATCAGAGTACTTGGATCCGTCTCGCTTGAGCTGGCTCGCGCTGAATGAGTCAATGATGGTCTTCGCGACGTTGTCGACGTCAAGACGGCGACCGGATTTGGTGACACTGATGCGAAACGCCCACCAGAACACGACATCCGGCTTGGCGCAAATGATCTGAACCGCAGCTGCGCGATAGTTCTCACGTCGCTCGAGGTCTGTCTTTCCCGGTCGCATGTCCGCGTAGGAGTGTGCCCACGGAACCGTCAGATCAAGAACCTTGATGAATTTGCTCAAATCGTCAAATGCATACATGTGTCTGATGCGCTCTATCGTTTGATGTCAACGGTTGGCCGCCGGCTGGTCCCCTTAACAGGCTGGTGAGAAACCCTTGAATCCTTCTGGATCATGTCCTTCCGTTCGTTTTTTCCGGCACCGGAAGTGCGCCGTGGCGTCTGATTCGGGGTTCTCTCACCCTCGCGTCCGGCTGCTCGCCACGCAGCGGACGCATCTGTCCCTGCTACGCGGCAACCGGTCTCATCAGGCTCAGCATTCGGGTCAGGTTGTACGCCGCGAACGCAAACAGCGCCTGGCCCGAGAGCTTCTCCAGCCCCTTGTGGCGCGTCTTGCGCAAACCACCCACCGTCTTGATCCAGCCGAAGGCCTCTTCGATCATCTTCCGCCTGCGCAGACTCATCGAGTAGCCCTTGCCACGCGCCGTGCGTCCATCGACGGCGCTGCCGCTGACCTTGCGCGCCACGTGTGCCTTGATGCCGCGCCGTTCGAGTGCAGCAACGAACTCCGCCGTGTCATAACCTTTGTCCGCACCCACCGTCGCGCCCGGTTTGCGTACGCTGCGGTCGATCATCCGGATCGCCGCCTCCCACTCCGCGCGACCCGTGGCCTGCGTGCTCTCGACATCGACGACCAGCCCGTTGCGGTTCTCGGAGAGCGCGTGCGCCATGTAGCGCAGCTTCGCTTCTGCGAACTCGCCCTTCTTGTACAGCCGCGCCTGCGGGTCGGTCGTGCTCTGGTGGGTCGCGTTGCTGCGCGTCTTGCCCTTGAAGTCCGCCTCGGGGTTGCGCCCGGCCGGCTTGTCCGGACCGCTGCCGTCCTTGGGCACGAAGCTCTTGTGGCTGGCCCACGCCTCGATCATCGTGCCATCGACGCTGAAGTGCTCGTCGGACACGAAGCCCTGCCACTCGGCCAGGTGCAATACGCGCCGGAAGAACTGGCGTGCGACGTCGGTGCCGAGCAGACGGTCGCGATTGATGCTGAAGACGGTGCGGTCCCACACCGCGTCATCCATGCCCAGGCCCACGAACCAGCGGAACAGCATGTTGTAGTCGAGCTGTTCGACCAGCTGGCGCTCGCTGCGGATGGTGAAGAGGATCTGCACGAGCAACGCACATTTAGAAAACCCGGGGCGGTTCATGCCGATGCGGTTTGAACTTCTCCCGAGCCTCTAATCGTGTCTAAATGTTACGGCACTGTGGTTGAACAAAAGCCAGTATCTGCTTGCTGAATCAACGGATTGGCCGGCTACGCAAGGGTCGGACAACTCGAACGAAGTCATCAGTGGGCTAAGGTTCTCGTTAGCTCGCGCGATAATTGTAATGGTGCCAGCGCGTTCCAATCCTATCGCTCTCCCTCCACCAACCACGCTCAGCCAGGTGCTCCCCAGCTCTTCGTCCCCATCGCTTTACCGAGAAGCATATTGCCATGCATTCATTAAACTCTCTCCTCACCGCGCTGATTACCTCGCTCGTCGTTTTCAGCCCAATTTCTCATTCCCGGACGTACTACGTTGACTCCGAATTCGGCAACGACAATTGGGTTGGCACTGAACAAAACCCTACTGGAAACGCGTCGAATGGCCCTTGGCAATCTCTGGGGAGAATATCGGCAGCGCAGCTTGTGGCTGGTGATATCGTCAAGTTAAGATGTGGGCGAACATGGACTGAAACACTGAATATAATAACGAGTGGAAGCAGCTCCCTACCTATTATCTATACGCACTACCCCGATGTTTGCACAGAGGAAAAACCAGTTATTCAGGGAAGCGTAGCAATTCCCGCTCACGAGTGGCGGACGATTGACTCCTATCGTCGACATGTAAGCCGGCAATTTAACCTAATTCCAGATTCAGAGTTCTTATCCTCGCTACCGCTCTGGAAAACATGGAGCCCCAACAACGACTCCATACTCGACTTGTCGTCTGCCTGCGGGAATTCACAGGGATATTGCCTGCAGCTTCGAAGTGGCACTGGCACGGGAAATACAGTCAATTACAGCCCCTCCTTTGAACTATCCGGGCAAACCAACTACACCCTGCGATTTTCATATTTCGCCGCAGTAGGAACACGCATCCGCGTCATTATCAGACGAAGTGTAAATCCGTTCGACGACGCCGGCCTTTCCAAAAGCTATTTCGGTACCGGAAAATGGGAGACGATCAGCGAAGATTTCAAGTCAAACCGTGAATTAAAAAACGCACGCATTGATGTCGAAATCCCTCCCGGAAAGTTTTCGGCAAAAATAGACTCCATAAGAATTGAACAGAAAATCCCCGCAGCCATATCGCTGATAAATGGAGACCGCACGCTCACCCCAGCTCACCATCCAAACGCAGGGTACAACACAGCACGGCCAAACTCCATTTACCTCGCAAATGCGGAAGACTCAAATCTGGTGGCAAACGGAGCTGGTGGCTATGGAAGTGATTATGTAACGGCTTCGACGGATCTGACAACGGAGCATCTACAGAAAATAGTTGCAGGAACTCCGATAACTGTACGCGTGAACGCCTGGCTGCTTGAAGAACGAACTGTACGACAAGTTAGCGGCAGGCGAATATATCTAGATCGTGCTACGAGTTTTCAGCTGAAAAAAGGCTGGGGCTACTTTTTCAGCGGTCAGAGCTGGATGATCGACAAGGCCAACGAATGGGCGAACGATTTATCCGGTAACGGAATTTACACTTCGCTCACCGTGACGCCGACTACAACGCCGCTCAGAGCCGTTGTGTTGCCTTACTGCGTCAGCGCATCCGGTACAACTGGCATCATCCTCGATGGAATTGACATCCGGGAATGTGGTACAGCCATCGACGCGACAAATACGCGCCTGATGAAAATCAGAAACTCGAAAATATCCCGTCATGAAAACTATGGAGTCTATGCTCCGGGCGCTATCTACCTGGACATTAATGACTCCGAATTCTCCAGGATCGGGATGGAGGCAGTGAACGGACTGGTACCCGGGACTGGCTTTGCGCAGATATTGAGGGTCATGGGAAGCACCTTCACGGAGATCGGCGTTGAACTGAACAACGGTCTGAACTATCGCATTCCCAGACCATCTCGTGGCGCGCTCTATCTCGGACGAGATTCCACGATCGAATCCAATCTCATCCGCTACACCAGTTATCACGGCATCCGTCTTGCAGCATCAAATACAGTGCAGGACAACATCGTCGATCAGACATGTCTAGCTCTAGACGATTGCGGTGGCATTTATGCCACAGGCGCAGCATCGAACGGAGTCATAGCCCGAAACATCGTTTCGAATTCGGTAGGCTGGGTAGATGGGAAACCGGTTGGAACAACATCCCAGTCAGAGGGAATTTACATCGATGACCACTCTGAAGAAATCAGAGTCACATCCAACACTGTTTCAAACAGCGATCATGGAATTTTTATTCACAACAGCTCTAAAAACACGGTTTCCCAGAACAAGGTATTTGGGAGCCGTCGCCACGAGATCTGGCTGCTGGAAGACATGAACATCATCGATCCGCGCGGAGATCTTTCCGGCAACGTGATCGAGAACAACCTCATATTCACGACCAGCGCCTCTCCGTCCATCCGAATGGAATCAAAAATCGGCAGCACGGACAGATTCGCGACATTCTCTGGCAACCGTTACTCCACCCTGTTCTCGCCTCGCATGGCCAGCGAAGCAAGCCCTTCTCTCAGTAGAACCTACACATTCTCTGAATGGCAGGGAAGGAGCACTGGCAACAGCAGCGCATCGCTGGCTGCACCCGCAGCCACTGGCGGCAGAGATATCGATGGAAGCGCGCTCGAATCAGCGGGGTTTGCAACCTATCAAATACTCTCGACAAATCTGATAGGTCATAAGATAAATCAGTCACCCATCTCATGGACTCCGTGGAACGAGACATTACCCCTGTCCACAGCCGCTTTGGAAAACTGCGCACCAGGAAAATGCGTAGAACTGCGTGCGGGCGGTTCGACGACCCTCATTGCATCTCCGCCGTTCTCGGTCACCAAGGATCAAAGCTACAGGGTCAGCTTCGACATTCAGGCGCCTGACGGCGCTACAGGGATTGCGGTCGTGCTCAGGCGAGGAGGTGGCGGGAACAACGGCTTCGAAGCATTGAGCCCGTTTGAGTCCGTCAGCACATCGACTGGCTTCAAACGGTATTCATTCAGCTTCAAGTCACCGAAAACCATCAATGAATCAGACCCAAGTACCCAGGACATCGGCGCACGCATTTACTTCGAACGGCTGCCCAATGGCAAAACGCTTCGTATTGCCAATCTCGAGATCGTTGAAATCAGTCCTCAGGAAGCGACGGTTCGTTCAAGCCTTCTTTCCAATCATTCCGCATACACAGAAACCTTCCCGTGCCCGACAGAAGCCAGTGCTCCCGAGTCTTGCGGGAACTACTTCGATTTCTCTACGGAAGAAACCGTTACTTGGCCAATAGCGCTGCAACCCGCTGAAACTCGCATCGTCTACACTCAGGATCTTTCACTGATAGATCGCGATAATGACGGCATTGCAGACATCACTGACCTTTGCGCCGGAACTCCAGCAGGTGCAATAACAAATGCCGCAGGTTGCTCACTGGATTAACAAAAAAGGGGACGCGCAAAGCGCGTCCCCTGTGCGATATCCGGTTATTGAGAGGAAAGTTCGGCACAAAGGATTTCGACGATTCGCTCAGCGGCCTTTCCATCCCAAAGATGAGGCCGACGGCCACGCTTACCTTCTCCTCGGAGAACCTTCCTTGCTTCAGTGATGATCCGGTCGGGATCTGTCCCTACCAGCACGTTCGATCCCTCATCAACCGTAACCGGGCGCTCGGTGTTTTCCCGAATGGTGATGCAAGGAACACCTAAGGCTGTCGTTTCTTCCTGCAAGCCACCACTGTCAGTGAGGATTACAGCGGCATCTTTCCAAAGATTTAGAAATGGCATATAAGCCTGCGGGCCGACAAGGGTCACATTCCCGCCAAGATCTATGCCAAATTTTTCCAGGTTGTTGCGAGTTCGAGGATGCACGGGAAATATCAATGGCAGATCAACTGCGATCTCTTTCAGTGCTCCAGCAATCTGGTTCATCATTGCCGCATCATCAACATTGCTTGGGCGATGAAGGGTGACCACGCCGTAACGCCCGGCTGCAGAAATCGCCTGTTTCTTGAAAACCTCAGTCTCAAAAACCGACGTATCGGACAGCTCCAGCTTTTCAGCTTGGTACAGTACGTTGTCTACCATGACGTGACCGACGTGGAAGATAGTCTCGTCCCGCTTTCCCTCTCTCTTCAAGTGATCTACTGCGCTTGGTTCCGTAACAAAAAACCAATCTGAAATACTGTCCGTTACCAACCGATTGATTTCTTCCGGCATGGACATGTCTCCGCTGCGCAGCCCCGCCTCGATGTGCGCCACAGGAATACATAGTTTCTTCGCGACTATGGAGCAGGCAAGCGTGGAATTTACATCGCCCACAACCAGCACAACATCCGGCCGGTGAGCTTGGCAATACTCCTCAAATGCCACCATTATCTTTGCGGTTTGTTGTGCATGGGAACCTCCGCCTGCAGCCATGAACACGTCAGGCTCTGGTATGCCGAGCTCTTCGAAGAAAACCTCATTCATTTCACGATCGTAATGCTGACCCGTATGAATGATTCGATAGGACAGCTCGCCATGTGCGCGAATGGCTCGCACAACAGGTGCGATTTTCATGAAATTTGGCCGCGCACCAGCCACAAGAAAAACCTCTTTCATCCGCAAATCCTCCGGATAGTCATTTCTGCCAATAGTGATCGACGAGCTCCCGTGTGTTACGGATATTCCCACGGCTAGATGCGCCAAAAACGATCGATTCGATATTGGGTTGTTGGCAGATCCATTCGATTGCTTCTCTAGCCGGAATCGCCCCGGAAGCAAAAACTGACATCGCGATCGCCCTGAACTTGCGCTCTCGCAGCGCTTTCTCATAGGCAGGAAAGCCACCACACATACGGAACCCGATCTTGTTGATATTGGAGCAGACAACAGGATTCTCTACTCCGACTTCATCGAGTACATCCAGAAGCATCGGCATATTCATCGTGATGAAACCAGGCTCGGCGTTATAACGCGTTCTGACATGGTTTGCAAAAATCCGGAATGCATCCTTGAAACCCAGGCCAAGCAGCAGATCGACAATTACATTCTGAAGAAAAATAACAGGTGTATTCAGCCCCTGGAACATCTTCATTTCAGCATCTACCAGCAAGGTGGTTATGCCTTCGATATCTTTTTTTGCAAGAGACATACCGCCGCGCATTGCGGCGTCAAGCAAGCCTTCGTTCGGAAGAAATCGCTTCAACGCACCCAGAATGCCATGTTCCGTGACAGCATTGGCATACTTGTGTGCATAAGGCATGCATGGGTAGAACAAAAAATCCTTGTACTTATCAGGATTGGCACGTACATGATCACAAACCAATGAGATGCGATCATGTGTCGTGCACATGAATGTGCGAACACCTTCCTCATAAGCGGTATCCAGCACATCGATGACAGCGTTAATATCCTGAAAGCGCATGAGCTGAGCTCGCGCCTTTTCTTCGGACATGTGGTTGACACCAAAGAACTGGTTGTCACCAAAAAGCAAGCGATCCATTCAAAAACTCCGATCCCGAATTGATTTCAACCAAAGAAGAAGCGTTTTTTCTTCTTTGGCGCGTCCGTGGGTGCGCCATTCAATGTTGTTGCGGCGCCTTTACCGGCATCAGCAATCATCATCGCCATCAACACGTCGGTTTCCAAAGCGGAGGCAAATGAATTAACATTATCCAGATTTCCACGTTCGATTGACTCGACAAAATAGTCCAGTTGCGCAGAGTATTCTTCACCGCGCATATAGAACCAAACCTCATTAGTCAATTCGGTTGTGTACCGCACATTCCAGCCCTGCTCATATCCCTTGGGAATATTTGCAGTATCTCGCAGAAATACCTGACACTCTTGACGATCTGCATATATGCGGCCAGCGGTACCCCAGATCGTCATCTTCGTCGTCATTTTCCGGACCGATTCATCAGACCAATTTACTGAAATCTGTGCATTCACGTCGTCGGGATAAAAAACAGTCCCAAGTACTTCGTCATCGGTTTCCTTTGAGAAAATGCTGTTCAGCACAGTACCGCCAACACCTACTGGTGTGCCGAGGTACCAGGTCAGAAGATTGAGCGGATGCGCAGCATAGTCATACAGGCACCCACCACCTTCCGACCGCTGCGTCCGCCATGTAGCTCCCTTCGGGCGCAGTACAACCGGGCCATATGCCTCAGCCAAAACGTGTGTTACATCGCCGATGGCACTGGCTTCGAGAAGGTTCTTCACCTCCCGGAAAGCTCCTACGAAACGGTTATGGTATCCAACCTGAGTAACCAGCCTCTTCTCATTGGCAAGCTGCGTAAGCTCCTTACCGTCACTCGTAGCGAGACAAAACGGCTTTTCGCAGAAAACATGCAAGCCCTTTTCGAGGGCAGCGCGCACCATGCGTGCATGAAGTGTCGACGGGGTTGCCACAATGATGGCATCCAGTTCAACCTCTCGCAGCATTGCATCGAAATCCGTATAGGTTGGCACGCCAGTGTATTTGTTCAGAACATCGAGAACATATCCTGCAGAATCGCAAATCGCTTTGACTTGAACACGCGGATGGGCGTTAATCATCGCATGATGGGAAAGTCCCATCTTGCCCAATCCCACTACTGCCAGACGAATCATTTATATCTCCACGATCTATCGGTTATTCAAGAGAGTATCTTTGATCAGCAGGTAAGCCGCACGGCCCTTTTCCAGAAGTTCTCGATTGGGAGGCCTGTGTGTTGCCTGATTAAGAAATTCGAGTGCTTCCCGAGCGGTGAGCTGAGGACTATGCCTGAATGCATCGACCTCAAGCAGATAACGGTCGACGTCCAGTAGCTCATCCTGATAGACAGAGATGGTTGGAATTCCCAGCACAGCCATCTCACGAGTCATCGTTCCGCCCGCACCAATAAACAGATCGCAGTCAGGCGCAATATCAGCAATATCCAGAGCTGTCGTTACAACCCGAATTCCTGAGAAACCTTCAGACTGGTAGTGCTTGCCTTGCTCCTTGCCTCGTGGCAAAAGAACGATGTCCACATGGTCCTTCATTCCAAGAAGCAGGTCGTCGAGAAAGTTGCGGCTACCCTTATAGTATTGGGCCGTCCATGGTTCTGGCCGCACGTAGACGACGGGACGTGATTTTGTTTTCGTATTGGGCTTCTCACTTGCCTGCAGTCGTTCGTCAAGCTCCCAAAGGTAAATACCCTCCTTGACGCCTGGATATTGAACGATTTTTTTCGGATTCGCATATTGCTTCCTGAGCTTTTCCATGCTCAGGAACTCCGGAACCATGATCGTGTTCGCGCAGATGAAGGCTGGAATATTTCCCATCGCATGTTCATTGTCATTCATGTAAATGCTGCGCACGCCGAGCAGACGTGATACGACAGGCGAATGAAAGGAGCTCTGCGAAATCCCGACATCAATCTTCTTGCCGGCCAAATATCGGCGCAACTGCATAACTCGCACCGGAAAGCCAAAAATCTTTGCGGAGAGTTTTCCACCGTAATGGACACCTACGACCTCGTATTTAAATCCATGCAGATCCAACAGGTCGACGGTATTTGCCAATGGGCGGCAGGTAATGATGACTTCATGTTCACGCTCCAGATCACGAATCATGGCCGCAAACATGTTGATGTGAGGGGAATTGGTCAGTTCAAACCAGATCTTCATTCAGAGATACGCTCAAACACTTATGAAACCAAGGTGATTCGGGTTTTCACGACAGTCGTCGAATCAAAATTACCCTGCACACAAATAACCGGATTCGGCTGTTTCTCGTAGAAACGCCGTGACACCCAACCCAACGGTGGGGCGACTCGCCCTGAAACCAGCTCGGAGCGCCCCCGCTCAAATTCGATCTGAAACTGCATTTCGATGCCGTCCCGTGATACCGACCAGCCATTTTCTATTGAATCAACCGTGCATTCGGCTGCAATATGCCAGTGCAAAGAGCAACTGTGAGATTCCTTGCAATCGAATCGGTCTTCTATATCAAGCGTAAGCTGATGACGATTGAAGCGCACTGTCCTGATATGGGTTACGGGATCATGTAGTCGCATGTAGCCGTCGTGACTCGCCTCCACTAGCACGCCATCGGAATTTTCATCAAGACGATGGATCCGGCAATGAACATCACGCAGCCAGAGGAAGCTGCCACCATAGACGGATTGATCCACTTCATCCACCACAGCGGTGTTATGCGCTGAAGTACCACGAAAGTAGTGACGCAACTCAGGGGCCGCGTTGTAGCAATATGTGCCGGGATCGATCAGGAAATCCTTGCCTTGATAAGACAGCAGCAAGGCCAGCGCATCTGCATGTCCATGTCCGGAAATTCGGTTGTAGCCCAACGACCCAACATCCATTACGATTCGCAACTCATTTGAGTCATGCAGATCCCTGCCAAATAGCAGATACCCTCCTTCGACAAAACGCTCAGGCAATTGCGACGAGGTTCCCGGCACGACGCTACGCTTCCCGGATGGAAGTTTCAGCCAGATGGCATCAGCTCGCGCGTGCCCGAGCTTCTGCAGCTTGTCCTGCAAGTCAGCCACACCGTAGTAGGACGCGCCAAACATCTGCATCGCCACATAGGCCGAGGATGTGCCGTCTCCAACAAGGCGAAATACGAGCCCGTCGTCGGAATCACCGATCGCTGGAGTCCTGCCCTCGCAATCCGTCATTGCAGCCATGAACCGGATTGATGCAAGTAGCCGTTGATGGAATGACTCAGAAAAGAGCTCACCGTTGGCCTCGCCGCTCAACAGCGCTGCGACCATGAATTCAAGTGAGAACTTGTGATAGCAGAACGCCTGCTCGAGATTCACGCCGTCACTTGAGAACTGCCGCATCATTTCGCGTTCCAGCAACGCCTTCGCGCGCTGTCCCATCTTGCGCACCTCCGGCCAGACCCCCCAAGTGTTTGCGGCAACATAAATACCCGCAGCCTCACCTATAAGGTGATTATCGGAGGATGAATAGAAAGAATAGTTGTCGCGCGCAAAACGAATGTGCTGATAGATTGAAGCAAGCCATTTTTCAAGCCTGGCGTGGCCGGTGGGACCTGAAAAAAGAGGCGAATTCTCTCCACCCGTCAAATGCCAGACTATGCTCCAGTTTATTAGGCGAATACCATGCTCCACTGGCGAAGACCAGTTCGCGCCCAAGGGATAAGGGCACTGCATGAGCCAATCGTCAAGGCTGCACTCAATTGCGTCGAGCCAAACACGGTCACCACTGATTGCATAGGCTTGCGCCAACGGAACCCACCAGGTGTGTCGATTCAACTCCCAAAGATGCTTGATATCCACATCATTTGCGATATGACGAAAGTCGATCCCAAGACCAAAGGTCGTTGGAATCGATATACCTGTTTTCGGATCGGCATTCCAATCCGCGATAGAACTTCCTATTGGTACGCAAACATCAAACACCTGAACACCATCATCCAGCAAACTGTGAGCAACTTGGAACACGGCCGCCGGATCTGCAAGATTATTGTCAGGTGTACCGACCCAAGGTGATCCAAAACGTGCGCCTATCTCTCGCTCGGGAACACGCGATGCGTCGAGAAAACCGTGCTGCTGTGCGGTGGCGCGCAGGACACTCGCCACTCTATACGGCACCTCGGCTGGATACATGCGGCTCAGTCGCCTAGCAAGCCATCCCATACGTTTGAAAGAAACCAAGGACATAACTGAATTACCCCTTTGACCTGCCGCTTCCACTCGCTGGCATTAAACCATTAGTGGCTTGTTCATATAATGCGTAGATTTCTGGCCAGACAGCTTCGTGGCAAAAATACTGTTCAAATTTTTCTCTTCCTATACGCCCCATGTTCACGGAGGTCGCCTTGTCTGAAAGCACGCCTCGTAGACAGTCGGCCAGAGCCTCAATATCACCGGGCTGAACCAGATAACCGGTCACGCCATTGATCACCGCTTGCGATATACCGCCAACAGGACAAGAGACAACTGCTCGCGAGAAAGCCATTGCCTCAAGAATAGCCATTGGCAATCCTTCATGATAAGAAGGCAGTACGAAAGCCCAGCACTCACGCAGCAAAGCCTCCTTCGCTGTGTTATCAGCCCATCCGACGTAGCTGACATTTCCCCCTAGACCCAGTCGCTCGATCTCACTGTTTAGTCGTGAAATGTCGCCATCGCCTCCAATAATCAGCCTGGCTTCGGGAATTGATTGCACCACTTTCGATAATGCCGTAAGCAGATCAAACGTTCCTTTTCGTTCTCCCACCCTGCCAAGAAAAAGTACTGTGGGCCTCAAGGATAGTAGTCCGCTGTCTTGCGTCCCAGTCGAATGAGCGAGAGAGTTGAAAAGCACAGTTACCTTGCTGTCAGGCTCAACGCTACGAACCCAATCCTGCCACTCACTTGAAAGCGCAACTACTCGATATGAACGGCGGAAAAGAAAGCGCACACAGTATTGTGTGAAACGACCGCCGGATGCATAGAAATCCATGTATTGACTACCATGCAGGTGCGTGATCACAGGTACGCCGACGGCTATAGCAGGTAGTACAAGACCGAGCTTTCGCCAGAAGCTTCCGCCATATGATGAGTGCACATGAACCAGAGCAACGCGGCCCAGCAGTAATCCAAGCCAAAGCTTGGAAGCCGCAAGAAAGAAAGGTAGAAAACGGCCAAGGGAATTACGGTCATGATGTGTTGCCACAAACACTACTCGATTGCCATCAATCAGTCCGCCCGCAGTGTACTGATGGATTACGGATGCTATACCCCCCTTCCCGGTCGGTGACGTCCCAAGCATCCACACAGATCGTTGTCTCATTGGATGCCTTTATTCTCCAGACGGATTACATCTCCGTCGAAGGTCAACACTCGTTCACCCAACACCAGGACGCTTCTATCGCCGGAAAATCTTACTGAATGACGCCCTTTAGAACGGCAGTCGGTGTCAATGACAGCAATTGAACGGAATCCAACTTGAGGCTGCCGCACCTTGAACTGAGCATGCCATTGGTTCGGCCTGGTCAAAGAATTCGAGCGTTCCGGTTCTGCGGAGAATCGGTTCATCTGGTTAAACCCTGTGTCTGCATTTGCATAAAAGTCGATGCAGGCTCGCACGTCGACTTCGGTAACCTTCAGTTGGCCGTCGCCTTCGACCTCAAAACGATTAAGAGCATGTATATTCCATTCCCACTGTCTGGGTTGTGCAGCACTCAGATGGTCAAATACCACCACTGTGCCAGGCCGGATAAAAACTAGCCCCCTGCGTGCCGAAGATACGGCACCTCTGTAAGCAGCGGTAGCATCGCCAACAACCCAGTCCGATTCGGCCGATGTAGAAAAACCCAGTATCTTGCCTTTAGACGTTTCTTCTCCCCAAGGGCGCTTCGGATCATCCTGCCCCTGCCCTCCGTCAAACGTGATCGCATTATGTGCAATTGTTCTTTTCGTCCAGCCGTAATGATGCGGTGAACCGAAGTAGTCGTAGTAGCCACTATCAATCAAAATTCGGCGACCGCCGATATTCATGCTGAAACTATTCTGATCTGCATGAGCGTGGCTCACTGCGCCGTAAGGGCTGCTTCGGAAATAGACTGAGGTACGGCCGCGATCGCGAAGATCCGAATGCATTGCAGTCGCACCAATGTCGGCAAAAAAAGCCGCATTCGGAGTACCTTCAGGAAAAGATGCAGGCGCCGGAGACCGAAGCGGAGCGACAAGCAATTCCAATGTCTTCACATCTTGCTGGAACCATTGGCTTGCATACCAGCTGTACAGCGGATCAGTGACTCTGTCTGCATAAGCATGTGCAGTGAGCGCCCAAGTGCCGGGCATAGCCGACTCTGCCGCATCACCAAAATTACCATCCGGCGTACCTGGAGGAATGAAATAGACAAAAAACCGGCCGATGTTACGCACCCACGGCTTATCGGTGAGATCTATTCCCATAGATCTTTTCAGGGTATCCCAATGACGCATGGAGTAATCATGCAAATCCCAAACAGCGTATGCAGTGCCATTGGCATAGCCACCATCTGCTCCGCCAAACGGAGAAAGCAAACGCGTATATGCTGGAATAAACTCATTCATCCAACGATTTGCGAGCTCCGTCTCACCAGCCAACAACACGCTTATTTCTGCGAGCGCGCCAAGCACCTCGTTTCCATGGGAATCAAGCGGCTTCTGCTCCAGAGGTCGTGAACCTCTCACCAAGCTCTCGGCGAAACCCTCCATCCGTACGGAAATAGCTCTTACAAACACTCGTCTCTCATCCACTGACAAGTACGGATACAGCCAATCAAGGCCAAGTGCCAATGTCCAGGCAACATGACGCGCAGACAAGTCTTCGCTTTTAACGCCGGTAGCCCCCTGTGGGTCGAGCGCCGCAAGCGCGCGCAGATGCCTTCGGGCTGCTTCGACATAACGTATGTCACCAGTTACCATGGCGGCAAATGCAAGTCCTTGGGCAATCCGTTTAGCTCCATCCACCTGTCTCTTAATCGATAGACTACCTTTCGCCCAAGCGGTATAGCCTTGGCCCTTTTCAAGCGATGCAAAATCAGTGATGCCTCCGCTACTTATATGAGACTCGAGATCTTTCAACAGCGCTGAAAACCCCGCCCTTCGCTCCCCCTCTGTGAGGGATTGCCTTATCGCGTTCCATTCGGCTGTATTTGCGAAGCTACGGGGTCTAGGTGTTCGCTCAGCACGAACCACATCCACATTGCCGTGCATCGCAAGCTGTAAAAAATCATAAGTCGCTGCAGAACCAACCTGGTCATTCTTATGTTGATCTGTCGCGAGCAGCAATTGAGGAAACAATGCCGCTAAGGCTAGCACCGCAGAAATCTTGATTGAGTGAAGCGTTGTCACTGAACCTGCCCATTGCGGGGTTGGTCAAATTTCGCCTTTAGTCGTCGAGAAGGAACAAGAACACGGCTCTCCACTTTGGAGAGTGGCTGCGTGTATGGCTTAAATATACCTTGTACAAGACCTACGGCAGACAAATGCCACAAAAGCAGTGAAAAAAATGAATCGCTTATACTGCGACGCCTCAGCGCTTGAATAACAAATGCGACGGCGTTAAGTGCAAGAACGGACAAGCTTACATATATCGCTCCTGCCGACAGGGCCCCAAAAAAAGTCAGCCAAGCGCCAAGAACCATCAACGGATGAACTTGCATACGCAGCGCATGTATAAACCATGGTTCACCTAATGCGCCACGTAATAACACACCTCCAGCCTTGATACGACCATTCATCCAAATACGGAAAATCAACTCTAAAGTGGTCAGACTGTGGCCGGTATGTTTTACATAAGGTATTGGTAAGCGCTGCAGCTTCCACCCTCTGCTCCGCAGACGCAAACCAAGCTCAGCCTCTTCATACGCTAATAAATTTCGATTACCTGCATACCCACCTGCATCAACTATCGCAGCTCTTCGATATAGGCCACCGCCACCAAGCCACGGCTCATCAATCGCAATCGAAGCCGCCCCCTTCTTCTTCCGATATCTATCAAATTTATTGCGAATGACAGTATCTTCCAAGATGCCGGCTACGCCAGCAATACGAGAATCCGCCTCCATAGCCGCAAAAGCGGTTGACAAGAAACCTGGCTGAAGCTGCATATCGCCATCCAACATCAACACGTACTCACATACAGAATACTGATAACCCAATTCGACACCGACACCACAACCGCGACTTTCGCCATTGGCGAGCTCAACAATACCTACTGAATATTTTCTCGCAATATTCACGGTTTCGTCAGTCGAACGGGAGTCAGCAACGATCACCTCGGCCTCCCCACCCCATTCCTCCAGTGCACAAAAGACCGCACTCAAGCAATCAGCAATCTTTGACTGTTCATTGAGAGTCTTAATCAACACAGAAAGAGAAATCTTCATCGGTGCACTTTCAAAACACGTGCGGGAACACCTAGGGCTGTCGCCCCCTCAGGCACATCTGATAGCACAACCGCGTTTGCACCAATACGACAACCGCGACGAAGACGAACAGCGCCTAGAACACGGGCCCCAGCACCGATCAATACGTCATCTTCAATAACGGGAACATCGTAGATGCCAGAACGCCCACCGATTGTTACATTTGGCCCAATTTGAACGCGATCGCCAATACAACATCTCCCATGCACCACGATACCGAGTCCAGAATAGCCAAAAACAACATTCTTCCCCACCTTAACAGAAGGAGGCAAAACAACAGAAAAAAGTATTCGATTTAATCCGTACAAAAACCTTGGAAAAAAAGGAATTTTAAAACGCCACAGAAAATTTGCCACCCTAAAAATAGTAAGCACTTACGACCTCACGCACTTCTTAGCGACCGAAAAAGTCGAAAAGCACACAAAACCTTTTCAGGATAAGAGATATGAGGATCCGCCATTCTCACGCGCCGCTCCTCTAAGCGAGCTTCTCTTCTCTGAGAAGTAGATAAACTACCAGGATGCTCCCGAAAAACCGTTAAAATCTCATTTAGTTCTATTGGCGATTCTATTGCGATCAACCTAAGCCAAAGATCAATATCCATTGCATACCGAAGGCGTTCATTAAATCCGCCAACCTCTTCAAAAAGAGTCCGACTTAAAAAAGTCGCAGGGTGAGCGATAAAGTAACCCCGAGAACGATAGCGTGAAGGGTTAAATTCTCTTTGTGGTTGCGGCCCAGTGATGACGCCATCGCGGAGTGTGGAAATTCGACCAGCCAGCCATCGCGAAGAAGATTTAGAAAACGCATCTTCAACGCTTGCTAAAGTACGCGGGCTATAAAAATAATCATCGGAATGCAGATGCGCAATAACATCACCGGTCGCTCGCCTAACCCCTTCATTCATTGCACGAGAAATCCCCCCGCGCACATTCTCAACAACGACATCAGCACGCCCGTAACGCTCAATTAATTCTAATGTTCCATCAGTAGAACCGCCATCAACAAAAATGTGTTCGACACTGCACCCTTCCTGAGAGAGAACTGAATCAAGCGTTTGTTGTAGCGTGCCAGTGCTATTCCAAGTGCATGTAATGATTGAAAATTTAATGGGCATGTACAGCACCACCATTCAAAGAGGAGCGTCTCAAAGAAGAAACCGCCAATGCGAACAAACAGAGGTGAAGAATAACATTCGCATCAGCAATCGAGCGCAATTCAAAAGGAGGCTCCGAAAAGCACCGAATCAACAGCATAAGAAACAGAGAAAGAGCCAACGGTTTGTAATTAGGCTCAATTTTGAGCGCCCTCCATCCCAGAGTTAGTCCGTATGAAAGCAGGCCAAACGCGCCAATTACCCCTGACGCTGCCAACGTTTGAATAAATTGGTTGTGTGCATGGTACGCGGTAGGCAATGCCATAGCTCGCCGATACTCATCCCCCCAAAGATCAAGCCCATATCCAAAAATAGGGTTTTCTCTCCACTCTCGAAGACTGTATTCCCAGATGACGTCTCGGCCGCTAAGCGTAGAAAGGGCTTTTGTATCCACCCCTCTCAGCCAAGACATATCGAAGTTTGTCAGGCCCGATGACCAAGCAAGAATTATCAGGCAAGAAAAAATCGCCCCAACGTAACTTCCACCAATAACGATGGCAGAAAATACTGACGCATTTCCTTTGCGAATTTCACGATGCAATCGAAAAAAATGATGTACAGCGAGCAAGAAAATAGCCACAACCCACACTGTCTTGGATTGGGCCAGCACGACTGCGGAAACCCCAAGCCCCCAAGCAGCAACAGTTACAAAGCGGCTTCCGAAAGGCTCTGTTTTTAGTAGCATTAAGAAAGACAGAGCTAACGGCGCAAAAGCATTAGGATGGGCCGCAAGCCCCCAGATACGGAAATCAAAGAGGGGGATGGCGCTGCGAAAATGCTGCTGTACAACCATTTCAGGCTTTACCAATGCAACTGCAATCGTTGCCACTAGCACGAGGCCAATTGCGTTCCTAAAACAAATCACGACACGCCTTGGATCGTTGGCCGCCGAGAAATACACTGCTGCAAAAATCAGCGGGAGATAAAAATAGAAATGTGCAATTGCTCGCACCTCCCCGAAGAAACCGGGGAGAATATATGCCGTAAAAAAGTAGAACAAAAATGCAGCAAAAATAACATGAGAGCCATTCTTTTTTCGACCAACTCTAGCGACAACTTGATGTACCACCTCAATCATGGCAACAAGCAAGGTAAGATAGATTAACGTCTTTCCGAAGTACGCAAATCCTGCCGATTGAAAACCCGACTGCAGAAAGTCAACGCCAAAGAAAAGCGTTCTCAGATCACGACCGATGAGGATGGGCTGCACCGCGAGATTAAGCACGAGCAAACCAATCAACGTCGGGAATACGAGCGATTCATAGCGGGTTCGTGCATGCAAACCCAAGATGCCCAGTAGGATCGCGAACACCGTTACGACGACTACCAGTAAAAACGGCCCGGCGATAAATAAATAGCTCATAGCCCCAATCAATCACTCAATCACAAATTCGCTTTGCTCGACTGAATCTTAGTGAGCTCTCGAGTCAACATCACTGCAGCGTGAAAACGGTATTTACCGATTACTTTAAGCAACAGGCCTGCGCCATCAAATGAAAGCGTTCGAAACACAAAAGGCAGAGCAAGAAAACCACCAATCACAAACAAAACCGATTCGATTAAAACCTCCAAGAATGGCAAACCCATATTTCGCACTTCAGAAAACGCCAGTACACTCAATACAAAAACGCTCGCGCAGGAGCCGAGAATCAAACCAGGAAAAATCTCTTTTAACATTGACCCAAACGCAACCTCGAACTCCGAGCAAAACACATAGAGAATCGCAACAAATCTAAAAACAAATGCAACCGCAACAGCCCAGGCAACTGCCACATAAGAAACGGAAGATGCAACAACCGCCAAAACAATCAGAACAAAAATAGAAACCACTTGAACCTTGCCCTCTACTTCTACCTTTCCAACCCCCCATAAAACAGGTGTCAATATTCCCATCAAGCAGTAAGGAATCATCGCAACAGAAATGGCGGAAAGCACTGGGGCAGCACTTGACCACGCTTCGCCGTAGAGAATCGAAACAATCTCAGAAGCCATGACGGAAATCGCTGAAAAAACCGGAACAATTAAAATTGATCCAACGTTTAGTCCAGCGCGACAAACCGCCAATAGCTTTTTTCGATCTGCCTGCGACCTGGCACTTGCGGGAAACAATATAGACTGAAGAACTCCGAGAACCTGGCCAGTCGGAGCCAAAATGAGATTGTAGGTTGTATTGTAGATTCCCAGACCGTGGCCCGGAAAAAACCGAGCCACCACCAGACGGTCTATATTAGAAATAGCCCAGTTCAAGAGATTGGTCAGAAAAGCTTTCGTACCGAACCGGAGTATCGATTGAGCGCCTTCTGGATGTACAAAAATCAAGCCCTTTGGATGAGCGCTCACACGCACGACCCAAACAGCAAAGAAAAGATTCTGCATCACAACAGATGCAACTATCGCCCAAACGCCGTAGTCCATGAAGGCAAGAACTACACCGCAAAGGAAGTAACCGAAAACAAAAGATGAAACCTGCCCCAAATGAAGGTTCTTGAAATCCAGTCGGCGCCGTAAAATATTCTGAGAGACTGAAGAGGCCGCACTAATTAGACAAACAACTGACAAAACCCTCAAGATTGGTGTTGAATCAGGCTGATTCAACACCCGCGCAATCCAAGGAGAGAAAGAAAACAGAAGAACCGAAATTGATATGCCGATCATCAGCTGCAATGTAAACGCATACCGAACATCAGCATCAGACAGTTTCTGCTTTTGTACTAGCGCAGGCCCAACCCCCATATCAACGAGAAACGCCGCTAGACCCAGGGTTATGGCACCGACAGCATAAACACCAAAAGCCTCCGGACCGAGCAAGCGCACAAGAATCAGTTGAGCGACGATTTGAACAGCAATTCGCGCCAACGTACCTGCCGCTCCCCACTTGGCTGCGGAAACCACTGTTTTTTCTTCAACAGATTGCGGCTCTTTTTTTTTCATCTAAGAGATATTTTTTGGTGCCAAAAACTGCCACGAAGATTCAAAATTCCTATGCACTCATTCGGGCGTATTTAATGAAATCGGCAAGTGCACACTCAATTCCATCTTGCAATTTCGTCGGCGCACTCCATCCGATCGCGCGCAATCTGGATACATCCATGAGTTTGCGCGGTGTGCCGTCGGGCTTGCTAGTGTCAAATATGAGCTTTCCTTCGAAGCCCACAACCTTACCGACAAGTTCAGCTAGTTCGCGAATCGTGACGTCTTCACCAACGCCCACATTGATCAACGGTGGTTCGAATTTGCCGCTCACCGATTCATCACTGCCAAGCAGATTTGAATAGCGCTCATCCGACAAGGTCAGCAGGAAAACGCAGGCATCCGCCATGTCATCGCTGTACAGGAACTCACGCCGCGGTGTGCCAGTACCCCAGATAGTTACCGCCTTGTCTTCACGCTGTTTCGCCTCCTGAAACTTGCGCAGCAGCGCCGGGATGACGTGGCTGTTTTCCGGGTGGTAGTTGTCGCCCGGCCCGTACAGATTGGTCGGCATCACCGCCAGGTACTTCGTGCCGTACTGCCGGTTGTAGCTCCAGCACATTTCGATGCCGGCGATCTTGGCGAGCGCGTACGGCCGGTTCGTGGGCTCCAGCGGGCCGGTGAGCAGGCAGTCTTCGCGCATCGGCTGCGGCGCCAGCTTGGGGTAGATGCAGCTGGAACCAAGGAACATGAGCCGCGTCACGCCGTGCTTCCACGCGCTGTGGATCACGTTGGTCTGGATGGCCAGGTTGTCGCGGATGAACTCGGCCGGGTAGCTGTTGTTGGCGACGATGCCGCCCACCTTGGCCGCAGCCAGGAAGACGTATTCCGGTTTGTGTTCGGCAAAGAAGGCATCGACCGCTGCGGCGTCGGTCAGATCAAGTTCGGCGTGGGTGCGCTTCAGGATATTCGTGTAGCTCTTCGCCTCGAGATTGCGGACGATGGCCGAACCGACCAGACCGCGGTCGCCAGCGACGTAGATGCGCGCATTCTTGTCCATGTCAGGCTCGCCCCGCTTACTCGTGGTAGTCGTAGGCCTGGAAGCCGGCCATCTTCACGAGCGCGTCGCGCTTGGCGCTGGTGTAGTCGGATTCGACCATTTCCTTTACCAGCTCCGGCAGCGTGATCTTGGGTGTCCAGCCCAGCTTTTCGCGGGCACGGGTCGGGTCGCCGAGCAGGGTTTCGACTTCGGTCGGGCGGTAGTAGCGCGGGTCGACCTTCACGATCACGTCGCCCACCTTGGCCTTGGCACGGTCACCGGTCACGGCGGCGACGATGCCCACTTCCTTGTCGCCCTCGCCTTCGAAGCGCAGCGTGATGCCCAGCTCGGCAGCGGCGAATTCGACGAACTGGCGCACGCTGTACTGCACGCCGGTGGCGATGACGAAGTCTTCAGCCTTGTCCTGCTGCAGCATGAGCCACTGCATTTCTACGTAGTCACGTGCATGGCCCCAGTCGCGCAGTGCGCTCATGTTGCCGAGGTAGAGGCAGTCCTGCAGGCCGAGCGCGATGCGGGCGATGGCGCGGGTGATCTTGCGGGTGACGAAGGTTTCACCCCGGATCGGCGATTCGTGGTTGAACAGCACGCCATTGCAGGCGTACATGCCGTAAGCCTCGCGGTAATTGACCGTGATCCAGTAGGCGTAGAGCTTGGCCACCGCGTAGGGGCTGCGCGGGTAGAAAGGCGTGGTTTCCTTCTGCGGGATTTCCTGCACCAGACCGTACAGCTCGGAAGTCGAGGCCTGATAGAAGCGGGTCTTCTTTTCCAGACCGAGGATGCGGATGGCTTCGAGAATGCGCAGTGCGCCGATGCCGTCTGCGTTGGCGGTGTACTCGGGCTCTTCGAAACTGACCGCCACGTGCGACTGGGCGGCCAGATTGTAGATTTCGTCCGGCTGCACCTTCTGGATGATGCGCACGAGGGAGGTCGAGTCGGTCAGGTCACCGTAGTGCAGGATGAACTTGCGGTTATCGACGTGCGGGTCTTCGTACAGGTGGTCGATACGGTCGGTGTTGAAGAGCGAGGTGCGGCGCTTGATGCCGTGCACCTCGTAGCCCTTCTTGAGCAGGAATTCAGCGAGGTAGGCGCCGTCCTGGCCGGTGACGCCGGTAATGAGAGCGATCTTGGACATGTACGAGTCTCGGTACGAGTAATTGATTGAAATCAGAGGCCGGCGATGCGCGGACGCACAGCGGCAGGAACGGCGGCAAGCAGTTGATCGACGAACTGCTGTTGCGTCGCGAAGGCTGCGGCTGAATCACGGTCAATTGATGACACACGGAACAGCAGACCATCGGGCACCTCGCCACGCAGGCCGTACCTCATCTCCGCCAGCTTCTTCTCTGTCCCGCCTGTCAGTGCCTGGCTGCCGATCGTGGTCCAGTAAGTGATGGGTTCAAAGCGGTTCTGAGAGAGATTGGTTTCAAGCCGTTTGACCGGCACGCTGCCCAGGGCGGTGGTCAATTGACCCTTGCGGTTGCTCATGACCTGGAAGCCTTGCGCCGGGTAGCAGACTTCAGGGTAGTGAAGTTGATTTCCGTCGCGCTGATCCTCGCCGTAGGCAATCGACAGCATGATTCGATAGCCCTGAGCGTTGTAATAGGTGCGGGTGAGTATCTGGCTGTAAAGCTTGCTCAGCAGTTCGGTGGTCTGGGGGTTGACCACACCACCTACAGCCCGCTTGTCGAGCGTCCAGTCGCCGAATCTTTCCGGAATGCTTGCTTCGAGGTTGAGCTTGGGCAGTGTGTCTACGATTTTGCGTGTCGGCGTCATCACCGTTGCAAGGGCGGCCGCAGATGCCATCAGTACAGCGACAAGGACAGCGGAAAGAAGGGGTTTCTTCATCGGTGTGACCGTGAGTGCAGGCGGAACAGCCGGAGATTGTGACGGATGATCTTCATGGCGTCGCGACGACCATCTCACGAATTGTGACAGTCGGGAAAATAGCCTGATGCCATGTTGCAGCGCAACTTGAGAGCAGAGTACTACGTCACGGTTGCAGTGACGTGACTTGAAATACTTCGAGACGGGGCAACGGCGTGCCCCACTGTGGGAGCGGCGCCCTCGCCGCGATTGCGGCCTTGAAACGGAGACTGCGCTTGACCGTAGGCCTTATCGCGGCGGGGGCGCCGCTCCCACAGCGGGCTCGGGCGACGGACTGGGCGGGGTTTTGTGGGGGCGGGGGCCCCCC
>JBEQBZ010000022.1:0-65238 GCA_041639545.1 Methyloversatilis sp. | reverse complement strand
GGGCGCCGCTCCCACGACGCCGCGCGGGGTTTTCCGTGGGAGCGACGCCTCGTCGCGATGGCGCCTGCATCCGGCGCTGGCGCGTGAACCGGCGCCGAAATCGCGGCGGGGGCGCCGCTCCCACGACGCCGCGCGGGGTTTTCCCGTGGGAGCGACGCCTCGTCGCAATCCGGCCTGCTGACGGCCGGCGGTCGCTGCCGTCCTCAGACGAAGTCTTCACCCGAGAAGGCGGCCGGCACGGCCGGGCTACGCCGGTCGCCCCCCACCAGCACATCGGCGGCCGCGTAGCTCGCCAGCACGCGCGTGGCCAGGCCGGCTTTTATCTTCAGGTCGGTCACCACGCCGGCGTTGCGCGCCGGATCGCCGGCCAGCGCATCGTACTGATGCTGTATCGCTTTCTCGGCCACCCGTTCGGCCTCGTTGCCGAGCAGGTCGCGCAGCGGGCCGAGCGCATCCAGACCCAGCGCGTGGATCAGCGTGTAGTGCGCCCGGTTGTGTGCGGCCAGCTGGAAGCCGCGATCGATCGCGTGCAGCGAGGCGTCCGACAGGTCGGTGGCGGCGATGATGCTGCGGACGTCGGGCATGGTGTTTTCCTGACTGAACTCAGAGACGATGGATGCGCAGGCGGCGAAGCAGGGCCTTCTCGGCTTCGACCACCAGGAAGAGCAGCGCGCCGGCGCCGCCGATCACCGCCCATGAACCGGCTTCGAGCGGCGCGCTGCGGAACATCGACTGCATGGGCGGCGCGTAAGTGAACAGCAGCTGCAGCACGACGAGCAGCCCGCCCACGCCGAGCGCCACCCGGTTGCCGGTCAGCGTTTCGAGCCGGAAGGCGTGGGCGGTGAAGTGACGCACGTTGAACAGGTAGAACAGTTCGCACATGACGATGGTGTTCACCGCCGCGGTGCGCGCCATTTCCAGACTGCTGCCGCGCGCCAGTTCCCAGTGGAATACGCCGAAGGTGGCGGCCACCATCAGCGCGATCACGAACAGGATGCGCAGCCCCAGCGCGCGCGTGATCAGCGCCTCGGACGGCGGTCGCGGCGGATGCTGCATGACGCCGTGCTCGGCCGGCTCGAACGCCAGCGACAGCGCCAGCGTGACCGAGGTGACGGTATTCACCCACAGGATCTGGCCGGCGGTCACCGGCAGCGGCAGCCCGGCGAAGATGGCCAGCAGGATGACGCCCGCTTCGCCGCCATTGGTGGGCAGCATGTGCATCAGCGACTTCTTGATGTTGTCGAACACCACGCGGCCTTCGCGCACCGCGCGGGCGATGGTGGCGAAGTTGTCGTCGGTGAGCACCAGGTCCGACGCCTCGCGCGCCGCGTCGGTGCCCTTGCCGCCCATGGCCACGCCGATGTCGGCCGACTTCAGCGCCGGCGCGTCATTCACGCCGTCGCCGGTCATCGCCACCAGATGGCCTTCGGCGCGCAGCGCGGCGATCAGCCGCAGCTTGTGTTCCGGGCTGGCGCGCGCGATCACGTCGGTGTCGAGTGCGCGCGTGCGCAGCGCCGCGTCGTCCAGCCGGTCCATCTGGTCGCCGGTCAGCGCGCCGGCCGCCTGCAGGCCCAGTTCGGCGCCGATGGCGGCGGCGGTGACCGCGTGGTCGCCGGTAATCATCTTCACCCGTATGCCGGCGTCGCGGCACTGCGCGACCGCGGCGATCGCCTCCTCGCGCGGCGGGTCGATGATGCCGACCAGACCCAGCAGTTCGAACGGTGCCTCCAGATGCGCCGGCTCCAGGCTCACCGTGCCGTGCGCGACCGGCGCACGGGCAAGCGCGAGCACCCGCTCGCCGTTGCCCGCAGCCTGCGCCACCGCCGCCTGCCATTCGGCCGCATCGAAGCGGCCGCCGCCGGCCAGCCGGTCGCAGCGCGCCAGCACCCGCTCCGGCGCGCCCTTGAGCAGCACGCGGGCATGGCCGTCGTGGTCGTGGTGCAGCGTGGCCATGAACTGCTGCGCCGAATCGAAGGGCAGGGTGTCGAGCCGCGGCCAGGCGCGCGCGCTGTCCTGCGGGTCCAGCCCGGCCTTGCGCGCCAGCGCCAGCAGCGCGCCTTCGGTCGGATCGCCCACCAGGCTCCAGCCGCCGGCGCCGTCCGGCCCGATCTGCGCGTCATTGCACAGCAGCGCGCAGTGCGCGGCAGCGGTGATGGCCTCGTCGGCGTTCGCATCCACCGGCCGGCTGCCGTCGTGAAAGCCGCCCTCCGGCGCATAACCGCTGCCGCTCACGCGCAGCGTGCGGCCGGGCAGCACCAGCCGGACCGCGCTCATTTCGTTGCGGGTGAGGGTGCCGGTCTTGTCGGTGCAGATGACGGTGACCGAACCCAGCGTTTCCACCGCCGGCAGCCGGCGCACGATGGCTTTCTTGCGCGCCATGGTGCGGGTGCCGATGGCCAGCACGATGGTCACCACCGCCGGCATGCCTTCCGGGATGGCGGCCACCGCGAGACCCACCACCGCGAGGAAGAGGTCGAGCAGCGGCATGTGCACGACGAACAGGCCGTAGGCCACGGTCAGTGCGGCCACCGCCAGGATGAAGCCGGTGATCTGACGCGCGAACTGGTCGAGCCGGCGGGTGAGCGGCGTGGCCAGCGTATTCACCTCCGACACCAGCGTGCCGATGCGGCCGATCTCGGTGCGCGCACCGGTGGCCACCACCACGCCGCGGCCCTGACCGAAGGCGACCAGCGTGCCGGAGTGGCAGAGGGGATGGCGGTCACCGATGCCGGCACCGGCGTCGACCGGCTCCAGCGTCTTGTCCACCGGCGCCGATTCGCCGGTCAGCGCCGCTTCCACCGTGCGCAGGTTGTGGGCCTGCAGCAGCCGGAGATCGGCCGGCACCTTGTCGCCCGGCTCCAGCAGCACGATGTCGCCCGGCACCAGTTCGGCCGCGTCCACCGGATGGCGCTCGCCGTTGCGCAGCACGGTGGCGCGCGCGGCCAGCATGCCGCGCACCGCCTCCAGCGCGCGCTCGGCCTTGCCTTCCTGGATGTGGCCGATCAGCGCATTGATGAGCACCACGCCGAGGATGACGCCGGCGTCCACATGGCTGCCCAGCGCCAGCGTGACCAGACCGGCCGCCAGCAGCACATAGATGAGCGGGTTGTGGAACTGCAGCAGGAAGCGCAGCCAGGGCGGGCGCCGCGGCGGCTCCGGCAGCCGGTTGTCGCCGTGGCGCACCCGCCGTGTGGCCGCTTCCGCTGCGGAAAGGCCGGTGTGCGGATCGACCTCCAGCGCCTTGCAGACCGCATCGGCGGGCAGTGCATGCCAGGGCGGGGTGTCGGAGGGAAGCGGGCGAGGCGGCGGTGCGGAGGACATGGCGTGTTTCGGTGAGGCGGCGTCAGTGGCCGGAAGGCGGATGGATGACGGTGCTGTCGGAGGCGGCCGGGCGGCCGAAATGACGCGCCACGTGTTCGGCCATGCCGCGCGCCAGTTCGTGTTCGCCCAGCAGCACGGTGCCGAGCTTTTCCCGGCGCAGCAGTTCGGCTTCGTCCTCGTTGTGGCTGCGCATCACCACTTCGATGTCCGGGTTCAGCGTGCGGGCGACCTCGACCATGGTGCGCACGTGCAGCGTTTCCGGCAGCGCGATCACCAGCATCGCGGCGCGTGCGATATGCGCCTGGATCAGCACCTCGGGCGACTGCGCGTCGCCATAGACCGCCGGAATGCCCTGCTGGCGCAGCTGGTCGACCCGCTCGCGATTCATTTCCGCCACCACATAGGGAATCTGCAGCGCCTGCAGCGAGGCGGCGATGCGCTGACCGACCCGGCCGTACCCGACCAGCACCACCTGTTCGTGCAGCAGCCGGCTGTCGGTGCTCATCGGCAGCGCCGACAGCGGGTCATCGCGCTGTTCCAGCCGGCGCGCCAGTGCCGAGCGTGCGGTCACCCAGGCGCGCAGCGGTTCGATGGCCGAGAACAGCGCGGTGTTGGCGGCGATGGACAGCAGCGCGGCGGCCAGCACCAGGCTCTGGCCTTCCGCCGGCATCACGCCCAGCGACACGCCCAGCCCGGCCAGGATGAAAGAGAACTCGCCGATCTGCGCCAGGCTCACGCCCACGGTGAGCGCGGTGTTCAGCGGATAGCGGAAGGCCAGCACCAGCAGCATGGCGGCCACGGTCTTGCCCACCATGACGATGGCCACCACGATGAGCAGCTTGAGCGGCTGGTTCCACACCACCGCCGGGTCGAACAGCATGCCGACCGACACGAAGAACAGCACCGCGAAGGCGTCGCGCAGCGGCAGCGATTCGTCCGCCGCGCGATGGCTGAATTCGGATTCGCGCATCATCATGCCGGCGAAGAAGGCGCCCAGCGCGAACGACACGTCGAACAGCTTGGCCGCACCGAAGGCGACGCCGACCGCGATCGCGATCACCGCCAGCCGGAACAGCTCCTGCGAACCGGTGCGCGCCACCCACCACAGCAGGCGCGGCAGCACCCGCCGGCCCACCACCAGCATCAGCACGATGAAGGCGACCACCTTGGCCAGTGTCAGCGCCAGCGCCTGCCACAGCCCGACGCCGGAGGCGTGCGCGGCAGCGCCCTGCGTGCCGCCGAGCACATCGGCCAGCGCCGGCAGCATGACCAGCACCAGCACCATCACCAGATCCTCGACCACCAGCCAGCCGACCGCGATCTGGCCGTTCACCGACTTGAGCAGGCCGCGTGCCTCAAGCGCGCGCAGCAGCACCACGGTGCTGGCGACCGACAGACAGAGGCCGAACACCATGGCACCGCCGGGCGACCAGCCCCACAGGTGGGCGGCCGCCATGCCGAGCACGGTGGCCACCGCGATCTGCACGATGGCGCCCGGTATCGCGATGCGCCGCACCGCCATCAGTTCGTCCAGCGAAAAATGCAGGCCGACCCCGAACATGAGCAGCATGACGCCGATCTCGGCCAGCTGGCCGGCGAGGCCGACATCGGCGACGAAGCCGGGCGTGCTCGGGCTCACCAGCACGCCGGCGAGCAGATAGCCGACCAGGGGCGGCAGTCGCAGCCGGACCGCGAGCAGACCGAAAATCATGGCGAGGCCGAAACCGGCCGCAATGGTGGCGATGAGGCTGACGTCGTGAGGCATGGCGATGAAGGGCGGGTGGGGCGTCACCGGTGTCCGGTGCCGGTGTGCGTCCCGGTCTGTCGGCTTCGCGCCGCGGGGCCGGCGTCAGGCAGTCGCCGGTTCCTGCGTACGACGGCGTGGCATCCGGTGCTGCGGTGCCGTGCTCGAAGCTGCGCGAAGTGTGCAGTCTGTTTTATTCGTGTGCTCAGTATTAGATCAAACTTTCGCCGCATGAATCGCGGTCGATCAGCCTGTCATGCGCGGTATCAATATGCCATCCGTGTGTGCCGGCCGCGGGCCGGAGCCTTCCGGTACGCATCGTGCCGACCCTGACAAGGGCGGCGCTCAAGTCCTGCTGGCGCCCTGGAGGAAGAGGCGTTCGATGATCAGCGGAAGGTCGAGTCGCGCCACCCGGCCGCGGCGTTCGGATTCGGCCATGCCGAACAGCAGATTGATGAAGGCGTCGGTCAGACAGGCGGCACTCATGTCGATGCGGAACATGCCGGCTTTCTGTCCGCTCAGGAAGAAGGCGTCCAGACGGGCGTCGTGCTTCTGCCAGGCATCGTAACCGTCCGATCCCAGCACCGGCTGCGGCTGCCAGTAGCGCATCAGGAAGTTCATGAAGTCGCGGTGAGCCAGATGCAGTTCGACCAGGCGGGTCAGCGCGGTCGCAGGCGTTCCGGTTTCCAGGCCGGCCTCTTCCAGCACGCGCCACATCAGCACCGTCGCGTGGTCCAGCAACTGCTGGATCAGCGCTTCCCGGGTCGGACAGAGGCGATACAGCGTTGCCTTGCTGATGCCGACCGTGCGCGCCAGTTCCTGCAGCGTGGCGCGCGGCTGTTCGACGACCGCGCGCGCAAGGCCCTGCAGCAGTTTTTCGTCGATGCTTGCGGTGCTCATGTCTGTCTCCCCATTCTGATATCCGGTGACTCGATCTGAATCTGCCAGGTCTCGAAGCAGCGGCTCTGGCGTGATTCTGATCGAAATTCGGCTCACACAGCGTAACAAGATTCTAACAAGGTCTTAATGAATCATTATTGATTCAATCGGTGTTTGTGAGTATCTTTCGGTCTCCGATAATTTCGACGACCGACGCTCATGAACAACAGCTTGCGATACGCGCGCCATGCGGCTGCGCCGATGATCCTGGCCGCCACGCTGGCGCTCGGCGGCTGCGGCCGCGGGCAGGAATCGGCGGCCCAGGCGGAATCCGCTCCGGTGCCGGTCAGCAGCGTCGAGGTGAAGGCAGAGGCGCTGCAGCTGAGCAGCGAACTGCCCGGCCGCATCGAACCGCTGCGCGTGGCCGAGGTGCGTGCCCGTGTTGCCGGCATCGTGCTGAGCCGCGATTTCACCGAAGGCGCGGACGTGAAGGCCGGGCAGGTGCTGTTCCGCATCGATCCGGCGCCGTTCCGGGCCGCGCTGGCCCGGGCGCAGGGCGAACTGGCGCGCGCCGACGCGGCACTGCAAGACGCCCGCGTGGTGGTCGGCCGCTACGAGCCGCTGGTCGGCATCGAGGCGGTCAGCCAGCAGGAGTACGACACCGCGGTCACCACGCTGCGCAGCGCCGAAGCGGCGCGGCGTTCGGCCAGCGCCGATGTCGACACCGCGCAGCTCAATCTGGACTACGCGACGGTACGGGCGCCGATTTCCGGCCGCATCGGCCGTGCGCTGGTGACCGAGGGCGCGCTGGTCGGCCAGAACGAAACCACCGCGCTGGCCACCATCCAGCAGATCGACCGCGTGTATGCCGACTTCAAGCAGCCGGTGGCCAGCGTGCTGCGCATGAAGGAGGCGCTGACCAAGGGCGAACTGCTGCAGGACCGGGACGGTGGCGCGCGCATTTCGCTCACCGTCGAGGGCAGTGAACGGCCGCGCGAGGGCCGGCTGCTGTTCTCGGACATATCGGTGGACAGGCAGACCGGCCAGGTGTCGCTGCGCGGTCAGTTCGACAACCCGGATGGCGTGCTGCTGCCCGGCATGTATGTGCGCGTGCGCACGCAGCACGGCATCAGCCGCAGCGCGGTCAGCGTGCCGCAGCGGGCGGTGCATCAGGCGGCTGACGCGAGTCCGCAGGTGCTGGTGATCGACGGCGAGGGCAGGGCGCAGGCGCGTGCGGTGCGCACCGGCGAAATGACGGGCGCCCACTGGCAGATCCTCGACGGCTTGAAGCCGGGCGAGCGGGTCATCGTCAGCGGCAAGGCGACCCCTGGCATGGCGGTGCGCGAAGCCGAACCGGCGGCGCAGGACGTGGCCCTCGCGGCCGGCGAGCGTGGAAATTAAGCGGAAACCAAGCGGAGGCCCCATGTCCAGATTTTTCATCGAGCGGCCCAACTTCGCGTGGGTGGTCGCGCTGTTCATTTCGCTGGCCGGCGTGCTGGCGATCCCGTCGCTGCCGGTGTCGCAGTTCCCGGTGGTCGCACCGCCGCAGATTTCGATCACCGCCACCTATCCCGGCGCGTCCGCGTCGGTGGTGGTCGATACCGTCACCAGCCTGATCGAGGAAGAGCTCAACGGCGCGCGTGACCTGCTGTACTTCGACTCGTCCAGCAGTTCCGACGGCGTGGCCGAAATCACCGCCACCTTCAAGCCGGGCAAGAACCCCGATCTGGCGCAGGTCGATGTGCAGAACCGGCTGAAGAAGGCCGAAGCCCGCCTGCCGCGCGCGGTCACGCAGCAGGGCGTGCAGGTCGAACAGGCGAGCTCCGGCTTCCTGATGATCTATTCGCTGAACTACAAGGGCGACGACAGCGGCAAGGACGTGGTCGGTCTGGCCGATTTCGCGGCGCGGCGCATCAACAACGAAATCCGCCGCGTGCCCGGCGTCGGCCGCGTGCAGCTGTTCGGTTCCGAAGCGGCGATGCGGGTGTGGATAGACCCGCAGAAGCTGGTCGGCTACGGCCTGTCGGTCGCCGACGTGAATGCCGCCATCACCGCGCAGAATGTGCAGGTGCCGGCCGGCAGCTTCGGCGCCGCGCCGGGTACGGTGGACCAGGAACTGAGCGCCTCGCTGGTGGTGAAGGGCACGCTCAGTTCGCCGGAGGAATTCGGGCGCATCGTGCTGCGCGCCAATGCCGACGGCTCGACCGTGCATCTGTCTGACGTCGCGCGGCTGGCGGTGGGGCAGCAATCCTACGATCTGCTGTCGAAGGAGACCGGCCGCAAGTCGATGGCCGCCGCGGTGCAGCTGGCGCCGGGCGCCAACGCCATCGCCACCGCCAACGCGGTGAAGGCGCGGCTGAAGGAACTGTCGGCCGACTTCCCGGCGGACATCGAGTACTCGACGCCCTACGACACCTCGCTGTTCGTGAACGTCGCCATCGAGAAGGTGGTGCACACGCTGTTCGAGGCGATGGCGCTGGTGTTCCTGGTGATGTTCCTGTTCCTGCAGAACGCGCGCTACACGCTCATTCCGGGCATCGTGGTGCCGGTGTGCCTGCTCGGCACCTTCGCGGTCATGCTGGGGCTGGGCTTCTCGATCAACATGATGAGCATGTTCGGCATGGTGCTGGCCATCGGCATCCTGGTGGACGACGCCATCGTGGTGGTCGAGAACGTCGAGCGGCTGATGGCGGAAGAGGGCCTGTCGCCGAAGGACGCGACGATCAAGGCCATGCAGCAGGTGTCGGGCGCCATCGTCGGCATCACCGCGGTGCTGTCGGCGGTGTTCATGCCGCTGGCTTTCATGAGCGGTTCGGTCGGCGTGATCTACCAGCAGTTCTCGGTGTCGCTGGCGGTGTCCATCCTGTTCTCCGGCTTCCTCGCGCTGACGCTGACGCCGGCACTGTGCGCCACGCTGCTCAAGCCCATCCCGCTCGGCCACCACGACGAGAAGCGCGGCTTCTTCGGCCTGTTCAATCGCGGCTTCGCCCGCCTGACCGAGCGCTACACCGTGCTCAACGGGTCGCTGGTGCGCCGCACCGGCCGCTACATGCTGCTGTACGCCGGCCTCGTCGCGGTGCTCGGCTACACCTATGTGCGGCTGCCCGAATCCTTCGTGCCGCCGGAAGACCAGGGCTACATGATCGTCGACGTGCAGCTGCCGGCTGGTGCCACGCAGGCCCGCACCGAAGCGGTGACGCGCGAGACCGAAGCCTTCCTGAAGTCGCGCGACGCGATGGAATCCTTCACCACGCTGATCGGTTTCAGCTTCTCCGGTCGCGGCCAGAATGCGGCGCTCACCTTCCCGACGCTGAAGGACTGGTCGCTGCGCGGCGACGGGCAGCACGCGGAAGACGAGGTCGCGGCCTTCAATGCGCGCTTCGCCAGCCACCCGGACGCCAGCATCATGGCGGTCATGCCGCCGGCGATCGACGGCCTCGGCAATTCCGGCGGCTTCGCGCTGCGGCTGCAGGACCGCGGCGGCATCGGCCGTGCGGCGCTGTCGGCGGCGCGCGACGAACTGCTGGCGCGCGCCAACGCCTCGCCGCTCATCGCCTACGCGATGGTGGAAGGCCTGGCCGACGCGCCGCAGCTGCGCCTCGATGTCGACCGTGAAAAGGGCGAGGCGCTGGGCGTGGGCTTCGATACCGTCAATACCGCGCTGTCCAGCGTGTTCGGCTCGATGACGGTGAACGACTTCGCCAACGCCGGCCGGCTGCAGCGGGTGGTGGTGCAGGCCGACGCCGAACAGCGCATGACGCCGGAAAGCGTGCTCGCGCTGCACGTGCCCAACAGCCATGGCGACGAGGTGCCGCTGAGCGCATTCGTGACCGCGCGCTGGGAAATCGGGCCGGTGCAGGTGTCGCGCTACAACGGCTATTCGGCTTTCCGCATCGCCGGCGACGCGGCACCGGGCTACAGCACCGGCGAGGCGATGGCCGAGATCGAGCGCATCGTCGCCGAACTGCCGGCCGGCGTGGGGCACGAATGGACCGCGCTGTCCTATCAGGAAAAGATGGCCGGTGCGCAGGCGCCGATGCTGTTCGCGCTGTCCTTCCTGGTGGTGTTCCTGCTGCTGGTGGCGCTGTATGAAAGCTGGTCGATTCCCGCGGCGGTGATGCTCATCGTGCCGATCGGCGCACTGGGCGCGGTGCTCGCGGTCACCGTCGTCGGCATGCCGAATTCGGTGTACTTCAAGGTGGGCCTGATCACCATCATCGGACTGGCGGCCAAGAACGCCATCCTGATCGTCGAGTTCGCGAAGGACCTGCACGCCGCCGGCCACAGCGTGATCGACGCGGCGATCGAGGCGGCGCGGCTGCGCTTCCGCCCCATCGTGATGACCTCGATGGCCTTCATTCTCGGCGTGGTGCCACTGGCCATCGCCACCGGTGCGGGCGCCGCCAGCCAGCGCGCGCTCGGCACCGGCGTGATCGGCGGCATGGTCAGCGCCACGCTGCTGGGCGTGCTGTTCGTGCCGGTGTTCTACGTGTGGGTGCTGTCGCTGGCCGAACGTCGCCGTCGTCGTGCCGCGGGTACCGACGCTTCCCTTTCCACCACCGGTTCATGAGGACGCCTGACATGACTGCTTCTTCCCTTCCGGGCCGGCTCGGCGCACTCGCCACGGCCCTGCTGCTGGCGGGCTGCTCGCTGGCGCCGGTCTACCATCGGCCCGACGCACCGGTCGCGACGCACTGGCCGGATGCGCAGGCGACATCCGGTGAGACGTCGTCGTCGGCGGAAACGGTGTCCTGGCAGGACTTCATCGTCGACGCGCCGACACGGCAGGCGGTTGAACTGGCGCTGGACAACAACCGCGACCTGCGCAAGGCGCTGCAGAGCATCGAGGTGGCGCGCGCGCAGTACGGCGTGCAGCGGGCCGACCGCCTGCCGCGCATCAATGCGCTGGGCAACGGCACGCGCCAGCGCCTGCCGGCGGATCTGTCGACGCGCGGTGGCGGCGTGCAGGGCAGCTATGAGGCGGGCATCGGCATCAGTGCCTTCGAGCTGGATCTGTTCGGCCGCGTGCGCAGTCTGTCGGACGCCGCGCTGCAGGATTTTCTGGCGACCGAAGAAGCGGCGCGCGCCACCCGCATCACGCTGATCGCCGAGCTGCTGCAGGCGGTGCTCGATCGCGAAAGCGCGCAGCTGCGGCTGGATTTCACGCGGCAGACGCTGCAGGCGCGCGAGGCGTCGCTGAACCTGATCGAACAGCGCCGGCGGGTTGGGGCCGCGTCCGCCCTCGATCGCCAGGAGGCGGTGGGCCTGACCGAACAGGCGAGGGCGGATCTGGAAAGCATCGAGCGCGCGCTGCGCCAGGCGGACAACGCGCTGGTGCTGCTCGCCGGCACGCCGGACGTGCTGAACCTGCTGCCCGCACGCACGGCGGACGCGCAGCACGTGCTGCAGGAGATCGCGCCCGGCCTGCCGTCGGCGCTGATCGAGCGCCGGCCGGACATCCGCGCCGCCGAGCGCACGCTGCAGGCGCGCAACGCCAGCATCGGTGCGGCGCGTGCCGCCTTCTTCCCGCGCATATCGCTGACCGGGCAGTTCGGCAGTTCGAGCGCGGAACTGTCCGGCCTGTTCGGCGGCGGTTCGAGCGCCTGGTCCTTCATGCCGCAGATCACGCTGCCGCTGTTCAGTGCCGGCGCCAACCAGGCGAATCTCGATCTGGCGACCGCACGGCGCGACATCGCGGTGACCGACTACGAGAAGACGATACAGACGGCATTCCGTGAAGTGGCCGACGCACTCGCCGCCACCGACACCCTGCGCCGCGAGGAATCGGCGCGCGCCGCGCTGGCCGAGTCCGGGCTGACCGCGATGCGGCTGTCGGAAGCGCGCTACCGGCAGGGCGTGGACGGGCATCTGCGCTATCTGGACGCGCAGCGCACCTATTTCGCGCAGCAGATCAATCTGATCGAAATCCGCGCCCAGCGGCAGGGTGCGCTGGTTACGCTGTTCAGATCGCTGGGCGGCGACTGGACGGCGGGCGAGGGGGCTGCTTACGCACCGCCGCCGGAGGTGTCACCGCGTCCGCTCGCTGTCGCGGCGGCTGGCGCACGGTGAATGCGGCGTAAGCGTCCGCTCAGACCGTACGTGACGCCCGCCACTGCCGCGGCGACTGCCCGGTCTGGGCGCGGAAGGCGCGCGACAGCGCCGCTTCGCTGCCATAGCCCACGTCGTCCGCGATCAGCTTGAGCGCCCGGCCCTGGCGCAGCGCGCGCTGTGCAAGACCGATGCGCCAGCGCTGCAGATAGGCACCGGGCGTACAGCCGATGGTGTCGCGGAAGGTATTGGCGAACACGCTGCGCGACATGCCGCAGGCGGCGGCCAGCGCGTCCAGCGACCACGGGTGCGCGGGCTCGGCGTGCATCGCCACCAGCGCGCGGCGCAGCCGCGGGTGCGACAGCCCGGCCAGCATGCCGAGGCGGGTTTCGCCGCTTTCCATCAGATGGCGCAGCACCTGGATCAGCAGCACTTCGAACAGCCGGTCGAGCACCGCCTGCCGGCCGCAGTACTGCCGGCCCGCCTCCTCGAACAGCAGCGCCAGCACCGCGCCGGCGCCCTCGAGCGCGGACAGCGGCAGACAGGTGACATCCGGCAGCGCGGCGGCGATCGGGTTCGCCTCGCCGCCGGAAAAGTGCAGGCGGGCGCAGGCGAAATCGGCGCCGCGCACCGGGTCGGTCACGAAGCGGCTGGCCTGTGGCCGCGGGTAGAGCAGCAGGCTTGGTTCGCTGAGCTGCAGCACCGGGCGGCCCGGGTGGTGCACCTCGACCGCGCCGGCCCGTACCAGATGCATGCGGCCGGCTGCATCCGCCTCGCCGATGTCGGTCACCCCGCACAGCGCACCGGTATTGAATACCCGGGCGCTGACCGAAAAATGCTGCAGCAGGGCTTCGAGCCGGTCCGGTGCCGCAGTGGTGGCAGGTGCCGCAGTGGTGGCAGGTGCCTCATTCGTCATGCCTGATACGATCGGTCAAGTAATCGATACATATTATCTCCATTGGTGCGGATGAGCGGCGCATAGTGCGGTCACCGGGTTCACCGGCCCCTACGGGCGGCACCCGATTCCACCTCATACCCAGGAGAACATCATGTCGATTGAACAGGTTCTGTATACCGCCCAGGCCAGCGCCACCGGCGGCCGCGAAGGTCGTGCCGTGTCGTCCGACGGCGTGCTGGACATCCAGCTGTCCACGCCGAAGGAACTGGGCGGCGCCGGCGGCCCGGGCACCAATCCGGAACAGCTGTTCGCGGCTGGCTACTCCGCCTGCTTCCTGGGTGCACTGAAGTTCGTTGCCGGTCAGGACAAGGTCGCGATCCCGGCCGACGCCCGCATCACCGGCCGCGTCGGCATCGGCGCCATTCCGACCGGCTTCGGCATCGAGGTCGAACTGACCATTTCGGTGCCCGGCCTGCCGCGCGAACAGCTGCAGGGCCTGGTGGACCGCGCCCACATCGTGTGCCCGTACTCCAACGCCACCCGCGGCAACATCGACGTGAAGCTGGTGCTGGCTGACTGAGTGACGCGGGGTCATGACATCGTCAGGCTGATTCGGATCCGGCCGTGTCTGACGGCGGCCGGCCAACGGTCGCTCTGATCTTCAGGCAGGAGGTCGGGTGCGGACCTCTGCCTGTCGAACGCAGCCGGGACGAAGTTCAGTGATCATGGCGATGATGCTCTTCCGGCATGTGCGGATGAGCGTGTGTCATCGCCTCGTGCCGGTGGACGTGATTGTGCGAGCCGGAAACGGGCGGCGTGTGCACATGCGTGTGGTGCCCGTCGTCGTGGCGATGCGCGTGCGTGTGCTCCAGCGGCGCATGCGTGTGCGGGTGGTCGTGTGTTTCGCTCAGGTGCAGCACGACGCCGGCCATCATGAGTAGGCCGCCGGCGAGGATGCCGGCTCCCGGCTCGCGCTCGCCGAGCGCCATGGCGCCCAGCGCACCGATGAAGGGCACGAAGGCAAACAGCGAGCCGGTGCGCGCCGCGCCGAAGGTACGCTGCGCCAGCAGGTAGAACTTCAAGCTCAGTCCGTAACCGAGTATGCCCACCATCACCAGCCCCGCCATGCGGGGCAGTTCTCCCGGCGAGGCACCGGAGCCGAGCGCCAGCGCGGCGGTCGCCGCCGCCCCGGCGACGCCCTTGAACAGAATGACCTGGCCCGGGTCGCGGCCGGAAAGCGCACGCGACAACGCATCGTCGGTACCCCAGGCCAGCGTGGCGACGACGATCGCACCAAGACCGCTCAGCGAGGCCTGTCCGTCGAGCGATGCGTCCAGCAACAGCGCTGCCGCTCCAGTGGTGATCAGCAGCAGTGCGCCCCATGCGCGGGCGCCGATCTGTTCGTCGTACATCCGCCGCGCGAGCAGGGCCGTAAACAGCGCCTCCAGCGTCAGCATCAGAGAAGCGGGGGCGGCGCCGGTGCGCTGCAGACCCCAGGCGAGCGCCACCGGCGCGACGATCGCGCCGCACAGCGTCATCGCGATCAGCACTTTGAGGTCTGCACGCTGCAGACGGGCCTCACGCGACTGCGGACGCATTATTGCCGCGCCTGCGAGCGCGGCCCCGGCGTAAAGCAGCGCCGCAGTCAGGAACGGACTGCTGCCTTGAGCGAGATGGGCGATCAGCGGTGTGCTGGCGCCGAACAGCAGCGCCGAACACAGCGCGAGCGCGCCGCCCTTCAGCACTGGAAGACGTTCAGCGCGCGAAGCGGTCACTTGAGCGCGAAGCGCACGGTGCGTGCGCGACCTCCGGCATCGGTAAAGGCGGCGACTACAGTGGCACCTGCCGGCAGCGTCAGGCCGTCGGCGACCAGCGTGCCAGCCTCGCCAGGCCGCAGTCTGGCTTCGGCCTTCGTCGCGCCTGTCAGTATCGTGATCGTGCCCTGCATGCCCTCGGTGGGCAGCGGCCGGCCATGGTCAATGATGTGCAGTACGACGCCGCCAGCACGCGACACCAGTTCGAAATCGAGGTCGTGAGCGGTGCGCACGATGCCTCCATGGCGAGGTTTCGCTTCGCCGTGAGCCAGTGCAACGGTGGCGGTGACGGCCAGTGCGCCGGTGATCACGGCGCGGGCGAGCAGGGTGATGGGCAATACGCGTTTCATCGGGAGCTCCTGAAGGAATCGGCGCGCCGGCTGTCCGGGGGCGCGCATCCCGGGTGTCATGGGGTTCCGGTCTCTGCCTCGGCGTCGTGGATCAGGCGCAGGGTGGCCGCTTCTCCGAACAGACGGTACAGCAGCGGCGTGAGCAGGGTGTCCAGCACCGTCGCGCTGACCAGACCACCGAAAATGACCACCGCCACCGGATGCAGGATTTCCTTGCCCGGCGCGTCGGCGGCCAGCAGCAGCGGCGTCAGCGCGAAGGCAGCCACCAGTGCGGTCATCAGCACCGGGGTGAGGCGTTCCAGCGAACCGCGCGTGATCATCGCGCTACCGAAGGCTTCACCCTCATGCTGGCACAGATGGATGTAGTGGCTCACCTTAAGGATGCCGTTGCGGGTGGCGATGCCGGCCAGCGTGATGAAGCCGACCATGGAGGCGACCGACAATGTCACCCCGGCCAGCCACATCGCCGCCACGCTGCCGATCAGCGCCAGCGGAATGCCGGCCATGATGATGGCCGCAAGCGCCACCGACCGGAAGCGGGTGTAGAGCACGATGAAAATCATCAGCAGCGAGGCCAGAGACAGGCCGGCGATCAGCAGCGTCGCCTGTTCCTGCGCCTGGAATTGCCCCTCCAGGCTGATGAAGGTGCCGTTCGGCAGGATGCTGGCGTCGATGACGCGCCGGATGTCGCCGATGATGCGTCCCATGTCCGAGCCATCGGTGTTGGCATGCACGACGATGCGTCGGCGCCCGTTTTCGCGTCCGATCTGGTTCGGCCCGTCGGTCTGGTCTACCTGCGCGATGGCCGACAGCGGCAGGCGACCGGCCGGCGTGTCGATCAGCACCCGCTCCAGGTCGACCGGCCCGCGTGCGTCGTCAGGCAGGCGCAGTACCAGGCGGTAGCGGCGGATGCCGTCGACGATGAGTGCACCGTCGTGCGCACCGTCGGTCAGCGCCTGCAGCGCGCGCGTGGCCTCGCCCGGCGAAAGCCCCGCCTGCGACGCGCGGGCATGGTCTATGCGTACCGTCACCTGCGGAATCAGTACCTGCTTTTCCACGCTCAGATCGACCAGACCGGGGATGCCGGCCAGCTGCGTCCGCAGCTGTTCTGCCTGTGCCCGCAGGGTGTCGGTGTCCTCGCCATAGATTTTGAGCACGATCTGCGCCCGCACACCGGACAGCAGATGATCGAGCCGGTGCGAGATAGGCTGGCCGATGGCGACCGAGGCAGGCAGCACCGAAAGCGCGTGGCGGATGTCCGCCATCACGTCTTCGCGGTCGCGTCCGCCGGCCTGCAGGTCGACATCGATTTCGGCCGAATGCACGCCTTCGGCGTGCTCGTCGAGTTCGGCGCGACCCGTGCGGCGGCCGACCTGACGGACTTCGGGCACCGTCCGGATCAGCGTTTCGGCGAGCGCGCCCATGCGGCTGGACTCCACCAGTGAAGTGCCCGGCGTGAACATCAGCGACAGCACCAGCGAGCCTTCATTGAAGGCGGGCAGGAAGGCGCGTGGGAAGAAGGGCACGCTGGCCGTCGCGGCGCACACCGCTAGCAGCGCGCCAAGCAGCAGCCGGCGCGCCCGGGGGAAAGACCAGGCCAGCACACGTGCGTCCTGCCGCTTGAGCCAGGCCACCAGCGGGCTGTCTCCGCGTTGCAGCTGCTTCATGCCGGGCAGCAGCAGGCTGGCAAGCACCGGCGTCACCGTCATCGACACCGCCATCGATGCCAGGATGGACACGATGTAGGCCACGCCCAACGGCGCGAACAGCCGCCCCTCGATGCCGGGGAGCGCGAACAGCGGTACGAACACCAGCACCACGATCACGGTTGCGTAGACGATACCGGTACGCACCTCGACGCTGGCCTGGCGCACCACCTCCAGTACCGGCAGCGACTGCGCGGCCTGCCGGTGCTGACGCAGACGGCGCAGGATGTTCTCTACATCTACGACCGCATCGTCGACCAGTTCGCCGATGGCAATGGCCAATCCGCCCAGCGTCATCACGTTGATCGACTGATCCAGCCAGCGGAAGACCAGCGCGGTCACCGCCAGCGAAAGCGGGATGGCTACCAGCGATATCAGCGTGGTGCGTGCCGACAGCAGGAAGGCGAACAGCACGATGCCAACCATGATGGCACCGTCCCGCAGCGCCTCGGTCACGTTGCCGATGGACGCCTCGATGAAGTCCGCCTGACGGAACAGTACGCGCGGAGCGGCCAGGCCGGGCGGTAGCCCCTGCTTCAGCTCGCCGAGCGCCGCTTCGACTGCGGCGGTGAGTACGAGGGTGTCGGCGGTCGGCTGTTTCTGTACGCTCACGATGATGGCCGGCGCGCCGTTGTAGCCGGCATCGCCGCGCTTGAGCGCAGCGGCGAAACCGGCGCGTGCCACCTGGTCGAGCCGTATCGACCGTCCGTCCTTCCAGCCGACCGCGAGTTGCTGCAGGTCTTCGAGGCGATGCGTGCGTCCGACGTGACGGATCAGGTATTCCCGGTTGTTGCGGTCGATGAAGCCGCCGCCGGTGTTCTGCGCGAAGCCTCGCAGTGCCTCTTCGAGCCGGGTGAGCGATACGCCGAACTGTGCCATGCGTGCCGTATCGGCCTCGACCCGCAACTCGCGTACGTCGCCGCCGATCGGAATCACCTGTGACACCCCGGCGATGGACAGCAGACGAGGGCGCAACACGAAGTCGGCATACTCGCGCGCCTGCATAGGCGAGGCGCTGGCGCCCTCCGCGGGGGGCGCCAGAGGCAGCGCGATCAGCATGATTTCACCCATGATGGATGAAACCGGGCCCATCACCGGAGATACGCCCTCCGGCATCTGTGTGCGCACCAGCGCCAGCCGCTCGGCCACCAGCTGGCGGTTGCGGTAGATGTCGGTGCCCCAGTCGAATTCGGCGTAAACGATGGACAGACCGATGCCGGAGGTCGAGCGTACGCGGGTCACGCCGGGCATTCCGTTAAGCGCGGTTTCCAGCGGGAAGCTCACCAGCTGTTCGACTTCTTCGGGCGCCATGCCGCCGGCTTCGGTCAGTACGGTGACCAGCGGCTTGTTCAGGTCGGGAAACACATCGACCGGCGTTCGCCAGGCGGTGTAGCCGCCATAGGCCAGCAGCAGTGCCGACAGCACCAGCACCAGCAGGCGGTTGCGCAGGCTGTGAAGGACGATCCAGTTGAACATCGGGCGGCTCCGTTCAGCGGATCTGGGCGATCAGCGAGGCGCCCTGCACGACCACGCGGTTGTCCGGCGACAGGCCGCGCGTCACCACCACGGTGTGCGCATCCAGGGTCTGCAGCTCAACCGGCTGCGGGATGAAACGCTCCGCTCCGGACTTGATCCACACGACCGGTTCGTTGGCCGCGTTGCGGGTGATCGCCTGCGACGGCAGCACGATGCCGCGCAGGCGTTCATTCAGCTGTGCGATCACCTGCACCGGCTGACCTGCTGCCAGGGTGCCTGACCGGGCGTCTGCGCGGAACACCATCGGCAGCACGCCGTCGCGCAGGCGGCCGGCAGCGCCGAGCAGGTCGAGCGCCACGCCGGGCGGCGCCTTCAGAGTGGCCGGGCCCAAGCGGGCCGGCAGCGCCGGGTCGGCGGTGGTGGCTTCGACCAGCAGGCGGGCGGGGTCGATGACTTCGAACAGGGTTTCGCGTGCCTCCACCACCTGTCCGGCCAGCACTGCGGTATGCGCGATGACGCCGCTCACCGGTGCGCGCAGTGCTTCGCGTGCGCCGATGGACGCCGACACGCCGGCCTCCCGTTCGCGCAGCCCCGCCAGTTCAGCGTGTGCGGCCTCGATGTCCTTGCGTGGAATCGATCCCTCAAGCCCGTCCAGCCGCGCCACGCGCTGTTCCGCCAGGCGGCGCGCGGTGGCCAGCTCGGCACGCTGGGCGGCCTGATTGGCGGCGGCGATCGGGTCCGGCTGATGGCGTACCCAGGCGAGCACTTCATTGTGACGCACGGTCTGTCCGATCACCGGCAGTCCGCGCGGACCGGCCTCCAGCCGGCCGCCATACAGCGCCTGAACACGACCGCCGGCGTTGGGATCGGCGATTACGCGACCCGGCAGTTCGACCGTGCGTGCGGCATCGGTTTCGCGAGCGAGCAGGGTGCGCAGCGCCATGCGCCGCTGGGCGAGCTTGGGTACATTCACGCTGCCATCCGGCAGACGGGCGGGGGCGGATGATACGGTGCCAACAGCAATCTGGTCGAGATGCTCTCCGCCTGGACCGTGTGCGCCCGGCGCGGCGATGGCGATGCTGACGGACAGTGTGGACATGACGCCATAAAACAGACGATTCATGCGCGAACCGCCTTTCCGCCCTCGCCACGGAGTGCGATGAACAGCACCGCCGCCAGCGCGATCGCCGCGACCAGGATCCAGCCCGGTGCGGGAATGCGGTAAAGAACAGATGTGTGTTCTTCAGGAGCCTTTCCGGCGTCGACGTGCAGCACGGTGTCGAGCAGATCGGTCTCGTTGCCGGTGCGCACGGTGAACACCAGCGCGTGTTCGCCCGGCTGGGACAGGGCGGTCAGCAGCGCCGGGTCGGTGAAGGCGTAGTCGCCGAGGTCGGCGTGGAACTGCCCGGTTGCATGCAAGCCCTTGCTCTCCAGTTCGAGCGTGGCGCCGAACACCGGTTCGTTGCTGTCATAGCGGTCGATCATGACAGACAGTTCGCCGCCCGCGAGCCGGGCGACCAGTTCGAATATCTCGGAATGCGTTTCTGAATGGGGGCTTGTGCGGTTTTCGTGTGCGCTTGCCGGTGAGTCGAGATGTTCGCCGCCCGGACCGTGCGCGCCGGGACTGGCCGCTGCGGGCAAATGGGTCAGCAGGGCGAGCAGCCACAGGCCATTGAATACACGGGATGCTCTCATGGCAGAAGTCCGAAGGATTGATGAAGACGGGCACGCGCGAGACCGAACGCAGCTTGCTGGCGCAGCAGGCCCTGCTGTGCTTGGGCAACGGCCGCACGTACCCGCAGCAGTTCGGGCAGGGCGCTCTCGCCAGCGCGGAAGCCGCGGTCAAGCAGGGCGGCGCGCTCGGCCAGCAGCGCAGCGCGCATACGTGTCGTGTCGAGCACTGCAGCGGCGGTGCTCAGGGCCTGCGTAGCCAGCGCAACGTCGGCTCGTATGCGCTCGCGCGTGCGTTCGACCTGTACCCGGGCGCGCTCCAGTTCGGCCTGCACAGTGGCATCCCGCTCGAGGTTGCGATCTGCGGTGCCGAGCGGAATGCGCACACCGAGGCCTATGCTGTCCTGTGCCGGCAGCCCCGCACCAGGCTCGTCATGGCGATAGCGTACGGTCAGTTCGGGTGGGTCGTGGCGGTCCAGTCTCACCGCGTCCAGCCTGCGCAGGGCCAGTTCGACCTTCGCCTGCGCAGCCACAAGTTCCGGATGATTTTCCATGTCCGGTGCGGCGTCGGTCTGTTCCTCGGCGTCCGTCGGCAGAGGCAGGCCGCCAGTCAGTACCCCCCATCGTGATGCCACGGTGTGCTGCTGCTGCTCGGTGTCCATCACGGCGGCGTGTGCCAGCTTCACCTCGGCGCGCGCCGCCAGCAGGTCGGCATGAGCCAGTTCGCCGGCCTCTACCCTGCGCCCTACGTCCGCCGCCAGTCCGTCGAGGCTGTCCGCGTGCAACCGGCTTTCCTCGAGAACGGCCCGCAGTGCCGCCGCCGCCCACACCAGTTCGCGCAGTTCGCCTGCCAGGCCAAGTCGCATCTGCTGGGTGGAGGCGCTGGCCAGGTCGAGCTCACCGCGTGCTGCGCGCTGGCGTGCGTCGCGCTGGCCCGGCAGCCACATCGGCCAGCTCACGCCCACTTCGGTTTCGCGTTGGCCGGTATCACGCAGAAGGCGGTTTTCGCGTTGGAAAATGTCGAATGCAGGCGGTGCGGCCCAGGGGCTGCCTGCTGCAGCAATGCGGGCTTCGGCGATGCGGCTGCGGCCGCTCGCTTCGCTTGCCGCGAGTGCGCGCTGCCAAGCTGTTTCGAGAGCAGCTGCAAGTACCGGTGAGGTGCCTGCGAGCGCGGGCGACAATGATATGTGAAGCACGACCAGCACCAGGCCGCAGATAATGCGTAAGCAGGAGAGTTTCACCGTAGGCAATCCAAAGCAGGACGCATACGCCGCCAGCAAGGGGCGGGCAAGTCGTCCGGACGAGCGGATTCCGGTTCGCGGACGAACCGGCCATGTCTCTGGATCAGGCCAGCGGTCGGGGGGGCCTTCGGAGGCCTTCGAGGAAGGGGTGAGGAAGTGAGCCGCCCCTGATGAAGGGAACGGGATCGTGTCGACGGTCGATCAGCGCTGCCAGGGAGGAATCGGGCAGGATGACGCTCGCTGACGACAGGCAGTCCCCTTGCAGGTGCTGCACGGACTCTTGAGAGTCATCGAGATGGATCGCGTCGTCGTGGTGATGATGCGGCTGTGTGGTTAGATGCAGCAGTTCGTGCGCCACAGCCTCGTCGCTCTCCGTCGCGGCGTGCGCAGGAAACTGCCCAGCGAATACCAGCTGCTGCCAGATCAGGCAGATCATCAGCAACAAGGACAGCACACCGCGATTCTTCATCGCATTAGGCTAGCACAGTGACGGGCGGCACAGATCATTGCGTCGCAAGGATGACGCACAGCCCGAACAGCGCGCACCCGCCGATCACGTGGATCACCTTGGCCTTGTAATGGAACAGCGCGACTGCGGCGCCGACCGCAATCAGCGCCGACATCCACTCGAAGTCGCCAGCGAAGCCTCGTGGCCACAGCACGTGGTAGCCGAAGAACAGCGCGAGGTTGAGCACGACGCCGACGACGGCGGCGGTGATGGCGGTCAGCGGCCCGGTGAACTTCAGGTCGTCGTGTGTCGATTCGACCAGCGGCCCGCCGGCGAGAATGAACACGAAGGAGGGCAGGAAGGTGAACCAGGTCACCAGCGTTGCTGCGACCGCGCCGGCCATGAAGAGGCTGTCGGCACCGAATACCGCTTTTACGTAGCCGCCGACGAAACCGACGAATGCGACCACCATGATGAGCGGGCCGGGCGTGGTTTCGCCGAGCGCCAGGCCGTCGATCATTTGCGTCGGCGTCAGCCAGCCGTAGTGGCCGACCGCGCCCTGATAGACGTAAGGAAGCACCGCGTAGGCGCCGCCGAAGGTAAGCAGCGCGGCTTTGGTGAAGAACCAGCCCATCTGCGTCAGCGTGTGCTGCCAGCCGAATGAAAGGGTGAGCAGCGCCATCGGCACCGCCCACAGCAGCGCACCGGTGACTGCGATGCGTGCAAGGTGCGGCCAGCGGAAACGCGCGTGCTCCGGGGTCGGCGTGTCGTCGTCGATCAGTGCCGGGCCGTAGGAGACGTGCGCCTTGCCGTGGCCGCCGCCAGCGCGGAAGGTAGCCGGCGACACGCGGCCGCCGACGTAGCCGACCAGCGCCGCCATCGCGACGATGATGGGGAAATGCACGTCGAGCGCGAAGATGGCGACGAAGGCGGCGGCCGCGATGGCCCACAGCGCGTTGTTCTTCAGCGCCCGCCCGCCGATGCGCCAGGCTGCCTGCGTGACGATGGCGGTGACCGCCGGCTTGATGCCGTAGAACAGGCCAGCCACCAGAGGCACATCGCCGAAGGCGATGTAGAGCCAGGACAGTGCAATCAGGATGAACAGCGAAGGCAGCACGAACAGCGCACCGGCGACGATGCCGCCCCACGTACGGTGCATCAGCCAGCCGATATAGGTGGCCAGTTGCTGCGCCTCCGGGCCTGGCAGCACCATGCAGTAGTTCAGCGCATGCAGGAAGCGGCGCTCGGAGATCCAGCGCCGGTTTTCCACCAGTTCCTGATGCATGATCGAAATCTGTCCGGCCGGTCCGCCGAAGCTGATGAAACCCAGTTTGAGCCAGAACAGGAAAGCCGTGGCAAACGTCACTTCGACCGGTCTTGCTTCGCTTGGCGCACTGTCGTGGGAGTCAGGCTTCATGTGTGTTCTTCGTTTCCTTGTCTGGCGACGTGATCGAGCAGCGCGTCGAATGTCGGGTCTGTCGATTCAAGCAGCGCATCATCAGATGCACGCCGCTCGCAAAGGCGGGCGTGCTCGCATTCAGGATATTCATCGCTTCGGGCTGCGTTGTCCTGCCGATATCAAGTGCACGGACCAGGGCACGAATGCACGGCCGAGCGCTTCGAAGGTGACGTGATCGCTGGCGTGACTGACGCGCACACCGTTGAAATCGAAGCTTATCGCGTGTCCGGGACGGTTCGATGAAGACTTCAATGTGATACGAAACGTGCCAGCAGAGCTACGACGCAGCGAATCAACCAGGCCGAAGTGGACAGAGACCTATGGACGCAGCCATGTCGCCGGACGCCGCTTTCGGTCGTTCGTACCCTACGGTCGCCTGATGTCCAATCCGGATACGGCGGGTTCGGATGGCTCGGCTCGTCGCAAACCGCGTGTTCGGCTTTCCCGAGCAGGACTTTCGAATGCCTGCAGGCCGCACCGAGGAAGAAATCAATTCCTGACAGGGGGCTGAGTACCTTGCGCAAGTGCCACTCTGACTTGATCGCGTGTTCGGGGGCCAAGGACTCTCCGTCACGGATGACGGTTGCGACCGCCGTCCGCCATATGCGCATGAGAGCCGGGCGTTGTTCGTCGGCAGACTGACGACAAGGATCAACCCGCTGTTGAGGTACATCTCAACATGCAAGCGCGATGCAGGGCCTGCTGAAGGGTTGTTCGAGCAATTCGAGGAAATGAGCATGATCCGGGAAGTCTCAAAGGCTGCCGTCCTCGGTGCCGTTCCGGATGCACGCCGTGCTTCTGCCCTATGGTGGCCGAAGCCGTACGGCTGCGGGCGTGCCGCGCCATATGTGCGTCATCGTTGTTCACATCGAGCAACGTCAGACCGTGGTATAAACCGCCGCATGCATCGCATCCGACCCGTCTTGGCGACCTTGCTGGCTGCCGTCCTGCTGCTCACGCTGCTCAGCCCGCATTTCGGCTGGGAGGTGGCGGCCGCCGATACGATCGGGGCCAGCCAGTCTGCGGGAGAGGGACGTGGAACCGCCGTGACGGAAGCCGATCACGGCTGCGATGACACGGCAGATCGCCATCACCACCATTGCTGCGCCGGACATCAGTTTTCCCATACGCCGGCGCAGGTCAGCGCCGCGCCGGACTGGTTTCCGGCATTGATCCGCCAGCGTGCGCTGCCGGGCGACAGCGATGATTTCCGCTCCTTCATTCCGTCGGGGCTTGATCGTCCGCCCACACAGGTTTCCGTCTAGGGCCTGTTCTGTCCCGATGCGCGCGTCCAGCGCGTGTGGTCGGCCGTAAGGCCGCGCCGCCCGTCGCCGTTCCGCTTTATCCATGTCGTCCGCGCAATGAGCGCGGCCCCGACGCGCGTCCATCCACTGCACAGGCCCGGATTCCGGTGACGCTAAGCGTCGCCGGGTGTCGTTCCGACGAACCTGGAGTGGATTCATGTACAGAAGAGTCTTGCCGTGGGCACTGGCCTGCGCCTGGGCGATATCCGCCGGCGCGCAGACCTTGCCCGCAGAAGATGCGGTTGTGCCGCGAACGATGCTGGCGCCGGCGATTACGCCGGACAGCCTGCCCGATGGCTCAGCCGGCAGCGGCTTCCTCGAACCGGCCGCAGTGCTCACACTGGCGCAGGCCATCGGGTACGCGCTGGCCGGTAATGCCAGACTGGCCGTGGCAGCCCGCGAGGTGCGTGCGCTGGATGGCGCGCGCCTGCAGGGCAGTCTGCGTCCCAATCCCGAACTGGGTCTGCAGGTCGAGGATCTGCGCGACCGCAATCGCAATACCACCGTCGAACTGTCCCAGCGCATTGAGCGCGGTGGCAAGCGCGAGGCGCGTGTCGCTGTCGCCGATGCCGGACAAGAGGTTGCTGCGGAGGACTTCCGGGCCCGTGAGCGCGCGCTGCGCGCCGAGGTCGAAGCCGCCTTTCATGCGCTGCTGGGAGCGCAGGAAAACCTGCGCCTTGCACGCGGATCGCTGGAACTGGCCGAACAAGTAAGCGAGGTGGCCGTCAGGCGGGTGAAAGCCGGCAAGGTGTCGCCGGTGGAGGAAACCCGCGCCCGACTGGCCGAAGCCGGTGTGCGCGCCGAGCGGGCGGCGGCCGAAGGCATGCTGCGTGTCGCTCGCGCCCGCCTGTCCTCGTTGTGGGGCAATGCGCAACCGCGTTTCGAGCGCGCCGACGGGGCGCTTGGTGGCGACATCGCGCTGCCGTCGCTGGCGGTGCTGCTGACCGCACTCGACGATGCGCCGCTCATGGCGCGTGCGCGTGCGGAAAGTGGCCGCCGGCGGGCTGTCGTCGATCTGGAACGCAGCCGGTCGGTGCAGGACGTGACCGTCAGCGCCGGCGTGCGCCGCAACGAGGAACTGGGGCTCAATCAGGTGCTGTTCGGCGTCTCCATCCCGCTGGCGGTGAGCGACCGCAACCAGGGTGCGCTGCTTGAGGCGCTGCGCCGTGCCGATCAGGCGCAGGACGAAGTGGCCGCGCTGCGCATGCAACTGTCCGAACGGCTGGTGCGCGCGCACGAGCGCGCAAGCACGGCGCGGGAACTGGTGCGCGCGCTGGAGCTGGACATCCTGCCAGGTGCGCAGAGCGCCCACCGCGCCGCGACCACGGGCTTCGAACTGGGCAAGTTCACCTTCCTCGAGGTGCTCGACGCCCAGCGCACCCTCTTTCAGGCGCGCACCCAGTATGTGCGGGCACTTACCGACATGCATGACGCGATCGCCGACCTCTGCAGCGTGGCCGGCGATTGCGCGAAAGGACTGTGAACATGATCTCTTCCCTGACTTCCCTGATCGCGCGACGGCCGTTCGCGGCCATCGTTGTCACGGTCATCGTCACGGCCGTGCTCTTCACCGGCGCGGCAATATGGCGCGGCGCGCACCACACGCACGATGCGAGAGCCGATGCCGATGCACATGCACATGCAAGCCACGGGCACGATGACGAGAAGGAAAAGTCCGCCGGCCCGGCACATGCCGACGAGGCACCGGGCGTCGTCCGTCTCGACGACGCGCAGATCGCCCAGGCAGGCATAGAAATGTCGGTCGCGGAAAAAGCCGCGCTGCGGCTGTCGCTGGAACTGCCGGGCGAGATCCGGCTCAACGCGGACCGCACTGCGCACGTGGTGCCACGCGTGGCTGCCGTGGTCGAACAGGTGTCCGCCGATCTGGGGACCGTGGTGCGCAAGGGGCAGGTGCTGGCGGTGCTCGCCAGTGCCGTGCTGGCCGAACAGCGCAGCGAACTGCTGTCGGCGCAGAAGCGGCTGGATCTGGCGCGCACAACCTACGAGCGCGAGAAAGTGCTGTGGGAACAGAAGGTGACGCCGGAACTCGACTTCCTGCAGGCACGGCAGGCCCTGCGCGAGGCGGAAATCGTGCTCGCCAGCGCCCGCGAGAAGCTCGCGGCACTGGGGGCGGACGCATCCGGGTCCGGGCACGGGGCGTTGAACCGCTATGTGTTGCGTGCGCCGTTCGACGGCGTCGTGATCGAGAAGCACCTGTCCATCGGCGAGGCGGTGCGCGAGGATGCACAGGTATTCACGGTGTCCGACCTCGGCACCGTGTGGGCCGAGATCAGCGTGCCGGCACGTGACCTGGACCGCGTGCGTGCGGGGAGCACGGTGACCGTGCGATCGACGGCGTCCGGCCTGGCGGTGCAGGGCACGGTGCAGTATGTCGGTGCGCTGCTGGGCGAACAGACTCGGGCGGCACTGGCTCGTGTGGTTCTGCGCAATCCGGACATGGCCTGGCGACCCGGTCTGTTCGTGACGGTGACGGCGGATGTCGATCATGTCGAGGCGCCGGTTGCGGTCGCGAACGCGGCTATCCAGAACGTCGAGGGCAAGGAGGTCGTATTCGTCCGCTCCGATGCCGGGTTCATATTGCGGCCGGTGAAGCTTGGCCGGCGTGACGGCGAGCGGGTCGAAGTGCTTGACGGGCTGGCCGCCGGTGAGCAGGTGGCGGCGCGCAACAGCTTCATCCTGAAGGCGGAGCTCGGCAAGGAGGCGGCGGAACATGCGCACTGATCACCACACGCGCTCACTGCGCCGCACCGTCCGCAGCGTGTGCCCGCCCGTAGCCGGCCGGGGAGAGCGCCATGTTTGAACGCCTGATCCGCTTCAGTATCGAGCAGCGGGTGCTGGTGCTGCTGGCCGTGCTGGGCATGGCCCTGCTCGGCGCCTTCAGCTTTCAGCGCCTGTCCATCGATGCGGTGCCCGACATCACCAATGTGCAGGTGCAGATCAACACCCAGGCGCCCGGCTATTCGCCGCTGGAGACAGAACAACGCGTCACCTGGCCGATAGAGACCGTGATGGCCGGCCTGCCGGGGCTGGAACAGACCCGTTCGCTGTCGCGTTATGGCCTGTCGCAGGTGACGGTGGTGTTCAAGGACGGCACCAATATCTACTTCGCGCGCCAGCTGGTGCTTGAGCGCCTGCAGGATGCGCGCGGCAAGCTGCCGGCCGGTATCGCGCCGCAGATGGGACCGATCTCGACCGGTCTGGGGGAGATATTCCTGTGGACGGTGGAAGCCGACGAGGGGGCCCGCAAGCCCGATGGCAGCGAATGGACGCCGATGGACCTGCGCGAGATCCAGGACTGGATCATCAAGCCGCAACTGCGCACAGTACGCGGCGTGACCGAGATCAACACCATCGGTGGCTTCGCACGCGAATACCAGGTGGCGCCGAACCCGGACCGGCTGCGCGCCCACGGGCTCACGCTGGATACGGTGATCACCGCGCTGGAGCGCAACAACGCCAATGTCGGCGCCGGCTACATCGAGCGCAACGGCGAGCAGTACCTTATCCGAGCGCCGGGCCAGATCGCTTCTCTGGCTGAGCTGGGCGACATCGTGCTGGCCAGTGTCGATGGCGTGCCGGTGCGCATCAGCGACGTGGCCGAGGTGAAGTTCGGCCGCGAGCTGCGCACCGGCGCGGCCACCGATAACGGCCGCGAAGTGGTGCTGGGCACCGTGTTCATGCTCATCGGCGAGAACAGCCGCTCGGTGGCGCAGGCGGTGGCGAAGCGGATGGAGGACATCAACCGCAGCCTGCCGCCGGGCGTGCGTGCGGTGACCGTGTATGACCGCACCACGCTGGTGGACAAGGCCATTTCTACCGTGAAGAAGAACCTGCTTGAGGGCGCGGTGCTGGTCATCGCCGTGCTCTTCCTCTTCCTCGGCAATATCCGCGCGGCGCTGATCACCGCGCTGGTGATTCCGCTGTCCATGCTGTTTACCTTCACCGGCATGGTGCAGCAGAAGGTGAGCGCCAACCTGATGAGCCTGGGCGCGCTCGATTTCGGCATCATCGTCGATGGCGCGGTGGTGATCGTCGAGAACTGCGTGCGCCGGTTGGCGCACCGGCAGCAACTCGCCGGCCGGGCGCTCGACCTGCGTGAACGGCTGGACGAGGTGTTCGCCGCGGCGCGCGAGGCGCGGCGTCCGCTGCTGTTCGGCCAGCTCATCATCATGGTGGTCTACCTGCCGCTGTTCGCGCTGTCCGGCGTCGAGGGCAAGATGTTCCATCCGATGGCTTTCACCGTTGTGGTGGCGCTGCTGGGTGCGATGATCCTGTCGGTCACCTTCGTACCGGCCGCCGTGGCGCTGTGCATCGGACGCTCGGTGACCGAGCGCGACAGCCGGCTGATGGATGCCGCCCGCCGTGGCTACCTGCGCACGCTCGAAGTCACGTTCGCCCACCGCCGCATCGTGCTGGTGGCGGCCGTCGTGTCGGTAGCCGGTGCCGGCGTGCTGGCATCGCGACTGGGCAGCGAATTCGTGCCCAGCCTGAACGAGGGCGATTTCGCCATCCAGGCGCTGCGCATTCCCGGCACCAGCCTCAGCCAGTCGGTCGCGATGCAGCAACAGCTGGAGGCGACGCTCAAGGCCCGTTTCCCGGAAATCGAACGCGTGTTCGCGCGCACCGGCACCGCCGAGGTGGCCTCCGACCCGATGCCGCCGAACATTTCCGACGCCTACGTGATGCTGAAACCGATGGACCAGTGGCCGCAGCCGCGGCGCAGCCGGGCCGAGGTGGTGGCCGCGGTGCGCGAGGCGGTCAAGGCGCTGCCGGGGCAGAACTACGAGTTCTCGCAGCCCATCCAGCTGCGTTTCAACGAACTGATCTCGGGTGTGCGCAGCGATGTCGCGGTCAAGATCTTTGGCGACGACATGGACGAGCTGAACCGCAGTGCCGAACGCGTGATGACCTTGCTGCAGGCGGTACCGGGGGCGACCGAGGTCAAGGTTGAACAGACCACCGGCCTGCCGGTGCTCACCGTGCGCATCGACCGCGCGAAGGCAGCTCGTTACGGCGTCAATGTCGGCGACATCCAGGATGCGGTGGCTACCGCAATGGGCGGCCGGGAAGCCGGTACGGTGTTCGAGGGGGACCGCCGCTTCGACATCGTGGTGCGCTTTGCCGACGCGGTGCGCAGCGATCCGGATTCCTTCGCGCGCATGCCGATCGCGCTGCCGTCAGCTGTCGGCGAAAGCGTGCGCTTCGTGCCGCTGTCCGAACTGGCGTCGTTGGACCTGCAGCCCGGGCCGAATCAGGTGAGCCGCGAGAACGGCAAGCGCCGCGTGGTGGTGAGCGCCAACGTGCGCGACCGCGACCTCGGCTCCTTCGTCGCCGAGGCACAGCAGCGCATCGCCGCGGAACTGGTGCTGCCGCCCGGCTACTGGACCAGTTGGGGGGGACAGTTCGAAAACCTGCAATCGGCCTCTCAGCGTCTGCAGGTCGTGGTGCCGGTGGCGCTCGGCCTGGTATTCCTGCTGCTGTTCATGATGTTCGGCAATGTGCGCGATGGCCTGGTGGTATTCACCGGCATTCCGTTCGCGCTCACCGGCGGTGTGCTCGCGCTGTGGCTGCGCGGCATCCCGCTGTCCATCTCGGCGGCGGTGGGCTTCATCGCACTGTCGGGCGTGGCGGTGCTGAACGGCCTCGTCATGATCGCCTGCATACGCGGGTTGATCGAGGAGGGGCGGCCGGTCTCCGACGCGATACGCGAGGGCGCGCTGCTGCGGCTGCGGCCGGTGCTGATGACCGCGCTGGTGGCCTCGCTCGGCTTCGTGCCAATGGCCATCGCCACCGGTACCGGCGCAGAGGTGCAGCGCCCGCTGGCCACCGTGGTGATCGGCGGCATCCTGTCCTCGACTGCACTCACCCTGCTGGTGCTGCCGCTGCTCTACGGCTGGAGCGCACGCCGCAAGGAGGTGGCCGCCGCCCGCCCGGGCTGATTCATCCCCGATCCGCAGGCCGTGCCGCTGCCATAGGCAACCGGCACGGCGCCATCGATGAATCCGCATTGACCGGGCGAGGAGGTCGCAACGATGCATGCATTTTCCGCAAGTGCGGAGGGCCGGTCGCGTCCCTTCGTCATTACCGTGGTGTCCGTCTGGATGCTGCTGGTCTGCAACCGCGCCTTCTGGGCGCGTCTGCTGGACGGTCGCGACATGGGCCGGCCGGACGATCTGCTGTTCCTGGTCAGCGCCGCGCTGGTGCTGACCCTGCTGCTGAACACGCTGTCCGGCATGGTCGCCGTCGGCCGGTTGATGCGGCCTGTGCTGATCGCGCTGCTGCTGCTGGCAGCCGCATGCAGCGCTTTCGTCGACCGCTACGGCGTGCTGATCGACAGGGGCATGGTGCAGAACGTGTTTGAGACCGACGCGGCCGAATCGACGGAGCTGCTGGATCTGCGGCTGCTGGGCTGGGTGCTGTTCGCCGGCGTGCTGCCCGCGCTGTGGGTCGCGCGCGTGCGCCTGCGTCCCCTCGGGCTGCGGCGCGCCGTCGTGCAACGCACCGGTTTCGTCGTCGCCAACGCGGCGGGTGCGGCGGCGCTGTTCGCGCTGTTCAGTGCCGAGTATGCATCGGAGATCCGCAACGACCGGGCAATGCGTTATCAGTTCAACCCGCTGAACGCGGTCTATTCGACCTGGCGTGCGGCGCAACCGCGCCGGGCACACGCCGCAACGGTGGCGGTCGGCGCGGATGCGCGCCGGGTAGCGCCGGAGGGGCGGGGCGGGCCGACGGTGTTCGTGTTGGTGATCGGCGAAACCGCGCGCGCGGTCGACTTCTCGCTGAACGACCACGACCGTCGCACCAATCCCCGACTGGAGGCAATGGACGTGTTCTATTTCAGCGACGTGAATGCCTGCGGCACCTCGACCGCTGTGTCGCTGCCCTGCATGTTTTCCGATCTGGGACAGGGACGCTACAGCGAAGACGCGATGCGCGGCAGGGAGAACCTGCTCGACGTGCTGGCCCGGGCCGGACTTGACGTGGTGTGGCTGGACAACAACTCGGGCTGCAAAGGGCTGTGCGCGCGGGTGCGTTCGGAAACGCTCGCCGTCGCGGACGACGCGCGCCACTGCAGCGGCGGCGAGTGTCACGACGGCATCCTGGTCGACCGGCTGCGCAGCCACCTGACCGGACTGAAGCGCGACACCGTGTTCGTGCTGCACCAGAAGGGCAGCCACGGACCGGCGTACTGGCGACGCTATCCGCCGGAGTTCGAGCGTTTCACGCCGGTCTGCCGCACTATCAATCTGGACGACTGTACGGCGGAGGCGCTGCACAACGCCTACGACAACACCATCCTGTATACCGACCACGTGCTGTCGGAAACCATCGAGTCGCTGCGGCGGGCGCCCGGCCTGGGCCCGACCGCCATGCTCTATGTGAGCGATCACGGCGAGTCGCTCGGCGAGACCGGGCTCTATCTGCATGGTGCGCCGCGCGCCATCGCACCGGCCGTGCAGTACCAGATTCCGATGATCTTCTGGGCCTCGCCCGAATTCGCGGACAGCAGCGGACTGCAGGTCGCCTGCCTGCGCGGGCGGACGACGCAGGCGCTGAGTCACGACAACCTGTTCCACTCGATGCTGGGTGCGCTCGATGTGCGCACCCGTGACTACCGGCCGGCGCTCGACCTGTTCGCGCCCTGCCGGCCGGGGGTGAGCGGATGAGGGTTCTGCTCGCTATCGACGACGCTGCGCTGCGCAACATGCTGTCCGAGGCACTGGACCGGCAGTGGTACTGCGTCGATATTGCCGACACGCTGTCCGAACTGTCGCTCGCGCTGGCGGACGGCGAGTGGGGCGGCCTGCTGCTCGGGCCGGTGTTCGCCGGCCAGGCGGTGCATGCCTTGCTCGGGGCGCTGCCCGCCCGCCGGCCGGTGGCGGTCATCGCGCTGTTGCAGCCGGGCGGGCGTATGAGCGAGGTGCTCGATGCCGGCGCCGACGACGCGATGACGGTGCCGCCGGACGTCGATGAACTGCTGGCAAGGCTGCGCGCGCTGGACCGGCGCAGCAGCGGTGCGGTCGACAACCTGCTGGCCACCGACACGGTGGCGGTCGATCTCGGTGCCTGCTGCGCGGTGGTCGGGGAGCGGCGCATTCCGCTCAGACGGCGCGAATTCCAGATACTGAAGCACCTGATTGCGCATGCCGGCCGCGCGGTGCCGGCAGAGACGCTGCACGAGAGCGTCTATGGCTGGAGCGGCGCAGTGGGGAGCAACGCGCTGCATGTCCACATCCATAACCTGCGGCGCAAGCTGCCCGAAGGCGTCATCGTGACCGTGCGCGGCATCGGCTTCATGATTCCCGGGCGCCGCCTCAGCGCCGGCTCAGCCGCAGCCCGTTGGCCACCACGATGAGGCTGGCGCCCATGTCGGCGAAGACCGCCATCCACATCGACGCTTCGCCGCGCAGCGCCAGCACCATGAATACCGCCTTGATGCCGACCGACAGCGCGATGTTCTGCCACAGCACCGCGTGCGTGCGCCGGGACAGGCGGATCACGTCGGGGATGCGCCGCAGGTCGTCGTTCATGATGACGATGTCGGCTGCCTCCATCGCAGTGTCGGTGCCGGCACCGCCCATGGCTATGCCTATGTCGGCCTGTGCCAGCGCCGGTGCGTCGTTGATGCCGTCGCCCACCATGGCGCACGGGCCGTAGCGGCTGCGCAGTGCGTCGATGGCGTCCAGCTTGTCGGCCGGCAGCAGGTCGCCGCGGGCGTCGGCGATGCCGGCTGCGGCGGCGATGGTGCGTGCCGTGTCGAGGTTGTCGCCGCTCAGCATGACCGGCACCACGCCTTCGGCCTTCAGCGCCTCGACTGCCTCGGCACTGTGAGGGCGGATGGCGTCGGCCACCGCGAACAGCGCGCATACCTCGTTGCCGGAAGCGAGCAGCGTTACCGTCCGCCCCTGCGTCTCGTGCGTCCTGAGCCGCTGTTCGAGCTGTGGGCTGCACAGGCCCCGCTCCTCGATCAGGCGATGGTTGCCGAGCAGCACGGTGCGGCCTTCGATCGTCGCCTCGACACCGCGGCCGGGCAGGGCGGTGAAGCCCTCGGGCGGCGGGCCATCCATCGGTGCAAGACCCTGCGCGATGGCCCGCGACACCGGGTGGTCGGAGTGGCTTGCCAGGCTGGCCGCCCAGCGCAGCACGAGGTGTTCGGCGGCGGCGCAGGGCAGCAGTTCGCGGGCGACCAGGCGCGGGCGTCCTTCGGTCAGCGTGCCGGTCTTATCCAGGGCCACCGCGCGCAGCCTGCGCGCGCCTTCCAGATGGCTGCCGCCCTTGATCAGCACGCCATGGCGGGCGGCGGACGCCAGTCCGCTCACGATGGTGACCGGCGTCGACAGCACGAGCGCGCAGGGGCATGCGATCACCAGCAGCACCAGCGCGGTGTAGAAGGACTCGGTCCACCGCATGTCCAGCATCAAGGGCGACAGCAGCGCCACCGCCACCGCGCCGGCGAATACCAGCGGTGTGTAGAGGGCTGCGAAGCGGTCGACGAAGCGCTGTGTCGGCGCCTTCGTGGCCTGGGCCTGCTCGACAGCGTGGATGATGCGGGCCAGCGTGCTGTCGCGCGCGGCCGCGGTGACACGGATTTCCAGCAGGCCGGTTTCATTGATGGTGCCTGCGAACACCGGATCGCCGGCCGACTTGTCCACGGGAATGCTCTCGCCGGTCACCGGCGCCTGATTCACCGCTCCGTGGCCGGTCTCGACCCGCCCATCCACCGGGATACGTTCGCCCGGGCGCACGCGAACCCGGGCGCCCGGCGCCACCGTCGCGACCGGTGTGTCGAGCCAGCTGCCGTCCTGCTGTTCGACGATGGCCCGCGCCGGCGCCAGATCGAGCAGTGTGCGCACCGCGTCGCGTGCGCGGTCCACTGCGCGTGCCTCGATCAGTTCGGCCAGCGCATACAGTGCCATCACCATGGCCGCCTCCGGCCACTGCCCGATCAGGAAGGCGCCGGTTACCGCGATGCCCATCAGGGCGTTCATGTTCAGGCGTCCGCCGCGCAGCGCCCGCAGACCGTTGCGGTAGGTGCCGAGACCGGCGACACCGATCGCCACCGCCGCGATACTCATGCCGAGTGCGCCGGACAGCGGTGTGTCGGGCAGCAGCAGATCCAGCAGTTCGGCCAGCGTGGCGCACAGCAGCGCCAGCAGCGGGCGGCGCAGGCTGCCGGCCGGCGCTGAGGTGGGCGGATTTGCCTGACGGATGGATTGAGCAGCAAAGCCTGCAGCCCGCAGCGCGGAAAGTACCCGAGGAATCACTTCGGGCGAACCATCGAGTTCAAGCGTGCGTGCGCTCAATCTGAACACGAGTCCGCGCAGCCCCTCGATATCCTTCAGCGCAGCCCTGATCTCGTTCTCCTCGGCGGGGCAATCCATTCGCTCGATGTACAGCTGAACACCTCCGGTGCCGGAGTTTGATGGCGATGTCATTCTTCTGTCTGAGTTATCGCAGGCGCCATGTGTGCAGGTAGTTGATCGGGGGGCGTGTTCGTTCGTCATGAAGCCGTCCTGTGAAGAACTGCGGTCGCACAGAATAGGACGTGCGCGCAGTACTGCACGTTAACGCCACATGCTGGTTCAGGTACAGCATCCGGACTCGGTGAGTCAAGGCGGCGCACATGCAGGCGTAAGGGCGTTCAACGGCTTCAGCAGGTCGTGGGTGACTTCACCCAGGAAGAGACTCTTAGCCCGGATGTCGCTCTGCATCGCGTCGCGCTTCTGACGTTGCGCGCGATGGCGTTGAACGTGCCCCCGGCCACACAGGTCAGCATGGCTACACTGACGAAATCGACGAAGAGGTCGATGACCGCGTCTCCACGTGTCGGCCGACGTGCTGACCGTGTTCAACATCGTGCGCTACAAGTGCACCGATATCGACGGCACTCTGAACGCGATAGGCGCCGGCCGTATCGGCCGAAGTGTCGATCTAGCCAACTGATCGCTTCGTGGTTGATGCCTGCTGAGTCCTCAGGCCGGCGCGCGGTGCTCTATCACGGCGCGGTTGCGTCCGCCGTGCTTCGCTTCGTACAGCGCGCGATCGGCCCGAAGGAAGATCGATTCGAATCCATCGTCACTGCCGTCGAGCACGGCAACGCCGATGCTTACGGTAATGCGAAGCGTCTGCGCTTCGTGCTCCATCGTGCAGTTCCGTACCGCATGCAGCAGCCGTTCGGCCAACTCGTGTGCGCCGTCGAAGCCGGTTTCCGGCAGCACGATGCCGAACTCCTCGCCGCCCAGTCGCCCCAGCAGGTCGCTCGCACGCAGCTTGTGTCCGAGCGTAGCGGCCAGCGACCTGAGCACCGCATCGCCCGCCGGATGGCCGTGGATGTCGTTCACCTTCTTGAAATGATCGGCATCGATCACCATCAGGCTCAACGGCCGGTCGTGGCGTCGCGCAAGCAGAATCAGACGTTCGCTTTCCGCGGTGAAGGCGCGCCGGTTGAGTACGCCGGTCAGGCCGTCGGTGGAGGCCTGACGGTGCAATTCCTGCTCCAGTCGCTTGCGTTCGCTGATGTCGCGAATGATGCCGACATGGAAGCTCTGTGTTCCATTGCCTGAACTGCCTAGGGTCACGTCGATCGGGAATTCGCGACCGTCCTTGTGGCGCCCGGTCACTTCGAGCGCTCTGCCCATCGTTCGCATCCCGGTCGCCAGATTGGCTGTGCGCACATGTTCGCGGTGCGCACCTGCAAAAGCGGAAGGCATCAGCATGTCGACCCGGCGTCCCATCGCCTCTGCCGCGGTGTAGCCGAACATCGTCTGGGCCGCGCGGTTGAACTCGACGATGCAACTGTTGCTGTCGATCACCACCACTGCGTCGCGCGCGGTATTCATGAAGGTGCGGGCGCGTTCTTCACTGCGGCCCAGCTGTTCGGTCCGCCTCGTGACGCGGCTTTCCAGTTCCAGGTTGGTATCGGCCAGTTGCTGCAGCGCCTGGCGCCGTCGTGCGACCTGCCGGAAGGCAAACCAGGCGAGTCCGGCGAAGGCGAGGTTGGCGGCCACTGCCATCACCGCATAAATGCCGAGATGGCGCCGCCACGAAGTGAGTACCGTCCGCTCGTCGGCCGTCGCAACCACCACGATGCGATAGATGGAGGACGTGGCGTAGGCGGCCGGGCCAGCCACCTCGTCCAGCAACTGCTGTCGCTGGAACAGGCCGCCGGGCGATGCGGCGAGAAGGCTCCGGAACAGCGGTGTGTGGTCAGCCTTGCGGGCAAGGCAGTCGGTTCGCTGCGGCAGGCAGGCCAGTGGATGGCCCTCGTGCAGGAATACGGACAGCGTGTAGCCCGCGGGCAGGCCCTGTTCGACCAGCAGGGTCAGCAGCTGCTCAGGATCGATGGCCGCTGCGGACACGCCGAGGAAGCGGCTGCCGTCACTTTCGACCCGCCGGCTCAGCGGGATGATGGGCTGCCCGGTCACCTTGCTGAAGATCGTCGGGCCGACGAAAAGACGGTTCAGGTCGGCGCCGGATTCGGCCTGCGCGACGAAATAGTCGCGGTCCGAAACATCCACTCCGGGCGCAGGAAAATTCAGGGAAGTTTCGGACAGGATGCCGTCCGCGCGCACCAGGAACAGCGAGCGCAGTTCCGGACTCAGCGCATGCCGGCGGACGAGCAGCCGGTGCAGGGTGAGGTCGGGGCTGGCCGGAATGTCGCCGTGAAGGCGCACGCCCTCGGCGATGCCGGACAGCATGCGATCGTAGGTTTTCAGCAACTGATCGATGCGCTGTGCCACGAGGTCGACGCTGATATGCAGCGTTCCGCGCGCGCGCGCCAGTTCTTCCTCGCGCGACTCGTCGATCAGCATCCAGAAGCGCAGATCGATGGCGGCAAGAAAAAGCAGTGCGGGCACCATCCAGTGCCACGCGACAAGACGCCCAGGCCGTTTGTCCATGTGTGCGGCGTGCTCCGCATTGATGGTGCGGTAATGGTATCCCATCGTGCGCACAGGGCTCCGATGCGGTCGGTGAAGAAGGATGGCGCACTCGGGCAGGGAATCCTTGCCGATCATGGCTTAATGAAATTCTTTAGACCAGGTTCAAATGGCTGTCGAGGCCATCGTTCCGCCGGCTGACGATACTGCCAGTGCAGGCAGGGCAGTGCGCATCGACGTGCGGTCCGGTCTGCGGACGAATCCATTCAACCATGAGGAGACTGACATGAGCTGGGAAACCCCGAAGGCCACCGATCTGCGTTTCGGCTTTGAAATCACGATGTACGTCGCCAACCGCTGAGTTTCGCGGACGGTGTGAAAACGGCGGGCCAAGTGCCCGCCGTTTTTTTTGGCGGCGCAGATCACATCGCACCGGGCGCTGTGCGGCTATGCTGCCGCCTTTGCAAGAATCACCGTCCGCCGACCCGATGACGACCTCCTCACCGCTGCACCATGAATGGACCGCCCTGCAGCAGGATCATGAACGCCACGAGCGTTGCGCCATCGGCATCAAGCTGGCTGCCATAGTGCTGGCCGTGATCTGTACGCTGTACGCCTTTCCGATCGAACTGGCGGCGCCGCTGGCCGGCGTGGTGTGGGTAACCGAGGCCATGCTGCGCACCGTACAGGCGCGGTTGGGCGCGCGGCTGCTCAAGATCGAAGCGATGATCGCCGACGGCGACTCGCCGCATGCGGCCTTCCGGCTGCACCTCGAATGGCAGGCCAGCCGCCCGGGCGCGGCCGGTCTGCTGGCGGAATACGCGCAGGCGGCGCTGAAGCCCACGGTGGCTTTTCCACATGCCGTGCTGCTGATGATGCTGTGCGCGCTGGCCTGGTCCGGCCACTGAGCGCCTGACCTGTCACGGGCAGCTCCGGCTGACCGGACCCGGCAGCGCTGCCCCGGCGCGACCTTCCGTTCATGCGGACATCGTGCTGCCTGCGTCATTGCAGCCTCCTTTTCTGTCCGTGCGTGCGGCCTTTCCTTCCCTGCGCGAAGCCACCTCTGTGCCTCCGGTTCTGATCGGGCCTGCGGCAGCCTGAACATTGCTGCATCGCAGCACGCCAGAACCGTCCGAAACGACCGTCCGACGCGGGTTTCCGCACTGTCCGATCGCACTACGGTCCGCTCGGTTCAGTCCGTCCGAAATCCATCCGTCCGATGCCTGACGGGCTGTCGTCGCTCGATCTCTGCGTTTTTAGATTTCATTTGAATCAATGGCTTGTGCACGAATTTCGTGCCTGGCCCCGCGTTGGCACCGTCCTTGCACAAAGACCTGCGTTCGATCGCGGCCAGATCGATCAGGAAACACCGGCGCTACCGGGCCGGAGCGAAGAGCAGGTGGACTATTCAAATGGAGACGTGGAGATGACGATCGATAATTCGTCGGTTCAGGTGCTGGGGATTGATGCAGGCGGCACCATGACTGACACCTTCTTTGTCCGTGCGGACGGCCGCTTCGTGGTCGGCAAGGCACAGAGCAATCCCGGGGACGAATCCCTGGCGATCTACAACTCGTCGGTCGATGCGCTGGCGCACTGGGGCCGCGAAGTTGATGACGTGTACCCGGAGCTGGTGACCTGCGTGTACTCCGGCACCGCGATGCTGAACCGGGTGCTGATGCGCAAGGGCCTGGATGTGGGCCTGATCTGCAACCGCGGTTTCGAGCAGGTGCACTCGATGGGTCGTGCGCTGCAGAGCTACCTCGGCTACGCGCTGGAAGACCGCATCCACCTGAACACCCACCGCTATGACGAGCCGCTGGTGCCGGTGTCGCGTACCCGCGGCGTGACCGAGCGTACCGATGTGCAGGGCAAGGTGGTGATTCCGCTGCGCGAAGCCGAAGTGCGCGCTGCGGTGAAGGAACTGGTGGATGCCGGCTCCCAGGCCATCGTCATCTGCCTGCTGCAGTCGCACAAGAACGGCACGAGCGAACAGCGCGCCCGCGACATCGTGAAGGAAGAGCTGAAGAAGCTCGGCGTCGATATCCCGGTCTTTGCCTCGGTGGACTACTACCCGCAGCGCAAGGAAAGCCACCGCATGAACACCACCATTCTCGAAGCCTACGGCGCGGAACCGTCGCGCCAGACGCTGAAGAAGGTGAGCGACCGCTTCAAGAAGCACGGCGGCAAGTTCGATCTGCGCGTGATGGCCACGCACGGCGGCACCATCAGCTGGAAGGCCAAGGAACTGGCCCGCACCATCGTGTCCGGCCCGATCGGCGGCGTGATCGGCTCCAAGCTGCTGGGTGAAGCACTGGGTGACGAGAACATCGCGTGCTCGGACATCGGCGGCACCTCATTCGACGTGGCGCTGATCACCAAGGGCTCGTTCGCGATCAAGTCCGATCCGGACATGGCGCGCCTGGTGCTGTCGCTGCCGCTGGTCGCGATGGACTCGGTCGGTGCCGGTGCCGGCTCCTTCGTGCGCCTGGATCCGTACTCGAAGTCGCTGAAGCTGGGTCCGGACAGCGCTGGCTACCGCGTCGGCACCTGCTGGCCGGAATCCGGTCTGGATACCGTGTCGGTGTCGGACTGCCACGTCGTTCTGGGTTACCTGAACCCGAACAACTTCCTCGGCGGCGCGATCAAGCTCGACGTGCAGCGTGCGCGTGACCACATCAAGGCGCAGATCGCCGACCCGATGGGCCTGTCGGTGGAAGACGCCGCCGCCGGCGTGATCGAGCTGCTTGACCTGACGCTGTCGGAATACCTGCGCGCCAACATCAGCGCCAAGGGTTACAACCCGGCTGAATTCACCTGCTTCTCCTACGGTGGCGCCGGCCCGGTTCATACCTACGGCTACACCGAAGGCGTCGGCTTCAAGGACGTCGTCGTACCCGCCTGGGCGGCCGGCTTCTCGGCCTTCGGCTGCGCCTGCGCCGACTTCGAATACCGCTATGACAAGTCGGTCGACCTCGGTGTCGCCCAGTTCGCCAGCGACGAAGAGAAGGCCACGGCATGCCAGACCCTGCAGGCTGCGTGGTCCGAGCTGGCGGGCAAGGTGATCGAGGAGTTCGTCATCAACGGCTTCAAGCCGGAAGACGTGATGCTCATCCCCGGCTACAAGATGCAGTACATGGGTCAGCTGAACGACCTGGAAATCATCTCGCCGGTGTCGTCCGCAGCGACCGCGTCCGACTGGGACAAGATCGTCGAAGCCTTCGAAAACACCTACGGCCGCGTCTACGCGAGCTCGGCACGTTCGCCGGAACTGGGCTTCTCGGCCACCGGCGCCATCATGCGCGGCACCGTGGTGACGCAGAAGCCGGTGCTGCCGGAAGACCCGGACTGCGGCCCGACGCCGCCGCCGGAAGCGCGCATCGGTACCCGTCCGTTCTATCGCCACAAGAAGTGGGTCGATGCGGTGATCTGGAAGATGGAAGCGCTGAAGTCGGGCAACCACATCGTCGGCCCGGCCATCATCGAATCCGATGCCACCACCTTCGTCGTGCCGGACGGCTTCGAAACCTTCGTCGATAAGCACCGCCTGTTCCACCTGAAGGAAGTCAAGTAAGCGCCGGTGTCCTGAAGGGCTGTCGGCGCCCATCCGGGGCCGGCAGCGCAGCGATCCGGAAAAAACTCCAAAGGAGAGACTGAATGAACATGTTGAGCAACAACGAGACCGGCTTCGCCGATCTCCTGAAGAACGGCCAGACGCTGAAGCAGTTCCGCGACGGCATCATCGATCGCACCCAGAAGACCGGCCACTACAACGGCCTGGAAAAGCTCGAACTGCGCGACGCCGATCCGATCGGCTACGAAAAGCTGTTCTCCAAGCTGCGCGGCGGCCTGGTGCATGCCCGCGAAACGGCGAAGAAGATCGCCGCCAGCCCGATCGTGGAGCAGGAAGGCGAACTGTGCTTCACGCTGTACAACGCGGTCGGCGACTGCGTGCTCACCTCGACCGGCATCATCATCCACGTCGGCACGATGGGCGCTGCGATCAAGTACATGATCGAGAACAACTGGGAAGCCAACCCCGGCATCAATCCCGGTGACATGTTCACGAACAACGACTGCTCGATCGGCAACGTGCACCCGTGCGACATCGCCACCATCGTCCCGATCTTCTGGGAAGGCCGTCTGATCGGCTGGGTGGGTGGTGTGACGCACGTGATCGACACCGGCGCAGTGACCCCGGGTTCGATGTCGACCGGTCAGGTGCAGCGCTTCGGCGACGGCTACATGATCACCTGCCGCAAGACCGGTGTGAACGACACGCCGCTGCGCGACTGGCTGCACGAGTCGCAGCGTTCGGTGCGTACGCCGAAGTACTGGATTCTCGACGAGAAGACCCGTATCGCCGGCTGCCACATGATCCGCGAGCTGGTCGAGGAAGTGATCCGTGCCGACGGCATCGAGGCCTACGAGAAGTTTGCCTACGAGGTCATCGAGGAAGGCCGTCGCGGTCTGATGAGCCGCATCAAGGCGATGACGCTGCCGGGCAAGTACCGCAAGGTGTCCTTCGTCGATGTGCCGTACAAGCACGAGGATGTGCAGGTGTCCTCCGCCTTCGCCAAGCTCGACTCGATCATGCACTCGCCGTGCGAAATGACGATCAAGCCGGACGGCAAGTGGCGCCTCGATTTCGAAGGTGCGAGCCGCTGGGGCTGGCACACCTTCAACGCCCACCAGGTGGCGTTCACCTCGGGCATCTGGGTGATGATGTGCCAGACGCTGGTGCCGACGCAGCGCATCAACGACGGTGCCTACTTCGCCACCGAGTTCCACCTGCCCAAGGGCACCTGGTGCAACCCGGATGACCGCCGCACCGGCCACGCCTACGCCTGGCACTTCCTGGTGTCCGGCTGGGCGGCGCTGTGGCGCGGCCTGTCGCAGTCCTACTTCAGCCGTGGCTACCTCGAAGAGGTCAACGCCGGCAATGCCAACACCTCGAACTGGCTGCAGGGTGGCGGCATCAACCAGGACGGCGAGATCCACGCGGTGAACAGCTTCGAAGCATCGAGCTGCGGCACCGGTGCCTGCGCGGTCAAGGACGGCCTGAACCATGCCGCCGCCATCTGGAATCCGGAAGGCGACATGGGCGACATCGAAATCTGGGAAATGGCCGAACCGCTGCTCTACATGGGCCGCAACGTGAAGGCCAACTCCGGCGGCTACGGCAAGTACCGTGGCGGCTGCGGTTTCGAGACGCTGCGCATGGTGTGGAACGCCCAGGACTGGACCATGTTCTTCATGGGCAACGGCTTCATGAACAGCGACTGGGGCATGATGGGTGGTTACCCGGCTGCCACCGGCTACCGCTTCGAAGCGCACAAGACCGGTCTGGAGCGTCGTATCGCCAATGGCGAAAGCCTGCCGCTGGGTGGCGATCTCGATCCGACCGCGCCGACCTACGAGCACAACATCGACGCCACGGCACGGATCAAGCGTGACAAGCAGTGCATGACCACCGAGGACTGCTACGACAACCACGATCTGTACCTGAACTACCTGCGTGGCGGCCCCGGCTTCGGTGACCCGATCGACCGCGAGCCGAAGGCGATCGAGAAGGATCTGAACGAGAAGTTCCTGCTGCCCGAGTACGCCCAGAAGGTGTACGGCGCGGTGTTCTCCCAGAACGCCAAGGGTGCTTACGTGGTGGATGAGGCCAAGACCCAGGCCCGTCGTGCCGAGATGCGCAAGGAACGTCTGGCCCGTGCAGTGCCGGTGCGCGAATGGATGAAGGAAGAGCGCGAACGCATCATCAACAAGCACGCGTCGCAGGCCGTCCAGCACATGTTCGCCACCAGCTTCGCGCTGTCCGAAAAGTTCACCAAGCACTTCAAGGACTTCTGGAGCCTGCCGGCCGAATGGCAACTGCTGGAGACCGAACTGGGCGTTCCGTCCTACGGTTCCAAGCACCGCATGGACCTGTCGCTGATGCCTGACGTCACCACCGTCGTCCAGGTCGAAGAGTGACCTCCAACAGACCGATCACGCGAATCAAGGAGCAATAAATGTCGACTTACACCAACGAGCAGGTCGCTCACCTGGCCGAAGGCACGCTGGACTGGGAAACCACCTTCCGCATGCTGTCGATGCCGAAGGACAACAGCCGCTTCAAGCAGTACGTCGAGGCGCTGCAGAAGAAGGTGACCTTCAAGGACAGGATCGTGCTGCCGCTGGCCCCGCACATGTACATCGTGCAGACCGCGAAGAAGCAGTGGGTCATCAAGTGCGATTGTGGTCACGAGTTCTGCGACTACACCGACAACTGGAAGATGCACGCCCACATCTATGTCCGCGACACGGAAGAGGCGATGACCGAGGTCTATCCGAAGCTGATGGCGCCGGATACCCAGTGGCAGGTGTACCGCGAGTACTACTGCCCGACCTGCGGCACGCTGCACGACGTCGAGGCACCGACCCCGTGGTACCCGGTGATCCACGACTTCGAGCCCGATATCGAAGCCTTCTACAAGGAGTGGGTCGGCCTCCCGGTGCCCGAACGGGCGTCGTGATGGATAGCCGGGGCGCCCACAAGGTGCCCCGGCGCGACCGGCCCCAGGAGGCCCGTCGCAGCGGTCGCGGCCGGCACTCACCGGCCGCCTCGCTCTCCCCACCCTGAACCCGGAAACGGCACTGCGTCATGCGGCCCCACGCGGCTGCAGGGGGCAGCTCACGCCCGCGTTCCTTTCAGGTCATGAAAAGCGTCGCGCGTGCCGGTCACGGAACGACGCCAGAAGGAGACTGCAGATGCTTCACTCGCTCAAGCGTTTCGGCAGCGGCGCCCGTGCCGCGGTCAACGTCGTCACCTCCACGCTTCCCATCGCCATCATCGGCGGTCTGCTGTATGCCGGCTTCTTCGTGAAGGCGGAGGCGGTCATCAACAAGGTCGAGCCGAAGGCGGTCGAGCGGCGCGACAACTTCTTCAGCGTGGTGGCTCCTGCCGAACAGACCGCGTGGGCCGCAGGCACCGGCGGCAAGATCGTGCGCAGCGATGACGGTGGCCGCAGCTGGCATCGCCAGAGCAGCAACACCTATGAAAACCTGCAGGGCATCGCCGCCTGGGACACCCAGCACGCGGTGGTGGCCGGCAATCACGGCGTCATCCTCTACACCGCAGACGGCGGCAGCAGCTGGAAGGTGGCTCAGGTACCGAAGTCGGACAACCCGAACAAGCTGTTCCGCGTGCGCATCTTCGATGACGTCGCCTGGGCGGTGGGCGAGTTCGGCTCTCTGCTGCGCTCGGACGACAAGGGCGCTACCTGGACGCGGGCGATGGAAGAGAAGGACCGCGCCTGGAACGACGTGTTCTTCCGCGGCCGCAATGGCTGGCTGGTGGGCGAATTCGGCACCGTCATGCGCACCACCGACGGCGGCGCGACCTGGACCCAGAACGAGCTGGAAAACAAGGTGAGCCTGATGGGCGTCGATTTCCGCGACGACCAGCACGGCGTGGCCGTGGGCCTGACCGGCACGCTGCTGGTGACTGACGACGGCGGCGCCAGCTGGCGCGATGTGCCGCCGCTGACCCGCGAGCACCTGCTGGACATCGCCTGGGACGAGAACCGCTGGGTCTCGGTCGGCGACAAGGGCGTCATGGTGACTTCGGATGCCGCAGCGACCGACTGGACGCTCGGCCGCATTGCGGAAGGCGACGTGTCCTGGCGTACCCAGATCACGCGCGCCGGCAATCGCTACTACGTGTCGGGCGCCAATCTGGGCGTGCTCGAGGACGGCAAGCTGACCATCGTCGGTCGATAAGAGAGCGCAGGGGGAGAAAGCCGTGAAGAACGAAACCTTCAGCAAGGTCGAACACATATTCGCTGCACTGATACGCCACCGCACGTGGGTGGTGATGGCAGTGGCAGTGCTCACCGCAGTCATGGGGTATCTGGCCAGCCACGTCGAGGTGAAGACGGTGTTCAGCGACCTGCTGCCCAGAAACCACCCGTATGTGGCGGTGAACCAGCAGTTCAAGTCCACCTTCGGTGGCTCGAACATGGTGAGCATCATGATCGAGGTGAAGGAGGGCGACATCTTCAAGCCCTCGGTGCTGGCCAAGGTGCAGAAGATCACCGTCGGCCTGCAGCAGGTCGACAGCGTCGATACCTACCAGATCATTTCGATCGCGTCGAAGAAGATCAAGGAGGTGCGGGCCTCGACCGAGGGCGTGGAGTCGCGACCCATCATGTGGCCGGAACTGCCCAAGGGCCCGGCCGAGATGGCGGTGCTGAAGGAAGCGGTGCTGAACAACCCGCTGATCTACGGCCCCTACGTGTCGATGGACCTGAAGGCCACGCTGATCACCGCCGACTTTCTGGACGGTGACATCAACTACAGCAAGGCCTTCGAGCAGATCATGGCGCTGGTCAAGGAGGCCGACGGCGACGGCGTGATGGTGCGCGTGGTCGGTGAGCCGGTGCTGTATGGCTGGGTGAATTTCTATCTCGACGAAACCATCCAGATCTTCTTCGCCGCCATCGCATCGCTGGTCATCATCCTGCTGCTGATCACCCGCACCTGGCATGGCACGGTGCTGCCGCTGCTGGCGGGCGTGATCAGCGCGATCTGGGCGCTGGGCGCGGCCAAGCTGATGGGTTTCCACCTCGACCCGCTGGTCATCGTGGTGGCGTTCCTGATCACCGCGCAGGCGATCTCCAACTCGGTGCAGCTCATCTCGCGTTACGACGACGAGATCGCGCACGGTGCCAGCAGTTCGGCCGCTGCCGCCGTGGCCAGCGCGAAGAACCTGTTCAAGCCTTCGATGCTGGCCATCGTGGCCGATGCCGGCTGCGTACTGGTGGTGGCGCTGACGCCCATCCCGATGCTGGAGAAGATTTCCTATATCGGCACGGTGTGGATCTTCTCCATCTTCATCAGCGCGCTGGTGATGACGCCGGTCATGCTGTCCTTCTTCAGCGGTCGTGGCGGCTTCGTGCATCCGCTCAACATCCGTCCGGTGCTGGAGGCCATTCTGCGCGGCTGTGCTGCGGTGGTGACCACACGTACCCGCTACGTGGTGCTGGCGCTGACCGGCATCACCTTCGTGCTGTCCGGCTGGTACGCCTTCAACCTGAAGGTGGGCGACGCCAATCCGGGGTCTCCGATCCTGTGGCCGGACTCGTCGTACAACCGCGACGCGACCGACATCAACCGCCAGTTCCAGGGTTCGGACCGCATGTTCGTCGTGGTGGCCGGCAAGGAGAAGGGCGCCATGCGCGAGCCGGAGGTGCTGGCCAGCATGGCCAACTTCCAGCGCTACATGGAAGCCCAGCCCGAGGTGGGCGGCAGCATTTCGCTGGCCGACATCCTGCCGCAGGTGCGCCGCGTGCTGCGCGAAGGCAATCCGATGTACGCCGAACTGGGCAATGACGCCGGCGAGAACTCGGAACTGACCTATATGTTCGTGTCCGGCTCTGACCCGGGCGACATGGATCGCTACGCCGATGCCGACGCGAAGAACGGTGCGGTCACGCTGTTCTTCCGCGACCACCAGGGCGAAACCATACGCACCGCCGTGGCCCGGGTGCAGGACTACGTGGCGCAGAACCCGATGGACAAGGCGGACTACCTGCTCGCCGGCGGTCTGGTCGGTGTGCTGGCGGCGGTGAACGAGGTGATCCTGGCCGGCCAGATCGAAGCGATCGCGCTCGCGCTGCTGGTGCTGGTGGTGTGCTGCACGGTGACCTACCGCTCAACCGTGGCCGGGGTGTTCTTCATGATCCCGGTGATGCTGTCCAACACCATCACCTTCAGCTACATGGCGTGGCACGGCATCGGCATGAACATCAACACGCTGCCGGTGGTCGCGCTCGGCATCGGCCTGGGGGTGGATTACACCTTCTACATCGTCGATGGCATCCGCGAGGAGCTTCACCACAACCCCAATGTGGAGCGGGCCATCGTGAAGGCGCTGTCCAGCGCCGGCCGCGGCGTGCTGGTGACGGCGCTGACGCTGATCACCAGCGTCGGCCTGTGGAGCTTCTCGTCGCTGAGGCTGCAGGCCGACATGGGCCTGCTGATCGCCCTGTGGCTCTTCATCTCGGCCTTCAGCGCGCTCTTCATCATGCCGGCCATCGTCTATGTGTTCCGCCCCGCGTTCATCGTGGGCAGCAAACAGCGCCCGATCGAGCGCGCCGAAGAACCTGCAGTCGTTGTGTGAGGGCAGCCCGTCGCGCCCGTCGGTGTCAGCCGACGGCGACGGGCGTGCGCGGACGGCTCATGGGTAGTCCCAAACAGGAGGGAGTGGAGACATGAGAAGAAGCAGAACCTTCAGGCGGACCGGTACCGGTCTGGCCGTTGCGGCGGCGCTGGCGATGATGGGCATGCCCGTCGCCCACGGCGCCGAGGAGGCAGCAAAGGGCGAGCCGGCAGCATGGCAGGCCAACGATTTCAAGTTCCAGCTGTCGGGCTACGCCCGCGCCTGGGCCTCGTTCAACCTGCAGGACCAGCCGGAGCTCGATGCGGCCGGCAAGGACAGCGCCGGCAAGCTTTCCATGCTGCGCGGCTCGGTGCTGCTCGACGCCGACGTCACCACCGGTCCGGTGAAGTGGAAGGCCATCGGTCGCCTCGACCGGGAGTACAAGACCAACTACCTCGAAGATCTGGAGGAGTTGCGCGCGACCAATGGCACCGCCGGCGGCCCCAGCATCACGAAGAACTACAACAACGGCGACATCCGCGAATTCTGGGCGGAGATCCCGATCGGTGACCGCATCACGGTCAAGGCCGGCAAACAGCAGCTGGTATGGGGCGAGTCGGACTTCTTCCAGGCGATGGACCTGGTGCACGGCTACGACTACAGCTGGCGCCTGTTCTTCGAGGGCGAGAACGAGGAATGGCGCAAGCCCCTCATCATGATCTCGACCAAGATCCGCGTACCGGAAGCCAAGGGCATGATCGCTGCCTTCGTGCGCCCGGGCTGGGACCGTTGCGAGGACATCGGCAACACCTACGATATCCGCGGTGGTCGCTGGTTCTTCCAGCCGTATCGCGGCTTCGACCTGACCCGTGTCACCACCAAGAACTGCGAGCACAAGGACGGTGACATGGACGACGTGACCGGCGGCATCCGCTGGTCCGGCGAAGCGTGGGGCCTGAACTACTCGATCGCCTACCTGACCACGTTCGCGGCCGACCCGGTGGCCAGTTCGGCGTTCAAGCCCCACCAGGGCGTACCGGTGGCCGGTGCGGTGTTCGACCTCATCCATCCGAAGATCGACGTGCTCGGCGCCACCGTCAGCGGTTACAGCGAAACGCTGGATGCGGTGATCAGTGCTGAAGTGGCCTTTACCAAGGACCAGCCGTACAACGTCGGTACCGGCGCATTCAACCCGGGCAATGTCGCCAACCCCGGCATCGGCCTGAACGGCATCAGGAAGAAGGACACGTTGCGGACCATGCTCCGCATCGACAAGGACCTGAATCTCGAAGGTGTCTTCGGTACTTCGCGTCCGTCCTTCTCGTCCATCCAGCTGTTCAACACCCAGGTGCTGGACTACGACGGTCGTGAAGATCTGGTGCGTCTGTTCGCCTACGGCACGCCGCTCAATGAGCACAGCACCATCCTGACCGCCTTCACCACGCTCAACTACCGCAACGACACGATCAACCCCGGCCTGGCCGTGGGCTTCGATCTGTCCAACGGTGGCGGCTTCGCCATTCCGAGCGTGGCGCTCACGTTTTCGGACAAGTGGGTGGCCAAGGTGGAGGCCGACATCTTCTGGGACGGCGGCAAGAGCAACAAGACCCAGTTCAGCAATGGCGAATCGCAGCTGTTCGGTTACTTCAACCGTGCCAGCCAGCTGGTGTTTCGTCTGACCCGGCAGTTCTGATCAAAGGAGGAACACAGATGAATACGCTCAACACCCTCGTCCCGGCAGGCCGCGCACGCCGCACCGGTGTGGCCGGCGCGCTGGCGCTGGTGCTCGGTCTGGCCGCCGGCCAGACCTTCGCCAAGGAGCTGGAAGCCGGCTTCGTGATCACCAAGGAGAACTACGACAGCGTCAAGGAGGACACCTTCGAGAAGAAGACCATTGCCTCCATGGTGCCGGAGAAGCTCGAGTGGATGATCAAGAACTACAACCTGACCATCAAGCTCGCCCACTCGAAGAAGATCGAGATGGATCCGAAGTATGTCGAGTGGTCGAAGAAGAACGTCGGCACCGTCAAGTTCAATCCGGCCGACCGCACCGTGTCCGGCTGGCAGGCCGGCATGATGTTCCCGCCGGAAACGATCAAGATGGATGATCCGAACGCCGGCGACAAGGTGATCTGGAACCTGCGTGCCGCCACCTACGGCGCCACCATGGATCTGCGCGACATCGCCTGGGCCTTCCTCGATGCGAAGAAAGGCTACGAGCGCGTGCAGGCCTTCCAGTCCCGCCGCTATTACATGGAAGGCCGGCTGGATGGCGGCCCGGTCACGGTCGGCGACGGCACCATCGCGCAGAAGACCTACTTCGTTGCGCACTACCCGCAGGACATCCGCGGTCTGGGCACCTTCTCGGTCCGCTACAACCAGGCGGATTCCAAGAAGCCGGACGACTCCTACGCCTACCTGAAGTCGGTGCGTCGCGTGCGCCGTCTGTCCGGCGGCGCCTGGATGGATCCGATCGGCGGTACCGACCAGCTGTACGACGACTGGGACATCTGGGATGCCGCGCCCACGAAGTACAAGTCGAACAAGCTGGTCGAGAAGCGCTGGGTGCTGGCCATCGCGCACAGCCCGGAAATGAGCGTGGACGTGTCGCAGCCCTACACCGAGCCGCAGAAGCGCTTCCCGCGCATCAACATGAGCGAGGCGCCGTACTTCAATCCGGCCAAGGACATCGGCTGGGAGCCGCGCGAAGTGTACGTGGTCGAGGGCGTGCCGCCGGACGAGCATCCGTACAGCAAGAAGGTGGTCTACATGGAAGTGGACTTCCCGCGTCCCTACCTGGGCTATGCGCTCGACCGCAAGGGCGAGTTCTGGAAGATGTTCATCTTCCAGAACCGGCCCGATACCGGCGACGACGGCTACAAGGCGGTCATGCCCGTCATCGGCCACATCATCGACGTCAAGCGCGGTCACGCCACCAACTGGTCGTCGAACATGAAGTCCAACCCGAAGGGCGTGAAAGAGACCGATGTGTCGCTGAACGTCCTTGAAGAAGTGGCCACGGGTACGGGCAAGTAAGCGCAGTTGAATACCGTGCTGGTACCTCCTCCCGGCATGTTCGCCCGGTCCCGCGCAGCGCGGGGTCGGGCTTTTTTCGCCGCGGAATCCGGGGGCAGGGGCTGGCCGGACCAGAACAGGATTCCATCATGAAAGTGTTCACCCCATCGGGTTGCGAGTGGAAGGGCACGCGGCTTGCCCGCTTCATCGAACGTCACGGCTATGGCTCGCTCGACCAGTTGCAGGAAGAGGCAGAGCGCGATGCGCCGCGCTTCTGGGACCGCGTGGTCGAGGAAGTCGGGCTCGACTGGGCCGTGCCCTACGTTCAGACGCTGGATCTGCAGAACGGGCCGATGTGGCCCGAGTGGTTCGTCGGCGGTCGGCTCGACCTGTTCGACAACCTGATCGGCAAGCACGCGCGCCGGCATCCGGACAAGATCGCGATCCGGTGGGAAGGCGATGCCGGCGAACAGCGCAGCCTGAGCTACGGCGAACTGGAGCACGAGGTGGCGGCGGTGGCCACCGGCCTGCGCGCGCTCGGGCTCGCGCAGGGCAGCCGCATCGCGCTCTACCTGCCCATGGTGCCGGAGGCGGCGGTCATCCTGCTGGCGGCCGCGCGCATCGGCGCCATTTCGGTGCCGATGTTCTCCGGCTATTCCGCCGATTCCGTGGTGCAGCGTGTGCAGGACGCCGCCGCCAGCGTGCTGGTGTGCGCCAACGGCTATTTCCGCCGCGGCAAGCCGGTGCGCATGCTGGCCGATGCGCTGGCCGCGGCCGATGCCTGTGAGTCGGTGCAGCACGTGGTGGTGGTCGACCGGCTGGGCAACGGCTCCTACGAGGGTGAGGCGCAGGGCGGTCATTACGCGCTGCGCGACTACGCCACGCTGGCCGCCACGCCTCCGGAGGTCCCGGGCGACGACAGCTTCGGCGCGTCGGCGCCGCTCATGCTGGTCTACACCTCGGGCACCACCGGCAAGCCGAAGGGCGTGGTGCATACCCATGGCGGTTTTCCGCTGAAGGCGGCGCAGGACATGGCCATGGCCTTCGATCTGCGCGAGGACGACACCCTGATGTGGGTGACCGACATGGGCTGGCTGATGGGGCCGTGGATGGTGTTCGGTGCGCTGCTGCTGGGCGCCACCCTCGTGCTGTGCGAAGGCACGCCGGACTACCCGGATGCAGGCCGGCTGTGGCGCATCGTGCAGCGGCACGGGGTCACTCATCTCGGTCTGTCGCCGACCCTGGTGCGTCTGCTGATGAGCAGTCGCGATGCGGTGCCGACACCGGGCACGCTGGACACGCTGCGCGTGTTCGGTTCCACCGGTGAAGCCTGGAACGAGACGCCCTGGCTGTGGCTGTTCGAAACAGTGGGGCAGAGCCGGCGGCCCATCGTGAACTATTCCGGCGGTACCGAGATCGGCGGCGGCATCCTGGCCTGCTTCCCGGGTCTGCCGCAGACCGCCTGCGGCTTCAACGGCCCGATTCCCGGCATGGCGGCCGACGTGGTCGATGCGGAAGGGCGGCCGGTGCGCGGCAGCGTCGGCGAACTGGTGCTGCGCGCGCCCTGGCCGGGCATGACGCGCGGCTTCTGGAACGACCCGGACCGCTACGAGGACACCTACTGGGCCACGCTGCCCGGCCTGTGGGTGCATGGCGACTGGGCCAGCATCGACAGCGACGGCTACTGGTTCGTGCATGGCCGCAGCGACGACACCATCAAGGTGGCCGGCAAGCGGCTCGGGCCGACCGAATTCGAATCGGCCCTGGTGTCGCACCCGCTGGTGGCCGAAGCGGTGGCGGTGGGCGTGCCGGACGCAATCAAGGGCGAGGCGGTGGTGTGCTTCGTGACGCTGCACGACAGGCGCAGCGGGCCGGAGGGCTGGAGCGTGTGGGAAACCGAACTGTCGGACCATGTCGCGCGCCTGCTCGGCAAGCCGCTGCGCCCGGCCCGCATTCACGCGCTCACGCAGATACCGAAGACGCGCAACGGCAAGATCCTGCGCCGCGTGGTGCGCAATGCCTACATCGGCCGGCCGATGGGTGATCTGTCGTCGATGGAGAACCCGCGTTCGATCGACGAGGTGATCAGTCTGCGGGCCGCCCGCGTCTGAGTCCGGTGTCCGGACGTCCGAAAACCGTACGACAGCTCTGTTCGATTCGTACGTTTTTCGGACGCCCGCCGGATGTCGGCTCTGATCGTGCCGCGCGGAATGTTGCAGTTTGTTGAATGCAAAGGATTTCCCTGTGGCTGGAACGGTGGCGTTCAATGGCCCGCTCCTTGCAGGGATATGAACACCTGCCGACCCCGAAGGCTGGGGCTGGCTGATCTGGAGGACGCTGTTCGTGAATCAGACATCCGATCCGGTAGTGATCGTGTCCGCCTGTCGTACGCCACTGGGCGGCTTTCTTGGCGGGCTGGCCTCGCTGAGCGCACCTGAACTGGGTGCCCGGGCGATTGCTTCGGCGGTCAGCCGGTCGGGCATCGATCTGGCCCGGGTCGACGAGGTCTACATGGGCTGCGTGCTGCCGGCCGGCGTGGGTCAGGCGCCCGCCCGCCAGGCCGCGCTGGGCAGCGGTCTGCCTGAATCCACCGCCTGTACCACGGTGAGCAAGGTGTGCGGCTCGGGCATGAAGGCGGTGATGCTGGCCCATGATGCGCTGCGCGCCGGGGCGGCCGACATCGTGGCAGCGGGCGGCATGGAGTCGATGAGCAACGCGCCCTACCTGCTCGCGCGCGCCCGCTCCGGCTACCGTCTGGGCCATGAGCGGGTGATCGACCACATGTTTCTCGACGGGCTGGAAGACGCCTATGGCGAGCGCGGTACGCTGATGGGTGTGTTTGCCGAGCGCTGTGCAGAGCGCTTCGGCTTCGGCCGCGAGGAACAGGACGCCTGGGCGCTGCGTTCGCTCGACCGCGCGCTGGAGGCCGACCGGCGTGGCGCCTTCGACTGGGAAATCTGTCCGTTGCAGGTGGGCGGCCGGGGGGGCGCCGTCGATGTGGTGAAGGACGAACAGCCGCAGAGCGCACGGCCGGAGAAGATACCGGCGCTGAAACCGGTGTTCCGCACCGACGGCACGGTCACCGCCGCCAATTCCAGTTCGATTTCCGACGGCGCTGCAGCGCTTGTGCTGATGCGTGCCTCGACCGCGCGCGCCGGAGGGTTCAGGCCATTGGCCACGCTGGTCGCCCAGGCCGGCCATGCCGGCGCACCAGCGGATTTCCCGGTGGCACCGGTGGATGCCATCCGGAAAGTGCTCGATCGGGCCGGCTGGCGCCGGAGCGAGGTCGATCTGTACGAAATCAACGAGGCCTTTGCAGTGGTGACGCTGGCCGCCATACGCGAGCTGGCGCTGGATCCGGATACCGTAAACATTCACGGCGGCGCCTGTGCGCTCGGCCACCCGATCGGTGCCACCGGTGCCCGCCTGCTGGTCACGCTGATCGGCGCACTGCGCCGTACCGGCGGCCGGCGTGGCGTGGCCAGCCTGTGCATCGGTGGTGGCGAAGCGACTGCAATTGCACTGGAGTTGCACAATAATTGAACTAATCTGATGAGATTGGCGGCGAGCAGCCGCCCCCGGGATGAGCCCTTCGGTCGGTCCGTCCAGGGTGCGCGGGCGCACATGGTTTTCAAACAAGCCTGTGAGACGGCATGCCTCGAAGCATGTTGCTACGCAGGTGTCGGAGGAGTCGGAGAACGCGCGCATGGCCCCGGCGGGGCGATGGGTGCGGGGCGCCGTCTACCTCCACCACAAACAGGAGGTAGCCATGGAGTTGAGGGACGACGATCAGAGCCAGATGTTTTCACGCCCGGAACGCGACGGCGACGTGATGACCCACTGGGAGCGCCTGCTGAGTGGCGAGGAGTGCAGCTCTGACGCGCTGCGCAGGCTGATCGATGATTCCTGGCGCCGCTGCCTGAATGCGCATGTCGATCCGTCCAAGTTCCAGGCGCCGCCGCCGCTGAGCGAGAACTCGCTGTATTCGCTGCAGCAGAAACACGGCGACCTGCTCACCGCCAGCACGCCGGTGATGGCGATGGCGCGCGACTTCCTGGCTGAAACCGGAACCATCATGGTGCTGACCGACCACAGCGGCACCATCCTGAGCCTGGAAGGCGATCCGGGCACCCGCGATGAGGCAGGCGTCATGAACATGATGCCGGGTGCGAGCTGGAGTGAAACCGCCTGCGGCACCAATGCCATCGGCACCGCGATCGCGGTGCGTCACCCGGTACAGATCCACTCCGCCGAACATTACTGTGCCGGCATCAAGCGCTGGACCTGTTCATCCACGGTCATTCTCGATCCCTACGACAACAGTGTGCTGGGGGCGATTGACGTGTCTGGCCTGCAGCAGACCTACAACAAGCACAGCCTGGCGCTGGTGGTGGCCACCGCGAGCAAGATCGAGGGGCGTCTGGCCAAGCACGAAATGGGCATCCGCTTCCGGCTGCTTGAGCGATGCATGCACCGGCTCACCCACTCGACCTCGGACGGCGTCATCGTGTTCGACCGACGCGGCAATCCGGTCAAGGCCAACGAGCGCGCCGAACAGGCGCTGAACCAGCTCGCCGAAGGCCGCATCGGTTCGCGCCGGCTGGACCTGGCGTCGCTCACGCTGGGCCACGCCACCGACGACGGTCTGCCGGCCGGGCTGCAGGGCTGGATCGTGCCCGAGTGGCTGGAGCCGGTGATCGAGAATGGCCAGCGCATCGGCACGCTCCTCACCATCCCCATCTTCAAGCCGCGTGCGCAGCACGGCGTGGCCGCCCCGGCGGCCGGCGCGACCAGCGCACCGCACGAACCGAGCAAGCTGGATTGCGTGGTGGGCAAGGACACCGCGCTGATGGAGGCGGTCGAGCGCGCCCGCCATCTGTCGCGCTCCAATGTGCCGGTGCTGCTGCTGGGCGAAACCGGCGTTGGCAAGGAGGTCTTTGCGCGGGGCATCCACGACTGCGGAAGCGCCAAGGCGGCGCCCTTCGTCGCAGTTAACTGCGGTGGTCTGTCGCGCGAACTGCTGGCGACCGAACTGTTCGGCTATGCCGAAGGCTCCTTCACCGGCGCCCGCCGCGGCGGCATGATGGGCAAGATCGAAGCGGCCAACGGCGGCACGCTGTTTCTGGACGAACTGGGTGAAATGCCGCTGGACATGCAGCCGCATCTGCTGCGCGTGCTGGAGGAGGGCGAAATCTATCGCCTGGGCGAGAACACGCCACGCAAGGTGAAGTTCCGCCTGATCTGTGCCACCAACCGCGATCTGCGCAAGGAGGTGACCGACGGGCGCTTCCGCATGGATCTGTACTACCGGGTGGCGGTGACCAGTGTGCGCATTCCGCCGCTGCGCGAACGCCTGGGGGACATTCCGGCGCTGTCGCGTGCGCTGATGGAGAAGCTGGCGGCTCAGCACGGGGTGCCGGTGCCGGTGCTGACCGGCGCCGAACTCAACGAGCTGGCCGGCTATTCGTGGCCAGGCAATGTGCGGGAATTGCGCAACGTGCTCGAATCCATGCTGCTCACCGGCGAGCGTCCGCGCGCGCTGATGGTGCCGGAGGCGGTACGCGGCATACGCCCGTTCGAGTCGATCGGTGCGGTGGAGCAGGTCATGTCCGCGATGGCCGAGCACCGTGAGTGCCGGCGGCTGGAGGAGACCGAGCGCGATGCCATCCTGAACGCGATCGACGACAGTCACGGAAACATGGCGCTGGCTGCCCGCTCGCTCGGTATCGCGAAGAGCACGCTCTACCTCAAGCTGAAGAAATTCGGCCTCGATGCCCTGGTAGAGCGCGCTCGCGAGGTACATGCCAAGGGGCATTGACCTCGACTGCGACAAACGGAGCCCCCGATCGGCTGACGATCGGGGCGTTTTCTCCGAGGGTGTCCCGGCGCAGGCCGGTTGCCCGATCGGTCACATCACTTTCACGGCGCGCCCGATGTACAGGATGGGGCCGGTCGGCTTGCCGATCGGTGAGCCGTATTCCGGTTCCAGCGTGATTTCGAACAGCTGGTTGTGCTCCAGCGGCGGCAGTTCCTTGAGCTGTACGTCCAGCGGCCGGCCCGGCTGCACCAGACCCAGCGACACCGGACCCTTCCAGTCCTTGCCCTTGGTCCAGAACTGCAGCGCCCTGGCCTGCGGGACTTCGGTCATGCCCAGCGGGATGAGCTTGAGCGACTGCGTCGTGCTGGCCTGTACCACCCAGCCAGGCGCCTTGTCCTCGGGCGCTACCAGTACCACCATGAACTTCGGTTCGGCCGCTGTCTGCGTGCCGGGCAGCCCGATCACTGCAAGCAGCATCGCGGCCGCGAAACCGGTAGCGGCCAGCGTGCGCCAGAAGGCCAGACTGTCCCACAGGCGCTCGGCCAGCGAGGCATGAGCGCCTGCCGCCGATCTGCTGGGCGCGGGCCACAGGCTGCTCTCTATGCGAGCCCACAGCGTGGGCGGCAGGGGTTCCGGCTCCACCATCTTGATCAGCGGCAGCAGCCGCTCCTCCCAGTAGGCGACGCGGGCACGCAGGCCGGCGTCGTGTTCAAGGTTCCGTTCCACCGCAGCGCGCTGCGCGGCGTCCAGCAGACCGAGCACGAAAAGGCCGGCGAGGTCATCCTGCGGGCGTGGGTCGCTCATGCCATGCACTCCTTCAGCGACTGCAGGCCGCGGCGTATCCAGGCTTTCACGGTGCCCAGGGGCGTCGCAAGCCGTTCGGCAATCTCGCTGTGCGAACAGCCTTCGAGGTAGGCCAGCAGGATGCTTGAGCGCTTCGGCGCGTCCAGACGACCGAGACAGTCGTAGAGCTGGCCCGATTCGGAAGCCAGCAGCACCTGTTCGTAGGGGTCGGGCACCGATCCTTCTCCAGCGTGTTCAGTCTGTTCGATCAGCGACTCGTCCGCCGGTGTTTCACGCGCATGATCGCGAATGTGGTTAAGTGCCCCGTGGCGCACGATGCTGTAGATCCAGCCCCGACCGCTGCCGCGTGCCGGATCGAAGCTCGCAGCTTTCTCCCAGATGCGGACGAAGGCGTCATGAACCACGTCTTCAGCCACGTCTCGCCGGCGCACGATGCGCAGTGCAACCGCCAGCAGGCGGGCGCCTTCCAGCTGATAGATGCGGTGCAGAGCACCGCGCTCGCCAGCCGCGCAGGCGCCGAGAGCGGCTTCATAGTCGAATTCGTCCGTACTGCTTGTCATCGTTATGCCTTGAACGGAGAAGGGCAGGGCGTCACCAAGGTTCTCATGCACTACCCCCGTCGTGGCGCTACGGATGCAGCATCCACAGAAATTTTCATATCCGTCGCCTTTTGGACGTGTTGCACTGCGAAAAAGACTTGCAAACATACACCCGTGTCTGTAAAGTCCGGCCTCGTGCTTTCCAAGGCTGCCGCTCGCGCAGCCCTCCCGGTTCAGTCCGGCGCTGGCACGACAAAGTTATCGTCCCTGGCCTGTCTCTCTCTCCCGCCTGTTGGTCAAGCGTGGTTGATCGGTTAGTGCCGATAGAACGTCGGAATGAGTCCGACCAACCCGCTCTCTCCGCACTGCAACATGCAGCGCGGTGCTGGCCATTGTCTGGAAGAAATACATGGAATTCTCTGAACTCGGTCTTCACGCATCCCTTCTTGGTGCCATCGTCGAAGCCGGTTACCCCAATCCTACCGCGGTGCAGCAACAGGCCGTGCCCGCTGCGCTGAGCGGCCGCGACCTGATGGTGTCGTCGCAGACCGGCTCGGGCAAGACCGCCGCCTTCATGTGGCCGGCGCTGAACATGCTGACCGCCGATTCGGCGATCAAGGCGCGCGGACCGCGCGTGCTGGTGCTGACCCCGACCCGCGAACTGGCCATCCAGGTCACCGATGCCTGCCGCAAGTACGGCCGTGGCCTGCGCTACGCCAAGGCGGTCAGCGTGGTCGGCGGCACCTCCTACATCATGCAGAACAAGCTGCTGGCCCAGCCGTACGAAGTGCTGGTCGCCACGCCGGGTCGCCTGATCGACCAGATGGACAGTGGTCGCATCGATTTCAGCCGTCTTGAAATGCTGGTGCTGGACGAAGCTGACCGCATGCTGGACATGGGCTTCATCGAAGACATCGAAGCCATCGTCGACCGCCTGCCGGAAAAGCGCCAGACCCTGCTGTTCTCGGCCACCTTCGAGCCGCGCGTCATGCGTCTGGCCGAGCGTCTGACCAAGGATGCGCAGCGCATCGAAATCCAGGCTGCCGCCAACCGCCACGAAAACATCGAACAGCGTCTGCTGTTCGCGGACGGCATGGGCCACAAGCAGCGTCTGCTCGACCACCTGCTGCGTGACGAAGGCGTTGAACAGGCCATCGTGTTCACCGCCACCAAGCGCGATGCCGACCAGATCGCCGAACAGCTGGGCGAAAACGGTTTCCTGGCGGCTGCGCTGCACGGTGACATGCACCAGGGCGAACGCAACCGTACGCTGGGTCATCTGCGTCGCGGCGCGCTGCGCGTGCTGGTCGCCACCGACGTCGCCGCCCGCGGCATCGACGTGGCCGGCATCAGCCACGTGATCAATTTCGATCTGCCGAAGTCGGCGGAAGACTATGTGCACCGCATCGGCCGTACCGGTCGTGCCGGCCGCAGCGGCATCGCGGTCAGCCTGGCCTCCGGCGATGATGTGCGCCGCGTCAAGACGATCGAGCGCTTCATCCGTCACACCATTCCGGTGCACACCATTCCGGGTCTGGAGCCGCGTGTTCAGCCGCGCACCTCTGCGCCGCGCGGCCCGCGTACCGGTACCGGTCGTCCGGGCAGCTGGGGCAACAAGCCGGGCAATGGCCCGCGTCGCCCGGGCGGCGGTGCGCCGCGCAGCGAAGGCGGCTGGCGTGGTAACAGCAACGGTCGCAGCGACCGCAGCCGTCGCGCCGACTGATCGGACTGCTGCATGAAACGAGGGGCGCCGCTCAAGCGGCGCCCCTCGTTTTTTTTATCCATACCGGTTCACTGCCTCGGCGGTGTAGAATCCGCGCCTTTTTCCGGGCCGTAACGGCTGGCGAAGGAAACCTGCAATGAGCGCTCAAGACACTGCACGTGCACCGCTGGTCGGCGTCGTGATGGGATCGAATTCCGACTGGGACACCATGCGTGGCGCCTGTGCCATGCTGGAACAGTTCGGCGTGCCCTTCGAAGCGCGCGTCGTGTCGGCCCACCGCACGCCCGACCTGCTGTTCTCGTATGCCGAAACCGCCCGCAGCCGTGGCCTGAAGGCCATCATCGCCGGTGCTGGCGGGGCGGCCCATCTGCCGGGCATGCTGGCGGCCAAGACCACGGTGCCGGTGCTGGGCGTGCCGGTGCAGTCGCGTGCGCTCAACGGCATGGATTCGCTGCTGTCCATCGTGCAGATGCCCAAGGGTATTCCGGTCGCCACCTTTGCCATCGGCGAGGCCGGTGCAGCCAATGCCGGCCTGTTTGCAGTCGCGCTGCTGGCAGGTGAAGATGCAGCGCTGGCAGAAGCGCTCGAAGCTTTCCGCAGCAAGCAGACGCAGACCGTTCTGGACATGAAGCTCGAGGGCTGAACGCTGTCCGGCGTTCCCCGGGCCCACGGTCCGCTTTTCAGGTTTTGATCCGCGTTCATCCGCCCCCTCCGCGTCCATCCGCGGCCACAATGAGATGAGCCGGCGTTCTCGGAGCCATCGCAGATGATTCTTCCTCCCGCAACCCTGGGCATGCTCGGCGGTGGTCAGCTCGGCCGCTTCTTCGTGCTGGCCGCCCACGAAATGGGCTACAAGGTGGTCGTGCTCGACCCCGACCGCAACAGCCCGGCCGGCAAGGCCGCCGACGAACACCTGTGCGCCGCCTACGACGACATGCAGGCGCTGGAGCGCCTGGCGCAGATCTGCGCCGCGGTGACAACCGAGTTCGAGAACGTGCCGGCGGATGCGCTGGATCATCTGTCCAAGTTCATCCCGACCCGGCCCAATGCGGCCTGCGTGTCGATCGCCCAGAACCGCATCGCGGAAAAGACCTTCCTGTCCGACCGCGGTTTTTCGGTCGGGCCGTTTGCCGCCATCCGCAGCGTGGCGGACATCGAGGCGGCTGATCCGTCGCTGTTCCCGGCGGTGCTCAAGGTGGCGCGCTTCGGCTACGACGGCAAGGGGCAGGCGAGGGTGGCCAACGTAGCCGAAGCGAAGGCGGCGTTCGAAGCTTTCAAGCGCGAAGCCTGCGTGCTGGAAAAGATGCTCACGCTGGACATCGAGGTGTCGGTGGTGCTGGCGCGTGACGCGGCCGGCCGCATCGCGCCTTTCCCGGTGGCCGAAAACAGCCACAGCAACGGCATTCTGGACGTGACCATCGCACCTGCTCGCATCAGTGGCGCGCTGGCCGCCGAAGCGACCGAAATGGCGTCCGGCATCGCGGCCGAGCTGGGTTATGTCGGCGTGCTCGGGGTCGAGTTCTTCATTTCCGGCGGGCGTCTGATGGTGAACGAAATGGCGCCGCGGCCGCACAACAGTGGCCATTACACGATAGACGCCTGCGTCACCGACCAGTTCGAGCAGCAGGTGCGCATCCTGTGTGGCCTGCCGCTGGGCGATGCGCGCCAGCATTCGCGCGCGGTGATGGTGAATCTTCTCGGCGACCTGTGGTACCAGCAGGATGCGCATCACGCGCACGAGCCGGACTGGTCGCGCCTGTTCCGGCATCCGGGGCTGAAGCTGCACCTGTACCAGAAGCACCACGCGCGCGCCGGCCGCAAGATGGGCCACTTCACGGTGCTGGGCGAAAGCGGCGATCCGGTGATCGACACCGCGATGAATGCCCGGCTCGCCATCGGCATTCGCGACGACTGAAGCGCATGGATGCACCGGCGGTCGCCGTGACCGACGCCGAAATCGCTGCCGCGGCTGCTCGCCTGCGCGCAGGCGAACTGGTCGCGCTACCGACCGAAACCGTCTATGGCCTGGGCGCGGACGCGATGAATCCGGCAGCGGTGAGCCGCATCTTCGAAGCGAAAGGCCGGCCGGCCGACCATCCGCTCATCGTGCATCTGCCGGACGCCGAGCAGATGACGCAGTGGGCACGCGACATTCCGCGCGAAGCGATCGCGCTGGCGAAGGCTTTCTGGCCTGGGCCACTCACCCTCATCCTGAAACGCGAGGGCGACGTGCCGCTGGAAGTGACCGGCGGGCAGGACACCGTGGGCTTGCGCGTGCCGGCCCATCCGCTTGCGCTGAAGCTGCTGCGCGCCTTTGGCGGCGGTGTGGCCGCGCCGTCGGCCAACCGCTTCGGCCGCATCAGCCCGACCACTGCGCAGCATGTGCGCGACGAGTTCCATGACACGCTGGGCGACGCGCTCACCGTACTCGATGGCGGGCCGTGCGAGGTGGGTATCGAATCCACCATTCTCGACCTGTCCGGCGATGCGCCGCGCATCCTGCGTCCGGGCGCGATTTCCGCCGAACAGATCGCGGCAGTGATCGGCCGCATGCCGGCGGCGAAGGGAGGGGGTGATTCTCCGCGCGTATCCGGTGCGCTGGCCGCCCACTACGCGCCGCGTACCGCGATGCGCCGCATCGCGCCGGCCCGGCTGCGCGACTTCCTGAATGCCTTCCGCCACAGCGGGCGCTTCTGCGCGGTGATCGCACACAGTCAGCCGCCGCTGTCCGACTGCCCGCACCGCTGGGTCATGCTGCCGGCCGATCCGGCCGGCTATGCACGTGGACTTTATGCAGCGATGCGCGAGGCCGACAGGGCCGGTGGCGCCATGATCGTGATCGAGGCCGTGCCGGAGTCGGCGGAGTGGGGTGCGGTGAACGACCGGCTGGGGCGGGCGCTCGCCGGGGCTGGCATCACACCCTGAGCGAAGCAGGGCGCTGCCCGGGCTGTTTCAGGCGACGTTGAAGCCGGTGAGCTCCCAGACGATCCATTCCTCCCGGAATTCAGGCTGGCGGGAGCGCAGCGTCTGCCGGTAGGTGCCGCGCCATTCACGCTTCACCCAGCGCTTCACCTGAGGCGAATACCAGAGGTGTTCGGTGCGCACGGAGTCGGTGCGGAAAAAGCTCGGGTGCTCGAAACGCACGATGCGGCGCACATGCAGCGTATCGAATTCACCCGCCGGCACCGAAATGCGCTCCTCGCCCAGCACATCCAGCTGCACATGCCAGCGGCGTGCGCGCTCCTTCGGGTCTGAGGTCACCATGGACTGCCAGAATTCGCGCGTACCCGGCGTCAGGTCGGACGGCAGTACCGGCAGCGGCGGGTTGTAGGTGTTCTGTCTGTCATACACCGTGTCGCGCATGACTGCCCACGGTGCCGCATACAGTTCTTTCTGGCCGCCGCGCAGTGCGCTGGCCGAGGTACCTTCCAGTTCCACCGACAGCCACAGCGCGTCGGCCTGTCCCACCGTGTAGCGCAACTCGCCTTCGATGTTGCGGCTGTAGCCATTCAGTTCGCGGTAGGACCAGCTGTCGCCGACCTGCGGCCTCGCGATGGCGTCTGACGCCACGCTTTCCGCGCGCTCGAACTGACGGGTATTCACGCAGCCAGCCAGCCAGGCCGGCGCCAGCACCATCAGGCCGGCCTGCATGAAACGACGGCGTCCGGTCGGTGCCGGGGGCGCGGGGGGCGGTGTGGGGCTGTTCACGTTCTCTGTCCTGTTGCCTGTGTTGTCCGGGGCGCAGCATGACTTTGCTGCCTGTCTGACTGATCTTTCGGATTCTGCACTGCGACCGCATATCGGGGGCGATGTTCCAGCCAGGATGCAGCGGAATTCCTTCCCGATCATCCTTCACAACTCATGTCCGACCTACTATAATCCGTCGCCGTTGGGGGGGTAGCTCAGCTGGGAGAGCGTCGCGTTCGCAATGCGAAGGTCGGGAGTTCGATCCTCCTCCTCTCCACCAACTCATTCCAAGCCCTTGTCTGTTCGGTGACCATCGAACGGGCAAGGGCTTTTTGCTGGACCCGTTCGGGTCGGGGGAGCCAGGCAGCGCGTTTCCGGCAGATGCCTGCACGAGCACGGCCGGACAGGCCGGCATCGTCGGCGTGGTGCGAACCCGTATTTGATCAGCCGGTCCCGGTCATGGCGTCATGCGGCGCTGACAGACTCGCGCGATCGGCCCTTCGGCCCTATGATGGACGCCATGTGGTCGCACCTGCCGGTGTGACCGTCCACGGACAGGGGAATTGCGGTGAGTACTGACGACGCAGCGGACACGCGGGACGTGCCGGCGCGCATGATGAACATCCTGATCGACGGCAGCGAGCGCCTGCTGAAGCTGCAGGCGGAAACGGTGTCGTCGGCGCTGTCCGGTTCGTTTGGCCGGGTGGATGCGCCCACCAGTGTCGGCGCGGCAATGAGCACGCTGTGGCAGTTGCCCGCTCTGTACGGCGCGCTGTTCGAGGGAATGGCGGACAACGCCCGCCGTTCATTCCATATCGTGTCCGGCATGCAGAACGAACTGGTGGATCTGGCCTGCGAATCGATCGCGCATGGCGCGCCGGTCGTGGCCGATGCCCTGTGTACCGGTAACGCGCTGTTCGCGGATCGTCGGCATCGCTCCGTTGTGATCAATTTCCCGGAGCGCCGCCACCTGCGGGCCTGGCGCGTATCCTGAAGGCTCGCTGAGTTCGTGCGCCGACCGATCGGTACGGCGCATGGCTGAAAGCTGTGCGATTGCGCACAGTTTCCGCCCTTGACCGCTTACGCGCGGTAAAATCCTGTCCCTTTCGCGCAGGGTGGCTTGCCGCTCGCCCGGCGCCAGGTCCCATTCGCTTTTTCCGCTTTCCAGAGAACTCATGAGTACATTGACGCACCTGCAACGGCTGGAAGCCGAGAGCATCCACATCATGCGTGAGGTGGTGGCTGAGGCTGAAAACCCGGTCATGCTCTATTCGGTCGGCAAGGACAGCGCGGTCATGCTGCATCTGGCGGCCAAGGCCTTCTATCCGTCGGTGCCGCCCTTCCCGCTGCTGCACGTCGATACCACCTGGAAGTTCAAGGCCATGTACGAGTTCCGCGACGCGATGGCGCGCAAGCTCGGCATGGACCTGCTGGTGCATATCAATCCGGACGCCAAGGCACGCAATATCAATCCGTTCGACCACGGCTCGGCGCTGCACACCGACATGTGGAAGACCGAAGGCCTGAAGCAGGCGCTGGACAAGTACAAGTTCGATGCCGCCTTCGGCGGTGCCCGCCGCGACGAGGAAAAGTCGCGTGCCAAGGAGCGCATATTCTCCTTCCGCACCGCACAGCACCGCTGGGACCCGAAGAGCCAGCGGCCGGAACTGTGGAAGCTGTACAACGCGCGCAAGCATCCGGGCGAGTCGATCCGCGTGTTCCCGATCTCGAACTGGACCGAACTGGACATCTGGCAGTACATCCACCTCGAGAACATTCCCATCGTGCCGCTGTATTTCGCGGCCGAGCGACCGGTGGTCAAGCGTGACGGCACCCTCATCATGGTGGACGACGAGCGCATGCCGCTGCGTCCGGGCGAAACGCCCGAAATGAAGAGCGTGCGCTTCCGCACCCTGGGCTGCTACCCGCTGACCGGCGCAGTCGAATCGACCGCCGCCACGCTGACCGACATCATCCAGGAAATGCTGCTGACCACGACGTCGGAGCGTCAGGGCCGCGTGATCGACCACGATTCCGCCGGCTCGATGGAAAAGAAGAAGCAAGAGGGTTACTTCTAAATGGCACACGTATCCGACCTCATCGCGCAGGACATCGAGGCCTACCTGAAGCAGCACGAGCACAAGAGCCTGCTGCGCTTCATCACCTGCGGCAGCGTGGACGACGGCAAGAGCACGCTGATCGGCCGCCTGCTGTACGAATCGAAAATGCTGTTCGAGGATCAGC
>JBEQBZ010000021.1:0-69877 GCA_041639545.1 Methyloversatilis sp. | reverse complement strand
GATGCCCCACCGTGGGAGCGGCGCCCCCGCCGCGATGGGGCTGTCGATCACGCGCGGTGTCTGGTTCAAGGCTGCAATCGCGGCGGGTCGCCGCTCCCACGAAACCATCGCTGATACCCCCGGGTGGGAGCGGCGCCCTCGCCGCGATGGGGCTTTTGATCATGCGCGGTGTCTGGTTCAGGGCCGCAATCGCGGCGGGTCGCCGCTCCCACAAAACCATCGCCGATGCCCCCCGGTGGGAGCGGCGCCCTCGCCGCGATGGGGCTTTTGATCATGCGCGGTGTCTGGTTCAAGGCTGCGATCGCGGCGGGTCGCCGCTCCCACAAAACCATCGCCGATGCTCCCGGTGGGCGCGGCGCCCCCGCCGCGATGGGGCTTTTGATCATGCGCGGTGTCTGGTTCAAGGCCGCGATCGCGGCGGGTCGCCGCTCGCACAAAACCCGGTGGGAGCGGCGCCCCCGCCGCGATGCGGCCTTCAATCAAGCGTCATCTCCGTTTCAAGGCTGCCATCGCGGCGGGTCGCCGCTCCCACAGCAGCGATCTGGCTCCCCTGCCAGGGCCAGGGCCTGGGCCTGGGCGGTCAGGCGTGCAGGGTGCGCTCGCTGCGCCGGGCGAAATAGAACCACTCGTTGCCCGGCGTGGCGGCCGGATTCGGGAACACGATGAAGCCGTCGCGCGGTGCGCGCACTTCGCTGCCGTCCTCGCGCGTGCCGATGAGATCGCCCGCCGCGACCGGATCGAAGCTTGCCCACGGGCGTACGAAGGTATCGCCGGCGTGCAGCCGGTCGATCACTTCGGTCAGCTTGAGCAGTTCCGTGTCCTCGCGTGCCGGTGGTGCCGGTTCGTCGGTCAGGCCCAGATGGGCCAGCGTGTTGCGGATGGCCCGCCACGCGAAATCCGGTGCGGCCGGGTCTTCGTGCTGGCCGCATTCCAGCGTGATCGCGTAGCCGCCCATGCGGCGCATGTATTCGGTGGTGCCGATACCGTAATCCGGGTCGGTGCTGAGCAGGTGTGCGCGTTCGGTCGGCGCGGTGCGTGCCAGACGCGTGCGCACGCCGGCGGCGTAGGTGTCCAGCCAGCCTTCGACCAGCCGGCGCGCACCCAGTCGCAGTGCCATCGCCTCTTCCGCTGCCGCGTGAGCGAAAGCTTCCAGTGCGCCACCGTTGTTTTCCGGGCCCAGCATGGTGAACGGCTCGCCGCCGGTGTGGAAGGAGTGCAGGTCGAGCAGCACTTCGTGGGCGGCCAGCAGCGGGCACAGCGCGTTGGCGATGCGGTCTTCGTAGTCCTGCGGCGCGCTCTTCGGGCCGAGGTTGCGGTTCAGGTTGCGGTCACCGGCCCGCTGCCCGCGCAGATAGGCGAGCGGATTGGTGACCGGCACGAAGGTGACGCTGCCGCGCAGGATGCGCAGTTCGCCGCGGTCGAGTTCGCCGAGGATGCGGGCGATGCCCTGGGTGCCGCAGGTTTCGTTGCCATGGACTGCGCCCAGCACCAGCAGGCGCGGGCCGGTGTCGAGGCCGTGGTAGGCGTGGGTGCGGAGGCTGGTCAGGTTCATGAGCTGCACGAGAGGGCGGAACAGCCGGGCTTGTGACGCGCCCACTCCGGGCGGCGCCCGGCGAGATCGTCGAATTCCGGCTGGTCGTCGTAGGGGCGCCGCATCATTTTCAGCAGGCGTTCGATCATGCCGGTGTCACCGGCGGTGGCATCGTCGATCGCGCGCTGGGCCAGCCAGTTGCGGACGACGTATTTCGGATTGGTCGCGTTCATGCGCGCGATGCGCGCAGCGTCCGGTTCGCCGCCGGCCGCGATGCGGGCTGCCCACTGCTGCAGCCAGCCGAGCAGCGCGCGGCCGTGGTCGGCGGACGGACCGTCGCCGCTGTAGAAGGCGGCGTGCAGCGGGGCCAGTGCGGCGGCGTCGCCGGCGCTCGCGGCCGCGAGCGGCACCTCGGCCAGCTGGCGGAAGAAGATCGTGAAATCGCATTCCTTTTCCTGCAGCAGCAGGAAGAGCTGGCTGCGCATGTCGACATCGGCATCGTCGCCGGCGGCCGGCAGCGGCAGGCCCAGCTTGTTGGCCAGCATGGCGGTCCAGCCGTCGGAAAAGGTCTGTTCGTAGCCTTCGAGTGCGGCATCGATCGCGTCGCGGTCGTTGATCAGCGGCGCGAGCGCGGCGGCGAGGCGGGTGAGGTTCCAGTAGCCGATCTGCGGCTGACGCCCGTAGCAGTAGCGACGGCCCTGGGCGTCGGTGGTGTTCGGTGTCCACATCATGTCCACGCCTTCGAGCCAGCCGTAGGGGCCGTAGTCGATGGTGAGGCCGAGGATGGACATGTTGTCGGTGTTCATCACGCCGTGCACGAAGCCGACCCGCATCCACTCGACCATCAGCTTCGCGGTGCGCCGGCAGATTTCGGCGAACCAGTCGGCGTACGACCCGATGCCCGGGTAGTGGTGGGTCATCACCCAGTCGGCGAGCTGACGCAGCAATGCGGTTTCGTCGTGCGAAGTCAGGATTTCGAAGTGACCGAAGCGCACGAAGCTGGGTGCGACCCGGCACACGATGGCGCCCGGCTCGTTCTCCGGCCGGCCGTCATAGAATATGTCACGCACCACGCTGTCGCCGGTGGCGACCAGGCTGAGCGCGCGGGTGGTCGGAATGCCGAGGTGGAACATCGCCTCGCTGCACAGGAATTCGCGCACCGACGAACGCAGCACCGCCCGGCCGTCGGCCCGGCGCGAGTAGGGCGTGGGGCCGGCGCCTTTCAGCTGCAGTTCCTGCCGCTGACCCTGCGTGTCGAACATTTCGCCCAGCGTGATCGCGCGGCCGTCGCCGAGCTGGCCGGCCCAGTTGCCGAACTGATGGCCGCCGTAGCGCGCGGCATAGGGCTGCATGCCGGGCAGGATGCGGTTGCCGGCCAGCGCCTCGACCGCGGCGTCGCGCCGCGCCGGGCGCGCGAGGCCGAGCTGTGCGCCCAGATCGTCGGACCAGCCCAGCAGCTGCGGGTCGGCCACCGGCGTCGGCGGCGTGAAGCTGTAGGCGGCGCCCGGCACCTGGCGCGAGCGGATTTCGGTCGACGGATCGGCCGGCAGGCTGCGCACGAACAGGCTGTCGAACTCGATTTCGTCGAGGCGTCTGTGAGCTGCGGACATCGGCTGCGGTAAAGGTTCAGGAGACCGCATTGTGAGCGAAGCGGCGGGTCAGGGGGTCATTGCGTGTGCAGGATGCCCAGCCACTGTGTCAGCCGTGTCGCATCCATGCCCCGGGTAATGCACACCACGGTCGATCCGTTCGCTGGCGCATCCAGGCTGTCCGGTGGATACAGCGTGTGCTGCACGCCATGCACCACCTGGGCGCGCGCTTCGCCGGCGATGTCGAGCACGGCCTTCATGCGCAGCAGCGCCGGGCCGGCCACGGTCGGCCAGGCGTCCAGCCAGGCCTGCACCCGCTCCGGCGCAAGCGGTGTGTCCACGGTGAAACTGTCGCTGCGCACCGCATGCGCCTGCTCCGCTGAGGGCGGTGGCAGGCTGCGCAGTCTGAGCGTGCCCGGTGGCGTCAGCAGCGCCGGGGTGAGTGCCTCAGCGTGCAGATCGGTCTGCTGCGCGAACGGATTCAGGCGGCCGAGCAGCGCCTGCAGCGCGGCCACCTGCGCCGGCGCCGCCTGATCGGTCTTGGCGATCAGCAGCCGGTCGGCGGCGGCGATCTGCAGCAGGGCTTCCGGCTGTGCCGCGATCGTGGCTTCGCCCTGGAGGGCGTCGACCACGGTGAGCGTGCAGGCGAGGCGGTAGCGCTCGGCGATGCGCGGGTCGGCGGCCAGCGTGCGCAGCACTGGCGCCGGATCGGCCAGTCCGGTGGTTTCGATCACCACCCGCTCGAACTGTCGGTGGCCGCCGCGGGCGAAGCGCCAGTGCGCTTCGCGCAGCGTCTGCGCGAGGTCGCCGCGCAGCGCGCAGCACACGCAGCCGCCGGCCAGTTCGGTCACCACCTGTTCCGGCGCGTGGGTGACCAGCCTGTGGTCCAGCGCCGCATCGCCGTACTCGTTGATGATGACCAGGGTATCGGCCATGTCCGGCCGGGCCAGCAGCCGGTTCAGCAGCGTGGTCTTGCCGGCGCCGAGAAAGCCGGTGAGCAGCACCACCGGAATGCGTGGCGCGCTCATGGCGCCACGCCTTCGAGCAGCGCGGCGCGGGTGCGCGGGCTGTCCAGCTGCTGCAGCCACCAGTCCAATGCACGCCCACGCTGCGCACCGCTGCGCCAGGCGATGGCGAACTGCGCCACCTTGTCTTCGGCGGTGCGCTTCACCACCAGTTCGCCGCGCTCGACATGCGGGCGCACCCGCGCCTCCGGCAGGAAGCCGCAGCCCAGACCGCGCAGCTGGGCGGCGATCTTCATGTCCAGCGTGGGCACGGTGAGCACGTCCTGGCCGGGCAGCAGGTTGCGGGTGACCGGCGACAGACGGAGCGCGCTGTCGGCGATCGCGACCGCGCGGTGCATGCGGATCATGGCCGGGTCCAGCGGTTCGGGCAGCCGCGCCAGCGGGTGATGCGGAGCGACCGCGAACACGAAGCGGATGTCGCCCAGCGGCATCACCTGCAGGCCGGTGTTGCGGGTGTCGTCGGCATCGACGCCGATCGCGAGATCGGCGGCACCGGACAGCAGCGCCTCCCAGGTGCCGGACAGCACCTCCTGTCGCAGCCGGATGCGGGTGGGCGGCGGCAGGCGGGCGGTGTCACGCTGGGCGTAGAAGGCGTCCACCAGATCGAGCAGGGTGTGCGGGCACATGAGTGCGTTGGCGGCGATGGCGAGCTGGCCTTCCCAGCCGCTGGCCACGCGCTTCACGCGACTGGCCACCGCGTCGATCTCCAGCAGCAGGCGGCTGCCTTCGTTCAGCAGTTCGCGGCCGGCCGGCGTGAGCACCGCACTGCGGCTGGCGCGATCGAACAGCAGCACGTCGAGTGCGTCCTCCAGCTGGCGCACGCTGTAGCTGAGCGCGGACGGCACCTTGCCGAGCGCGCGCGCGGCGGCGGCAAAGCTGCCGGCCTCTGCGATGGTGGCGATCAGCCGTATGGCGTCCGGCGTCAGCGGGTGTTCGCGTTCGGTCATGGCGCGATCGTTCAAAAAGTTTGAACGATGATATCAGCCCGCCGCGCCCATGGCCGCGGGGCCGCTGCGCAGAATGCAGTCATTGCCTGACACGACAGAGGAGACGGCCATGATCACCCTGCGCAAATCTTCAGAACGCGGTTTCGACGACCACGGCTGGGGCCAGTCGCATTTCAGTTTCTCGTTCGCCGATTACTACGATCCGGCGCACATGGGCGTCGGCACGCTGCGCGCGCTGATGGAAGACACGATAGAGCCGGCCGGCGGTTTCGGCACCCACCCGCACCGCGACATGGAAATCGTCACCGTGGTGCTGGCCGGCGAACTGACCCATCGCGATTCGATGGGCAATACCGGCGTGCTGCGTGCCGGCGACGTGCAGCGCATGAGCGCCGGCAGCGGCGTGCTGCACAGCGAATACAACCACGCTGCCAGCACGCCGGTACGCATGCTGCAGATCTGGCTGCTGCCGCGCTCGCGCGGCATCGCACCGGGCTATGCGCAGACCCACTTCGCCGATGCTGACCGGCGTGGTCGCCTGCTGCCGCTGGTGGGCGAGGCGGACGGTGCGCTGTCCATCCATTCCGACGTGACGCTGTACGCGACCCGGCTGGAGGCGGGCGATGCGCCGCTCATCCACCGTCTGGCGGCGGGGCGCCGCGCCTACCTGCATCTGATCGACGGCGAGCTTGAGGTCAATGGCGTGCGGCTGCAGGGCGGCGACGCGCTCACCGTCGAGTCGGAAGGTGAAGTCGTGCTGGAAGGCGGGCGCGCCGCACATGCGCTGCTGTTCGACCTGGGCGCGCATCCGTAAAGCGTCCGCAGTTTTCGTTGCTGTCTGCCCCGATCGTGTCATGGTCTGCACGCGATGGGCTCGTCACTCGTAGCAGGCCACTCTTTGAGGAAAACATCATGACCCAGGTTGCCATCGTCTATCACAGCGGCTACGGCCACACCCGTCGCATGGCGCAATCGGTCGCCGAGGGCGCCGCGAAGCACGCACAGGTTCACAGCATCGAGATCGATGCCGAGGGCAATGTGCCGGAGTCTGCCTGGCAGACCCTGCTGGACAGCGATGCCATCGTGTTCGGCAGCCCGACCTACATGGGCAGCGTGTCGTGGCAGTTCAAGAAGTTCGCCGATGCCACTTCAAAGCCGTGGTTCACCCAGCAGTGGAAGGACAAGCTGGCCGCCGGCTTCACCAATTCGGCGTCGATGAACGGCGACAAGCACTCGACGCTGCACTACCTGATGACGCTGGCGATGCAGCACAGCATGCTGTGGGCCGGTACCGGCCTGATGCCCAGCAACAGCAAGGCGGCGACGCGCCAGGACATCAACTACGTGGCGTCCTTCGCGGGCGCGATGGCGGCCACGCCGTCCGATGCGTCCGTCGATGAAATGGTGGACGGTGATCTGAAGACCGCCGCGCTGTTCGGCGAGCGGGTGGCGCAGCAGGCGGCACGACTGGCCGCGCGCTGAGCGCGAAGAAGAGCCAGGGGCGCTGCTCCGGACGTCAGTACAGTTCGGGGAAGCGTCCCAGCCAGGTCCAGGCCACGGCCAGCACCACCACGACCAGTGCGGTCCAGGTGCCGGTGACGAAGCAGCAGGCGGCCGGAATCACCAGTCCGGCCACTTCGTCGAACAGCGTGCCGAATGCGAACCACAGTGCGGTGAGCGCCAGCCACTTCAGGATGAAGCCGGGCAGGTGATGGCGCATCGAGCGGTTGTGCCGGTAGCTCTGCGCTCGCTCCATCCAGGAGCCGCGGGTGCAGTCGCGGAAATACAGGAAGGGCCAGATGTAGCGCCACCACAGGCGCAGCATGGATTCCGGCCGTGCGGCGGGATCATCGGTGTGCCCGCCTTCGTGTCGACCTGCCCGACCGAACATCCGCATGCCCATGACGCATCCTTCCCGACGAGATCCATCCGGCTTCCGAGCCCTGACCGCGGACCCGCGCATTGCGGGCCCGGCCAGTCATGCCCTGATTACGGCCGGATGCGATGCCGGGTTGAGGCGACGCTGCGGCGTGTTCCGACGGGTGTCGCCGATTACTTGATGACCGCCTTCTGGCGCAGTTCGTTCAGGTGCGCTGCAACGGTCTGCTGCTCCAGGCGCTGGGCGATCTGCGGCTTGGCCTCTTCGTACGACGGCAGCTTCAGGTCACGCACGTCTTCCAGCTTGATCACGTGATAGCCGAAGTCGCTGCGAATCGGCTGCGGCGTGAACTTGCCCTTTTCCAGCTTCACCAGCGCGTCGGCGAACGGCTTCACGTACTGGGCCGGCGCGCTCCAGCCGAGGTCACCGCCGCGATCCTTCGAGCCCGGATCTTCCGAGTCCTTGGCCAGGTCTTCGAACTTCTCGCCGGCCTGCAGCTTGCCGATGATTTCCTTCGCCTTCTCCTCGGTCTTCACCAGCACGTGGCGCGCCTTGTACTCCTTGTTGCCGAAGCTGACCTTGATCTTTTCGTACTCGGCCTTGATGGTGTCCTCGCTGATCGGGTGGCTGCGCATGTAGTCCTGCAGATAGGCCTGGATCAGCACGGCCTGCTTGGCCAGTTCGGCCTGATTCAGCACCGACGCGTTCTTGTCCAGGCCCTTGGCGACTGCGGCCTGGGTCAGCACTTCGCGGCGGATCAGTTCGTCGCGGACCGCGGTGCGCAGCTGTTCGCCGTCCTGCTGCCCCTGGGCCAGCTGGTTGCGGATCATGACGTCTGCGCGGCCCTGCGGAATGCCCTTGCCATTGACCGTCGCCACCACACTGCCGTCTGCCGGTGCAGAGGCAGACGGTGCAGCCGGCTTTTCCTTGGCCTTCTGCTGCGCCATCGCCGGTGCGGCAAAGGCGGTGAGGGTGGCAAGGGTCAGGGCGGAAAGCATGTGTTTCATCGATTTACCTTTCGGGTGGAGTCCAGTCCTGCAGTTGCAGTAAGCCTGTCCGTCATGCAGCAGATGTTTCGTCCGGCGCACGCGCAACGATGGACAAGGCGTGAATGTCACGCTGCATCAGGTCGCCCAGTGCAGCATGGATGATGCGGTGGCGTTCCATCGCCTTCCGTCCGGAGAACTGCTCGGACACGATGGTGAGCCGATAGTGCCGTCCGCCCGAACGCGCGCCGGCGTGTCCGGCGTGCAGGTGCGAATCGTCGATCAGTTCGATCATCGCCGGCGACAGCGTGGCGAGGCGTTCGCGTATCGCGGCCTCGATCCGGGCGGCATCGCTCACGCCGGAAATACCTTGCGGAAGGGCTTGATCGTCATGCGGGCGAACACGCCCTCTATCGTGTAGGGATCTTCGTCGGCCCACTGCTGCGCCGCTTCCAGCGATTCGAATTCGGCCACGATGAGGCTGCCGGTGAAGCCGGCAGCGCCCGGGTCGACCGCATCGACTGCCGGCAGCGGGCCGGCGATCAGCAGCCGGCCGGCGTCCTGCAGCGCCTGCAGGCGCGCCAGATGACCGGGGCGTGCCGCCATGCGCTTTTCCAGACTGTTCGGAATGTCTTCGCCCATCAACGCGTAATACATGCAAACCTCGATTGGATCAGGAAGTCTTGTCTTCGATGTGACGCGACAGCATCGCGCCCTGGCCGAGCACGAACAGGAACATGAGACCCATGCCGCCGTAAAGCTTGAAGCTCACCCAGGTGTCTTCGCTGTAACTGTAGGCCACATAGAGGTTCAGTATGCCCATGAACGCGAAGAAGCCGATCCACGAAGCGTTCAGCCGCGCCCACACCGGGTCCGGCAACTGCACCTGTTCCTGCATCAGTGCGCGGATCAGGTTGCGCTTCATGAACAGCGCAGACACGGTGAGCGTGCATGCGAACAGCCAGTAGAGCACGGTCGGCTTCCACTTGATGAAGGTGGCGTCATGGAAGAACAGCGTGGCGCCGCCGAACACGACGATGATGGCCAGGCTGATCCACAGCATCGTATCCACCTTGCGGCCGCGGGCGATCAGCCAAACGACCTGGCCGACCGTGGCGATGATGGCAACGGCGGTGGCGATCAGGATGGGAGCCTGTGTCGGCGCGATGCCGTCACCGAGCACGCCGGTGAGCAGGGCGTGAGAGGCATCCGGCGATGCACCGGCGAACTTGTAGGCTGCAAAAAACAGCAGGACCGGCAGCAGGTCGAACAGGAATTTCATGGTGGGCGATTATGCCCGCTCATCCGGAAAGTTGTGCGTTCGTGGTCCGCTGCGCTGCAGCGAAATCGGGCATGGAACTGGCTACCCGCAGAAAATAACGCCGGAGAGCGCGAGAATTCATGAAGAAAGTCCGCAAACCCGCTTGTGAAGCGCACGCGGCCTCACTATTATCCGCTCAGGTTTTCCCGCGCGCCCTTGCGTACAACCCAGTCAGTAGGAGACGTACATGAACAAAGCAGAACTGATCGAAGCCCTCGCCAAGAAAGCTGATGTTTCCAAGGCCGCCGCTGGCCGACTGCTCGACGGCTTCCTGGAATCCGTCACCACCGAACTGAAGAAGGGCGGCAAGGTCACCCTCGTGGGCTTCGGCACCTTCGCCACCGGCAAGCGCGCTGCCCGTACCGGCCGCAACCCGCGCACCGGCGCCACCATCAAGATCCCGGCAGCCAAGACGGCCAAGTTCACCGCGGGCGCTGCGCTGAAGAAGGCGATCAACAAGAAGTGATTCAGGATTCATGTCGCCGGTGGCCGATGCAGGCCGTCGGCGATCGAGCGTGACGCCCGGAAAGATCCACGCGTCGCGGCTCCGTCAGAAGGGCGTGCCGGCTTCCGGTACGCCCTTGGTTTTTTCAGAATCGGCCATGCCCTCGCGAGGCCTTTCCCGCCATCCGTCAACGCTGTTTTCGGGCCGGTCGGCATCCAGACTGAGGGCGGCCGAATTGATGCAGTAGCGCACGCCCTCCGGCAGCGGGCCATCGGCGAATACATGGCCGAGATGGGCGGCGCAGCGCAGACAGTGCACTTCGGTGCGTCGCGTCAGCAGGCGTCTTTCCTCGCGGGTGCCCAGTGGTGCGTGCGGCAGCGGCGTGCGGAAGCTCGGCCAGCCGGTACCCGAATCGAATTTGCTTTCCGAGCGGAACAGGGCGGCTCCGCAGCACACGCAGCAGTAGGTGCCTGGCGTGCTGCAGTTCAGATAGCCACCGCTGTACGGGCGCTCGGTGCCCTGACGTCGGGTGATGCGGTACTGCTCAGCGGTCAGTCGAGCGCGCCACTCCGCCGGGCTGCGGGTCGCGGGCTGCGCCTGGGCCCGATCTGTCTCGTCTCTGTCCGGACGGTCCATCGAACGACTCCTCCTGCCGGCTGTTCCGGCGGAGGCGGATGATACGCGCGACGACGCTGCACGGCGTGCCGTGCTCCGTTACCATCAATGTCCTGTGTTCCATCGCTCTGCCGTCCATGATCATCGTCCTGTCTCCGGCCAAGTCGCTGGATTACGAATCACCGCTGCCCACCGACCGCGCGACGCTTCCCGATTTCCTGCCGCACTCCGCCGAGCTGATCGAGGTTCTCCGCGCCAAAGGGCCGGCCGATATCGCCAGCCTGATGTCGATTTCCGATCCGCTGGCTGCGCTCAACGTGGCGCGCTATGCAGAATGGACACCGGACTTTGCCGCGCCGCGCGGCCGGCCGGCGGTGTTCGCGTTCAATGGCGACGTCTATGAGGGGCTGCATGCCGCCACGCTGGACGTGGCCGCGCTCGACTGGCTGCAGGCGCATGTGCGCATCCTGTCGGGCCTGTACGGCGTGCTGCGCCCGCTCGACCTGATGCTGCCCTACCGGCTGGAAATGGGCACCCGGCTGGCCAATCCGCGCGGCAGGGATCTGTACGCCTTCTGGGGCGATCTGCCTGCGCAGACGCTGAATGCGCTGTTCGAGAACGAAGCGCGGCCGGTGCTGGTCAACCTCGCCAGCGATGAATACTTCAAGTCGGTGCGCCGCAAGGTGCTCAAGGCCGAAGTCATACAGCCGGTCTTTCAGGACTGGAAGGGTGGCGGCTACAAGGTGATCAGCTTCTTCGCCAAGCGGGCGCGCGGGCTGATGGCGCGTTACGCTGCCGAGCAGGGCATCGATCAGCCGGAGGCGCTGCGCGACTTCGCGGTCGATGGCTACGCACTGGCACCCGAGGTGTCGAGTGCAACCGAATGGGTATTCAGAAGACGCCTCGACTGAGGCACACAACAAGACCGACGAGGAGAGTGAAGAGATGAAATCGTTCCGCCTGCCCCATATCGCGCTTGCGCTGCTCGCCGGCGCGGCGGCCTGTGCGCCGGCCCTTGCGCAGGAAGGCCAGTCCGACAGGCTGTTCAGGGAGTGCCAGGCTGCCCGGGCGGACAACAACATCGGGGCTGCCGACGAACTGTGCTATCGATCGCTGACGGCGCCGGATTTCAAGGATGTGCCGGTGGAGACACGTTCGTTGCGCATCTACAACTACGCCCAGCTCAAACGGATGATAGGCAACTGGGAAGCGGCCGAGGAGCTGTTGCGCGAAACGCTGGCCCTGGAAGAGGCCCGCGCCGGCGCGACCCCCGATCTGGCGCTGGCCAGAAGGCTGGCCGAGCTGTCGATCACCTATGCCGCGCAGGGCAAGTGGGCGGAAGGCATCGAGGTTGTCCAGCGCCTGATGCCGATGGCCGAACAGTTTCAGGGCGGCGAACGCGCAGCGGTCGCCGAGCTGCTGCGCAACTACGTGCCGCAGGTGGCCGCTTCGGGGCGCGTCGAACTGGCCCGCCAGATGAACGACTATTCCACCGCGTCGCCGGCTCCGGAACCCGGCTTCATCAAGCGCTGATCCGACCCACTTCCCGCCACAGGAGGGCCGTACGTGACCGATCCAGACAACCCGTTTCGACGTGATTTCCTGCGTGGTGCCGGCGCTGCCGCAGCCGGCTTCGCGATGGCCGTGCAGCCGGTGATGGCCCAGCAGCTCATCACCACGCCTGACGCCGGCCTGCGTACCGGGACAGCTTCGGTGGCGGCTGCCGACGGACGCGCGCTGCCGCTGTACTACGCGCGACCGGACGGCCCGGGCACGCCATCGGTGGTGCTCGTGGTGTCGGAAATCTTCGGCGTGCACGAGCATGTACGCGATGTATGCCGCCGGTTTGCGCAGGCCGGCCATCTGGCGATTGCGCCCGAACTGTTCTTCCGGCAGGGTGATCCGTCCGCGATCGGCAGCATCCAGGAAATCCTCGAGCGGGTGATCGCAACGGTTCCGGATGCGCAGGTGCTGTCCGATCTTGACCGGTGTGCGGACTGGGCGCGGGGCGAAGGCGGTGATGCGTCCAGACTGCATGTGACCGGCTTCTGCTGGGGAGGCCGCATCACCTGGCTGTATGCGGCACACCGCACCGCACTGCGCTCGGCCGTGGCCTGGTACGGGCGCCTCGATGGGGTGCCCGGCGAGAACACGCCGGAACATCCGCTGGATGTCGTGGACCGCCTGAAGGCGCCGGTACTGGGCCTTTATGGCGGCAAGGATCAGGGCATTCCGAACAGCGACGTCGATTCGATGCGCGAGGCGCTGGCGCGATCGGCATCAGCAGCAGCGAAGGCATCCGGCATCGTGCTTTACCCGGAAGCGCCCCACGCTTTCCATGCGGACTATCGCCCGAGCTATCGCGCGCCGGATGCGCGCGATGCCTGGCAGCGATGTCTGAAATGGATGGCGGATCACAACGCGACCTGACCCGCCTTTCGGCGCTGCCGGCCGCATCAGTGCGGGCCGTGGGCCAGCCCCAGCGACACCGTCGCCTTCGCATGGGTGAGGTCGCGTGCCGCGCCGCTGCCATACAGGCAGGCGGCCAGCTGGTTCAGCACCGGCTGGGGGATCGCGCGGTGCCCATCCAGCATTTCCCGGATGCAGTGCGCGGTGCCGTCGATGTCCAGTGCAGGAGGCAGCGGATTGGTCAGCGGCAGCGCGCCCGCTTCGGCCTCGAACAGCGTGCGCATGCGCATCCGTTCGAACAGGTCGATGCGCGGGCGCCGCAGCGGATCGGCGAAACCGTCGTCGTCCGGAGCCCGCATCAGCAGGGCCTGTTCCGGAGAACGCAGGAAGGTGTCGTTCAGCCGTGACAGCAGCTGCGGCTCGGCGACGCAGATCACGCGCAGGCTGTGCAGCGGAGCCGGGTTGAGCAGCTTGGCCACCACATGCGCGATGTTCCGGTGGCCCATGCGGTCGCGCAGACGGATCAGGCTGTCCAGCGCAGGATTCAGCACTTCCGTGGGCAGCACTGCGCAGCGGCCGGCATGCAGGGTGTCGAGTGCTTCCGGCAGGGTTGCACACGGGGTGTGGCCCAGTCGTTCCAGCACGTCGATGCTGCCCTGCGCGCCACCGCGACCGAACAGGCCGTGGATCAGCACCGGTACGTCCAGCCGTGCCAGCATGATGGCCAGCAGCGGCATCAGGTTGGGCGCCTGGCAGGCGCGCGAATAACTCGGAATGACCACCATGCGCGGCAGGTGGGGCGGCAGTTCCAGCGTCGGTATGCGCTCGTTCAGCGCGCGCGCGAAGCCGCACAGTTCGTCCGACGTTTCGTGTTTCCAGCGCAGGCTGGTGAGCAGCGCCCCCAGTTCGAGCGCGGGGATGCGTCCATCCAGCATGTCGGCGAACAGGCTGTAGGCCTCGTCCTCCGCCAGATCGCGCGCGTCGTCCGCTCCACGCCCGAGTGCGGACAGCATCTGGGTCAGGCTCTGTGGGCTCAGCATCGGATCAGGCTCTCCATCCTTGTCGTTGTCGTCGGGTGTCAGGCGGCCTGCCGTCCGCCCTCCAGCATGCGCTTCAGTTCCGGTACGCAGGAGCCGCAGGAGGTCCCGCAGCGCAGGCCGCTCTGCAGCGTGTCGAGGGTGGCTCCGCCTGCGATGGCCTGCGCGATTTCGGGCTCTGCCACGTCCAGGCAGTTGCATACGATGCGGCCGCGGCTCTTTGCGGCGACGGGCGGCGTGGCCAGCGGCGCGAACAGCCAGCGGCGCAGGTCGGCGGTGGGCTGGCGGCCGACCATCACTTCGCGCAGCCAGGCTGCGGCCACGGTTTCGCCGGTGAGGCGCATGCCGGTCAGCAGGCCATCCTCGATCAGCGCGCGCTTGGTGATGTCGCGCCGGGCATCGCGATAGGCCAGACAGGCCGGGTCATCGAGACCGCATACGCGGTCGAGTTCGTTCAGCCACTCGTCCGGCAGCGGCTGGTCGTGGGCGATGCGCAGCACCAGTGCCGGCCGCTCGCGACCGGCCATCGACAGCGATGCGTACGCGAAGCGGCCGAGCAGCGGAGCCAGCGCTTCCATCCGCAGCAGCGTCAGTTCCTGTGCGGCTTCGTCGTTCGCTTCGGTGCGCAGCAGCAGGGCCTGATAGGGCAGGTTGGCGCGGCTCACCTGAATCGCGGCGTGTTTCAGTTCAGGCTGTTTCGAGTGCGGGTCGACGCGGCCTGCGGTCAGTGCGTTGGCGCCGCTGTTCGACAGCATGTTGCGACCCCAGTGCATGGCGACGAAGGCGCTGCCCGGGCGCTGTGCTTCGCTTGCGTGGGCGCGCAGCACGATCTGTCCGCGCCGGCTTTTCACCTGCACCAGATCGCCGTCCGCCAGACCGCGCCGCGCCAGATCGTCGGCATGCATTTCGACCCGCGCTTCGTCGACATGGCTGTACAGACGGGCCACCTGCCCGGTGCGGCTCATGCAGTGCCAGTGGTCGCGCAGGCGGCCGGTGTTCAGATGCAGCGGGTAGCGGGCATCGATCTTTTCCGCGGTGGTGGCGGTGGTCGGCACCACGAAACGCGCGCGGCCTCCGGGCGTTGCGAAATGCAGGTCGCCGTAAAGTCGTGCCTGACCTTCGCTGGCACCTTCCGGGAAAGGCCATTGCTGGGGGCCACGACGATCGAGCAGCGCGTGCGACAGACCGGTGATGTCGAGGTCACGGCCGCGCGTGCTTTCCGCGTGTTCGGCAAAGACCTCGGCTGCGGAGCCGTAGGGAAAGAGCGTGTTGGTTCGGATGTTGAGCCGGGCGCCGAGCGCGCGTGCGAAGTCGCGGGCGATCATCCAGTCGGCGCGCGCTTCGCCCGGTGCGGGCAGCGCGGCCCGCACGTGCGTGATGCGGCGCTCCGAGTTGGTGACCGTGCCGTCTTTCTCGCCCCAGGTGGTGGCCGGCAGCAGCAGGTCGGCGAAGGCCGCGCTTTCGGTGCTGCGGCTGGCGTCCTGCACGACGACGAATTCGGCCGCCTGCAGCGCTTCGACGATGCGTGCCTGGTCCGGCATCGAATGGGCGGGGTTGGTGCAGGCGATCCATACCGCCTTCACCCTGCCGTCGCGTACCGCGTCGAACAGTTCGACCGCGGTCAGGCCGGGCTTTGCCGGTACTTCGGGCACGCCCCAGAAGCGGGCAACCTCTTCGCGATCGGCCGGGTTGGCCAGATCACGATGTGCCGACAGCAGGGTGGCCATGCCGCCCACCTCACGCCCGCCCATCGCGTTCGGCTGGCCGGTCAGCGAGAAGGGGCCGGCGCCCGGCCGGCCGATCTGGCCGGTGGCCAGGTGCAGCGCGATCAGCGCGGTGCCGTTATGGGTGCCGTGGTGTGACTGGTTCAGCCCCTGGCACCACATCGACATCGCCGCCTTCGATTCGCCGAACCAGCGCGCGGCGGTCACGATGTCCTCGCTGCGCAGACCGCAGATTTCCGACGCGATGGCCGGCGTGATGTCGCGCACATGGCGGCGCAATTCCGGAAAGCCGTCGGTATGCGCGGTAATGAAGGTTTCGTCGACCAGCCCTTCCCACAGCAGCACGTGCAGCATGGCGCTGTACAGCCAGATGTCGGTGCCCGGCAGCAGCGGCAGATGCAGGTCGGCGTCGGCCGCGGTGTCGGTGCGGCGCGGATCGACCACGATCATCTTCATCGCCGGATTCGCCTTGCGGGCGTCCTCGATGCGGCGATACACGATGGGGTGGGCGTAGGCCGGGTTGCCGCCGGCGATCAGCAGGCAGTCGGTGTGGTCGATGTCCGCGTAGGAACAGGGCGGTGCGTCAGCACCCAGCGTCTGCTTGTAGGCGGTGACCGCCGAACTCATGCACAGCCGCGAATTGGTATCGACGTTGTTGGTGCCGATCAGCCCCTTGGCCAGCTTGTTGAAGACGTAGTAGTCCTCGGTCAGCAACTGGCCCGAGATGTAGAAGGCCACCGCGTCAGGTCCGTGCTCGCGGATGATGGCGGCGAAGCGGTCGGCCGCGTGGTCAAGCGCGGTGTCCCAGCTCACGCGGGTGCGCGGCAGTTCGCGCGTGGCGCGCAGTTCCGGATGCAGCGCACGCGTCTCCAGACGCGCGCTCAGGTGCAGGGTCGAACCCTTGGTGCACAGCCGGCCGAAGTTGGCCGGATGCTCCGGGTCGCCGCGCACGCCGGTGATCTGCTCTCCGTCGTGTTCGATGATGACGCCGCAGCCGACGCCGCAGTAGCAGCAGGTCGAGCGGGTTTCGTGTGTATGCGTGCTCATGTCTGTCTCCGGGAGACTTTTAGCAAGGGGTATGCCACGCCGATGACGACGGGTTTGCGGGCGATTGCGGGGCGATTACCGGCCGCTGGGCGCCGGTCGACGTCCGCCGGGCCTGGGTCGCGCTCCGCTGCGGGGCATCGCATTGGCCGGATGCATGGGACTGGTGCGCCCGTGTCAGCGCAGCAGCAGGCACAGCAGCAGGATGTTGGCGAGCAGTGACAGCGCAAGCAGTGCGCGCAGCAGGCGCAGCGGCATGCGTTCGACCAGCGGGGGCCGGCGCGGCAGTGCCAGGGGCCGGTGAGCGCCGCGTTCGAGCGCGAGCAGGCATTCCTCCGCGGTTTCGAAACGTGCTTCGGGGTCACGCGCGATGGCCTTCAGCAGCACCGCTTCCAGCCATTCCGGAATGTCCGGCCGGTAGCGCGTGGGCGGCACCGGTTCGCCGAAACGCGGACGCTGGAAAGGCTCGATCTCGCCCCAGGGGTAGTGCCGGGTGAGCAGCTGGTAGAGCGTGACGCCGAGCGCGAACAGATCGCTCGATTCGCTGGCGGGGCGGCCTTCGAACAATTCCGGCGCCATATAGCTGGGCGTGCCCGGATTGTTGATTTCCTTGAAGTCCTCGCCATCCGAGGCGGCCACACCCAGGTCGAGCACGCGCAGTACGCCCTGGCTGTCGAGATGCAGGTTGTCCGGCTTGATGTCGCGATGGACGATGCCCAGCCGGTGCAGCGTGCCCAGTGCGCGCAGTACGCCACAACCCAGCTTCACCACCTGTTCGATGCCGAAGTGATGGCCGGCGTCGAGCCGGGCGCGCAGGCTGGCGCCCTCGTGCCAGGTCATCAGGTAGTACAGCCGGCTGCGTGCGCGGTGCGCGATCACCTGCGGAAACTGCGGCGATACCACGCGGCGTGCCAGCCATTCCTCGTGCACCAGTGCGGCGATGGCGTCCGGGTCGGTGCTTTCGTGCAGCGTCTTCAGCACCCGTGCCTCACCGCTTTCGAGGTCGGTCACGCGGTAGAGCAGGGTGAGGCGCGATTCGTGCAGCACCGCGTCCACCCGCAGACCGTCAATGTCGTCGCCGACGTTCAGCCGCGGCGGCAGCGGCAGCCTGACCGCTTCGGCCAGACGGTCGCGCAGCGCGGCCTGGGGCAGGCTGTCCACCCGGGCGACCAGTGCGGTGCAGTTGTCGTTGGCGCCCTGCGCTTCCGCCTGCATCACCAGTGCCGCGGCCTGGGCTTCGGGGTCACCGCCCTGCGCCAGCACGCTGGCGATGCCGCCGTCGCCCAGCGTGTTCCAGACGCCGTCGCTCATCAGCACGAACAGGTCACCGGCTTCGAGTTCGCCGTCGGCGTGATCCACCGCCAGCCGGGCGTCGAGCCCGACCGCCCGGTGCAGCACGTTGGACAGTTCCGGGTGCGCCCAGGTGTGGTCTTCGGTCAGCCGGGTGAGGTCGCCGTCGCGGTACAGATAGATGCGCGAATCGCCGACATGCGCCAGATGCCAGCGGGTGCCGCGCAGCACCAGTGCCGACAGCGTGGTGGCCATGCCGGCGGTTTCCCGGGTGCGGGCAGCGTGCGCCATCAGCCAGCGGTTGAGTGCGCCCAGCACCTGGTCGATCGCCTGCGCGATGCTCCAGGTGTCCGGTGTCGCGTAGTAGTCGTTCAGCAAACCGCGCACCGTGAACTCGGCCGCCTCGCGCCCCTTGGCGTGGCCGCCGACGCCGTCGGCCACCGCCAGCAGCATGCCCTTGGCGTCCAGCGTTTCGCCGGTCGGCGTGACCGCGCCGGCGAAGTCTTCGTTGCGCGGTCGCGGCCCGGTGATCGAGCACTGACCGATGGACGCGGAAAGTGTCATGGCGCGGGCCGGCTCAGATGCGTGCCGAGGTCAGGTGCGCTGCACCCCAGGTGGTGCGCCAGCGGGTCTTCACGCGGGTCAGGCCGATCAGGGCCGCGACCGCCAGCAGCGCGAACACCACGAAGCCGGTCTGATAGCTGCCGGTGACTTCGCGCGAATAGCCGAGCGAGGAGGCGAGGTAGAAACCACCGATGCCGCCCGCCATGCCGACCAGGCCGGTCATCACGCCGATTTCGCGGCGGAAGCGCTGCGGCACCAGCTGGAACACGGCGCCGTTGCCCATGCCCAGCGCCAGCATGGCGCCGACGAACACCACCACCGCCATCCATGCCTGCGGCAGGCCGAAGCTCACGCCGAACAGGAAGGCGGCGGCGACCACGTACATCATGCTCAGCGTGCGGATGCCGCCGATGCGGTCAGCGAGGTTGCCGCCGATCGGGCGCACCAGCGAGCCGGCGAACACGCAGGCGGCGGTGAAGTAGCCGGCCATCTTCGCGTCCAGACCGTACTGGGTGTTGAAGTAGATGGTGAGCGACGATGCGAGACCGACGAAGCCGCCGAAAGTGACGCTGTAGAAGAACATGAACCACCATGCGTCGCGGTCCTTCAGCACCTTCAGGTATTCGGCGAAGGTCTTGGGCGGCGGGCATTCGGGGGCGTCCTTCGCGACCAGCAGGTAGAAGATGAACACGGCGACGAGCGGAATCAGTGCCAGACCGAACACATTGATCCAGCCGAAAGCCGCTGCCAGGCCCGGCGCGAACAGCGCGGCCAGCGCGGTGCCCGAGTTGCCGGCACCGGCGATGCCCAGTGCGGTGCCCTGGTGTTCCGGCGGATACCAGCGTGAAGCCAGCGGCAGCGCGACCGCGAAGGCCGCGCCGGCGAAGCCGAGGAAACAGCCCAGCAGCAGCGCCTGTTCATAGCTGTGGATGCCGAACTGCCAGGCAGCGAACATCGCCGCAATGACGATGACCTGACCGATGGCGCCGGCCTTCTTCGGCTGCAGGTGATCGACCAGCACGCCCATCAGCATGCGCAGCAGCGCGCCGGCCAGTACCGGCACGGCAACCATGAAACCCTTCTGCGCGTGCGTGAGCTGCAGGTCCTGGGCGATCTGCACGCCCAGCGGGCCGAGCAGCACCCACACCATGAAGGCGAGATCGAAGTAGAGAAAGGCGGCGAACAGCGTGGGCGTATGGCCGGCCTTGAGAAATGCTTTCCTGTCCATCGGTGGATGACCTCCCCGTCATCAATCCGGTGTGCGCGCATCCATGCAGGCAACCGGTACTCGGGATAGTGGGTGATTCGGATCGCATGCGACCGCGACGTGCGGCCGCATGCGGGAACTGCGTCAGGCCTTCAGCAGCACCTGGCCGTTCTCGACTTTCACGTCGAAACCGCGGGTGCAGCCGACGTCGGGTGCGACCGCCTCACCCGATTCCAGCTTGATCTTCCAGCTGTGCAGCGGACAGGTGACCGTGTCGCCATGCACGATGCCCTGCGACAGCGGGCCGCCCTTGTGCGGGCACTTGTCGTGCACCGCGAACACGCGGTCGCCATCGGTGCGGAAGATCGCGATGTCGCCGGACTCGGCGCTCACCACGCGCGAGCCGAGCAGCGGGATGTCTTCGAGCGCGCAGACGTGCGCCCAGGTGGAGGTTTCGGTGCTCATGAGGGTTCCTGTATGGGTATCTGGAGGGGCTGGGGGCCAGGGGTCAGTCAGGGGCTAGGGGCCAGGGGCTAGGGAACAGGCGCGGCTTTGCCGCGCGAGAGGTGGCGCTGTTGCCAGCCTCTAGCCTCTAGCCCCTCATCCCTGAATCAGGCCTTCATCGCCTGCTTGATGGCGATGGTGCGGAACTCGCGGCCGAGCTCGGATTTCGCGTCGGCTTCGGCGCGTTCCAGCCACGGGTCCTTGTAGTCCTGCAGCGCGAACAGCAGGCGTTCGTACAGCGCCTTGCGGTTCTCGGCGTCATCGACCACCTTGCCCTTCACGTAGTCGAGACCGACGCGCTCGATGTAGTGCACGGTGCGTTCGAGGTACCAGCCCTCTTCGCGGTAGAGCTGCAGGAAGGCGCCGGAGTACTCCATCACTTCGTCGTCGCTGGCCACCTTGCAGAAGAACTGCGCGACTTCGGTCTTGATGCCGCCATTGCCGGCGACATAGATTTCGTAGCCGGATTCGACGCCGATCACGCCCACGTCCTTGATGCCGGCTTCGGCGCAGTTGCGCGGGCAGCCGGACACCGCGAGCTTCACCTTGTGCGGGCTGTACATGCCGAACAGCATCTTTTCCAGCTTCACGCCCAGGCCCATCGACAGCTGGGTGCCGAAGCGGCAGTGTTCGGCGCCGACGCAGGTCTTCACCGTGCGCAGGCTCTTGCCGTAGGCGTGGCCGGACACCATGCCGGCCTTGGCGAAGTCGGCCCACATCGCCGGCAGATCGTCCTTCTTCACGCCCAGCAGGTCGATGCGCTGGCCGCCGGTCACCTTCACCGTCGGCACCTTGTACTTCTCGGCCGCATCGGCGATGGCGCGCAGTTCGTCCGGCGTGGTGAGGCCGCCCCACATGCGCGGCACCACCGAGTAGGTACCGTCCTTCTGGATGTTGGCGTGCGCGCGCTCGTTGATGAAGCGGCTCTGCGCGTCGTCCTTGGCTTCGTGCGGCCAGGTCGAGATCAGGTAGTAGTTCAGCGCCGGGCGGCAGGAGGCGCAGCCGTTCGGCGTCTTCCACTTCAGTTCGCGCTGCACGGTCGGGATGTCGATCATGTGGCGGTCGCGGATGGCGGCACGCACGTCGCCGTGGTTCATGTCGGTGCAGCCGCACATCGGCTTCGAGCTCGAATCGGCTGGCGTGTAGGCACCGCCGACGCAGGAGGCGAGGATCTGTTCGACCAGACCGGTGCAGGAGCCGCAGGAGCTGGACGCCTTGGTGTGCTTGCGCACGTCGTCCAGCGAGAACAGGCCTTTCTCCTTGATCGCCTTGACGATGGTGCCCTTGCACACGCCGTTGCAGCCGCACACCTCGGCGCTGTCCGGCATCGAGGCGGCCTGGGTCTGGCCCTTGTGGCCGACGTCGCCCAGGTGGTTCTGGCCGAACATCAGGTGGTCGCGCACCGCGTGGATGTCCTGGCCGTCCTTGATCAGCTGGAAGTACCAGCTGCCATCAGCCGTGTCGCCGTACAGACAGGCGCCGACCAGGCGCTCGCCTTCGAGCACCAGGCGCTTGTACACGCCGCCCGACGGGTCGTGCAGCACGATGTCGTCGCAGCCCGGGCCACCCATGAAGTTGCCGGCCGAGAACACGTCGATGCCGGTGACCTTGAGCTTGGTCGAGGTGACCGAACCCTTGTAGGTGCCGATGCCGTAGTGGGCGAGGTGGTTGGCGCACACCTTGGCCTGTTCGAACAGCGGTGCGACCAGGCCGTAGGCGATGCCGCGGTGGTTCACGCACTCGCCGACCGCGTAGATCTTCGGGTCATAGGTCTGCAGCGTGTCATTGACCACGATGCCGCGGTTGCAGTGGATGCCGGCCTCTTCCGCCAGCGTGGTGTTGGGGCGGATGCCGGCCGCCATCACCACCAGGTCGGCCGGAATGGATTCGCCGGTCTTGAAGCGCACCGCGGACACGCGGCCGTCGGCGCCTGCGATCAGCGATTCGGTCTGCTTTTCCAGCAGGAAGGCGAGGCCCTTCTTTTCCAGCGAGGCCTGCAGCATGTCGGCCGAGGGCTTGTCGAGCTGGCGCTCCATGATCCACGGCGCCAGATGCACCACGGTTACCTGCATGCCGCGCAGCGCCAGGCCGTTGGCCGCTTCCAGGCCGAGCAGGCCGGCGCCGATCACCACCGCGTGCTTGCGTGTGGCGGCGGCTTCGATCATGGCGTCGGTGTCGGCGATGTCGCGATAGGCGATCACGCCCGGCAGATCCTTGCCCGGCACCGGCAGGATGAAGGGGTTGGAACCGGTGGCCAGCAGCAGGCGGTCGTACTCCGCCTCGCTGCCGTCGTCGGCGATCACCTTGCGCGCGATGCGGTCGATCTTCGTGACCTTGCGGCCCGCATGCAGCGTGATGCCGTTGTCGCGGTACCAGTCCCAGTCATTCAGGATGATGTCCTGGATGGTCATTTCGCCGGCCAGCACCGGCGACAGCAGGATGCGGTTGTAGTTCGGATGCGGCTCCGCCCCGAACACCGTGATGTCGTACATCTCCGGCGCGATCTTGAGCAACTCTTCCAGCGTGCGGCAACCCGCCATCCCGTTGCCGATCATGACCAGACGCTTCTTTTCCATGTCCCCGTTCCTTCTGCCGATTGCTGCAAAACCGGTCGCAGGCGGAGCTGCGGCCGACGTATTTCTTCCCGGTCAGCGGTCGTTCCGCAGCGGCCCGGGGGCACGGAGCAGGGACGAACGCGGTCCTGCGCCTGCAGCATCGCTGGCGCACTAGATCGGAAATCCGGGCAAAACCTTTTCTACATGGCCGGATCACGCCGGCCGGCGGATTCAACTGGTCGGCCCGTGCCCGCCTTTGGGCATCGTTACCGATGACTGCCTGGCCGGAGCGCGCACCGCATGTACGCAACTCCGGGTGTGACGACGGACCGGCCGGAGGACGATCGATCCGCTCTTTGTGCGGCGGGCTGCATGCCCGCACGGTTCTGTTTGATCTTCATCCACAACGTCGCCGCCACCTCGGCACGACGCGTCATTGCGTCGTGTGTGCCTCGGCATTCGACTGCCGCGGCGGACGTTGCCGGTGCGGTCGAAGGCTGCGGGTCTGACAAAGATCGTTGCGTGGCCGCCCGCCTTCGGGGCGCTGCGACCAGCACTGAGCACTGAGCAGAAATCGGGCCAGCCCTCAGATTCCGGTCTTTTTGAACGCAGGTAGCTGATTCGTATTGGTTTTGTCTTTTTCCCCGAGGTGCAGTGGCGGCGCGGGGTGTGATCCGGGCTGGTGCGTGCGAGCACGATGGAGGTGCGTTTCCCCGTGGGATTCATTTGCAGACACCTTCAGGGCGCGGGTCTGTCTGCCGATATCCCGAAGATGGAAACCGGTGAAAAGACGGGTTCACCCGCTTCGACAGTCGCCCGTTCGCGCGGGTACGTCGCGTGGTGCCTGCTGGCCGCCTGGGTGCTTTCGAGCGCGGCCGTGCTCTACCTGCACATGGCCGATAACCCGCCTGGCCTGTGCCGGACGGGTGGCGCGGCAGTGCGCTGACAGCAGGGAATATCAGTACTTAAACGTTACGGATCGCCCAACATGAATGATCAATCCCTTCACGCAGCCAATGTTCGCGCCGACACGGTCATGCTGGCCAGCGGCGGCGCCTTTGCCGTCGTGTGCGTACTCTATGGTGTGCTGGCCGGCCATGCCGCCACGGCACTGCTGGTGGGGGTGCCCGCGGTCGCCGTACCGTTCGCGCTGTTCCGGCTGGCGCCCGGCTCGCTGGTGTCTCGACTCGGCGCCAGCGCCGCGCTGATGGTGCTGGCGGCACTGCTGATACAGATCACCGGCGGCCTGATCGAGGCGCACTTCTCCATCTTTGTCGCGCTGGCCTTCATGCTGTACTACCGCGACTGGCGCCCCATCATTGCAGCGGCCGGACTGATCGCGGTGCACCACCTGGTGTTCAGCTACATGCAGGCCGCAGGCATGGGCGTGACCGTGTTCGCCGACGGAGCCAGCGTGGTGATGGTGGCGGTGCATGCGGCCTTCGTCGTGGCCGAAGCCGGTCTGCTGTCCTACATGGCGGTGGGGCTCCGACGCGAGGCGCTGCAGGCGGCTGGCGTGGCCGAAGCGGCCGAGCGCATCGGCGCCGGCGATCTGGCCACGGTCATCCGTGCCCGGCCGGGCATGCCGCTGCTCCAGACGATGGAATCGATGCGGGTGCGTCTGGCGCGGACGGTGACACTGCTGGTGACCGAATCCGCCAGCGCGCAGCGGGTCGCCGATCAACTGGTGGCCAATGCCGAACACGTGACCGATTCGACCTCCCGCCAGAGCGAAGCCACGCAGCGCATGGCCGCTGCGGTGCAGGAACTGACCGCCTCGATCCAGCACATTTCGAACAATGCCGATGACGCCAGCGAACGGGTGCGGCGCAGCGGCCAGTCCGCCGATCTGGGCGTGGCCGAAATGACCGATCTGGCCGACGAAATCCGTCGGACCGGCGTGGCCATCAACGAGGTGGAAGGCAGCGTGCAGCAGATCGGTGCGCAGTTCGAGAGCGTGAAGTCCATCGTTGCGCTGATCAAGGACATCGCCGATCAGACCAATCTGCTGGCGCTCAACGCCGCGATCGAGGCGGCGCGTGCCGGCGAACAGGGCAGGGGTTTTGCTGTCGTGGCGGACGAGGTGCGCAAGCTGGCGGAACGCACCCGGCTGGCGACCGAAGACATCGCGCGCACGGTCGAAAGCATGCAGTCCAGCAAGGACCACGCGCTGGGCAGCGTTGCCAACACCGTCACCGCTGCCCAGCGCGGCGTTGACCGGGTATCGGCGGTCAGTACCTCGATAGCCGGCGTGTCGGCTGAAATCGGCGCGATGATGGCCATCATCGTCGGCATTTCGGATTCGATGAAGGAACAGACCCAGGCTGCATCCGAAATCGCCGAGGGCGTGGAACAGGTGGCGGCGCTGGCGGATACCACTGCGGCAACCGCGGTCGAGGACAAGCGCACCGCGGCCGAACTGAACGTGATGGCGCAGTCGCTGGTCGAGGCCGGTGGTCAGTTCAGAGTGAGTTGAGCCGAGCGAGCTGAGTTGATCGACCGGAGTTGATCGACCTGAGGCCGCTGACAGCGCCGGGTCAGCCTTCGGCGAGTCGCCGGCAGGCTGAGGCGTGGTCGAGCAGCGGCTGCGGCACCGGCAGGCGGCCGGCGAGCATGTCCTGGATCAGGCGCGCATTGGTTTCAGCATCGATGCCGTCTTCCGGCTGGGTCAGCGCACTGCCTTCTTCCGCCTCGCACAGCAGCTGTTCGTTGCCATCGACGAAACCGGTGATCAGCGGGCGGCGTGCCGGATTGGCATAGGCCTCGCCCTCGGTGCCGCGCATCAGCATCGAGCGGCCGCCGTCCAGACGCAGAAACTGCGTCATCTTCTCCATGTACTCCGGGTGAGTCACCGGCACCACCCGCACGCTGCGGCCGGGCAGCGGATCGATCATCTTGGTCATCGAGTGGCCGGAATTGCGCACGCCCAGCTGCGGCCGCAGTGACAGCAGCGCGTCCAGCCCGGGCAGCAGCCGGTCCACACCGATGAAGGCGATGCGATGCCGGGCCAGCAATGCGGCCGCTTCGTCTGCATCCTGCGCTTCCGGCAGGTCGAGCGCGCGCAGCAGCGCGAACGGGTCGGCCCGGGTGTCGAAATCGAAGCGGCCGTGGATGAGCACCGGCACGCCGTCGCGCGCCAGCAGCATGGCCAGCAGCGGCATCAGGTTGGGGCGGCGGCGGGCGCCGTTATAGGTGGGCAGCACGACCGTGCGGGCGCCGGCGGGCGCCTCGATGCGGGTCAGCCGGGCGTCGAGCGCGGCCTTGAAACCGAGCAGCTCGTCCAGCGACTCGCTCTTGATGCGCATCGCCAGCACGATGGCGCCCAGCTGCAGCGGCGGCACACGCCCGTCGAGCATGTCGCCGAACAGCGCCTGCGCGTCCTCGCGCGACAGCGAGCGCGAGCCTTTGGCGCCGCGACCGATTTCCTTGATCTGTTTCGTGTAGTCCATGGGTACAGGATTATGCCCCCGCCGGATGGCGCGTCCGGCTGCGTTATAGTCGGATTCGGTCAGACGGGCCACGCCGGAACGACGGCGCCTGCCGCGGAGTCCGAGCTGCTCCGCGTTCTGCAATGCATACCTGTAAGGAGATGGACATGAAAGTCGGTTTCGTCGGACTGGGGCTGATGGGGCGCCCGATGGCAGGTCATGTCGCCAAGGGCGGCCACGACCTGCATCTGTGGGCGCGTCGCCCTGAATCGCTCGCGCCGTTCGCGGACAGCGGCGCCATCGTGCACGCCAGCATCGCCAGCATGGCGCGCGAGGTCGATGTGCTGTTCTCGATGGTGGCCGATGCGCCGGACGTCGAGCACGTGGCACTCGGCCCGCAGGGCGTGGCCGAAGGGGCGGCCGGTCGTACCGACCTCGTGTTCGTCGACATGAGCACCATCGCGCCCGATGCGGCGCGCACCATCGCCGGCCAGCTCGCTGCCAAGGGCGTGTCCATGATCGATGCGCCGGTGTCCGGCGGCGAGGTGGGTGCCATCAACGCCGCGCTCACCATCATGGCCGGTGGTACGCAGGCGGCCTTCGACCGCGTGCTGCCGCTGTTCCAGCTGATGGGCAAGAACGTGACCCGGGTCGGCGACAGCGGTGCCGGCCAGGTGGCCAAGGCCTGCAACCAGATCCTGACCGGGGTCGGCGTGCTGGCGCTGGCCGAAGCCTTCGCCTTCGCCGAAAAGAGTGGCGTCGATGCCGCCCGCGTGCGCGAGGCGCTGCTCGGCGGCTTCGCCTACAGCCGCATCCTGGAGAACCACGGCCAGCGCATGCTGGACCGCAATTTCAAGCCGGGCTTCAAGTCCTGGATGCACCAGAAGGATCTGCGCATCGTGATGAACGAGGCGCACCGCATGGGTCTGGCGCTGCCGTCGGCGGCCGCGGCCGCGCAGATGCTGAACGCGATGGTGGGCCAGGGTCTGGGCGAGGAAGATTCGATCGCGGTACTCAAGGTGCTGGAAGACCTCGGTGGCGTCGAGCGCTGAGGGACGACTGATGAAGATAGGCTTCATCGGCCTCGGCGTGATGGGGCGCGCCATGGTGGCCAACCTGCTGCGCGCCGGTCATGAGGTGACCGTGTGGGCGCGTCGCGCCGAATCGATGCAGCCGCTGCAGGCGCTCGGGGCGCTGCCTTCGGCCAGCCCGGCAGACTGCGCGCGCGGGGCCGATGCGGTGGTGACCATCGTCACCACCGGCGATGACGTGCGCCAGGTGGTGCTGGGCCCGCAGGGCGTGATCGAGGGGGCGCAGCCGGGCTGCGTGCTGATCGATCACTCCACCATTCCGCCATCGGCGGCGCGCGACATTGCGGCCGCTCTCGCGGCACGCGGCATCGACATGCTGGATGCGCCGGTATCCGGCGGCGAGCGGGGCGCGATCGACGCCACGCTGGCCATCATGGCGGGCGGTGACGCGGCGGTGTTCGAGCGCATGAAGCCGCTGCTGTCGGCGGTCGGCCGCACGCTGGTGCATGTCGGCCCGACCGGCGCCGGTCAGGTCACCAAGGCCTGCAACCAGCTCATCCTGTGCGCCTTCATCGAAGCAGCGGCTGAGGCGGCGCGGCTGGCTGCGGCCAGCGGCGTGGATTTCGGCAAGGTGCGTGAAGCCATGCTGCACGGTTCGGCCGGCTCGAAAGCGCTGGAGCTGTTCGGCGGCCGGATGGCCAGTCGCGATTTCAGCGCCGGCGTGCAGTCACGGCTGCATCACAAGGACATGGGCATCGTGCTCGGTGAGGCGGTGCAGCTCGGGCTGGCGATGCCGCTGTCGGCGTCGGTGTGGCAGCAGCTCAATGCGCTCATGGCGCAGGGCGGCGGCACGCTGGATACCTCGGCGCTGCTCACCGTGCTGGAAAGGCAGAGCAGCCCGCACTGAGCGCGCGCGGGCAGGGGCAGGCCGCGGCTCAGTGACGGCGGCCGGTCAGCACCGGGAAGTCGAAGGCCGGTTCGCGGCCGGCCATCAGGTCGGCGAGCAGGCGGGCGGAGCCGCAGGACAGGGTCCAGCCCAGCGAGCCGTGACCGGTGTTGTACCAGAGGCCGTTGATCCGGCTGCGGCCGATCAGCGGCACATTGCCCGGCGTGCACGGGCGCAGCCCGGCCCAGGCTTCGGCGCCATCGATGTCGCCGGCGTCCGGGCACAGCGCGCGGGTGAGTTTTTTCAGCAGCTCCACCCGCTCCGGCTCCACCGTCACCGTATGGCCGCCCAGTTCGGCCATGCCGGCCACCCGCACGCGGTCGCCCAGGCGTGACAGCACGATGCGGTGCTCTTCGTCGGTCAGGCTCACGCGCGGCGCGCCCGGTCCGGCAGCGAAGGTGAGCGAATAGCCCTTGATCGGGTACAGCGCCGGCCGCGGGCCGTGCTGCTCAACCAGCTGCCGGGTGTGGGTGCCCAGCGCGCATACCACCTGTTCGCCGCGCAGCAGCCCGCGCACGCCGCGCGCGTCCCGCACCGCCACGCCGCGTACCGTGTTTTCATGCACGTCCAGCGCTTCCACCGTGGTTTCGAAGTGGAAGGTGATTCCGGCGTCGACACAGGCCCGGGCCAGTGCCTGCGTGAACAGGTGGGCGTCGCCCACCTCGTCATTCGGTGCGTGCAGGCCGCCGACCAGTGCCCGGCCGCCAGCCAGCGCCGGTTCGATCTCCAGGCAGCGCGCTGCGTCGCAGTCGTCCAGCCGTATGCCGTGCGGTGCCAGCCATGCGGCGCGGGCGCGGGCACGTTCGAGTTCCTTGCGGTCGGAAAATACATGCAGGATGCCGCTGTCCGACTGGTCGTAGTCCAGTTGCAGCGTGCGCTGCAGCTGCCGCAGTTCGGCCTGGCTGCTGGCGGCCAGCCGGGCCAGCGCGTCGGTGTTGCGACGCACCCGGCCGGGCAGGCATTCGTACAGGAAGGCGGCCATCCAGCGCCACTGCCGGTGATTGGCGGTGGGCGAGAAGCGTACCGGCGCGCGGCTGTCCATCCATCCGCGCAGGCCGATCAGCGGCGCCTGCGGCGTGGCCCAGGGGCCGGCGTGACTGACCGAGATCTGGCCGCCGTTGGCGAAGCTGGTTTCCAGTGCAGAGGCGGCCTGCCGGTCGATGACTGACACGGTGTGGCCGGCCTGGCGCAGATGCCAGGCGGTGGTGATGCCGACGATGCCGGCACCGAGGACAAGGATGTGCATGCGGTTTTGCTGTTCTTCGACGCGGGAAGGGACTGTGCCAGGGCCCCGCGGGTTCCGTGTCGCCACGCCTGCGCCGCCGGAAACCGGTCCGGCGTGAAATCGTGTGACCCGAATGATGGTGCTGTGCACGATAATGCATTTCCCGTCACTTCGGAGTTGCATCACATGTCTCGCATCACCCTGAGTCATTACCTGATCCAGCAGCAGCGCGAGGATCGCATCTGCGCCGAGCTGCGCTTCCTGGTCGAGGTCGTGGCCCGTGCGGTCAAGGCCATCGGCAACGCGGTGGGCAAGGGCGGTCTGACCAACTCGCTGGGCGAGGCCGGCGGCGAGAACGTGCAGGGCGAGGTGCAGAAGAAGCTGGACGTGATCGCCAACGACATCCTGCTCGAAGCCAATGAGTGGGGCGGCCATCTGGCCGCTATGGCGTCGGAAGAGATGGACCTGCCGCACCAGATCCCGAACCGCTACCCGAAGGGCGAATTCCTGCTGCTGTTCGATCCGCTCGATGGCTCGTCCAACATCGATGTGAACATTTCGGTCGGCACCATCTTTTCGGTGCTGCGCTGCCCGGAACAGGCGAGCGCCACGGCCGAGATCGGCGAAGAGGCTTTCCTGCAGGCCGGCAGCCAGCAGCTGGTGGCCGGTTACGCGGTGTATGGCGCAGCCACCCAGCTGGTGCTGACCGTGGGCAATGGCGTTCAGGCTTTCACGCTGGACCGCGAAACCGGCAGCTTCGTGCTTACCAGCGAAAGCATGCGGGTGCCGGAAGACACCAAGGAGTACGCGATCAACGCGTCGAACGCCCGCTGGTGGGAAGCGCCGGTGCAGCGCTACATCGGCGAACTGGTGGCCGGCAAGAGCGGTGCGCGCGAGAAGGATTTCAACATGCGCTGGGTGGGTTCCATGGTGGCGGACGTGCACCGCATCCTGACCCGCGGCGGCATCTTCATGTACCCGAAGGACACCAAGGACCCGACCAAGCCGGGCAAGCTGCGCCTGATGTACGAAGCCAATCCGATGGCCATGATCATCGAGCAGGCGGGCGGCGCGGCCACCACCGGCTACCGGCGCATCCTCGATGTGCAGCCGGAACTGCTGCACCAGCGCGTGCCGGTCATCCTGGGTTCGAAGAACGAGGTGGAGCGGGTCACCGCCTACCACCAGGGCTGAGGCCGCGGGCGGGCTGGTGGCTTCAGCCGCCGGGCCCGGCCAGCCAGGCCGCGATGCCGTCGGCGGCCACCCGGCCGCTGGCCATCGTGGCGGTCAGCAGATAGCCGCCGGTCGGCGCTTCCCAGTCCAGCATCTCGCCGGCGCAGAACACGCCGGGCAGCGCCTTCAGCATCAGGCCGGCGTCGAGGTCTTCCAGCCTCACGCCGCCGGCGGTGCTGATCGCTTCTTCCACCGGCCGCGTGCGCAGCAGGGTGAGCGGCAGCGCCTTCAGCGTGGCCGCTAGCGTGGCCATGTTGTTCATCGCGGTGCGGTCCAGCACTTCGTGCAGCAGACCGATGCGCACGCCGCTCACGCCCAGCCGGCTGTTCAGATGCGAACTGAGCGAGCGCGCGCCGCGCGGGCGCGACACCTCGTCGAGCACCTTCTGCGCATCCAGTGCCGGCAGCAGGTCGATGTCTATCCCGACCTGGCCGTCGCGTTCGATGCATGCGCGCAGGCCCGCCGACAGTGCGTAGATCAGGCTGCCTTCCAGCCCGTGCGCGCTGACCAGACATTCACCGCTGCGCTCTATCCGTGTGCCGTCGATGCCGGTGAAGGCGATGCGCACGTTCTTCAGCGGCTGGCCGGCGTGGCGTTCGCTGAAATGCGGGCTCCAGGCGACATCGAAACCGCAGTTGGCGGCGCGCAGCGGCGCCGGTGTCACGCCGCGGGCTGCCAGCGTGTCTGCCCAGCGACCGTCCGAACCGAGCTGTGGCCAGCTGGCGCCGCCGAGAGCGAGCAGGGTGGCGTCGGCAGCGATGCTCTGCGGCCCGTCCGGCGTGTCGAAGCGCAGATGGCCGGCTTCGTCCCAGCCGGCCCAGCGGTGGCGCATGTGGAAGCGCACGCCGGCGGCGCGCAGCCGTGCCAGCCAGGCGCGCAGCAGCGGCGCGGCTTTCATGTCGGTCGGAAACACCCGCCCCGAACTGCCTACGAAGGTGGCCACGCCCAGCCCTTCGCTCCAGGTGCGCAGCGCCGTGGCGTCGAAGTCGTCCAGCCAGCGCCCGATCTCGGTGCTGCGTTCGCGGTAGCGCGCAACGAATGGTGCCCTGTCTTCACTGTGGGTCAGGTTGAGACCGCCTTTGCCGGCGAGCAGGAACTTGCGGCCGACCGAGGCCTTGCCGTCGAAAAGATCCACCGCAATGCCCTGCCCGGAAAGGCGTTCGGCTGCCATCAGTCCAGCCGGCCCGCCGCCGACGATGGCGACCCGCGCGATCGCGTGCGCGTCGGGCATCAGTCCGGGGTCTGCACCAGCCGCAGCGCAGCGTCGTCGGCACGCAGACGGTAGGGGCTGGGTGGCGCGGGCGGTTCCGGCACTTCGGCGCTCTTCTTCAGCGCTTCGTAGCGGTTGGCGACCTTGGGTACGTAGGCACGGGTTTCGGCGTACGGCGGCACGCCGCCGTACTTCTTCACCGCACCGGCGCCGGCGTTGTAGGCCGACAGCACCAGGTGCAGATCGCCGAAATGGTCCATCAGGTCACGCAGATGACGGGCGCTGGCGCGCAGATTATCGGCTGGCTTCAGCGCGTCGCTGACACCGTACTGGCGGGCGGTGGAAGGCATGAGCTGGGCCAGGCCGAGGGCGCCCTTGGGCGATACGGCGCGCGGGTTGTAGGCGGATTCGGCATGCACCACCGCGTGCAGCAGTTCGGGTTCGATGCCGCCGGCTTCGGCGGCCGCCTCGATCTGGGCCGAAAAGGGCAGACCGGCCAGCGCCTCGCGTCTGGCCTGTCGCCGTTCGCTGTCGGACACCTTCGGCGCTTCCGGCTGATACAGCCGGTAGTCCGCGTGATCGGACAGGCGCAGACGGTAGTCAGCCACTTCGGCGGCGGCCGTCGTGGCGCTGGCGAGGATGGACAGCAGCGGCAGTGCCGCGTGCAGCGCGAGTGTTCGCATCAGGCGGTTTCCTTGGCGACCAGCTGACGCGCCACCCATGTGGCGGCCAGAATGCCGATCGTGTTCGCGATCAGATCCTGGATATCGGCTTCCCGTCCGGGCAACATGAGCTGACGCCACTCATCGTAACAAGCCAGTGCGAAGGCAGCCGTGGCGCAGGCCACGAGTGCGCGGCGACCGCAGCCCAGCCACAGCAGGAAGGCAATGGCACCGAAAGTGCCGGCGTGGGCGAGCTTGTCCCAGGGGGAGGGGATCAGGCCCACTGCAAGCGAGGTTTCACCGAGCCTGAGCAGACTGCCGGTCATGACCAGCGCGGCAGCGGCAGCACCCCACTGCAGCGCCCGTGAAGCGAGCTGCATGCGTCGCTCAGTAGGCGTTGCGGTCGTTGAACACGACCGCCACCGTCTTCACGATGATCCACAGGTCAAGGCCGAGCGACCAGGTGCGCAGATATTCGAGGTCGTACTCGATGCGCTTCTGCATCTTCTCGACGGTTTCGGTCTCGCCGCGATAGCCGTTCACCTGTGCCCAGCCGGTGATGCCCGGCTTCACCTTGTGCCGCACCATATAGCCCTTGATGAGCTTGCGGTAGGTTTCATTGTGCGACACCGCGTGCGGTCGCGGTCCGACGATGCTCATCCGGCCCTGCAGTACGTTGATGAACTGCGGCAGCTCGTCCAGAGAGGTGCGGCGCAGGAAGCCGCCGAAAGGCGTGATGCGCTGATCGTTGCGGGTGGCCTGCTTCACCACGCCGCCATCTTCCTGCACGGTCATCGAGCGGAACTTGTAGACCACGATCTCCTTGCCATCCAGTCCGTAGCGGCGCTGACGGAACAGGGCCGGGCCGGGTGAGCTCATCTTCACGCCGATGGCGATGGCCAGCAGCAGCGGCGAAATGATCAGCAGGATGAGCAGCGCAAGCGTGATGTCGCTGGCACGCTTGACCATGCCGTTGATGCCGGTGAAGGGGGTGTCGCACACCGCCACCACCGGCACGCCGGCCACGTAGTCCATGCGGCCCTGGATCAGATCGGTCACGAAAATGTCCGGCGCGAAGAAAATGCTGACCGTGGTGTCCTTCAGATCGTCCAGCAGTGCCAGGATGCGCGGCTGGCTGGCCATGGGCAGTGCCAGATAGATCTGGTCGATGCCGTTTGCTTTCACGTAGCTGGCCAGGTCGCGCAGACGGCCGAGCAGCGGGAGCGTGTTGATCTGGGCGATGCGCTCGGGGGCGCGGTCGTCAAAGTAGCCGACGCAGCGCACGCCCAGATAGGGGTGGCCCATGAACTGCTCCGCCAGTGACACGCCGATGTCGTTGCAGCCGACGATGATCACCTTGGTCTGGTTCTCTTCCTTCGCGGCTGCGCGCTGCAGATAGCCGCGGGCCAGGAAGTGGGTGGTGAGCTGGGTCAGCGGCGCGGCCACCAGCCAGGCGACCACCACCTCATAGGGGAAGTTCTCGATGTACTGACTGGCATAGCCGAAGAACAGCAGGATGCAGGCAATCAGCAGCCAGCCGATCACGGTCTGCCGGATCACCCTGCGCGGCCGCATGCTGAGCAGCGAGGAGCCGGGGAAGGACAGCGAGAACACCACCAGCGACAGCACGACGTAGCGCGCGTCCACGGTGTCGCCGTAATACAGTGCACAACCGATCAGGGACAGGATGAGTGACAGCGGGTCGAGGAACATCTCGACCATGCCTGAAAGACTCAACGGTGCCCGCAGTACGGAAGTGTTACGCTCAAACTTGGCGAGCATCGAAAAAGGAACCGGTGAATTCAACGGACTGGAAACCTGCAAACGACATGACGGTTAGAATACCGCAGCGTTGTTTGCATATTTTTGCGAATTGCGCGCCGGAAAGAAAAGCGTCACGGCGCGCATTCATACTCTCTTAAATGAACAATAACATTTCAGTGCGGCTGTCCCTGCTGTGCGCGGTGATGGCCGCGATGTTCGCGGGCGCCGCCCGGGCGGACGAGGATGACGCGTTCAGTCTGGTGACCGCAGCGTCCTGGCAGTATCTGGACAACGTGCTCTATCTGCCTGACGGGCAGAAGCCGACCTTTTTCGGCCCCGGCGCGCCGCGTGGTGACGCGAGCTACAACGCCAGCGTCGGCCTGAATTTCGACAAGCGCATCGGTCGCCAGCTGCTGTCGGCCAACTACACGCATACGATGGCCCGCTACGACTCGCTCAGCGTGCTCGACAACGACGGCCACAACGCGTTTGCGTCCTGGAAGTGGCAGGTGGGCAATGACCTGAGCGGTCAGCTGCGCTACACGAAACGGCGCTACATGCAGGGTTTCGGCGATTTCCGTACCACCTCGCCGGCGAAGAATCTGGTTGATCTGGACACCCTGCGCTTTGATGCGGCCTACGTCATCAATCCCTACTGGACGCTGTTCGGTTCGGCCTCGCAGGACAGTACGCGGAACAATCTGCGGGTTCGCCAGGGCAGCGATGTCGATGTCGAGCGCGCCGAGGCGGGTGTCCGGTACACCACGCGTGGCGGTACCGCCTTCGAGATTCTCGGTCGCGCCAGCGACGGTGATTATCCGAACCGCCTGCCCGGCCTGAATCTGAACCAGACCAACTCCTACTCCCAGAAGGACATCGAGGCGCGCGTACGCTGGCAGCCGGTGGGGCATTCGCGGCTGTCGGCTGCGGTCGGCCAGTCCGACCGCAAGCACGCCAACGTTCCGGAGCGCGATTACCAGGACGTGTACGGACGTGTGGGCTGGGAGTGGCAGCCGACCGGGCATCTGGCGGTCAATTTTCTGGCGGAACGGCAGATCAGCGCGCTGGACGATCTGGTGTCCAGCTACTTCCGCACCACGACCTACTCGATCTCGCCGATCTGGCAGGCCACCGGCAAGCTGCGTTTCGATGGCCGGCTGCAGTGGGTATCGCGCGATGCGACCGGCGATACCTTCTACACCCAGCTGTCGCCCGCGCTGCAGGCCTTGCTGGGCATCAGCAGCGCGGTTCCGCGCCAGGAAGACATTTCGACCTACAGCCTCGGGGCGACCTGGACCATACAGCGCAATTTTTCGGCGAACGCCGAACTGCGCCAGGACGAGCGTGACTCGAACGTGCAGTTCTACCAGTACAAGGTGCGCAGCGTATCGATGTCGCTGCAGTACCTGTTCTGATCGGGCGCGTCCTCAGAAGGTGAGCAGCGCGCGGGGCGACCAGCCCCGTGCGGCCAGCTTTGCGGCGCCGCCCAGTGCGGGCAGATCGATCAGGAAGCGGAAACCCACGATATGGCCACCGGCCTGGGTCACCAGTTCACCGGTGGCCTGTGCGGTGCCGCCGGTGGCGATCAGGTCATCCACCACCAGGATGCGTGCGCCCGGCCGCAGCGCACCGCGGTGCATTTCCAGCCTGTCCTCGCCGTATTCCAGTGCGTACGAAACGCCCAGTGTCGGGCCCGGCAGCTTGCCCGGCTTGCGCACCGGCACCACGCCGCAGTGCAGCCGGTGAGCCAGTCCGCCGGCCAGCAGAAAGCCGCGTGCCTCGACCGCTACTACCGCGTCGATGTCGCCCGGCGCGAAACCTTCCGCCATCGCGTCCAGCGCCCGTGTCAGCCCCTCGGCATCGGCCAGCAGCGGCGTGATGTCGCGGAACTGTATGCCCGGTTCCGGAAAGTCGGGAATGGTGCGGATCAGCGCCTGCAGTCGGGCGATGTCGGTGGCTGAGGTCATGGCGTATCCGTGTGAGGAGGCAGGTTGAGGCGGGCGCGCCTTTCGTCCTTCGGCAGCGCGGCCAGCGTGCGCAGGGTGGCCCAGGCCGCCGGCAGATCGGGCGAGCTGTCGATCAGCCGCGTGAAGGCCGGCCGCGCAGCGGTGTACAGGCCGACCGAAGCCAGCGTGGCGTTGTTGATGTCCTGCGCGAACCAGCGATCGTAGCCGCGGAAACCGGCCCACCGGCTGTCGCGGATGAGGATGTATTCGCGCCCGAGTGCTGCCAGCAGATCGGCCTTGCCGCGGCGCTTCGCTTCGTCGTCCTGATCGCCCGCATAGAGATCGCCCAGTGCTCCGCGGTAGCGGGTGACCAGTTCGGCGAAATCCTGTCGCATCGCCTGCGCGCGATCGAACGCCGGGCGCAGTGCCGCCTTGCCCGGACGGGCCAGCCAGCGGCGCACGCCTTCCTCTTCCACCGCACTGGCGAAGGATTCATTGAACTCGGTGTCGTCCCGCACATAGAGCAGCTGGTGCGCCAGTTCGTGCACGATGAGCCGGACCAGCTCGGTTTCCGGGTAATGGATGAAGGTGTTCAGCAGCGGGTCGTCGAACCAGCCCAGCGTCGAATAGGCGGGTACGCCGCTCACGTGCACATCCAGCCCTTCGCCGGCGAGCGCGTCAGCGTGCGCACGCGCGTCGGCTTCGGCGAAAAAGCCGCGGTAGCTCACGCAGCCGGCGACCGGAAAGCAGGACTGGCGCGGCCTGACCGACAGCGGCTCGGTGGCGAACACGTTCCACACCACGAAGCGGCGCTGCAGATCGGCGTAGCGGCGGTAGCTGCCGTTGTCCGGCAGTGCCAGCTCACGCGAGGCCCAGTCGCGGATTTCACCGGCCAGCGCGAGCCGGTCGCGCAGCACCGCCTCGGTCTGCGGATCGGCCGTCACCTCGTCCAGCGGTCGGGCACGACGCCACAGTTCGAACTGCCCGTTTGCCGCCTGCCAGTAGTAGCCGGGCGAAAAGCTGCCGGTGCAGCCGGACAGCAGGCCGGCCGTTGCGCCGAACAGCAGCGCCGGCAGCAGGGACCGCATCCTGCGCGGCTCAGCCCTGTTCGCGGTCGCCCGCGTACGGGTCTGCATAGGCCGGTACCGGCATCGGCGCGGACTGCAGCGGCCGGGTGTCCAGCTGGACCGGAATCCAGCCGCGCACGCTGTTGATGAACCACAGCGCCTGCGCGCGCGCCAGATCGTCACGGGTGAGCACCCGTTCGACCAGTTCGCCACGCTCGACCAGTTCGCGGCGCAGCGTGCCGTCGAGCAGGCCGGACGACACTGGCGGCGTCAGCCGCTGGCCGTCGATGTCGAGCACCAGATTGCCGCGGGTGAATTCGGTCAGTTCGCCGGCGTCGTTCCACAGCAGCACGTCGAAGGCGGTGCCGGACACGCGCGACAGATGGGCGTCATACAGCGAGCGCCGGGTGGTCTTGTGATAAAGGAACGGTTCGGCGCGCGACACCGGCACTTCGGCCAGCCGCACCTTGCGCGGGCTGGCGTCGGGTGCGTCGGCCGCACTGGCGTCGATGCGCAGCGTGCCGTCGGGGGCGCACAGCAGGCGCACCCGCCAGCGGCCTTCCGGGTGGGCCTGCGCATGACGGGCCAGTTCGCCCGCCGCGTCCTGCGGCGGCGTGAAGCCGAAGTGCGCGACCGACGACGCGAGCCGCGCCAGATGGCGCTCCAGCAGGTCGTAGCGGCCGTCGACCAGCAGCAGTGTTTCCAGCAGTTCGAAGCCGGTGGCCGCGCGGGCGAGGAAGCGGCTCTTGGTCTGCACTTCGGCGTATTCGTCCGCGGCCACCGAATCCCAGGTGATGCCACCACCCAGTCCGCATTCCATGCGGCCGGCCGCCACGTCCAGCGTCACCGTGCGGATGGCCACATTGAAGCGCGCGGCGCCGCCCGGCGCGACATGGCCGATGGCACCGCAATAGACCGAACGCGCCGATGTTTCGAGCTCGGCGATGATGTCCATGGACTTCAGCTTGGGCGCACCGGTGATCGAGCCGCAGGGGAAGAGGGCGGTGAACACGTCGTCCAGCGTGACTTCCGGCCGGGTGCGTGCAGTGATGGTGGAGGTCATCTGCAGCACGGTCGGGTAGTTCTCGATCGAGAACAGGTGCGGCACCTGCACGCCGCCCGGCATGGACAGGCGCGACAGGTCGTTGCGCAGCAGGTCCACGATCATCAGGTTTTCGGCGCGGTTCTTTTCCGAATCGCGCAGCCAGCGCGCCAGTTCAGCGTCCTCTTCCGGCAGCTGGCCGCGGCGGGCGGTGCCCTTCATCGGCCGCGTCGTGAGCAGGCCGTTCTCCCAGGAGAAGAACAGTTCGGGCGAGGCGGACAGGATGCGGTGGCTGCCGATGTCGGCATAGGCACAGAAATCCGCCTGCTGCGCCAGCCGCAGGTTCTCGTAGAAGGCGCGCGCGTCGCCGCTGAAGCCGGCATGGGCGCGCACGGTGTAGTTCATCTGATAGGCGTCACCCCGGCGTATCGCGGCGTGAATCGCGTCGATGGCCTGCGCGTAGTCCTCGGGCGTGGTGTCCAGCGCCCACGGCGACAGCGCATGCGGGCCGGGCGCGGCGGGCGGCGTATCGAGCGGCGCCTGGTGCAGGCCGAACCACACCAGGGGCAGGGCACAGCCTTCGCGTACGCGCGCGGCGCGATCGAAGGCCGGCGCAGCTTCATAGGCGACGAAGCCGACCGCGTGCAGACCGCTGGCAGCGGCCTCGGCGACGCGGCGCAACGCCGGCCTCACCTGCTCCGGCCGGTCGGCGCGCACCACTTCGATCGGCTCGCCGAACACCAGTCTCCGTGGCAGGCGTTCAGGGGTGGAAAAATCCAGTATGAAAGTCATGTGTGTGCATCGACCGTGTCACCGGTCATTCAGGCAGTCGGGCGTGTTCAGACCACGTGTGGCGCGATGTAGAGCGCGATCACCCGCCGTCCGAGCAGCGTGACCGAACCGTTGCGCCGGTTGTTCCCGGTATCGCTGTATTCGAAGCCGTAGGTGCGCTTGATGCGCATCTGGCCGTCGTCGTCGCGGGCCAGCCAGGTCGAGCGTATGGCCACCGTATCGTCCAGCAGCTGGGCACCTTCGGCGTTGCAGGCGGCGCGGCTCGCTTCCATGCCGGCTTCGCGCGCGTTCAGGCTGTCGAGCCAGAACCACACCAGCGTGGCGATCAGCAGCAGTGACACGATCTCGAATGTGGGCATGTCAGCGCTCCGCCGGCAGCGCGGCTTGCCGGGCGACATAACGGTCCACCTTGCGACCGACGCTTTCTGCCAGCTGCGCGGCCAGGGTTTCCGGCGCACGCTCGGGATGCAGACGGGTCAGCAGCAGCAGCAGGCACAGCAGCACGTCGGCCGCCTCGTCCAGCGTGGCGCCTTCCGGCAGCGTCTTGTGCGGCTTGTAGCCGCGCTCGACAAGTACCGCTTCCGCCAGTTCGCCCGATTCCTCGGTGAGTTTGCACAGCAGCATCAGCGGGTCCATGCGCTCATGGCGGGAAAAGATCCTGAGTGCTTCGGCGAAGGCGTCGGGCGGGCAGTGCATGGCGAAGAAGGTGGCGACAGCGGCGGATGATCAAGAGTGACCGCGGATTCTAGCGTGCGAAGACCTGCCACGCGGTTTCAGGCGGTCTTCCGTGCAATCCTTGCCATGCATCTGCGCCCTTGTCGTGGCACGCTTGAGGGCGCTGACCGGCGTGTGCCGCGTTACGGAAACATTTCACGCAACGGCGCTGTAACACGCGCCCGATACTGTTCAGGGCTCGCCTCTTGGGCTATCGTGCCCAGCTGCCTTTACGTCACAAATCCGCAATATTCTTTCGGGGACAACATGCCACAACTTGCAGGCCGCTCCATCGCTCTGACCGTCATCGCCGCCGCCATACTGACTGCCTGCGGAGGGGAAGGTGGCGAAAAGAAGGCGGCGACCCAGGTCGCCGCAAAGGTGAACAGCGGTGAGGTGTCGGTGCATCAGATCAATCAGGTGATGCAGCGCACCAACGTGGCTGACCCGGAACAGGCCAAGGCGGCCTCCCGCCAGGTGCTTGAACGTCTGATCGACCAGGAACTGCTGGTGCAGCAGGCGGTTGACAAGAAGCTGGACCGCGATCCGAAGACGCTGCAGGCGATCGAGGCCGCGCGTCGCGAAATTCTGGCCCGCGCCTACCTCGAACAGGTGTCGGGTACCGCCGTCAAGCCGTCTGATGCCGAGATCAAGGATTACTACGGCAAGCATCCGGAACTGTTCTCGGAGCGCCGCATCTTCAATCTGCGCGAACTGGCGATCGCCGCCGGCCCCGACTTCCTGCCCAAGCTCGAACAGTTCATGGCGCAGCCGCGCAATCTGCAGCAGATCGCGGAATGGCTGCGCAGCGAGAACATCCGCTTCACCGCCAATGCGGTGACCAAGCCGGCTGAACAGCTGCCGCTCGAAATGGTGAAGAGCGTGCACCAGATCAAGGACGGTCAGCTCGGCGTGCTGCGTACCAACGGCGGCATCCTGGTGCTCGAGGTGGCTGCTTCGCGCAGCGTGCCGGTCGATGAGAACGCCGCCAAGCCGGTGATCGAACAGTTCCTGCTGAACCAGCGCAAGGGCGAACTGGCGCAGGGCGAAGTGAAAAAGCTTCGTGACGCGGCCAAGGTCGAGTACATGGGCGAATTCACCGCGCCGGCACCGGCTGCCGTTGCGCCGGCTGCACCCGCTGCGCCGGCTGCACCCGCTGCGCCGGCTGCAGCGCCGGCTGCGCCGGCCGATGCCGCGGGCAGTGCGGTCGACAAGGGCCTCTCCGGCCTCAAGTAAGCATCGCCGGGCATCGTCGCCCGGACCGGATCACCGCGCGCCGTTCCGGTGCGCGGTGCGAACAGACAGATCAACGGGAAACCTTCACGACATGACGAAGTTCGTACGCCAGCTTGTCGCCTTCTGCTTCGGACTGATGATGTTTGCCGGCGCCCAGGCCGCCGACACGCGTGAATACGTGCTGGGTGCGGGCGACATCGTCCGCGTCACCGTATTCCAGAATCCGGATCTCACGGTGGAAACCCGTGTCACTGAAAGCGGTGCCATCACCTATCCGCTGATCGGCAGCGTCGCGGTCGGTGGCCTCACGCTGCCGGCAACCGAGAAACTGATTGCCGACAGGCTGCGCGACGGCGGTTTCGTGCTCAAGCCGCAGGTCAATGTGCTGCTGCTGCAGATTCGCGGCAACCAGGTGGCGGTGCTGGGGCAGGTGAATCGTCCCGGTCGCTACCCGATCGAGATCGCGAACACCCGTGTCAGCGACATGCTGGCCACCGCCGGCGGTGCCGCGATCAACGGTGCCGATACGGTCACCCTGGTCGGTACCCGCAGCGGTCAGCCCTTCCGCACCGAAATCGACATCCCGGCGCTGTTTCAGCCGGACGGCATCAAGGCTGACATTCCCGTCCAGGGCGGTGACATCCTCTACATCCATCGCGCGCCGGTGTTCTACATCTACGGTGAAGTCAATCGCCCCGGTTCCTACCGGCTGGAGCGCGGCATGACCGTGATGCAGGCGCTGGCCCAGGGCGGCGGCATCACGCTGCGCGGCACCGAGAAGCGCATCCGACTGCACCGTCGCAACGCCGCCGGCACCGTGGAGGCGATCGAGCCCGACATGGCGCAGACGCTGCAGACGGAAGATGTCGTGTACGTGCGCGAAAGCCTTTTCTGATCGGATGACGACCCCATGACGTTCCAGCAATTCCTGCTCATACTCCGCGCGCGCTGGCTGGTCGGCCTGGCCGTACTTCTGGTTGTCGTGTCCACCACGGTCGCGGTCAGCCTGGTGCTGCCCAAGCAGTATTCCTCGGCTACCTCGGTGCTGATCGACGTGAAATCGCCGGACCCGATTCTCGGCGTCACGCTGCCGGCCCTGGTCACGCCCGGCTACATGGCGACCCAGGTGGACATCGTGACCTCCGACCGCGTGGCACAGCGTGTCGTGCGCATGCTGGGTTTCGAAAAGAGCGCGGCAGCGGTCGAACAGTGGCGCGAAGCGACCGAAGGCAAGGGCTCGATGGACGCCTACTTCGCCGAACTGCTGAAGAAGAAGCTGGACGTGAAGCCTTCGCGTGAATCGAATGTGCTGTCCATCGGTTTCAGTGGTCAGGACCCGGCTTTTTCGGCTGCGGTGGCCAATGCCTTCGCCCAGGCCTACATCGACACCAACCTTGAACTGAAGATCGAACCGGCCAAGCAGTACGCCAACTGGTTCGCCGGCCAGTCCAAGGCGCTGCGTGAAGGTCTTGAAAAGGCGCAGAGCAAGCTGTCCGCATTCCAGCAGGAAAGCGGCATCGTCGCCACCGACGAGCGTCTGGACATCGAGAATGCCCGTCTGGCCGAGCTGTCCAGCCAGTACACCGCGATCCAGGCGCAGCGCAGCGACAGTTCATCGCGTCAGGCCCAGGTCGGTCAGGCGCAGATCGAAACCCTGCCCGAAGTGCAGCAGAATTCGCTCATCATCGGCCTGAAGGCCGACCTCGCACGCGGCGAGGCGCGTCTGAATGAAATGAGCCAGCGCTACGGTCGCAACCATCCGGAATTCCAGCGTGCCCAGGGCGAGGTGGACACCCAGCGCGCCAAGCTGGATGTCGAAATGAAGAAGGTGGCCAGCACCATCGGCACGTCCAACCGGGTGAACGTGCAGCGCGAGGCCGAAGTGCGTGCCGCGCTCAACGCACAGAAGAATCGCGTGCTTGAACTGAAGAAGCAGCGCGACGATCTGGCGGTGCTGCAGCGTGAAGTGGAAAGTGCCCAGCGCGCCTACGACGCGGTGGCGCAGCGCTTCACCCAGACCAGCCTGGAAAGCCAGACCACGCAGACCAATATCGTGGTGCTGACCCCGGCCATCGCCCCGGTCGAACATTCCAGCCCGAACCTGATGCTGAACACCCTGGTTGCCATTTTCCTCGGCACCCTGCTTGCGGTCGGTACCGTGCTGCTGCTCGAACTGCTGGATCAGCGCGTGCGCGGCGACGACGATCTGCAGCAGCTGCTCGGCGTGCCGGTGCTCGGCCTGATTTCGTCGGTCAAGTTCAACAAGGGCGCCAAGCGTGCCCGCGTGGCCACCGCCTGAGGACATTACAGATGAACGCCCCCACTTCCATCGATTCCGGATCCGGTCGCGCCATCGGTGCCATCCTCATCGACGCCGGCCGGCTGACGCCGGATGGCGCGGAGCGCATCCTGCGCGCCCAGCGCGATGGCGGACTGCGCTTCGGTGACGCCGCCATTTCGCTCGGCCTGCTGAAGGAATCGGACATTCAGTTCGCGCTGTCGCGCCAGTTCGACTACCCCTTCCTGCAGCCGGGCGAAAGCACGGTGAGTGACGAGGTGATCGCCGCCTACCGCCCCTTCACCCGTCAGGTCGAAGAACTGCGCGCGCTGCGCAGCCAGCTCATGCTGCGCTGGTTCGATGCCGAATCCGAACGCAAGACGCTGTCCATCGTCAGTCCGGAGCGCGGCGAAGGCCGCAGCTTCATTGCCGCCAATCTGGCGGTGGTGTTTTCCCAGCTCGGCGAGCGTACGCTGCTGATCGATGCCGACATGCGCAACCCCCGCCAGCACGCACTGTTCTCGGTGAGCAACCGGGTCGGCCTGTCGGAAACGCTGGCCGGCCGTGGTGGTCCGGAAGCCGTGCAAAGGGTACCGGCGCTGCTCGACCTGTGCGTGCTGCCGGCCGGTGCGGTGCCGCCCAACCCGCAGGAATTGCTGTCGCGGCCGGTGTTCAGCCAGCTGCTTTCCCAGCTGGCCAAGGATTTCGACGTCATCCTGATCGACACGCCGGCCGGTGCCGAGTACGCCGATGCGCAGACCATTGCGGTGCGCGCCAGCGGTGCGCTGATGGTGGCGCGCAAGAACGTGAGCCGCGCTTCGCGCCTGCGCCGTCTGGCCGATGAACTGGTCACCGCGAGCGCCACCGTGGTCGGCTCGGTCATGAACGAGCCGTGATGCGGCCGGTCTGAACAGTGTCATCAGTCATTTCGGGCGCATCCGGCATGTCCTCTCCTCACTCCCTGCGCCTGGGCGCTCAAATCCTGTCGCCGCTCTGGGCGCCGTTCTGGATCGTGGTTGCGGGCCTGGCGGCCATGTACGGCCCCAGCTTCCACGATCTGTTCACCGGCATCTGGAGCACCGACGAGAACGCGCACGGCCCCATCGTGCTGTCGGTATCCCTGTGGCTGCTCTACACCAAATGGAACTCGATCGCCGACGACGTGAAGCCGGTGCCGGCCCCGGCGCTGGGCTGGCCCTTGATCGTGCTGGCGCTGCTGCTGTACATCGTCGGTCGCTCGCAGGACATCCTGATCTTCGAGGTCGGCTCGCTGATCCCGATGCTGGCCGGCCTGATGCTGGTGTTCTTTGGCCGTGCCACGCTGCTGGGTCTGTGGTTCCCGCTGTTCTTCATGCTGTTCATGATTCCGCTGCCCGGCGTGCTGGTCGATGCGGTGACCCAGCCGATGAAAATGGCGGTGTCCTGGGCGGCTGAACATCTGCTGTATGCGCTGGGTTACCCGATTGCGCGTACCGGCGTCATCCTGGTGATCGGCCAGTACCAGTTGCTGGTGGCCGACGCCTGCGCCGGCCTGCATTCGCTGTTCACGCTGGAAGCGCTGGGCCTGCTCTACCTGAATCTGGTGCGCCACGACTCGTTCGCCCGCAATCTGACCCTGGCCATCCTGATCGTGCCGATCTCCTTTGCCGCCAACGTGATCCGGGTCATCGTGCTCACGCTGATCACCTACCACTTCGGTGACGAGGCCGGGCAGGGCTTCCTGCACGGCTTTGCCGGCATGGTGCTGTTCATCAGCGCGCTCATTCTCATCATCGGCGTCGATTCGATGCTGCGTTTCGGCGTGCGCCAGACCGACGCCGCGGCCTGAAAGGCCCGGCTCTCAATGAGTTCCGACATCGATCTGCTGTTCATGCGGGAGGCGCTCGCGCTGGCGCGCGAGGCCGGTTCGCTCGGTGAGGTGCCGGTGGGCGCGGTGGTGGTGAAGGACGGCGAAATCGTCGGCCGCGGCTACAACCGCCCCATCATGGCCAGCGATCCGACCGCCCACGCCGAAGTGATGGCGTTGCGCGCGGCAGGGCAGGCGCTGGCCAATTACCGCATGCCCGGCTGCACGCTGTACGTGACGCTTGAGCCCTGTGCCATGTGCAGCGGCGCCATCCAGCACGCGCGCATTGCCCGGGTGGTGTTCGGCGCGCGCGACCCCAAGACCGGCTGCTGCGGCAGCGTGACCGATCTGTTCGCGGAGCCGCGGCTCAACCACCACGCAGAGATCGAATCCGGCGTGCTGGCGGACGAATGCGGCCGCATGCTGAGCGATTTCTTCGCCGCGCGGCGCCGGCGTACCGAGAACGCCTGATGCGCATCGACATCGACATCCCCACACAGTGGATGCGTCTGTACGACGACGCCGGCACACTGATCCGCCGCTACCGGGTATCGACCGCGAAGAACGGCGCCGGCGAACAGCGTGGCAGCTATCGCACGCCACGCGGCCGCCACATCATCCGCGCCCGCATCGGTGCGGGCGCCCCGGCCAACACGGTATTCATCCGGCGGCGTCCGACCGGCGAACAGTGGTCGCCCGAACTGGCGGCCGCCCATCCGGGCCGGGACTGGATACTGACCCGCATTCTGTGGCTGTCCGGCTGCGAACCCGGTTTCAACCGGCTGGGCGAGGTCGATACCATGCGTCGCTATGTCTATCTGCACGGCAGTCCGGACACCGCCGAAATGGGCGTGCCCGGCTCGATCGGCTGCGTGCGCATGCGCAACCGGGACATCATCGAACTGTTCGATCTGGTGCCGGCCGGCACGCCGGTGAATATTCTGGATGGCATCCGGGACTGCGCGCCGTGACCGACATCGTGCTCGGCACCTGGGCCGAACTGGCGCCGATGCTGGAGCCGCTGCGCCGCGAGGTGTTCATTGTCGAGCAGGGCGTACCTGAAGCGATGGAGTGGGACGAGCACGATGCGGTCAGCGTGCACGCGCTGGCGCGGATCGACGGCGAGATCGCTGGCTGCGGCCGTCTGCTGCCTGACGGCCACATCGGCCGGATGGCGGTGCGCACGGCTTTTCGCGGTCGCGGTGTCGGCCGTTCGCTGCTGGATGCGCTGGTTGCCGCCGCGTCAGCCGGCGGTCTGAACCTGCTTCAGCTGCATGCGCAGACGCATGCCCAGGGTTTCTACGCGCAGGCCGGTTTCGTCGCCGCAGGCGGGGAATTCGACGAGGCGGGCATCCCTCACCGACGGATGGTGCGCAGGCTGCCAAGCTGACCGACCGCATCTTCGTCCAGCGGCTTGGTCAGGAAACCGCTCACCCGCGGAAACGTGAGCGCGCGCTCACGTTCGCTGTCCAGTGCAGATGAGCTGAGCATGCAGATGCGGGTGCCGCCCTGCTGCGCGTCCGGCAGGGCGTGAAAGGCTTCCAGAAATTCGAAGCCGTTCATGCGCGGCATATTGATGTCGAGCAGGATGAGGTCGACCGCGTGGCCGGCGTTCTCTGTCAGCCATTTCAGTGCCTTTTCCGCCCATTCGAACACCATCACGTCGCCGGCAATGCCGGACTGTTCGATCAGCAGGCCGTGAAAGAAATTGTCGGCGTCGCTGTCGTCGATCAGCATCACGGTGCGCAGTGAGGTATTCATGCCGTTCCCGTCCTTGCAGAGGTTTCGGGTGTCCTGCCTATCACCCGCTCGATCGGCAGCGCGAGCACGAAGCGGGCGCCGCAGCCGGCCGCCGATTCGACGAACATGCGGCCGCCATGCATGTCGGCGATGCGCCGGCACAGTGCCAGCCCCAGCCCGGTGCCCTCGTATTCGCTGCGTGCATGCAGGCGCTCGAAGGCGGCGAAAATGCGTTCGTGGAAGAACGCTTCGATGCCGATGCCATTGTCGCGGACCGACACATGCAGTTCGTCGCCGGACTGGGCCGCGCTGACCGTGACTTCCGGTGCGACGTCAGGGGCGTGGAACTTGATCGCGTTGCCGATCAGGTTCTGCATGAGCAGGCCAAGCAGGCTGCGGTCGCCGCGTATCACCGGCAGCGGCGCCAGCCGCAGTGTCGCACCGCCGCGACCGATGGCGTCCGCCAGCGCCTGGCGGGTATCTTCCAGCAACTCGCTCAGATTGACCGCGTCGCTACGCGCTTCGGCGCCGTCCAGCCGCACATAGGCCAGCAGATCGTCGACCAGCTGGCGCAGCCGTTCGCCGCCGCGCAAAACGAAATCGATGTAGCGCCGGCTGCGCTTGTCCGGAGTGTCCTGGTTTTCGCGCGCGAGCAGGCGGGCGAAGTTCAGGATGGAATTGATCGGCTCGCGCAGATCGTGCGAGGCCACATGCACGAACTGCTGCAGCGCGATATTGCTGCGTTCCAGCTCTGCCAGCGTATGGCGCAGATGTTCTTCCGCCCGCAGGCGGGCGGTGATGTCCTCGCCCACCCCCAGCAGGCCGGTGGTCGCGCCGCACGCGTCCTCAAGCCGGCTGGTGTGCCAGGCGATGACCCGCAACTCGCCGGCCGCATTCAGGGCATGTCCGCGAAAGCGCCGTTCGCCGTGCTGTGCGCCATCGACCAGTCCGTCGAAGTAGGTACGGGCATCCACCCGCTCCGCAGAAGGCAGGCAGAGATCGAACCAGTCGCGTCCGATCAGGCTGTCGATCGGGCGCCCGAGCACTTCGGCACTCTTGCGGTTGGCCCGTATCACCCGCCCGGAAATGTCGGTCACCACCATCATGCTGCCGGCCGTGTCGAAATACAGCCGGGCGCGATCGCGTTCCGCCTCGACTTCGCGGGTACGCAGCGCGACCAGCGCAGACAGCTCGTCATTGAAGCGCTGCAGCTGGCGCTCGAACATGCTTTGCCTGTCCTGCGCCTCGCGCATGGCGTCGACCCGGTCGCGCAGTTCGATCTGGGCCACCACCTGACGGGCGAGGGCGGACAGGGCTTCGCGCTGGGCGGCGTCCAGCGTGCGGGCAACGGTGTCGATCACGCACAGTGTGCCGATGCGCTGACCGCCGGCCACTTCCAGCGGCGCACCGGCGTAGAAACGTATGCCCGGTTCGCCGGTCACCAGCGGGTTGTCGCTGAACCGGCGGTCGTCGCAGGCGTCCGGCACTTCCATCAGTTCGCGATTCAGGATGGCATGCGCACAGAACGCCTGGTCGCGCGGTGTTTCGCCGGCGTCCAGGCCGACCCGGGCCTTGAACCACTGGCGCTCGCGATCGACCAGACTGATCAGTGCGATCGGCGTGCCGCAGATGAGCGAGGCGATGCGGGTCAGGTCGTCGAAGGCGGGTTCAGGCGGCGTGTCGAGCAGGCGCGTCGCGTCCAGCGCGGCGATGCGCGCGGGTTCGTCAGGAGGATGCGGGGCGTTCGGCAAGTGGGGCGTCGCCTTTACGGTCTGGAATGTCGGGAATGACGGCACGGCTGCCATGAACTTTATTGTGCATCCGGCGAGGCGTTTCAGGGGGTGCCCGGTGCCTGTCCGTTCCGCGCCGTCAGCACGGTGCGTCCGGCGTCAACGCCGCCGGCACCATGCCGTCTTTCCTCGATATGCAGTGCGGCCGGGCCGAGCATGAGTACGGTGCGCGAGCGGGTACCGTAGTCCTCGCCCGCGATGAACACCGGCGACAGCCGGCGTTCCCACTCCAGGCTGACACCGGTATCCGGCAGGTCCTCATCCGCGGCCGGTGTGGGGTCCAGCAGCAGTTCGAACAGCGCATCCACGCCGGCTTCCGGATCGTCCGTCGTCCGGGAGAAGGCTTCACGCGCGCGGACCAGCTTGGGCCACGGCGTGCCGGGCAGGTGATTGGACAGCGCGTGCAGCCCGGGCGGCAGCAGGGCGCTGCGCGGCGGATGACCGCCGCCATACCCCACCCAGATCAGATCGCGGCCGTCGCACAGCAGCAGGTTGAAGCCGTTGTAATGCGCCGCGTCGCGCACGCAGAGTCCGGCGTGCTCGGCGGCCGACATGCGGCCGGTCAGGAAATCCGCCACCAGCGCGCCGCGCGAGCGCGCGTCCGGGCGCTGGCGGGCCGGGTCACGGAAATTGGTCAGTGCCGCGAAGCGTCCGTCGGTGCTCACGCCCAGCCAGGTGCCGCCGGATGCGAGGTCGCGGCCCGCCATCACCTGCGGCGCGTCCGGCCACACCTGCAGCGGCGCGGTCGGCCGAGGGTGGAATTCGTCGCGGTTGGCGGCGACCCGCAGCGACGGGCTTCCACCCGGCTGCCAGTCCAGCACGATGAGGCACATGGCGGGCGCAGCCTAGACGGAGCGGAAGCGCTCCAGATGACGTCCGGCATCGGTGGCCAGAAAGCCGTGCAGGCCGTGGCGCTGCACATGACTGCCCAGTTCCAGCTCGAACAGGCGCTGGTTGTTCACGCCTTCGTAGATTTCCATCCAGGTCAGCGGATCGTCCAGTCGCCGGCGCACCCGGCCGGGCACGCCGGTGGCCGCCTGCAGCGAAGCCTGCATGGTGGCCAGCGCGGCGCGCAGCGCGGTTTCCTGTGCCGGGTCGATGCGGTAGTAGATGTAGTAGTCGATGCGCGTGCTCATGCCGATGCGCGCAGTTACTCGCCGAGCGCGTAGGGCAGGGCGGCGAAGCTGAGCGCGGCGCCGTCAGGCGCACCCAGCCGCACCGGGCCGGCTTCGGTGCTGGACATCTGCACCACCGCCAGCAGTGCGCAGCCACCGTCCGGCAGCGCCACCGCATCCACCACCGCGCCGCAGGCCTGATCGCCGGTGTCGCTGCCATAGACCGGCGTACCGGCCGCCGGCGGGGCGCACTCCGCACCTGCGCGGTACATGCGCCGCTTCAGCTTGCCCAGGTACTGGGTGCGGGCAACGATTTCCTGGCCGGGGTAGCAGCCCTTCTTGAAGCTCACGCCGCCGGTCAGTTCAAAATTGACCATCTGCGGCACGAAGGCCTCCTGCGTGGCCGGCCAGATGCTGACCAGTCCGTCGCGGATGTCGAACCAGCGCCAGGCCGGCGTACCCGCCGGTGTGGCGTGGGCGGCCAGTGCCTGCCATACGGCCTGCAGCCGCTCTGGCGTGGTGACGATCTGGAAGCGGTCAGCGGCCAGACGCAGCACGCTGACACCCTCGGCCGTGGCCTGTTTCATCGCCGCCGGCGGCAGCGGCAGGCCGGCGGCGGCCAGCGCGGCTTCGGCGCCGCTGCCGGCCAGACCAAACGCGGGCAGATCGGCGCTCGCGTCGCCCAGCTTCGCCTTGGCGCGCAGGATGTACATCGACAGCTTGCGGCGCATCGGTTCGGCCAGTGCGCGCGGCAGCTGCAGCACGACGGCGTCGCCGTCGCGCCACAGCGTGAAGGCCGCCAGCAGCCGGCCCTTGGGTGAGCAGAAACCGGCGCTGCGCACGCCGTCGGCCGGAATGCCCTGCACGTCGTTGGTCATCAGGTTGTGCAGGAAGCTGGCGGCGTCTTCGCCCTCCGCGCGCAGGCGGGCGAGGTGGGTGAGCGGCACCAGCACGGTGCCGGTCTGCGCCGCGCGCATTTCGGCGGCGGCGTCGGTCATCGCGGGAAACTGGCCGTCATCGGTGGCAGTAGAGACGGCATGAGAGGCAGGAATCAGGTCTGTGAGCTGCATGGTGTTGCGAATTCCGTGGTCGGGGAAAGTACGGGAAGAGGTTAACATACGGGGCCGCGCACGCCTGCCGCGCGTTCCTCTCCCGGTTGCATGACCCGTCTGCTGTCCCGTCTGTTCCTCATCGTTCTGCTGCTCGCGCTCGGCTGTGCCGGCGGCCTGCTCTGGTACGCGCGCCAGCCGCTGCAATGGACCGGTGGCGCCATCGAATACACGCTGAAGCCGGGTACCGCGCTGCGCCAGGCCGCCCGACAGATCGAGGCCGCCGGCGTGCCGGTGGATGGGGCGCTGCTCGGCCTGATCGGCCGCTTCGCGGTCGATGGCACCCGGCTTCAGGCCGGCAGCTATGCCTTTTCCAGCGGCCTGACGCCGATCCAGCTGCTGGAAAAGATGACCCGCGGCGACGTGAGCATGCGCGAGCTGCGCTTCATCGAGGGCTGGACCTGGCGGCAGATGCGTGCCGCGCTGGCCGCCCAGCCGGACCTGAAACAGGAGGCCGCCGCGCTGAGCGATGCGGAGGTGATGGCGCGCATCGGGGCCGAGGGTACGCAGCCCGAGGGCTGGTTCTTCCCGGACACCTATCTGTTTGCGGTCGGCGACAGTGACCTGTCGGTGCTGGCGCGCGCCCATCACGCGATGCGCCGCCAGCTCGATCAGGCCTGGGCGGCCCGTCAGCAGGGGCTGCCGTATGCCACGCCGCGCGACGCGCTCATCATGGCGTCCATCGTCGAGAAGGAAACCGGTGCCGCGGCTGACCGCGACAAGGTGGCGTCGGTGTTCGTTAACCGGCTGCGCGCCGACATGCCGCTGCAGACCGACCCCACGGTCATCTACGGTCTGGGCGAACGCTTCGACGGCAATCTGACCCGTGCCCATCTGCAGGCGGACAACCCGTACAACACCTATCTGCGACGCGGCCTGCCGCCCACGCCGATCGCCGCGCCCGGGCGCGCATCGCTGGACGCGGCGCTGAATCCGGCGCCGACCCAGTACTATTACTTCGTCGCGCGCGGCGACGGCAGCAGCGTGTTCTCGAAAACCCTGGCCGAGCACAACAGCGCGGTCGACCGCTATCAGCGCCGACCCGCGCGTGCGCAGCGCTGAGCGACGGCGCCCACCGACTTTCACGACCCCGATGCATACCAACCGCTTCATCACCTTCGAAGGCATGGACGGTGCCGGCAAGAGCACCCAGATTGCGCGTACCGCCGACTGGCTGCGGGCGCGCGGCCACACCGTGCTGCTTACCCGCGAACCCGGCGGCACGCCGCTCGGCGAGTCGCTGCGCGGCCTGCTGCTGCACCAGGCCATGCACCCGGACACCGAGGCGCTGCTCATGTTTGCCGCCCGGCGCGAACATCTGGCGCAGGTGATCGAACCGGCGCTGGCACGCGGCGACTGGGTGCTGTGCGACCGCTTCACCGACGCCAGCTTCGCCTATCAGGGCGGCGGCCGCGGCCTCGACACCGCGCGGCTTGAGGCGCTTGAAGCCTGGGTGCAGCGCGGCCTGCAGCCCGGCCTCACGCTGCTGTTCGACCTGCCCTGTGAAGTGGCGGCGCAGCGTCTGGCCGCCAGCGGCGGCGACCCGGACCGCTTCGAGCGCGAACAGTCGGATTTCTTCAACCGGGTGCGCGCCGCCTACCTGGCGCGGGCGCAGGCCGACCCGGGCCGCATGCAGGTGCTGGACGCCGCGCGCAGCCCGCAAGAAGTTTCTGCTCAACTTGAAGAAACTCTTTCAAGGTACTGTTCCTGAATGATTTATGACTGGTGCAATCCGCAGTGGTCTCAGCTGATGGCGCTCGGCAGCCGGCTGCCGCACGCGCTGCTGCTGGCCGGGCCTTCGGGGCTGGGCAAGCGTGAATTCGCCGAGGCGCTGGCCGCACGCATGCTGTGCGAACGCGCCCGCGGCGAAGAGCAGGCCTGCGGCGAATGCGCGTCCTGCCGGCTGATTGCCGGCGACAACCATCCGGACTGGATCACCGTGCGGCCGGAGGCGCTCGAAGAGTCGCCGGACGACGAATCGGCGGACGACGAGGGCGACGGCAAGGCGAAATCCACCCAGATCCGCATCGCCCAGGTCCGCGCGGTGGTCGAACGGCTGGGCGTCGGTTCGCATCAGGGCGGTTACCGCGTGGTGCTGCTGTACCCGGCCGAGGCGATGAATGTCGACTCCGCCAATGCACTTCTCAAATCACTTGAAGAACCACCGCCCAATACATTGTTTCTGCTGATTTCTGATCAGCCGAGAAAGCTGCTGCCCACGATACGCAGCCGCACCCGGGTGCTGTCCTTCCAGCAGCCGCCGGCCGACGAGGCGCTGGCCTGGCTGGCGCAGCAGGGCGTGCGCAACGCGGCCGACGCGCTGGCGCTGTGCGCCGGTTCGCCGCTGCACGCGCGTGACCTGGCCAGCTCGCGCGACGCTCAGATTCAGGGCCAGTTTGTCGATGATGTCGCCAGGCAGGCGCTGAATTCGCCGCTGGAGGTGGCCGCCCGCTGGGACGGCTGGCTCAAGGGGAAGAAGAAGGGCGAGCCGGGCCTGACCGATCTGCCCACGCTGGTCACCTGGCTGCAGCGCTGGCTGGCCGATGTGGTGCTGCTGGCGCAGGACTGCGAGCCGCGGGTATTCGTCGGCCGTCGCGCCCAGCTCGCGCAGCTGGCGGAACGCAGCGACGTGGCCACTGTCCTGCGTGGGTACAATGAATTGCTGAAGGTGCGGGCGCTGGCGCATCACCCGCTGAATGCGCGCCTGTTCCTGGAAGACCTGCTGATGCGCTACGCCCGGCTGTTCCGGGCCGCGCGCTGATCGCCGGTCGAGCAGGACTGCAAAGGAGACTGTCATGTCGGATGCGCAGATGCAGAATCGCCGCAGCGTGCTGTCGCTGGCGGTCAATTCCAAATCGGTGCTGTACGCGGCCTTCATGCCCTTCCTGAAGGGCGGCGGCATCTTTCTGCCGACCAACCGCAGCTATCGCCTCGGCGACGAGGTGTTCCTGCTGCTGCAGCTGATGGACGATCCGGCCAAGCTGCCCATCCAGGGCACGGTGGCCTGGGTGACGCCGGCCGACGCCCAGGGCGGCAAGCAGCAGGGCATCGGCCTGCGTTTCGGCGACGACGAAAGCAGCAGATCGGCGCGCGCCAAGATCGAACAGGTGATCGGCAGCTATCTCGGTTCGTCGCGCCAGACCCATACGCTCTAGATTTCCCGCATTGCAACGGTTCCTGAATGTTCATCGATTCACACTGCCACATCGATTTTCCCGACCTCGCCGCGCGCGAGGATGAAGTGATCGCCAACATGGCCGCCCAGCAGGTCAGTCACGCGCTGTGCGTGTCGGTCAATATCGAACAGTGGCCGCGGGTGACCGGCATGGCCGAGCGGCACGACAACGTGTTCGCGTCGCTGGGCGTGCATCCGGACTACGAGGACGTGACCGAGCCGGACGTCGCGCAGCTGGTCGACATGGCCCGTCATCCGCGCGTGGTCGCCATCGGCGAAACCGGGCTGGACTACTTCCGCCTGACCGGCGACCTCGAATGGCAGCGCAAGCGCTTCCGCACCCACATCCGCGCCGCGCGCGAGTGCGGCAAGCCGCTCATCATCCACACCCGCTCGTCGGCCGAGGACACGCTGGCCATCATGCGCGAAGAGCGTGCGCACGAAGCCGGCGGCGTCATGCACTGCTTCACCGAAACGCTGGAGGTGGCGAAAGCCGCCATCGACATGGGTTTCATGATTTCGTTTTCCGGCATCGTCACCTTCAAGAACGCGCAGCAGCTGCGCGACGTGGCGCAGGCCATTCCGCTCGAATCGATGCTGATCGAGACCGATTCGCCCTATCTGGCGCCGGTGCCCTACCGCGGCAAGATGAACGAGCCGTCCTACGTGCCGCACGTCGCCGCCGAACTGGCCAGGGTGCGCGGCCTGAGCGCGGACGAGATCGGCCGGGTGACCAGCGACAACTTCTTCCGCCTGTTCCGCGACGCCGCCCGTCTGGCCGGCCGCGAGGAGTGCACTGCATGAAATCCCTGCGCATCGTGCTGCTCAGCGCCTGCCTGGCCGCCGCCAGCGGCGCCTCCGCGGCCGCCTACGACGATCTGATCAACGCCGCCAACATCGGCGATGCAGCCAAGGTCGCGAACTTCATCGATCGTGGCCTGGATGCCAATTCGGTGGATACCCGCGGTGAAACCCTGCTCATCATCGCCGCCCGCAACGGCTATGGCGATCTGGTGAAAGCGCTGGTCGCCCGTCGTGCAAGGCTGGAGGCCGTGAACGCGGTCGGTGAAACCGCGCTGGCGGTGGCGGCCTTCAATGGCCACACCGCGGTGGTCGAACAGTTGCTGGCTGCCGGTGCCAACCCGGTCAACACCCAGGGCTGGTCGGCGCTGCACTACGCCGCGATGCAGGGCCACGCGCCGGTGCTCAGGGCGCTGATCGCGCGCGGCGCGCCGGTCGATGCGCCGGCGCCCAATGGCGCCACCGCGCTCATGCTGGCCGCGCGTGCCAATGTCGAGTCGGTCAAGGTACTGCTGGCCGCGCGCGCCGATGCCCGCATCCGTGGCCGCGACAACGAAAGCGCGCTGGACTGGGCGGTCAAGGCCGGCAATACCGATGCCGCGGCGATGATCCGCGCGGCGATGGGACAGTGATGGAACATCCCGCCACCGGTTCCGGCCTGGGCCACGGCACCGATTACCCGGACAGCTACGACGCCGGCCTGCTGTTTCCGATGCCGCGCGCGGCGTCGCGTGTGCCGCTCGGGCTGGCGGCGGATGCGCTGCCCTTCGTCGGCACCGACCGCTGGCACGCCTGGGAAGTGTCCTGGCTGAATCCGCAGGGCAAGCCCGAAGTGGCGATCGGCCGCATCGACGTGCCGGCGGACAGCCCCTTCATGATCGAATCGAAGTCGCTCAAGCTCTATCTGAACGGCTACAACAGCGAGCGCATGGCTTCGCTTGAAGCGGTGCGCGCACTGATCGAAACCGATCTGTCGGCCGCCTGCCAGGCCGGCGTGACGGTCGATATGTACAGTCCGGACGCGCTGCCCGGACCCGCGGTGCAGCCGCCGGGCGAATCGATCGACGCGCTGGACATCACCTGCGAGCGCTACCACCCGGACCCCGCTCTGCTGTCGGCGACCGGCGACACGGTCGAGGAAACGCTGCGCTCCGACCTGCTGAAATCCAACTGTCCGGTCACGCTGCAGCCGGACTGGGCCTCGCTCATCGTGCATTACGCCGGCCCGCGCATCGACCGCGCCGGCCTGCTGCGCTACATCGTGTCCTTCCGCAACCACGCGGATTTCCATGAGCACTGCGTCGAGCGCATCTGGGTGGACCTGATGGAGCGCTGCCGGCCGGAAAAACTGACCGTGTTCGCCTGCTACACCCGGCGCGGCGGGCTGGACATCAATCCGTGGCGCAGCAATTTCGAAGCGCTGCCGGATACCTTCGTCAAGCTGGCCCGGCAGTAGCGCCGGTCACAGCCGTGCGCGCAGATCGGCGACCGCGGCACGGAATTCCGGCGCACCGCCGTAGCTCGGGTGCCGCGCCGGCAGTGCGTCTATGCCCATGTCGGCCAGGCTCTGCTGGCACACCCGGCCGATGGCCAGGCGCGGCACGCCCGGGAAGAGGGCGAGGAACTGTTCGAGCAGCGGCCGCAGCGCACGGCGCTCGGCCGTGTTCGGTGCGCGGTTGCTGAGCGGATTGCCCGCCTCGTGCGGGTGATAGGCCACCGCGTTCCACAGCACGAATTCGTGTGGCGCCCAGCCGTTGCCGGCCATCGCCGACCAGACGATGCTGGCGGTGCGCTCCAGCATGCCTTCGGTATTCTTCAGCTGCGGCAGCGGCCGGCTGGTGCGGACGAAATCGCCTTCGAAGCAGTCGGCGCCGCGGCCGGCAGCCTGCGCGGCCAGCACGTCGCGTTCGCTGGTCATCGCCATGCCGGAGAACTTGGCGCCGCTGTAACTGGGCGCCTCGGCGATCAGCAGCACCCGGGCGCGACCCAGCCGTGCGGCGAGGTAGCGCTGCAGGTGGTCGGCGCGGATGCGCGGTGCGTCCGGCCCGAGGTCATGCACCGGGTCGTGATCGCCCCAGGGGTTGAACATGATGGCCGGATCGGGGATGCGGTCCCCGGCGGCCACCGCTGAAACGAAGCGGTCGAGATCGTTTGCGGACATCGGCTGTCAATGAAGGCTGAGAACGCGGGCTGAAACGCAAGGCGCGCATTGTGCATCGTCTGAAAGAAAGAACACCACAAAGATGAAATCCGACATCCTTCTCGCCGCCCGCATGGCGCTGCGCGATTTCCGGGCCGGCGAACTGCGGGTGCTGGGGCTCGCGCTGGTGCTGGCCGTGGCCGCGCTCACTTCGGTTTCCTTCTTCACCGACCGGGTCGCGCGCTCGGTCACGAAGGAAGCGAACCAGCTGCTCGGCGGCGACCTGCTGGTGGTCGGCGACCGCCCGCTGCCTGCCGCGCTCAGCGCCGAAGCGCAGACGCGCGGCCTGCGCAGCGTGAATACCTGGACCTTCACCAGCATGGCGTCGACCGCCGATGGTGCCCAGCTGGTGGGCGTGAAGGCGGTGTCCGACGGTTATCCGCTGCGCGGCCGGGTGCGCATCGCACCGGCACTCAATGCGCCGGATGCCGACATCCGGGCCGTGCCCGCGCCCGGCACCGTGTGGCTGGACGAGCGGGCTACCGCCGCGCTGGGCGTGCGCAGTGGCGACACCGTCAATCTCGGCGCGCTGCGGCTCACCGTGGCGGCGGTGCTCACCTTTGAATCGGACCGCGGCGCCAACTTCTTCGCCATCGTGCCGCGGCTCATGATGAATGCGGCCGACCTGCCGGCCAGCGGCCTGATGCAGGAAGGCAGCCGCATCGTGTACCGGCTGCATCTGGCCGGCGACGATGCCGCGGTGCGCAGTTACGCCGCCTGGGTGAAACCGCAGCTGGCCCGCGGCCAGAAGGTGGAAAGCGTGGAGGAGGCGCAGCCCGAGGTGCGCGGCGCGCTCGACCGGGCACAGAAATTCCTGCGGCTGGCCGCCATGCTGGCGGTGGTGTTCGCCGCGGTCGCGGTCGGGCTGGCGGCGCGTCGCTACATGCAGCGCCACCTCGACGGCTGCGCGGTCATGCGCTGTCTGGGCGCGACCCAGGCGCGCCTCACCCGGCTGTTCCTGATCGAATTCCTGCTGCTCGGGCTGCTGGCCTGCGCCATCGGCTGCGTTGCCGGCTATCTGACCCAGTTCGGCGTCGAGGCGCTGCTCGCCGGTCTGTGGGCGGCACCGCTGCCGCCGCCCGGACCGCTGCCGGTGGTGTACGGCTTCGCGGTCGGCCTGGTGCTCATTCTCGGTTTCGTGTGGCCGCAGCTGCTGAAGCTGCGCCGGGTGTCCACGCTGCGTGTGCTGCGCCGCGACTGGGACGATGCCGACGTGGTGTCCTGGGGTGCCTATGCCTTCGGCCTGGCCTGCCTGTCGGCGCTCATCGTGCTGATGGCCGGCGATGCGGTGCTGGGCGCGGTGGTGGTCGGCGGCTTCATCGTCGCCTGCGCGCTGTATGCCGCGGTGGCCTGGGGAGCGCTCGCGCTGGTGGCCCGCATGCGCGGCGGTACCGCCGGCGGCTGGCGCTACGGGCTGGCCAGTCTGACCCGGCGCCGCGTGGCGTCGACCGTGCAGATCGCCGCGCTCGGCCTGGGTCTGACCGCGGTGCTGCTGCTGGTGATCGCGCGCGGTGACCTGCTGGACGCCTGGCGCGGCCGGCTGCCGGTCGATGCACCCAACCGCTTCATCCTGAACATCCAGCCTGACCAGCGCGACGCGGTACGCGCGCTGTTCGCCGAAGCCGGCCTGCCGGCGCCGGACCTGCTGCCGATGTCGCGTGCCCGGCTGAGCGCGATCAACGGCCGCGCGGTATCGCCCGACGATTACACCGACGCCCGCGCGCGGCGGCTGGTCGAGCGCGAATTCAATCTGTCGTGGTCCGACCATCTGCAGGTCGGCAACCGGCTGAGCGGCGGACAGTGGGATGCGGCGCTGCCGTCCTTTTCGGTCGAGGCCGGTCTGGCGAAAACGCTGGGGGTACGCGCCGGTGACCGGCTGCGTTTCGAGATCGCCGGCCGGCAGGTGGAGTCCGTGGTCGGCAGCCTGCGCGAGCTGGAATGGGATTCGATGAACGTGAACTTCTTCGTGGTCGCCACGCCCGGCGTACTCGAAGACTTCCCCGCCAGCTACATCACCTCCTTCCACCTGCCGGCGGACAAGGCCGGCTTCACCAACACGCTGGTGGCGCGCTTCCCCAATCTGACCGCGGTCGATGTGGACGCCATGGTGCGGCAGTTCCGCGCGCTGATGGACCAGCTGGCCACGGCGGTCAGCGTGGTGTTCGGCTTTGCGCTGCTGGCCGGCGTGGTCGTGCTGCTGGCCGCGATCGAAGCCACCCACGACGAGCGCCGCTTCGAACTGGCGGTGCTGCGTACGCTGGGCGCGCGCGACCGCCAGCTGCGTGCGGCGCTGCTGGCGGAATTCGCGGTGCTGGGCGGTCTGGCCGGTACGCTGGCGGCGGTGGGCGCGGTGGCGCTCACCACCGCGCTGGCGCGTCAGGCCTTCCAGCTGCCCTATGTGCCGTCGGCGCTGCTGCCGGCCGCAGGCCTCGCGTTCAGCGTGGTCGCGGTGGTGGCCGCCGGTCTGCTCGGCCTGCGCGGCGCGCTGCGCTCGCCGGCGCTGGCCAGTCTGCGCGCCGGCTGAGCCCGCCTACAGCAGCCAGGGCGGCAGCCAGGGCGCGACGAAGGCGAAGAAGCCGCCGGTCAGGAACAGCAGCACCGACAGCCCGTACACCCCGGCGGACACGCGCCGCGCCCGCATGCAGGCACGCGCGGCGGCCGGGTCGGCCGGGCAGGGCAGGCTGCGCGCCCGCCACTGCGCCGCGCCGGCGGCCGCCAGCATCAGCGCAGCGGCGCCGAACACGCCACCCTTGTGCTCCGACAGCCAGATCAGCTGCGGAAACCGGGTGGTCAGCGTAACCAGCGTGGCGCCGGCGCCCAGTGCCACCAGCAGCGCCGGCAGTGCGCAGCACACCAGGGTCGAACTGCTGGCCAGCAGCGACAGGCCGCTCGCCCCCAGCGTGGCCCGCAGCCCGCGCTCAGCGCCCGCCATGGGCTTTGCCCTTCAGTTCGGCGCGCAGGCTGTCCAGCGACTGCGATACCCGCTCGATCTTCTTCACCTGATAGCCGGCGTCGGTGATCTGGCTGCGCAGCGTGTCGTCGGCGATGTCCTGACCGTCCTTCAGGCTCAGCGCGACCACCTTGTGTTCAAGGCTGACCAGCACGTCGTCGGTGGCGGCGTGGCTGCGCAGCTTCTTCTCGATGGCCGAGCCGCAGAAAGCGCACACCAGGCCATCCACCTGCATCCGTATCGTGGTGGCGGCCTGGGCAAGGCTTGCGGACAGCGCCAGCAGCAGCGCGCTGGCGATGGACAGGCAAGTCGTTCTTTTCATTTCGATTCCTTTCGTTTCAGAACAGCAGCATGAGGTTTACGAAGGCGTCGCCACGGTGTTCGCGATTGACGCTGACCCCCACATCCACCCACCAGCGGCGCTGGAACAGGCGCAGCAGCGGGGTGACCTGGGTGGCGTCGGTCAGGCCGCTGCGGCGTTCCAGCTGCAGGCCCAGCCAGGTGGCGATGTCTTCGTAGTCGGCGGCGTAGGGCGCCCAGAGCCCCTGTGCGGTGGTGACGGTCTGGCTGCGCCCGCCGGCGAGGTAGGTGTGGGTGGACAGCCGGCCGTAGATGCGCCGGGTTTCGTGGTCGGCCCAGAATCCGCCGTGCAGGCCGGCGCGCGTGTCGTCACCGGAGCCGGCGCCGGAGAACTCGCTGCTGCGCGCCAGCAGCGGCCCGCCGAACAGATACAGATTGGTGATGCCGTCGACGCCGTAGTCGCGGTGGATGAGCCAGCTGCCCTGCAACGTGGTGTAGTGGCGATCGATGCGCCGGTCGTCGGAGCGGTAGCGCGACTGGCCGGCGGACAGCGCGAGGTCGGCCCGTACGCCATGGGCGATATCGGCCATCTGGCTGTCCGGCGAGGCGCTGAACATGAACATGGTCACGTCGCGCGGAATGAAGAAGCCGGCCGATGCCGGCAGCGGCAGTGCGGCCGCGATCGCCAGCGCGCAGCGGCGCCACCGGCCTGTAAGCGATGTCATGGATGTCTCCCTGAACGGACGTTGGAGGGGCCGCACGGATGCGGCCACGGTTTCCGGCGTCAGGCGGTGCGGGGAGGGCGTTCGGGGGGCGCGAGCGCGCGGGCGGGCACGCGATCGATCGGCACGGGAAGGGCAGAGGACTGCCGCGGGGCGGCGGCGTCTGCGGTGAGGGCCGGTTCGAGCGCCAGCAGATGAGCGGCGGCACACAGCGCGGCAGCCGTGCAGTCCTCCGGACAGTGGCAGCCATGGCCGGACTCCGCGTCCACCTGCATCGCGGCGACCGCCAGCGTTCGCTGGGTGGCGCAGTGCAGCGCGTAGGCGTGCAGCGGCACCGCGCACAGCATGAGCAGCGCGATCAGGCGACGGAGCGAAAGACGGGCGAACTTCATCGGGCGCAGCTTATCTGCAATCGGGCATGCAGAGGACACTGCGGCGCCGCCCGGGTTCGTCCGGGCGGACGGACGGCGGGTTCAGACCACCTGCGGCCAGTGCAGATCGCCGCACAGCACGCGCAGCTGGTCGTCCCAGCCGCGATAGGCGATGGACACGGTGACGCACAGCAGGCCGGACGAAATCGACAGATAGGGCCGGGTGACCTGCACCTTGCCCACGTTCTCGATTGCGCGGCGGAAGTAGGGGCGGCGCGACCAGCGGGCGTGGCGGCTCTGCGACATCGTGCGGTACTGGCTGTCCGCTGCGCCGAAGGGCTGGCTGGCGCGCACGTTGCGGCCCACCTGGCGGCCCTGTTCGTCCAGCATGAAGCAGCAGTCGGCGCGCTCGAGCTGAAGAAAGGTGCGGCAGGCTTCTTCCATCGGCAGGCCTTCTTCGAGCAGCACCGCGCAGCCGCCCATGGCGTGTATGTAGGGCGCGATCAGTTCGCGGTAGCGGGCGGCGCCGCTGCCGCGCGTGGTGTTGAAGCGCTCCCACAGCGTGGTGAGCTGGGCGCTCTGTTCGCGGGTATCCACCGGCTGTGCCTGCGGCATCGCGAAGTAGTAGCCCTGTACGAAATCGATGTCGGCGTCGAGCGCGGCCAGCGCCTGCGCCTCGGTTTCGACGCCTTCGAGCAGCACCAGCGAACCGGCTTCGTGGATCAGGCTCACGATCTGCGGCAGCAGCCGGCGGGCCGACGGGTCTTCCACCGACTTGATCGCGAACGAGCGGTCGAGCTTCACGATTTCCGGCTGCATCGACCAGATGCGGTCGAAGTTGGAGTGGCCGGCGCCGAAGTCGTCGAGCGCGATCATGCAGCCCAGGCCGCGCAGGTATTCGACCGTGCGGGCGAAGCCGGCGTGCTCCGACACCGCCTGTTCCATCACCTCGATCACGATGTGGCGCGGATCGATGTCCGGGTGTTCGGACAGTTCGGGCAGGAAATCGCTCAGGTCGGTATCCGGGCCGCGGCGGAACACTTCCGGGTGAATGTTCAGGAACAGCCAGCCACCGTGCGTGTCCTGCGCCGCATGGTTGTTCACGTGCAGATAGCGGCACAGCTGATCGAGGTAGCGCAGGTCTTCGTAGTCGCGCGCGTTGCCGATCACGCGTGCGGGCGAGATCGGGTTGGCATCGACGTCAGCGGCGCGCAGCAGGCCTTCGTGGCCGATGGCGCGGCAATGCGACACACTGAAGATGGGCTGGAAATGGCTGGTGAGCGTGAGGCCGCGGTAGCGAGCCAGCACGCCCTGTGCGCTGTGCAGGATGTCGGCGGAACTGTGGTCGGCTTCCGCGACGACGGATAACGATGCGTGAGCCATGGCAACGCCCGGATAATTGAGTCTGGGTCTTCTATCGGCAACACGCGGCCTTCCTTGAACCGGATTTTTGCCCGCCAGCATCGCGCAAAGCCTTATGCACAGCGGTGGTGCGGGGTGCGGTCGATTCCGGGGCACTGGTATACTTTCCCACAGTCGATGCACCGTTTCATGGCATGGGCATTCCGCCCGCCGGGTGATTGCTGCCGGCGGCCCTTACGGCCCCTCCTTTTCTCCGCATGAGCGACTTTTCCCTTCCCGTTGCCCTGCTGCTGCTGGGCCAGCTGACCACCCTGGTGCTGGTGATCGCGCTTGCGCTGCGCCTGCGCGGCCTGGCCGCGCGCGATGCCGACGCGGCGGACACCCAGCGCCGCACGCTGGACGCGCTGCACGAGGGCCTCCAGCGGCAGACCGAACGCACTGTCAGCATGCAGGCCGAGGCCAACGAGCGGCTGCGCCGGACCACGTCGCTGGAACTGGCCGCCGCGCGCGATGCCATCGGTGCGCTGCGCACCGAACTGGTGGCACAGACCGCCGCCACGCTGGCGGAACAGACCCGGGCGCAGCAGCAGGCGCTGCAGAACGGCCTGCAGAACGCCTCGGTGCAGCTCACCAGTTCGATCGAATCGCTCACCCGCACCGTGAACGAGCGGCTGGAAGGGCTGAGCGGGCGGGTGCACGAGCGGCTGGAAGAGGGTTTCCGCAAGACCAATGAAACCTTCGCCAGCGTGATGGCACGGCTGGCCACCATCGACGAGGCGCAGAAGAAGATCGAAGGGCTGTCGTCCAGCGTGATGAGCCTGAACGAACTGCTGGGCGACAAGAAGGCGCGCGGCGCCTTCGGTGAGGTGCAGCTGGAGGCGCTGGTGCGCAACGCGCTGCCGCCGGACGCCTTTGAGTTCCAGGCCACGCTGTCGACCGGCGTCCGGGTGGACTGCCTGCTCAGGCTGCCGGAGCCCACCGGCCGGGTGGCGGTGGATGCCAAGTTCCCGCTGGAAAACTATCACCGCATGTTCGCCGCCGACGCGGCCGAAGCCGACCGCCGGCAGGCGCAGACCGCCTTCCGCGCCGATGTGCGCAGGCACGTGGACGACATCGCGGCCAAATACATCATTGCAGACGAAACCTCGGATGGCGCAGTCATGTTCCTGCCGGCCGAGGCGGTGTTCGCCGAACTGCACGCCCACCACGCCGACGTGATCGCCCATGCGCAGGCGAAACGGGTGTGGATCGTGTCGCCCACCACGCTGATGGCGGTGCTGAACACCGCGCGCGCGGTGCTGAAGGACGTCGAGACCCGACGCCAGATCCACCTGATACGCGATGCGCTGGGCCGGCTCGCCAAGGATTTCACCCTGTTCGACCGACGCATGGAAAAGCTCGCTACCCACATCCGCCAGGCACACGAGGATGTGCAGGACGTCGCGGTGTCCAGCCGCAAGATCAGCCACCAGTTCGGCCGCATCGAGCGCGCCGAAGCCGACGCGCTGAAGGCGCTGGACACGCCGGAGGAGGGCGCATGAACGCCGCCGTACAGCAGATCCTGCTCGCCGCGCCGCTGTTCGTGCTGGTGTTCGTCGGCTACGGCATCGTGCATTGGGGCGGCTGGCCCAAGACCGCCGCCGACGCGCTCGCCAAGTTCGTATTCACCATCGCGCTGCCGGCCATGCTGTTCCGGCTGATGAGCGGTTTCGCCAGCCTGCCGCCGGTCGATGTGCGGCTGCTGGCCGCCTTCTTTGGCGGCTGCCTCATCGTGTTCGTGCTCGGCCGCGTGGTGTCGGCCCGGCTGTTCCGGCTGGATGGCGTGTCGCAGTCGGTGTTCGCGCTCGGTGGCGTGTTCTCGAACAACGTGCTGCTCGGCCTGCCGCTCACCCGCATCCTGCTGGGCGACGACGCCATGCCGGCCGCTGCGCTGGTGGTGGTGTTCAACGCGCTGACGCTGTGGACCCTGGTTACCGTGTCGGTCGAGTGGGCGAAGACCGGTGCGCCCACGCTGGCCGGCTTCGGCAAGACCGCGCGCGGCGTGCTCACCAATCCGCTGGTGGCGTCGATACTCGCCGGCACGCTGTTCAGCCTGACCGGGCTGCAACTGCCGTCGCTGATCGACCAGCCGCTGAAAATGCTGGGCGACGCCGCACTGCCGATGTCGCTGATCGCGCTCGGCATGGGTCTGGCGGAATTCGGCGTGCGCGAAGGCTGGCAGCAGAGCGTGAGCATCAGCATGCTGAAGCTGCTTGCCCACCCTCTTGTGGTGTGGGGCCTGGCCGTGCTGCTCGGCCTGCCGCCGGTGGAAACCCAGGCGGTGGTGCTGCTGGCGTCATTGTCGGTCGGCGCCAATGTCTATCTGATGTCGCGCCAGTTCCACGTGATGCAGGGGCCGGTGGCCAGCAGCCTGCTCATGTCGACCGCGCTGGCCGCGCTCACCACGCCGCTGATGCTGGCACTGGTCAGCGCCACGCTCTGACTGTCCCGGTGCGGCGCCCTACGGGGTGTCGCCGCCGCCCGACGTCGGATTGCGCCGACACCTCGCTGCCCGGCCGACCTACCGCCGGGCCCGCCGGCCCTCCCTAGACTGCAGAGCAGGCAGCGCGCGAACTGCGCCGGCTGCCGACAGATCAATCATTGCGGAGAGCATCCATGAACAAGGCGGTCCAGATGATCAAGACGGTTTCCATCGTGGCCCTGATGGCCAGCCTGACTGCGTGTGCCGGCATGAGCCGGAGCGAGAGCAACGCCATGATCGGTGCGGCCGCTGGCGGCGTGGCCGGTTCGGTGCTGACCGGCGGCAGCACGGTGGGTACCGTGGGTGGCGCCATCGTCGGCGGTGCCATCGGTAATGAAATGGGCAAGAAGAAGCGCTGATCCTTCACCGCCCGCTTCCGGGCATGTGCGTGGGCGAAGCGGTTATCCTGACCGGGTCCGCTTTCAAGCTGCTCCGCCATGCTGGTCGACACCCACTGCCATCTCGATGCCTTCGAATTCGACGCCGACCGCGAGGCGATGATCGCCCGCGCCGAGGCGGCGGGCGTGGGCTGCATGGTGCTGCCGGCGGTCGACCGCGCGGGCTTCGCGCGGGTACGCGCGCTGTGTGCCGGGCGCCCGGCGCTGCGCTTTGCGCTGGGCATCCACCCGCTCTACGTTGCAGCGGCGCGCGATGGCGATCTCGATCTGCTGTCGATGGAACTGGAACAGCGGGGCAGCGATGTGGTGGCGGTGGGCGAAATCGGCCTCGATTTCTTCGTGACCGACATTGACCCCGCGCTGCAGGAGCGCTGGTTCGTCGCCCAGCTCAGGATCGCGAAAGAGATGGGGCTGCCGGTGCTGCTGCATGTGCGGCGCAGCCAGGACCGCATTCTCAAGCATGTGCGCGCGGTATTCGGCCGCAACGGCCCGGGCGGCATCGCCCACGCCTTCAACGGCAGCCGCCAGCAGGCGGACGAGTTCATCAAGCTGGGTTTTGCGCTGGGCTTCGGCGGCGCGGTCACCTGGCAGCGCGCGCTGAACCTGCGCCGGCTGGTGACCGAACTGCCGCTCGAATCCATCGTGCTCGAAACCGACGCGCCGGACATTCCCCCCGAATTTTCCGCCGGTGAACGCAACGAGCCGGCCAATCTCCCGCGCATCGCGCAGGTGATCGCCGGCATTCGTGGCGTGGAACTGGAAGAGCTGGTGCAGGCAACCGGGGCCAACGCGCTGCGCGTGCTGCCCCGGCTGGCGGCGGCTTACAGCGAGTAGGACGCGGACAGGCCGATCAGCCAGGTACGTTCGGCGGCGGGGGCGTAGTAGCGGCCGGTCAGTGCGTTACCAGCGTTGATGTACACCGAACCGACGTAATCCTTATCGAACAGGTTGTCGACGCGGGCGAATTCGTTCAACGTCCAGCCTCCAACCTTTTGCGTGAAGCCGGCGCGGATCGCCGCGATGCCGTAGCCACCCACACGTACGTCGTTGGTGTCATCGCCGAACATGCGACCGCTTGCGCGATACTCCAGTGCGCTCTTGAAGCCCCACGGATCGTGCTTGTAGGTCACTTCGCCATAGAAGGACTTGTTGGCAATGCCGGCGATCTTGTTGCCCGCTCCGACAGCCACGAGCGGATTTTGAACGCTCGGACATTGTGCGACCAAGCAGGTGTCAAAGCTGTCTTCGAACTTAGCGTCAATCAGAGTCATTGACCCGTACGCTCCGACGTTCTGGGTCAGGCGTGAATCAATCGCCAGTTCGATACCCTTCCGCGAGGTGTCGCCGGCGTTCTGATAGACCGCGCGGCCGTTCTCGTTGCTGCGGATGACGATCTCGTCGGACGAATCGATATAGAAGACTGCGGCGTCGAGGCGGGTGGAATCATTCAGGAAGGTCTTCACGCCCACTTCGTACTGGTTGCTGGTCGATGGCTTGAGATCGAAGTTCAGACCGCTGCCGCCATCCGGACGGTAAGCCAACTCGATCAGTGTCGGTGCTTCGAAGCTGCGGCCGGCGTTGGCGTACAGGTTGGTGGTCTGGGTGACCTTCCAGACGGCGCCGACGGCCGATGTCCAGTCGCTGTAGGAAACCGAGCCGCTGTCATCCGGGTTCACGCCGGCGCCATTGGTGGTGCCGGAACAGCCGCCGTTGCAGACGAAGTGGTCGCGCGACTTGAAGTCGAGCTTCGTGTAGCGCAGACCACCCGACAACAGAACGGTGTCGGTCGCCGCCCATTCTCCCTGGAAGAAGGCGCCGGACTGTTCCGCAATGTTGTTCTCGTCACGCTTCAGATCGCCACGGAATCCGAACACGGTGCTCAGTGCTTGCGCGCCACTCTTGGTTTCGCCGTTGCGATAGCCGCGGCGGTGTTCGTCAGCGCGCTCGTACTCGGCGCCGAGACTGAAGGTGACCTTTTCGTACTTGCGTGTCCAGCGCAGATTGGTACCCCAGTAGTCGCGATCGAACGCTGACACGCCGCCCGAAGCAGTCACGTTGTCCTGTGTGCCGGCGTTCAGCGCAAGGTACTGTTCGTTGTTGCGGTTGCCGAGGTAGAACATCGCCCGCAGCGAATCGCGTTCGGTCAGTTGCGCCTCGAACACTGCGCCGCCCTGGGTGTTCTCCAGTGTGCGGCGGGTGCCATAGAAGGAGGCGGTTCCCGGATTGCCGGCCAGGTTGCGGTTGGACGTGCCCTGCTGGCGACGGTTGTCGTTGAGCTGGGCGAAGGTAAGGCCGAGCGGATCCTGCCCCTGCTGGTGCATATAGTTGCCCACCACTGTCAGTGTCGCGTTGTCGCTCAGACGCCATTTCGCCTTGAAATTCGCCTGGTCCTTGTCGGACTCGCTGTAGTCGCGGTAGCCGTCGGTGCGGAAGTGGGAGACGCTGGCGGTGTAGTTGAAGTTGCCGACGGTGTCGCCGAACTTCAGGCCGGTGCGCGAGGTGCCATAGCTACCGAACTGATAGCTCGGCGTGATCGTGAAGTTCTCCGGCCCGTCCTCGGTGAACACCTGCACCACACCGCCCGAGTGGTTGCCGTACAGCGCCGAGAACGGGCCGCGCAGCACTTCGATGCGGCTGGCCGACGCGAGGTCGAACAGGCCGGTGCCACCCTGGCCGTCCGGCGTGCTGGCCGGAATGCCGTCAGCGAACAGCTTCACGCCGCGCACGCCGAAGGCCGAGCGGGCACCGAAACCGCGGATGGTCAGCGACTGTTCCTGGGTGTAATTCTCCTTGCCGGCCGCCGCCACGCCCGGTACGCGGTTGATGACCTCGGACAGATTCACCGTTGCGCGCTGTTCCTGGATGGTCGAGGTGTCGATCGAATCGATGGCCATCGGCAGGTCGAAGGAGTTCTGTTCGACCCGGGTGCCGGTGATGACCACCGTCGGTGCAATGACCGTACTGTTCTGTGCGATCGCAGCCTGGCCGATCAGGGCGAGGGCCATGGCGAGCGGGGTGTGGCGGAGTGCGGCTTTCATGGGGATGTCTCTCTGTAAGTGCGTCCGGGCCGAGTTTGTGTCTGCGGCGCTCTGCAACCCGTGGTATCGCGCGTCTTGAGCGCGCGTGGCTTCAGCGGCGCGGAGTATAGGCGTCAGCCGGTAACACGGCCTCACGAAAAGCTTGAACCGTTCACCCTCCGTTAATTCGCGGGCGCCGGGCGTTCAGCCCAGCAGTCCGGCAAGTGCCGGCGGCGCGATCACCTTCAGCGTCGCCGGACACAGCCGGTGGCGCCCGAGGCGCAGCACCGCACGGTCACGCGACACCAGCAGGGCGGCATCGCCGCGTACCGCCAGATCAAAGAATTTCTGGTCCTCGCGGTCCCGGCAGCGGGGCAGGGACGGATCGGGTGTTTCGGGTAACGGCAGTTCTTCGATCAGCGCCAGATAGGCTGAGTACAACGCCGCACCGGCCGCCTCGTCCAGACCGAACTTCGGGTAGCGCAGCACGGTGCGCAGTTCGCGCAGACAGGCAGCGTCGCACAGCAGGCCTGCCCGACCGTCGGCCAGCGCACGGGCCAGCACATCGAGTTCGGCGTTGTGCCAGTGCAGCAGATCGAGCACGGCATTGGTGTCCAGGACGATGCGCATCGGGTGCGGGCAGGCGGGCATTCAGCGGGGAACGCAGTGTACCGATTGCAGACGAACGTTTCAGCGGTTCGACGCGATACGTGACAGTGCCGCGTGCGCTCGCCGTTGGCGAGCACACCCTACGGGGGCGCTTCGCCGGGCACCGGCCGTAGGGTGTGCAGACCGCAGGTCTGCGCACGCTGACCACGCGCTGAACCCTGCGCCGACCGCGTGCGCTCGCCGTTGGCGAGCACACCCTACCGGGGCGCTTCGTCGGGCATTGGCCGTAGGGTGTGCAGACCGCAGGTCTGCGCACGCGGATCGCGCGCTGAACCCGGCGCCGACCGCGTGCGCTCGCCGTTGGCGAGCACACCCTACCGGGGCGCTTCGTCGGGTACCGGCCGTAGGGTGTGCAGACCGCAGGTCTGCGCACGCTGACCACGCACTGAACCCGGCGCCGACCGCGTGCGCTCGCCGTTGGCGAGCACACCCTACGGGGCGCCTCGTCGGGCACCGGCCGTAGGGTGTGCAGACCGCAGGTCTGCGCACGCGGATCGCGCGCTGAACCCTGCGCCGACCGCGTGCGCTCGCCGTTGGCGAGCACA
>JBEQBZ010000020.1:0-73858 GCA_041639545.1 Methyloversatilis sp. | reverse complement strand
CACGCGCTGTCTCCGATTCAAGGCGGTCATCGCGGCGAGGCGCCGCTCCCACGGAACCCCGCCCAGTCCGTTGCCAGAGACCCCGTGGGAGCGGCGACCTCGCCGCGATGCGGCCTGTGAGCACACGCCGTCTCCGGTTCAGGGCCGTCATCGCAGCGGCTCGCCGCATCCAGCCGCGTGGGCCTTGCGCTCAGGTGGCGACCGTCTTGTCCCGGTAGCGGCAGATATCGACGATGCTGCAGCGTTCGCACAGCGGCTTGCGTGCGGTGCACACATAGCGCCCGTGCAGGATGAGCCAGTGGTGGGCGTGCAGCATGAATGCCTTCGGCACCACCTTGAGCAGCGCGTGCTCGACCGCCAGCACGTCCTTGCCCGGGGCCAGACCGATGCGGTTGGCAATGCGGAAGATGTGGGTGTCCACCGCCATGGTCGGTTCACCGAACACGATGTTGAGCACCACGTTGGCCGTCTTGCGGCCGACACCGGGCAATGCCTCCAGCGCAGTGCGGTCGTTCGGTACCTCGCCGCCGTGCCTTTCCAGCAGCAGGTGCGACAGCGCCACCACGTTCTTCGCCTTGGCGCGGAACAGGCCGATGGTCTTGATGGTGTCCTCGACGCCCGCCACGCCCAGGCTGATCATGGCCTCCGGCGTCGGTGCGGCCGGAAACAGCTTGCGGGTGGCCACGTTCACGCCCTTGTCGGTGGCCTGCGCCGACAGCACCACCGCCACCAGCAGCTGGAAGGGTGAGCCGTATTCGAGATCGCTCTTCGGTGCCGGATTGGCCGCCTGGAAGCGCTCGAAAACCGTCTGTATCTCGGCCCGGGTCAGCCGGCTCGCACGCCCCGCCATCAGGCGCTCACCGCAGCGGCGGGCGGGTGCATCGCACGCGCCTGCGCGCGGGCCACCCAGGCGTTGCGTGCCGCCACCAGCAGGCCAAGGAATATGAAGGCGCCGGGCGGCAGGAGGGCGATCAGCAGGCCACGATAGTGTTCGCCGAACACCTGCAGCGCGTGCGCACCCGGAATGACCATGTCGATGCCGCCGAACAGCGTGCCCGCGCCCACCAGTTCGCGCACGCTGCCCAGCAGCGCCAGCACCCACAGCAGGCCGACACCCATTGCCGCGCCGTCCCAGGCGGCGGCCAGCGGCGAATTCTTGGCGGCGAAGGCCTCGACCCGGGCGAGCACGATGCAGTTGGTCACGATGAGTGGAATGAAGATGCCCAGCACCAGATAGAGCTCGTGCAGCCAGGCGTTGAAGGCCAGATCAAGACAGGTGACCAGTGCGGCGATGATGAGGATGAACACCGGAATGCGGATTTCATGCGGAATCAGCGTGCGCAGCGCGGCCACCGCTCCGCTGGACAGCGCCATCACCAGCACGGTGGCCAGCGACAGGCTGACCGCATTGACGAAGCTGGTGCTCACCGCGAGCAGCGGGCACAGCCCGAGCAGCTGCACCAGCGCGGTATTGTTCTCCCACAGGCCTTTGCGAGTGATGTCGCCGTACAGGGCGCGGTCGTCAGCGTTCATGTCGTGTGTCCGGATCGCTCGTCATGGGGCTCATCTGAATGCCGCTTCGGCCGAGCTGCCGGCCGGCAGCGCGAACAGCGCGTCGCGCGCCGGTGCCAGCGCCGCGGTGGCGCGTCCGGCGGCGCGGGTCACCGCCCGTGCGGAAATGGTGGCGCCGGTCACGTAGGTGAAGTCGCCACCGTCCTTGCGCACGGTCCAGCGCATGCCGTCACTGCTGTCGCGGCCGGTGAACTGGGCAATCCATTTCGGGTTCGCGCGGTCCTTGGCCGGGTCGATGTAGTCGCCCAGTCCCGGCGTTTCCCTGTGCGCCACCACCCGCACACCGGCCAGCGTGCCGTCGGCGCGCAGTGCCATCAGCAGGCGGATCGCGCCGCTGTAGCCATCGGGTGCCTGTGCCTCGAACACCAGCGCCACCGGGGCGCCGCCCAGCCGGGCGCGGTGCACGGTGACCGGTTCGCTCAGGCCGAGCGCCGGCAGCACCGGCAGCGTGACCGTGTCTTCCAGCAGTGCGTTGTCGTAGTCGGCGCGCGGCAGTACCTGGGCGATCAGTTCCAGCCGGCGGGCCTCGACCGAGGCGCGTATCGGCTCGCGGGTGGCGTCCTGGGTGAGTGCCATCAGCGCGGTGAATACCACGGTGAATACGCCCAGAAGGGCGGCTGCGCGCAGCGCGCTGCCCGCAGCGCTGGGCGCTTCGATCGCGTCGGCCGGCTCGGCGGTATCGGCATCCGGGCGATCTGTGGCGTCGCTCACGGCGCGTCCCCCTTCTTGTGGCCGAACACCGGTGGCTGGGTTTTCAGATCGATCAGCGGTACGCAGATGTTCATCAGCAGCACGGCGAAGGCGATGCCGTCCGGATAGGCGCCGAAGGTGCGGATCAGCCAGGCGATCAGCGCGATGCCGGCGGCGAAGATGAGTTTGCCGCGCGGCGTGGTGGCGCCGGACACCGGGTCGGTGGCGATGAAGAAGGCGCCCATCAGGGTGCCGCCCGCCAGCAGGTGGAAAGCCGGGCTGGCGAACTGCGCCGGGGCGATCAGCCAGCCGATGGCGGACACCAGTGCCATGGCGCCGATGAAGGCGGCCGGAATGTGCCAGGTGATGATGCGCAGTGCCAGCAGCAGCAGGCCGCCCGCCGCCCAGGCCAGCGCCACCCATTCCCAGCCGGCACCGGCGACATGGCCGAAAGCCGGCGACTGCATGACCGATACGGCATCGCCGCCGCTCAGCAGGCCGGTGCGCAGTGCATCCAGCGGCGTGGCGCCGGTGATGCCATCCACCATGCGCTCGCTCCCGAACACCCAGCCGAACTGGGTCGCGGCGTCGGTGGCCTGCAGGCCGGGCCACTGCGACATCAGCGCCGGGAAGCTCACGATGAGCAGCGCGTAGGCCAGCATCGCCGGATTGAAGGGGTTCTGTCCGAGTCCGCCGTACAGATGCTTGCCGATGATGAGTGCGAAGACAGTGCCCAGCATCGTCGCCCACCAGGGCAGCAGGGGTGGCAGGCAGACCGCGATCAGCCAGGCGGTGACCAGTGCGCTCAGATCGGTCAGCGCCGGTGCCACCGGCCGGCCGCGCAGCCCCAGCATGGCGGCCTCGCAGGCCAGCGCGGTGACGCTGGCGATCGCCAGCTGCGCGATCAGCGCCGGGCCAAACAGCCACATCTGCACTGCGATGGCCGGCAGCATGGCGACCAGCACCGTGCCCATCACGCGGCGCACGCTGGTGTTCTGACGGAGGTAGGGAGAGTTGTACATCGTTGTCGGTGTCGGTCTGCGGTGCCGGTCAGCGCGCGGCGTCGTTCTGGTCGGCCGACGGATCGGCCTGCGCGTTGGCGGTCTGCTTCTCCGCCAGCAGGTCGGCCGCCCGCTTGCGGCGCGCTTCCGCCGCGTCGACCTGGGCCTGCTGGTCCGGCGTGAGCGCATCGGTGTTCTTTGCCGCCGCGGCCTCCTTCTGCGCCCTGGCGCGCGCCATGGCGGCTTCGATCAGCGCCTTTTTCGGGTCTGTCGTGGCCGGCGCAGCCGCCTCTGGGTCGGCTGGCGACGTGGCGGTGTTCGCCACTTCGACCGTCTTCGCCGCCGGCTTGGCGGCGCTGCGCGCGGCCAATCGGGCGGCTTTCTCTTCCTTCTCCCGCTCGGCGCGCCAGTTGCGGAACTCGAAGCGCTCACGCGCCGAGTCGGCAGCGTCCTTGTCGCGCTCGCGCGCCCAGATTTCGCTCTTCGCGTAGCGGTAGTAGTCGACCAGCGGAATGTGCGACGGGCACACATAGGCGCAGCAGCCGCACTCGATGCAGTCGAACAGGTGGTATTCCTGCGCGCGGCCGAAGTTGCGCGAGCGTGCATGCCAGTACAGCTCGAACGGCTGCAGGTCGGCCGGGCAGGCGCGCGCGCATTCGCCGCAGCGTATGCAGGGCATTTCCGGTTCCGGCGGCGGGAACAGCGCAGGCGAGGAGGCGAGCAGGCAGTTGGTCGCCTTCACCACCGGCGCCTCGACGCCGGGCAGCGGCACACCCATCATCGGCCCGCCCATGATGAGCGTGTCGGTGTCCGGCTTCAGGCCGGCGTGTTCGAACACGAAGCCGATCGGCGTGCCGATGGCCACGTCGAAATTGCGCGGCCGCTCGACATTGCCGGCGACGGTGACGATGCGGCGGGTGAGCGGTTCGCCGTGCTCCAGCGCATTCCAGACCGCCAGCGCGGTGGCCACGTTGAAGCACTGCACGCCGTAGTCGGTCGAGCGGCGCCCGTGCGGCACCTCGATGCCGGTCAGCACGCGGATGAGCTGCTTGGCGCCGCCGGCCGGGTAGCGGGTCGGCACCACGACGATGTCGAGCGAGGCGTCGCCCAGTTCGGCGGCGGCCGCCTTCAGTGCGGCGGCGGCGTCCGGCTTGTTGTCCTCGACGCCGACCAGCACCTGCTTCGCCGCCAGCATTTTCCGCATCACCTGCGCGCCGTGCAGGATGTCCAGCGCCTCGCTGCGCATCAGCATGTCGTCGCAGGTGATGAAGGGCTCGCACTCTGCGCCGTTGATCACCAGCGTGTCGGTGCTGCCCGCCGTGCCGGCCGAAAGCTTCAGGTGGCTGGGGAAGACCGCGCCGCCGAGGCCGACCACGCCAGCGTCGCGCAGATGGTCGCGCACCTCGCCCGGTGTGGCGGCGTGCCAGTCGAACGGTTCGCGCTCGATGCGCAGATCCAGCCCGTCCGGCTCGATCACCACCGCCATGGCCGACAGGCCGGAGGCGTGCGGCATCAGCCGCGGTTCGACCGCAACCACGGTGCCGGAGGTCGGCGCATGCACCGCGCTCGACACATTGCCGTCGGCGGCGCCGATGCGCTGGCCGTGCAGCACCCGGTCGCCGGCCTTCACCAGCGGCCGCGGCGTGCCGCCGATGTGCTGGTGCAGCGGAATGATGAGCTGCGGCGGCAGTGGCAGCCGGGCGATCGGTTCGCGGGTGGACGCACCCTTGTTCGGATCCGGCTTGACGCCGCCGTTGAACGAGAAAAGCTGGCGCAGCATCAGGCGGCTTCCTTCGCTGGCGCGTGCGTGACCGGCTTCAGATCGAATACCGGGTAGCGCCACTTCCAGGTGTCCACGGTGTCCGCCACCGGCACCATGGCGATGCAGTCGGCCGGGCAGGGCGCCACGCACAGTTCGCAGCCGGTACAGAGGTCGGCGACGATGGTGTGCATCTGTTTGGCGGCGCCGACGATGGCGTCTACCGGGCAGGCCTGTATGCACAGCGTGCAGCCGATGCAGGTCGCCTCGTCGATCACCGCCACTGACTTCGGTTTCTCGACGCCGTGTTCCGCATTCAGCGGCTTGTATTCGCGGCCGAGCAGATCGGCCAGCTTGCGCACGCCTTCGTCGCCGCCGGGCGGGCACTGGTTGATGTCGGCGTCGCCGCCGGCAATCGCGGTGGCGTAGGGCTTGCAGCCCGGGTAGCCGCACTGGCCGCACTGGGTCTGCGGCAGGATGGCGTCGATCTTGTCGACCAGCGGGTCGCCCTGCGTCCGGAACAGCACCGACGCGGCGCCCAGCGCCGCCCCCAGTGCCAGCGCCAGACCCAGCATCACGAGCAGCGCGCTGATCATGAATCCAGCCCCGCAAAACCCATGAAGGCCAGACTCATGAGGCCAGCGGTGATCAGCGCGATCGCGTTGCCGCGGAACGGCGCCGGGATGTCGGCGCCATCCAGCCGCTCGCGGATGCTGGCGAACAGCACCAGCGCCAGCACGAAGCCGGCAGCCGAACCGAAGCCGAACAGCAGCGACTGCAGCAGATCGTGGCGCGCCGCCTGGTTCAGCAGCGGAACGCCCAGCACCGCGCAGTTGGTGGTGATCAGCGGCAGATAGATGCCCAGCACCTGATGCAGCAGCGGACTGGTCTTCTGGATCACCAGTTCGGTCAGCTGCACGATGGCCGCGATCACCACGATGAAGCTCAGCGTGGACAGGTAACCGAGATCGAAGGGGCGCAGCAGGAAGGTGTCGATCAGATAGCTCGAACCACAGGCCAGAGTCAGCACGAACATGGTGGCCAGCCCCATGCCGATGGCGGTTTCAAGCTTCTTCGACACGCCCATGAAGGGGCACAGGCCGAGGATGCGTACGAACACCACGTTGTTGACCAGTGCGGTGCCGAGCAGGATGAACAGATAACTCGTCATGTTGGCGGGAAAGGGCCGTGACGGCACGGCGTGAGGACGCAGGCGCGCCGCAAGCCCGCGATTATCCGGCAGCCCGGCGCGTGGCTCAAGGTGCCGTAAGCGCCGGCCGTGGCCGCCGCGCGTGCGGATCACTCATCAAGGGTGGCGATGAATGCGCTGCCGTCCACCCGCCTGGGCTGCCACCCGGTGCTTTCAAGGGTGTCGAGCTGGTCGGCGCTGAACTGAAGATGGCTGGCCTCCAGCCAGGCGCGCCCGGGGTAGATGGCGAGCAGGGCCGGCTTTTCACCGGCGTGCTCGCGCAACGCATCCACCAGCCGGCCAAAGGTGGCCTCGTGCGTGTCGAGTGCCTTCAGACTGAACTGTCTGACCGGTGCCGCGCATTCGATCTGAAACGCATAGGCCCAGTTGCTGAGCAGCAGCCCGTTCTGCGGCTGCGCGCAGAGCAGCGGCCGGCCGGCCTCGATCACCGCGCGGGCCGTCTGTCCGCGCGCCTGCTGCAGATCGAGCTGCGGGTCCAGCCGCAACGCGAACACCGCATGGCTGACGCACAGCAGCAGCAGGGCCGCCGTGCGCAGGCGCCGGCCGGTCGTCTGCAGCGGTACCACCAGCCAGGCGGCCAGCGCGAAGGGCAGTATCTGCAGCGTGTGGCGCGTGCTGATGAATTCTCCCCATTCGTAGCGCGACCGGGCCGCGATCACCAGGATGGCGCCAGCCGTTGCATACCCGGCCGTCACCAGCCAGGTTTCGCGTTGTACGCTGCCCATGTCTGACCATGCCTGGCAGACCCTGCGGGCATGAAGCGCCGCGAGCAGCAGGCAGACAGTCAGTCCGGGCAGGGTCCAGGCCAGCTGTACGCCGATGTCACGGAAGCCGCTGGCGTCGTAGATGAATTCCTGCACATAGGTGCGCAGGTTGGTCGGCAGGCTCACGGTCGACGGCGGCATGGCATACGCGTTGAGCGAACCGAAAGTCCGGGCGTTGTACAGCAGCAAGGGAAGCATCGGCAGCGCAGCCCCGCCAGCGAACTGCGCGGCACCGCGCAGTGCCGGCCGGAAACCGCCCGGGTGGGCCAGCATGCGGTACAGCATGAGCAGGCCCAGAGCGGCGATCAGCGCAAGCTGCGCGTTGCGCAGCGCGTAGCCGGTACCGGCCAGCAGGCCGGCGGCGATGTAGTGCTTCGCCGAGCGTCCGGACAGCAGGCAGCCGGCTGCCGCCAGCGACAGCGCACAGGCGGGCAGATCGGTCAGGCCGTATCCGGCCAGCCACAGCAGGCCGGGCGACAGTGCGGTCAGCAAGGCGACGGCTGCCGCGCTTGCGTCGCCGAGCGCTCGACGGAAGGCCAGCAGCACCAGCAGTGGCAGCAGCAGCGACGACAGGCTGCCCAGCAGCGGGGCGGCGTCGCGCGGATCGAGACCGGCGCGCGCAAGTACCGACAGCAGGGCCGGAAAACCGATCGGGAACAGCGGATTGGGCTGGTAGGCGGGCACCGGGGCGCCGGCCGGGGCCTGATCCGCGATGCTGCGCGCGAGCTGGATGTAGGACGCGCTGTCCGGCATGAAGGGGTAGGCGGGCCCGCGCAGCAGAAGGTGCAGCGCAAGCAGGCCGCACAGCAGCAGCGTGCCCGCAAGTGCGGCAGACCGGGCGGTTGGAGCGGACAGTGCGGAGAGTGGCGTGGCCATCGGGCGGGGCGGCTGCGAGCCGCACTACGGTAACCTGTGCCGGCAGTCTAAATGAAGGCCCGGTGCAGGCCGTGGTCGAAATCCGCAGTGCACGACGCGGTGTAACATCGGCGAATGTGCGGCGCCGGGGCTCCACGACAGACACGACGAGACAACATGCACAAGGACGATACGCCCGGAACACGCGCGGCCTTGATCGGTGATGCCTGGGGCGGTTTTTCCGCCATGCTGGTTGCACTGCCGGCGGCCATCGCCTTCGGTGTCACGGTATTCGCGCCCTTCGGTGGCGCGCTGGCGGCAGAGGGCGCTATCGCAGGCATTTTCGGCGCCGTTTTCCTGGGAATTCTGGCGCCGCTGTTCGGTGGACGCTCGCTCGGCGTCAGCGCTCCGAGCGCGCCGGCTGCCGCAGTGCTGGCCGCCTTTGCCGGCGAACTGGCGCATCAGGGCCTGGCAGACACCGTGCTGCTGCAGCTCGGTCTGATCGTGTTCCTCGCCGGCGTACTGCAGATCGTGCTCGGCTTCGCCGGCGTGGGCCGGCTGATCAAGTTCGTCCCCTACCCGGTGGTGAGCGGCTTCCTGAGCGCGGTCGGGCTCATTCTGATCGGCGGACAGCTGCCCCGGCTGCTCGGTGCGCCGGCCGGTGCTTCGCTGTCAGAAGTCTTGCTGCATCCGCTGACCTGGAGCGGCCACAGCCTGCTGGTCGGTACGCTGGCGGCCGGCGTGATGGTGGCGGTGCCCAAGAGGCGTGGGGCGATGCCGGTCGCCATCCTAGCGCTGCTGGCGGGCATCCTCGCCTACTTCACGCTCAGCCTGTTCGACCCCGCGCTGCGGGTGCTGGAGGGCAACCGCATGCTGATCGGTGTGCTCGGCGGTGGCGACGCCGAGGTGGCCGACATGCTGCGGCGACACGCCTTTCTGCTGCACGGCTTCACGCTGCAGCAACTGCTGCAGGTGCTGGCACCGGCGCTCACGCTGGCTGCGCTGCTGTCCATCGACACGCTGAAAACCGGGCTGGTGGTGGAAACGATGACCACGGTGCGGCTGGATCCGGACCGCGAACTGATCGGTCAGGGCGTGGGCAATCTGGCGTCGGCGCTGGTTGGCGGGCTGGCCGGTTCGGCCACGCTGGGGCCTTCTCTGGTCAACATCTCATCCGGCGCCATCACCTGGCGCTCGTCGCTGCTGGCCGGCGTGTTCGCGCTGCTCGCGCTGTTCGTGCTGGCACCGCTGATCGCCTGGGTGCCGGTGGCCGCACTGGCCGGCATCCTCATCGTGCTGGGGGCGCGCATGATCGATCGCCGCGGTCTGGCCTTCTTCTTCGCGCCGGACACCCGGCTCGATTTCGCGGTCATCGTGGTGGTGGTGCTGGTTGCTCTGCTGACCAATCTGGTTGCGGCATCGGCGGCCGGCGTCGGCTTTTCCATCCTGCTGTTCATCCGCGAACAGACCCGTTCGTCGGTGGTGCGCAGCCGCATCGAAGGCCGGGAAATCTTTTCGCGGCGCGCCGGAGCACCGGTGCCGGCCGACGCCGGCGACGCCGACGAAGGTGAGGTGGTGGTGTTCGAACTGCAGGGCAGCCTGTTCTTCGGCACCGCCAGCCAGCTGCAGAGCGCGCTGGAACCCGAGATCGGCAACCGCAGATTCCTCATTCTCAGCATGCGGCGGGTGCAGTCGCTGGACGTGACCGCCACGCACGTGCTCGAACAGATCAAGGACAGGCTGGAACAGCGCGACGCCTACCTGGTGTTCTGCGACATCCCGAAAGGCCTGCCGAGCGGCCTCAAGATGAAGCGCTTCCTGAAGGAAACCGGCGTGGTGAGGCCGAGCGAGAAAGCGGTTGCCTTCCGCCAGCTGGACGAGGCGCTGGACTGGGTCGAGGCGCGGCAGATGACCGGTGATGCCGCCTGTCGTGCCGCTGCCGCGCTCGCGTTGCGCGACATGCCGGCGCTGGCCGGCTGTTCGCCCGCTGCGCTGACGGCGCTGGAAGCGGCGGTCGAGCCACGCGCGGTGAAATCCGGCAAGCGGGTATTCAAGTCCGGCGCCGACGGCGAGGCCCTGTTCTTCGTCAGTCGCGGGCTGGTCAGGGTGTCGGTACCCATCCACAAGAAAACCCAGAGCTACCACCTCGCCACCTGCGGGCCGGGCGAACTGCTGGGCGACATGGGTTTCGTCCAGGGCGGGCTGTACGGCATGGATGCGCTCGCGCTGACCGATGTCGAGGTGTTCGCGCTGCCGCGCGCCCGCTTCGATGCACTGGCCGCCGAGCACGGTGAACTGGCGGTCGCACTGCTCGGCCAGCTGGCGCGTTCGCTGGCAGCACGCCTGCACACCGCGGTGGGCGAGGTGCAGGCACTGCGCGGGTAGCGCTCAGGGTGCGGCGAGGATTTCCTTCTGACGTTCCAGGTAGATTTCCTTGCTGATCAGTCCCGAGTCGTTCAGGTGCTTCAGTTCCTTCAGGCGTTCTTCGCGCGACGGCTGCGCGGCGGCAAGCGCGGTATCCGCGGCGACCGGTGCCGCGTTCTGAGCGACCGGCGCGACCACGCTGCCTTCCTGTTCCATGACGATGCTGATGTCGGTCGGATAGGCATACATTGCACCGGTAATCATGTCGGTGATGCCGAAATCGAGCAGTACACCGGTCACGCCGGCCGTGGTCGCCCCGCTGACGATACGCGTGGTCTTGGCTGCGTAGCCCGGTGCGGAGCACTGGACGAGGATGTCGTCCTTGTCCTTGCCCACTGAAACCGTGGTGGCACGGCCACCCACCGATCCCAGTTCGCCATCACCGGCACGTGTCAGCACGCATTTGGCGGCTTTCGGTTCGATCTTGAACGACAGGATCTGTGTCGTGCCCTGGGTGATCGACGCGCAGCCTGAGGTGCCCGCCAGAACGAGGGCGGAGAGGGCGGCGATTTTTTTCATGCGTACGCTTTCTTTGAGGGATGTGGGTATGGGCCGGAGCTCCGGGCGCTGCCGGAGGGCGGTTGCATGCGGCCAAGACCTGTTGCCGTCAATCTGGCAGGATTGGACTTTATCCGTATGGAATCGTGATGATGGCGGTGTTTCATGACATCTGGAGCGGCCGCGATGCTAGCCATCGGCTAAGGGCATTTCCATCAGTCATGTGGCTGACTCGGGCGCAGGTGAATGCGCGGAGAACGCACGCGCTGCAGCCTGACGATGCTTTGTCGTCAGGCGGGGCGCGATTTCGATGCGAAGAATGCGGTGCCTGCTTCTGGCACCGCATGCCGCCCAGCGGTCAGGACTTCAGCAGTCCGCCCAGCATGCCCATCGCGGTCTGCAGCGCGTCGCCCTCCGGCGCCTTGCCGTCCGGCGACAGCGCGTCGATCAGTTGCGGCAGCAGGCCGGCGAGGCCGGAGGACACTTCCTGCGACGACAGGCCCACCTGCTGCGCGACGTCGCCGATCTGGGCGGCGCCGAACATGGCCTGGATCTGGTCGCCTGAGATCGGCAGGTTCTGGCCGGAACCCAGCCAGGAGGCGATGACTTCGCCCAGACCGCCCTGCTGGAACCGGGCGATCAGCCCCTGCAGGCCGCCGATCTGCGGGCTGTTGATCAGGTTCATCGCGGCCTGCAGCAGCGCGGCGTTGCCGCCGGCGCCGGATTGCCCGCCGAGTGCGCCGGCCACCTGCCCGGCGAGTGCGTCGAAAAGTCCCATATCGGTCTCCCGGGTGAAATGAAGAAACAGCTTACGCCGACCGCCTGACGAAAAGGCACGATGACACGCTCATTCGACGATGCGCCGGCGGCCGACGCATTTCTGTTCGAGTTCGGCCAGTTCCTCGCGTGCGGTCGACGCGCGGCTTTCATGACGTTCCACGTCCTGTCGATATCGCGCCATCTGCGTGTTCAGCGGCAACAGCGAAGCGTTGAAGCGATCGATCCGTTCCGTCAGGGCGACCTCGCGAGCTTTGATCGATGACAGCAGCGTGTTCTGGCGGCTTACGCCTTCGTTGAATGCCCGGATGAGCGCATTGATCCGGTCCGCTTCGGCCTTGCTGCTGACAGGCCCGCTGCGCAACGCGTCGATCCGCTTGCGCGCCGCTGTCAGTGCGGCGTCCTCGTTCGAGAAGGCTTCTGCGTGCGCTGCGACGGCGGCCCTGTCGTGGTCGATGGCCGCACGTTCGGCGGTCAGCGCTTCGGATGCATCGGCCAGGCCGGCCGCTTCTGCGTTCAGGCGCTTTGCTTCGGCATTCAGGCGATCAATCGCGAGGTCACCCTTCCAGGACGCACCCAGGCATCGCGCCACGTCCTGACGGCGGATTTCGAGTTCCGTCCCGTCCGCGGGCCTTTCGATCCGGGGAACTTCCTTCGGGGTGACCGGTGAGGTGTCCGCGCATGCCAAGGACGGCAGCGATGCGATGACCATGACTGTTCCGGTGAAGACGACGCCCATTCTCAAGCATGAACAATGTTTTCGTCATGAGATGTTGGCGGTGCATCTTTGCATTCTGGTGACGAGGTGGCTGTGCTTGCGATGCGCTGCAGTACACTTGCGACCGGTTTTCCATGCCGCAGCCTGCCCATTCCGTGTCCGACATCGCCTCCACTTTCGCCTCTGATGGCCCGCTGGCCAGGACCATCGCCGGCTTCTCGCCGCGTTCCCAGCAGACCGAAATGGCCGAGCGGGTGGCGCAGGCCATCGCCGACCGCAGCGTGCTGGTGGTCGAGGCCGGCACCGGCACCGGCAAGACCTACGCCTATCTGGTGCCGGCGCTGATGTCGGGCGCCAAGGTGATCGTGTCCACCGGCACCAAGACGCTGCAGGATCAGCTCTATGGCCGTGACCTGCCCACGGTGCGCGGCGCGCTCGGCGTGCCGGTGAGCATCGCGCTGCTGAAGGGGCGCGCCAACTATCTCTGCCACTACCACCTCGAGCGCGCGCTGCATGAGGGCCGGCTCGGATCGCGCGAAGAGGCGTCGCACCTGCAGGCGATCGCGCGCTGGGCCAAGGTGACCAGTACCGGCGACAAGGCGCAGTGCAGCGAGGTGCCGGAAGAGTCCGGCGCCTGGTCGCTGGCCACCTCCACCCGCGACAACTGCCTGGGCCAGGACTGTCCGAACGCCAAGGAGTGCTTCGTTACCGCGGCGCGGCGTGAGGCGATGGAAGCCGACGTGGTGGTGGTGAACCACCATCTGTTCTTCGCCGACCTGATGCTGCGTGACGAGGGTGTGGCCGAACTGCTGCCGGCCTGCAATGCGGTGGTGTTCGACGAAGCGCACCAGCTGGCCGAAACCGCCAGCCTGTTCTTCGGCGAGTCGGTATCGACCTCGCAGATGATGGAACTGGCGCGCGACACCCGCGCCGAGGCGGTGGTGAATGCCAAGGACTTCAAGGCGCTGCCGGAATCCGCCGAACGGCTGGTGAAGGCGGTGCGTGATCTGCGCCTGGTGTTCCGTGAAGAGAACGTGCGGCTTTCGGCGGCCCAGATCGACGAGCGCCCGGCTTTTGCGCCGGCGCTGGCCACCGTGATGGAGGCGCTGAACGAACTGGCCGGCCTGCTGGAAACCCAGGCCGCGCGCAGCGAGGGGCTTGAAAAGTGCTGGCAGCGCGCGCTCGATCTGATCGTACGGGTCGAGCGCTGGCAGGCCGGAGAGCGGCCGGGCGAGAAGACCGACCGCGTGCGCTGGGCGGAAATCTATACCCAGGCGCTGGCGCTCAATGCCACGCCGCTGTCGGTGGCCGACATTTTCCGGCGGCAGATGGAAGACAACCCGCGCGCCTGGATCTTCACCTCGGCCACGCTGTCGGTGGGCAACGATTTCGGGCACTACTGCGGCGAACTGGGGCTTTACGAGGCGCAGACCGCACAGTGGGGCAGCCCTTTCGCCTACGAGCAGCAGGCGCTGCTGTATGCGCCGGAGAACATGCCCGAACCGTCGTCGCCGAACTACGCAGAGGCGGTCGCCAAGGCGGCCTGGCCATTGATCAGGGCCTGCCGCGGCGGCGTGTTCGTGCTGTGCACCTCGCTGCGGGCGATGAAGCGCATCCACGAACTGATCGAGGACAGGCTGTCGGCTTACGACCCGGAGCGCCCGCTGCTGATCCAGGGCCAGGCCACGCGCAGCGAGCTGCTGGACCGCCACCGTGCCGCCGGCAACGCGGTACTGGTGGCCAGCCAGAGCTTCTGGGAAGGCGTGGACGTGCGCGGTGACGCGCTGCAGTTGGTCATCATCGACAAGCTGCCCTTCGCGCCGCCGGACGACCCGGTGCTGTCGGCCCGCATCGAGCATCTGAAGAAGCAGGGGCGCAACGCGTTTTCCGAATACCAGCTGCCGCACGCGGTGATCAGCATGAAGCAGGGTGCCGGCCGGCTCATCCGCGACGAGCGCGACCACGGCGTGCTCATGGTGTGCGACCCGCGGCTGGTCGACAAACCCTATGGCAAGGTGATCTGGCGCAGCCTGCCGCCGATGCGCCGCACCCGCAGCGCGGACGTGGCGGTGCAGTTTCTCGAAAGTCTGGCCGGCTGAGGCGTTCTGCCTCGCGCAGCTTGCTTCACGTCATGAACGCGGGCGCTGCGGCGTGCCACACTGCGCGCCGTGTGATCTGGAGGCCGGCGTGTTCGCGATCGAGATATGTCTGGTGCTGGCCGCACTCGGCCTGAGCATGCCGCTGCGCCCGTGGCGCATGCTGGCGGGGCCGCTTGCCGCGCCCTGGGCGGCATCGCTGGTGCTGCTGTCGCTGCTGTGGGTACTGCCGCAGGCGCTGCCCGCCGGCATTTCCATACAGCTCTCAGGTGCCTGCCTGCTGGTGCTCATGTTCGGCTGGCCGCTGGCGGTGATCGAACTGGCGCTGGTGGCGCTCGCGGTATGGGCGATGGGCCGGCTCGGCTTTGCCGCGGTGCTGTCACAGCTGGTGTGGGTCGGCCTGATGCCGGCCACGCTGGCGCTCGGGCTGGGCGAACTGCTGCGCCGGCGGCTGCCGCCCCATCCCTTCATCTACGTACTGGGTCGTGGCTTCATCGGCACCGCGCTGTGCATCTTCGCGGCGGGCGCCGCCTATGAAACCATCCATCACCTGCTCGATGGCGTCGGTCTCGAACATGCGCTGGTGGCACGCTGGCTGATGGCCTGGGGTGACGCCTTTCTGACTGGCATGCTGGCGGCCATCTTTGTTGCCTTCGTGCCCGAGTGGCTGGCAACTTGGTCGGACCAGCGCTACCTCGGGCCGCCGCCGGAATAGCTCTCCGGGCTCAGGACTTACTGCTGGTAATTCAGGTCGAGATCCGAATCCAGTTCGATCACGCAATCCAGCACGCGGGCGGTCAGCGTTTCATCCTCGTCGGTCCACATCGCTTCCGGATCGTCGTCCCGGGTCGACAGCGGGGCGATGTCGAAATCGACGAACTGGTCGCCGATCTTCAGCGCGGTCATGCCGGCAGCGTGGTCGACCAGGGTCCAGTCGTCCGGCACCTGCAGCTCGGCGGTCACGCGTACGGTCAGTGTCTTCATGGGAATCTCCGTGTGATGAGGCGGCACTTTAGCGCGCATGGCGCCGTGCGGGGAGATTCCGCTCCGGTAGCATGCGCGTTCCGTGAATTGCAGGCACCCGCATGTCCCTCTCGCTGATCGAACTGGAAAGTGATTCCACCGGCGCTGCCCCCCGCGCGTCGGTCATCGTGCTGCACGGCCTCGGGGCCGACGGCAACGACTTCGTGCCGGTGGTGCGCCGGCTCAGGCTGGACGAGGTCGGGCCGGTGCGCTTCGTGCTGCCGGACGCACCCGAGCGGCCGGTCACCCGCAACGGCGGCTACGTCATGCGCGCCTGGTTCGACCTGTATGCGCCGGGCGCGGGGCAGGAGGCGGAAGCCGATGTGCGCGCGTCACAGGCGCTGGTTGACGCACTGATCGCGCGCGAGATCGAACGCGGCGTGCCGGCATCGCGCATCGTGCTGATGGGTTTTTCGCAGGGCTGCGCGATGGCACTGGTGACCGGCCTGCGTCATCCGCAGCGGCTGGCGGGTGTGATCGCGCTGTCCGGCTATCTGCCGCTTGCGGAAAGGACGCGCGATGAGCGCAGCGACGCCAGCCGCGATCTGCCGGTGTTCATGGCGCATGGCAGGCAGGACGATGTGGTCGTGATGCCGCGCGCCACCGCCGCGCGCGAGGTGCTGGAAAGTCTTGCCGTGCCCTGCGAATGGCACGAATACGACATCGGGCACGAAGTGAGTCTGGAAGAGATCCGCGACATCAACCAGTGGCTGCTGCGCGTGCTGGCCTGACCTGACGGGGCCGGGCTGCGCGCCAGGAAGCGGATCATTCCATCCAGCCGATGCGCCCCTGACCGGTGTCGTTGAGCCGGGCGATGAAAGCCGGCGCGTCGGGTTCCGGCAGGCTGATCGCCATCGTGACCACCGAGTCATGGGTGACGGCCGCCAGCGTGGCGCGGGCAGCGTCGATTTCCCGCCTGACCGCACCTTCCAGCGCATAGGGCAGGGTGCAGCGCAGCGTGCGCAGCCGGGTCAGCGGCACCTTGACCGCACCGGCCAGTGCCGAGGCCACCGCGTCGGTATACGCCCGCACCAGGCCGCCGGCGCCGAGATTCACGCCGCCGTAGTAGCGCACCACGGTGGCCAGTACGCCTTCCAGATCCTGGTGGCGCAGCACTTCCAGCATCGGGCGACCGGCGGTGCCGCTCGGTTCGCCGTCATCGACCGCGGCCGACTGGCCGCCGGCCAGCAGCGCCCAGCACACATGAGTAGCCCCCGGGTGCTGACGCCACAGCTCGATCACGCGCGCCTGTGCGGCCGCGCGGTCGCGCATGGTTTCGACACAGCCGATGAAACGGCTCTTCTTGATCGTGAGGTCGCTGTGGACCGGGGCGGCGAGGGTGTTCGGCATGAGGCCGCAAGCTTACCGCAGGCGGCGGAAGGGGCGATCGTGTGGGCGGCGGAGACCGTGGACAAAAAAAGAGCGGGCCGAAGCCCGCTCTTTTTTGCTCAGCCGCGGGTGATCAGCGGTTGGCGACGTACATGGTGATTTCGAAGCCGAAACGCAGGTCGGTGGCCTTCGGGGTTTGCCAGCTCATGTCAGTCTCCTTGGTGGTGTCCGGTCGGTCACTGCGGCTGCAGTGCATGAATCGAATATTGCGCCGGCGGCGGCGGGCCGACCTCCAACCGGTCTGGAAAGACGGCTCAAGAATTTCATGAACGGCCGCACCGGCTGACCGGCATCAACGCAGACCCGCCACCGGTTGCGGGTGAAAGCTGGGGTAAGCTCCGGCACGCCCGTCTTCCGGACCGACCCCATGCCTGATTACGCACGCCGTTTCCTTTTCCTCGCCGCACTGGCCGGTGCGCTGGCCGTGGTACTGGGGGCTTTCGGCGCCCACGCGCTGAAGGCGCGGCTGGACGAACCCATGCTGGCGGTGTGGCAGACCGCGGTGCAGTACCACTTCTGGCATGCGCTGGCGCTGGGGCTGATCGGCCTGCTGGCCCTGCACCTGCGCGACGCGCGCGGGCTGATGCGGGCCGGTGCGCTGATGCTGGCCGGCATGCTGCTGTTCAGCGGCAGCCTGTACGCGATGGCGCTGACCGGCATGCGCGCGCTCGGCATGGTGACGCCGTTCGGCGGGCTGGCTTTCATCGCCGGCTGGCTGGCGCTGGCCTGGGCGGTCAGGCGCGGCTGAGCCGCGCCCGCTGGCTGCCGCTCACCACCAGGCGTTGATCGACAGACTGCCGAAACGTCGCCAGTAGCCGCTGCCGCCGCTGGCCGATCCGGCTTCGCTGTCCGACATGCCGGCTGCGGCGCGCAGCTCCCAGCCCGGGCCGAGGTCATAACTGATCCAGCCTTCGACCAGATAGTTGCGGCCTGAAGCGCTGCCGCCGAAACCGTCCCGCTCGCTGTAGCGACCGGTGGCGCCTTTCAGATACCAGGCCCAGGGACGGTATTCACGATACAGGGCAAGGAAGATCCGGGCTTCGCTGTAGCGGTCCGGGTTGTAGTAGCCACGATTGAGCCGCTGGGCGTCCCAGGGGCGACTGTTGTCGAAAGTCTGGCCTTCAAGGCCGACCAGCAGACGCGGCACGAGGTTGAACCCGTAGTCAGTGCGCCAGGTGAGCCGGTTGCGCTGGTTGCCATCGTCAAAGTCGAGCCGCGCCAGCCCGCCAGCGAAGCTCCAGCGCGGTGTCGGGCGGTACTCCACGCCCAGCGAAGCGTCGCGATAGTCGACCCGGTTGTTCAATGCGCTGATGGTGTCGATCACGCCATTGCCGATCTCCGCGTCGATGCGCCACAGATCCGCCGGCACGTGGCGGGCGCGGGCGCGCCACAGCAGGCTGGTCCAGCCGTCGTAGTCACGGACACCCACGGTCAGCGAGGGCCACAGGGTGCCGCGCGGGCTGTCGACAGCACCGATGCGCCCGCTGTAGCGGGCACTCAGTTCCTGACCGGTGATGGATGCGCGTGCGCCGCCATTGACCGGACGACCACTCAGGCGCGGCAGGCGCAGGCCGATTTCCGCGGTTTCGGTCGGTGACAGGCGCCAGCCGGTAAGCGCCCATGGCGTCAGGATGTTCAGCCGGTCGGCGTCTTCCGAGTAGTCCATGCCGGCCGATGCGTAGCGCGGCGTCGTATCCCGGCGTATGCGTGCGTCGCGCAGCCATCGCGCGTCCGCGTCCTGCAGCGGATCCAGCAGCGGCATGGCCTGGTCGGCGTAACCGGCCCAGTACAGCGCACGCGCCTGTGCGACACGGCGACCTTCGTCATCCTTGCCGGAGGGCTCGATGCGTTGGAACTCACTCACCGCGGCCCGGTGGCGGCCGCTGAAGTTCAGCACCTGGGCCAGACCCTGGCGCGCTTCTGCGTCGTCCGGGCGATCGGCGAGCAGACGGCGATAGGCCGCCTCGGCTTCGTCATGGCGATCGGACCACAGCAGTGCGCGCGCCCGCCCGCCGAGCGCCTGGCGGTCGTCCGGGCGCGCCTGCAGCAGCCTGTCCCAGGCGTCGGCCGCACAGGGGTGGCGGTCCAGCGCGGCACAGGACTGCGCCAGTCCGCGCCAGGTTTCCGGCAGGTCGACACCGGCCGCATGGGCTTCGGCGAACAGGCCACGGGCGGTGTGCGCATCGCTGTTCCACAGCGTCTGCCAGGCGAGCGCGGACAGCCATTCCCGGCGGCGCGCCGGCGCCAGTTCGATCGCCCTGGCCCAGGCGGCGGCCGATTCGCCGTTGCGGTCCAGCCGGCCGAGCAGGCGGGCGCGTTCGGCCCAGGCATCGGCGTCTCGCGTGCGTACCGCGTCGAGCTGGTCCAGCGTATCGAGCGCAGCAGTGCTGTCGCCTTGGGCGGTCTGCGCAGCCAGCCGCGCGCGCAGTGCCTCGATCAGGCCGCGCCGGCTGTCCGCGGTCTGTTCCGGCGTGGCCCACTCGTTCATCCGTTCGCGGAACAGTTCGATCGCCCGGTCGTGACGGCCGGCCCACAGCGACTGCCAGGCGAGCGAGGACAGGACGTCCGTGCGCCGCTGTGGCGCCACCCTGAGCACCTGTTCGTACAGGTCGGCGGCCTGCGCGTTGCGGTCGGCGAAGCCCTCGATCCGCGCGGTCTCGATCAGCAGATCACTGTCCTGCGGAAACTGCGCGACCAGCGGCCGCAGCAGTTCGAGTGCCGATGCGTACTGCTGCTGCGCCACCCGCGCACGCGCCTGTTCGCGCTGCGGATGCACCGCCTGCGCGGGCAGTGCGAGCAGGCCGATGCACAGCGCGGTGATCGGGAGGCGTGTTTTCATGCCGCGCAATGTATCAGGCCTCCGGCCCTGTCCGGGGCGTATTCCAGCGCACCGGCTGCCGTGACGGCTTCATGAACAGATGGCGCAGAGACAGGCAGGTGGTGATGGCGAGAAAGGCCCAGTAGATCAGCGGATAGAAGACTGCATAGGGAAAGTAGTGCCAGATGCCGCGGTCGTAACGGTGGTCGATCAGCGTCCCGAGCGCGAGCTGGGCGATGCACAGCGTGGCGATCACCATGCCCCACAGATTGGGGAAGGGCGAGGCGCCGATCGGCGGAATGCCGGCCGCCCACGACACCAGCCACAGCAAGGTCATGCCGATGAACACCACCGCCCACAGGATGGACAGCATCGATTCGATGAACATCGGCCACATGCGCCGGTAGCGCCAGCGGGTGAGCACGCCGGCATGACGGCGCAGCACTTCCATCAGGCCGCGTGCCCAGCGCAGCCGCTGGCGGAACAGCGCCCGGAAGTGGGTGGGCACGGTCATCCATACGATGGCGCGCGGTTCGTAGCGGATATCGAAGAAGCGTCGCTGCAGCTTCCAGGTCAGTTCGATGTCCTCGGTGGGCATGTCGGGCGAAAAGCCGTCGACCGCGAACAGCGCGCTCCGGCGGAAGGCGGCGACCACGCCGGATACGGTGACGATGCGGCCCCAGATGCGCTGCGAGCGACGCAGCAGGCTTACGATGGATGTGAACTCGATGGCCTGCAGCCGCGCCAGAAAGGTGTCGACATTGCGTACCCGTGGATTGCCGGTGACCGCCGCCACCCGCGCGGAGCGAAAGTGCGGAACCATGTGCCACAGGATGTCCGGTTCCGGTTCGGCATCGGCATCCATGATGAGCACGATTTCGCCGCGCACCATGGGCAGCGCGTCGTTCAGCGCCATCGCCTTGCCTTCGTTCACCCGCTTGTCGATCAGACGCACGCGGCCGGACTGCACGAAGGGCAGCACGCGCTGCACCGTGAAGTCGCCGGAGCCGTCATTGACGACAACGATTTCGTAGTCCGGGTAGTCGACATTGCAGCAGGCCGCCAGTGAACGGCCGATGACCGCCTCTTCGTTGTGAGCCGGGATGAGTATCGTCACCGACGGTGACCAGTCACGCGCGGGTGGCGCCTCCTCGCCGCGTTCCCAGCGGAACACGAAGAACAGCGAGGTGGTGACCCAGACCAGGCTGGACACGATGGGATAGGCGGCGAAAAAGAACAGTGCGGCCATGTAGCCGCCTGTCTGCTGGACGGCAGCAACCAGCTCGGTCAGGGAGAACACCGTTCAGCCCTTGGCGAAAATGCGCTCGAGCGCCGGCGGCTGTCCGGTACGCCGATTCAGCGTGCGATACACCTTGCGTCCGTCCACCACCCCGACCACCGTGATGCGGGCCTGCATCAGCAGCGGCCAATCGGCCACCACTTCGCGGCCGTTCCAGTCTGCCTCGTAGTGCGCGCGGGCTTCGACCGCATGGGTGCGTGGCCCCTTGGCGCGAAAGATGGCAAGGTTGTGCAGCACCCAGTAGAGCGTGATGGCCGGGCAGAGCACCAGCGTCGTGAGCACCAGCCAGGCGAGCATGCCGTAGTCCGGCAGGTCGAAGGCGACGCGTGACCACAGCCAGGCGAACAGCAGCCAGCCGGCCAGGATGCCGGCCAGATGCAGCAGACGACGTCCAGTGCCGGGAAGCGGATCCCGCCGCATCAACGGCGGCGGCGCGCCGCTGCGCCGATCAGCGCGAGGCCACCGGCCAGCATGGCCCAGGTGGCGGGTTCGGGCACGGCGAGCGGCAGGGTGACCAGTGCATCGGTCGGCACCAGCGTCCAGTCGGTGGAGCCACCGCGGCTCCAGCGCAGATCGACCACGCCTGCTTCGAGCCGGTTGTACGCGCCCAGCTCGAAGCGGTAAAGACCGGCCTCAAGCAGCAGATCGTCGGCAAAACCTTCGCGGTCGCGCGGGTTCACGCCGTCCTGCTCGATACCCACGGTGCTGCCGTCGGCGCCGTAGAGCCTGAAGAAGAAGCCGTCGTCGTAAAGCACCGAAAAGTTGTAGGCGTCTGCTTCGGCAATGCGGATGTAGCCGGTGAACCGGGCCAGCCAGTTGGTCTGCATTTCGGGTTGAGGCATGGGCAGCGTGGTGCCCCACTGGCTCGCGTACAGCGCGTTGTAGGCGGTGTTGCCATAATTGATCTGACTGGCCAGTCCGGACCAGGACGACTGGACGGCGCTGCCGGCAGTCTGATCAATCAGTGCGTGCCAGTCGGCGAGCCCCCAGACGCCGGTGCCCCAGCCGAAACTTCCGATCGGGCTACCGCTGCCGAAGCTGAGGGTGTCCTCGTTCCACAGCATGGTGCTGCCCTGCCAGCTGTCGTTCACCTTGATGAACAGCGCTTGTGCGCCGGTGCCGGCAGCGTAGTTGCCCGCCAGTGCAGGCGTGAAGTCGATGGCCGCAAACAGCGGAAAACTGAGCGCAGACAGCGCTGCGGCGACGGTGGTGTGGCGAATGTTCATCATGGGGATAGGGCTGCAATGCGGGGATGTCCCCGTACGACGCTGTCGGTGGACACGCGTTCAATATAACTTAGGTCACTGCACGCGGGCGTGACGTGTCGTGGCTCACGACCCGCCCGCGCACTTTGTTAAGCCCTGTCACAGACGGTGAGCGGGCTGCGTCGATCCTCGCTCAGCGCGCCCGCTTCAGCACGCCGATCGGCGGCGCCCAGCCTTCGCCCGGCGCCTTCTTGCTGGTGACCAGCGTGAGCTGGGCCGGCGCGAACACGTTGGCATTGTGGGTGACCGGGGTGGTGATCAGGTACTGCGCCCGGGTCGCACCGAGGAAGCGGCCGACACGGTCGATATTGGCCACGTCCAGGTGGGCGAACGGCTCGTCGATGAACACGAAGCCGCCCGGGCGGCTGTCGTCCATCAGCAGCGCGATCAGCAGGATGAGCGATTTCATCACCTGCTGGCCGCCCGACGCTTCGCCGTCGTTCAGGCCGACCGCGCCCTTGCGGTCGAAGTCGAAACTCACGTCCAGCCCGGCCTGCGCCAGCGACAGGTCGTCGTTGTCCAGATGCGGCGTCGGGCAGTCCACGCCGACGCCGGCCAGTTCGCCCAGCGCGCGCAGGTTCTTCGCGTACTGGCGCACCGTGGCGCGCAGCTTGGCGATGTAGGCCGAGCGCGCGTCGTCGGTCAGGCGCTGCGCGGTGGCGCAGTAGCCCTGGCGGGCGGCGTAGTCCTGTTCGCGCTTGGTCAGGTCGTCGCGCAGCCGCTCGCGCAGCGTGAGCGCCGACGGATCGGTGATCCAGTCGCCGCGCGTCAGCAGCGTGCGCAGGCGTTCCAGTTCGCGCCGTGCGGCCCGGGCGTCGCCATAGCGCTCGGTGAGCTGGGCCAGTTCCTGCGGGTCCAGCCAGTGTGCGGGCATGCCGCGCCGGCGGCTGCGCAGCCGCAGCAGTCGACGCGCCTGGTCGGCGCGGCGCGGGGCCGATTCCTGGCTCAGTTCGCGCAGCCGGCGGCCGCTGTCGTCGATTTCGCGGCGCCGGCGATCCGATTCGACCTCGATGCCGCGCAGGGTCTCGTTCAGGCGTTCGACCTCGCGGCGCGCGCTGTCGCGTGCCGCTTCGGCCGCATTGCCGCGTTCGCGCGCAGCCGGCAATGCCGCCGCAGCTTCGGCGAATTCCGCGCTGCGTGCGGCCAGCAGGCTGGCCGACTGCAGGCCGAGCAGGCGGGCGCGCAGGCCGGCCACCTTTTCGCGTGCGGCGTCCAGTTTCGGGCTCAGCGCACGGCGCGCCGCGTCGAGCGCCGAAATGTCGCTGCCCAGCTGGGCGATGCGCGCTTGGCGGGCCAGTTCGCCGAAGTGGAATTCGCTCGGCCGGCCGAGATGGCGGGCGCCGCGTCTTTCCTTGTGATACGCGTCGCGGGTGATCCACTCGGCATCGCGCGGCAGGCTGCGCGCCGCTTCGGCGTCGTCGACGCGCTGCATGCGGTTCAGCAGGTCGCACAGCCAGCGCGGCACCGGGGCGGCGAAGCGCACCACCTCGGCCAGTGAGCCGGCGCGGGCGGCCGGCGCACTTTCGCGCTCGGCCACGATGAAGTGACGGAAGCGCGCGCGTTCGCCCTGCGCCCAGGCGGCGTGGCGGTCGTCCTCGCGTTCCAGCAGGATGAGGTGGCGATACGGGCGCAGCACCGCTTCCAGTGCGGCCTGCCAGGCGGCGTCGGTCACTTCGACCACGTCGGACAGCGTGCTGTGCGCGATGCCGGCTTCGTCGAGCTGGGCGCGGAACTCGCTTACTTCGCGGTCGCTGGGCGCGCCCCGGCGCTCGCGCGCGGCGCGCAGCGCTTCGGTCTTCTCCTCGAAACGCTGCACCAGCGCGCGCTCTTCGGCCACCCGTTTCGCCACCGCCGATTCGGCGTCGGCGTGCTCGGCTTCCAGCGCCAGCGCATCGGCGCCGTGTTCGCTGGCGACCCGGTCGCGCAGCTTGCGCTCTTCGTCGAGCAGGCGCTCGATGTCGCGCAGCGCGTCGTGCGCAGTCAGCTGTTCGGCTTCGGTGGCCTTCTCGGTGGTGCGGGCGGCGTCGAGCGCGTTGCGGGCGGCGTCGCGTTCCGATTTCACCGTGTCGAGCCGGGCGGTGGCGGCGTCGTGGTCGAAGCGCAGCCGCCGCACATCTTCACGCAGCCGCGCCAGGCCGCTGCGTTCGCCCTCGGTTTCACGGGTCAGTTCGGCCACCTCCAGCCGCGGCACGATTTCCGATTCCAGCGCGTGCGCCTCGTCGCTGTGCTGCTTCCATTCGAGGTAGTTGTCGGCCTCCATGCGCTTGGCTTCGGCCTGGGTGCGCAGCCGGTCGAGGTCCAGACCGATGCTTTCCAGTTCGCGCTCGGCGCTCTTCTGTTCTTCGCGCGCGGCCTGGTAGTTGTCCAGCACCTCCTTGTCGCCGAACACATCGAACACGAGGTCGAGCAGCGCGCGCGGCGAGTATTCGCACAGCTTGTCGGTGTCGCCCTGTTCCAGCGACAGCACCTTGGCGATGGCCGGCGTCAGGCCGCCCCAGGCGAGCCGGTTCTGGTAGTCGCGCAGGCCGGCCCAGTCGCCGGCCTCTTCCAGCTGTTCGATCGCTACGTTGCCATCGACGATGGCGTAGTCGCGCGTCCAGTCGCCGCCGGCGCGCCGGATGCGGCAGGCCAGCGTCACTTCGTCGTGGATGCAGGGGAAGAAGGGGCGCTTGCCGGTGCCGCCCGGCACATTGGCCACCACCGCGCGTATCCACGCGAAGTCGCGATCGGCGCGCCGCACGTAGCGGCGGAAATCGCGTTTGCCGGAACAGCGCAGCGCGAACAGCGTGCGCAGCGCGTCGAGCAGCGTGGTCTTGCCGGAGCCGTTGGGGCCGACGATGGTGATGATCTGGGCGTCGAGCGGCAGCGTGAAGCGGCGCCAGAAATCCCAGTGCACCAGTTCGAGTTGCTTGATGTGGAACATGGTCGTGGATCGTCAGCGCAGGTGAGGGGTTCGTCGGAACGGGGTCTGCGTCGTCATTCTTCGCCGTCCTCGTCGGCCTGTGCCGCCTGCGCCTGTTCGAAGGCGTTGGCGGAGGGCAGGCGATGGCCGGCTTCGGCCAGCACGTCCGCCAGCGTGCCGTGGATGACCCGGTCGGCCAGGATGCGGTAGTCGAGCAGCACGTCGAGCAGCGGGCCTTCCAGCACCTGACCGCCGCGCCGCTCGATGAAGCCGAGGCGCGCCAGCTTGCCGAGCGCGAAATTGAGCTTGGTCTTGCCGCCGAGACGGGCACCGAAGTCGGCCGCCAGCGACGCTTCCGACAGCGCGCCGGACACTGCCTCGCCGTGCTCGACCGGCGTTTCGGCGCCGAACATGTCGTTCTGGCCGTCGTCGTGCAGGCTGCGGCGGTTCACCTGGCGCTCGCGCTTGGGCAGCACGATGAGTGCCCAGATCACCATCAGCCAGGCCAGTTCGTCGCGGGTGAGGCCGACATTCGAGGCGGCGTATTCGCGGCCCTGACCGAACACCGGCTCGCGCATGTCTTCGGCCAGTCCGACCGCGATGTGGGCGGCATAGGGGTTGTCGAGCAGCTGCAGGCCGGCGGAGGCCAGCCGGTTGTCCAGTGCGTGGCGGAAGCTGTCATCGACCAGCGCGCGGCGGGCCAGCGCGTCGGCGCGCGGGATGGCGCGGTGTGCCAGCAGGCGGGCGGTGAGGGTGCGCAGTTCGGTTTCCATCGTCACTCGCGTCAGTTCAGGTTGGGGTCGCCGGGCGCGGCACGACTTCGCCGACCGTGATGGCGGCGACGTTGTCGTCCTCGACCGGCTGCAGCTGTTCGCTGAAGCGCACGTCGACCGGCATGCGCAGGAAGTCGGCGATCGGGCCTTCGCCGGCTTCGCGCATGCCGTCGGCGTCGGCATCGCGCAGCAGGGCGAGCAGCGACATGCGGTAGGAGGCCTGGGCGAAACTGCCGCCGGGCACGATGTCGGCGAGCGCCGACGGGGCGGTCAGGCGGGCCATGCGCTGGCCGAACAGTTCGAGCAGGCGCAGGTCTTCCATCTGCGGCGCAGGCGCGATGGGCGCGTCGTCCGGGGCCGGCAGCACCGCGGCCGCGGCCTCGGGCACCGGCTCGTTGGCGGCCGCCGGTTCGGCACGGTCCAGCAGTTCGTGGCCGCCGGCCAGCAGCGTGAGGTCGGGGCAGGGCGTCAGCGTATCGGCGCACAGGCCGGCCAGCGCGGCGGCGTCCAGCCCGCGCAGCCAGCCGGCCACGTCGGACGACGAAATGCCCGAGCCGCCCAGCGTCACGCGCTGCGATTCGATCTTGTTCAGCGCGCGCTGGAAGGAGGCGTCCACCCGCGCCAGCCGCGACTGCGCCAGGCCGATGCGCTGGGCCAGGCTGGCGCGCTCGAACGGGATGTCCTCGTCGGCCAGCAGGTCGCGCAGCAGCGCGGTGCCGCGGTCCAGCCAGCGCGCGTTGGCGGCCAGCCGCCGGCGGGCGGACAGGATGCGGAATTCGGAGCCGGACGCGATGGCGTCCTCGAAGTGCAGCGTGAGGTCGTTCAGCTTGCCGAGCAGCTGCTGCAGCGCGTCGCCGGTGTCGCGGTCCACCGCCTGCAGGCCGGCCAGCTGGGCGGTCAGGAAGCCCAGTTCGGCGTCTTCCTCGCCCGACAGTTCGAGCAGCATGGTGAGCGCGGCACCGGCATTGCGGCCGATGTCCGACAGCAGGTACTGGCCGTCCTCGAAGCGCAGCAGCGTGTGGTCGCGCAGCCGGCGCAGCACGGTTTCAAGCTTGACCGGATCGATGAAGGCGAAGCGGGCGCGCAGGCTGTCCGGCGACCAGCGCGGCATGTCGGCGTTGCGGCCGATTTCGCCCAGCACCATCACGCGCATCAGCACTTCGGCCTCCGAGCCGTGGAACAGCGTACTGAAGGCGCCCAGCAGCGGCCGGGCGCGCAGCAGGCGGTCCAGCTCGGGCACTTCGTCGGCGTCAGTGCCGGCGGCCAGAAAATCGGCGAGGCCGGCGTGGGCGTTGTCGGTACTCATCTGTACAGCTCCAGCGCAGCGATGCGTGCGTCGATGTCGGCCAGCACCGCGCGGTAGCCCGGGGCGCCGACGCCGCCGAAGCGGCGTACGAACTCGGCTTCCGGCATGAATTCGGCGAGCCCGTCCAGCGGCGGCAGCAGCGCGTCCACCTTCAGACCGCCGGCCAGCAGTTTCGCCGGTTCGGCGTGGCCAGCCGCAATGCGTTCGCCCAGACGGGTGCCGGCGCGGTCGGCCAGCAGGTCGGTGAAGGAGAAGCCGCTGCCCGAACGGGCGTCGCGCATTTCCTTGGACAGGCCGATCACCTGCGCCCACTGGCCGCCGGCCCAGGCGGCAATCAGCGCGGATCCCAGGTAGTGCTGCGCCATGTCCTCGCGGCCGCGCAGTGTGAGCACGGTGCGCGGCGCGGCTGGCCAGTCCGCCGCTTCCGGCAGCAGGGTGGCCGGGCTGCGGCCGGTCACGTGCAGCGTGAGCACCAGCAGCGCGCTGCGCTGTTCGGTCAGCAGGTCACCGCCGCGGGCGGCGCGCTGGCTGGCCCGGGCGAACAGCGCCTGCAGCGGCGGCAGCAGGCTGTTGCCGCGCTCGCCGGGCGTGGCCAGCGACTGGCGCAGCGCCGCGTGGTAGTCGGCCAGCCGTTCCGGTTCGCCCGGCGGCAGCAGGGCGCGCAGGCCGTCGCGGGCGGCGCTGCGGCCGGCGCGGTCGTCGATGGACAGACCGGCGCTGCTCAGCTGCGCACCGCGCAGCGCCTGGGCGATGAGCGCCGGGTCGCCGTGGTAGCCGATGCGTTCGAGCACGCCCGGCAGCAGCATGGCGGCCAGACGCCGGGCGAGCGCCGGCGGCAGCGGCAGGTCGCCGATGCGCAGCCGGTCGAGCACCGGACCGTCCTCATCCATGCCCAGCTGCAGTTCGGTGTTCAGCCACAGGCCGGCGGGCAGGGCGGTGCTGCTGCGCAGGGTGCCGAGCGCGCTGTCGCCGCGGCCGGTCAGCGCCAGATCGGCGCGGGTGGCCGGCAGCCGGCGTGCCGCCATCTGCAGCAGCACGCGCAGTTCTTCCGCCGACAGGGTGATGCGGCCACGCTGTGAGCGCGCCCTGCGCGGATCCAGCTCGCCGACCCGGCGCATCGCCGCATCGACCGACGCGGCGGACAGCGCCGGAGGCGCCGTCGCGATCGACGGCGCACGATCCAGCCCGCGCCACAGGAACAGGGCGAGTGCGACGCCACACCCGATGACGCCCAGTGCGACGCCGGACAGCACGGCGCGCAGCAGGAAACGCACCGTCAGACGCCCTGTTTCAGGCTGGCCTGGATGAAGCCGTCGAGATCGCCGTCCAGCACGGCCTGGGTATTGCCCACTTCGTGGTTGGTGCGCAGATCCTTGATCCGGCTCTGGTCGAGCACGTAGGAGCGGATCTGGTGACCCCAGCCGATGTCGCTCTTGGTGTCTTCCAGCGCCTGCTGGGCGGCCTGACGCTTGCGCAGTTCGGCTTCGTACAGCCGCGACTTCAGCATGGCCATTGCCTCGGCGCGGTTCTTGTGCTGCGAGCGGTCGTTCTGGCACTGCACGACGATGCCGGTCGGCACGTGCGTGATGCGGATCGCCGAGTCGGTCTTGTTGATGTGCTGACCGCCGGCGCCCGAGGCGCGGAAGGTGTCGACCCGCAGGTCGGCCGGGTTGATGTCGACCTCGATCGAGTCATCCACTTCCGGATACACGAACACGCTGGAAAAGCTGGTGTGGCGGCGCGCACCGGAATCGAAGGGGCTCTTGCGCACCAGCCGGTGGATGCCGGTTTCGGTGCGCAGCGTGCCGTAGGCGTACTCGGCGCTCACCTTGAGCGTGGCGCTCTTGATGCCGGCCACTTCGCCTTCCGACTCTTCCATCACCTCGACGCCGAAACCCTTGCGCTCGCAGTACTTCACGTACATGCGCAGCAGCATCGAGGCCCAGTCCTGCGCTTCGGTGCCGCCGGCGCCGGCCTGGATTTCCAGGAAGCAGTTGCTCGGGTCCTGCGGGTTGTTGAACATGCGGCGGAATTCGAGACCGGCGACGTCGGCTTCGATCTTTTCCTTGTCCGCCTCGATGGCGACCACGGTGTCTTCGTCCGCTTCTTCGCGGGCGAGATCGAACAGGTCACGGGTATCCGCCAGCCGCGCGTCGATCGACTCCAGCGTGCGCACCACCGCTTCCAGGCCGTGCTTTTCCTTGCCCAGTTCCTGCGCGCGCGCGGTGTCGTTCCAGACCGTCGGGTCTTCGAGCGCGCGTTCTACCTCTTCGAGCCGCGATGCCTTGGCATCGTAGTCAAAGATACCTCCGCAGTTCGCCGGCCCGCGACTGCAGGTCGGTCAGGTGATTGGCGATGGCGTTGAGGCGTTCTGCTTCCATGATGGGTACCGGCCGAATTGCGTAAAACCCGGCATTCTACCGCCGCAGGCGGCCGGGATGTTTTCCCTTGTTCCGGCCGCCGGCCTGCCGCACCGTTCCGGGACGCCTTCCCGGTGGCCGCGCAGGCCGGTTTCCGGAGCTGATTCGCGGAAATCCTGAACCGGATGGCCCGGATCGCTCTCTATACTGCGCGACGCTGCCGGTCCGGCACTCGACAAGAAACGACGGAGGAAGTCCCCAATGCAACTGAAGTCCGCATGCCGCGGCCTCATTTCGGCCGCCCTGTTTTCGATGATGGCCGCAGCCGGTCTGGTGCAGGCGGCCGGCACCGCCTATGTCAGCAACCAGGAGGGCGGCATTTCGGTCATCGATCTGGCGAAGATGGAAGTGACCGGTGAATTCGAGGTCGGCGGCAAGGTGCCGCGTGGCCTGGGCGTGACCGAAGATGGCAGGACGCTGGTGGTGGCGGTGCGTGAATCCGGTGATATCGCGCTGATCGACATCGCCAGCGGCACGGTGAACAAGCGCATCAAGATCGGCAAGAACCCGGAATTCGTCCGGGTGCGTGGCCACATGGCCTTCGTGTCCTTCGAACCGACGTCCAAGCTGGGCCCGCCGCCCAAGGGCGACAAGAAGGAGGAGAAGAAGGAGGGGGGCAAGGAAGGTGGCCACGATGACGACGATGACGACAGGGAGCCGGCCAAGGTCGCGGTGGTCGATCTGAAGAAGGGCAAGGTGCTGCGCAACATCGTCGGCGGCCCGGAAACCGAGGGCATCGAATTCACCGCCGACGGCAAGCGTCTGGTGGTGACCAACGAAGCCGACAACACGCTCACGCTGCACGACATCAGGACCGGCAAGCTGCTGAAGAAGGTCAATGTCGAAAAGCACGGGGCACGCCCGCGCGGCATCAAGCTGTCGCCGGACGGCAAGACCTTTGTCGCCACGCTGGAATTCGGCAACAACTTCCTGGTGCTGGACGACAAGCTCAATCCGGTGAAAACCGTGGCCACCGGCCAGACGCCCTATGGCGTGGCCTTCGACCGCAAGGGTGAGCGCCTGTTCGTCGCCACCGCCCGTGCCAAGGCGCTGGAGGTGTTCGACGCGAAAACCTTCGACAAGATCAAGGATGTGGCGCTGGACGCCGAGCGTTGCTGGCATTTCACCTTCACCCCGGACGAAGCGCAGATCCTGGTGGCCTGCGGTCGATCGGACGCGGTGGTGGTGGTCGATGCGCAGAAGCTGGAAGTGACCGGCCGCATCGCCGACAAGAAGCTGCCCTGGGGCGTCGTGACCTGGCCGCGTGCGATGGGCAGCCTGGACGCGAACTGACGTACCTCACGTTCGATACTGTCGCAAGCCCGCCACACGGCGGGCTTTTTTCGTCTTTAGCCGCTGGTTGTCCCGATACTGAAATACGGTCGGTGCAGACTGACCGCTCAATCTTGATGTCATGAGGCGGGCGTGGACGAGCGCAGCATACGGCTGCCGGATGGGCGAAAGCTGGCGTGGGCCGAATATGGCGATCCGTTCGGCTACCCGGTCATCCTGTGTCACGGCGTGCCCGGATCGCGCCGTCAGGTGCCGCCCTTCGATGCGCTGACCAGTGAGCGGCATGCCCGGCTCATCGTGCCGGATCGCGCCGGCTACGGTCTGTCCGACGACGCACCGGGCTGGGGGCTGTCTGCCTGGCAGTCCGACATGGCGGTGCTGGTCGAGCACCTCAAACTGGGCGATTTCGCGGTCGGCGGCGTGTCCGGCGGCGCCCCCTTCGCCTGTGCGCTGGTCGAGCGTTTCGGCGAGCAGGTGTCCCGACTGGTGCTGGTGAGCGGCGTGGCGCCCGGCTACGGTCTGCACGTCGGTCTGCCGATGCCGCACCGGCTGGAGGCGCGACTGGTGTGGCTGGCGGTGCACGCGCCGCGGCTGGCCCGGCTTGCCTTCGAGCCTCTGGCGCTGATGGCCACCTTGTGGCCGCGCACGTGGCTGGCCATCGTGCGACATCTGGTTGGCGAATCCGATCGGGCGGAACTGGCGCGCCGCGACATCCACGACATGTTCTTCGACGATCTGCCGCGCGCCACCCGGCAGGGCGCGGCCGCCATCGTGCGCGATCTGGCGATTGCAGCGTCGGACTGGTCCCTGTCGCTGAACAGCTACGGCGGTGCGGTGGAAATCGTGCAGGGCTGCGACGACCGCATCGTGCCGGCCGACTGCGCCAGCCGGCTGGCTTTCCTGTTTCCGCAGGCCAGCGTGCGATTGCTGGCGGGCGAGGGGCACTTCTTCGTGTTCAGCCGCTGGAGCGAAATACTGGCCGCGCTGCTGGCGCGGCGCTGGCGCCACGAACAGGGTTGAACAGCGGGGCGGAGCAACGGGGCTGGACCGCCGCCGTAGTCCGAACAGACCACGAAAATGCGTTCAGGGCTTCAAGAGCCGGTCACCAAGGCTCCGTATCGTGTGTTTCATTCCACTCTCATTCCGGAGATTCACGATGATCCGCACTTCGATGCTGCTGGCCGCCCTGCTGGCCGCCGGTTCCGCCCAGGCTGACACGATTGCTCACTGGAACTTCAACGACTCAAACGCTGTGGTTGATGCTGGCAGCGGTTCGATCAGCCTCATCGGTGGCGCCACCAACCCGGGCTTCAATTCCGGCAGCCCTTCGGACCCGCTGACGACCGGTGATTTCGCGTTCCAGACGGAAAGCTATCCGGCTCAGGGGGCTGCCGATCGTACGGCCGGGGTGCGCTTCAATGTATCGACGCTCGGTTTCGAGAACGTTTCTTTCAGCTTCGATCTGCGGAATTCGAACACGTCGTCGCGATCGGTGGCTGTTCAGTACTCTCTCGATGGCTTCACCTTCACTGAACTGACCACCTTCGCCGCTACGGCGGGCGACCAGTGGAACAGCCGCAGTCTGGATCTTTCCGGCATCGCCGGTGCGAACAATAATGCGAGCTTCGCCTTCCGCGTCGTGACCGCGATGGAGAACGGCGCTTATGTGCCTGCACGTTCGACCAGCGCGTATCAGGGCGGTACGCTGCGTTTCGACATGGTGACGGTGACTGGCTCGCAGATCGCCGTTGTGCCGGAACCGTCGTCCTACGCCATGCTGCTCGCCGGCCTCGGCATGCTGGGCGCCATCGCCCGCCGCCGTCTGGGCTGATCGCCCGCCGGGTTTCACCCGGCTGCAACAATCGGCTGCAACAATCGCTTGCACATCAGCGGCCCGTACGTCCTGCGTGCGGGCCGCTGTATTTGATCGAACAGCGATTCACCTGCCTGACATACCAACAAGGACGGCCCCGAGGCCGCCGCGCGACCCGCCCATGACCGACCCGCTCGCGAAGGATCAGATCGATGTGCAGCTGCTGCTGTTTACGATCGAAACATCCATCCGGGTGGTGAAGCGCTTCCAGTTCTTCCTGTGGACCCAGGGCTCGCTACAGACCTTCCTGCCGCATGACACGCTGCTGTGCGCCTGCGGCGACTTCGAGCGTGGTGAATACACCGCTTCGGTGTTTTCGCGTTCGGTGCTGTCGCCGGAGTACGAGGCGCGGCTGACCGACCCGGCGGGCGGCCTGGTCGCAAGGCTGGTGGCTGACTGGCAGGCCGGCGGGCGTGAGCCACTGGTGCTGGGCGGTGCCCGTGGCCGGGCGCTGGCCCAGCTGCCGCGGGTGGCCGGTGTGGATCACGCGCTGGCGCATGGCTGTCGCGAAGCACGCGGCGAACAGTCCACCTTCTTCGCGCTGCTGGGCATGCCGGATGCGCCGACCGACCTTGACGCGCGCCGCGTCGAACTGCTGATGCCCAATCTTCACCTGGCGCTGCTGCGCATTACCGAACACGAGCGGCGTGAGGGCAGTGAGCGGGTGGTGGGACGCAGCGCGTCACCGGTCACGCTGAGCGCACGCGAACTGCAGGTGCTGGACTGGGTGCGCGAAGGCAAGACCAATCACGAAATCGGGCAGATCCTGAATATCAGCCCGCTTACCGTGAAGAACCATATCCAGAAAATCCTGCGCAAGCTCGACGTGACCAACCGTGCCCAGGCGGTGGCCCGGCTCGCGGCGCTGCGCGCGCATGAAGTCGGCCGCGAGGCTTTCGGAGACGTCTGATGATCCGCCCGTTTTTCCGCTCATTGCTGCCGCTGGCCGGCGTCATGTGCCTGGCGCAGGCCTATGCCCAGGAATTGCCCCAGGAGTGGCAGGGGGCTTTCGCCGAGCCGACGCGGCCGCGTGCCGCGGTTCCGGCGACCGCGATGGAGTACGCCGACATCCGCCGCACTGGCGACGATGCCGGCCCGCGCAATTACCGCAGTGCCGATCACGCGCTGCTGTCGGCGGCGCGCCGCGGTGACTGGGTGGCGGCTAATCGGATGCTCAAGGCCGGTGCATCACCCAATGTGCGCGACGCCTGGGGCGACAGCGTGCTGGCCCACGCTGCTGCCGCCGGCGAAACCGAAACCGTGCGCGCGCTGCTTGTCGCCGGTGCCGACCCCGATCGCAAGGGCGCGTCCGGCTTTACGCCGCTGGGTGCTGCCGCGCTGGCCGGCCATCACAAGGTGGTGGCGCTGCTGCTGAAGGCCGGTGCCGACGTCGATGCAAAGAGCGCCAATGGCCACGTGCCGCTGATCGACGCGGTGCTGCTTGATCGCGACGAGGTGGTGGGCGAACTGCTGCGCGCTTCGCCCGACTGGCTGCATACCGAACGGGAACTGGGGCGTCATGCACTGTCGCTGGCCGCTGCGCTCGGGCATCTGCGGGTGCTGGACCGGCTGCTGGCCGCCGGCTTCGACCCCGATCTGCCGGATCGTGCCGGCTTCAATGCGCTGTACTGGGCGGTGTTCCGCAAGCAGCGTCTCGCCGTGGCCCATCTGCTGGCCTCCGGCGCCAACCCGGGCGCGATGTCGACCGACATTTACGACTGAAGCGTCAGGTCGGCCAGCCTGGCACGCATGGCCGCCCCCGGGGCGGAACACAGTGACCGTCTTCCGCGACATCGGCGTGCCGCTTCGGGCGCAGCCGTGCCGCGCTGCGCAACGGGCGCCGGTGGCCGGCTCCGGAGGCCGGGTGTTACCATTGCCCGGTTTTTCCCCACGTCCGCCGTACCGGTTCCCAAGGTCGAACACATGGTGTCTTCCAGTCAGGTGGCCGAACACGTCCGTTCGGTGCACGCCATCATCAGCCGCCCGCAGCGTCCGTCCGGTCATGAACTGGTGGCGCGCTCCTGGCTGCGCTGCTTTCACGAACTGGCACTCGATCCGGCTGCCGAGGACGCGCCGCCGCCGCTGGCCCCTCAGGCTTGGCGCGAGCGGGGCGACCGGCTGGGCGATGTGATGGACAGCGCGGTGCCGGAAATGCAGACCCTGCACCGCCAGCTCGACGACCCGAATTCCGCGCTGGTGCTGGCTGACGCCGAAGGCGTCATCGTGAGCATCGTGCGCCACCCGGGCTTCGCCCGCGAGGCCTCGCTGCGCGGGCTGGTGGAAGGCGCGCGCTGGAGCGAAGAGGTGCAGGGCACCAACGGCATCGGCACCGTGCTGGCCGAGCGTCACTCGCTGGTCATTTCGCGCGAAGAACATTTTTTCGCCCGCCACACCGACATGGTGTGCGCCGGCGCGCCGATCTACGACGGCGTGGGCGAAGTGGCCGCCATACTGGCCGCCTGTTCCCTTTCGCCGGGCGGCGCCCGCGCGCTGCGTGCGCTGGTCGAACGTTCGGCCCGGGTGATCGAGCACCGCGCCTTCCGTGCCCGTCACGCCACCGACTACATCATCCGCTTCCATGCCCACGCCGGCCGCGTGCTGACCGCGGTTGACGGTCTGCTCGCACTGACGCCGGAAGGCGAGGTGATCGAAGCCAATCACACCGCCTTCGAACTGCTGTCGCCGGACGGCGAGGCGCTGCTCGGCCGCGAAGTGACCGAGTTCTTCGGCCAGTCGCTGCCGGAACTGCTGTCGCGCACCTTCCGTGCCGGCTTTCATCCGCTCACGCTGTCGATGCCGCAGCACCAGACCTGGTATCTGCTGGCGCAGCAGCCTGCGCGCAACCGTGCCCAGTCGGGAGCACGCAGCGATTCCGGTTCGGCCGCCCAGGCGCTGGCCGAGCTCGATCTGGGCGACCTGCGCATGGCCGGCAATGTGCACAGCGCGATGCGCATCCTCGATCGCGACATTCCGCTGCTGATCGCCGGCGAAACCGGCACCGGCAAGGAAGTGTTCGCACGCGCCTTCCATGCCTCCAGCCAGCGCGCGCGCGGCCCCTTCGTCGCCATCAACTGCGCGTCGCTGCCGGAAGCGCTGATCGAATCCGAACTGTTCGGCTACAAGCAGGGCGCCTTCACCGGCGCCAATCGCGACGGCCGTCGCGGCAAGGTGCTGCAGGCCGATGGGGGCACGCTGTTCCTGGACGAGATCGGCGACATGCCGCTGCAGCTTCAGGCGCGCCTGCTGCGCGTGCTGGAAGAGCGCAAGGTGACGCCGCTGGGCGGCGAGAACGCGGTGCCGGTCGATCTGCAGCTGGTGTGTGCCACCCACCGCGACCTGCGCGCCATGGTGCGCGACGGCAGCTTCCGCGAAGATCTGTACTACCGCCTGCGCGGCATGGAAGTGACGCTGCCGCCACTGCGCGAGCGCACCGACCGCCGCGCGCTGATCGAGCGCTGCCTGAACGAGGAAGGCGCCGGCCGTCATCCGCCGGTGCGTCTGGGTCAGGCGGCGATGCAGGTGCTGGACCGCTACCGCTGGCCGGGCAATATCCGCCAGCTGCGCTACGTGCTGCGTACGCTGGTCGCCATGTGCGACGGCGGAGAAATCACGCTGCGCGACATGCCGGCCGAACTGATGGACGCGCCCGAGCCGATGCCGGCGCCGCCGGTGGCCGCGCTGCCCGCGGCCGACAGCCACGCTGATGTGCCGCCGCCGTCGCCGACCAGCCACCTCAATCCGCTGCAGTCGGCCGAGCGCGACGCGCTGCTGGCCGAACTGCGCCGCCACCGCTGGAACATCGCCGGCCTCGCCCGCGAGCTCGGGGTGAGCCGCAACACCGTTTACCGCAAGATGAAGCGACTGGACATCGATACCGATACGCAGGCGGGTGATGGCTACTGATCCCCGCCTGAACGACATTCCGGATGAAGCCGAAGTCCTGCCCGATGCGCGCATCGCCTGGGGGCTGACCGGCTCCGGCCACTTCCTGAAGGAATCGCTGGAATTCGCCGACACGCTGAGCGGCATCGACCTCTTCCTGTCCAGCGCCGGCGAAGAAGTGCTCAACATGTACGGCTACCCGCTGGTCGACATGAAGAAGCGCTACCGCATCTTCCGTGACAGCACCGCCAGTGCGGCGCCGGTCGGGCTGTTCTATCAGGGGCAGTACCACACCGTGGTGATCGCGCCGGCCACGTCCAATACCGTGGCCAAGTGCGCCAGCGGCATTTCCGACACGCTGGTGAGCAACATCTTTGCCCAGGCCGGCAAGCTGCGCATACCCATCATCGTGTTCGCCTGCGACAACGAGCCGGTGGTGATCACCGAATCGCCCAGCGAATGGGTGACGCTGTACCCGCGCGCCATCGACCTGGAGCACACCGCGCGTCTGTCCGGTTTCGAGGGTGTGACCGTGGTGAAGAACGTCGAAGAACTGCAGGTCGCGCTCAGGCAGCGGCTCGCGGCGGTCCAGCGCTGAGCGGGCGCTGCGGCGACCGACCCCACCGACATGGCTGAACAGCAGGTCCCCTCCGGCGAGCCCATCCCCGGCGAACGCATTCTTTTCCTGACCGGGCATCTGGCGTGGAAGAGCCTGCACCGGGTACTGGACGACATGCACCCGCTGCCCTTCGAGCCGCGGGTGCTGGACATCGGCATCAATGTCGCCGGCCTGATGACCGCCGACCTGATACGCCGGCGGCTGCCGGTCGATCAGGTGCAGGCCGACCGCATCGTCGTGCCCGGCCGCTGCCGTGGCGACCTCGACGCACTGGCGCAGCACTACGGCGTGCCGGTGCAGCGCGGCCCGGACGAGGTGAAGGATCTGCCGATGCACTTCGGCCGCAAGGCGAAGAAGCGGGTGCTCGACCGGCACGACGTGCTCATCTTCGCGGAAATCGTCGATGCGCCCCAGGTCGATGTCGATGCGGTGCTGGCCACCGCGCGCCGTTACCGCCGCGACGGCGCGGACGTGATCGACATCGGCTGTCTGCCGGACACCGACTTCCCGCACATGGAAGACTGCATCCGCGCGCTGAAGGCCGAAGGCTTCCAGGTGAGCATCGATTCGCTGAACACAGATGACCTGCTGCGCGGCGCGCGCGCCGGCGCCGACTATCTGCTCAGCCTGAAGAAGAGCACGCTGTGGGTGGCCGACGAGGTCGACGCCATTCCGGTGCTGATCCCGGACACGCCGGGCGACCTCGATTCGCTGCGCGAGGCGGCGGACATCATGACCGCGCGCGGTCTGCCCTTCTACGCCGACCCGATCATCGAGCCCATCCACTTCGGCTTCACCGCGTCCATCGTGCGCTATCACGAGCTGCGGCGAACCCATCCGGACATCCCCATCATGATGGGGGTGGGCAATCTGACCGAACTGACCGACGCAGATACCAGCGGCATCAACGCGCTGCTGTTCGGCATCATTTCCGAACTGCGCGTCGGTGCGGTGCTGGCCACTGAAGTGAGTCCGCACGCCCGCCGCGCGGTGAAGGAAGCGGATATCGCGCGTCGCGTCATGTTCGCCGCGCGCGAGGACAACGCGCTGCCGCGCGACTATTCCAGCGAGCTGATGACCACCCACCAGCGCCGTCCTTTCCCGGACTCGCCGCAGGACATCGCGGACATCGCCGCCACGGTGCGCGATCCGAACTTCCGCATCCAGCTCAGCGAGCAGGGTATGCACATCTACAACCGCGATGGCATGCAGGTGGGCACCGACCCGTTCGCGCTGTACCCGGGCCTGAATGTTGCCGACGACGGCGCGCACGCCTTCTACCTCGGCGTCGAACTGGCGCGCGCGCAGATCGCCTGGCAGCTGGGCCGCCGCTACGCGCAGGACGAGGAACTGGACTGGGGCGCCGCAGTCGAGAAGAAGGCGCAGGACCTGATGGCGCATTGCGCGCCCGGTACCACGCTGCAGCGCAAGACGAAGCGCAGGCCGGCCGACGCTGACCCGGCACCGCCGGACGACACACAGGACCAAGCATGATCTGGGAAACCATACTGACCACCGTGGACGTGCAGGGCCGCACCCACATTACGCCGCTGGGCGTGCGCGAAGAACGCGGCCTCACCGTGCTCGCGCCCTTCCGGCCGTCCGGCACGCTGGACAATGTGCTGGCCACCCGCATCGCGGTGGTGAATTTCACCGACGACGTGCGCGTGTTCGCCGGCGCGCTGACCGGCCGCCGCGACTGGCCGGTGCAGGCCGCCGAGAAGATAGGCTGCGCCCGGCTGGCAAACACGCTGGCCCACCGCGAACTCGAACTGGTCGAGGTCGAGGAGGACGAAGTCCGCCCGCGCCTGTACTGCCGCACCGTGCATGAAGAGAGCCATGGCGTGTTTCCGGGTTTCAACCGTGCACGTTCGGCGGTGATCGAAGCGGCCATTCTGGTGAGCCGGCTGCACATGCTGCCGATGGAAAAGATCGACGCCGAACTCGCCTATCTGCAGATCGCCATCGACAAGACCGCCGGCCCGGCCGAACTCGAAGCCTGGGGCTGGCTGGTCGAACGCATCGATGCGCACCGCGCCGGAGTGCAGGCGTGATCCGCATGCTGGCCAGCGTGCGCGACCTCGATGAGGCGCGCATCGTGCTCGAAGCCGGGGTGGATCTGATCGACCTGAAGCAGCCGGCCGACGGTGCGCTCGGCGCACTGCCGGTGGACGTGATCCGCGAGGTCGTCGACTTCGTCGCCGGCCGTACGCTCACCAGCGCCACTGCCGGCAATGTCGAGCCGGACGCACCTGCGGTGCAGAGCGCGATGGCGCGCATTGCCGCGACCGGTGTCGATTACGTGAAGGCCGGACTTTTCCCCGGGAACTGGCAGCAGGGCGGGCGCGACTACGCCGCCGTGCGTGCCTGCCTGCGCGGTCTGACGCCGCTGGCCGGCGCACGCCGCATCGCGGTCATGTTCGCTGACCTTGCGCCGCCGCCGGATCTGGTCGACGCGGTCGCCGACGCGGGTTTCGACGGCGTCATGGTTGATACCGCGCTGAAAACCGGCCACAGCCTGCCGGACGTCGCCAGCACCGAATGGCTGTCCGGTTTCGTCGAACGTGCCCGCGCGCGCGGCCTGCTGTGCGGGCTCGCGGGCTCGCTGCGGGTGGCTCACATCCCGGCGCTGGCGCAGCGGTGCCCCGATTACCTTGGCTTCCGCGGCGCGCTGTGCGCTGGACAGGCGCGCGCACAGGCGCTCGACGCACGTGCGGTGCTGGCCGTGCGTGAAGCACTGGAAAAGGTGCAGCGCCTGGCGGCGTGAGGCGCGGTCGGCGCCCCGGGCGACCGCATGGTTCAAGCGCTTGTGCGGGAGGCCGGCTTTGCACGGCCGGTCCGTGTTGCCGGAGCAGTGCATGCGCTGCCAAACCCCTGTGTGGGAGGTCGGCTTTGCACAGCCGACCCGCCTCGCCGGCGCGACGCAGTGCGTCGCTAAACCCCTTATGTGGGAGGTTCGCCCTGCATGGCGAACCTGCCTTGCAGGGGCGACGCATGCGTCGCCTTTATCCTTATGTGGGAGGTCGGCTTTGCACAGCCGACCCGCCTCGCCGGAGCGACGCAGTGCGTCGCTAAACCCCTTATGTGGGAGGTTCGCCCTGCATGGCGAACCTGCCTCGCAGGGGCGACGCATGCGTCGCCTTTATCCTTATGTGGGAGGTCGGCTTTGCACAGCCGACCCGCCTCGCCGGAGCGACGCAGTGCGTCGCTAAACCCCGGCGAGGCCCCACTGCGCGCACTTGCGTTCTATGGTTTTGCGGGACACGCCAAGCTGGCGGGCGGCTTCGGACTTGTTGCCGCCGCAGGCGGCGAGCACGTCGAGGATGTGTTTGCGCTCGACGTCTTCCAGCGCCGCGGCCGGTTCGGTGAAACGGGGCGGCGTGAGCGTGCCGAAGGCGTCGGCCGGGAAGTAGCCGAGGATGAGCGCGCGTTCGACCAGATTGCGCAGCTCGCGGATATTGCCCGGCCAGTCGTGCGTAGCCATGCGCGCGGCGGTGTCGCGGTCGAGCGGAATGGGTGCCACGCCCAGCCGCGACGACAGCTGGGCCATGAAGTGGGCGACCAGCAGCTTCACGTCCTCGCGCCGCTCGCGCAGCGGCGGGATGGTGATGCGTACCACGTCGAGCCGGTAGAACAGGTCCTGGCGGAAACGGCCGGCGCGCACCTCGGTGGCCAGATCGCGGTTGGTGGCCGCGACCACGCGGATGTCGACCGGCACTTCGCGCGACGAGCCGACCGGGCGGATCATGCGGTCTTCCAGCACCCGCAGCAGCTTGGTCTGCATGGCCGCAGGCAGTTCGGAAATTTCGTCCAGAAAGAGGGTGCCGCCCTGGGCGTAGAACAGCAGACCCGGACTGTTGTCCTGGGCGCCGGTGAAGGCGCCCTTCACATGGCCGAACAGTTCGGATTCGATCAGTTCGGCGCTGATGGCGCCACAATTGACCGGCACGAAGGGCGCGACCGCGCGCGGACTCATCTGGTGCAGTGCGCGGGCGGCCACTTCCTTGCCGACGCCGGATTCGCCGGTCAGCAGCACGGTACTGGGCATTGCTGCGGCGCGCCGCAGCACGGTGGCCAGTTCGCGCACCGGCTGCGATTCACCCACCATGCCTTCTACGCCCTCGGTCTGGCGCGCGATTTCCCGGCGCAGCACGTAGTTCTCGCGCAGCAGGCCGGCGCGGTCGAAGCAGCGACCGACCGCGTTCATCATCTGGTCAATGCGGAAAGGCTTGAGGATGAAGTCCGCAGCACCTGCGCGCAGCGCGTTGATCGCGGTTTCGATGTCGGCGAAGGCGGTGATCAGAATGACGTCGCACTGATGGCCCTGATCGCGCAGCTCGTTCAGCCATTCCAGCCCACTGCGGCCGGGCAGCGAAATGTCGAGGATGATGAGGTCGAAGTGCAGGCGCGCGAACAGTTGCTGCGCGTGCTCCACGCTGCCGGCGGTTTCGACCAGCCCGCAGCGCGGGCCGAGCGCACGGCTGATGAAGCTGCGCATGCCTTCCTCGTCATCGACGACGAGTACCGAGTACTGCTGCCAGTCGCGCTGACTGTCGCGGGAAGCGGGTGAGGGCGCGCGGGCCGCGCTCATGCCGGCCGCTGGACGACGATGAGGATGTTGCAGGGCGCTTCCTCAACCAGCGAGGCGCCGACCGAGCCCTTCCACCAGCGTTCCAGGCGGGAGGCGTGATGGGTGTGCCCGATCACGATCAGACCGATCTTCAGCTCGTGCGCCAGACGGCTGATTTCACGCACCGGGTCGCCGGTCACCAGATGCCCTTCGGCGGTGACGCCACGTGCCTTGAGTTGCTCCAGCCCTTCCTTCAGCACTTCGGAGAAACGTTCGTTCTCCTCTTCCTGCGGTACGTCGGCGACGAAACCTTCGGCGACGAACAGCGTGGCCGCGATCGGGGCTACCGCCAGCAGATGGATGTCCGCATGCAGCAGATCGTTGATTTCCGCGCATTCGAGCAGCGCGCGCCGACCGGATTCAGAGCCGTCGTAGGCGAGCAGTACCTTGCTGTACATGGTCCGTCTCCTTCTGCAGGGTGGGATTCAGGAGATGCGACGGGGGTGCCGGACGCTTACCAGAGCTTCCACCACGGATCATCCTCGCCCGGCCTCTTGAAACCACGGGCAAGGAAGTCGCTCTTCGGATAGTTCTTGGCCATGATGCGTTGCGCGTCGTCGCGCAGATCGGTCAGCCCAAGCGAATCGTAGGCCACCATCAGAATGTAGAGCGCCTCTTCGACCGCAGGCGACTCCTGGTAGTTGCTCACCGCGAACTGGGCGCGATTGGCCGCTGCCAGGTAAGCGCCGCGCTTGACGTAGTAGCGCGCCACATGCACCTCGTGGGCCGCCAGCGAATTGACCAGATAGTTCATCCGGACGGTGGCGTCCGGGGCGTACTTGCTCTCCGGATAGCGGGTCACCAGTTCCTTCAGTGCATCGAACGAGTCGCGCAGCCCCTTGGGATCACGTTCGGTCATGTCCTGGCGCGACAGATTGCTCATGATGCCCAGGTCCTCGTTGAAATGGACCAGGCCGCGCAGGTAATAGACGTAGTCGACGTTGGGGTGGTTCGGGTGCAGACGGATGAAGCGGTCGCAGGCGGCTACAGCCTGAACGCGCTCACCCTGCCGGTAGTAGGCATAGGCAACCTCAATCTGCGCCTGCTGGGCATAGCGGCCATACGGATACTTGGCTTCCAGCTTCTCGTACATCTTGATCGACTGCTCGTACGAGCCTTCGCCCAGCAGCTCCTTGGCTTCCTGGTAAAGGCGCTGGGCAGACCAGTTCACCGTCTCGTCGATCTTGTCCGGCAGAAGACCGCACCCGGCGGCCAGAGCCACCCACAGTATCGCTACACTACGCCACATGACCGCTCTGACCCTGGAAGATACGCAAGACGACGATTATATCGCCGAGCAGCCGCCGCACCCGACTCCGGAGAGCCTGCAGGCGACAGTCCCTGCGGGCGTGGTCGGTGAGCGGCTCGATGCGGTGCTGGCGAAAGTGTGGTCGCAGTATTCGCGCAGCCGCCTGCAGGGCTGGTTGCGCGAGGGCCGGGTACGGGTTGACGGGCGCGAATGCGCCGACGCGCGCAGACGTACTTTCAGCGGCGAACGTCTCGAACTGGATCCGGGCGCACTGCCGGAAGACACGGTGCACGCGCCGCAGGACATCCCGCTGCGCGTGGTGTTCGAGGACGACACCGTGATCGTGATCGACAAGCCGGCCGGTCTGGTGGTGCATCCGGGCAATGGCGTGCCGGACGGCACGCTGCTCAATGCGCTGCTGTTCCGCTGGCCGGAACTGGCCCGCGTGCCGCGCGCCGGCATCGTGCATCGGCTGGACAAGGACACCAGCGGGCTGCTGGTGATTGCCCGTACCGTAGAGGCCCAGACCGATCTGGTACGCCAGTTGCAGGCGCGCACCGTGTCGCGCCGCTATTTTGCGGTGGTGGCCGGCTCGGTCGGCGCCGATGGCACCGTGGATGCGGCGATCGGCCGCCATCCGGTACAGCGCATCCGCATGGCGGTGGTGCAGGCCGGCGGCAAGCCGGCGCGTACCCACTATTTCGTGCGCGAGCGGCTGCGCGATGCCACGCTGGTCGAATGCCGCCTCGAAACCGGCCGCACCCATCAGATCAGGGTACATATGGCGCACATCGGGCATTCGCTGCTCGGCGACGAGGTGTATGCCCCGCGTAACGTGGCCGAACGCTTTTCCCGTCAGGCCCTGCACGCCTGGCGGCTCGGACTGGTGCATCCGCGCAGCGGCGAGGAGGTGCGCTGGGAAGTGCCGTTGCCGGCCGATCTGGTTGCGCTGCTGGACAGTCTGAGGGCGGCGGCATGAGCGCGCCCGCACTGCCGCTCATCGTGCCGGACTGGCCGGCGCCGCCGGCGGTGCGCGCCTGTGTCACCACCCGCCTGGGCGGCGTCAGCGCCGCGCCGTTCGACAGTTTCAACCCGGCTAGCCATGTCGGCGACGACGCACACGCGGTGGCGGCCAACCGGGCGCTGCTGCGCGCCCATCTGCCGGCCGAACCGCTGTGGCTGGATCAGGTGCATGGCGTCGAGGTGCTCGATGCCGACCAAGAACGCTGCGGCACCGGCGACGCGTCGATCGCGCGCCGCGCGGGCAGCGTGTGCGCGGTCATGACCGCCGACTGCCTGCCGGTGCTGTTCTGCAACCGGCAGGGCACGGTGGTGGCCGCCGCCCACGCGGGCTGGCGCGGACTGGCGATGGGTGTGCTGACGCGCACCGTACAGCGCATGGGCGGGGCGCCGGGCGAAATGATGGCCTGGCTGGGGCCGGCCATCGGTCCGGACGCGTTCGAGGTCGGGCCGGAGGTGAGGGCGGTGTTTCTCGAACGCCTGCCCGGAGCGGCGGCGGCCTTCCGGCCCGGGACCGGCGACCGGCTGCATGCGGACATCTATCTGCTGGCGCGGCTGGAACTGGCGCGTGCCGGTGTGCATGCGGTGTACGGCGGTGGCCTGTGTACGGTGAGCCAGGCAGGCCTGTTCCACTCCTACCGCCGCGACGGGCGCTGCGGCCGCATGGCCAGCCTGGTCTGGCTGGCGCGCGATGCGTCAGGGCTGGGCGCAGAACCGTCGTATCAAGGATAATAAGAGTCCATTTTCAGTTTCGACCTCCCTCATGTCCGTACTTGCCTGGATCGTGCTCGCCTCGGTAGCCGGCGGCGCGATCAGCGTCTGCGCCGCCGCCCTCTTCGGGATGGCGGTGAATCTGCAGCGCATTCCCATGCTCATCAGCTACTCAGTCGGCGCGCTGCTCGGCGCCGCGCTGCTGGGCGTGCTGCCGCAGGCGATCGAGGAAATCGGCAGCGTGGAACTGGCGACCTCGCTGCTGCTGGCCGGCATTCTGGGCTTCTTCCTGCTGGAAAAGCTGGTGCTGTGGCGGCACTGCCACGAAGTCAGCTGCGAAGCGCATGACCCGGCAGAACTGGCTCACCAGGCGGTACATGAAGATGCGCATCACGCCGAACAGGCGGCGCTGACCCATCACCACGGCCACGGACATCCGCACGGTCATGCGCACGGTCACGGCAACGAAGGCGCGCGCGCCGCGTCGCTCATCCTGATCGGCGATGCCTTCCACAACTTCGTCGATGGCGTGCTGATCGCGGCGGCGTTCGCGCAGAGCGTGCCGCTGGGCATCGTGACCGCCACCGCCATCGTGGCGCACGAAATCCCTCAGGAAGTGGGCGATTACCTGGTGCTGCTGCACTCGGGCATGAGCCGCATGCGTGCGCTGGCCTTCAATCTGCTGTCCAGCATGGCCACGCTGGTCGGCGCGGTGGGGGCCTACTTCGCGCTGTCACTGGTGGGCGATGCGGTGCCCTATCTGTTGTGCATTGCAGCGGCCAGCATGATCTACGTGGCGGTGGCCGATCTGATTCCGGGTCTGCACAAGCGGGCGGAGATCGGCGCCACGCTGCAGCAGGTGCTACTGATTTCGCTCGGCGTGGGCAGCATCGTGCTGATCCACCACTTCGTCGACGGCTTCGCCCACGGCCACTGAGCCTTCCGAAGATCCATCCTCCCCCGGCCGCGACCGCGCCATCCGCGCGCGTCGCCGCGCCGGCGTGCCAAACAGCCACAGGAACAGTGCCAGCGGCGCCAGACCGTAGAACACGACGGTCATCACGCCCGCCACCACCGAGTTTTCGGTCACGGCCATCATCAGCACCACATAGATCCACGCAATCGCAACGATGTACATCAGGGCCTTTCGGGCGGGTATGACCGCGCGGAACGGACATCCGGCGGCCGGGATTGACAGTGATTTTGTGCGATGCAACAATCTCTCGCACTGCGATTGCCGGACAGAGGAGGCGCCCGTGCGCGTCCGGCACTGATATGCTCGCCCGGCGTGCCCGTCGACGGCAAGATGCTCGCAGATCCGAGCGATGCCGCCGCATCGCGCCTGATACAAGAACGAACGGGGTTTGGTTTGATGAGCAGTGACTCGGCAGCACCCGGAAAGTCCGTCCCGCCTCGCAACGAGGCACTCCCGCCCGACTGGACGGCCATGATGGCCGCCATGGGCAAGAACTTCAGTGATTTCATGTCTCGCCAGCAGAGTGCGCTGGCCGTGCACGCGCCGACCGCCGGCAGCGCCTTCCCGGCACCCGAAGCGGCCCGTTTTGCGGCCCTGCAGCAGCAGTGGCTGGAAAATCAGCATCAGCTCTGGCAGGCCTTTGCCCAGCACAAGCCGGGTGAAGAAGGCGTGCAGCCGGTCGCCAAGGCCGAGCCGGGTGACCGCCGCTTCCGCTCCCCGGAATGGAGCAAGCCGTATTTCGACTATCTGCGTCAGGCCTATCTGATCAATTCCGCCTTCGTGCGTGACTGCGTCGAGGCCACACCTGTGGCTGACGGCCGCGCGAAGGACCGCATGCGCTACCTGTCCAAACAGGTGATCGAGGCGCTGTCGCCGGCCAATTTCGCGGCCACCAATCCCGAATTCGTCGAAACCGCGCTGCGTACCGAAGGCGACAGCATCCGTCGCGGTATGGAAAACCTTTTGCGTGACCTGCAGCAGGGGCAGATTTCGATGTCCGCGCCCGGCGCCTTCGAGGTCGGCCGCAATCTTGCGGTCACCGAAGGTTCGGTGGTGTTCGAGAACGAACTGATACAGCTCATCCAGTACGCGCCGAAGACCGACAAGGTGCACGCGAAGCCCTTGCTCATCGTGCCGCCCTGCATCAACAAGTATTACCTGATGGACCTGCAGCCGGAGAACTCGCTGGTGCGCTTCCTGGTGGAGCAGGGCATCACGGTGTTCCTCATTTCCTGGCGCAGTCCGGATGCGGCGCTGGCGAACTTCACCTGGGACGATTATCTGCGACTGGGCCCGCTGACCGCACTCGATGTGGTGCGCGGCATCAGTGGCGACGCGCAGCCGAACACCACGGGCTTCTGCGTCGGTGGCACGCTGCTGGCGTCGGCGCTGGCGGTGGCCTGCGGTCGCGGTGAAAAGCCCGCGGCCAGCGTCACGCTGCTCACCACGCTGCTCGATTTCTCCGATGCCGGCGAAATCGGCTGCCTGGTGGACGAGGGCATGGTCGCGATGCGCGAACAGACCCTGGGCCGCGGTGGCCTGCTGCCCGGCCGCGAACTGGCGCAGACCTTCAGCAGCCTGCGACCGAGCGACCTGATCTGGAATTACGTGGTCGGCAACTATCTGAAGGGCGAAACGCCGCCGGCCTTCGACATCCTGCACTGGAACTGCGACAGCACGAACCTGCCCGGCCCCTTCCTGGCCTGGTATCTGCGCAACCTGTATCTGGAAAACAGCCTGCGTGTGCCGGGCAAGCTGGACATGCTGGGCGTGAAGGCCGATCTGGGCAAGGTGGATATGCCGGCCTATCTGCTGGCCACCTCGGAAGACCACATCGTGCCCTGGACCGGCGCCTATCTGGTGCGCAAGCTGCTGGGCGGCGATACCACCTTCGTGCTGGGCGCCAGCGGCCATGTGGCCGGCGTGATCAATCCGGCGTCCAAGGACAAGCGCTCGCACTGGATCGGCGGCGACGCCTCGACCGCCGAGGAATGGCGCGCCAACGCCAGCGAACAGCCGGGCAGCTGGTGGAAGCACTACATCAAGTGGCTGACTGCGAAGTCAGGCAAGAAGGTCGCGCCCCCGTCACAAGCGGGCAATGCGCAATACACGGTGATCGAGCCCGCACCCGGGCGTTACGTGAAAGGCAGCGCAACGAACTGAACGCATGGCAGCCTCATGAGGGGGGCTGCGGAAGACACACCCTCGACTAATAAAAGGAGACAAGGAAATGACGCGAGTCGCACTGGTAACGGGCGGTATGGGAGGACTGGGTGAAGCGATCTGCATCAAGCTCGCCGCGCTGGGTTTCCGCGTGGTGACCACCCACAGTCCTGGCAATACGAAGGCAGCCGAATGGCTGCAGACCATGAACAACATGGGCTACGGCTTCCGGGCCTACCCGTGCGACGTGTCGGATTTCGACTCCTGCAAGGCGTGTGTCGAAACGGTGACCAAGGAAGTGGGGCCGGTTGACGTGCTGGTGAACAACGCCGGCATCACCCGCGACATGACCTTCAAGAAAATGACCAAGGCGGACTGGGACGTGGTGATGAGCACCAACCTCGACTCCTGCTTCAACATGACCAAGCAGGTCATCGACGGCATGACCGAGCGCAAGTGGGGCCGCGTGGTCAATGTGTCGTCGGTCAATGGCTCCAAGGGCGCCTTCGGCCAGACCAACTATTCGGCCGCCAAGGCCGGCATGCACGGTTTCACCAAGGCGCTGGCGCTGGAAGTGGCGCGTGCGGGTGTCACCGTGAACACGATTTCTCCGGGCTACATCGGCACCAAGATGGTGACCGCCATCCCGCAGGACATCCTGGACACCAAGATCCTGCCGCAGATTCCGGTTTCCCGTCTCGGCAAGCCGGAAGAGATCGCAGGCCTGGTGGCCTATCTGGCGTCGGACGAAGCGGCCTTCGTCACCGGCGCCAACATCGCAATCAACGGCGGCCAGCACATGTCCTGATCGCCTGCGCGGAGGTCCGCGCGCACCTTCCACTCCGACCGGCGGGGGTGGAAGGTTTTCAACGCAGCTGGCTGGGAGAGAAGTCATGACGAAACGAGTTGCCCTGGTTACCGGGGGTATGGGCGGTCTGGGTACCGCAATCTGCAAGGCACTGGCCAAGGACGGCTACACCGTCGTGGCGAACTGTCTGCCCGCGTTCCCCCAAAAGGACGAATGGCTGGCCAAGATGCAGGCCGAAGGCTTTGAAATGAAAGCCGCCGAGGGCGACGTGTCCGACTACGATTCCTGCAAGGTCATGATCGACAAGGTTGAACAGGACATCGGTCCGGTCGATGTGGTCGTGAACAACGCCGGCATCACCCGCGACAAGTTCTTCGCCAAGATGGACAAGGCGCAGTGGGATGCGGTGCTGACCACCAATCTGGACAGCCTGTTCAACGTGACCCATCACGTCGCCGGCAAGATGGCCGAGCGTGGCTGGGGCCGCGTGATCAACATTTCGTCGGTCAATGGCGTCAAGGGCCAGGCCGGCCAGACCAACTACTCGGCCGCCAAGGCCGGCGTGGTCGGCTTCACCAAGGCGCTGGCCGCTGAAATGGCGTCCAAGGGCGTGACCGTGAACGCCATCGCTCCGGGCTATATCGGAACCGACATGGTGATGGCCATCCGCGAGGACATCCGTCAGGGCATCATCGACTCGGTGCCGATGAAGCGTCTGGGCAAGCCGGAAGAGATCGGCGCCGCCGTGTCCTACCTCGCTTCGGAAAACGCGGGCTATGTGACCGGCGCAACGCTGAACATCAACGGCGGCCTGTACTACCAGTAATTCCTGCCACATCGCACAGCAGCATCGCTTTGTGACGGTTCGCAAGGCCTTATGCGGCACTGCCGCATAAGGCCTTTGCTTGCTGTATGATCGAAAAAGAGTGGGCGGGCACACCGCCCCGGGGCAGTTCAAACGAGCGAGGACACCACACAATGAGCGCTTCCGAAAGCCGCGAGGGAACGAGTTCCACCAACCGCCTGATCAAGAAGTACCCCAACCGCCGGCTTTACGACACCCGTACCAGCTCCTACATCACGCTGTCCGATGTGAAGGAACTCGTGCTGGAGAACGCAGAGTTCCAGGTGGTCGATGCCAAGACCGGCGAAGACCTCACCCGCAGCATCCTGCTGCAGATCATCATCGAAGAAGAGAGCGAAGGCGTACCGATGTTCACGTCCGACCTGCTGTCGCAGATGATCCGCTTCTATGGCAATGCGATGCAGGGCATGATGGGCAAGTACCTCGAAGGCAACATCAAGGCCTTCACCGACGTACAGTCCAAGCTGCAGGAACAGGCGCGCACCATCTATGGTGACAACAACGCGATGAGCAAGGACCTGTGGGCGCAGTTTCTGAACTTCCAGGGCCCGGCCATGCAAGGCATGATGGGTGCCTACATGGAGCAGAGCAAGCGCATGTTCGTGCAGATGCAGGAACAGATCGAGCAGCAGACCCGCTCGATGATGTCCGGTTTCAAGTTCCCGGGTTTCGGTCCGGGGGGCGATAAAGGCCCGCAAAACAAGTAAAATGTCGGGTTTTGCGGCGGAGACGCGGCGTGACCCGTACTTCTGAATCTGGCAGCACCGCGAAGCCGGCCCCCAAGGTTGGCTTCGTTTCACTCGGCTGTCCGAAGGCGACTTCGGATTCCGAGTCCATCCTCACCCGTCTGCGCTCCGAAGGCTACGACATCGTGCCGACCTACGACGATGCCGATGTCGTCGTGGTCAATACCTGTGGCTTCATCGATGCCGCGGTCGAGGAATCGCTCGACGCGATCGGCGAAGCGCTGGCCGAGAACGGCAAGGTGATCGTGACCGGCTGCATGGGCGCGGAGGGGCCGAAGCGCCAGCAGGTGCTGTCCGCCCATCCGCAGGTGCTGGCAGTGACCGGTCCGCACGCGACCGAAGAGGTGATGGACGCGGTTCATCGCCACCTGCCCAAGCCGCACGACCCCTTCTCTGATCTGGTGCCGCCGCAGGGCATACGCCTCACGCCCTCGCACTACGCCTACCTGAAGATTTCCGAAGGCTGCAATCACCGCTGCAGCTTCTGCATCATTCCGTCGATGCGCGGCGATCTGGTGAGCCGGCCGATCGGCGACGTGATGCGTGAAGCCGAAGCGCTGCGCGATGCCGGCGTGCGCGAACTGCTCATCGTGTCGCAGGACACCAGCGCCTACGGCGTCGATGTGAAGTACCGCACCGGTTTCTGGGGCGGCAAGCCGCTGCGTACCAAGCTGTATGACCTCGCGAACGCGCTGGGCGAACTGGATATGTGGGTACGCATGCATTACGTGTATCCGTACCCGCATGTCGACGACATCATTCCGCTGATGGCCGAGGGCAAGATCCTGCCCTACCTCGACGTGCCCTTCCAGCACGCCAGCCCGCGCGTGCTGAAGGCGATGAAGCGTCCGGCCAATGCCGAGAACAATCTCGAACGCATCCGCGCCTGGCGCTCGATCTGTCCGGACATCACCATCCGCAGCACCTTCATCGCCGGCTTCCCGGGCGAGACCGAACAGGAATTCGAGGAGTTGCTCGAATTCCTCGGCGAAGCGCGGCTCGACCGTGTCGGCTGTTTCGCGTATTCGCCGGTCGACGGCGCCAGCGCCAACGACCTGCCGGGCGCGCTGCCGGAAGAGGTGCGTGAAGAACGCCGTCAGCGCCTGATGGAGTTCCAGGAAGACATTTCCACCCAGCGACTGGAAGAGAAGATCGACCGCGAAATGATCGTGCTGGTTGACGAGGTCGATGAGGACGGCGCGGTCGCGCGCTCTGAGGGTGACGCGCCGGACATCGACGGTCTGGTGCACATCCTCGACGGCCAGAATCTCGAAGTCGGCGATTTCGTGCGGGTGCGCATCACCGACTGCGACGTGCACGACCTGTACGCCGAAGTCATCACCGAAGACTGAGCGCGGAGGCGCAGCGGCATGGAAAGCGGCCTGATCGATTCCGCGCTGGCCCGGTTCCGTGCCGTGGTCGGCGACGCCCATGTGCTGACCGATCCGGTTGATACCGCGCCGCACTTCACCGACTGGCGAGGCCGCTACAGTGGCGAGGCGCTGTGCGTGGTGCGTCCGGCGACGGTCGATGAACTGGTGCAGGTGGTTCACGTCTGCAACGAGGCGCGTCTGCCCATGGTGCCCCAGGGCGGCAACACCGGCCTGTGCGGCGGTGCGACACCGCACGCCGGACGGCGCGAAGTGCTGGTGAGCCTGTCGCGGCTCGACCGCATCCGCGCCATCGATCCGGACAATGCATCGATCACGGTCGAAGCCGGCTGCACGCTGGCGGCCGTGCAGCAGGCGGCGCGTAAGGCGGGCCTGCTGTTTCCGCTCAGTCTGGCGTCCGAAGGCTCGTGCCAGATCGGCGGCAATCTGTCGACCAATGCCGGCGGCGTACATGTGCTGCGTCACGGCAACGCACGCGATCAGGTGCTCGGCCTCGAAGTCGTGCTGCCCGACGGTCGGCTGTGGGACGGTCTGCGTGCGCTGCGCAAGGACAACACCGGCTATGACCTGAAGCATCTGTTCATCGGCGCCGAAGGCACGCTGGGCTTCATCACCGCGGCCGTGCTCAAGCTTGCGCCAGAGCCGGCCGACACCGCGCTGGCCTGGGTGGCGCTCGACGGCCCGCAGCGTGCAATCGAACTGCTGCATCGGCTCCAGGCCGGTGCAGGCGATGCGCTCAACGCCTTTGAGGTGGTCGGCCGCACAGCGCTTGAAATGGTGCTGCAGCACATGCCCGGTGCGCGCGATCCTCTGTCGGTTCCGGCGCCCTGGTACGCGCTGGTGGAACTGGCGGGCAGCGGAGACCGGATCAGCGAACGGCTTGAAACGCTGCTCGCGGCCTGCATGGAGGCGGGTACGGTACGCGATGCGGTAATCGCCCAGGACGGTGCTCAGGCCGCCGCACTGTGGTCGCTGCGCGAAAATATATCCGAGGCACAGCGGATCGAGGGCTTCAGCGTGAAGCACGACATCAGCGTGCCGGTGGGCGCCATACCGCTCTTCCTGCAGGTGGCCGGCGAGCGGCTTGAGGCGTTGCTGCCGGGTGTGCGCATCGTCGCCTTCGGCCACGCCGGCGACGGCAATCTGCATTACAACCTGTCGTTCGGCGATGCGTCGGACAACGCGCGGCTGCTGGCGGACGCGCAGGTCGCGAACGCGGTGGTCTACGAGGCGGTGAGGGCGCTGAATGGTTCGATCTCTGCCGAGCACGGCATCGGTCAGCTCAAGCGTTCGCTGCTGGCAGAGAGCAAGGGCGTGGTCGAACTCGACCTGATGCGGGCCATCAAGCGCGCCTTCGATCCGCATGCACTGATGAACCCGGACAAGGTGCTGACGGAGGGGAGCGACTGAAAACCCGTTGATGTCAAGTGGATATCCTTTTGTCCTTTTGTTGATGCGCGCTGACAAGGATTGAAAATAATTTCGCCGAAAGCGCTTTACAAACGCTGATCACTGTTTATAATGCGCTCCTCTTTCGACGGGGGTATAGCTCAGCTGGGAGAGCGCTTGCATGGCATGCAAGAGGTCAGCGGTTCGATCCCGCTTACCTCCACCAGGTTTTCTGACTTGGGCGCGAAAGAGAAAAGCAGTAAAGATGCACCGAGTTTCACCACTAGGTCCCCATCGTCTAGAGGCCTAGGACACCGCCCTTTCACGGCGATAACCGGGGTTCGAATCCCCGTGGGGACGCCAGCTACATGCTGGCGTGCAAGTCCGGAAGCAGTCTGCCGGCACCAACATGGAGTGGTAGTTCAGTTGGTTAGAATACCGGCCTGTCACGCCGGGGGTCGCGGGTTCGAGTCCCGTCCACTCCGCCAACACACGTCGCGCTGCCACCAGGCAGGGCGATGACCGAAAGGGTCGCGAAAGCGGCCTTTTTTTGTTGTCGATGAAAGTCGACAACGTCCAGGTCCCCATCGTCTAGAGGCCTAGGACACCGCCCTTTCACGGCGATAACCGGGGTTCGAATCCCCGTGGGGACGCCAGCCAAGCGCTGGCCTGCAAGTCCGGATGCGTTCGCGCCGGCATCGATTCTGGAGTGGTAGTTCAGTTGGTTAGAATACCGGCCTGTCACGCCGGGGGTCGCGGGTTCGAGTCCCGTCCACTCCGCCAACATCCCGCGCGCGGTCCAGTCGACCGCAGTCGCGAATGAAAAGGGCCGCATCCGCGGCCCTTTTCATTTTCAGTGCGCAGCAGCGCTCCTTCAGAACGCTGCCGTGCTCAGAACAGTTCGATCTCGCCGCTGTTGTTCACCTCGCTCAGCACGCCCGCCAGCAGCAGCGATTCGTAGGAGTGCACCTGGTTCCGACCGTTGCGTTTCGCGTGATAGACCGCCCGGTCCGCGCGGTCGACCGCGCCGCTGGCGTTGTCCATCGGCCGCAATCGGGTGAAGCCCACGCTGGCGGTGATGGAGCCGACCTGCGGGAAGGCAAAGCCGGCCAGCTGGGTGCGGAAGAAATCGAAAGCCAGATGGGCTTCATCATCGTCGTCGGCGCGCAGCAGGACGATGAATTCCTCGCCGCCGAAACGGTACAGGTGTTCGCTGTGGCGGAAAGCGGTGCGCAGGATGCGCGCCACCAGCAGCAGCACCTCGTCACCGATCAGGTGGCCGCAGGTGTCATTCACCCGCTTGAAGTGATCCACATCCACCACGCCCAGCCACCAGTTGGGCGCAGGCATGTCACTGCCGACGGCCGCGCTCATGGTGTCCAGACACTTCAGGAACTGTTCGTCGAAGGTCTTGCGGTTCAGCAGTCCGGTCAGGCTGTCGCGTTCGCTGTAGTCAAGAAGGCTGATCTGGTTGCGATAGATTTTCAGCAGTCCATCGACCAGCCGCAGCTGTACCGGCAGAAGAGGTTGTTCGCTCACCAGTTCGATGATGCCGAAGCGACGTGCGCCGGCCCACACCGCAAACAGATTGAGCCAGGGACCTTCCTGGCCTTCGAAGGGCAGATCGAGCAGCGGTTCGTCAGTGGCGAAGGCCTGTTCGAAATGCGGCTGGCCGGACAGCGCGGGCAGGGCTTCGAGTGCGGTCCAGCTCGGATCGCCACTTTCCATGCCAACGCCCTTGCGCATGCGCGCCTGCAGCAACAGCCGCAGATCGGCCACGTCACCGACGCAGCGATAGAGGCTCAGGCGCACCGGATCAAGCCAGTCGCCGAGGACGGATACGAAGGTGCTGTCGATGAGATCGCGATCGCGGTAACCGGTGAGGTTTGCAACCGATCCGATGAGATCAGACATGAGCGGGTTCTGGGCAATTCTTCACGGGTAGTCGATATGTCTATCGGCCGGGCCGGTATGCGACTTGAGCGATAGAATCGCCGGTGGGCGGCTTGTGCCGCCGATTTTCCTGTCCAGCGAGCGACCTGAATCCATGCATCCGATTCTTACATTGCGTCATTTTGTCGCGCTGTGCGCGACCATCGCTGCGCCGGCGCTGCAGGCAGCCTGTCCGGTGGAGGGGACTGTCACGGTCGGCATCGTTCCGCAACAGTCGGCCAGCGAACTTGCACAGAGCTGGATTCCGCTGCTGAAGGACATGTCCTCTGCCACCGGCTGCGAGTTCCGCTTCGCCACTGCGCCCACCATCACCGAGTTCGAGAAGCGCCTGGCACGTGGCGAATACGCCATCGCCTACATGAACCCCTACCACTACGTGGTGTTCCATCAGAGCGCGGGCTATCAGGCCTTTGCGCGCGAGAAGGATCGCAAGCTGCGCGGGCTGCTGGTGGTACGCAGCGACAGCAGCGTGAACGCGGTGCAGGACCTTGACGGCAAGGAGGTGGCTTTTCCGTCCCCGGCTGCTTTCGCGGCCACCGTGATTCCGCTGGCCGAACTGAAAAAGGGCGGGGTGAACGTGAAGCCGCGCTTTGTCGCCTCGCACGACTCGGTCTATCTGAACGTGTCACGTGGCCTGGTGGCAGCCGGTGGTGGCATCGAGCGCACGCTGGAGTCTATTGATGCCGATGTGCGGAACCGACTGAAAGTGATCTGGCGTTCGGCCGAGTATCCGCCGCATGCCTTCGCCCGGCTTCCGGGGATGCCGGAGGCGCTGGGCCGCAGTTTTCTGGAAGGGGCTCAGTCCGTCGCAGCAAGCCCGCAGGGGGCGGCACTGTTGAAGCAGATCGGTTTCAAGGGCGTCGTACCTGCCCAGGACAGGGACTGGGATCCGATCCGCGCGCTCGACATCCGTGTGCTCGATGCGCTGCTCGCCGAACCGGCCCGCTGATCCGGTCATGAGCGCTTCGCGCATCACCCGCATGTCCTTTCGCTGGAAGGCGATCATCGGCATTGCGCTGATCGAGGCGATCACGCTGTCGGTCACGATCTTCGGCGCGCTGGGTCAGATGGAGCGCTCGCAGGCCGACCTGATACGCCGCAGCGCCCAGGTGGCGGCATCGCTGTTTTCTGCGGCGGTGTCCGATGCGCTGATCGCCAGCGATCTGGCCAAGATCGAGGCCGTGTCGCTCGATCTGGTGTCGCGTGAAGAAGCGGTGTTCGTGCGGGTGTTCGATCAGGACGGTCGCGAGGTTGTCGCGCGTGGCGACCAGGCGGCGCTGGCTCGCCCGTTCGAGGCGGTGGACGATCCGCTGGCCGAAGGACAGGATGTTTTCGCCTTCCAGGCCGAAATCAGGGCAGGCGAGGCGGCTGTGGGCCGGGTGCAGCTTGGCATCGACAGCAGGCAGGCCCGGCTCAAGGTGGCTCAGGCCAAGCGACTGGCCGCCATGGTGGCCGCGCTGGGCATGGGGCTGGCGGCGCTGTTCTCCTGGCTGCTGAGCGGCTGGCTCGCGGCCGGGATTCGCCGGCTGTCCGACGGCGCACAGCGTATCGCCTCCGGTCAGCTCGATGCTCGGGTGGCCGAGCAGGGCGAACGCGAACTGAGCGTGCTGGCAAGGACTTTCAACGGCATGGCGGCGTCGCTGCAGGCGCGCGAGCAGGAGCGTGAGGCCCTGCTGGCCCGTGCCGAACAGGCGGTGTCCGATGCACGCGAAGCCAGTCGCGCCAAGAGCGCCTTTCTGGCTGCGATGAGCCACGAAATCCGCACCCCGCTCAATGGCGTGGTCGGGCTGGCTCACATCCTGGCCGAGAACGCCCGCACCGGTGCGATGGCCGACCACGGCCGCCAGCTGGGCATTGCGGCCGATCAGCTGCGCATGATCGTCAATGACATCCTGGATTTTTCGAAGATAGAAGCCGGCAAGCTGGATCTGGAAAACATTCCGTTCGCGCTGTCCGACGTGCTGCAAACCTGTCGCGCCACCTTTACCTCGCAGGCCGAGGACAAGGGCATCGCGCTGGACTTTTCGGTCGCGCCCGAGGTGCCACCGGCGCTTGCGGGCGATCCGACCCGGCTGACCCAGATCCTGAACAACTTCGTGTCGAACGCGATCAAGTTCACCGCCAGCGGGCGGGTGGATGTCGCGGTCGCGCTGCAGGAGCGGGCGGAGCGCATGGTGAAGCTGCGCATGACCGTGCGCGATACCGGCCGCGGCATTGCCGGCGACGACATCGCCGCACTGTTCGAGCCCTTTGTCCAGGCCGACGCATCGGTGGTGCGCAGCCACGGCGGCACCGGGCTCGGGTTGACCATCTGCAAGCGACTGGCCGAAGCCATGGGCGGCAGCGTGGGCGGTGACGGCGAACCGGGTGTCGGCGCCACTTTCTGGGCCGAAGTGTGGCTGGAAGAATCCGACATCGATGCGGTGCGTGACGCAGCCCGCAAGGTGGCCGAAGCATCGCTGACCGATCTGCACGTGCTGGTGGTTGATGACGTTGCAGTGAACCGCACGGTGGCTGCCCATCTGGTCGCCCGGGCCGGCGCGCACGCGGAGCAGGCGGTCAACGGCCGTGAGGCGCTGGAGCGTGTGACGGCCGGTGGCATCGATCTGGTGCTGATGGACATCCAGATGCCGGTGATGGACGGCAAGACCGCCACCCGTGAAATCCTCGCCCGCCTCGGTGCTGCCGCGCCCCCCATCGTCGGACTGACCGCGCATGCAGTGGCCGAAGAGCGCGACGAATGTCTGGCGCTGGGCATGCGGGCCTATCTGACCAAGCCGATCGACACCCATGCGCTGCTGGGTGTGCTGGCGCATACCGCGGCCGCGCTCGACCGAAGTGAGGCGATGAACATGCGCCCGCCGCAGGCGGTGCCGCCGGTGCCCGATGCGCCGCCTGCCCAGGTACTTGATCTCGCCGCGGTGGCCGACCAGTTCGACGGCGATCAGGATCTGTACCGCGACATCCTGCTCACCACGCTGGACGAAGTACGCGCCTTGCGCGACAGGCTGCTTACCGGCATGGCGACCGTTTCTCCCGGCGATCTGGTTCGCCAGGTGCATGCGCTCAAGGGCGTGTGTCTGAACCTGTGCTTTGCCCGCGCCGGCGCGCAAGCAGCCGCGCTGGAGCGCGCGCTGCGAGACGGCGTGCTGTCAGCCGACCCGCTGCACGCCGCGTTGCAGGGTTTCATCGCTGAGCTCGATCAGGCCATCTCCGCTGCCGAAGCCCATCTGGCTGCTGCCAGTGCGTCCTGATGCCGATTCACTTCCACATCTCATTTCCGCCGCCATGACGCTTTCTTCGTTCACATCCCGCCCTGCGCTGCGCAAGACCCTGTTCGGACTGGTCGCGGGCCTGGTGCTGTTCGGGCTGCTCGGCGCCTTCGCCGCGCCGCATCTGGTGCGTTCGCTGGCGGAAAAGCACGGCTCCGCCTTTCTTGGCCGTACGCTTACGGTGCAGGAGGTCGCGATCAACCCCTACACGCTGGAACTGAGCGCGTCCGGCATCAGGCTGCTGGAAGCCAATGGCAAGGACGAGGCACTCACGCTGGACCGGGTGGCGGTGGACATCCAGTGGTCCTCGCTGTTCAAGGGCGCGCCGGTGGTGCGTGCGGTCGAGCTGGACCGGCCGGTGCTGAAGGTGGTCCGGCTTGACGAACACGGGCAGTTCAATTTCAGCGACGTCCTGCAGAAGATTCTCGACCAGCCGCCGAGCGAAGAACCGGCACGCTTCTCGATCAACAACATCCAGCTGCGTGACGGTCGCATCGACATCGATGACCAGCCCTTCGCACGCAAGCATGTGATCAGCGACATCCGGCTCGGGCTGCCCTTCGTGTCCAACCTGCCGGCCGACGTCGAACTGTTCGTCGAGCCTTCTCTGGCGGCGCGCATCAACGATGCACCGTTCTCGCTCAACGGCAAGGTGAAGCCTTTCGTCGATGAGCGCGAAGCGAGTCTCAAGATCGAATTCAACGCGCTCAATCTCGCCGGGTTCGATGAATATTCGCCGGTACCGCTCGGTTTCCGGCTGGCATCGGGTTCGCTCGACACCGATATCGAACTGAATTTCCGGCAAGCGAAAGAGGGGGCGCCGCGCATCGTGCTGCAGGGTGCGGTGGAACTGCGCGATCTGGAACTGGACAGCCGCGACGGCAAGCCGCTGTTCAAGCTGCCGGCGCTTGACATGGTGCTGAACGAAATCCAGCCGCTGGCCGGCAGGATTGATATCGCCAGCATCCGCATCGATCAGCCGGATTTCGAGATTGCGCGCGGCAAGGACGGCCGCCTCAACCTGCTGGCGCTGCAGCCCCGGTCCCGGGCCGGCACCGCCGAAGCGTCGCCGGCTCCGGCGGCGGCCAGGCCTGCCCCCGTACCGCTGGACGTGAAGGTCGGCTTGTTCGAGGTGATGCAGGCACGCGTGGCCTTTACCGACGAGCTGCCGGCCAAGGCCTTCAGCTACGCGATCGAACCGATGGACGTCGTGCTGCGGGATTTTTCATTGCAGGGCGACACCCCGGCCACGCTGGTGATCGGGGCCCAGGGCGAGGGCAATGTGCGGCTGTCGCTCGAAGCCCGACTGCGTGCGTCCGGACCGGACATCGATGGCGAGCTGACCGTAAGCGGCGTTGATCTGCCGCGTTTCAGCCCCTACTACGCCGACCTGATCAATTTTTCTGTCGATCAGGCGCAGGCGCGTCTGGGTACCCGTTTCGGCCTGCGCCTGGTTGACGGTGTTCCGCAGGGTGAGGTGGTGGTGACCGAAGCCGGCGTGGCCCGGCTCAAGCTCACCCGCCGTGGCGAGAAGCAGCCTTTTGCCCAGGCGGAGGATGTCGCGGTCACCGGCGCCCGCATCGATCTGTCCACCCGCAAGGTGGCGGTTGACAGCGTGGATCTGAGCAAGCCCCGCCTGCGTGCAGCGAGTCTGGCCGACGGCAGCATCGATCTGGCCGGGCTGGTGCGTGCCGGCGACACTCCGGCGTCATCGGCCAAGCCGCCCTCGGGTACGGCGTCCGGCCCCGCCTGGGTGGCCCAGCTGTCCACTTTCAATCTGAAGGACGGCGCGGTGCGTTTCGAGGACCGGGGCTTTGCCACGCCGGCGGTGATCGAACTGGACCGGATCGCGCTGAAGCTGGAAAACGTGGGCACCGACCTGAAGCAGAAGTCCAAGGTCGATTTCGGTTTCCGCGATGCCCGGGGCGGGCTGTTCGGCGCCCGTGGCGGCTTCGCGCTGTCACCGGTGCAGGCGGATCTGAAGCTGGATGCACGCAGGCTCGACCTCATGGTGGGTCAGCCCTGGCTGGCGCAGAAGCTCAACGCCGAACTGCTGGCCGGCGCACTCAGCCTGCGCGGCGACCTGGGCGTGAAAACCGAGGGCGCTGACTGGACGCTGGCCTGGAACGGTGAAACCAATGTCGAGAACATCCACCTGACCGAAAAGGCCAGCGCGGCAGACCTGCTGAAGTGGCGCTCGCTGTTCGCCGGCGGCATCGCGCTGAAGCTGGACAGCCGCAAACCCGATCTGCTGGCCGGCCTGTCCATCAATGAAGTCGCGCTGTCGGATTACTTCGCCCGCATCATCGTGTCGCCGCAGGGCCGGCTCAACCTGCAGGACGTGGTGCGCAAGGACGCGGCCGCGCCATCCGCGCCGACGCCGGCACCGGTCGCTGCCGCGAAGCCGGCGCCGGTCGCGCCCGCGAAGGGCGCCGCCGCGCCGGCAGGCAGCCAGAGTGCGGCGCTGGCGCAGATGATCAATGCGGCACGCCCGCCGATCGACGTGAAAACCGTCGTGATGCAGGGCGGTCGGGTCGATTTCAGCGATTTCTTCATCAAGCCGAACTACCGCGCCCAGCTGTCCGAACTGGGCGGTCGGGTATCCGGCCTCAGCTCCGCGTCCGGCTCTGCCGGCGAGGTGGAACTGCGTGGTCTGGTCGAAGGGTCGGCGCCGATCGACATCACCGGTCGCATCAATCCGCTGGCCGAATCGCTCTTTCTCGACATCAAGGCCAGTGCGCGCGGCATCGAACTGGCGCCGCTGTCGCCGTATTCGGGCAAGTACGTCGGCTATGGCATCGAGAAGGGCAAGCTGAGCGTGAACATTGCCTACAAGATCGACAAGGATCAGCTGACCGCACAGAACAACGTGATTCTGGATCAGCTCACCTTCGGCAGCCCGGTGGACAGCCCGGACGCGATCAAGGCGCCGGTGCTGCTGGCGGTGTCGCTGCTGAAGGACCGCAATGGCGTGATCGACATCAATCTGCCGATCAGCGGTTCGCTGTCCGACCCGCAGTTCTCGATCGGCGGCATCGTGGTGAAGGTGATCGTGAACCTCATCGTGAAGGCGGTCACCTCGCCGTTCGCGCTGCTCGGTTCGCTGTTCGGCTCCGACGCCGATCTCGATCACGTGGCGTTCGAGCCGGGTCGTGCGGTGCTGAATGACGAGGCGCGCGGCAAGCTGGACACGCTGGGCAAGGCGCTCACCGACCGGCCGGCGCTGAAACTGGAGGTGACCGGCCGCACTGACCGCGCGACCGACATCGAAGGCTACCGCCGTACGCTGCTTGACCAGAAAGTGCGCGCGGCGAAAGCGGCCCGGGCCAAGACCTCGGTCGAGGGTGTCACGGTGTCGCCGGACGAGTACCCGGAACTGCTGAAGGCGGTGTACAAGGCCTCGGATTTCCCCAAGCCGCGCAATGTGGTGGGCATGGCCAAGGACTTGCCGGTGCCGGAAATGGAAAAGCTCATTCTGACCAGTACCGAAGTCAGTGACGAAGATCTGCGTCTGCTCGGTCTGGCGCGGGCGCAGGCGGTGAAGGACTATCTGACCCGCAACGCCCGGGTTGAGGACGCGCGCCTGTTCGTGCTGGCGCCCAAGGCAGGCGAACCGGCTGCCGGTGGCGACAGGCCGGCCGAGGGCAAGGACGCGAAGTCGGCGCCGAACCGCGCCGACTTCTCGATCAAGTAAGAGAGAGGGCCGCGGACGCGGCCATCCCTCAGTCGCCGTCGGGGATGAAGCGAGCGATCTGTTCGGTCGCTTCGCGCGTGCGCTCCGACAGCGTGCGCACCTCGTCGGCGACCACGGAGAACCCACGCCCGGCGTCGCCAGCGCGCGCTGCTTCGATCGCCGCGTTCAGCGCCAGCCGGTTGGTCTGGTCGGCGATGGCGCGGATGGCGGTGACGATGGCGCGGATCTTCTGCACGTTGTCGCTGAGCTGCTCGCGCTGCCTTGCCTCGATTTCCTGCAGGTGGTGCTCGTTGTGCTCCGCCTCGATGCAGGTGAGCGCACCGACCACGCGCAGCGGCGTGCCGCGGTCGTCGCGCCGGGTGCGGCCGCGGGCGCGGAACCAGCGATAGACGCCGTCCTTGCAGCGCAGCCGGTAGTCGATCGAGTAGGGCGTGCTGCCGCTGCGGTCCATCAGATGGCGCGTGAAGGCGTCGAGCACGCCCGGCCTGTCGTCCGGATGCAGGCGCGAAGCCCAGCTGTCGAGCAGGTTCGGAAATTCATCTTCGGTTTCGAAGCCGAGCAGCCGGCGGAACTGTGTCGACCACCAGAAGGTGTTGGACGGGTTGACCGGGTCGCCGGCCACCACGTCGAGATCCCAGATGCCGTCGGACAGCATGTCGCTGGCCAGTTCGAAGCGGGTGAGCGCAGCGTCCAGCCTTGCTTCGTCCTCGCGGCTGCGGCTGATGTCGGTCAGCGAGCCGGCGATGCGCACGACGCCCTGTGGGTCGCTTACGGTGCGGTTGCGGCACTGCAGCCAGCGGTAACTGCCGTCCTTGTGCGCCATGCGGTAGCGCGATTCGGGCCAGTCGCCTTCGCGTCGATCCGTCCATTGCTGCGTCAGTGTGTCAAGGGCGGCCTTGCGGTCCTCGGGGTGCAGTCGCGAGACCCAGCTGTCGAGGCGATCAGGAAATTCCGTCCGGTCACAGCCGAGCATGCTGCGCAGCCTGTCAGACCACCAGACCGGATGCTTCAGGTCGGGTGAGCGGGCGTCGCCGAGCCGGATTTCCCACAGTCCGGCGTCGACCACGGCAGAGATCGCGCTGCTGCGCGCCACGGTCTCGTCGAGCGCCTGGCGCAGTGTCTGTACGTCGTTCGCAGCCGCCTCCAGCATCCGTTCGAGTTCGTGCGCGCGTGTTTCGGCGCTGCCCGCACGCTGTCGCAGTCCGGAGAACACGCGTGACAGGGTGCCGAGCAGTTGCCGCTCGCTGGCGCTGCCGCGCGGTGAGGGGCAATAGTCTTCGTCGCGCGATTCGCAGTCGGCAAAACGTTGCAGTTCGAACCAGAAATGTCGTCTGAGCAGCCAGGCCAGCATGCATCCTCTCCGTCGGTCCGGCGCACGGTGCGCCGTGCAGCGGACAGCAGGCGGCATGCCATGCGGGCGAGGGATCAAAGCCCTTTCATATCAGTCTCTTGAGAAATCCTGGCTGGCGGAGGCGGCGTCCACATGCCGGACGGCGTACGACAATCGTCCGTGAACCGGCATTCAGCGGGGCAGCAGCGCCAGCAACTGGTCGGCGTGGTGGTTTACGTCAGCCTGTTCGATCACGTGCGCGACGTGCCCTTCAGGGTCGATCAGCACGCTGATGCGCCGGTACGCACCCAGCCAGCGACGCAGCAGCGCGAGCGGGCCGCGTCCGAGGGCGCCGTAGCGGCAGCCGATCAGCAGGCCATCGTCGATCAGCAGTGGAAAATCGAGTCCGAACTTGTCGGCAAAGGCCTGGTGCGCTGCGCCGCCCTGGGCCGACACGCCGAGTACGGCGAGCCCGCGCGCCGCAAGGGCGGCTCGTCCGTCGCGGATCGAGCAGGCCTGCTTCGTGCAGCCTGGCGTGTCGTCGCGCGGATAGAAGTACAGCGCGAGCCAGCCGCCCCGGTAGTCGGTGAGGCGATGGCGTCGGCCATGCTGGTCGAAGGCGTCGAAATCGGGGGCGGGCTGGCCGGGGGTCATGTCGTGCACGCGTTGCCGTCAGAGTGATGCAGGGCCGAACTGTAGCGGTTTTTTTCTAGTGGAAATCGCGGCTGTGCGGCGTCAGTGCTCCGAGCAGTGCGGAGCGGTCGACCAGGCGGCGCGCGACCAGATGGATCACTTCGCCCTCGCGTGACACCTGGCCGTAGATGCCGAGCAGGGTGGCGTCGAGCACCTCGCGCCGCTGCCGGGTCTGTACGTCTTTGTGCACGATGATGTTGGCCAGTCCGGTTTCGTCTTCCACGGTCACGAACATCACCTCTTTCGCGGTGCCCGGCCGCTGACGGCCGGTCACGATGCCGGCGGCGCGGGCGAGTGCGCGGTCGGGCAGGGTGCGCAGTTCGGCCGCGGTGATGAAACGTTCCGCCGTGAGCCGCCGGCGCAGCAGCGCGAGCGGATGCCGGCCCAGCGTGAAGCCCTGGCTGGCGTAGTCGGCCACGATGTCCTCGCCTTCACGCGGTGCAGGCAGCGCCAGTTGCGTTTCGTTCAGTGCGGCGTCGTGCAGCAGCGCGGCCGGTCGGCGCACCGCCGCCTGCCAGTGGGCCTGCCGCCGGTGACCGGCCAGCGTGGCCAGTGCACCGCCGGCCGCCAGTACGCGCAGCGCAGCGCGGTCGAGGCGGGCGTGGCGGGCCAGTTCGTCCACGCTGTCGAACGCCGACTGCGCGCGTGCCTGGACGATGCGCTGCACGACCTCGCTCGACGCACCCCTGAGCATGCGCAGACCCAGGCGCACACCGGGGCGGGGCGTGCCTGCGCCGGCGGTCTGCAGCGGTTCGAGCACGCAGTCCCAGCCGCTCACGGTCACGTCGGCCGGCCGCACCTCGACGCCGTGCGCCCGCGCGTCCGCGATCAGCTGGGCCGGGGCGTAGAAGCCCATGGGCTGGCTGTTCAGCAGGCCGCACAGGAAGGCGGCCGGATGGTGGCACTTGAGCCAGGAGGAGGCATAGACCAGCAGCGCGAAACTGGCGGAATGCGATTCCGGGAAGCCGTAGCTGGAAAAGCCCTGGATCTGCTGGTAGATGCGGTCGGCGAATGCCTGCGTGTAGCCTCTGGCGAGCAGTCCATCGGTCAGTTTCTGCTGGAATCTTTCCAGCGTGCCCTTCTGCCGCCACGCCGCCATCGAGCGCCGCATCTGGTCGGCTTCGCCTTCGGTAAAGCCGGCTGCGACCACCGCCAGCTGCATCACCTGTTCCTGGAAGATGGGCACGCCCAGCGTGCGCTCCAGCACCGGCCGCAGTTCTTCCGATGGATAGTCGAGTGCTCCCGGTGGCAGCTGCCTGCGCTGCAGGTAAGGATGGACCATGCCGCCCTGTATCGGCCCCGGGCGCACGATGGCGACCTGAATGACCAGGTCGTAATAGCGCCGGGGCTTCAGCCGCGGCAGCATGCTCATCTGCGCGCGCGATTCGACCTGGAACACGCCGACCGATGCACCACGGCACAGCATGTCGTAAGTGGCCGGGTCTTCCGGCGGAATGTCGGCCAGCGTGCGCGGAGCGCGTCCGGATGCCGGGACGTCGGCGGCAGCGTCATCCTCATATGCCGCCAGCGCCTGCAAGGTCTTGCGGATGGCGGTCAGCATGCCCAGTGCCAGCACGTCCACCTTCATCAGGCCGACCGCTTCCAGGTCGTCCTTGTCCCACTGGATGACGCAGCGTTCGGGCATGCGCGCGTTCTCGATCGGCACCAGGCTGGACAGCCGGCCGCGCGCGATGACGAAACCGCCCACGTGCTGCGACAGGTGACGCGGTGCGCCGATCAGCGCGTTGGCCAGTTCCATCAGGTGCTGCACCCGGCGGGATTCGGGGCTGAAGCCGGCCTCATGCAGCCTGTCCTCGCGCACGCTGTCACCGTCCCACCACATGTGGCCGCGGGTGAGCCGGTCCAGCGCGTCATCGCTGAAACCCAGTGCGCGACCGACGTCGCGCAGCGCCGAACGCGGCCGGTAGCAGGCAAGGCTGGCGGCGAGTGCGGCCCGGTCGCGGCCGTACCTGCGGTAGATGTACTGGATCACTTCCTCCCGCCGCTCGTGTTCGAAGTCGACGTCGATGTCCGGCGCCTCCGCGCGCTCGCGCGACATGAAGCGGCCGGTCAGCATGTGGGCGCGCCACGGGTCGACTTCGGTCACGCCGATGCAGTAGCACACCGCCGAATTGGCGGCCGAGCCGCGACCCTGGCACAGGATGCCCTGGCTGCGGGCCCAGGCCACGATGTCGTATACGGTCAGGAAATAGGGCTCGTATTCGAGTTCCGCGATCAGCGCGAGCTCTTCCTCGATCTTGTCGCGCAGCCACTCCGCCTTGCGCGCGAAGGCCTCTTCGCTCATGCGGATCACGCGACGGATCTGCCGGCAGCGTTCGCCATGGCCGCGTTCCGCCAGCTGGCGCAGCCAGGACGCCGGTGTGTGGCCGGCCGGCACGATTTCCTCCGGATATTCGTACTTCAGTTCATCCAGCGAGAAGGTGCATGCGCGGGCGATCTGCACGGTGGCGTCCAGCAGTGCCGGCGGGTACAGCGCGGCCAGCCGGTGCAGCGGCCGCAGATGGCGTTCGCCGTTCGGGAACAGCGCGCCGTCGCATTCGGCCAGCGTGCGGTGCAGCCGGATTGCGGTCAGCGTGTCCTGCAGCCGGCGGCGTGCCCGCACATGCATGTGTACGTCACCCGCTGCGCACAGCGGAATGCCGCAGGTGGCGGACACCGACTGCAGCGTGGCCAGCCGCGCGCTGTCGTCCGCCTGCAGATGTCGCTCCATCGCCAGCCAGGCGCGTCCATTGAAGCGCCGCATCAGCCATTCCGCATCCGCCTGCAGCGCGCTCGGATCAAGTGCCTGCGCGGTGTCCGGCAGCAGCAGCGCGATGCAGTCCGTCAGGCCGTCGTCGAGGTCGGTGCGGCTCAGGTGATAGCGCCCCTTTTCGCTGGCGCGCCGGCCGAGCGTGATCAGTTCGCACAGCTGGCCGTAGCCGGCGCGGGTGCGTGCCAGCAGCACCAGCTTCGGGCCGTCCGCGAGCTGGAATTCGCTGCCGATGATGAGCACAGGCCGGGGCTCGGGCAGGGCGCGCAGCGCGGCGTGCGCGCGTACCACGCCGGCCACCGAACATTCGTCGGTGAGCGCCAGGGCCTGGTAACCGAGCGTGGCGGCGCGCGTCACCAGTTCTTCCGGCGACGAGGCGCCGCGCTGGAAGCTGAAGTGGCTGAGGCAGTGAAGTTCGGCGTAGACGGCAGGCATGGCAATGAACTGTTTTTTTATACAGTATATGGTGCAGTCACCGCTTTCAATCTCTGCGGCACGCAGTGTGATGCGCGTGAAGAAGACTGTGCCGATCGACGCAGTCCGTACATCCGGTGTTCAGCATTCGCCGCCGGGCAATGCGTGACCGGGGCGCGCTGGCGGTGCGCGTCGTGCGCCACGCCCCGCAGCGGTGCGCAGGCCGGGTGCGGCCGGCGCGTCGATGTCGAGCCGCAGGCAGCGCCGGCGCAGGGTTTGCGGAGAGCGCATCGCATCGGGTGCCGGTCGGCGGGCCTGCGTCGGCTGGCATGGACCACAACTTGCTGTGATCCGGTCAACGTCGCGTCGTGCCTGGACGTCAACGATTCCATGCGCAGAGGGCGCGGGAAGGGAACTTCGGTGACGACCGCAATATCGACTGGACACGGAGTTGTGACCATGTGTTGCGTGAGTGTTGCATCTGCGCATCGTGTGCCCGATGTCTCGACACGAGGCGCACGCTTCGGAGCAGGATGGTGATCACGGCGCTTATCGAGCTTTCATCGAGAGCGCGGGTGAACCAAGCTGAACATGTGGGGGTGCGGTGGAATCGCGCGTACCGCGCGGGTCTTCCGGACCACCTTGTATGAAGGTCAACGGAGACTTGGAGATCAGCATGGACATCGTCAGTCATTTCGCCGCGCGTTTCGAACGCACCCGCGAAGAGGAACTTTCGCTGGAGGAATATCTCGCGGAGTGCAAGCGCGACCCGCTGGCCTACGCGAGTGCGGCCGAACGCATGCTGAGGGCGATCGGCGAGCCGCAGACGGTGGACACCCGCAACGATCCGCGGCTGTCGCGCATCTTCGCCAACAAGGTGATCAAGATCTATCCCGCCTTCGCCGAGTTCTACGGCATGGAGGACTCGATCGAGCAGGTGGTGAGCTACTTCCGCCACGCCGCACAGGGGCTGGAGGAAAAGAAGCAGATCCTCTACCTGCTGGGCCCGGTCGGCGGCGGCAAGTCATCGATCGCCGAGCGGCTGAAGGCGCTGATGCAGGAAGTGCCCTTCTACGCGATCAAGGGTTCGCCGGTGAACGAATCGCCGCTGGGGCTGTTCGACCCGGCCGAGGACGGCGACATCCTGGAAAAGGAATACGGCATTCCGCGCCGTTACCTCAACCGCATCCTGAGCCCGTGGGCGGTCAAGCGGCTGGAGGAGTTCGGCGGCGACATCCGCAGGTTCCGCGTGGTCAAGCGCTACCCCAGCGTGCTCAAGCAGGTGGGGATCGCCAAGACCGAGCCGGGCGACGAGAACAACCAGGACATTTCGTCGCTGGTGGGCAAGGTCGACATCCGCAAGCTCGAAAGCTATGCGCAGGACGACCCGGACGCCTACAGCTTCTCCGGTGGCCTGTGCCTGGCCAACCAGGGGCTGCTCGAATTCGTCGAAATGTTCAAGGCGCCGATCAAGGTGCTGCACCCGCTGCTCACCGCCACCCAGGAAGGCAATTTCAAGGGTACCGAAGGCTTCGGCGCGATTCCGTTCGACGGCGTGGTGCTGGCCCACTCGAACGAGAGCGAGTGGAAGGCCTTCCGCAACAACAAGAACAACGAAGCCTTCCTCGACCGCATCTACATCGTGAAGGTGCCGTACTGCCTGCGCGTGTCCGAAGAGGTGCACATCTACGAGAAGCTGCTGCGCGGCTCGTCGCTGGCTGAGGCCATCTGCGCGCCGGGCACGCTGAAGATGATGGCGCAGTTCGCCGCGCTCACCCGGCTCAAGGAGCCGGAGAATTCCAGCCTGTATTCGAAGATGCAGGTGTATGACGGCGAGAACCTGAAGGACACCGATCCGCGTGCCAAGAGTTATCAGGAGTACCGTGACTACGCCGGCGTCGATGAAGGCATGAGCGGCATTTCGACCCGCTTCGCGTTCAAGATCCTGTCCAAGGTGTTCAACTTCGATTCGACCGAAGTGGCGGCCAATCCGGTGCACCTGATGTATGTGCTCGAACAGCAGATCGAGCGCGAACAGTTTCCGCAGGACGTGGAACAGAAGTACATCGCCTTCATCAAGGAACACCTGTCGCCGCGCTACGCCGAATTCATCGGCAAGGAAATCCAGACCGCCTACCTGGAGAGCTACAGCGAGTACGGCCAGAACATCTTCGACCGCTACGTCACCTACGCCGATTACTGGATACAGGACCAGGAGTACCGCGACACCGACACCGGCGAAGTGTTCGACCGCGCGTCGCTGAACGCCGAACTGGAAAAGATCGAGAAGCCGGCCGGCATCGCCAACCCGAAGGACTTCCGCAACGAGATCGTGAACTTCGTGCTGCGGGCGCGGGCCAACAATGCCGGCAAGAACCCGGTGTGGACCAGTTACGAAAAGCTGCGCACGGTGATCGAGAAGAAGATGTTCTCCAACACTGAGGAACTGCTGCCGGTCATCAGCTTCAACGCCAAGGCCAGCGCTGACGACGCCAAGAAGCACGAGGACTTCGTCAATCGCATGGTGGGCAAGGGCTACACGCCCAAGCAGGTGCGCCTGCTGTGCGAGTGGTACCTGCGCGTGCGCAAGAGCTCGTGACCGTGCGGCACTGACATGAGCCGGGGCGATGCGGCCCCGGCGGGAAGGGGACACATCTTGCAGCAGATCATCGATCGCAGACTGGCGGGCAAGAACAAGTCCATCGGCAACCGGGAGCGCTTCCTGCGCCGCCACAAGGAGCAGATCCGCGAGGCGGTGCGGCGCGCGGTCGAGGGCCGCGGCATACGCGACATCGCGCAGGGCGAGGACATCCACATCCCCAGGCGCGACATCAGCGAGCCGGTGTTCGGCCACGGCCAGGGTGGCAAGCGCGAAATGGTGCATCCGGGCAACAAGGAGTTCGTGCAGGGTGACCGCATCGAACGCCCGCAGGGCGGGGGCGGCGGGCGCGGATCCAGTTCCGGGCAGGCCAGCGATTCCGGCGAGGGTGAGGACGATTTCGTCTTCCACCTCTCGAAGGAAGAGTTCATGCAGGTCTTCTTCGACGACCTGGCGCTGCCCAACCTGATCCGCACCACGCTGGCGGAAACGCCGGAGTACAAGACGCATCGCGCCGGCTTTTCCAGCGACGGCACGCCGAACAATCTGCACGTCGTGCGTTCGATGCGTGGCGCGATCGGCCGCCGCATTGCGCTCGGCAGCGAGTCGCGACGCGAACTGCGCCGGCTGGAGGCGCTGCTGGAAGAATTGCGCGCGCAGCCCGGCACACCGGCGCGGCTGCACGAGATCGAGCAGATCGAAGCGGACATCGCGGCGCTGCGCGCGCGCATCGATCGCATCCCCTACCTTGATCCGATAGACCTGCGCTACCGCAGCCGGGTGCGCACGCCGGTGCCGACGGCGAAGGCGGTCATGTTCTGCCTGATGGACGTGTCGGGTTCGATGGACGAAGCGCGCAAGGATCTGGCCAAGCGCTTCTTCATCCTGCTCTACCTGTTCCTGACCCGGCACTACGAGAAGATCGAAATCGTGTTCATCCGCCACCACACCCAGGCGCAGGAGGTGAACGAGCACGACTTCTTCCACGCCACCGAAACCGGCGGCACCGTGGTGTCCAGTGCGCTGGTGCTGATGGAAGAAATCATCCAGGCGCGCTACCCGCGTGGCGAATGGAACATCTACGGCGCGCAGGCCAGCGACGGCGACAACTGGCACGACGACAGCCCGCGCTGCCGCGAAATCCTGGAGCAGAAGATTCTTCCGCTGGTGCGCTACTTCGCCTACATCCAGGTGGTCGAACAGGAACAGAACCTGTGGCATGAGTATTCGGATCTGGCGGTCGAGGCGCCGAACTTCGCCATCCGCAAGGCGGCCGAGGTCGACCAGATCTATCCGGTGTTCCGCGACCTGTTCAAGAAGGAAGGAGCCGCCAAATGAGCGATACCTACGACCGCCGCAACAACGGTCGCGCGGCCTCGCCGGGCGAATACGGCGGGCGTCGTCATCCGGCGCCGCTGAGCGCACCGCTGCCGCTGAAGGAACGCCCGACCTCGCGCCTGCCGGCGCCCAGCGACTGGACCTTCGAACTGATCGAGCAGTACCACGACGTGATCCGCGCCACCGCCGAGCGCTTCGGGCTGGACACCTATCCGAACCAGCTTGAAATCATCACCGCCGAACAGATGATGGACGCCTATGCCAGCGTCGGCATGCCGGTGAACTACCGGCACTGGAGCTACGGCAAGGAATTCATCGCCACCGAGAAGAACTACCGGCGCGGCCAGATGGGCCTGGCCTACGAAATCGTGATCAACAGCAATCCCTGCATCAGCTATCTGATGGAGGAGAACACCATGGCCATGCAGGCGCTGGTGATCGCGCACGCCGCCTACGGCCACAACAGCTTCTTCAAGGGCAACTACCTGTTCCGGATGTGGACCGACGCGTCGTCCATCATCGACTACCTGGTCTACGCGAAGAACTATGTCGCCGCCTGCGAGGAGCGGCACGGCATCGACGCGGTCGAACTGCTGCTCGACAGCTGCCATGCGCTGATGAATTACGGCGTCGACCGCTACCGCCGTCCGAGCAAGCTCAGCCTCACGCAGGAACTGGCGCGCGCCAAGGACCGCGAGGCCTACGCGCAGCAGCAGGTGAACGAGATCTGGCGCACCCTGCCGCCCAGGCTGGGCCGCGACGAGGCGGAGAAGGAGGCGCCGCGCTTCCCGGCCGAGCCGCAGGAGAACCTGCTCTACTTCATCGAGAAGAACGCGCCGCTGCTCGAACCGTGGCAGCGCGAACTGGTGCGCATCGTGCGCAAGGTGGCGCAGTACTTCTACCCGCAGCGCCAGACCCAGGTCATGAATGAAGGCTGGGCCACCTTCTGGCACCACCACCTGCTGAACACGATGTATGACGACGGCTTTCTCGAAGACGGCATCATGATCGAGTGCCTGAAGTCGCACACCAATGTCGTCTATCAGCCGCCGGTCGGTCACCCGGCCTACAGCGGCATGAACCCGTATGCGCTGGGCTTCGCGATGTACACCGACATCAAGCGCATCTGCGAGTCGCCCACTGATGAGGACCGCGCCTGGTTCCCCGACATGGCCGGCAGCAGCTGGCTGGAAACGCTGGACCACGCGATGCGCAATTTCAAGGACGAAAGCTTCATCGGCCAGTACCTGTCGCCGCGCGTGATGCGGGCTTTCCGCCTGTTCGCCATCGTCGACGATGACACCGAACCGACGCTGGAGGTGTCCGCCATTCACGACGAATCGGGTTACCGCAATCTGCGCGAAGCGATGTCGCGTCAGTACGACCTCGGCTCGCGCGAGCCCAACATTCAGGTGTGGAGCGTGAACACCCGTGGCGACCGGTCGCTGATGCTGCGCCACACCCAGCACAACAACCGGCCGCTGCACGACGGGGCCTACGAGGTGCTCAAGCACGTCGCCCGGCTGTGGGGCTTCCCGGTGCACCTGGAGAGCATCAACGGGCAGGGCGGTGTCGCGCGGCGGTGGACGGTGGACCCGAGCACCGCTTGACCGCCGTCATGTGCAGACCGGTGATCCGCTGATATCCTTCGCTCGCCATGAATGCTCCGGCCCGCTTCCTGCTGATCCTGATGCTGCTGTGCGCCCTGCCGCTGCAGGGCTTCGCTGCAGCGTCCATGCTGCGCTGCGCGCCGTCTCACCACGGCAGCACGCAGATGGATCAGCCTGCGCACGCGGCCGGCACGGGTTCTGCGCACGACGCCTCCATGCATGAAGGCCATCATGGTCACCCCGGCGTAGCCGCTGACGTTGACGGCACACCCGCTCACGGCAAGTACGGCTGCAGTGCCTGCGCCGCCTGCTGCATAGGCGGAGCACTTGCCTCGCCAGCGCCGCTGTTGCCGGCGTCAGCCCACCTGCACGAGCGTCCGCTGCCCGTGCCCCAGCCCGCTGCGGCCTTCATCACCGAAGGCCCGGAACGCCCACCCAGACTGCTCCCCGCATGACGACCTGCGTCCGCGCCCCACGCGCGGACGCTGTTTCCATCCGTCTTTGCGAGGACACCATGTTCCGGATTCTTTCCCGGACGCTGCTGATTGCCGCAGCGTTCACGGCCGCGCCGCTGCGCGCGGCCGACCCTGCTGACCCGCTGGCCGACGTGCCGCCGCTGCACTACCGCTCACCACTGGACAGCGCGCGCCGCGATGCCGCCACGCCGGTCGGCGACTGGCGCGCCGCCAACCAGGCGGTGGCCGGCCAGGCGGGCCACTCGCACGATCACGGGGCGTCCGCGCCCGACCCCCACGCAGGGCACACGCCTGCGCCCGCCGCCGATCCGCACGCCGGCCACCGGGCCGCTGCACCGGCTGGCGACAGCCATGACCATGCCGCCCCGGCGGCCACACCGCAGCACTGTCCGCACCACGCCGATCACCACGGCGGACACGGCGGACACGGCGGACACGGCGGACACGGCGGACACGGCGGACACGGCGGACACGGCGGACACGGCGGACACGGCGGACACGGCGGACACGGCGGACACGGCGGACACGGCGGAC
>JBEQBZ010000019.1:0-79528 GCA_041639545.1 Methyloversatilis sp. | reverse complement strand
ACCAGCTGCGACCACGGCACCAGACGATCCAGGTCGCTCAGAAACTTCTCCCGCCGCGTCGGCTTCAGACGCGCCGAGTACTCAAGATCGGCGAAGCTGGTTTGCTGTTTCATCTGGATGGGTACGCGTATCGGGATGACCAGGGCATTCTACGGGGACGGGGGTAAATCAGTGTTTCCCTAGATGACTACGGGGAGTGATTACACGCAGCGCCCTGCAGAGAACGACGGATGCTCAACCGCTATCTCGTGAGAGCCTAGGGTTGCTTGATCGGTTCTTATACTAAACCGCTCGCGTTGTGTGGGGCCGGTTGTTGTGGGCACAAAAAAAGCGCCCCGAAAGGCGCTTCTGTACTTGCTCTGTGGCGGAGAGGGCGGGATTCGAACCCGCGTTAGGTTTTCACCTAAACACGCTTTCCAGGCGTGCGACTTAAACCACTCATCCACCTCTCCGCGAAAGCGCGCGACTATATCAGAAAGCCCTGAAGTGTGCCGCTTCGCTATGGCCGTGCTTGCATGACGGGCGAGGTCACATCCTGCGCCGGTAGCGTTCAATCACCTTCGGCACGTAGCGGCGTGTTTCGGCGTAGGGCGGAATGACGCGGCCGAAGCGCTCGACCGCGCCTTCACCGGCGTTGTAGGCAGCCAGTACCAGCTCCAGTCGGTTGTCGAAGCGCAGCATCAGATCGCGCAGATAGAGTGCGCCACCCATGACGTTCTGGTCAGGGTCGAAGCGGTCGGTCACGCCGTAGCGACGGGCGGTATCCGGCATCAGCTGCATCAGGCCAGCAGCGCCCTTCGGTGATACCGCGCGGGTGTTGTGGCCGGATTCGACCGAAATGACCGCATGCAGCAGTTCCGGATCCACGCCCGAGGCTCGGGCCGCCCGGGCGATGCTTTCCGGGTGGCGGACATTCCGGGTCTGCGGCGGTAGTCCAGCGTCCGGAACGTCGATCAGCAGATCGAAGCCGGCTTCCTGCGGCGTGTCGGTGAGGTGCAGGGTGCCGCCCGTGTCTTCGCGCACGAAGACATCCGCGCCTGCCGGGGCGGACGCGATCAGCGCGCTTGCGAACAGGAGACTGGCGGTAAAGGTATTCATCTGCGGGCAATACAGTAGGGCTAGAATCCGCGACGTTTCAATTCTGCGTCCGAATGCTTACAGTCATGTTGTCACATGACCACAAGCCTGCAGTTTTTTTCACTGCATCATGATGACGTGATTTCCTTCCGTATGCTCAGGATTCGACCCATGCCCAGACATTCCCGCCATTCCGGTTTCACGCTGCTCGAACTGCTGGTGGTGATGGTCATCATCGGTCTGCTGGCCGGCTATGTCGGCCCGCGCTTCTTCAGTCAGATCGGAAAGTCGGAAGTGAAGGCGGCTCGGGCGCAGATCGACGGGCTGGAAAAGGCGCTTGACCAGTACCGTCTGGATAACGGCCGCTACCCCACGACGGAAGAGGGGCTGAAGGCCTTGAGCGAGCGGCCGTCCACCGCGACCAAGTGGTCTGGCCCCTATCTGAAGAAGGCGGTGCCGCTCGATCCGTGGGAACGCCCCTATGTATACAAGGCGCCGGGCGAGCACGGCGAGTACGATCTGAGTTCGCTCGGCAAGGATGGTCAGCCGGGCGGCAGCGACGAAGCGGCCGACATCACGAACTGGTGACAATGCTGTTCCGCATCCGGGCGCTTGACGTCACCCAGCGCATCATCCAGCTGCAGATCGACGCTGCCGACGAAATGTCGGCGCGCGCGCAGGCGCAGGCCGACGGTCTGGTTGTGCTGTCGGTCGCGCGTGCGCGGACGCTGAGCTGGGCGCCCGGGCGGCAGCGCTTTCCGGTGCTGCTGTTCTGCCAGGAACTGCTGGCGCTGCTGCGCTCCGGCCTGTCGCTGGTCGAAGGCCTGGAAGTGATGGCCGAGAAGGAAGGGCGCACGCTTTCGCGCTCCGTGCTGACCGCGCTGATCGATGCGCTGCGCCAGGGCAAGACGCTGTCGATGGCCATGTCGTCGCAGAACGCGATCTTTCCGGATCTGCTGGTGGCCATGGTGCGGGCGTCCGAGCGCACCAGCGATCTCGACCAGGCGCTGGAGCGCTATGTCGCCTACAGCGAACAGCTGGACAGCCTGCGCGGCAAGCTGGTCGCCGCCGCCACCTATCCGGTCATCCTGCTGGTGGTGGGGGTGCTGGTGGTGCTGTTCCTGCTGGTGTTCGTGGTGCCCGAATTTTCCAAGGTGTATGAGGACATTTCGACCGAACTGCCGCTGGCGTCGCAGTGGCTGCTGGCCTGGGGACATTTCGTGAAGGCGCACTCGGCTGCGCTCGGCCTGGGTCTGGTGGCGGTCGTTGCGGCCTTGACCTGGACTTTTGGCCAGCCTGCGGTGCGCCAGGGATTGCAGGCGCAGTTCGAGCGCATGCCCGGCATCGGCAGCCGGATGCGGGTGTTCCGTCTGGCCCGTTTTTTCCGCACCGTAGGCATGCTGCTGCGTGGCGGCATACCGGTGGTGCAGTCGCTCGAACTGGTGCGCGAGCTGCTGCCGCTGCCGATGCAGCAAAGTCTCAGCCGTGCGCTGCTCGCGATCCGCGAGGGCAGGGCGGCCTCCGACGCCTTCACCGAAAACGGCCTGAGTACCGCGGTCGCTTCGCGCATGCTGCGCGTCGGCGAGCGCGCCGGCAATCTGGGCGACATGATGGAGCGCATCGCCGCCTTTCATGACGAGGAAATGACCCGCTGGCTGGATCGCGCAACCCGGTTGTTCGGGCCGCTGCTCATGCTGGTGATCGGTCTGGCCATCGGCGGTGTCGTGGTGCTCATGTACCTGCCCATCTTCCAGCTTGCGGAAAGCCTGCAATGAGCGCACTGCCGCATACGGACATTACGCCGGACCTGCTGTCGCGTGCCCGTGGGCGTGCCGGCCGCGGCTCGGTCATGCAGGCGCTGATTGACCTCACGGCCGCGTCGCCGGAAGACATGCGCGACCGCGTGGCGGCGAGGCTTGGCCTGCCGGCGCTGCGCAGCGCTGATCTGAACGCGCTGACGATGACGCTGGGCGGCATCCGCTTTTCCGAGGCGCTGTCGCGTTCGGTGGTGGTGGCCGAGGATGCCGCCGGCCAGCGCATCGCGGTGGTGGCCGACCCCTACGATCTGGCGCTGCAGGACTGGCTGGCCGCCACGCTGCACGACCGTTTCGATCTGTGTCTGGCCACCCGCGATGACATTACCGCCGCGCTTGCCCGTTTCGAGGAGAGCCAGCGCGCCTCCACCGGCCTGCTCGACGAGAATGCACAGGCCGGCAGCAGTGCGGCCGAGGTGCTGTCGCTGGCGCGCATCGCCGACGACGCCAGCCCGGTGGTGCGGGTGGTCAATTCCACGCTCTATGACGCGCTCAAGCAGGGTGCGTCCGACATTCACCTTGAATCGGTGCCGGCCGGCATGCAGGTGAAGTACCGGGTCGATGGCGTGATGGTGCGCATCGGCCAGATCGCCGGCGCCGATACCGCCGAGCAGGTGATTTCCCGCATCAAGGTGCTGGCCGAACTGGACATTGCCGAGCGCCGCGTGCCGCAGGACGGGCGCTTCAAGGTGGCTTACGCCGGCCGCGACATCGATCTTCGGGTGTCGGTCATGCCCAGCGTGCATGGCGAAGACGCGGTGCTGCGGGTGCTGGACAAGGAACACCTGACCGAAGAGCTGCAGGCGCTGACGCTGGAAAGTCTGGGCTTTGACGACATCGCGCGTGCCGCCATGCGCAAGCTGGCGGCCGAGCCCTACGGCATGCTGCTGGTGACCGGGCCGACCGGCTCCGGCAAGACCACTTCGCTGTACGCCACGATCGGTGAAATCAACCACGGCCTCGACAAGATCATCACCATCGAGGACCCGGTCGAGTACCAGCTGCCGGGCGTGCTGCAGATTCCGGTGAACGAGAAGAAGGGCCTCACCTTCGCGCGCGGCCTGCGCTCGGTGCTGCGGCACGATCCGGACAAGATCATGGTGGGCGAGATCCGTGACGGCGAAACCGCCGAGATCGCGGTGCAGGCGGCGCTGACCGGTCACCTGGTGCTGACCACGGTGCACGCCAACAACGTGTTCGACGTGATCGGCCGCTTCCTGCACATGGGGGTGGATCCGTACAACCTGGTGTCGGCACTGAATGGCATCGTGGCCCAGCGTCTGCTGCGGCTGAACTGCCGTCACTGCGCGGTGCCGCAGCTGCCTGACGCGGCCCTGCTGGAAGAATCCGGCCTGACCGGACTGATCGGTGCCGGTGGCTACGATTTCCGCGCCGGCACCGGCTGCGGCCACTGCCGCGGCACCGGTTACAAGGGCCGGCGCGCAATCGCCGAACTGCTGGTGCTGGACGACGAACTGCGCGAACTCATCGTCACCCGTGCACCGATGCGACAACTGAAGGAGGCCGCGCGGGCGCGCGGCACGCGCACCCTGCGCGAAGCCGGACTGGCCCTGGTGGCCAGCGGTGAAACCAGTCTGGCGGAATTGAACCGTGTCACTTTTGTCGTCTAGGGCGCTGCAGTTCGATCTGGGCCCGCACGGTCTGCAGCTCGCGCGTGCCGGCCAGATGCTGCATGCGTCTGCCCAGGTGCTCGCGCTGGACGCGCTGCCCGCCGCCCTCGATGCGCTGCCGGCGGCCGTCACGCCCCGGCGTGCCGCGCTGTCGATCGGCATCGACAACGCCTGGGTGCGCTGGCAGGTGATCGACATTCCACCCGCCGTGTCCGGGCGTGACGAACGTGCGGCGCTGGTGCGCGCGCGCATGGCCGAGGTATTCGGCAGTGCGGCCCAGGGCTGGGCGGTGGCCTGGGACGACCGGCCGGCGTCGACCGTGCTGGCCTGCGCGCTGGATGCCGGTGTGTTGCAGCACCTGCAGGCCTGGGCCAGCGCGCGCGGACTGAAACTGCAGAGCGTGCAGCCGGCCTGGCTGCGCGGTTACGCAGCGCTGCGCGGCGACGCGGCGCTTGGCGGCTACGCCGAACTGAGCCACGGCTGGCTGTGCCTGGGCCTGTGGTCGGGTGGCCGCTGGCTGCATGTGCGGGGCGAGGCGATGAGCGATCCGGCCGGGCTGGCCACCGTGCTCGAACGCCGGCTCGCGGCTTTCGACGGTGAGCTGAACGGCGGTCGGCTGTTCCTGCGCGGCATGCCGGCGGTAAGCCTGCCCCGGGGCTGGCAGTGCGTCGCAGGAGCGGGTCGATGAGCCGTCGTCCACCGCTGCCCGAACTGGATTTCGTCGCCCGCCGTCGCGCCCCCGGCTGGCTGGGCTGGCTGGTGCTGGCGCTCGGCATTGCCGCCGGGCTGTGGGTGTTCGACCAGCATCAGGCGCTGACCGAAGAGGTCGAGGCGCTGCGGCTGGACAATCGCCGCGCCGCTCGCGCGGCCGAACAGGCGCGGGTGCTGGCCCGGCGCGAACAGGAAGATCCGGCGCTGCGCGCCCGCTTCGAGCTGGCGCGCAAGCTGTCGCAGCAGATGGCGCGTGACTGGCAGCCCCTGTTTGCGGCGCTGGAAGCGCGCGCCAGCGAACACGCCCAGATCGCGCTGCTGTCGGTTGAGCCGGATGCGACCCGTGGCCAGTTGCGGGTGACCGGCGAAGCGAAGGATCTCGATGCGCTGTTCGCCTACGCCGAGTCCTTTGGCGTGGCCGATGTGCTGGCGGCGCCGCGCATCGAGGTATTCGAATTCAAGCAGCGCGAGGGCGTGCAGGTGGTGGCCTTTTCGCTGCGGCTGAACTGGAGGCGGGCATGAAGGCTCTTGGCGGAGCGGGCATCGCGGCACTGCAGACCCGCCTGATTCATGCGCTGGCACGCGCCGGCTGGGCCGGTGCGCTCGGCGCCGGGCTGCTGGCCTTTGCGCTGGCGCTGCATCTGGGCGCGAGTGCGCCGCTGCAGGCTGAACGCCGCACGCTGGAGGCCGAGCGCGATGCGCTGGCGCACAAGGTGGCCCGAGGCGTGACCGTGGAATCGCCGCGCGAGCAGGTCGAGCGTTTCGACGCCGCGCTGGTCGAGCGCAGCCGGCTGCCTTCGCTGCTGGCTGATCTGTCGAAACTGGCGACCTCCGGCCAACTGTCGCTGGCGCGGGTGGAAAGCCGCGAGTCGCAGCCGCTGGGCGCCGGTTACGCCCGGCAGGAATACCTGTTCCCGTTGCGCGGCAGCTATCCGGCGCTGCGTACCTGGCTGGCCGACATCCAGCGGCTGTCGCCCTCGGTGCTGGTCGAGGACGTGAACCTGCGCCGCGAGGACGTGGGGCGTGATGCGGTCGAGGCCACGGTACGTGTGTCCATCGTCATGAAGGACGCGCAATGAACCGCGGTCTGTTCGCTGCGCTGGCGATCACGCTGCTGGCGGTGGCCTATGTGTCGCAGCAGGACGATTTGGCAAGCGATGGCACAACCGATGCCGCCCCGGCAGCTTCGCGCGCTGCGCGCAGCACCGGCGGCCAGGCCGGTGCGCCTGCAGCGGCAGCAGCCGATGGCGTGTTGGCAGTGGCTCCGGCCCGTGCCGCCGCCGAGGTCGGTCGCAACCTGTTCGCACCGCACAGCTTCCTGCCGCCCCCCACGTCCGTCAGCACCCGACCGGCAACGCCGCCGCCGCCGATGGCACCCCCGCTTCCGTTCCGCTATCAGGGGCGCATGACCGAAGACCGTTCCACCGTCGTGTTCCTGACCCAGGGCGAACGCGTGCTGGTGGCGCGTCAGGGCGATCTGCTGAACAACCAGTACCGGGTCGAGTCGGTTGGTCCGACCGCCATCACCTTCCTGTACGAGCCGCTGAAGCAGCGGCAGACACTGTCCACCGGAAATACGAAATGAGCGCATCCCTTATGAGCGCATCTCCTGTCCGCCGCCTGCAGGCGGTCATTCTCGCCCTGCTGCTGCTGACGCTCGGCGGCTGTGCCACCAACAAGGCTTTCGAGGACGGACGCCAGGCGCTGATGGCGGGCGAGCAGGACAGGGCGCTTGGCCTGTTCGAGCAGGCCGCGAAGCAGTCGCCGGACAACCCTGAAATCCGTGCCACGCTGATGCGTCAGCGCGAACTGGCCGTTGCACGCGGCCTGGCGCAGGCCGATGCGGCACGTCTGGCGGGCAATCGCGAGGTCGCCGGTGCTGCGCTCGATCGTGTGCTGGTGATCGATCCGCGCCACCCGCGCGCACTGGCGATGCGTGATCAGCTGATGCGCGGTGTGAAGCATGACGCGATGGTGGCGGATGCGCGCACGATGTTTGTCCGCAAGGATGTGTCTGGCGCCGAGGCGCGGGCGCGCAATGTGCTGGCGCAGGACGGCAGCCATGCCGGTGCGCGCGAGCTGCTGCGCCAGATCGAGGAAGCCCGGCCGAAGCAGCAGGCGCCGGCGGCGCTCGGCGACATGTTCCAGAAGACCGTGACGCTTGAATTCCGCGACACCTCGATGCGCAACGTGTTCGAGGCGATCGCGCGCTCGACCGGCATCAATTTCGTGTTCGACAAGGACGTGCGTTCCGACATCAAGGTGACGCTGTTCGTACGCAACACCACGGTGGCCGAGGTGATGCGCCTCATCCTGATCACCAATCAGCTCGAACGCACGGTGCTGTCGGAAAACACGGTGCTCATCTATCCGAACACCGCGGCCAAGGTGCGCGAATACAAGGAACTGGTCACCCGCACTTTCTTTCTGGTGAACGCCGAGGCGAAACAGGTACAGAACCTGATCAAGACCGTGGTGAAGAGCAAGGACATCTACATCGACGAGCGGCTCAACCTGATCGTGATGAAGGACACCGCCGATGCGGTGAAGCTGGCGGAACAGCTGGTCGAGTCGGTCGATGTGGCCGAGCCGGAAGTGATGCTTGAGGTCGAAGTGCTGGAAGTCAGCAGCAACAAGATGAAGGAACTGGGCATCGATTTCCCGGATCAGATCGGTTATGGCATGCTGACGCCGACCTTGCGTAACAGCACGACGACCTCGACCAGTACAACCACCTCGACGACTCTGGGCGGGCAGTTGCTTCAGGGGAATATCAATCTCAAGGATACGCAGGGTCTGGTCGTGCCCTACATCACCAACCCCGGCCTCATCCTGAACCTGAAAGCCACTGACGGCGCTGCCAATCTGCTGGCCAATCCGCGCATCCGGGTGAAGAACAAGGAAAAGGCCAAGGTGCATATCGGCGAGAAACTGCCGGTGTTCACCACCACCTCGACGGCCAATGTCGGCGTGTCTGCTTCAGTCACCTATCTCGACGTGGGCCTCAAGCTCGACGTCGAGCCGCTGATCCATCCGGAGGACGATGTCGACATCAAGATGTCGATGGAGGTGTCCAGCATCGTCAAGGAGGTCACCGGCCCGCAAAGCTCGCTCGCCTACCAGGTGGGCACTCGCTCGACCGCAACCGCTCTGCGGCTGAAGGATGGAGAGACGCAGGTGCTGGCCGGTCTGATTTCGGACGAAGAACGCACCAGCGCTTCGCGTCTGCCGGGGCTGGGCCATCTGCCGCTGATCGGCAAGCTCTTCTCCAGCGAGCGGGGCAGCAACAACAAGACGGAAATCGTGCTGCTGATTACGCCGCGCATCGTGCGCAACCTGAGCCGTCCCGCCCATATCGCGCCGGCCCTGCCGGCAGGTACTGAGGCGGCGGTGGGTGCCGCATCGCTGTCGGTGCGGCCGACCGGGAAGGATCAGGGCGTGCGGCTGAGCAGTGGCGGTGGTGCGGTATCGGGTGCACCGGCGGCGCCGGCGGTACCGTCGCGCGTGCCCCAGCCGGAAGCGGTCCCGGTCCCGGATGCGATGCCGGTCGAGGAGGACGGTGCGGCCGAACTGCGCATGCAGTCTTCAGGTGAGGTGGCGCCGGGCGGCGAGGCGGGCATCATCGTGTCGCTGACCGCGGCCGGTGGCGTGCGCAGCGCCGTGGTTGAACTGGCTTACGATCCGAATGTGCTGACACCACAGGGCAATGTGAGTGCCCCCGGGCGTGTGGCGCTGACGCTGAGTGGCTCCGGGCAGGAGGCGCGCGCCGAGTTGCGTTTCCGCGCGCAGCCCAATGCACCGTCGGGCGCGACCGGCATACAGGTGGGCAATGTGGTGGCGGTGGCTGCAGACGGCAATCCGCTGCAGGTCAGCGCACCGTCGCCGGTGGATATCGTGGTGAAAGGACCGTAATCCGCCGTCCTTCAAAGCTGGCCGCGCTGCAAATGCAAAGGGGGGAAGGCAATGCCTTCCCCCCTTCTTTCATCGGCGCTCCGGAAAGCGGCAATCAGCCGGCCTTGCGGTGCGCGCGGGCTTCCTTCTTGAGGCGCTTGAACGCGTCCGGATCGGTTGCGCGCAGGTACTCGATCACTTCCATGTCCTCGCGGCGGATCTTGCTGATGTCGATCTGTTCGACGTGAACCAGGCGCAGCAGAGCCTGAACAGGCTTCGGCATGTTACGGCCGCTTTCATAGCGGGAGCCGCCGCTCTGCGTCACGCCGAGGCGCGACCAGAACTGCGACTGGTTCATGCCCAGCTTCTTGCGAATTTCGCGTGCGTCGATGTTGTCGCTTGCTTTCATGCTCGTTGTCCTTGATGAGTTGAATACCGGACGACCGCGCCGGACCTTTGAAATCCGGTTGCCGGCTGCGGCTGTTCCGCATCTCTGCGTACTCCCGCGCCTATAACTTAAGTTATAGACAAAACCCAGTATAAATGATCACAACGTCCTGTTCAAAACAGGTTTGCATATGTTTGCAAGCATGATCGGAGGGTCAATCCAGCGTCTGGATCATGTGCGCCTGTCATGCTGTTGCGGGCCTCTCCGCAGTCGATTTTCACCGGAATTTTCCCTGTCGACGGATCGGATACAATGACGGGTTTTCGTACAACGTCCCGGAAGTACAGATGGCACTCATCGTCCAGAAATACGGCGGCACCTCGGTCGGCAAGCCCGACCGCATCAAGAGCGTTGCCCGCCGGGTCGCCGGCTATGTCGCGCGCGGCCACAAGATGGTCATCGTCGTGTCGGCCATGAGCGGCGAAACCAACCGCCTGCTGGGCCTGGCGAAGGAAATTTCGCCGACGCCCGATCCGCGCGAACTCGACGTGATCGCCTCCACCGGCGAGCAGGTCACCATCGGCCTGCTGGCCATGGCGCTCAAGGATCTCGGCCTGAAGGCGCGCAGCTATACCGGTGGCCAGGTTCGCATCCTGACCGACGATGCGCACACCAAGGCGCGCATCCTCTCGATCGACGAACAGAACATCAAGCGCGACCTCGATGAAGGTCATGTGGTCGTCGTGGCCGGTTTCCAGGGTGTAGACGAGAACGGCAACATCACCACGCTGGGTCGTGGCGGTTCGGATACCACCGGTGTTGCGCTGGCGGCCGCACTGAGTGCCGACGAGTGCCAGATCTATACCGACGTCGATGGTGTGTACACCACCGACCCGCGCATCGTGCCGGAAGCGCGCCGACTGGACCGCATCACCTTCGAGGAAATGCTGGAAATGGCCAGCCTCGGTTCCAAGGTGCTGCAAATCCGCTCGGTCGAGTTTGCAGGCAAGTACAAGGTCAAGCTGCGCGTGCTGTCCAGTTTCGAGGACGAAGGCCATGAAGGCCCGGGCACGCTGATTACTGTCGAGGAAGACGTCAATATGGAACAACCCATCATCTCCGGCATCGCCTTCAACCGCGACGAAGCCAAACTGACCGTGCTCGGCGTGCCGGATCGTCCGGGCATTGCCTACCAGATCCTGGGCCCGATCGCCGATGCCAACATCGACGTCGACATGATCATCCAGAACGTCGGCCACGACGGTTCGACCGATTTCTCCTTCACGGTGAATCGCAGTGAGTTCGCCAAGGCGATGGGCATCCTTGAAAGCGTGCGCCAGCACATCGGCGCCCGCGAGATCACCGGCGACAACAAGATCTGCAAGGTGTCCGCGGTCGGTGTCGGCATGCGCTCGCATCCGGGCGTCGCCAGCAAGATGTTCCGTACGCTGGCGGAAGAGGGTATCAACATCCAGATGATTTCGACCTCTGAAATCAAGGTGTCGGTGGTGCTGGACGAGAAGTATCTCGAACTGGCGGTGCGCGTGCTGCACCGCGCGTTCGAGCTGGATCAGCCGGCGCAGTAAAGTGTTGGAATAAATCGCGCGCGGATTTGACCCGGACAAGGCTTACCGGTATAGTTCGCGCGCTTTGCAGCACGCAGTAAACGGAGAGGTGGCCGAGAGGTCGAAGGCACTCCCCTGCTAAGGGAGCATACGGGCCAAAACCTGTATCGAGGGTTCGAATCCCTCCTTCTCCGCCAAAGCAACCATCGTTAAAAAATGGTTGCGGTATTAAAAAAGTGTGCTATAGTTTTCCTCTCTGCAGCGCGCCCGTAGCTCAGCTGGATAGAGTACTTGGCTACGAACCAAGGGGTCGGGCGTTCGAATCGCTCCGGGCGCGCCAAATTACAGCAGAGAAACAAAGAGATAGGCCAGTCAATTGACTGGCCTTTTTCTTTTTCCGCCTCTGGTTACTCCCTTTGGTCGCTCCGTGTGTTGCGCGGCCTTGCACACTTCCCCGTTATTCGGCTGCTTCGCGGATCTTCTTCATCTGCAGGCCTGCCGCTGTCAGAGTCTGCACACACCAGGGCGCAATCGCCCTGGCTGCCTTCACCGCGACATCCCGTCGATCGTCGAGGCGGTGTCCGCCGGTGTTCCGCACTCACTCATGCGCCGATCTCGATAGCCAGCCGAGGGCTCGTCCGTTGCGTTCGCTGACCCTGGTGCCCTTTGCCAAGCGGGTGCTCTTCGCTGAACTCCCTGACTTATGTAATATGACAAAGTCGTTACACGATGGCGGCACGACTTCTGTCAGGGAGGAAACAGTGGTCAGAAAAGAAGAGCTTCCACGAGAGGAAGAGCAGGGCGAGGAGCGGTCCATCCGTCCGGTGGACTGGTTGAAGATCAAGCTGGGTGTGCCGGCGCACGCTGTCTATCTGGGCTTCGGGATACAGAAATCGGGAGGGGATTTCTTTCTGGGGGAGTGCGATGTGGCGCAGAAATCGGAGTGCTGGCAGTGGTGCTCGTCGGTCGACGGCGCGCGCCGGTTTGTGGGCTGGCGGGAGGTGCTTGCAGTGGCCGAGCGCTGCGCCGATGCAGACGTGGTGCTGATGTTCGACTACGGGGAGGTGGTCTGGGTCTTTCCGGCCCGCTGAGTGCCGTGACCGGAAAACGCCCCGCCCTCAAAGGCGGGGCGTTTTCATTCAGCCGTAGCGCAGTTCGGTTGCCTTGCCCCAGAACACGCGATGCGCGAACAGCGTGTAGGCGAGGATGGCGGGTACCGTGATGATGCAGCCGGCGAGGATGAGGTTCAGCGCCTCGGTGGCGCTGGCTGCCTGCCAGATGGTGATGCGGTCCATCACCACATAGGGAAAGAGGCTGTAGGCCAGACCCAGACCGCCCATCAGGAATACGCCCACGGTCAGCACGAAGGGCAGCCAGCACAGCGTACCCAGTGCGCGCTGACCGCTCAGTGTCCAGCGCAGCGCGACGAAGCAGGCGAAGGTGGCGAACGGGATGGGCAGCAGGCCGATGAACTGCGGCAGGCTGAACCAGCGTTCGGCGACGGTTTCGCTCACCCAGGGGGTGGCGATGGAAATGAGGCTCATCCCGACCACCACCGGCACCAGGGCTGCACGACCCCAGTGCGCGGCGCGCTGCTGCAGTTCGCCTTCGGTTTTCAGCACCAGCCAGGCGGCGCCCATCAGTACGTAGGCGCAGGGCAGGGCGAGGGCGATGGCCAGCGCGAACAGTGAATAGGCGAAACCGTCTGCGAAGCCGGTGATGAAACGGCCGAGCATCCAGCCCTGGGCGATGGACGTGACGGTCGAGCCGGCGAAGAACACGAAATTCCACAGCGGCTTGTGCGTGTCCTGCGCCTTGACCCGGAAGTCGAAGGCGACGCCGCGCAGGATGAGACCGATCAGCATGACCGCGATCGGCAGATAGAGCGCGGTCATCACCACGCCGTGCGCCTTCGGGAAGGCGATCAGCAGGATGCCGACGCCGAGCACCAGCCAGGTTTCGTTGGCGTCCCAGAACGGACCGATCGACGCAATCATCATGTCTTTCTGGCTGTCCTCCGCGCGATGCAGCAGCATGCCGACGCCCAGGTCGAAACCGTCCAGCACAACGTAAAGGAACATGGCGAGCCCCATCAGGCCCATGAAGATGACAGGCAGGAATTCGGCCCAGCTCATGCTGCGTTCTCCTTGTTCGCAAACTGGGTGGGAAGGGGTGTGGCAGCGCCTCCGGACGGGGCAGGGTCATAACTGTCCGAAGGCTTTTCAGCCATGTAGCGCAGCACGCTCACATAGGCGACGATGAGCAGTACATAGGTAATCAGGTAGCCGGTCAGCGTCAGTGCGATATGCGGTGCAGGTGTGGTCGAGGCCACGTCGGCGGTCTTGATCAGGCCTTGTACGATCCACGGCTGGCGGCCGATTTCGGTCACGTACCAGCCGGCCACCGTGGCGATCCATCCGGAAAAGGTCATCGCGGCGATCGAGCCGATCAGCCAGTGCGGCGCGCGTTCCGGCTGCCAGCCCCGGCGCTGCAGCAGCCACCAGCCTACCCAGCTCACGAGCAGCATCAGCGAGCCGACCGCCACCATGATGCGGAAGCTGAAAAAAAGCGGCCGGACCGGCGGATGGACCTCGAACTCGTTCAGGCCCTTCAGTTCGCCGTCCCATTCGTGGGTCAGGATGAGCGATGCCATCTTCGGGATGCCGATGGCCAGATCATTCCGCTTTTCCGCTTCGTTGGGCAGCGCGAACAGCAGCAGCGGGGCGCCGCGTTCGGTGTGCCACACGCCTTCGATCGCCGCGATCTTCTGCGGCTGGTGGTGCAGGGTGTTCAGGCCGTGCATGTCGCCCACGAATATCTGCACCGGAATCAGCAGCGCCGCCAGCGTGAGGCCGGCGCGCAGCGCGAGCGGGGTGGAGGCATTCGCCTTGCCGCGCAGCACCTGCCAGGCGGATACGCCGGCAACCAGAAAGGCCATGGTGAGCAGCGACGCGAGCAGCATGTGGGTGAAGCGATAGGGGAACGACGGATTGAAGATGATCTCCAGCCAGCTCTTCACGTGGAACTCGCCGTTGATGATTTCGTAGCCCACCGGCGTCTGCATCCAGGAATTGAGTACGAGGATCCAGAACGCGCTCATCGTGGTGCCGAAGGCGACCAGAAAGGTGGCCAGCAGGTGCACCCGCTCGCTCACCCGGCCGTGGCCGAACAGCATGACGCCGAGGAAGGTGGCTTCGAGGAAGAAGGCGGTCAGCACCTCGAAACCGAGCAGCGGGCCCGCGATATTGCCCACCTTTTCCATGAAGCCCGGCCAGTTGGTGCCGAACTGGAAGCTCATGGTGATGCCACTCACCACGCCCAGCGCGAATGTGAGCGCGAATACCTTGGTCCAGAAGCGATAGGCGGTGAGCCAGGGCCGGTGGTTCGTCTTCAGCCAGCGCCAGCGCATGAACAGCAGCATCCATCCGAGCGAGATCGATATGGTCGGAAACAGGATGTGGAAGGTGATGTTGGCGGCGAACTGCATGCGCGCCAGCAGGACGGGGTCAAAATCCATGGTGCGGTCTCACTCCTTGGTGCCGGGTTTCAGCTGGCCGGTCAGTTCCAGCAGTTTCTGGACCCTTGCACCCATGCGCATCAGCTTGGCCAATGTCTGGGCGTCGAGTCTCTGTACGTCGTCGAACCAGTTGCTCATCAGTTCTATCAGGTCGTGCATGCCTTTCATGCGTTCCTGCGCCACGCGGTCTTCTTCGCTGCTCGGGGTTTCAAGCAGTGCGCTGCGCAGCATGGACAGCGTGGGTTCCATCTCGCGCCGGCGGCGTTCTTCCGCCAGCGTGCGGAAAATCTCCCAGGCGTCGGTCGGCGCTTCGAAGTACTCGCGCCGGTCGCCGGGCATGTGACGCAGCTTCACCAGCCGCCAGGACTGCAGTTCCTTCAGCCCCATGCTTACGTTGGAGCGCGAATAGGACAGGGTTTCGGCAATCTCGTCAGCACACAGCGGGCGCGGGGATACGAAGATGAGCGCGTAGATCTGGCCTACCGTGCGATTGATGCCCCAGCGACTGCCCATTTCGCCGAAGTGCGCCACGAAGGCGTGTACCAGCGGGGTCATGATCGAAGTCCCGTCCTTTTCAAGAAGTATTTGAACAGGGCTTAATATAAATCAAATTTCAGAAAATACTGAAACTTCGGAAAACACAGGATTGTCTGGGCACGGGGCGGTCAGCGCCGTGCTTGCGCGCCGCAGCATCCGGGCTGACGGGGTGCTCCGCACTTGGTACAATCTCGGGTTGTCCTTCCGTTTCCTCACTCAGTCATCAATTCGGAGAGTTTCATGGCCGCTGAACGTACCCTTTCGATCATCAAGCCCGACGCCGTCGCCAAGAACGTGATCGGCAAGATCTACCAGCGTTTCGAAGACGCCGGCCTGAAGATCGTCGCCTCGCGCATGACCCAGCTGTCGCGTGCCGAAGCCGAAGGCTTCTACGCCGTGCACCGCGAGCGCCCCTTCTTCAAGGATCTGGTCGACTTCATGATTTCCGGCCCGGTCATGATCCAGGTGCTGGAAGGCGAAGGCGCCATCCTGAAGAACCGCGACCTGATGGGCGCCACCGATCCGAAGAAGGCCGCGCCGGGCACCATCCGCGCCGACTTCGCCGACTCGATCGACGCCAACGCCGTGCACGGCTCTGACGCTCCGGAAACCGCGGCGGTGGAAATCGCCTACTACTTCCCGGCGCTGAACGTCTACTCGCGCTGAGAGCACACGCGTGACCCGCACCAACCTGCTGCAGTTCGACGCTGAAGGCTTCGCCGACTTCTTTACGGGTCTGGGCGAGAAGCCCTTCCGCGCGCGGCAGGTGATGCGGTGGATACACCGCAATGGCGAAGGCGATTTCGACGCGATGAGCGACGTCGCCAAGTCCTTGCGCGCCAAGCTGGTCGAGATCGCCTGCGTTGAGGCTCCGGTGCCGGTGCGTGACAGCACCAGCACCGACGGTACGCGCAAGTGGCTGATCGACGTCGGTGCCGGCAATGCGGTGGAAACCGTGTTCATTCCGGAAGAGCGTCGCGGCACGCTGTGCATTTCGACGCAGGCCGGCTGCGCGCTGGACTGCGCCTTCTGCTCGACCGGCAAGCAGGGTTTCAACCGCAATCTCGAAGTATCGGAAATCATCGGCCAGCTCTGGCTTGCCAACCGCGCACTCGGCGCGGTACGCGGCGGCGAGAACGACGGCGAACGGGTGATTTCCAACGTCGTCATGATGGGCATGGGCGAGCCGCTGGCCAATTTCGACGCCACGGTGGCCGCGCTCAGGCTGATGCTGGACGACAACGCCTACGGTCTGTCGCGTCGTCGTGTGACGGTGTCGACCTCGGGCATCGTGCCGGCGATGGATCGCCTGCGCGACGCCTGCCCGGTGGCGCTGGCGGTGTCGCTGCACGCGCCGAACGATGCGTTGCGCGACGAACTTGTGCCGATCAACAAGAAGTACCCGCTGCGCGAACTGCTGGCGGCCTGCGTGCGCTATCTCGACCGTGCGCCGCGTGACTTCATCACCTTCGAGTACGTCATGCTCGACGGCGTGAACGACAGTGACGAGCACGCGCGTCAGCTGATCGATATCGCCCGCCAGGTGCCGTGCAAGTACAACCTGATTCCGTTCAATCCCTTCCCGCAGGCGCCTTTCGGGCGTTCGTCGAAGGAGCGCATTCGCCGCTTCTCCGAAATCCTGATCGAAGCCGGCATCGTCACTACCACACGCAAGACGCGCGGGGACGACGTGGACGCTGCCTGCGGCCAGCTCGCCGGTCAGGTGCTGGACAAGACCCGGCGCACCCGCAAGACCATTCACCTCCAGGAGGTTCCCGCACGGTGAAAAGACTGTTTTCGTGTGCGCTGGCTGCGTTGTCGGCCGCGTGGCTGCTGGCCGGATGCGCTGGCAGCCCGACTGCCGTCACTCCGGGCGCTGCGGCGCAAAGTCAGCCGAGCACGCCGGTGTCCGAATACAAGCCGGTGGAAACCATCACTACCGGATCGTCCCGCACCCGCGCCAAGTCGCACACCGAACTCGGTCTGGCCTATCTGGAAGCGGGCAACGTGGCGGTGGCGCTTGAAGAAGGCCGCCTTGCGGTGCGTGACGACAGCAGCTATGGCCCGGCCTACAACCTGATGGGGCTGGCTCACCTCTACCTGCAGGAACGCCCGCAGGCGCGTGAGAATTTCGAGAAGGCGTTGCGTCTGGCGCCCAGCGACCCTGACATCAACAATAACTATGGCTGGTTCCTGTGCCAGGACGGCGACAGCGCCCGCGCGATGCAACTGTTCAACAACGCGATCAAGAACCCCTTGTACGCCACGCCGACGCGGCCCTATACCAATGCCGGTCTGTGCGCGATGCAGGGCGGCGATCTGCAGACCGCAGAGATCAATTTCCTGCGCGCGATCAACGCCGATGCGACCAATGTCCAGGCGATCTACAACCTCGCGCTGCTGTTTTACCGCAAGGGCAGCTACTACGAGGCACGCAAGTATGTGAGCGATTTTCACGCCCAGCGCGACCCGGTGTCCGAAAGTCTTTGGCTGGCAGTGCGCATCGAGCGCAAGCTCGGTGACAAAGTATCCGAGGCCGGCTTCGCAGGCCAGTTGCGCCGCCGTTTTGCCGGCACACCCGAACACCAGGCCCTGATGCAGGGGAAATACGACTGATGACCGGCGACAACGCGGTAACGCAACAGGCGGATTTCGCCGCCGAACTATCGGTCGGATTGCAGCTGCGCCGCGCGCGCGAGGTGCGTGGCATGACAGTCGAGGGGGTCGGTGCTGCAATCAAGCTGGCCGCCCGGCAGGTCGAGGCGATCGAAGCCGATGACTACGCCCGCCTGACCAGTGCCACTTACGCGCGCGGTTTCATCCGCAACTACGCCTCGCTGATGGGGCTGGACGCCCAGGCTTTGCTGGCCCAGCTCGATCGTCATGAAGTGCGGGCGCGTCCGCAGTTGGCGGAACAGGCCAACGTTGGCGTGGCCATGCCCAGCCAGTCGGCTCGTCGAAAGTGGATGCTGCCGGTGCTTGCGCTCAGCGTGCCTGTGCTGGCCGCGATTGCGCTGTATGTGTGGTTCGAGTTCTGGCCGGCAGACGCGCAGCCGGTGGCAGTCGAGCCGGCGCAGGTTGTTGCGGCGGTGCCGCCGGCCGAACCGGTGTCCGAAGTGCCGGTGACGGCCGAATCGGTACCCCCTGTTGAAACGCCGGAGGCTGTTGCGCCAGCCGAAGTGCAGACAGCGAATGCGAGTGCGGATGCGGCGTCGATGGCGAGTGCGCAACCTGCTTCCGCACCGGCGGCGGCTGCCACCCCCGGCCAGCGCCAGCTGACCTTCCGCTTTACCGGGGATTCCTGGATTGAAATGCGCGATGGGCAGGGGCGCATCGTGCTGTCCGAACTGAATCGAGCCGGCAGCACCCGCACCCTGAGTGCGGTGTTCCCGGTCGCGCTGGTGATCGGCAATGCCAAGTCGGTGAGCATGGACATCGACGGCGCACCCTACGATCTCACCCCTTCGACCAAGGTTGAAGTGGCCCGACTGAGGCTTGAATGATGAGCGAACCGTCTTCCGCCATCGTCCGTCGCCTGACCCGCACCGTGCGGGTGGGCGATGTGGTGATCGGCTCGGCCGCGCCGGTGGTGGTGCAGTCGATGACCAATACCGATACCGAGGACCACATTTCCACTGCCATCCAGGTGGCGCAGCTGGCCCGGGCCGGCTCGGAAATCGTGCGCATCACGGTCAATACGATGGAAGCCGCGGCGGCCGTGCCCAGGGTGCGCGAGCAGCTGCTGAAGATGAATGTGGATGTGCCGCTGGTCGGCGATTTCCATTTCAACGGTCACAAGCTGCTGCGCGAGCATCCGGCCTGCGCCGAGGCGCTGGACAAGCTGCGCATCAATCCGGGCAATGTGGGCAAGGGCAGCAAGCGCGACGAACAGTACGCCGCGCTGATCGAAACCGCCTGCCGTTACGACAAGCCGGTGCGCATCGGCGTGAACTGGGGCAGCCTGGATCAGGCGCTGCTCGCCCGCGTGATGGACGAGAACGCGCGCCGGGCGCAGCCCAAGGACGCGATCGAGGTGATGCGCGAAGCGATGGTCACCTCTGCGCTGGAAAGTGCCGCGCAGGCGGTGGAGTGGGGCCTGTCACCGGAGAAGATCATCCTGTCCTGCAAGGTGAGCGGCGTGCAGGATCTGATCGCCATCTACGCCGAACTGGCGAAGCGCTGTGATTACCCGCTGCATCTGGGTCTGACCGAAGCCGGCATGGGCTCCAAAGGCATCGTGGCGTCGACCGCCGCGATGTCGGTGCTGCTGCAGCAGGGCATCGGCGACACCATACGGGTGTCGCTGACGCCGGAGCCGAACGGCGACCGCACGAAGGAAGTGATCGTCGCCCAGGAAATGCTGCAGACCATGGGTCTGCGCGCCTTCACGCCCATGGTTGCCGCCTGCCCGGGGTGCGGTCGCACCACCTCGACCTTCTTCCAGGAACTGGCCGCCGACATCCAGACCTATGTGCGCGACAAGATGCCGGACTGGAAAACGCAGTACGACGGCGTCGAGCGCATGACGCTGGCCGTGATGGGCTGTGTCGTGAACGGCCCGGGCGAAAGCAAGCACGCCAACATCGGCATTTCTCTGCCGGGTACCGGCGAAACGCCGGTGGCACCGGTGTTCGAGGACGGCGAGAAGACCGTTACGCTGAAGGGCGACAACATTGCCGCCGAGTTCCGCGGCATCGTCGACGCCTACGTGGCCCGCACATACACCAAGAAAATCGCCGGCAGCACCGGCGTCTGAACGAAGAACAATGAGCAAACTGCAAGCCGTTCGCGGCATGAACGACATCCTGCCGGACGAGGCGGAGCGCTGGGAAGCATTCGAAACCATCGTGCGCGACTGGCTGCGCGGCTACGGCTACCGGCCGATCCGCATGCCGCTGCTGGAGCACACGCCGCTGTTCAAGCGCGCGATCGGCGAAGTGACCGACATCGTCGAGAAGGAAATGTATTCCTTCGAAGACGCGCTCAATGGCGAGAACCTGACGCTGCGCCCGGAAGGCACCGCCTCCTGCGTGCGCGCGGTGACCGAACACAATCTGCTGTACGACAGCCCGCGCAAGCTCTGGTACATGGGACCGATGTTCCGCCACGAGCGTCCGCAGAAGGGCCGCTACCGCCAGTTTCATCAGGTCGGTGTCGAAGCGCTGGGCTATGCCGGGCCGGACATCGACGCCGAGCTCATCATCATGTGCCAGCGTCTGTGGGACGACCTTGGTCTGATGGGCATCCGGCTCGAAATCAATTCGCTCGGTTCGCCGGAAGAGCGGCTCAAGCACCGCGCCGAACTGATCGCCTATTTCGAGGCGCATCAGGACCAGCTGGACGAAGACGCGAAGCGCCGTCTGCACAGCAATCCGCTGCGCATTCTCGATACCAAGAACCCGGCCATGCAGGCGCTGGTCGAAGCGGCGCCCAGGCTGTCGGACTATCTGGGCGAGGCATCGCTGGCGCACTTCAACGCCATCCAGGACACGCTGCGCGCGGCCAATATCGCCTTCCGCATCAATCCGCGCCTGGTGCGCGGGCTGGACTACTACAACCTCACCGTGTTCGAGTGGGTGACCGACCAGCTTGGCGCACAGGGCACGGTGTGCGCCGGTGGCCGCTACGACGGCCTGATCGCGCAGCTGGGCGGCAAGCCTGCACCGGCCGCAGGTTTCGCGATGGGCATCGAGCGCTTGATGGCATTGTGGGACGCCAGTGAAGCCGATGCGCTGGTCGAGCGGGTGGAGGCCTGCATCGTGCATTCCGGCGCGGGCGCGCAGGCGGCCGCTTTCGCGCTGGCCGAGCGTCTGCGCGACGGCGGTTTCGCGACGCTGATGCACTGCGGCGGCGGCAGCTTCAAGTCGCAGATGAAGCGCGCCGACGCCTCCGGCGCCATGGTGGCGCTCATTCTCGGCGAGGACGAGGTGGCTGCGGGCGAGGTCACCTTCAAGCCGCTGCGTGGCGGGGAGCAGATGCGCATCAGTGCCGATGACGTGGGTGAGCATCTGGCGGCCATGCTGCTCGGTGGCTACGGCAGCGACGAAGACGACACCCTTCAACAAACCGACTTTCAATAACCGGTCAAACCGGCAGGAGCCAAGAACATGGCAGCACTCGATCTGGAAGAACAGGAACAGCTTTCCGCCATCAAGTCCTGGTGGAACCAGTGGGGCAATGCCATCACCTGGCTGGTGATCGCGGTGTCCGCGGTCATCATCGGCCAGCAGGGCTGGAACTGGTACCAGCGCGACCAGTCGGTCAAGGCCAGTGCGGCTTATGACGTGCTGCAGGAAGCGGCGCTGGGCGGCGATCTGAAGAAGACGCGCGAAGCGGCGGCCGAACTGACCGAGCACTTCCCGGGCACCCAGTACGCGGCGCTCGGTGCGCTGCTGTCGGCCAAGATCCACGCCGAGAACAACGACCTTCAGACCGCCCGTGCCCAGCTCGAATGGGTGAAGGACAAGGCGTCCGAGGACGTGATGCGTGATCTGGCCCGTCTGCGTCTGGCCTATGTTCTGATCGAGGAACAGAAGTTCGATGACGCCGCCAAATTGCTCGACGGCAAGTCCGAAGCGTCGCTGGAAGCCCGCTTTCTGGAAGCGCGCGGTGACCTGCACCTGATGCGCGACCAGCGTGACGAGGCGCGTGCAGCCTATCAGGCCTCGCTGGCCCGGATCGACGAATCGATCAAGGCCGGTGGCGACGCAGCCCGCATTGCGCAGCAGGGCATCCGCAGCGTGGTCGAAATCAAGCTTGATGCGGTCGGAGGCAAGCAGTGAAACGTTTTCCGGCCCTGATTCTGGTTGCCGCGCTCAGCGCGGGCTGTTCCTCGCTTTCGCTGGACAGCCTGAATCCGTTCAGCGGCCCGAGCAAGGGCAAGGTGCCGCCGCTGGGTGTCATCCAGCCCACCGCCCAGCTGGCCGAGGTATGGCGTTACGGCGTGGGCAAGTCGGAGAACTTCGTGTTTGCGCCGGCCGTTCTGGGTGGCACCGTTTACGCGGCTTCGCGCGACGGCACGCTGGCGCGTATCGATGACGGTCGACTCATCTGGAAAATCGACGCCGGCCGAAAGCTGTCCGGCGGGGTAGGTGCCAGCGAACGGGTCGTTGTGGTCGGTACGGAGAAAGGGGAGGTGCTCGCTTTCACCCCGGACGGCAAGCCGCTCTGGCAGGCAGCCGTGAGTTCCGAAGTGCTTGCGCCTCCCGAGGTGTCTGAAGACATGGTGTTCGTGCGCAGTGCCGACAGCCGCATTCAGGCTTTCGCTGCAGCGGACGGTGCGCGCAAGTGGAATTATCAGCGCGCGAACCCGGCGCTCACCTTGCGCACCCATGCCGGCCTGATCAGTACGCCCTCTCTGGTGATTGCAGGATTCCCCGGCGGCAAGCTGGTGGCGATCAACCGTGCGAGCGGTTCGGCGGTCTGGGAGTCCAATGTTGCCTTGCCCAAGGGCGCGACCGAGCTTGAGCGGATTGCCGACGTGACCAGCCCGCCAGTGATTGCCGGCCGGGAGGTGTGTGCAGCGGCCTACCAGGGGCGCGTGGCGTGCTTTGAACTGAGCAGCGGTACCGTTGTATGGACGCGGGACATATCAAGTGCGGCCGGTATCGACATCGACGCACAGAATCTGTACATCAGCGACGACAAGGGCGCGGTGCATGCGCTGGATCGCGCCACCGGCGCAAGCCTTTGGAAGCAGGACAAGCTGGGTCGTCGTTTCCCCGGGCGGCCGATTGCGGTCGGTGCCTATGTTGCAGTGAGCGACGTGGAAGGTATCGTGCACCTTCTGCAGCGCGAGAATGGCGCTTTCGCCGCCCGCCTGAATGGCGACGGCAGTCGCATCGATGCAGGGATGCAGGCCTATGGCCGCGCCTTCATCGCACAGACCCGGGCAGGTGGCGTGCGCGCGCTGTCTGCCCGCTGAGGATTACTCTTGAAGCCTGTTCTGGTACTTGTCGGACGCCCCAATGTGGGCAAGTCCACCCTGTTCAACCGTCTGACCAAGACGCGTGATGCGCTGGTGGCCGATTTTCCCGGCCTCACGCGCGACCGTCACTACGGCAATGGCCGTCTGGGCGACCGGCCTTTCCTGGTGGTCGATACCGGTGGCTTCGAGCCGACCGCGCGCGACGGCATCATGGTGGAAATGGCGCAGCAGGCGGAACAGGCGATCGCCGAAGCCGACGTGCTGGTGTTCATCGTCGATGGCCGCGCCGGTCTGACCGCGCACGACCGCGAAATCGCGGCCCGGCTGCGCCGTGCGGGAAAGCCGCTGGTGCTGGCGGTGAACAAGGCCGAAGGCATGCGGCGCGAAATCGTTGCTGCCGAGTTCCACGAACTGGGCCTGGGCGACATCCACGTCATTTCGTCGGCCCACGGCGAGGGCGTGCGCAATCTGGTCGAAGAGTGCCTGGCGCCCTTCCCGCTCGATCCGGAGAACGAGGAAGATCTGCGCGGCCCGAAGATTGCAGTGGCCGGCCGGCCGAACGTCGGCAAGTCCACGCTCATCAACGCGCTGCTCGGTGAAGAGCGCGTGATCGCCTTCGATCAGGCCGGCACCACCCGCGACGCGATCAGCATTCCGTTCCAGCGCGGCGGCAAGGAATACACGCTGATCGACACCGCCGGCCTGCGTCGCAAGGGTCGGGTGTTCGAATCGATCGAGAAGTTTTCGGTCATCAAGACGGTGCAGGCGATCGAACAGTCCAATATCTGCATTCTCGTGCTGGACGCCACCCAGGAGGTGTCGGATCAGGACGCGCACATCGGCGGTTTCATCGTCGAGAGCGGCCGTGCGCTGGTGCTGGTGATCAACAAGTGGGACGCGGTCGACAGCTACCGCCGGGAAATCTTCAAGCGCGAAGTGGCGCGCAAGCTGAGTTTTCTCGGTTTTGCCCGTCAGCTCTACACTTCGGCGCTGGAAGGGCAGGGCGTGAGCGGCATTTTCGGCGCGGTTGATGGCGCTTACGCCGCAGCCATGATCAAGCTGCCGACGCCGCGCCTGACGCGCGCGCTGCAGGCGGCGGTCGAGAAGCAGGCACCCCCGAAACACGGCCTGTTCCGGCCCAAGATGCGCTACGCCCACCAGGGCGGCATGAACCCGCCGGTGATCGTGATTCACGGCACTGCGCTGGAACATGTTTCAGACAGTTACCGTCGCTTCCTGGAACGCCACTTCCTGGAAACATTCAAACTTCAGGGTACGCCCCTGAGAGTGCAATTCCGTACCGCGCACAATCCGTTCGCGGCGCGCGACAAATAGGTCCGCAGGCACGGGATCGAAAGCATGGCGCGCCGTGTCCGAAGCTGCGGTGCATCAGAAAATCCAGTACAGTTAAATTTCAAATAAACAAGAGGTGTTCCCATGAGCAACAAAGGGCAAATGCTACAAGACCCCTTCCTCAACACCCTGCGCCGCGAACACGTTCCGGTTGCCATCTATCTCGTCAACGGCATCAAGCTCCAGGGCCAGATCGAATCGTTCGACCAGTACGTCGTGCTGCTGAAGAACACCGTGACTCAGATGGTCTACAAGCACGCCATCTCGACCGTCGTGCCGGCCCGCCCGGTCAACATCCAGCACGAGCAGGGCGAGGGCAGTTGAACCTGCGCCGGTCGTCCGTCATGAAAGCCCCCGCGGATGTTTGATCGTCCGTCGGGCGGGGAACGCGCGGTCATCGTCCAGCTGGACCTCGGTGCGGGCGATTACGAGAATCGTCTCGACGAATTCACGCTGCTGGTGCGCAGTGCCGGCGCCGAACCGGTTGCACGGGTCGGTGGTCGCCGGCAGTCGCCGGATCCGGCCACTTTCGCCGGCAAGGGAAAGGTGGCCGAAATCCTTGATCTGGCGAATGCCGGCGAGGCCGACATCGTGCTGTTCAACCACGAACTGTCGCCCGCGCAGCAGCGCAATCTCGAACGCGCGCTGCAGCGCCGGGTGGTCGACCGCAATGCGCTCATCCTCGACATTTTCGCGCTGAGGGCACGCAGTCACGAAGGCAAGCTGCAGGTCGAACTGGCCCAGCTCGAACATCTGTCCACCCGGCTGGTGCGTGGCTGGACTCACCTGGAGCGGCAGAAGGGCGGTATCGGTCTGCGTGGTCCGGGTGAAACCCAGCTTGAAACAGACCGCCGGCTGCTCGGCGTGCGGGTGAAGGCGCTCAAGGAGCGTCTGGCCAAGGTCGAACGGCAGCGGGGCGTGCGTCGCAAGTCGCGCGAGCGCCGTGCGACGCCGGTGGTGGCGCTGGTGGGCTATACCAACGCCGGCAAGTCCACGCTGTTCAACGCGCTGACCAAGGCCGGCACTTACGCGGCCGACCAGCTGTTCGCGACGCTGGACACGACGTCCCGCCAGCTCTATCTGGGCGAGTTCGGTCAGGTCGTGCTGTCGGACACCGTGGGTTTCATCCGCGATCTGCCTCACACGCTGGTGGCCGCCTTCCATGCCACGCTGGAAGAAACTGCCGGCGCAGATCTGCTGCTGCACGTGATCGATGCTTCTGCACCCGACCGCGACGCGCAGATCGAGGCAGTCGATCGCGTGCTGGCGGAAGTCGGTGCCGATACGGTGCCGCAGATACGCGTGCTGAACAAGATAGACCTGATGCCGGCGCTGGCGCCCGGAGCCGATGCGGGGGGCTGTGATACGATCCAGACCGCTCGCGTGAGTGCCCGTACCGGCGCGGGTCTGGCCGGATTGCGTGCGGTGGTCGCGCAACGGCTGGTCGACGAAAAAGCCGCTGCCGCGCTGCGCAGACCGCCGAATGACGATCCGCGTGGCCTGCAGCTGGAACCCTCGGCCGATAGCGCACTCAGAGCCATCGCGACACCGGAAGCGGACGACGCCGGTGCATCCGGCGCCGACGAGGTGCCGCATGATCCTTCCATCCTTACCTATCCAGTCTGAACGTGCTCAATGCGATCTTGATGTCGCTGAACGATCCCCGCTGGGGCAATCAGGGCGGCAATGGCAACAAGGGCGGTAACCAGGGACCGCCCGATCTCGAAGATCTCTGGCGTGATTTCAACCGTCGGCTGTCCGCGCTGTTCGGCGGCAAGTCGTCCGGTGACGGCGGCGGCGACAACCGCCCGCCGGTCGGTGCGCGCCAGTTCGGCGGCGGCATCGGCGTCATTCTCGGTCTGGTGCTCATCGTCTGGCTGGCCAGCGGCCTCTACATCGTGGATGCCAGCCAGCGCGGCGTGGTGCTGCGCTTCGGCAAGCTGCACGAAACCACCGAGCCCGGCCTGCAGTGGCGCCTGCCGTATCCGATCGATTCGCACGAGCTGGTCAATCTGACCGGCGTGCGTACGGTCGAGGTGGGCTATCGGGGCAGCGAGCGCAACAAGGTGCTGAACGAAGCGCTGATGCTCACCGATGACGAAAACATCATCAACATCCAGTTCGCGGTGCAGTACATCCTGCGCGATCCGGTGCCCTACCTGTTCCAGAACCGGCTGCCGGAAGAAACCGTCGTGCATGCGGCGGAAACCGCCATGCGCGAGGTGGTTGGCAAGAGCAAGATGGACTTCGTGCTGTACGAAGGTCGCGAGCAGATCGCGGTAGATGCTCAGCGCATCATGCAGCAGATCCTTGACCGCTATCAGACCGGCATACAGATCAGCAAGCTGGTGCTGCAGAACGCACAGCCGCCCGAGCAGGTGCAGGCCGCCTTCGACGATGCAGTGAAGGCCGGTCAGGATCTGGAGCGTCAGAAAAACGAAGGTGAGGCGTACAAGAACGACGTGCTGCCCAAGGCCCAGGGTACGGCTTCCCGCCTGCTCGAAGAGGCGAATGGCTACAAGCAGCGCATCATCGCCAGCGCGGAAGGTGATGCCAGCCGCTTCAAGCAGGTGCTGAGCGAATACGTGAAGGCACCGGAAGTGACGCGCCAGCGCATGTACATCGACACCATGCAGCAGATCCTGACCAACACCAGCAAGGTGATGGTGGATACCAAGGGCAGTGGCAATCTGCTCTATCTGCCGCTGGACAAACTGATGCAGCACGCAGGCGGGCCGGCAGATGCTGCGGCCGCACGTCCGGCCGAGCCGGTCACCCTGCCGCCGCTGAACGAAGCACCGGTGTCCGATACGCGTGGCCGTGACGGTCTGCGCTCGCGCGATCGGGGAGAACGTTGATGAAGGAAAAGCTTCCGCTGATTCTGGGTGGCCTCATTCTGGCCGCGATAATCGCCTCGACCTCGCTGTTCACGGTCGATCAGCGCCAGTACGCCATCGTTTTCCAGCTGGGTGAAGTGCGCAAGGTGATCGAAGAGCCGGGCCTGCACTTCAAGTGGCCGCTGGTGCAGAACGTGCGCATGTTCGACCGCCGCATCCTGACGCTGGACAGCGCCGATCCCGAGCGCTTCATCACGTCGGAAAAGAAGAACGTGCTGGTCGACCTGTTCGTGAAATGGCGCATTACCGATGTGAAGCAGTACTACATATCGGTAGGCGGCAACGAACGACTGGCCGAAACCCGACTGCTGCAGACGGTGAATGCCGGACTGCGCGAGGAATTCGGCCGCCGCACCGTGCATGAAGTGGTGTCTGGCGAGCGCGACAAGATCATGGAAGACATGCGCAGCAAGGCCAATGTCGATGCGGTCAAGATTGGCGTCGAGATCGTCGACGTGCGTCTGAAGCGGGTCGATCTGCCGAGCGAGGTGTCGGAATCGGTCTATCGCCGCATGGAAGCCGAGCGCAAGCGGGTGGCCAACGAACTGCGTTCGCTGGGTGCTGCCGAGGCGGAAAAGATTCGCGCCGACGCCGATCGCCAGCGCGAGGTCATCGTGGCCGAAGCCTATCGCGAGGCGCAGAAGATCAAGGGTGAAGGCGATGGCCGTGCGGCCGCCATCTATGCGGATGCCTTCGGCGCCAATCCCGAGTTCTATGCCTTCTACCGAAGCATGGACGCGTACCAGAAGAGCTTCCGCAGCAAGGGCGACGTGCTGGTGCTGGAACCGAATGCCGACTTCTTCCGCTACATGAAGAGCGGGCCGCGGCCGGCAGCCAAGTAAGTCATCGGGGCACGGCCCGCGGACGTGCGGTATAGTCCACGGGTTGTTCCTTCGGGAACCGTATTGAAGGCAACAGCCCGCTCTGCGGGCTGTGCTTTTTTGTTGATGGAATCAATACTGCTCGTAGCGGTGGGGCTCATGCTCGTGATCGAGGGTGTGCTCCCCTTTGTCGCGCCCAGACTGTGGCGCGACACCTTCCGGCGGGCGACCGAACTGGCTGATGGCCAGCTTCGTTTCGTCGGCCTGACTTCAATGATCATCGGTATCGCGCTGATCGCGCTGTTCAAGTAATGCGTCGCTGGCTGCTTCCTGAATCCATCGAAGATCTGCTGCCCGCCGAGGCACGCCAGGTCGAACATCTGCGTCGCGGACTGCTGGACGAGTTCGCGCTGCATGGCTACGAGCTGGTGGCGCCGCCGCTGGTCGAATACATCGAGTCGCTGCTCACCGGCAGCGGTCGCGACATGGACCTGCGCACCTTCAAGCTGGTGGATCAGCTGTCGGGTCGCACCATGGGGCTGCGGGCCGACATTACGCCGCAGGTCGCGCGCATCGATTCGCACCTGCTTAACCGCAACGGCGTGGTGCGCCTGTGCTACTGCGGTCCGGTGGTGCATGCGCTGCCGGCTGGCTTCAACGCTACCCGCGAGCCGATACAGCTCGGCGCCGAGCTGTACGGTCACGCCGGCATTGAGGCGGACCTCGAAATGGTGCAGCTCTTGTTGCGCGCGCTCGAGGCGGCTGGCGTGCAGCCAGCGCGCATCGACTTCGGCCATGTCGGCGTTTTCCGCGCACTTGCTGCGCGCCTGCAGTCGTCCGCGCTGCGTGGCGAGGACGGTCAGCAGGAGCTGTTCGTCGCGCTGCAAACCAAGGATCTGCCGTCGCTGCGTGAGCTGCTGGCGGATGAGCCGGCCGAGGTGCGCGATGCCTTCCTGGCGCTGCCCGGGCTGTACGGCACTTCGGATGTGCTGTCGCGCGCCCGCGGCGTGCTGCCGGATCTGCCGGAAGTGCGCGCCGCGCTCGATGCGCTGGAGCGCATCGCCGCGGAGGTTGACCCCGCGGTGGCCGGTTTCGATCTCGCGGATCTGCGCGGTTACCACTATCACAGCGGTGTGAGCTTTGCCGCCTATTGCGCCGGTCAGGCACAGGCCATCGCCTTCGGCGGTCGCTATGACGAAGTGGGACAGGCTTTCGGCCGTGCCCGCCCGGCCACCGGTTTCAGTCTGGATCTGCGCCAGCTGGCACAGCTCGCACCGGCGCTCGAGCCGCGCACCGGCATCCTCGCGCCGTCGAACGGTGATGCGGTCTTGCGCGCGCGGGTTGCTGCACTGCGTGCCGAAGGCGAAATCGTGGTTACGGTGCTGCCTGGCCACGATGAAGATATGCAGGAACTGGCATGCAGTCGCCAGCTGGTATTCGTTGAAGGTGAGTGGCAGGTGAAGCCGCTCGAAAGAAAGGTTTGAGCATGGCAAAGAACGTGGTGGTCATCGGCAGCCAGTGGGGCGACGAGGGCAAGGGCAAGGTCGTCGATTGGCTGACCGATCACGCGCAAGGCGTCGTCCGCTTCCAGGGCGGTCACAACGCCGGTCACACGCTGGTGATCAAGGGGCAGAAGTACGCGCTTAACCTGATCCCGTCCGGCATCATGCGCGACGGCGTGGCCTGCTACATCGGCAATGGCGTGGTGCTGTCGGCGTCCCATCTGCTGTTGGAAATCGACAAGCTGGAAGCGGGTGGCATCGAAGTGCGTTCGCGTCTGAAGGTGAGCGAAGGCTGTCCGCTCATCCTGCCGATCCACAGTGCGGTCGACCTGGCGCGCGAAGAAGCGCGCGGCGGCGCCAAGATCGGCACCACCGGCAAGGGCATCGGCCCGGCCTACGAAGACAAGGTGGCGCGCCGTGCGCTGCGCGTGTTCGACCTGTTCCAGCCGGAGCGCTTTGCCGACAAGCTGCGCGAAGTGATGGATTTCCACAACTTCATGCTGGAAAAGCAGCTCGGCGCCAAGCCGGTCGACTACCAGCAGACCCTGGACGAAGCGCTGGCGCTGGCGCCGAAGCTCAAGCCCATGGTGGCCGACGTGTCGGCGCTGCTGCATGCGGCCCACAAGCGCGGTGACAACCTGCTGTTCGAAGGGGCGCAGGGCACGCTGCTGGACGTCGATCACGGCACCTACCCGTATGTCACGTCGAGCAACTGCGTGGCCGGTGCAGCCAGCGCGGGTGCTGGCGTGGGCCCGGGCATGCTGCACTACGTGCTGGGCATCACCAAGGCCTACACCACGCGCGTCGGTTCGGGTCCGTTCCCGAGCGAGCTGCCGATCGAGGAAGAAGGTTCGGTGGGTTACCACCTGTCCACGGTGGGCCACGAGCGTGGCACGGTAACCGGTCGTGTCCGTCGCTGCGGCTGGTTTGATGCTGCAGCGCTGCGTCGCTCGATCCAGATCAATGGCGTGACCGGCCTGTGCCTGACCAAGCTGGACGTGCTGGACGGCATCGACGAGCTGCAGATCTGCACCGGCTACCGCGTCAATGGCGAAGTATCCGATCTGCTGCCGCTGGGTTCCGAGCGCGTCGGTGCCTGCGAGCCGATCTACGAGACGATGCCCGGCTGGAGCGAAACCACGGTGGGTGCGAAGCGGGTGGATGATCTGCCGGCGAAGGCACGTGCCTATATCGCACGCATCGAGGCACTGTGCGAAGTGCCGGTGGATATGATTTCCACCGGTCCCGATCGTGAAGAAACCATCGTGCTGCGCCATCCGTTCGCGTGAGCGTTGCGCTTCACACGTACCGTGCGCCCTGCAAGGGGCGCGCGGTTTTATTTGTTCTGGCGGCAGCAGAAAACAAAAAAGCCGACATTTCTGTCGGCTTTTCTGCTGGCTTGTTTGGTGCCCAGGAGAGGACTCGAACCTCCACACCTTGCGGCACTAGTACCTGAAACTAGCGCGTCTACCAATTTCGCCACCTGGGCTAGAGGCTGCGCATTTTATACTAGGCTCTACGATTGTCAAGAGAAAACGAGAAAAAAGTGAAACCGAGCAAGATTCGCCGTGCGGATCCCTTCTTTGAGCGTGAAACCGCACGCTATGAAAACCCGCTGCCGAGCCGTGAATACATCGTGCAAGTGCTTGAGCAGGCAGCGGTTCCGATGACTGCGGACGAGCTGGTTCATGCGCTCGACATCGAGCCGCACGAGCGCGACTACTTCGTGCGCCGTCTGGCCGCGATGGAGCGCGAGGCGCAGCTGATGCGCAACCGGCGCGACGCCTACATCATTCCCGACAAGGCCGACCTGATCGCCGGCCGGGTTGATGGTCATCCGGACGGTTTCGGCTTCGTCATCGTCGGCGACGACAGGACGCCGCCGGGCGCCAAGGCCGACCGCAAGGACATCTTCCTGAGCGCGCAGGAAATGCGCAGCGTGCTGCATGGCGACCGCGTGCTGGTGCGCATCAGCGGCACCGATCGTCGTGGCCGTCCTGAAGGCAAGGTGGTGGAGGTGACCGAGCGCGCCAACACCCGGCTGATCGCGCGTGTGCTTGAGGAGCACGGCGTGCAGTTCTGCATCGCCGAGAACCGCCGCATCCGCCAGCAGATCGTGCTGGCCGCGCCCGAGAAGGGGAAGCGGACGCCCAAGGCCACCGCCGGTGCGGTGGTCGAGGTGGAACTGATCGAACAGCCGACCCGCTATACGCCGCCCATCGGCCGCGTGGTCGAGGTGCTGGGCAATTACGGCGACTCCGGCATGGAGATCGAGATCGCGCTGCGCAAGCACGACATGCCGCACGAGTTCTCCTCCAGGGTCTTGGCCGCCACCAAGCGGCTGCCGGACGAAGTGCGCGAGAAGGACCACGCCGGCCGCGTCGATCTGCGCGAACTGCCGCTGGTCACCATCGACGGCGAAACCGCGAAGGATTTCGACGACGCGGTGTATTGCGAGAAGCAGGGCAGGGGTTTCCGGCTGGTGGTGGCGATCGCCGACGTCAGTCACTACGTGAAGCCGGGCACCGCGCTGGATGAGGAGGCGTTCGAGCGCGGCAACTCGGTGTACTTTCCGCGCCGGGTGATCCCGATGCTGCCGGAAAAGCTGTCCAACGGCCTGTGTTCGCTGAACCCGGAAGTCGATCGCCTGTGCATGGTGTGCGACATGGACGTGTCGGCGGCCGGCGTCATCCAGCGCTACCGCTTCTACGCTGCGGTGATGAACTCGAAGGCGCGTCTGACCTACACGGAAGTCGCGGCCGCGCTGTACGACAAGGACGCCGACGCGCGCAAGCGGCTGAAGCCGCTGCTGCCCCGCCTGGAAGCGCTGGACGCGGTGTTCCGTGCCTTCGCGAAGGCACGGGCCAAGCGCGGTGCGATCGACTTCGAAACGGTCGAGACGCAGATGCTGTTCAACGACGCCGGCAAGATCGAGCGCATCGTGCCGTATGCGCGCAATGACGCGCACCGGCTGATCGAGGAATGCATGCTGGCGGCCAACGTGTGCGCGTCGCGCTTCCTGGAGGAAAACGGCCAGCCCACGCTGTACCGGGTGCACGAAGGCCCGAGCGAGGACCGCCTGCAGAAGCTGCGCGCCTTCCTCGGCGAGTTCGGCTTCCAGCTTGGCGGTGGCGACAAGCCGCACGCCAAGGATTACGCTGCGCTGCTTGAGCTCATCGGCGACCGGCCGGACCGCCAGCTGCTGCAGACCGTCATGCTGCGTTCGCTGCGTCAGGCCATCTACAGTCCGGACAACGTTGGCCATTTCGGTCTGGCCTATGAGGCCTACACCCACTTCACGTCGCCGATCCGCCGCTACCCCGATCTGCTGGTACATCGCGCGATCAAGGCGGTGCTGGCGAAGAAGAAGTACGCGCCGGGCGACTGGTCGGACATCGGCCTGCACTGCTCGACCACCGAGCGTCGTGCCGACGAGGCCAGCCGCGACGTCACCAGCTGGCTGAAGTGCTACTTCATGCAGGACCGCGTCGGCGAGGAATTCGAAGGCAGCGTGTCGGCCGTGGTGCCGTTCGGCCTGTTCGTTGCGCTCGATGACGTGTTCATCGAAGGTCTGGTGCACATTTCGGATCTGGGCGCCGACTACTTCCACCACGACGAAGCCAAGCACCGGCTGGTAGGCGAGCGCAGCGGCCGCATCTACCGGCTGGCCGATCGCATCCGCATCCAGGTGGTGCGGGTCGATCTGGACAACACGCGCATCGACTTCCGTCTCGCTGGCGGTGGCGAACGCGATTTCGGCCGTATCCCGCAGGCTGCGCTGCTCAAGCCCAAGGCAGGGCCGACCGGGCCTGCCTCCCGGCGTCGTGTGACGGCGGAGGCTGCGCGTACCTCATCTTTCGAGGACAATGCGCGCCCCGCGAAGAAGGGGGCTGCGCCGGATCAGGCTGCATCGACGTCAGGCCGCAAGGTGGACCGGGCGGATGACGGTGATGCCGCGCCCCGCAGCCGTGGTAAGGCCTCCGCTGGCCGGACCGGCGGTAAGGCTTCGGCGCCCGCCCCGGTGAAGGCCAAGAAGGCGGCCGCGAAAAAGACGTCCTCGAAGAAGGCTGCGAACGCAAAGGGTGCGGGCAAGAAAAGCCCGGCCACGAGTGGCGCAGCGAAGAGCGAAGTCGTGAACAAGGGGGCTGCGAAGACCGCTCCGGCCACGAAGACCCTGGCCGGGAAGGGCGCAGCCGGAAAGACCGCCGCGAAGAAAAGCGCGGCGGGCAAGAGCACAGGAAAGAAGACCGCAGTGAAAAAAGCGCCGGCGAAGAAAACGACCGCCAAACCGACCCCCTCGCGCAGCGCGAAGACCGCCGCTCCGAAGCGGAGAATCCGCGAATGAGCGATACCCGCTACATCTTCGGTTTTCACGCGGTGACCGCCAAGGTGCGTCACGCGCCGGACGCGGTGAAGGAAGTGTTCATTTCCACTGCGCGTCAGGATGGCCGCATGCGCGACCTGATACGCGCGGTCGAAGCGGCGGGCGTCAAATGGGTGCAGATGGAACCGGCCCGGCTCGACGGCCTGGCCGGTGGCGCCGCCCGTCACCAGGGCGTGGTCGCACGCGTGCTGGCGCAGATTCCCTACCGTTCGCTGGACGACGTGCTGGACACGCTGTCCGAGCCGCCGCTGCTGCTGGTGCTTGATGGCATTCAGGATCCGCACAACCTTGGCGCCTGCCTGCGGGTGGCGGACGCCGCCGGTGCGCACGCGGTGGTGGCGCCGCGCGACCGTGCGGTCGGCCTGAATGCGACCGCGATCAAGGTGGCCAGCGGTGCCGCCGACACCGTGCCCTATGTGACGGTGACCAATCTGGCGCGCAGCCTGCGCGAAATGAAGGAGCGCAACATTCTCACCGTTGGTGCGGCCGGCGAGGCCGATCAGTCCATGTATGCGCTGGATCAGTCCGGCGCGGTGGCCTGGGTGCTGGGCGCCGAAGGTGACGGCATGCGCCGGCTTACCCGCGAAACCGTCGATGTGCTGGCGTCCATCCCGATGCACGGCACGGTCGAGAGCCTGAACGTGTCGGTGGCCAGCGGCGTCTGCCTGTTCGAGGCACGGCGCCAGCGCACTGCGCGGGCAGTCTGAACACGTCTTGTAAGAATCAGGGCCCGCACGCTATACTCGCGGGCTTACCTTGCCTCACCGGATTCGCATGCCGGGAGGTGTAACCGCCGGACAGGCTCTGCCTGGACGGTTCTGAACCGCAAGGAGATTACATGCGACATTACGAAGTGGTTTTCATCGTCCATCCGGACCAGAGCGAGCAGGTGCCCGCCATGGTCGAGCGCTACCGTACGCTGGTCACCGGCCGTAACGGCAGCATTCACCGTCTGGAAGACTGGGGTCGCCGTCAGCTGGCCTACCCGATCCAGAAGGTGCACAAGGCTCACTACGTGCTGATGAACATCGAGTGCGACGGCGAAACGCTGGCCGAACTCGAGCACGCCTTCAAGTTCAACGACGCCGTTCTCCGCCACCTCACCATCAAGATGCGCAAGGCTGTCGTCACGCCGTCGCCGATGATGAAGGAAGAGAAGTCGCGTTCGCTGCTGGCCCCGGCTGCTGAAGCCGCTGCCCCGGCCGCGGAACAGCCGGCAGCTTGACCGAAGGGCAGGGCGCGACCGGCCCGGCGACCAACAGCTTCACGCTGTCCGCCACGCTGATCGAGCGCGATGCACTGAGACAGACCCCGGCCGGCGTGCCGATCCTGCGTGGATGCCTTGAGCACTTCTCGCAGCAGATCGAAAACGGTGCGCCACGCGAAGTCAGGTTTGAAACCGATTTCGTGCTGCTGGGAGATCTGGCAAGGCTGCTCGCTCAAGCCCCGCTCGGAACGTCGTTGATCGCGCAAGGATTCATGGCCGCCCGCAGTGCGAAAAGCAGGCAGGGCGTCATGCACATAAACAGTATCGAATTCGTGACCTCGGGCAGCTGAGCCCGGCGTCGCAACAGTGGAAGGAAACCACCATGGCTTTCAGACCGAAGAACGGCAAGAAGAAGGACGATCGCGGCTCGCGCAGCATGTTCAAGCGCCGCAAGTTCTGCCGCTTCAGCGCAGAGAAGATCGAAGAGATCGATTACAAGGACGTTGAAATCCTGAAGGACTTCATCTCCGAAAACGGCAAGATCATGCCGGCCCGTCTGACCGGCACCCGCGCCGGCTACCAGCGTCAGCTGTCGACCGCCATCAAGCGCGCTCGCTTCCTGGCCCTGATGCCTTACACCGACCTGCACCAGTAATCGAGGGAGACGACCATGCAAGTAATTCTGATGGACAAGGTCGCCAAGCTCGGCGATCTGGGCGATGTGGTGAAGGTGCGTGACGGTTACGCCCGCAACTTCCTGATCCCGACCGGCCGCGCCAAGCGCGTCACCCCGGAAAACCTGGCGGTTTTCGAAGCCCGCCGCGCCGAACTGGAAAAGGCTGCCGCCGAACGTCTGGCCGCTGCCAAGACGGTCGCCGAGAAGCTGGAAGGCTTCACCGCCCAGATCACCCGCAAGTCGGGTGTTGATGGCCGCCTGTTTGGCTCGGTGTCGACCGCCGACATCGCTGAAGCGCTGGTTGCTCAGGGTTTCGCGGTGGACAAGGCCATGGTCCGCATGCCGGACGGCCCGCTGAAGGCGGTGGGCGATGCCCAGTTCGAGATCGCGCTGCACTCGGACGTGATCGCCAACGTCACCGTTTCGGTGGTCGGCGAACATTGATCGACGGCCTTCGGGCAGCGATCGGAAGGCCACCTTCGGGTGGCCTTTTTCGTTGACGGCCGGTGGCGCGCCCGGGCGGGAGCCATCCGGTCATCCACCCACAGGAATCCCACAGCTTTTCCACAGCTTGTCCAGTTGTCCCGCAGCGGACGGGCGGCTAGATTGCAGGATTGCGTCCGGCGCCCAGCCGGCATGAACAGGACACCATGAGTACCGTGCGTAACCCACCCGGCGGGCAGGATGCCGCGCCCGCACCCGATCGCCAGATCGCGGCGCTGAAGCTGCCGCCGCATTCGATCGAGGCGGAACAGTCGCTGATCGGCGGCCTGCTGCTGGACAACAGCACCTGGGACCGCGTTGGCGACCAGGTGAACGAAGCCGATTTCTATCGCGACGACCATCGCCGCATCTTTCGCCATATCGCCCGGCTGATCGAAACCGGCAAGCCGGCCGACGTAGTCACCGTCTATGAATCGATAGAACGGGCGGACGAAGCCGAGCACACCGGCGGTCTGGCCTATCTGGGCGAAATCGCCAACAACACGCCGTCGGCCGCGAACATCCGCCGTTACGCGGAAATCATTCGCGAGCGGGCCATCCTGCGCAAGCTGGTGAGCGTCGGCGACGAGATCGCCGCCAGCGCGCTCAGCCCGCGCGGTCGAGATGCCAAGGTGCTGCTGGACGAAGCCGAGTCCAAGATTTTCGAGATCGCCGAAGCCGGCTCGTCCGGCTCCAGCGGCTTCGTCGCCATCCAGCCTGTGCTTGTCGAGGTGGTGAACCGCATCCAGGAACTGTACGACCGCGATGATCCGTCGGACGTGACCGGCGTGCCGTCCGGCTACGCCGATCTCGACGCAAAGACCGCCGGCCTGCAGGGCGGTGACATGATCATCGTGGCCGGTCGTCCAGCCATGGGCAAGACCACCTTCGCGCTGAACATCGCCGAGAACGTCGCGGTCGAGCTGGGCCTGCCGGTCGCCATCTTTTCGCTGGAAATGCCGGCCACCCAGCTGGCCATGCGTTTCGTGTCCTCGGTGGCGCGTATCGACCAGGGGCGGCTGCGTACCGGCCGTCTGACCGACGATGACTGGGGGCGGCTCACCATGGCACTGGGCAAGCTGCACGAGGCGCCCATTCACATCGACGAAACCGGTGGCATCAATCCGACCGACCTGCGCGCCCGCGCGCGCCGGCTGTACCGACAGTGCGGCAAGCTCGGCCTGATCGTGATCGACTATCTGCAGCTGATGTCGGGCACGCGCGAAGGCGAGAACCGTACTTCGGAAATTTCCGAAATTTCCCGCTCCATCAAGTCGCTGGCCAAGGAGCTGCACGTGCCCATCATCGCGTTGTCGCAGCTGAATCGCGCGCTGGAGCAGAGACCGAACAAGCGCCCGGTCATGAGTGACCTGCGCGAATCCGGCGCCATCGAACAGGATGCGGACATCATCATGTTCATCTACCGCGACGAGGTGTACAACCCGGACACCCAGGACAAGGGGCTGGCCGAAATCATCATCGGCAAGCACCGTAACGGCCCGACCGGTACCGTGGTGCTCGGCTTCCAAGGCGAACACACCAAGTTCGTGAACGCCGCCCGTCCCGGCTCCTACTGAGGTCACCGTGAAGCGCTGGCTGCCCCGTCTGGCCGTCATGCTGATCGTGCTTGCGGCAGTGCTGGCCGGGGCCTTCCAGTACGGCCTGCATCTGCTGCGCGATCAGGTGCAGGCGGCGCTCGGGCCGCGTGGCGAAGTCGGGCAGATCGAAGTCGGGCTGGACGCGGTGGTGCTGCACGGCCTGCGCATACGCGCCGAGCGTGAAGGTCCGTCGGCCTGGCCGGCCGAGGACGAACTGCGGGCGGAGCGGGTGGTGGTGGTGCCGCAGCTGCGCGACCTGCTGTCCGCCCGGGTGCGCATCGCGCGCATCACGGTCGAAGGCGGCTATCTGTCCATGCTGCGTACCCGACAGGGGGCGCTGCAGGTGCTGCCGGCGCTGATCGGCCGGCCGGCCGACGAGTCCGCTACCCCCTTGCCTGATATCCATATCGCGCAGATCGAATTGCGTGATGCCGCGCTCGATTTTTTTGATGCCAGCGTGCGCCGCACGCCGCATCGCCTGGCGTTCGAGGCGGTGAGTGCGGATCTGGGGCCGCTGGACCTGCCGGCGCTGGCCAGCGAGGCGCAGCTGCAGGTCGAGGGCACGGTGAGAGGGCCACGCGAGAACGGCCGCTTTTCACTGGAGGGCTCGCTGCAACCGTCCACCCGCGACATGAAACTGAAGTTCGCGTTGCGCGGCGCAGATCTGGTCGCGTTCCAGCCCTACCTGATACAGGCGGCGGAAACCGGGGTGAAGCGCGGCATGATGGATCTCGATCTGAGCCCGGTGGTGAAGGACGGGCGTCTGCATGCGCCGGGCCGGCTCACGCTGACCGGGCTGGAGCTGGCCTCCGGCAACACCTTCATGGGCATGCCACGGGCGGCGGTGGTCGGTCTGATGAAGGACCGCGATGGCCGCATCAGCGCCGATTTCACGCTGGAAGGCCGGCTCGACGACCCGTCGTTCTCGCTGAACGAGGGCTTGGCGACGCGCATGGCCAGCGGTGTCGCCGAATCGCTGGGTGTCAGTCTGGGCGGGCTGGTGCGCGGTGTAGGCAGCGCCGGCGCATCGGCGGTGAAAGGTGTGGGCGAGGCGGTGGGCCGGCTGTTCGGTGACTGAGCGAACGTCCGGCAATCAGCAGGGAGCGCCCGAACCCGGAATCCGGCTCAGCCCTGTTTCAGCACGTCCAGCGGACCCGTTTTCAGCTGGGAACTGAGTTTCTGCAGCTCGGCCCGCATGCGGGCCACCGCGTCTGCCGGTAGCCCCGACTGGCGGGCCACTTCGGCGTGCACTTCCTCCGCCCGCTCGCGCAGTGCCCGGCCGGCGTCGGTGAGCCGTATTTCCAGTGCCCTCTCGTCCATGCGGTTGCGGGAACGGGTCAGATAGCCGCTGGCTTCCAGGCGCTTGAGCAGCGGGGTGAGGGTGGGCGAATCCAGATCCAGCCGCTCGGCCAGCGCCTTCAGCGAAAGATTGTCTTCCTGCCACAGCACCAGCATCACCAGATACTGCGGATAGGTGAGCCCGATCGACTTCAGTCCGTGCGCGTAACAGCGCGTAATCGCGTGTGACGCGGCGTACAGCGCGAAACACAGCTGCTGGTCCAGCAGCATCGGGTCGATGAAGGTCATCCGGATATCCCCCGTTTATAGTCAGAGCACTTCGGCCGCGTGGTCGGCCAGACGCGAACGTTCGCCGCGTTGCAGCGTGACATGCCCGCTGTGCGGCCAGCCCTTGAAGCGGTCGACCACGTAGGTCAGACCCGAGCTGCCTTCGGTCAGGTAGGGCGTGTCGATCTGCGCGATGTTACCGAGACAGACCACCTTGGTGCCGGGGCCGGCACGGGTGATCAGCGTCTTCATCTGCTTGGGCGTCAGGTTCTGCGCCTCGTCGATGATGAGGAATTTGTTCAGGAAGGTACGGCCGCGCATGAAATTGAGCGACTTCACTTTGATCCGGCTGCGGATGAGGTCCAGCGTCGCGGCGCGGCCCCATTCGCCGGAGCCGTTCGGGTCATCGGTCTTGTTCAGCACGTCCAGATTGTCTTCCAGTGCGCCCATCCAGGGTGTCATCTTTTCTTCTTCGGTGCCCGGCAGGAAGCCGATGTCCTCGCCCACCGGCACGGTCACCCGGGTCATGATGATTTCGCTGTAGAGCTTGGTTTCCAGCACCTGGGTGAGGCCCGCCGCCAGCGTCAGCAGCGTCTTGCCGGTGCCGGCCTGGCCGAGCAGGGTGACGAAATCCACCTCCGGATTCATCAGCAGGTTCAGCGCGAAATTCTGTTCGCGATTGCGCGCGGTGATGCCCCAGACCGAATTCTTGTGGTGGCTGAAATCGATCAGCGTTTCCAGCACCGCAGTCTTGCCGTTGCGTTCGCGCACCCAGGCGTGGAAGGCCTTGTCCTGTTTCGGGCCGGCTTCCTTGAACACGAATTCGTTGATCAGCAGGTCGGGGCACAGCGGGCCCTTGACCCGGTACAGCGTGCGGCCGTTCTCCTTCCACGATTCGAGGTTGCCGCCATGCTCTTCCCAGAAGCCGTCCGGCAGTTCGCGCGTGCCGGTGTAGAGCATGTCGGTGTCTTCCAGCACCTTGTCGTTGAAGTAGTCCTGCGCGTGCAGCCCGAGCGCGCGGGCCTTGATGCGCATGTTGATGTCCTTGGACACCAGGATGACCTGGCGGCCCGGATGGCGCTGGCTCAGATGCATCACCACCGCGATGATCTGGTTGTCCGCCTTGGCGGTGGGCAGCGCGGTCGGCAGCGTGCCGTTGATCGCCTCGGTCTGCAGCAGCAGGTGGCCGCTGGCCAGGTCGCTGGACGCAGCCGCCAGCGGAATGCCCTCAGCGATGCGCTCCTCGTCGCCACTGACGATCTCGTCCAGCAGGCGGCTGGCCTGGCGCGCGTTGCGCGCCACCTCGGTCATGCCCTTCTTGTTGTTGTCCAGTTCCTCGAGCGTCATGATGGGCACGAAGATGTCGTGCTCCTCGAAGCGGAACAGCGACGTCGGGTCGTGCATCAGCACATTGGTGTCGAGCACGAACAGCTTGGTGGGCGGGGCGGACTTGCGGGAACGGCGGGCGGGTGCTGCGGCGGGGCGTCGGGTGGCCATGTGTCGTGAAATCTGGGTTGGATTCGCCGTTGGAAAGTCAGAGCGTGCGGATGAAGGCAAGCACTTCTTCCGCATGGCCCGGCACCTTCACGCCGCGCCATTCGCGCAGGATACGGTTGTCGGCACCTATGACGAAAGTGCTACGTTCCACACCGCGCACCTGTTTGCCGTACATATTCTTCATTTTCATGACGCCGAACAGCGCGCACGCGGTTTCGTCCGGGTCCGACAGCAGTTCGAAAGGCAGTTCGAGCTTGGCCTTGAAGTTCTGGTGTGACTTGAGGCTGTCGCGCGAAATGCCGACCACGGTGGCGCCGGCTGCCGTGAACTCGGCGTTCAGATCGCGGAAGGCGGCGCTTTCGGTGGTGCAGCCGGGGGTGCTGTCCTTCGGGTAGAAGTAGATCACCAGCGGCCGGGTGGCGGCCGACAGCGTGAAGTCGCCGCCGGTGGAGGGCAGGGTGAAGTCTTCGATCCGGGTGTCGCTCATCGGGTGTCTCCGTGCTCGATGCGTGGGGGACGGCGTCCGGACGGTCGGTCAGGGCGCCGCGTCGGGAAGGAGCAGGGCGGCCGCGACCGCGCGGCCTTCCGCGACAAGAATGTTGTAGGTGCGGGCGGCGGCCCGCGTGTCCATCACCTCGACGCCGATGCCGGCATCGATCAGCGGACGCAGCAGTGACGGATGCGGAAACTGCTGGGTCGGGCCGGTGCCCAGCAGCAGGATCTGCACCTGCAGGGCCGCGATCTCGGCGAAATCGTCGGCGGTGAGCTGGGTCAGCGCGCTGCGCCCCCAGTCTTCGCGCAGGATGCCGGGCGCGATGAACACGCTGCGGGTGACGCGGCGCTCGCCGATCTGCAGGTAGCCATCACCGAAACCGGTGATCAGGGGAATGGTCGGGCGGGGCGTCTGATGCAGCTTCACAGGGGGCGTTGGCAGTGTCGGGCGCCGGCGGCAGGCCGGTGTGTCCGGAGGTGGTTGGGTACACCGGCGGCTACGGTTTTGCCCTGCCTCCGGCGGTCGCATACAATCATACCTTTTTCGTCCGCGGGCAAGGCTGCCCGGGTGGCGGCGCGTATCCGGTGCCGTCGCCGGGACTTCAGAAAGCGCTCATGTCCCGCACCGCATCCAACGTGTCTTCAGAGTCCGCCATTGTGCATCCGCCGGTCACCAAGTCCTCCAAGCTCGCCAACGTCTGTTACGACATCCGCGGCCCCGTGCTCGCGCGCGCCCGCCAGATGGAAGAGGACGGCCACCGCATCATCAAGCTCAACATCGGCAATCTGGCGCCTTTCGGCTTCGACGCGCCGGAAGAGATCGTGCAGGACGTGATCCGCAATCTGCCCGATGCCGCCGGCTATACCGATTCGCGCGGCCTGTTCGCGCCGCGCAAGGCCATCATGCAGTACTGCCAGGAGAAGCGCATCCAGGGCGTGGGCGTGGACGACATATTCATCGGCAACGGTGCGTCCGAACTCATCGTGATGGCGATGCAGGGCCTGCTCAACACCGGCGATGAAGTGCTGGTGCCGGCGCCCGATTACCCGCTGTGGACCGCCGCGGTCACGCTGGCCGGCGGTACGGCGCGCCACTACATCTGTGACGAAGGCGCCGACTGGATGCCGGATCTGGCCGACATCCGCGCCAAGATCACGCCGGCCACCCGCGCCATCGTCATCATCAATCCGAACAACCCGACCGGCGCGCTGTATTCGGACGACCTGCTGCGCGATCTGGTGCAGATCGCCCGCGAACACAAGCTCATCGTGTTCGCCGACGAAATCTACGACAAGACCCTGTACGACGGCGCGACCCACACCTCGATTGCCTCGCTGGCCGACGATCTGCTGTTCGTCACCTTCAACGGCCTGTCGAAGAACTACCGCGCCTGCGGCTACCGTGCCGGCTGGATGGTGGTGTCCGGCGACAAGCGGCATGCCCGCGACTACATCGACGGCCTGAACATGCTGGCGTCGATGCGCCTGTGCTCGAACGTGCCGGGCCAGTTCGCGATCCAGACCGCGCTCGGCGGCTATCAGACCATCAACGACCTGGTGAAGCCGGGCGGCCGCCTGGCCCGCCAGCGCGACGTGGCGTGGGAACTGCTGACCGACATTCCCGGCGTGAGCTGCGTCAAGCCGCGCGCCTCGCTCTACCTGTTCCCCAGGCTGGACCCCAAGATCTACCCGATCGAGGACGACCAGCGCTTCATTCTCGAACTGCTGGAAGAGCAGCGCGTGCTGCTGGTACAGGGCACCGGCTTCAACTGGCCGCGCCCGGACCACTTCCGCGTCGTGTTCCTGCCGCACGAGGACGATCTGCGCGATGCCATCGGCCGTGTTGCGCGCTTCCTCGACGGCTACCGCAAGCGTCATGGCACCTGATCGTCCGGCGCTCACCGTGCATCGCGTGGCCACCGGCCGCGCGGTGATCGAAGCAGGCTGGCTGGCGAAGGCCGAGGCGGTGCATCGCGCGCTGCGCCCGGACCTGCCCGCCGACTACGCGGCCACCATGCAGGGCATCGTGGCGGACGGCGGCGAAATCGCGGTGGCCGCCGCGGGCGACGAAGTGCTAGGCATCACCGTGTTCCGCAGCTATCGCAACACCGCCTGCGGCGTGTTCTTCTATGTGGATGACCTGGTGACCGCGCCGGCTGCCCGTTCGCTCGGCGTCGGCAAGACGCTGCTGGACTGGCTGGCCGCCGAGGCGAAGGCGCGTGGCGCGACCCGGCTGCGGCTGGATTCCGGCACCCACCGCATCGATGCGCACCGCTTCTACCATCGCGAAGGCATGCACATCGCCTGTTTTCATTTTTCGCGGGATCTGGCCTGAGCGGCCGGCCCCACCCATCAAAGAACGAGGGACAGCATGAAACCCATCAACGTAGGCCTGCTCGGCATCGGCACCGTCGGCGGCGGCACCTGGACGGTGCTCACCCGCAACCAGGAAGAGATCACCCGCCGTGCCGGCCGCCCGATCCAGATCACCGCCGTTGCCGACCGCGACACCGAGCGCGCGACGTCGCTGACCGGCGGTGCGGTCAAGGTGACCGGTGACGCCTTCGAAGTGGTGCGCGACCCCAGCATCGACATCGTGGTCGAACTGATCGGCGGCTACACCGTGGCCAAGCAACTGGTGCTGGAAGCGATCGCCAACGGCAAGCACGTGGTGACCGCCAACAAGGCGCTGCTCGCGGTGCATGGCCAGGAAATCTTCGCCGCGGCGCAGGCCAAGGGCGTCATGGTGGCGTTCGAAGCCGCCGTCGCCGGTGGCATTCCCATCATCAAGGCGGTGCGCGAAGGCCTGACCGCCAACCGCATCGACTGGATCGCCGGCATCATCAACGGCACCACCAATTACATCCTGTCGGAAATGCGCGACAAGGGCCTCACCTTTGCCGACGCTCTGGCCGACGCCCAGCGCCTGGGCTATGCCGAAGCCGACCCCACCTTCGACATCGAAGGCGTGGATGCCGCGCACAAGATCACGCTGCTGTCGGCGCTGGCCTTCGGTATTCCGGTGCAGTTCGATCGCGCTCACATCGAAGGCATCACCAAGCTGACGGCGGATGACATCCGTTACGCCGAGGAACTGGGCTACCGCATCAAGCTGCTGGGTATCACCAAGCGCAAGGCCGACGGTTTCGAACTGCGCGTGCACCCGACGTTGATTCCGTCCAAGCGCCTGATCGCCAACGTCGAAGGCGTGATGAACGCGGTGGTGGTGAAGGGCGACGCAGTGGGTGCCACGCTGTACTACGGCCGTGGCGCCGGTGCAGAACCGACTGCCAGCGCGGTCATCGCCGACCTGGTCGACGTGACCCGCCTGCACACCGCCGACCCGGAACACCGCGTGCCGCATCTCGCGTTCCGCGCCGATCAGCTGTCGGACACGCCCATCCTGCCGATCAGCGAAGTCGAGAGCGCCTACTACCTGCGCCTGCGCGTGCAGGACAGGCCGGGCGTGCTGGCCGACATCACGCGCATCCTGGCCGACCAGGGCATCAGCATCGACGCCATGCTGCAGAAGGAACCGTCGGAAGGCGAGCAGCAGGCCAACATCATCATGCTGACCCACGTCACCCGCGAAAAGCAGGTCGATGCGGCGATCGCCCGCATCGAGGGGCTGGACAGCACCGTGGGTGCGGTCACCCGCCTGCGTCTGGAAGAACTGAACGGCTGATCGGCCGGCAACGGGCTGGCGTCAGCCGGCCCGCATCGCATCCTCGATCTGCATCCGGTGGTAGAGCGCGGCGACCATGTCGCCGCGGTCCAGCATGCCCACCAGCCGGTGCGCGCCATTGACCACCGGCACCGCCGGCTGGTGACCGGCGCTCAGCGCCTCTGCCACTTCGGCCAGACTGTCGTGCAGCCGGGCCACTTTCAGGCCGGCGCGCGCTTCGCGCATCATCTGTCCCACCACCTCGGCCCGTTCGGAATGCGTGTCCGGCGAGCGCGTCAGCAATTGCTTCACCGATTCGCCCAGACTGCGCCCGGCTTCGGGTGACACCGCGTGCAGGAAATCCTCCAGCGCCAGCAGGCCGATCACCCGCCGGCTGCGGTCGATGACCGGCAGCGCGTCCACCCGCAGGCGACGCATCAGCAGCCAGGCGTCGCTGAGCGGCGTGGCGAACTCAAGCGCCGGGGCCGGCTGCGAAGTATCCAGCACGTCGGCGCAGCGCAACCGGTGCATGCGCTTGAAGGCATGGCGCAGCGTGCGTTCGTACAGATCGACCAGATCGTCCTCGCGCACGTCGAGAAAGCCGTCGATCTCGTGCAGCGCGGCTGACATGTCCTTGTGGGTCAGTGCCGGCGGCACCACATGCGCGCGCTGCTTCTGCACCGCGGGCGGCGTGCCCTGCGGATAGTGACGGCCGGGAATCATGTTGTTCACCACCATCACCGCGACCAGGATGGCCAGCGTGTTGGCGAACACCGCCCACATGGCCGGGCCGAAGGGCGCGCCCTGCGCGGCGGCCATCGCCATCGTCAGCGCCATCGCGCCGGCCGGCGGGTGGATGCAGCGCGCCCAGGCGGTCAGCCAGATCGACGCTGCGAGCGCTGCCGCCATCACCCAGGGGCCGGCCGGCAGCCACAGGCCGCAGGCGTAGCCCAGCGGGGCGGCCAGCATCAGACCGCCGATCACCGACCAGGGCTGGGCCAGCGGGCTGTGAGGCAGGGCGAACAGGATGACCGAGGTGGCGCCCAGCGGTGCCAGGATGCGCTTTTCCTCCGGCCCCAGCGGCAGCACGAACAGCACGCCTTCGAACAGCAGCAGGCCGAGAAAGCCCGCCAGCGTGCTGCGCCAGCGTTCGGCGCGCGACAGCGGCGGCGCATCGGACACCAGGTGGCGCCGCAACAGTTCAGGCAGACCGGTCATTGGGCAGGGGAGAGCAAAATTCCGCAGTTTAGTCACACGCACCGTCGCGGTGCGCACATGCCGACATAACCACCGGACCGCCGGCGACGGGCCCGAACGGGCGCTGTGCTAAATTGTTGCCCCTGCACGACGGCCGGGCGCCGTCCATCCCTGAACGAACAGCTCCAAAGCACGACGCGATGCACTACCTCTCGACCCGCGGCCAGGCGCCGCAGAAGCGCTTCACCGAAATCCTGCTGGGCGGCCTGATGGAAGATGGCGGCCTGGCCATGCCGGTGCAGTACCCGACCTTCTCGCGCGCCGACCTCGATGCGATGCGTGGCATGGACTATCGCCAGCTCGCGTTCGCCGTCCTGTCGCGCTTCGCCGACGATATTCCGGCTGACGACCTCAAGGCGCTGATCGACCGCACCTACACGCCGGAGGTGTATCGCAACACCGTATCCGGCTCGGACGCGCGCGACATCACGCCGCTGTACACGCTGGAATCCGATCTGCACCTGCTGGAACTGTCCAACGGTCCGACGCTGGCGTTCAAGGACATGGCGATGCAGCTGCTCGGCAATCTGTTCGAGTACGCGCTGGCCAAGACCGGGGCCGAGCTGAACATTTTCGGTGCCACCTCGGGCGACACCGGTTCCAGCGCCGAATACGCGATGCGCGGCAAGCGCGGCATCCGCGTGTTCATGCTGAGTCCGCACCAGAAGATGAGCCGCTTCCAGACTGCGCAGATGTTCAGCCTGCAGGATCCGAACATTTTCAACATCGCGGTGCGCGGCGTGTTCGACGACTGCCAGGACATGGTGAAGGCGGTGTCGAATGATCTCGACTTCAAGGCGAAGTACCGCATCGGCACGGTCAATTCGATCAACTGGGCGCGCGTGTCAGCCCAGGTCGTGTACTACTTCAAGGGCTACTTCGCGGCCACGAAGAGCAACGACGAGCAGGTGAGCTTCACCGTGCCGTCCGGCAATTTCGGCAACGTCTGCGCTGGCCACATCGCCCGCATGATGGGCCTGCCGATCCGTCATCTCGTGGTGGCCACCAATGAGAACGACGTGCTGGACGAGTTCTTCCGCACCGGCGTGTACCGCCCGCGCGCGACCGCTGAAACGCTGCACACCACCAGCCCGTCGATGGACATTTCGAAGGCGAGCAACTTTGAGCGCTTCATCTACGACCTGACCGGCCGCGACGCCGACCGGGTGCGCGCGCTGTGGGGTGAGGTGGACCGCGGCCGTTCGTTCGATCTGTCGGATACCGGGCTGTTCGGCAAGGTGGCGTCCGACTACGGTTTCCAGTCCGGGGCCAGCAGTCACGCCCATCGTGTCGACACCATGCGGCTGGCGCAGCAGCGCTGGGGCCGGGCGATCGACACCCATACCGCCGACGGCCTGAAGGTGGCGCTGGAGCGGCGCGAAGCCGGTGTGCCGATGATCGTGCTCGAAACCGCGCTGCCGGCCAAGTTCTCGGAAACCGTGGTGGAGGCGCTGGGACGTGAGCCGGTGCGCCCGGCCGGCATGGAAAGCCTGGAAGCGCTGCCGCAGCGTTTCGAAGTGATGGATGCCGATGTGGCCGCGATGAAGGCCTTCATCGCGCGGCACGCAGACTGAGCCGAGGCCGCCGCTCAAGGCGGCCTCCTGTCTGCCGTTAACCGGACATCCGAATTGTCGACCTGTGAGATCAAGAATGGGTGAGCCGGTGAATGCATCGCTAGAAGCTCTGCAAAGGCTGTCGGCCGAACTGGAGTCGGGGGATATCGTCTTCCCGACCAGCATCGATGTTTCGTTGCGCATCCGTCAGGCGCTCGAAAATCCGGACATCAACATCAACGAGGTGTCACGCCTCGTCGGTGCCGAGCCGGTGCTGAGTGCGAAGGCGCTGCGGCTGGCGAATTCGGTGGCTTACAACCGCAGCGGCAACGAAATCACCGATGTGCGCACCGCGGTGAACCGGGTCGGCACCGAGCCGATCCGCATGCTCACCATGTCGCTCATCGTGCGCCAGATGGTCGATGCGCGTGCCGACGAGCGGTTGCGCGTGCTGACCCATGATCTGTGGCAGCACACCATCCATGTGTCCGCGCTCAGCTACGTCATCGCGCGCCGGCTGTCACGACTGAATGCCGACGCAGCGATGTTTGCCGGCGTGGTGCATGAAATCGGCCAGTTCTATCTGCTGGCCCGTGCTGCCGCCTTCCCCGCCTTGCTGCAGCGCGAGCAGGAACTGAGCGGCCTCATGTTCAGTTTCAGCCGCAGCGTCGGGCGTGCCGTGCTGGAGTCGCTGAAGGTGCCGGCGCAGATCGTCGACGCAGTCGACGATCCGTCGATCGAAGGCCCGGTGGTGCCGCCACGCACGCTGGCTGACGTCATCTTCCTGGCCGAAAGCATGGCGGCCTTTCCGAATCCGTTCAGCGTCACTTCTCCGGAGAACGAGGCGGTGATCACCGAAACCGTGACTGCGGAAATTGACAACGAAACACTGCAGGCGGTGGTGGCGGAGTCGCAGGAAGAGATCGATTCCATCATCGCCACGCTGCAGGTCTGATCAAGCGTATCAGTGCCGCTGCAGCCGGCCTCAAGTTTCCTGCTTGGACGGCCGTTACAGACGGTGAAGTCCGATCACAGCTGAACCAGGGCAAACCCGTCGAAAGACGGCGACGCAAAGTTTCCGGTCTAACGGGTGACAACACCCCATGACAGCGGGGCCGCCGCTATACTGCGCCGCACGTCGCGCTCAGACCACCATGCCCCGGTGTCGGCCTTGAACGGTCGCCTTCGCGCGACGTCAAAGGTAAATAATGAGCGCAGCTTCACCCACGCCTCCCAATCTGTCACCCGACCGCGGTCGGGTGATCAATGACTGCCGCGATTTCGCGTTGCGCCGGCTGCGCGAGTCCTTGCACGGCATGCTGTCGCGCATCGAGGAAGATCTGGTCGCGCGCGCCGAGGCCGAACTCGATCGCGACCAGCGCAATCTCTACATGTTCGCCTGCGGCAAGGCCCGCGAGAACTGGGCGGGCATCGAACAGGCCTTCATCGACAATCTCACCCGTTACTTCGACGCGCGCGTGCGCGGCGAGCCGCTGAAGGCTGCCGGTGGCGCGATGCCCAAGTCGCTGGACGAACTGAGTCTGGTCGAGGAAGACGATCTGACCCAGGACATCGCGGTCAGCGAAATCACCCGCAAACTGAAGGAACATTGCGACGAGGATCTGTACGGCGTCGAACAGCGCCTGGGCAGCCTGCTCGGCAAGCAGGATCCCACCGATGCCGACAATCCGGTCGGCACCGAAGCGGTTGCCAACGCCTTGCGCGCCGCCTGCGAGGAGGTCGATCCGGGCGTGCAGATGCGGCTGGTGCTGCTGCAATCGCTGGAACAGCACATTTCCGGCGAACTGTCGCGGCTGTACCAGGAACTGAATGGCCGGCTGGTCAGGCAGAACGTACTGCCCGGCCTGCGCCGCGGTTTCCGCCGCTCACCGGCGGCTGCCGTGCGTCCGCGAGATGCGTCTGTCGCGCCGGTTGGCATGGAGCAACGCGGTCTGCCGCAGCCGGATTTCGGCACCGTGTCGGCGATCCAGGGTTTCGGAACCGGCTCGGTACACCAGGGCTTTGGCGAAGCGTCGCAGGTTGGTTTCGACGGTGACGGCGATGTCTACGCGATGCTGGCCCAGCTGGTGCAGGGGCAGCTGGCGGCCCAGGGGTTGCCGCCGACCGCCGGTGCCGCTGCGCTGACGCCGGCTTCACCCTTCGTGTTCGAAGCGCTGACTGCGCTGCAGTCGGAAGCCGACCTCACGCCGGTCATGCCTGCGCTCGGCGTGCCGGCCAATGTACTGCGCGATTTCCGTACTTCCGACCTTGGCCGTCATCTGGGCCAGTTCGATGCGATCACGGTCGACATCGTCGCGATGCTGTTCGACCTCATCTTTGACGACGCCAACATCGCCGACCCGATCAAGGCGCTGGTCGGCCGACTGCAGATTCCGCTGGTCAAGGTGGCCATGCTGGACCGCAGTTTCTTCTCCAGCAAGGCGCATCCGGCCCGCCGCCTGCTCGACCTGATTTCCCAGTCCATGCTGCGCTGGGGCCGCGATGTCGGTCACGATGACCCGCTGTACCTGAAACTGGCGGAAATCGTCGATCGCATCCTGCGCGACTTCGAACGCGACATGAGCCTGTTCGAGGCCTGCAATGCCGACCTCGAAGCCTTCATCACCGGCCTGGAAGCGGAAGAAACCCTGCGCGCCGAAAGTGCGGCCCGCCTGGCCGAAGAGCGGGAGCAGGAACGCCTGCGCCGCGACGACGCCCGACGTGCGGCCGACGACGCACTCGATGACCGTCTGCGCACGCCGCTGCCGGCAGTCGTCCAGAATCTGCTCGATGGTGTCTGGCGCCGGCTGCTGCGCGCGCTGGCCGAGCGCGGTGATGACGCCGATGTGGATTACCGGCAGGCGCTGGTAACCGCAGACGAACTGATCTGGAGCGTGCAGCCCAAGAGCGATCCGGAAGAGCGGCGCAAGCTGGTGCAGGCGCTGCCCGGTCTGCTGCGCCGGCTGAACCAGGGTTTCGACAGTGCCGAGGCGCATCCCGCCGACAAGCTGCTGATGCTCAACGGTCTGTTCGACCTGCACGCGCAGTGGATCAAGCCGGGTACGGCGCCGGCTGCGCCGCCGCCGGTGACGCAGTGGGTGCCGGGCGAAGGTTCGGCCAACGATGCGGTGCCGGCACCCGAGGTGGTGACCGAGCACGTCGAGCAGGACGGTCTCGAGTTCGAGGACATTTCGCTGAACCTGCCGGCGCATCTCGATCTGGCTGAATCAGACCGGGTAGCTGATCTGAAGCGCGGCGACTGGGTGGAGTTCCGCCAGCCGGACGGGCAGTTCGTGCGCATGCGGCTGAACTGGGTCAGCCCGCAGCGCGGCATCTACCTGTTCACCAATCCGAATTCGGCGCGCGCCACCTCGATCGCGCCGGACGCGCTGGCGCTGCAGCTGGCGCGCGGCGACGCCCGCGTGGTCGAAGATGCGACCATGTTCGAGCGCGCGGTGAGCCAGGCGCTGGCCCAGCCGCGCGAACCTGTCGCCGGCTGACGCCGGCCGCCGTCACTGCGCGTGCTGGCGGTCGTGCTTCTGGCGGCGGATGTCGCGTTTCGCCCGGTCCTGCATCTTTTCCATGTGACGTGCCTCGTGGCGGTTCAGACTGCCGTCGGCCAGCGCGCGGTCCTCGACCCGGTCGATGTGCGCCTGCTGGTGCGACAGCCGCGCGCTTTCGCGCCGGGTGAGCTGGCCGCTCTGCACACCCTGGTCGATGCGCTGTTCCTGCCGCGCCTGACGTGCGTCAATGCGGTGTTCCATGCGCTCCGTCGGGGTGGTGGCGGACTGTGCCCACACGCTGCCGGTGCACAGCAGGGCGCTGACTATCAGGGCGGAAAGGCGGGCGGAATGCGTGTTCATGAACGTGTTCTCCACGAGAGGGGCGCTACGGGATGCAGCGCCTGTGACCGTCAGACGCAGTCCCCCTGGCGCCCTTACGCCACGCCGGTGTAAGCGGATGTAAGACCGCAGCCGCCACCGTAAGAGAGCGCCTTCTGATGCGTCTATCTGCCATCGCCCGCCGGATGATCCGAATGCCACCCCTGCGTCTGCTGCCCGTTCTGTTGTTGCTGATGGCCGGTCTTGCCCGGGCCGAAGTGCCGCCGGTGCCCGATCCGGCCGCCTGGAGTGCATTGCCGCCGGCCCAGCGCGAAACCGAGGCGCGCGCGCTGCGTGAGCGGCTGAAATCGGCCTCGCCGGAACAGCGGCGCCAGTTCCGCGAACGGCTGCGCGAGCGCATGTCTTCGCTGCCGCCGGAACAGCGGCGCGAGATCGGCGAGCGTCTGCGCGAGGACTGGAAGTCGATGAATGATCAGGACCGCGAGCGGCTGCGCGCGGAACGCCGTGCCTACGTGCAGTCGCTGTCGGCGGACGAACGCCGCGCATTGCTGCGCGAACGGCGGGAAATGCTGGAGCGCATGTCGCCCGAAGAACGCCGGCGCCTGAAGCGTGAACTGGAGCACTGAGCGTCTGGCCCTGTGGCCTGAAAGCTGGCGCAGTGACGCCGCTTTGCTGCGCCGTGCGCGTGCCGGCGAAAAGGTCGCCAGCGATCAGCTGATCAAACGCCTGCTGCCGCAGGCGCGCGCGCTGGCCTGGCGGCTCACCGGCCATGCGGCGGACAGCGACGACGTGGTGCAGGAAGCGTTCTGCCGGCTGTGGCAGCACGGCGACGGATTCGAGGGCAGGGCGCAGCTGTCGACCTGGTTTCTCGGCATCGTGCGCAATCTGTGCATGGACCGCTTCCGCCGCAGTCGTCCGCAGGCGGACGAGGCTGAGCTGGACGCGCTGGCGGACGACCGGCCGACGCCGGAACAGCACTGGCAGGCGGCTGCGCGCGAGGGCGCGCTGCACCGCGCGCTGGCGCAGCTGCCGGCGCGGCAGCGTGCCGCGCTGATGATGTGGGCGTGGCAGGAGTACGATGTGGCTGCCATCGCGCGCGAGCTCGGCATTGCCGAGAATGCGGCCCACCAGTTGCTGTTCCGCGCGCGGGCGCGACTCAGGATGCTGCTGTCCGGGGAGAATGACGATGAATGAACGGTTTTCCGATGACGATCTCAGGCGCGCGCTGTGCAGCCTGCAGGCACCGTCTGCCGAGCGGCTGCAGGCGCGGCTGCAGGCGCGGCTGGCGGCCGGTGCGCCGCAGGCGCACGACGGCGCCGTACGTCGTATGCCATGGGCGGCCGGACTGGCTTTTTCGCTGCTGCTGATCGCGGTGGTGGCGGGTGTATCGGAATACCGCGCCTGGCAGGAGGCGGAAGAACTGGCCCGGCTCGACGAACTGTCGATCGCCACCATGCTGGTTCTTTGACCTGTACCGGTTTTCACCGCAGGGCCGGCCTGATACGCTGCGCCGCTGCCCTTTTCGTGGAGTGCCCGATGCTGATAGACCGCCACCGTTCGTCGCTGCTGCTGATCGACATGCAGGAGCGGCTGCTGCCCGCGATGGACGACGCCGACCGCCTGCTCGACAACGTGGTGTGGATGGTGAAGATCGCTCAGCGGCTGTCGGTGCCGGTGCTGGTCAGCGAACAGTATCCGAAGGGGCTGGGGCCGACGGTGCAGACCTTGCGCGACCTCATTCCGGCCGAGTTCATCGTGCCCAAGATGCATTTTTCATGCGTCGCCGACGGTTGCCTGAAGCCCCTGCTTGACGCCGACCGGCCGCAGGTCATCGTGTGCGGCATCGAATCGCACATCTGCGTCATGCAGACCTCGCTCGATCTTCAGGCCTCGGGCCGTCAGGTGTTCGTGGTGGCCGACTGCGTCGCCTCGCGCGATCCGTCCAACCGCGGGCTGGCGCTGGAGCGCCTGCGCCAGCAGGGTGTCATCGTGGTGTCGCGCGAAATGGTGGCCTTCGAGTGGCTGGGGGCAGCCGGTTCCGAGGAATTCCGCGAAATCAGCCGCACCTATCTGCGCTGATGTCGGCCAGCGTGGCGCAGCCGCACAGCGCCATGCACATTTCCAGTTCGTCCCGCAGCAGCCGGATCACGTGGGCGACACCGAGCGCACCGGCGGCTGCCAGTCCCCACAGATAGGGCCGCCCGACCAGCACCGCGCGGGCACCCAACGACAGTGCACGGAAGGCGTCGGCGCCGCTGTCGATGCCACTGTCGAACAGCACCGGTACACGCTCGCCGACCGCAGCGATCACCGATGAAAGCCGGCTCAGTGCCGCAGGCGCGCTGTCCAGCACCCGGCCGCCGTGGTTGCTCACCACCACGCCATCGCAGCCCAGATCGACCGCGCGCGCCGCGTCGCCGGCATGCAGCACCCCCTTGATCAGCAGAGGCACCGGCACCCGCTCGCGCAGCCAGGCCAGATCGTCCCAGCCGGGCGCCTCCGCCATCCAGCCGTCGAACACCTCGCTCTGATCCGGCTGCAGCCGGCGCTGCGCTGGTGGCTCGATATTGACCGGACGTACGTCGGCCGGCAGCGGCGACGTGGCCAGCTTGACCGGCGCGTCCACCGTAAACACGATGCAGCGGTAGCCGGCGGCCAGCGCGCGTTCGAGCAGACGGGCGGTGCGTTCGCGGCTGCCCTGCCAGTAAAGCTGGAACCACAGCGGCTTCTCGGCTGCGCGCGCGATCTGTTCCAGTGACTGGCTGGCCAGCGTGCTCACCACCATCTGGCCGTCCTGCGCCGCGGCGGCCATCGCGCAGGCGGACTCGCCGTCCGGGTGCTGCAGGCGGTGGTAGGCGATCGGCGCCAGCAGCAGCGGGTGGCCCAGAGTTTCGCCGAACAGTTCGAGCCGGGTGTGACCGCCGCGCACATCGGCCAGCGGTCGCGGCAGCAGCGGATGCGCGTCGAGCGCGGCCCGGTTTGCGCGGCCGGCCGGCGTGTCGCGACCGCCGTCCAGGTAATGCCAGACCTCGGGCAGCAGCAGTTCGCGCGCCCGTTCGCGGTAGGCGGCGATCGATGGCTGCAGGGCGGCCGGGGCGTTCAGGCGTTACCCCAGCGACGCAGCAGGTTGTGATAGATGCCGGTCAGCTTGACCATGGAGGCGGTTTCGCCAAGCTGCTGGCGCAGCGCCAGCAGTTCCATGTCGAGGTCGAACAGCAGGCGCCGCTGTTCGGCGTCGCGCACCATGCTCTGGATGAACATGAAACAGGCGATGCGCGCACCACGGGTGACCGGCGTCACTTCATGCACCGACGACGACGGATAGAGCACCAGGCTGCCGGCCGGCAGCTTGACGCTGTGATGACCGAAAGTGTCTTCGATTACCAGTTCGCCACCGTCGTACTCGTCCGGCTCGGACAGGAAAAGCGTGGCCGACAGGTCAGCACGTACATAGCCGCTGCCGTCCGGCATCGCGCGCATCGCGTTGTCGATGTGCTGGCCGTAGCGGTTACTGGTGCCGGAATAGCGGTTGAAGAAGGGCGGCAGGATCTTGGCCGGCAGCGCGGCGCTGAAGAACAGCGGCTGCCGGTTGAGTGCGGCCAGCACGCGCTGCCTCAGTTCGGGCAGCAGCGGTGCACCTTCCGGCACCTGTTCGTTGTTTTTCACGACAGCGGCCTGCGTGCCTGCGGTGAGGCCGCCGCTGGCCCAGCCGGTGCGGTCGAGCAGCTGGCGGAGGGTGGCGATCTCGTCGCGGGCAAGCAGGTCGTCTATCGTGATCAGCATCAGAAGGCGTAAATCGCGGTCAGCACGGCCGAGCGGGCTGCACCCGGAATGCTCTGGCCGCTGGACAGTTCGAAGATGTATTTCTTGTCGAGCAGGTTATACACGTTCAGGCGCAGCTTGAGATCCTTGCTCACTTGATACAGCGCAACCGCGTCGAACACCCAGTAGTCGTCGACCGTGGTGACCAGATCACCGGTGGCGCTGCTGCGGATGATGGCTTTGCGGGTATCGACGTACTGCGCGCCGCCGCCTACGCTCAGCGCCTCGGTCAGCTGATAGGTGGCCCAGCCGCTGAAGCTGTGGCGCGGCGTGTTGTCCAGCGTCTGTCCACGTTCGAGCGGATTGTTGGACTGGCTGACCTCGCTGTCCTGCAGCGTGTAGCCGGCGAACAGGTTCAGCCGGTTCGTCACGCGTCCGCTCGCCGACAGTTCGAGGCCCTGTACTTCCTGCACGCCCTGCAGCACTACCGGCGGCTCACCCGGCAGGCCCGGCGTGCGACCGTTGAATTTCTCGGTGCGGAACAGTGCGGTCTGGATGAGCAGCGCATCTTCCAGTGCAGTCCACTTCGCACCGACCTCGTAGCTGCGGGTGCGCTCAGGTTTCAGGTTGAAGGCTTCGGGGGTGACCGGCAGGTTGTTGTTACCGCCCGCCAGCTGCACGATGTCCGCGCGGCCACTCGGGTCGAACGAGCTGCCGTAGCCCGCATACAGGCTCAGCGCCGGCACCGGGCGATAGACCACGCCGAGGTTGCCGGACATTTCCCGGTCGGTGCGCGACAGGTACTGACTGTAGGCCGGCACGCTGCCGTCATTGAGTGCGCGCACCGTGGTTTTCACGCGGTCCCAGCGGACACCGGCGTTGATGTCCCACTGCGGCGTCAGCGTGATGATGTCACTCAGGTACAGCGCGGTCGTTTCCAGGTCGAGCTGCGCACGCGTGCCGTTGTATGGAATGCGGGCCGCCGCACGCAGTTGCGGGTTGAACAGATTGGTGACCGGCCCGTTCGCATCGAGCCGGCGCCTGTTCTCGTTGTCCTCACGGGACAGTTCAAGTCCGGTCACCAGATGGTGCCGGATGGAACCGGTCTGGAAGCGGAACGTGAGATCGGTCTGATTGATCAGGATGTCGGTGGTCTGATCCCGCGGCTTCTGGTTGCCGACCGCCAGCGTGGAGGGCGTGATGGTCGTGATGTTGCCGGGCGAAAAGCGGGGCGAGGAGAATATCGCGTCGTTGTGCGTGTAGCCGTAACGCAGCTGGTTGCGGATGCTCACCCGGTCATTGAAGTCGTGTTCGATGCGGAAACTTGCCTGATGGGCTTCCAGATCCTGGTAGTCGGTGGAATGACCGTAGTAGTTCGAATAGCGCACCGGCGCGACGCTGCCGCCGAAGCCCGAATTGCGCAGGCTGAAGTTGCGCGCGTTGGGCAGGCCGGAATCCGGCCGGTTGTCCTGCCGCGTGTAGAGGTAGCTCAGATTGATGCGGGTGGGCGTGCCGAGACCGAATGACAGCGAGGGGGCGATGCCGAAGCGCCGGTTCTCCACATGGTCGCGACCGGGCTGATCGGCCTGGTGGGACATCAGGTTGAGCCGGAAGGCGGCGCCATTCAGCCCCTCGATCGGCTGGTTGATGTCGGCGGCCAGGCGGAACAGGCTGTCGGTGCCCAGGCCAGCCTCGATTTCGCGCTTCTGTTTCAGCGTGGGCAGCTTGGATACCTGGTTGATGGTGCCACCGGTCGATCCACGGCCCGCAAAAGCCGATGCGGGGCCTTTGCTGACTTCGATGCGCTCGGTATTGAACGGATCGCGGAAGAAGACCCCAGCATCACGCACGCCGTCGACCAGAATGTCGTCGCGCGCCGAAAAGCCGCGGATCTTCAGCTGGTCACCGGACGGCGGATTTCCTTCGCCCGCCTGGAAGCTGATGCCGGTCACGTTGCGCAGCGCATCGCGCAAGGTCCGGGTGCCCTGGTCGTCCATCAGCTCTTCGGACACGACCTGTATGGTCTGCGGAATGTCCTGGATCGCCTGAGGCCTTTTCGGGCTGCTCAGCACCTCCGGCTTGTACGGCGCCGGTGCGGCACCCTGGATGACCACCTCGGGCAGGACAGGGACCGCCGCCGGCTGTTCGGCCAGCGCAGGCATGCACAGCCCCGCCGTCATCATGGCTGCGCCGATCGGACGCAGCGATCCGTCGTGCGAGCGGACGCTCTGGTGGTGACGACGCGTTCGGATGTCCATTCCCTTGTTGCCCTTTCCCTCTGTGTCTGAGTGCGATGAGCGCTGACGCCCCGATTTGTTAGCGCGCAATGTAAACACATTGAAAACGAATGGCAACAAAAACAAGAATCGATCTCAATTGAGATTTTGAAGTGCTTCGACTGCACAACAGGGCGTGCGAAAGCGCACCGGATCGCGGCTTACGCCAGCGAACCGGACAGTCGGAAAAGACGGGGAAGGGGCGTCAGCTCAGACGCCCGGATGTGGAAATGCGGCCCGGGGGCCGGTGAAGCGAAGGGCTGTTGCCGGTTATCAGAGATAGAGCACAGCGGGGAAGACGGTGACCGCGAGCACGAACACCAGCCACTCCAGGTTGTTGCGGGCGAGAAAGCCGGTGAAGTGCAGGATGAGCACCGTGATCGCCACAACGTAATACAGGATGAACCACATCAGACGGAATCTCCGAGGGAAGGGTGTGGGCGGGCGGCGTTCAACGTTCGATGTGACGCAGCGACAGGTCGATGGCGCGCACGTTCTTGGTCAGCACGCCGATCGAGATGCGGTCCACGCCGGTTTCGGCAATCGCCCGCACGCGGTCGAGATTGACGCCGCCGGACGCTTCCAGCTCGGCGCGGCCCTGGTTGATCGCGACCGCCTCGCTCATCTGGTCGATGCTCATGTTGTCCAGCAGCACCATGGTGGCGCCGGCGTCGAGCGCTTCGTGCAGCTGGGTCAGCGTTTCGACCTCGATCTGGATGAAGGCATTCGACGGCGCGATGCCGCGCGCGCGCGCCAGCACCGGCCGTATGCCGCCGGCGGCCATGATGTGGTTTTCCTTGATCAGGATGCCGTCGTACAGGCCCATGCGGTGATTCAGGCCGCCACCGACGGTAACCGCGTATTTCTGTGCCAGGCGCAGGCCGGGCAGGGTTTTGCGGGTATCGACGATGCGCGCCGAGGTGCCGGCGATGGCATCGACGAAGCGGCGGGTGAGGGTGGCGGTGGCCGACAGCAGCTGCACGAAATTCAGCGCGGCGCGTTCGGCGGTCAGCAGGGCACGGGTTTCCGACAGGATTTCGCACAGCCGCTGGTCCGGTTCCACCCAGTCGCCTTCGGCCACATGCCAGGCTACGCTGGCCTTGGGGTCGAGCGCACGCAGGCAGGCTTCGAACCACTCGCGGCCGCACAGCACCGCCTCTTCGCGCGCGGTCACCATACCGGTGGCAGCACGGCCGGCCGGAATCAGCCGGGCGGTGAGGTCACCGGTGCCGACGTCTTCGGCGAGCGCCTGGGCCACATTGCGCTGGATTTCTATGGACAGCTGATCGTTTTCCCGCATTGTTTTTCCGCCAATTCTTGTCGCGGCGCATTCTAGCACCGGCGCGGCCCGCGCCCGCGCCGCCGCACGCCGCGGCGAGCGCATGCGCAAGTTCTTCACGCTGCGCAGCCGATGCCGGTCAGCCCGCTTAAAGTTGGTGCGCTTGCTGCCGTAGCTCTGCTGCAGCGATCAGAGGGCCCCGCAAAAGAACCGGCCCCGGTCGCACTCAATCCTTGGGGGAGAGGATCATGAATATCCGCATTCAGCGGCCGGCGCCTGCACGCCGGCCATCGGTCTTTCCGGTCGGAATGTCCACGTCATGATGGGGCAGTACGACCCGCTTCTGGTCATGCTGTCGCTGATGGTGGCGGTCACCGCGTCCTGGTCGGCGCTGGACCTGTCCCAGCGCATCCACAGTACCGATCGTCGCGCAGCGCGCATCTGGCTCTTTTCCGGTGCGCTGGTGCTGGGCACCGGCATCTGGTCCATGCATTTCGTCGGCATGCTGGCCTATTCGCTGCCGATGCAGACCGGCTTCGACCTGATCATCACCATCCAGTCATGGGGCGTGTCGGTGCTGGTGTCGGTGCTGTCGCTGATGTGCGCGCGTCGCATGCGGCGATCCCTCTCTCTGCTGGTGGCGGGGTCGCTGGCGGTGGGCAGCGGCATCGTGACCATCTTCCATCTCGCGCTGTCCGCCATGCGCATCGAACCCGGTGTGCTGTACGACGAGCAGCGGCTGTTTCTTGCCCTGGCGCTGGCGGTATCGGTGGCCGCGGCCACCAGCGGGGCGCTGCGGCGTATGCGCACGCTCGAAGGACGTACGCTGTTCCTGGTGAAGGCGCTCACTTCGGTGGTGGTCGGCCTGGGTCTGTGCGCGGTGCACTATCTGTGCATGAGCGCCACCGTGTTCGCGCCGGAAGCGGCCAGTCTGGCCAAGCACGACATCGATCCGACCTGGCTGGGCCTGACCATTGCGGTCGGCGCCATCGGTTTCACCTGGATAGGCAGCGTGGCCGCGCTGTTCGATGCCCGCATGGAACATCGCACCCGTCAGCTGGCAATGCGTCTCAAGGCGGCCAACAGCGAACTGATGCACGCCGCGCTGCATGACCCGCTGACCGGCCTGCCGAACCGGGTCAATCTCGATGCCACGCTGTCAGAAGCCGCTGCCCGGGTGCGCGCGCAGGGCGGCCGGCTGGCGGTGCTGTTCGTCGATCTGGACGGCTTCAAGCCGGTGAACGACGTGCTGGGTCATCACGTCGGCGACGAGGTGCTCAAGTGCGTGGCGCGCCGTCTGCGCGCCGGGCTGCGTGATGGCGACGCGGTGGCGCGCATCGGCGGCGACGAGTTCGTCATGATGTCCGAAGGCGCGATCGACGAGGAAGGTGCGGGCCGGCTGGCGCAGCGTCTGGTCGATGCGGCCAGCCAGCCCATGCTGATCGGCACCCACGAAATCCAGGTATCGGCCTCGGTCGGCGTCGCGCTGTTCCCGGACGACGGCGACGAGAACCGGGTGCTGGTGTGCGCAGACACCGCGATGTACGCGGCCAAGCATGCCGGACGCAACACCTGGCGCGTCTATGCGACCGAAATGGACGGCGGCGGGCCGGACATCCTCGGTCTGCAGCGCGCCATCCGCCGCGCGCTCGACAACGACGAATTCGTGCTGCACTACCAGCCCAAGGTGGCCGCGCTGGACGGCGCGCTGCGCGGGGTCGAGGCACTGATCCGCTGGCAGGACCCGGAGCGCGGCATGGTGTCGCCGGGTGAATTCATTCCGGTGGCCGAGCGCTTCGGCCTGATCAACGCCATCGGTTTCTGGACGCTGCGTGAGGCTTGCGGCCAGATACGCAGCTGGCAGCACGCCGGCTGGCGCATTCCGGTGGCGGTGAACCTGTCGCCGCAGCAGTTCCGCCAGCCGGATCTGGTGGACCGGGTGCGCGCCTGCATCGACGAATTCGATATCGACCCGGGCCTGCTGGCACTGGAAATCACCGAATCGGTGGTGATGGAAAGTTCGGGCAGCGTGCGTCGCGTACTGGAAGAACTGAAAACCATGGGGGTCACGCTGTCGATCGACGATTTCGGCACCGGCTATTCCTGTCTGGCCTATCTGTGCCGGCTGCCGGCGCGTCAGCTCAAGATCGACCGCACCTTCGTGATCGACATGGACCACGTGGCCGAAGCCCGTCACGTGGTCGAGGCGGTGATACGGCTGGCGCATTCGCTGCGCATGGAGGTGGTGGCCGAAGGCGTGGAGCGGCCGGAGCAGGTGATCACGCTGCGCTCGCTCGGCTGTGACCTGATCCAGGGCTACTACTTCTCGCGGCCGGTGCCGGCCAGCGGCATCGAGGCGCTGATGCAGGGCGATCAGCTGACCGAACAGTCGGCCCGGGTACATGCGCTGGCCGAGCGTCTGCGTGCCGATTCGGCCAGCGCTTCGTTGCCCGCGCTGGAACTTGTGGTGGGCTGACCGGGCTTCAGCGGCGGTGGGCCAGCCAGGCGCTGGCCAGACCGCAGCTCACGATGAGCGCGGCGCCGCCCACCGCGCTCGGGCCCGGCAGATCGCCGAATACCCACCAGCCCATCAGCGTGGCCCACACCAGCTGCACGTAGATGAGCGGGCTGAGCACCGACGCCGGCGCGAACGCCATCGCGCGGATCAGCAGGAAGTGGCCGGCCATGCCGGACACGCCCAGCGAAATCACCAGCAGGCCGTCGCGCCAGCCGGGCATCGTGCCGTGTGCCGAGGCCGGCAGCGCCAGCGTGGACAGCGCGGCGCCGACCAGCGCGGTGTAGTAGAGCGTGGTGAGTGGTCGTTCGGTCGGCGCCAGCATGCGGGTGGCCAGCTGGTAGAGCGCGTACAGCAGCGATCCGCCCAGCAGCATGCACACCGGCAGCAGCGGCAGATTGCCGTCAGGCCGTGCGATCAGCAGTACGCCGGAAAAGCCGAACAGGGCCAGCATCCAGTTGGCTGCGGTGATGCGCTCGCCCAGCACCGGCCCGGCCAGCAGCGTCACGATGAGCGGCGTGATGAAGAACAGCGACGTGCCTTCGGCCATCGGAATGCGCTGCAGCCCGCCCATGATCAGGAAGGACACGCCGGCCAGCAGTGCAGCCCTGAACACCTGCAGCCGCCAGCGCGGCGTGACCAGCAGGTTGCGCCGCATGCGCGGCCACAGTACCGCACCGAGCACGATGGCCGGCACCAGATAGCGTGCCCATACCAGCATGCCCACCGGGTAGCGCTGCGACAGGAACTTGCCGGTGGTGTCCAGCACCGCGAAGCAGAACAGCGCGGCCAGCATGAGGCCGACACCGATCAGCGGATGCCTGCGTTCAGCGTGTGGAATGACGGGGGTCCTGCGGGTCGGCGCCAGCGATCAGCGCATTGAAGGCGGCGCGGGCCGATTCGATCACTTCGCCGGCGGTCAGGCCGTTCGGTCCCTTGCCCAGGGCGACCAGCCGGTCGCCGGCCAGGCCGTGCAGATGCACGCCGCCCAGCAGCGCCAGATCGGCCTGCCAGCCCTGTGCCAGCAGGCCAGCGATCAGGCCGGTCAGCACATCGCCCATGCCGGCCGACGCCATGCCCGGATTGCCGGTGGTGTTGATGAACCAGCGCCCGTCCGGCAGCGCGATCACGCTGCCACAGCCCTTGAGCACCACCGAGGCGCGGAAGCGCCGCGCCAGTTCGCGCGCCGAGGCGATGCGGTCCTGCTGGACCTTCGCGGTCGTGCTGCGCAGCAGGCGGGCGGCTTCCATCGGGTGCGGCGTGAGCAGCGTGGCGGCTTCGCGCCGGCTCAGCGCCTGTTCCAGATCGCCGTGCTGGGCCAGCAGATTGAGCGCGTCGGCATCCAGTACCAGCGTGGCAGGACAGCGCACCGCGTCGCGCATCAGGTCGAGCGCGGCCGGGCTCTGACCCAGGCCGGGGCCGATCGCCACGCAGGTGGCGAGGTCGCCGGCAAGTACCTCGGCCGGCGTCCGTATCATCAGTTCCGGCTGTTCCGGGTCCAGCGGCAGCGCGGCGTGGTCCAGCATGCCGACGAATACCCGGCCGGCGCCCACCTTGAGCGCGGCGCGGCCGGCCAGCAGTGCTGCACCTGCCATGCCGCGGGCACCGCCCACCAGCATCGCGTTGCCGTGGGTGCCCTTGTGGCTGTTGCGCGCACGCGGGCGCAGCAGATGGGCGAACAGTTCGCGGCCGACCTGCCAGCCGGAAGGCGGCGTGACCGCCGCGCAGTCCAGACCGAGGTCGTGCAGGCTCAGTTCGCCGCAGTGGTCCGGGCCGTCCAGCGTGAGCAGGCCTGGCTTCATCGCGATCATGGTGGCGGTGTGGCTGGCGCGTATCGCGCGGCCCATCACCGCGCCGGTGTCGGCGTTGAGCCCGCTGGGCACGTCGATGGCCAGCACCGGGCAGTCCATCTCGTTCACCGCATCGATCCAGGCAGCGTGCACGCCCTCGACCGGCCGGGTGAGCCCGATGCCGTACAGGGCGTCCACCACCAGCGCGTAGTCGGTATCGGGCATGCGCGGCAGCGTGAGGCCGCCGACCGACCGCCATGACGCCCAGGCCATCACCGCGTCGTCGGCACCGCGGTGTTCGTCGCAGTCATGCACCACGGTCACGTCGAAGCCGGTCTGTTTGAGCTGGCGGGCGAGCACGAAGCCGTCGCCGCCATTGTTGCCCGGGCCGCACAGCACCAGGATGCGGCCATGCCGGCCACCCACCAGCTGCATCGCCTTGGCCGCACCGGTGGCACCGGCGCGTTCCATCAGGCGCGGCGTGCTGTCCGGCGCATAGTGGCGCTCGATGCGGCGCAGTGCATCGGCGTTGTACAGCGCGGTGAGCGGGGCGGTGTTCAGCGTTCTCGGGGCGGACATGCGGAAATCGGGAGTGCGTCGCGGCTGAGGCCGGTGGCGGGACGGGGCGATCCGGAAAGACGCGATTCTATGCCCGGCCGCGCCGCCGTGCCGAGGAATGCGGCACTGCCAGTACCCGTTCGCCGGCGCAGGCGTAGAGGTGCAGTCCGGGCGTGGGCGTCTGGTCTGCGTGTCCGGTGAACTGGCCGAAGGCCGGCAGCAGGCCCACCGCCTCACCGAAGGCGAAGCAGGGCAGGCGCAGCCGGTCGCCGCCGGCCTCGATCCGGACCGCCGGATGGACGTGGCCCGCCAGCACGTAGCGGCCGGGCTGAGGCGCCGGATGATGGCAAAGCGCGAACGGGCCGTCCGCCCACGGTTCATCCACCACGGTCAGCGCCAGTTCCGGCGGCACGCCGGCGTGGGCGTCGTGGTTGCCGCGCACCAGCAGCCAGTCGCAGTCCGCGCTGTGCAGCGCGGCGAAGCGCTGCATCAGGCCGGATTCGCGCGCGCTGCGGGCGTGGATCAGGTCGCCGAGAAAGACGAGCCGGCGCGGCGCATGGCGTTCAAGCAGGCTGGCCAGCCGGGCCAGCGTGTCGTCCGAACTGCCGGCCGGCACCGGCACGCCCAGCGCGCGGAAGGCGGTGCCCTTGCCGATGTGGGCGTCGGCCACCATCAGCGTGGCGCGCGCCGGCCACCATAGCGCGCGCTCCGGCAGCAGCACCAGGCGTTCGCCGGCGATCAGGATTTCGGTCATGGCCGCACGCCGTCGCAGGCGCGTTCGAGCTGGGCCACCATGCGTGCCACCCGCTCCGACAGCTGTTCGGTCGACAGCCGCTCGCGCAGCCGCGCTACCAGCAGCGGAAAGGCGAATGGCGTCATCGCCGGCGGTGCGGTCAGCCGCAGCGTCGCGCTGCGCAGTTCGGCCAGCGTGCGGGCGATGCGCGCCGCGTCCAGCTCGTCGCACAGCGCTTCCTGCCGCGCCTGTTGCAGCAGCAGATTGTCCGGATCGTGCCGGGTGAATACGTCGAACAGCAGTTCGCTGCTCACCTGCAGCTGGCGGGCCGACTTGCCCTGACCCGGATAGCCCTGGAAGGTGAGACCGGCCACCCGCGCGATTTCGCGGAAGCGCCGGCGCGCCAGCTGGGCGGCATTCAGACAGTGCTCGATGTCGGCATTCAGACCGTCTTCCGACAGCAGACCGGCCGCCACTTCGGCCACCCAGTCCACCGGTCGGGCGGACAGCAGTTCCAGACCGTAGTCGTTGAACGACAGCGAAAAGGTGGCTGGCGCACGGCGCGCGATGCGCCAGGCGAGCAGGGCGGCCAGACCGGCGTGCACCGGCCGCCCGGCGAAGGGGTAGATGAAGAGGTGGTGGCCTTCGCGCGATGCGATGCGTTCGACCAGTCTTTCGTCCTGTCCGGGCAGCGCTGACCAGCGCGCCTGCAGTTCGAGCAGCGGGCGCAGCGCCTGCAGTTCGGGTTCGGGATACTCGCCGCCGGCCGCGAGGGCGACCAGATGCCGCATTTCGTCGGCCAGTTCGGTCGACAGCGGCATGCGCCCGCCAGCCCAGCGCGGCACCGTGCCGCGTGACGCCGAGCCGGCGCGCACCAGCGCCTGCATGTCGCGCACTGCCACCAGTTCGAGCACCCGGCCGGCGAACAGGAAGCAGTCGCCCGGCCGCAGCCGGCCGACGAAGGATTCCTCGACCTGGCCGAGCCGGCCGCCGGCCAGCGCCGCGGCGCCCGCTTTGCCGCCCGCTTTGCCGCCTTTTGCCCAGCGCACCTCGACCGCTGAATCCGCGGTGATGGTGCCGATCTGCATCCGGTGCCGCCGCGCGATGTCGGCCCGTTCCACCCGGTACAGCCCGTCGTCGCCGCGTTCCACCTTGCGATAGTCCGGATAGGCCTGCAGCGCGGCACCGCCGCGGGTGACGAAATCCAGCGTCCACGCCCAGGTCGCGTCGTCGAGTGCGCGGTAGCTCCAGCAGCCCATCACTTCGGCCCGCAGCGCGTCGGCGTCGAAGCCGCCGGCCAGCGCCAGCGTCACCAGATGCTGGGCCAGCACGTCGACCGGCGCCTCCGGCGCGGTGCGCGGTTCGATCCGGCCGGCCGCCACCGCGCGGCGGGCGCCGGCGGCGTCGATCAGCTCCAACCCGTGGCCGGGCACGCAGGTGGCGTGCGGCGTGCGGCCAGGCGCATGACCGGAGCGGCCGGCACGCTGCATCAGCCGCGCCACGCCCTTGGGCGAGCCGAGCTGCAGCACCCGCTCGACCGGCAGGAAATCCACCCCCAGATCCAGACTGGAGGTGCACACCACCGCGCGCAGCCGGCCGTCCTTCAGGCCGGCTTCCACCCATTCGCGCACCTCGCGCGCCAGCGAGCCGTGATGCAGCGCGATCAGCCCGGCCCAGTCCGGGCGCGCCTCCAGCAGCGCCTGGTACCACAGCTCGGCCTGCGAGCGCGTGTTGGTAAACAGCAGCGTGGAGCGGCTGGCTTCGAGCTCGGCGATCACCGCGTCGAGCAGTCGCACGCCCAGGTGGCCGGCCCACGGAAAGCGCTCGATGCGCGGCGGAATCAGGCTGTCCAGCTTCACCGGCCGCTCGATCTCGCCGGCCACCCGCAGGCCGCCGTCGCCGCACAGCACCTGCATCGCGTGATCCGGATTGCCGAGCGTGGCCGACAGCCCCCACACCGGCAGCCCGGCGTTCCAGCCGCGCAGCCGGGCCAGCGCCAGCTGCACCTGCACGCCGCGCTTGCTGGCGATCAGTTCGTGCCACTCGTCGACCACCACTGCCGCCAGTCCGGCCAGCCGCTCGCGCGCGTCCGCGTGCGACAGCATGAGCGACAGGCTTTCCGGCGTGGTGACCAGCGCCTGCGGCAGCCGGCGCGACTGGCGGGCGCGTTCGGCGCTGCCGGTGTCACCGGTGCGCAGACCGACCTCCCAGCCGATGTCGAGATCACGCAGCGTGTGCTGCAGCGTCAGCGCGGTGTCGGCGGCGAGCGCCCGCATCGGCGTGATCCACAGCACCTGCAGCCCGTCGGCCGGATGCGCAGCGGCCCGCTGCAGCGCGCCCAGCCACACCGCCAGCGTCTTGCCGGAGCCGGTGCCGGCGTGCAGCAGGCCGGAGCGGCCGGCCGCCAGACCGGCCCACACGGTGCGCTGGAAGGCGAAGGCCTGCCAGCCGCGGGCGTCGTACAGCGCATTGATGCGGCTCAGAAGCTTGTCCGGCTCGGGCAGCACGCCGTCGGCTGCGCGCCGCCGTGGCCGGGGTGCTGCGCCGGACGGTTTCGCGCGCGCCCGGGCGGCACGCAGCTGGCGCGCCAGCGACGACGACGCGACCACCCGGCGGATGTCTTCGCGGGTGGGTTCTTCCGGAGCCGGCGGGTCGGAGGGCGGGGCGGTCATGGGCGGTCGGATCGGGCGGGCAGTGCTGCCTGGCGACTCAGAGCGCGACCGCGCGCGAGGGTTCAGTCCAGCGGACGGATCAGTTCGCGGTGGCGGAAACAGTCCACCAGATGGTCGTTCACCACGCCGACCGACTGCATCCAGGCATAGACGATGGTGCTGCCGACGAAGCGGAAGCCCTTGCGGGCCAGTTCCTTCGACAGCGCATCGGACAGCGGGGTGCTGCCCGGGCATTCGGCCATGCGCCGCCAGTGATTGACCATGGGCTGGCCGTCGACCGCGTCCCACAGCAGATCGGCCAGCGATTCGCCGCGCTCGTGCATGGCCAGCAGCGCGCGGGCATTGCCTATCGTGGCGTCGATCTTGAGCCGGTTGCGCACGATGCCGGCGTCCGCCATCAGCCGGCTGCGCTCGGCCTCGCCGTAGCGCGCGATGCGCTCGGCGTCGAAGCCGTCGAAGGCGCGCCGGTAACCGTCGCGCTTGCGCAGTATGGTGATCCACGCCAGGCCGGCCTGCGCTCCTTCAAGGATGAGGCGTTCGAACAGCTCGCGCTCGTCGCGCACCGGCACGCCCCACTCGCTGTCGTGGTAATGGACGTAGAGCGGGTCCTGCCCGCACCACGCGCAGCGTGCGGGCCCGACGCTCATGAGGCGCGCAGCAGCAGTTCGCCATTGACCAGCGAACTGTCCTCCGGATCGCGGTTGATGTGGAAGCCCAGGCTCTGCACGAAGCGCAGCATGCGTTCGTTGTTAGCGAGGAACACGCCTTCCATCACCCGCAGGCCGCGCTCGCGCGCCGCCTCGACCAGCAGGTTCATCATGATGCGGGCCAGACCCTGGCGCTGCCAGGCGTCGGCGATCACGATGGCGAACTCGCAGCTTTCGCCGTCCGGGTTCACCACGTAGCGACAGACACCCAGCTGTTCGTCGTCTTCCTCGCCCACCGCTACCAGCGCCATTTCGCGGTCATAGTCGATCTGGGTCAGGCGCGCCAGCAGCTGCGGCGGCAGTTCCTTGATCGTGCTCATGAAGCGCAGATAGCGGGTTTCGGCCGACAGCTCGCGCACGAAGCGCGCTTCGCGGTCCGAGTCTTCCGGCCGGATCGGCCGGATGATGGTGCGGGTGCCGTTGGGCAGCGTGACCACGTGTTCCAGCCGCGCCGGATAGGGGTGGATGGCCATGTGCGAATACGGCGTCGCGGTCGGCTGCACGTCGGCCAGGATGATGCGGGCATCCACCGCCACGCAGCCGCTTTCGTCGACCAGCAGCGGATTGATGTCCATCTCCCGTATCCACGGCAGTTCGCACACCATTTCCGACACGCGGATGAGCACCCGCTCCAGCGCTTCCATGTCGATGGCCGGCATGCCGCGGTACTCGCCCAGCATCTGCGAAACCCGAGTGCGCTGGATTGCGTCGCGTGCCAGTTCGACGTTGATCGGCGGCAGCGTGACCGCGCGGTCGCGCAGCACTTCGACCCGCGTGCCGCCGTGGCCGAAGCTGATGACCGGGCCGAATACGTCGTCGTGCACCACGCCGACGAACAGTTCGCGCGCATTGCGCTTGTTCACCATGGGCTCGATCGACACCCCGCGCAGCCGCGCTTCCGGCTTGCGGCGGCCGACTTCGGCCATCAGTTCCTGCCAGCAGTCGCGCACCGAGCGCAGGTTGTCGACATGCAGCCGCACGCCACCGACGTCGCTCTTGTGGGTGATGTCCGGCGAATCGATCTTCATCGCCACCGGCAGGCCCATTTCTTCCGCATACACCATGGCTTCGGTGGCGCTGCGCGCGACCACGGTCTGCGCGATCGGAATGCGGAAGGCGGCGAGCAGCGCCTTCGATTCCATTTCGGTCAGCACGGTACGCCGTTCCGACAGCGCGGTTTCGATCACCAGCCGGGCCGATTCGACCGACGGCGGATCGAGGTCCTGCGCCAGCGAGGCCGGCGCGTGGCGCAGCAGCTGCTGGTTGCGGTAGTAGGACGAAATGTGATGGAACAGTTCGACCGCCGGTTCCGGTGAGCGAAAGGTCGGGATGTGCGCGGCCTCGAACAGCGCGCGGGCGGCGCGCACCTGTTCGCAGCCCATCCAGCTGGTCATCAGCGGCTTGCCGGCGGTCTTCGCGACTTCGATCACCGCTTCGGCGACCGCGGTCGGTTTGGTCATGGCCTGCGGCGTCAGCAGCGTGAGCACGCCATCCACGTTCGGGTCGGCCAGCACCGCTTCCAGCGCGGCGCGGTAGCGGGCGTCGTCGGCGTCGCCGATCAGATCGACCGGATTGGCGTGCGACCAGTTCGGCGGCAGCGTGCGGCTCAGCGCTTCCAGCGTTTCCGGTGCCAGCTGCGCGAGCGGAATGCCCAGGTCAGCCGCGCGGTCGGCAGCCATCACGGCCGGGCCGCCGCCATTGGTCACCACCGCCAGCCGCTTGCCGGCCGGCTTGAAGCCGGTGAACAGCGCATTGGCGGCCGAGAACATCTGGCCCAGCGTGGCCAGGCGCACCACGCCGGCGCGGCGCAGCGCGGCGTCGAACACGTCGTCCTCGCCCACCATGGCGCCGGTGTGCGACGCGACCGCCTTGGTGCCGGCCGGGTGGCGACCCACCTTGATCGCCAGCACCGGCTTCACCCGGGCCGCCGCACGCACCGCGCTCATGAAGCGGCGCGCGTCGCGGATGCCCTCGATGTACATGAAGATGCTTTCGGTTTTCGGGTCCGCGATCATGTAGTCGAGGATTTCACCGAAATCGAGATCGATCGACGCACCCAGCGACACCACGGACGAGAAGCCGACGCCGTTGGACTGCGCCCAGTCCAGCAGCGCGGTACACACCGCGCCGGACTGGGAGATCAGGCCGATGCTGCCGGCCTTGCCGCTGGAGCGCGCGAAGGTGACGTTGAGGCCGAGCGAAGGCCGCATCAGGCCCAGACAGTTGGGGCCGATGATGCGCACGCCGCCGCGCTTGGCGGCGGTGCGGGTGCGGCGCAGCAGTTCGGCGCCGGCCGGGCCGGTTTCGGCGAAACCGGCGCTGATCACGATGGCGGCCTTGATGCCGGCGCGTCCGCACTCGTCGATCAGGCCCGGTACGGTGCGGGCCGGCGTACAGATGACGACCAGGTCCGGCCGCTTGCGCAGGTCTTCAAGGCGGGCCACGCAGGGCACGCCGAAAACGGCTTTGTGCTTGGGGTTGATCGCGTGCAGCTCGCCCTTGAACTGGGCGTCCAGCATGTTGCGGACCAGTACCGCACCGATCGAGTCCGGCCGCTCGCTGGCGCCGATGATGGCGACCGACTGCGGCTCGAACATGGCTTTGAGGTAGTGCTCGTACTGCATCGTGTAACTCCCGTGGCTAGGAAGACCGGCAGCGGCGAAGGAGGGGCGCTGTCCGCGTCTTCGCGGGCGGAGGCCCGCGCACGTTCGACAACAGTATATTGCATTGCAGCATAGGCTGCGCTTGTGGAAAACCACATGTTGCAGCCGGGCACGCGGCGTGCCGCCCCGCGTTTTTCAGCGATACGACCGCGGCGCGCAGCACCGCATCCGGCTGCGAAGTATCCCGGATGCGGCGGCGCGCCGCCAGTGCGGGCAGGGCGCCCGCGCGACTCAGAAGCCTATCGTGTAGTGCGCGTAGGCGGTGGCGGAGCCGGTGCGTTCGAACGGCAGCTCCTGGTAATACACGTCCAGCGCCACGCGCTGGCCCTTGGCCACATCGTAGAAGGCGCCGGCCGATGCCACCGGGCGGGTCCGCTTGATGTCGCTGTTGAAGCTCTCCGAGGTCAGCCCTGCCAGACCGGTTGCCGCAAAGCGGCTCACCTTGTGCTCGACATCCTGTTCCACGCCCAGGCTGCCGGTCAGCGTGAGCTTGGGCGTGAGCCGGTGATTCGCCTTGATGCCGGCCAGAATGCTGGTCGAGCGGTCCTTCAGCCCGGCCACGGTCAGCGGGGTGCTCACACCGCGTTCGGTATAGCCGTCCTGTTCGATCAGCGTGTAACGCGCCGCGACGTAGGGGCGCAGCAGCGTGTTGCTGCCCTGGTTGAAGGCATAGCTCAGTTCGGTCACATAGCTTTCGCTGGTGAGCTTGGTCGAGCCCTGGCCGGCTTCCGAGGTGCCGATCACGGCGCGGGTGATGTCCACGTCCTTGGACTGATAGGCATTGGCCAGCTTCACCTGCCAGCCCAGGCCGTCGGCGTTCTGGTTCCACACGCCAAACAGGCCCATCAGCGGCACGCGGTTGTCCAGATCGATGCCGGTCGGCGTGTTGCGGTTGAAGCTTTCGTCGACGAAGGCGCCGACGCGCAGCTGCGGGCTGACCTTGTAGCCCAGCACCAGCACCGCGTTGGAGGTGGCGGTGTCCGGGCTGTTGGCCGAGGTGTAGCGACCACCGACCGACACGCACACGCCGCGTGCGTCGAACAGGGCGCAGTCGTAGGTGTTCATGTTGGCGAAGTTCGACGCGATGGCGGCGACGTTGAACACGCTGCGCACCTTCTGCGCCGACTGTCGCAGTGACAGCTGGGTGTCGGCCACCGACGGGCCGGCGGCGAACAGCATGAAGCTGCCGAGCAGGACAGCCGGGTCGGCCGCACCGATGTAGCTCACCGATCCGTCCGCATTGATCTGCTGTACGTCACCGATGGCATTGATGGTGAGCGTGCCGCCGGCGTAGCTGAAGTTCAATCCGGGTGCGAACCATGGCTGGTTGCCGTTCAGCGAGCGATGTGTGCCCGAAAGCAGGATGGTGCCGTTGCGTGCGTCTTTCACCGTGATGTTCGAAGCGAACCCCAGTCCTGCGATCGCATTGATGCTGCTCGCCGACTGGATGCCGGCAATGTTGCTGGTTGAGCTTGCACCCGCGCCGGCTTCGCTGTTGGTGAGGGTGAAACCACGACCGTCGGCGAAGGTGAAGGTGGTCAGACCGTTGGCCGTAGTCGAGAAGTGGAAGGTGCTGGCCGACGCCTGGGAGAAGCTCGCTTCGTCAGACGATATGGTGACGCCGTTCGCGACGAAGCTGGCCGCATGCAGGGGTTGCAGCGCGCCGGACAGGATGCCGACGGCGAACAGCGTGGCGGTGACGAGAGGCTTGCGGGTGGGGCTGAAAGGCATGGTGTTTCCCTGGGCGTGTTGTGTTTATGTGTTCGGGGCCCGCACGGCAGACCTTGGATGGGACGGCGCGGGGCGCGGAGTATCGCTTGTGCGCCCGCTTTTGGGTGATCCGTGATGCATATCGGCTGAACCGGCGGCGACTTGAAGGGGAATGGCTCCCGCGAAATGTTTCAATGGCTTGGATCAGGCAGCGTGAAGTAGAAGCACGCGCCCTTGCCCGGCGAACCTTCGGCCCAGATGCGCCCGCCGTGGCGGGCGACGATGCGGGCGACGGTGGCCAGACCGATGCCGGTGCCGGAGCGGTCGGACTGGTCGTGCAGCCGGTTGAAGGGTTTGAACAGCTGGGCAGCGTGGTCCATGTCGAAGCCGATGCCGTTGTCGCGCAGGTGAAACACCACCTCGCGGTTGCGCAGCCGGGCGTCGAATTCGATTTCCGCCATGTCACGGCCGGCGGTGAAGGTCCAGGCGTTGCGCAGCAGGTGTTCGAGCAGCACCCGCGCCAGCATCGGGTCCACCCGCGCCATCAGGTGGGTGCCGATGGCCAGCCGGCCGTTGCGTTCCGGCGATTCCGCCTGCAGTTCGCGCATGATGGCGCGCGCCATGGCCGACAGATCGACCTCGGCGCGGCTGATCGGCGCACGGGTGAGCCGGCCCAGTTCCAGCAGATCGTCGATCAGCGTCGACAGCTTCTGCGAGGCCGCGCGGATGCGGCCGAGATGACTGTGGGCGGTGGTGTCCAGCTGGTCGCCGTAGTCTTCCATGATGATCTGCGAGAAGCCGTCGATCGCACGCAGCGGGTTGCGCAGATCGTGTGACACCGAATAGGAGAAGGCTTCCAGTTCGCGGTTCGACGCTTCCAGTTCGGCGGTGCGGCGTTTCACCCGGCGTTCGAGTTCGGCGTTCATGTCATACAGCGTCGCTTCCGCCTGCTTGCGCGCGGTGATGTCCTCGATGCTGCCGGACAGGCTTTCCAGCCGGCCCTTTGCGTCGAAGCGGGCGCCGATGGCGATTTCCAGCCAGCGGGCAGAGGCGCTTCCGGTGCCGGTGCGCACCTCGATCTGCATCGCGTTGCGCCGGCCGTCCAGCATCGGCTCCATGCGGGCGAGCAGGTAGCGTGCCTCGTCCTTGCTCAGCCAGCGCAGCACCCGCTGGCCGATGGCCTGATTCACCGGCTGGCCGGTCAGTGTTTCCCAGGCGCGGTTCAGATAGGTGAAGCGGCCGTGCGCGTCGATGCGGAAAATGACTTCGCGCAGATGATTCACCATCTCGCGGTGCCGGGTTTCCAGCTCGCGCAGGGCGCGGGTGGAATGCACGAAGGCGGTTTCGTCGCGTCCGGTGCCGCGGTAGCCGGCGAAGCTGCCGTCTGCGCGACGAACCGGGCGACCCCGCAGTTCGATGTGGCGTGAAGTGCCGTCCGGCCGCAACTGCACCAGATGCAGCTGCAGCGACTGTCCGCTCTGGAACTGGCGGTGGGCCTCTTCCCAGTCACCGTGTGCGGGCGTCAGACCTTCGATTTCCCACAGCCGGCGCCCCTGGACCGCGCGCTGACTCAGCGCGGTGGCCAGGTGGCCTTCGGCGCGGGAGTACTGCAGCTTCAGCGCTGCATCGGTCTCCCAGTGCCAGTCGGTCACCAGATCGGTGTAGTCGCGCAGGCGTTCGGCGTCGAGATGGGCGTGTGCGACCTCGCGCTCGAGCCGGGCATGCTCGCGCAGCGCGAGCACGCCGACGCCCAGCCCGGCCGCCAGCACCGCCAGGCCGACCGGCAGCGATTCGGTGGCGGCGAGCGCGCCCGCCAGCGCGGCGAGCGGCAGCGACCGCCACAGGAAGAAGGTCCGGGCACCCTGTGGGAGCACCGTGAGGTCCGGAGTACGGAGCATTATTGTCCTTGGTATGCCTCCGATCATAATGCGACCCGACTTCATGGAAACCCGAATAAGGGGCGGCAGATGGCATCTCATCCTCATTTTTCGATGCAGGACCCGTCAGACTGGGTGGTGCGCTTCGGCGCGCTGCTGCCGGCCGGTGCGGCTGTGCTCGATCTGGCCTGCGGCGGTGGACGCCATGCGCGCTGGCTGGCCGGGCGTGGGCTGGACGTGCTGGCGGCAGACCGCGATGCGGCGGCACTGGCGGGACTGGCCGCCGTGCCGGGCGTGCGTACGCTGTGCACGGATCTGGAGGAGGGCGACTGGCCGTGGGGCGAGGCGCAGTTCGATGCGGTGGCGGTGACCCGCTACCTGTTCCGCCCGCGGCTGGACCGGGTGGCGGCGCTGCTGCGCCCGGGCGGCGTGCTGATCTACGAAACCTTCATGCTGGGCAACGAGCGCTTCGGCAAGCCTTCGAACCCGGATTTTCTGCTGCGACCGCACGAACTGCTGGACTGGGCGCGCGGCTGGGGCAGCGTGCTGGCGTTCGAACAGGGCGAGATCGCGCGCCCGGCGCCGGCCATGATCCAGCGTATCTGCGTGAAGCGGGGCGAGGGGCTGCCGCCTTTGCCCTGAATTTCGGTCAGCCGGGATTCACGGCGGCGATGCGCTGCGCCAGTTGCACGATGCCGGCGTTGTCCAGGCTTTCTGCGGTCACCACCGGTGCATCGCGGTGGCCCTGGTAGTTGCCGTTCTGCGAGCGGCGGTACAGCGGGTCGTAATGCTGTTCCAGCAGTGCGGCCACCAGCGCCGGCCACTGGCCGTCGCGAGCGAGCGCGCACCAGGCGCCCACCGTGTCGCGGCCGCGCAGTTCGATCAGCCGTTCCAACTGCTCGATCAGCCCTTCTGCATCGCGCGTCATGTAGTCATAGTCGCGCAGCAGGAATTCGGTGCGCGTCTGTGCCGAGGCTTCGATGCGGATGCAGGCGGCGGCGCGCAGCCGCTCGATCAGCGGTTCGGAGACGGTGATCATGCCGATGCGCCGGCTTTCCGCTTCGGCATACACCGGCCGGGCCGGATCCAGCCGGTCCAGTGCGTGCAGCAGCCGCGATTCGAACAGCTTCTGCGACGGCTGTTCCACACCGGGCTGACGGCCCAGCACCGAGCCCTTGTGCGCGGCCAGCGCTTCCAGATCCAGCACCTGTTCTCCGGCCGCGGCCAGCGCCTCCAGTACCCGGCTCTTGGCACTGCCGGTCGGCCCGCTGAGCACGCGGAAGTCGAAACGGGTGGGCAGAGTGGCCAGCCGGGCCAGCGCCTCGCGCCGGTAGGCCTTGTAGCCGCCTTCGAGCTGGTGGGCGTCCCAGCCGATCTGGCGGAATACGGTGACGAAGGCGCCACTGCGCTTGCCACCGCGCCAGCAGTAGATCAGCGGGCGCCAGTCCGCCCCCTTGTCCTGGAAGCGCTCCAGCAGATGGCGGCCGATGTTGATGGCCACCAGCGCGGCGCCCCGGCGTTTGGCGACGAAGGGCGACACCTGTTTGTACAGGGTGCCGATCTCGGCCCGCTGTGCGTCGTCCAGCGCCGGGCAGTTGATGGCGCCGGGCACGTGATCGAGCGCGAATTCGGCCGGCGAACGGGTGTCGATGATGTCGTCGAAGTCGTACAGATGTTCGACACTGGCGAGGCCGGCCGGCTTGCGGTGGCCGGAGGGTGCGTTCATGAAGGAGATGTCCTGGGTCGAAAGACGGCTTGTCAGCGCCGCGCGACCGGTTTGCCGAGCAGCGGCCTGAGCGGCGGCCAGATATTGTCCACGATGCGCGGCTGGGCTGCAGCCACCGGATGAATGCCGTCGGGCAGAAAACTCTTGGGGTCGCTGGCAAAGCCATCGAGCAGAAAGGGCAGCAGGGCCGATCCGGTCGCCTTGGCCACTTCGCTGAAGGTGGCTGCGAACTTTTGCGTGTAGTCGGGGCCGTAGTTCGGCGGCAGCTGCATGCCGGCGATCAGTACCCGTGCGCCCGCCGCCTGCGATTTTCGGACCATCGCATCCAGGTTGTCGCGCAGCGTTTTCGGCGACAGACCTCGCAGCCCGTCGTTGGCGCCCAGCGCGAGAATGACGACGGCCGGGCGGCTGGACGCAAGGGCTGCGTCGATGCGCGACAATCCGTTGGCGGTGGTGTCGCCGCTGGTGCTGGCATTGACCACGACATGGCTGTAACCGGACTGTTTAAGCCTGTCACCCAGCAGCACCGGCCAGGCCTCCTGCTGGCGCAGGCCGTAGCCGGCTGACAGGCTGTCACCGATCACGAGCACGGTCTGCGCCTGTACCGGCAGCACCGCAAACACCACCACACAGAGCGAGAACAGCAGTTTCTTCATGCCTACAGACACTCCGGACAATCGCCCGCTGCTCGAAGTCGAGCAACTGGGCAAACAGGTCAGCAGCGGCAACGCGCCACTCACCATCCTTCAGGATATCGCCTTCACGGTCGCCGCCGGCGGGGCGCTGGCCATCGTCGGCGCCAGCGGCTCGGGCAAATCGACGCTGCTCGGGCTGCTTGCGGGTCTTGACCTGCCGAGCAGCGGATCGGTTCGCATCGACGGTCAGGACATCTTCGCGCTGGACGAGGACGAAAGAGCCCAGCTGCGCGGTGACAAGGTGGGGTTCGTGTTCCAGTCCTTCCAGCTGCTGCCGGCGCTGACCGCGCTGGAAAACGTGATGCTGCCGCTGGAACTGGCCGAATCGAGCGGCGTGCGCGAACGCTCGGTGGCCCTGCTCGAACGGGTGGGGCTGGGCGGCCGGCTCACCCACTATCCGCGCCAGCTGTCGGGCGGCGAACAGCAGCGGGTGGCGCTGGCGCGCGCCTTCGCGCCGCAGCCCCGGCTGCTGCTGGCCGATGAGCCGACCGGCAATCTGGACGCGGCGACCGGCGCCTCCATCATCGACCTCATGTTCGAAATGAATGCCGAACAGGGCACCACCCTGGTGCTGGTCACTCACGACGAGGCGCTGGCCGCCCGCTGCGGCCGGCGCATCCGTCTGGCGGCCGGGCGGCAGACCGACTGAAGCAGGCCGGGCGGTGCAGTATGCTTGCCGCCGCAGGACTGTCACGGCAGGAATCACAACACACGGAGGAATGCAGCCATGTTCAAGGCCATACTGCTGGAGCAGGGCGAGGGCGGCGCCACGCAGGCGACGCTGAAGGACATCGACGACGCCGCACTGCCGGAGGGCGAGGTGCAGGTGGTGGTGCGCTGGTCCAGCCTCAACTACAAGGATGCGCTGGCCATCACCGGCAAGAGCCCCATCGTGCGCAAGTGGCCGATGATTCCGGGCATCGACTTTGCAGGCACCGTGGAACAGAGCAGCGACCCGCGCTGGAAAGCCGGCGACGAGGTGGTGCTGACCGGCTTCGGTGTTGGTGAAGGCCACTGGGGCGGGCTGGCGCAGAAGGCACGGGTGAAGGGCGACTGGCTGGTCGGTCTGCCGGCCGGGCTGGACGCGAAGCGGGCGATGGCGGTCGGCACCGCCGGCTTCACTGCCATGCTGTGCGTGATGGCGCTGGAGAAGCACGGCCTGCAGCCGGGCGACGGCGAGGTGCTGGTGACCGGCGCCAGCGGCGGCGTGGGCTCGGTGGCGGTGGCGCTGCTGGCGAAGCTCGGCTATCGCGTGGTGGCCAGTACCGGCCGCCTTGAAGAAACCGACTATCTGAAGTCGCTGGGCGCCGAATCGGTGATCGACCGCGCCACGCTGTCGGCACCCGGCCGGCCGCTGGCCAAGGAGCGCTGGGCCGGTGTGGTCGACAGCGTCGGCTCGCACACGCTGGTCAATGCCTGTGCCGCCACCCGTGAGAACGGTGCGGTGGCCGCCTGCGGGCTGGCCCAGGGCATGGATTTTCCGGCCACGGTCGCGCCCTTCATCCTGCGGGGTGTCACGCTGTACGGGGTGAACAGCGTGACCGTGCCGCGCGGTCCGCGTGAGGAAGCGTGGCGTCGGGTGGTGCAGGACATGCCGATGGCACTGCTCGACGGCATGACCGAAGGGGTGGCACTGAAGGACGTGATCGGCGTCGCGCCGCGCTTTCTGGAAGGTCGCGTGCGCGGCCGCCTGGTGGTCGATACGTCGGCGGTCTGAGCGCAGGGCGCCGCGACAAGCACTGTTGCGCCGCACTAATTTTGACGCTCATCAAGGACTTGGCTAAACTGCGGCGCGTTTTTGCACGAAATCACATCAACCCATAAGAAGAGAGACTCGATGAGCGCCAGGACCCTTCTTGCTGTCGCAGCCGTCTGCCTCAGCCCGCTCGCCTTTGCTGCCGATGGCAATGCCGACGCAGCCAAGGACAAGATTTCGATGTGCGTCGGCTGTCACGGCATTCCGGGCTACCAGACCGCGTTCCCGAAGACCTACAAGGTGCCCCGCATTGGCGGCCAGTACCCGGAGTACATCAAGGCTGCGCTGCAGGCCTACAAGAACGGTGATCGCAAGCATCCGACGATGACCGGCATCGCCGCCAGCCTGACCGAGCAGGACATGGCCGACCTCGCCGCCTACTACGGCGCTCAGAAATAAGGAACGCAGGCCATGATGAAGAAGATCGCTTTCGCTGCGCTCGCCGCCCTGGTGGGCATGTCCGCCGCCCACGCCGGCGATGCCGCCAAGGGCAAGGAAAAGTCGGCTGCCTGCGCCGCCTGTCATGGTGCGGATGGCAACAGCCCGGCACCGTCCTTCCCGCGCATCGGTGGGCAGCATGAGGACTACCTGGTGCAGGCACTGCACCAGTACAAGAAGGGTACCCGCAAGAACGCCATCATGGCGGCTCAGGTCGGGGCGTTGAGCGACCAGGACATGGCTGATCTCGCCGCCTTCTTCGCGTCGCAGCCGGGTCCGCTGGTGACGCGCCGCTGAGTGAAGAAACCCAGCCCATGAAAAAGCCGGCGCAAGCCGGCTTTTTCATGGGCGCTTTCCATGCAACGGAAGGCGTCGGGCAGAAATGAAAAAAGCCGGCTTGCGCCGGCTTTTTTCATGCACGAGGCAGAAGAATTACTTCTTCTCTTCGGCCGGGGCAGCAGCCGGAGCGGCCGGAGCAGCAGCGTCAGCAGCCGGGGCGGCCGGAGCAGCAGCGTCAGCCG
>JBEQBZ010000018.1:0-81529 GCA_041639545.1 Methyloversatilis sp. | reverse complement strand
GGGCGTTCGTGTTTCTGCGATACAGAATCAATACACCCTGCCCGAAAACAGCCGCACTCGCAGTAGCCCCCTCCTGATCGGGCCGGACGCTCCTCCGCCAACGGACAAGATGCGGCGCGATGTGCTACTCGAGGATCACCGCAAGGCACCTGTTTCGCTGGTGCGCAAGCTTCGTCAAGCTGCTTGCTTGACGAAGAAACTTGTCAGAGAGAACGTCCAGCCATCCGGACCGCTAGACCTTGTTCCGGCGAACTTGCGCACCAAAGCAAACGGTTTTCGTTGGCTTCAGCTGCAATTCGCCGTTTCGCTGTCTCAATTTCCTGTGCTCTGTGCGAGCTCTTTCAGCGCAAACGCGTAGGCTTCCGGAAAATCGATTTCCGCAGCGTCAGGGCTGGTCTGGATCTGGCGATACAAGCCGAACTGAGTCTTGTACTTGAGACTTCCGATCGCCAGAGGACCGACGCTCAGGAAGCGAGCGGGACCGACTTCAACGGAAACGCCTTTGTCATTAACACTGATCCCTTCAATCCCTGAGGGAGGGACCGCATTGGTATCGGCACAGGCGATGAGATTGCTACCGGCCTGCAGTACTTCAGCGTCCAGAATGCGTATCCCCGCTTTGGCCGCGCTGATTGCGATTTCGGTTTCAGCGACGATATTGACCTTGTCTCGGTGCGTTTCGGCAGATACCCATTCCACGTCTGCTTCGTAACGCTCGCAGAATCGCAGCGCAGCCTTAGAGTCATCGTCGGCCGTGAGCTGGCAAAGTCGGGTACGAGCCCCTTGCCGGGCGGCCAATATGGCGGTGCACAGCCCGACTGGGCCTGGGCCGAAGACCGACACTGTTCGGCCTGCGAGGCCTGACCCGGTGTGTTTTCTCACGGCCCTCTCAAGGAGGGCGGCGACGGCGGCGGAGGTTGTGTATGCGCCATTTGGATCTGCGAACACGCCAACCTTGAATTCCCCGACCATGGCGCCTTTGGCGGAGTGAAACATATCGGTGGCCATATGCACGTCACGACCACCGATAAAGATCCCGGTGTCGTTGAACCGGTTGGGGGGACGACAGAAGATGGCGTCCTGAACGAGCGCTGCGACGTTCTCCGGGCGGATGCCGGTCAATGGAATCACTTGATCGAACCCCGCATCAGCGGCGATGGTCACGTCGAACGGACTGATATTGCTGCCCGGAACCAGAAAATAGAGCATGCGTTGTGTCATTTTGTCTCCTCGTTCCACCATGGCGTGTGGCTGAGACCTTTCCGCGCGAAATGCAGCGGTGCCGGGCCGCAGATCTGTCATATCGACGACGCGGCCGGACAACTTGAGTTGCGGCCCCCTTATGCGTGCGGTTAAACGCGTGGGTGTTCGACGACGTGTCGCGCGTTGCACGATATATCTCGGATCGCCTGTTTGCATACGAACAGAATCAGCGTATGCGTCCAAGGCGTTTTTGTGGTGATGGCGCTTGTTGCGATGCGTGAACGCGTTACTCTGTCGGTTCTCGAAAACATCCGTCGCTCACGAGGTGACGGCTTATAGGAGAACATCATGTCCAAGCATCAGAAAACCTTTCAGCTCACCATCCGTCACATCGACCTGATAGAGGATGCACTGCGTGACAGGATTGGCCGGCTTGCTCACGCAGCCATTACGGATGGTGCCGCCTCGTCGACTGCAGAGAGCGACGCGCTCGTGCACGAGTTGAACGAATTGCTCGGCAGCCTGCACAACCAGAAGATTTTCTACAGCCAGGTCAATCGTACCGGCGTGCCGGCGGGTTGATATCTGTTTCTTCCGGCTGCTTTGACAGGCCGGTTGGATATCTCCGGGAGTTCGCATTTGCGACAACCGTCACATCGAGCTCGCCGGCGTTACCACACCGCGTCGCAGGCCAGCAGTACGCACATGCGCGTTGTGTCGTCCGGTGCCGGTGAACGATGCAGAACGCCGTATCCTTCGTTGCCTGGCCATCGTTCGCCCTTGAGCATCAACACGTCGCCTGCACGGGCTTGGCAGACCGCGGCGGGCGTTCGGATAACGTCATCACTGCCTAGACGACTACGATCCGCGCCTGATTCATCCAGCCATTCCGTGCCTGGGCCTGACCACGTTGTCAGTAATCGTACGGCGACGTGATCGACGTGCATGCGCGGACACATTGCACGGTCCAGCACTTCAATTCGCAGGCCTATTTGAGGGCAGCCGGTCACGTCGGCCAGCAGTTCTGACATCCATTCGATCTCTGCACGAACGGCCGCACGTCCTGGCAGATCCGGAAGCACGTCGGTCGGGATCGGCGCGCCAAGTGAATGAATCAGGCGGATGCGATCAGCTCTGAAGCCCGCACGATCCATGGCATGCAGGTAGTCCTGAATTCCGGTAGGTAGAGCCCGCCGCATGCATACCAGATGAACGGATGGTTCGAAGATGCGCGCAAATCCTGCCCATGTCGAGGTCTCTTCCCAGGTAACCGGATGGTGGCTGAGCAAGGGAGGTTGTGCTTCGGATTCTATTTGAAATTGATAAATCATTATCAAATTATAGCCGACGCGAGGAGGTGCATGAATCGCCCTTGAGCCAGCTCCGCACCTATCGTCTCGATGTCGGCAGCGGGTTCTGTTCAAGCGGCGTCAGCATCGATCCGACTGTGCCGCTAGTGACGTGATCTTCAGTTCAGTGCTCGTGCGATCCGTGGGATGGATGCGCGACAGTGGCCGCGACCGGATGACCGATGCAGTCGCTGCATCGGCCGAACAGCGTCACGTCATGCCCTTCCACTGCAAACCCTGGGGGGGCCAGGGCGCTCCAGTCGGTTGTGCATTCCGCTATATCGAATACCCGATCGCACCGTGTGCATTTGAAGTGGTGATGGTGGCCCAGATGCGCCACTTCGTATCGGGCAGGCTCCCCCGGCAGGCTGACTTCGCGAATGCGATGTTCCTGCAGCAAGGACTTGATCGTTCGATAGACGGTGGCCAATCCGAGCGCAGGCGCTGCGCTGCGCGCCATTCCGTGCAGTTCGGTGGGCGACAGTGGCCGACCGGCGGATTCGATCGTACTGAGTATGGCGGTGCGTTGCCGCGTATTGCGCTCCACCTCGGTCAGGCCTCGTCAGGCACCGCGTCACCGGTGTGCAGATGCATGATCTGCCAGCCGTGTTGAAGTGCGTGGGCGCGTAGCGTCGGGTCAGGGTCTACCGCGATCGGGTGGGTGACGCGGCAAAGCAGCGGCAGGTCGTTCAGTGAATCGCTGTAGAAGCTGGTGCGACGGAAGCTGCCGAAATATAGGCCCAGTTCTTCCAGCCAGCGCTCCACTCGTTCGATCTTGCCTTCGCGGAAGGCCGGCGTACCGCGCGGCTTGCCGGTGAACTGGCCGTTGTTCTGCGCCGGAATAGTGGCAACCAGGTGAGGAATATCGAGTTCGCGCGCGATCGGACCGGTGATGAAGCTGTTGGTGGCGGTCACGATGGCGCACAGCGCACCGCTCTCCAGATGCACGTTCACCAGGCCACGGGCTCCGTCGGTCAGTCGAGGACGGATCTGGCTGGTCATGAATTCCGCATGCCAGGCATCCAGCTGTTCACGCGGATGCCGCGACAGCGGCGCCAGCTGGAAATCAAGAAACTCGTGGATGTCCAGCGTGCCGGCCTTGTACTGTTCGTAGAAGGTGGCGTTGCGCGCTTCATAGACCTCTCGGTCGAGCACGCCCTTGGAAATCAGGAATTGCGCCCACTCGAAATCCGAATCGCCGGCGAGCAGGGTGTTGTCGAGGTCAAAAAGTACCAGTTCCATGAATCGGGTCCGTATCAGATCAGTCTTGCCTGCATCACTTCGCGCAGCAGCGGCAGGGTCACCGGGCGCTGGCGAGTCAGGGAGTGTTCGTCCAGCAGATCGAGGATGCCGAGCAGCGAGCGGATGTCGCGCCGACCATGCCGCAGCAGATAGTCGAACACGTCCTGTTCGACTTTCATGCCGCGGGCAGCGGCGTGTGCGTGCAGCAGTTCGATGCGCTCCTCGTCGTGCAGCGGCTGTATGCAGAAGGGCAGCATCTGCCCGATGCGGGTGCGCAGATCCTCGCGCAACGGGAGGTCTCGTGGTGCGCTGTTGCCTGCCGCCACTACGGTCACGCCACGGGTGTACGCCAGATTGACGGCGCGGAACAGCGCGATCTGCGCATCCGGCTCAAGCAGATGGATGTCGTCGAACAGCCAAAGTTTCGCGTGCGTTGCTTCGAGCGCACCGATCAGCGTGTCTGCCGCTGTGAAGTTGATCTGGTCAACCTCCAGATAAAGTCCGCGGGCCCTCGATTCCGCAGCCAGCGCTCGCAGCAGGTGAGTACGGCCACTGCCGCTGTCGCCCCACAGATAGACGGACGCGCCCGGCTCGGTGCCCGTCATGGCACGCAGATGAGCCAGCAGGTCCCGATTGCCGCCGGCAACGAAATTGTTCAGGCTGGGGGCGGCGATCGGTCGGATGTCGAGCAGCAGCTGACGCATCATTCGATGATCTTGGGCGTGTCACCCTGATAGAAGCCGCTGGCCAGATAGTGCCGGCGTACTTCGCGCAGCCCGACCAGCAGTGCGGCCGAGGCGGGCAGTGCCACCAGCACGCCGACGAAACCGAACAGCTGACCGAAAGCCATCAGCGCGAAAATCACCGCCAGTGGGTGCAGACCGATACGGTCTCCGACCAGCCAAGGCGTCAGAAGAAAACTTTCCAGCATCTGGCCCAGACCATACACCACCGCGACGCCGATCACCGGCGACCAGCCCTGGAACTGAAGGGTGGCGACCAGCAGCGACAGCAGCAGGCCACTGGAAAAACCGACATATGGAATGAACCCGAGCAGGCCGGACAGCAGGCCAAGAGGCAGCGCGTAATCGACGCCGGCGATCCACAGGCCGATGCTGTAGAACAGCGCGAGCGCCACCATGACTGACAGCTGGCCGCGCAGAAATTCGGCGAGCACCGCATCTATTTCGTCTGCCAGCGACAGTGTGCGGTCAAGCCAGGGGCGCGGCACCAGCTTGCCGACCCGCTGCCGAAGCTCACGCCAGTCGCGCATCAGGTAGAACATGACCACCGGCGTCAGCAGCAGATTGGCCAGCACACCAAGGATGACCGTGCTCTGGCTGCTCACGTACTCCAGCGCAAGCATCAGGTAATCCTGCGCGCTGCTCCAGTTCTTCGTGATGAATTTCTTCAGGCTATCGACATCAAGTTTCAGGCTGATGCCGAAGTGTGCCTGCAGCCATGGAATGAACTGGTCGTGCGCAGCGGTCAGATAGGCCGGCAGGCGTTCGATCAGCGTGCGGACCTCCTGCTGTATCACCGGAACCAGAATGAGTACCAGACCGACCAGAAGCCCGATCACCAGCAGAATGGTGAGCACCACCGAGAGCGTCCGGGGTACTCCTCGTCGGTGCATGCGATCGACCAGCGGCTCGAAGATGTAGGCGAGCACCAGACCGAGCATGAACGGTGACAGCGTTGGTCCGAGCAGCCACAGCACGCCGACGATGGCCGCACCTACGCCTGCCCACAGCAAGGTTTGTTTGCGGTTGATGCCGGGAGGGGTCATGGCAGGGGCGGGCAGGGGTAGAATGCGCACCCTTGGGGCGGGATGCGCGAATGCGGTGCAAAAACGCCCCGCAGTTTAGCAAGATTCCGCTGCAATCCCGTTCATTCATCCTGTTTTCGCGGCGCTTTGCGCCCCATATGTCATGACTTCATCCACTGATTCCCGAGCCCCTCTCAGTTACGCCGCTGCCGGTGTGGACATCGACGCCGGTGACGCGCTGGTCGAGCGCATCAAGCCGCTGGCCAAGCGCACCATGCGTCCCGAGGTGATCGGCGGCATCGGCGGTTTCGGCGCACTGTTCGAGGTATCGAAGAATTACCGTGAGCCTGTGCTGGTATCGGGTACCGACGGTGTGGGCACCAAGCTCAAGCTTGCTTTCCAGCTCGACGGCCACGACACGGTGGGTCAGGATCTGGTTGCGATGAGCGTGAACGACATCCTGGTGCAGGGTGCCGAGCCGGTGTTCTTTCTTGACTACTTTGCCTGCGGCAAGCTGGATGTCGATACGGCTGCCCGTGTCGTCGGCGGTATCGCTCGTGGCTGCGAACTGGCGGGCTGTGCGCTGATCGGCGGTGAAACTGCTGAAATGCCGGGCATGTACCCGGCCGGTGAATACGATCTGGCCGGCTTCGCGGTTGGTATCGCCGAAAAGAGCCAGCTCATCAGTGGTGAAACCATTGCCGAAGGTGATGTGGTACTGGGCTTGGCGTCCAGCGGCGCCCACTCCAACGGTTATTCGCTGCTGCGCAAGATACTCGAGCGTGACGCGCCCGATCTCGACGCTGACTTCCACGGTCGCACGCTGCGCGAAACCGTGCTCGAGCCGACCCGCATCTACGTTAAGTCGCTGCTCGCGCTGATGAAGGAAGCGCCAGGGCTGGTGAAGGGCATGGCCCACATTACCGGGGGTGGTCTGCTGGACAATGTGCCGCGCGTGCTGCCGGCCGGCCTGTCTGCGCACATCGATGCGTCTTCCTGGACGCTGCCGCCGCTGTTTGCCTGGCTCCGCGAAGCAGGCAACGTGGCCGAGCAGGAAATGTACCGCGTGTTCAACTGCGGCATTGGCATGGTGGTGGTCGTGTCGGCGGCGGATGCCGACCGTGCGGTGCAGTCGCTGTCGGCGGCCGGAGAAACCGTGTATCGCATTGGTCGCATTGAGCGCTGCGGCGACGGCGAGGCGCAGACGGTCGTTCGCTGATGCAGACAGCGGGGCGCCAGACGCCCTGCTTTCGGCGATCAGCTTGGATGCGCAATAAAAAAACCCGCCATTGGCGGGTTTTTTATTGCGCATCTGCCATCCGGAGAGAATGGCAGGGGAAACTCACTTCAGCTTGGTTTCCTTGTACATCACGTGCTTGCGCGCCTTGGGATCGAATTTCATGATCTCCATCTTTTCCGGCGTGGTGCGCTTGTTCTTGTCCGTGGTGTAGAAGTGACCGGTACCGGCAGTCGATTCCAGCTTGATCTTGTCGCGTCCGCCCTTGGCCATGACGTCTTTCCTTCCTGTCTATGCCGGCAGAGCCGGATTGGTTGATCCGGCGCAGCCGGAATTGCTAGCTGTTCGGAACGCTGGGTTCCGGATCAGATTTTTTCGCCGCGTGCGCGGATTTCCGCGAGCACGGTTTCGATGCCCTTCTTGTCAATCGTGCGCAGCCCCTTGGTGCTGACGCGCAGGCTGATGAAGCGGTTTTCGGACTCCAGCCAGAAACGGCGTTGCTGGAGATTGGGCAGGAAGCGGCGCTTGGTCTTGTTGTTGGCGTGGGAAACGTTGTTGCCCACCATCGGCGACTTCCCGGTAACTTGGCAAACGCGGGACATGTTTCGAGCTCCAGAATCGGAAAAGCTCGCGATTATAGCGGACTGATTCCGGTTTGTTCAAGTTTTTCAGAGTATTCCGCGTTCTGCGAACGAGCAGCTGGCGCCGCTGCCGACGATGACGTGGTCCAGTACCCGCACATCCACCAGTGCCAGTGCCTGCTTCAGCGTCTGGGTCAGGAACTCGTCAGCACGTGAAGGCTCGGCCAGCCCGGATGGGTGGTTGTGCGCCAGGATGATCGCCGCCGCGTTGTGGGCCAGCGCCAGTTTCACCACCTCGCGTGGATAGACACTGGTCTGCGTGAGCGTCCCGCGGAACAGTTCGACGGCACGAAGCAGGCGGTTCTGTGCATCCAGCAGCATCACCATGAATACTTCGTGGTTCAGGCCCCCCAGCCGCAACGTCAGCCAGTCGCGGACTGTCTGTGGAGAAGTGAAGGCGTCACGTTGCTCCATCTGTTCGTGCAGGCCGCGGCGGGCCAGTTCGAATGTCGCCTTCAGCTGAGCCGCCTTGGCGCTGCCCATGCCCTTGACCCGGCACAGTTCGGCGACGCTGGCGTTGTGCATCCGGACCACGCTGCCATCGAAATGGCCGAGCAGGTCCTGTGCCAGTTCGACCGCCGATTTCCCTGCTACGCCGACACGCAGGAAGATGGCCAGCAGTTCCGCCGCTGACAGCGCTTCCGCGCCATGCAGCAGCAGGCGTTCGCGCGGTCTGCGGTCCTCGCTCCAGTCCTTGATCGCCATCGCGTTACAATCCGTGGTCGAACTGGCGCAGGATACACCATTGTCATGAATGCACAGCCCGAGCTGGCCGGACGTTCCGTCGTGCTGGCCGTCACCGGCGGTGTCGCGGCCTACAAGGCGGCCGAACTGGCCCGCCTGCTGATCAAGGATGGCGCACGCGTGCGCGTGGTCATGACCGAAGCGGCCGGTCATTTTGTCGGTGCCGCGACATTTCAGGCCATTACCGGCGAACCGGTATGGTCCGACCTGTGGGATGCGCGCATGCCCAACGGCATGGCTCACATCGACCTGAGCCGCGATGCCTCGCTCATCCTGATAGCCCCGGCCACCGCGGACTGCATCGCCCGTCTGGTACAGGGGCGTGCCGATGACCTGCTGAGCACGCTGTGTCTGGCCCGCGGCACCGGTTGTGCGCTGATGGTGGCGCCGGCCATGAACCGTCAGATGTGGGAGCACCCGGCCACCGTCCGCAATATAGATACGCTGCGCAGCGATGGTGCGCTCGTCGTCGGCCCGGCTGCGGGTGAACAGGCGTGTGGTGAGGTGGGGCTCGGTCGCATGGTTGAGCCGGACGTGCTGCTGGAGGCGGTGCGTGCCCATTTCACGCCCAAGCGTCTGGCCGGGCGACGTGTGCTGATCACGGCCGGGCCGACCTCGGAAGCCATCGATCCGGTGCGGGTGGTGACCAACCTCAGTTCGGGTCGCATGGGATATGCGCTGGCGCTGGAAGCGGCCAGGGCGGGGGGGCGCGTCACGCTGGTGAGCGGACCGACCGCGCTGCCTTGTCCGCACGGGGTGGAGCGCGTCGACGTTCGCAGCGCGGCCGAAATGCACGCTCAGGTCACTTCCCGCTGTAACGAGGCCGATCTGTTCATCGCGGTTGCGGCTGTGGCCGACTACCGTCCGGCCGTGCCCAGTGAGCAGAAAATCAAGAAAAGTGCCGACACCCTGTCAATCGACATGGTGCGTAATCCGGACATTCTGGCTGATGTCGCATCCCGGCCGGATGCCCCGTTCTGCGTAGGCTTTGCTGCTGAAAGTCATGATCTGGACGCCTATGCCCAGGGCAAGCGCGTGGCCAAGAAGCTGCCGCTGGTGGTGGGCAATCTGGTGAGCGATGGTCTCGGTGGCGATGACAACCAGGTGGTGCTGTATGACGGCGATGGCCGTCACCCCTTGCCGCGCGCAGCCAAGACTGAGGTGGCGCGTGCCATCCTCGAACATGTTTCACGCCTGATGAAAGACGCCTGATGTCCGTGCTCGATTACAAGATTCTCGACGAAAGGCTGCGCACGCTGCAGCCGGCCTATGCAACGCCCGGTGCCGCCGGGCTGGATCTGCGTGCCTGTATTGATACCGCGGCCGTGCTCAAGCCGGGCGACACGCTGCTGGTGCCGAGCGGTATCGCCATTCACCTTGAAGATCCGGGGCTGGCCGCTCTGGTGTTGCCGCGCTCGGGGCTGGGGCACAAGCACGGCATCGTGCTGGGAAATCTCGTCGGGTTGATCGATTCCGACTACCAGGGGCAAATTTTTGTGTCGATGTGGAACCGCGGGCAGGGCGAGTTTGTCCTTGAACCGCTGGAGCGTATCGCGCAGCTCGTGGTGGTGCCGGTGGTGCAAGTCCGGTTGAACGAGGTCAGCGATTTTGCTGCGTCGCAGCGCGGTTCTGGCGGATTTGGGTCAACGGGTAACCGTTGATCGGTTGAAGGCCACTGACCCTTTTTTTAATGGAGATGGCGCGGTAAGCTTGTGAGTTCTGGAAAGCGCCAGCCATAAGCCGACACTTATTCCCGGTCCATCGCAGGTCATGTAATCCTTTTGACCGGACAGATCGTTTTTCCCACTGCAACATCTATCAATCAATTGAGGAGAGCTGATTGTGATTCGTAAACAACTCGCCGCCGTCGTGCTGGCTGCGCTGGCTTCTACCGCCATGGCGCAGGAAGCGCCGTACAAGGTTGCCGAAGGCAACAAGGTCGATGCCAAGACGCTGAGCGGCTGGAAGGTGTGGCGTCAGGCTGCCTGTGAGCGTTGCCATGGCGCGAATCAGGAAGGCATGGTCGGCCCGTCGCTGATCGAGAGCCTGAAGAAGGTCGGCAAGGACGAATTCGTCGGTATCGTGGTGGATGGCGCTCGTGCCGAAAAGGGCATGCCCCCGCACCCGTTCCTGAAGGGCGAAAAGGTCGAAGGCCTGTACGCCTACCTGAAGGGCCGTTCGGACGGCAAGATCGCTCCGGGCAAGGTCAGCCCGATGGAGTGACGCGAAGCTGGGCGGTCGTGGCCGCCCTCGCATGAGCGCAAGCCCGCCGCTAGAGCGGGCTTTTTTTCGCCCTCTGTTTCTTCCAGGTAGCCCGTCTGTCTGAAGACGAAGGGCGCAGGTTGATCGGAGGAGCGACTCGGGCGGGTGCCTGGGAGTCGTCGGCGTGAACACTGCTGTCTGGAAGGCCCGGGTAGTGAACGAAAAACGGCGCCCTTTTGGGGCGCCGTCCGTGATGCTGCGTGGGGTAGGCTTACTCCATGCGTTCGTAAGCCGGCAGCGTCAGAAAGTCTTCCAGTTCGGTCGCCACGCACATATCGCCAAACAGCTTGGCGGCGGCGGCATAGGTTTCGGTGTAGGCGTCGCCGAGCAGGGCGCGGATCTTGTCCAGTTCCTGCGTAATCAGGCTGCGCACCATGTCGGCGGTCACCTTGCGTCCGTCGTCGAGGATGCCCTTAGGGCTGCGGATCCACGACCACACCTGGGCGCGGCTGATTTCGGCGGTCGCCGCATCTTCCATCAGGCCGTGGATGGGTACGCAACCGTTGCCGTCCATCCATGCACCCAGATACTGGATGCCGACGTTGATGTTGGTGCGCAGACCGGTTTCACTGATCGGGCCTTCCGGACGGAAGTCGAGCAGGTCGGCGGCACCGTAGTTCACGTCGAGCTGCTTCTCGATCTGGTTCGGCTTGTCGCCAAGCACCGACACGAACTCTTCCATCGCTGCCTGCACCAGACCCGGGTGAGCCACCCAGCCGCCGTCGTAACCGTCATTGGCGTCGCGGCGCTTGTCCGAACGGATTCCGGCCATCGCCTTCTCGTTGGCGTCCGGATCGTTCTTGTTCGGAATCAGGGCGCTCATGCCGCCGATCGCCGGTGCGCCGCGCTTGTGGCATGTCTTGATCAGTGACAGTGCGTAGGCGCGCATGAAGGGCACGGTCATCGTGATCTTGCTGCGGTCTGCCAGGCAGAAATCGCGGTCGTTGCGAAGTACCTTGATGCACGAGAAGATGTAATCCCAGCGACCTGCGTTCAGGCCGGCGCTGTGATCCCGCAGTTCATACAGGATCTCTTCCATCTCGAAAGCGGCGTGCAGCGTTTCCACCAGCACGGTGGCCTTGATCGTGCCGCGCGGGATGCCCAGCATTTCCTGCGCGGCGACGAACACGTCGTTCCACAGGCGGGCTTCGCGATGGCTCTGCAGCTTGGGCAGATAGAAGTAGGGGCCGGCGCCGCGGGCGAGCAGTTCCTTGGCGTTGTGATAGAAGTACAGCCAGAAGTCGAACAGACCACCCGAAACGCGCTGACCATCGACCGTCACGTGCTTCTCGTCGAGGTGCCAGCCGCGCGGGCGCACCTGCAGCACGGCGACCTTGTCGTTCAGCTTGTAGGTCTTGCCCTTGTATTCGACGCTGATCGTGCCGCGCACAGCGTCACGCAGGTTGATCTGGCCTTGCACCTGGTTGTCCCAGGTCGGCGAATTCGAATCCTCGAAATCGCTCATGTAGCTGTCGGCACCGGCGTTCAGCGCATTGATGATCATCTTGCGCTCGGTCGGGCCGGTGATTTCGATACGGCGGCACTGCAGCGCCTTCGGCAGCGGGGCGATCGTCCAGTCGCCTTCGCGCACATGCAGCGTGTCGGCCAGGAAGTCGACCGGCTTGCCGGCGTCGATGTCGGCGGCGCGGGTGACCCGGGCGGCCAGCAGTTCGCGGCGGCGCGGTTCGAACTGGCGGTGCAGCTGGGCCAGTTGCGACAGCGCATCGAAGGTCAGGATGGTCTGGTACTCGGCGCTGACCGGAGCAGCGATGCTCACACCTTCGGGCAGTTCCATTGCCCGGTTCAGCTTGTCTGCAGATTCAGCGATAGTCATGTGCGTGCGCTCCGATAACGGTTCGAGAGCCGGTATGACGTGAGCGTGCGTGCTCCGTGCTCCGGACAGGGTGGCCGTCCCTCACACCCGACCGGCGACGGTGGTGCCGTCGTCGGGCGGATGTGCCGCAGCGAGCGGGTTGCGCGCGGTGCGGACGGGAGGACCGGGGTCTAACGTCCGATGCATCAGACCAGGTTGTGCCCGGCATGAATTGCTGCATCTGCACAAATACTAGACTTTCCTTATGCATCCGTTAAGCTTTCCTGAGGTACATTTATCTTTTACTTTTAGTACAAAATGGATCGCTTCAAGGAGATAGAGTCCTTCGTTTCGGTCGCGGCTCACGGCAGTCTGTCCGCGGTGGCCAAGCTCGAAGGCGTGCAGCCGGCGGTGATCGGCCGCCGTATCGATGCCCTGGAAGAGCGGCTGGGCGTCAAATTGATGCTGCGCACGACGCGCAAGCTCACGCTGACCCACGAAGGCAGCGCCTATCTGGAGGATTGCCAGCGCATCCTGAACGAAATGGCGAATGCGGATGCGGCCGTCACCGCCGGCGGTGCCAGGGCGACTGGTCTGCTGCGCGTGAGCGCTCCGGCAGGCTTCGGGCGCAGGCACGTGGCGCCGCTGGTGAAGCGCTTCATGGGGCTGAATCCGGAGGTGAAGATTTCACTCGATCTGACCGACCGCATGGTCGATCTGGTGAATGAGAACGTCGATTGCGCGGTGCGCATCGGCAGCCTGCCCGATTCCAGCATGATCAGTATCAAATTGGGCGAAACCAGGCGGGTGGTGGTGGCGAGCCCGGATTATCTTGGCCGTTACGGCAAGCCGGGCCATCCGTACGACCTGCTGCAGCACCGCTGTCTCGGCCTGGGCCCGAATCGGGCGCAGGCGCGGGGCTGGAGCTTCATGGCGCATGGCGAGCCGATCACGCTGCGCATCAATCATCTGGTCGAGTGCAACGACGGTGCGGTGCTGCGGGACTGGGCGCTGAGCGGTCTCGGGCTGGCCTGGCGGTCGTACTGGGAGATCAGGGAGGATCTGGCGAACGGGTCGCTGGTCGAGGTGCTGGGCGACTTTGCCGCGCCGCCCATGGGCATCTATGCGCTGTTTCCGCAGCGCCGTCATCTGCCGCTGCGGGTGCGCCTGTTCGTCGATCTGCTGAAGATCACCTATGGTGATCTGGCGTACTGGGAATCCGGCGGTGCTTACATGCCGGAACTGCCGGTGGCGGCGGAGACCTGAACGGAGGCATCGGAGCGGGGGAGGGCTGCCAGTAGCGGTCTCTGAGTCTGCATCCGCAAACAAAAAGGCCATCCGGCGTGAGCCGGATGGCCTTCTGCTGCATCAGACCCGCGACTGCGGGCCCGGCGCATTTCAGTGGAACTGCTCTTCTTCGGTCGAACCGGTCAGCGCGGTCACCGACGAAGTGCCACCCTGGATGGTGGTGGTCACGTCGTCGAAGTAGCCGGTGCCGACTTCCTGCTGGTGCGACACGAAGGTGTAGCCGCGATCGCGGGCCGCGAATTCCGGCTCCTGAACCTTTTCCACGTAGGCCGACATGCCGCGGGCAACGTAGTCCTGGGCCAGATCGAACATGTGGTACCACATGTTGTGGATGCCGGCCAGGGTGATGAACTGGTACTTGTAGCCCATGGCGCCCAGTTCGCGCTGGAACTTGGCGATGGTTGCGTCGTCGAGGTTCTTCTTCCAGTTGAACGACGGCGAGCAGTTGTACGACAGCATCTTGCCCGGGAACTTGGCGTGGATCGCATCAGCGAACTTCTTCGCGAATTCCAGATCCGGCGTGCCGGTTTCGCACCAGATCAGATCGGCGTACGGTGCGTAGGCCAGGCCGCGCGAAATGGCCTGATCCAGACCCTTCTTGGTCTTGTAGAAGCCTTCCGAGGTGCGCTCGCCGGTGACGAAGGGCTTGTCGTTGGCGTCGCAGTCGCTGGTCAGCAGATCGGCGGCTTCAGCATCAGTACGGGCCAGGATCAGGGTCGGCACGCCGTAGACGTCGGCAGCCAGACGGGCAGCGATCAGCTTCTGCACGGCGTCCTGGGTCGGCACCAGCACCTTGCCACCCATGTGACCGCACTTCTTCACGGAAGCCAGCTGGTCTTCGAAGTGCACGCCGGCGGCGCCAGCGCGGATCATCGCCTTCATCAGTTCGTGGGCGTTCAGCACGCCGCCAAAACCGGCTTCAGCGTCAGCCACGATCGGGGCGAAGTAGTCGATGTAGCCCTTGTCACCAGCGTGGATGCCCTTGGCATGCTGGATTTCATCAGCGCGCGTGAAGCTGTTGTTGATGCGGCTCACGACGGTCGGCACCGAATCAACCGGGTACAGCGACTGGTCGGGGTACATCGCTTCGTACGAATTGTTGTCGGCAGCGACTTGCCAGCCCGACAGGTAGATCGCCTTCACGCCAGCCTTCACCTGCTGCATGGCCTGACCGCCGGTCAGTGCGCCGAGACAGTTGACGAACGGCTCGTTGTTCACCAGATCCCACAGCTTTTCCGCGCCACGGCGGGCCAGCGTGTACTCGACCTGGACCGAACCGCGCAGGCGGTAGACGTCAGCGGCGGTGTAGCCGCGCTTGATGCCCTTCCAGCGGGGGTTCTCGTCCCAGTCCTTCTGGATTGCGGCGATTTCCTGTTCTTTCGTGCTCATTGCATGTCCTCGAATAAAAAAACAACCCGAACAGGCGGCGACTGCCACCCGTACGCCCTGACTCAATAAAAGCTGCTGATGGTGCTGACACCCATGACCGGTTGCGATGACCGGTCATCTTTCGGCCTGTTGAACCGATGCGGGCCGATGCACGAAACCCGCGTGGACCTGTTGCAGCGTTTGGGAGCAATCAGATCGGGCGCCCGGGAAGCCCTCCGGCGTATGCAACCGGACGACTATCGTGACGGACACCAGTATAAAGAGGGTTTGGCAAAGCAACAAGATGTCTTGTATAAGACATAAGAAGCTGTGTTTCCAATAAAAACAACAGCTTGCTGTTTGCTTGTTTTGTCTGGCGTGAAAAAGTGCAGAAATTTCTTCCGAAAGTTGTGCGCTGCGAAAGCCCCCGGCGACGGCCGGGGGGGAGTGAGGTCAGATCAGTGCGCGCGGACTGACGATGACGCCGTCGCCATCCGCGTAGAGATGATGGCCCGGCACGAAATCGATGCCGCCAAAAGTCACCATCAGATCGACCTGACCTTCGTTGCGCTTGACCGTCTTCAGCGGGTGGGTACCCAACGCGAACACGCCGATGTCCATTTCGCCGATGGCGGCCGAATCGCGAATGCAGCCGTACACGACGATTCCGGCCCAGCCGTTCCTGACCGCCAGTGCGGCGATCTGGTCACCGACCAGAGCACGGCGCATCGATCCGCCGCCATCGACCACCAGCACGCGGCCATTGCCCGGCGCTTCGAGCGCCTTGCGTACCAGACCGTTGTCCTCGAACAGCTTGAGCGTGGTGATCGGCCCTCCGAAGGCGGTGCGCCCGCCGTAGCTGCGGAACATCGGTGCGCAGATGTGCAGTTCGCTTTCAAACTGATCGCAGAGGTCGGCGGTGGAGAGGGTCATGGAGCGCTCCTTTCGAGTGGGGGAGGGGCATGGTCGTCGGGAGACGAAAAGCCGCAGGCAAAAAAAGAGGCGGCCATTATGGCCGCCTCCTGTCGGACCGGGAAGGCGTTCAGGCCGTCGCCGCTTCCTCTTCGGTGTCGAACACCAGCTTCACCTTCTTGTCGGCGTCGAGGTCGATGGTCACCTTGCCGCCGCTGGTCAGGCGACCGAACAGCAGTTCGTCCGCCAGAGCCGAACGGATGGTGTCCTGAATAAGACGTGCCATCGGACGGGCGCCCATCAGCGGATCGAAGCCTGCTTCGGCCAGCCAGTCACGCAGCGTTTCGGAGAACACCACCTCGACCTTCTTCTCCTGCAGCTGGCCTTCGAGCTGCATCAGGAACTTGTCGACCACGCGCAGGATGATGTCGCGGTCCAGCGGCTTGAACGAAATGATGGCGTCCAGGCGGTTCCGGAACTCCGGCGTGAACATGCGCTTGATGTCGCCCATCTCGTCGCCCGGCTGACGTTCGGCGGTGAAACCGATGACCGCCTTCTGCAGGGTTTCCTGGCCGGCATTGGTGGTCATGATGATGACCACGTTGCGGAAGTCCGCCTGGCGACCGTTGTTGTCGGTCAGCGTACCGTGGTCCATCACCTGCAGCAGGATGTTGAAGATGTCCGGGTGGGCCTTCTCGATTTCGTCGAGCAGCAGCACCGCGTGCGGCTTCTTGGTCACCGCTTCGGTCAGCAGGCCGCCCTGGTCGAAACCGACATAGCCCGGAGGCGCGCCAATCAGGCGGCTGACGGCATGACGCTCCATGTACTCCGACATGTCGAAGCGGATCAGCTCGATGCCCATGCAGTATGCGAGCTGGCGGGCCACCTCGGTCTTGCCCACGCCGGTCGGGCCACTGAACAGGAAGGAGCCGATCGGCTTGTTCGGGTTGCCGAGTCCGGAGCGCGACATCTTGATCGCGGTGGACAGCGCGTCGATCGCCTTGTCCTGACCGAACACCATGTTCTTCAGGTCACGGTCGAGGTTGCGCAGCGCCGAGCGGTCATCGTTTGACACATGCTGCGAGGGCACGCGCGCGATCTTGGCGACGATTTCCTCGATCTCGGTCTTGCCGATCACCTTCTTCTGCTTCGACTTGGGCAGTACGCGCTGCGCTGCACCGGCCTCGTCGATCACGTCGATCGCCTTGTCAGGCAGGTGACGGTCGTTGATGTAGCGCGCCGACAGTTCGGCCGCCGACGACAGCGCGGTGGCCGAGTACTTTACACCGTGGTGCTGCTCGAAGCGCGACTTCAGCCCCTTCAGGATGGACACCGTTTCCTCAACGCTGGGTTCGTTAACGTCGATCTTCTGGAAGCGCCGCGACAGTGCGTGGTCCTTCTCGAACACGCCACGGTACTCGGTGTAGGTGGTCGCACCGATACACTTCAGCTGCCCGGACGACAGCGCCGGCTTCAGCAGGTTGGAGGCGTCCAGCGTGCCGCCGGATGCGGCACCCGCACCGATCAGCGTATGGATCTCGTCGATGAACAGGATGGCGTTCGGGTTGTCGAGCAACTGCTTGAGCACCGACTTGAGCCGCTGCTCGAAATCGCCGCGGTACTTGGTGCCTGCGAGCAGGGCGCCCATGTCCAGCGCGTAGATGGTGGCATCCGCGAGGATGTCGGGCACGCGGCCTTCGATGATGCGACGGGCGAGGCCCTCCGCGATCGCGGTCTTGCCGACGCCAGCTTCACCGACCAGCAGCGGATTGTTCTTGCGGCGACGGCACAGCGTCTGGATCACGCGTTCCAGTTCGTGGTCGCGACCAATCAGCGGATCGATCTTGCCGAGCAGGGCCTGGGCGTTCAGGTTCTGAGTGAAGCTGTCGAGGGCGCCACCGGCCTGGCTGCCTTCCTGCTCCTGTTCGCCCTGTTCCGATTCGGGCTTGGCGGCTGCGGCCGGCTGGGCGGTCTTGGTGATGCCGTGCGAGATGTAGTTCACGATGTCCAGACGGGTGACGCCCTGACGCTGCAGGAAGTACACCGCGTGCGAATCCTTCTCGCCGAAGATGGCGACCAGCACGTTGGCACCGGTCACTTCCTTCTTGCCCGACGACTGCACGTGCAGGATGGCGCGCTGGATCACGCGCTGGAAACCGAGTGTGGGCTGGGTGTCGATTTCCTCGCTGCCATCGACCACCGGCGTGTGCTCGTTGATGAAGGCGGACAGTTCCTTGCGCAGCTCGTCGATGTTCACTGCGCAGGCGCGCAGCACTTCGGCAGCCGAGGGGTTGTCGAGCAGAGCCAGCAGCAGATGCTCGACGGTGATGAATTCATGGCGCTTCTGCCGTGCTTCGACAAAAGCCATGTGAAGGCTGACTTCCAGCTCCTGCGCGATCATTTCAGTTTTCCTCCATCACGCACGCCAGCGGGTGCTGATGCTGGCGGGCAAAGGTACACACCTGTTCCACTTTGGATGCCGCTACGTCCTTGGGGTAGATGCCGCACACTCCGGCCCCCTCCGTATGTACCTTGAGCATGACGCGCGTGGCCTGCTCCCTGTTCATGCCGAAAAACTTCTGAAGCACTCCGACCACGAAGTCCATGGGTGTGTAATCGTCATTCAGCACCATGACCTTGAACAGAGGTGGGGGCTTGACCCGGGTCTTTTCAAGTTCGAGGAGAGAATCGTCCTGCCTGCGCGTAACCATGGCCTCATTCTAATCACAATCAACCGCTCTGCAACACGTGAAAAGTCGTGGTTTTTTCATTGCTCAGGCACGCGCGCACAAGTCTGTTCAACATGTTGGACAGCGTGTCTCCGGAGAGGTGCAGCAAGGTGTCGCACACGGGGTCGCAGCGGTGCTTCCTGCGCACCCCGAAAGTGCGTCAAAGTCTTCCGTGGTGCAGCATTGAAACGTGTTGACCGACTGCGGTATCTGGGCTAAAAGCCGTCCTTGTGTTTGCTTCAAGCTCTTGAGTGGTCGCAGTCCTGCACCGTTGTCGATACTTGGCGCGGTCGGTAGTTCCCGGGGTCAGAACATCAGAACTTGAAATACACAAAACAGAAGTACGGGAGCTTCGGCTCATTTGAGAGGTTGAGAGGATAAGATCAATGGCAACTGGTACTGTTAAGTGGTTTAACGATTCCAAGGGTTACGGCTTCATTACCCCGGATGACGGCAGCGAAGATCTGTTCGCCCATTTCTCGGCGATCCAGATGGGTGGTTTCAAGACCCTGAAGGAAGGCCAGAAGGTGTCTTTCGACGTGACTCAGGGTCCGAAGGGCAAGCAGGCCGCGAACATCCAGGCAGCCTGATTCCCGTACGCTGGAATCGGAAACAAAAAACCCGGCGCAAGCCGGGTTTTTTGTTTGTGCAGCAGGCGTCAGCGGACGCCTTTGCGGAGCCTTACATGCGGGCGATCATCGCGCGCCCGAACTCGGAGCAGGACACCTCATTCGCGCCTTCCATCAGGCGTGCAAAGTCATAGGTCACCTGCTTGTCGCTGATCGCACGCTCCATGGAGGCGATGATGAGATCGGCAGCTTCGATCCAGCCCATGTGGCGCAGCATCATTTCCGCAGACAGGATGAGCGAACCCGGGTTCACCTTGTCGAGGCCGGCGTACTTCGGTGCCGTGCCATGGGTGGCTTCGAACACCGCGTAGTTGTCCGAGATGTTGGCGCCCGGCGCGATGCCGATGCCACCGACCTGTGCCGCCAGTGCATCAGAGATGTAGTCGCCGTTCAGATTCAGCGTGGCGATGACGTCGTAATCGGCGGGGCGCAGAAGGATCTGCTGCAGGAAGGCGTCGGCGATGACATCCTTGACGATGATATCGCGACCGGTCTTCGGGTTCTTGAACTTGCACCACGGTCCACCGTCGATCGGCTCGGCGCCGAATTCGTTCTGAGCGAGCGCATAGCCGAAGTCGCGGAAGCCGCCTTCGGTGAACTTCATGATATTGCCCTTGTGCACCAGCGTGACCGACTTGCGGTCATTGTCGACCGCGTACTGAAGGGCCTTGCGGATCAGGCGTTCCGAGCCTTCGCGCGACACCGGTTTGATGCCGATGGCGGAGGTTTCCGGGAAGCGGATCTTCTTGACGCCCATTTCATCGCGCAGGAACTTGATCACCTTGCGCGCGTTGTCCGATTCCGCCTGCCATTCGATGCCGGCGTAGATGTCTTCGGTGTTCTCGCGGAAGATGACCATGTCGATCAGCTCAGGCTGCTTGACCGGGCTGGGCACGCCCTTGAAATAGCGAACCGGGCGCAGGCAGACGTAGAGATCGAGTTCCTGACGCAGCGCGACGTTCAGCGAGCGGATGCCGCCGCCGACCGGCGTCGTCATCGGGCCCTTGATCGAAACCACGTAGTCCTTCAGCGCGGCCAGCGTGTCTTCCGGCAGCCACACGTCGGGTCCGTACAGGCGGGTCGACTTCTCGCCAGCGTAGACCTCCATCCAGGTGATCTTGCGCTTGCCGCCGTAGGCTTTCGCCACCGCTGCATCGACCACGTCCTTCATGACCGGCGTGATGTCTACGCCGATGCCGTCGCCTTCGATGAACGGAATGATGGGATTGTCCGGCATCGGCTGGCCGGCAACGATTTTTGTCCCCTCGGCGGGAATCTTGATGTGAGTGGTACTCATGCCATCCAGCTCCTTGGTGTGTTGTCTGGTTATTGGCCCTGTGGCGGTGTTGCCGCCGGCGGGCTTTCGCGATTATCCCCCAATCGAGAAATGATGCGACATTCGTGTCAGCGGCGTGTTCCATACCGAGGTGCGCGTGCCCCGATTAGAATCCCGGCCTTGTCGATACGAGCGGACTTGTCATGAATCTTCCTGCTGGGCAGAACCAGGTCGCGCTGGCCATCGCGCAGGCGCTGATCGACGGCTTCGACAAGCACTACACGCTGTTCCGCACCTTCAGCGGAACGGCAAAGCAGCGCTTCGAGGACGCGGACTGGCTGGGGCAGCAGCGCTGCATACGCGAGCGCATCCAGTACTACGACGATCGGGTGCGCGAGTGCGTCGAGCGCCTGCATAACGAGTTCCATGCCGATTCGCTCGATGACAACACATGGCAGCAGGCCAAACTGCTCTACATCGGTCTTCTGGTGAACCACAAGCAGCCTGAGCTTGCCGAAACCTTCTTCAATTCGGTCACGACGAAGATCCTGCATCGCAAGTACTTTCACAACGACTTCATCTTCGTGCGTCCGGCCATCTCGACCGAACTGATCGAGAGCAATCCGCCGACCTGGCGCAGTTACTACCCGAACCAGACTGGCATGCGCGCAGCGGTGAAGCAGATCTTCATCGACTTTGACTGGCAGCGTCGCTTTACAGATCTCGATCGCGACGTGGACTACATCATGAAGGCCGCGCTGTCCCACGTCGGCGGTGACTGGCCCGAGCGCGAGGCCAATCTGCAGATCCAGGTGCTGAACTCCGCCTACTACCGGAACAAGGCAGCCTATGTGATCGGCAAGGCAATCAACGGTCACAATGAATATCCTTTCATGGTGACCGTACTGCACGACCGCAAGGGCGGACTGTTCCTGGACACCATCCTGCTCGAGCCGTGGCGCGTAAGCGTCATGTTCTCGCTGTCACGCGCCTACTTCATGGCGGACATGCAGGTGCCTTCGGCCAATGTGCACTTCCTGCGCACGCTGATGCCGAAGAAGCCGCGCTCCGAGATCTACACGATGCTGGGGCTGGCAAAGCAGGGGAAGACCATGTTCTTCCGCGACCTGATCAACCACCTGCGGCACTCGAACGACAACTTCGTCGAGGCACCGGGCATCCGTGGTCTGGTCATGCTTGTATTCATGCTTCCGTCCTATCCTTATGTGTTCAAGATCATCAAGGACACCTTCGGCAGTTCCAAGGACACGGATCGTGCAACGGTGAAGAAGAAGTTCCTGATGGTGAAGCAGGTAGACCGCGTCGGTCGCATGGCCGACACCATCGAGTTTTCCGACATCGCGCTGCCTGCCCACCGCTTCTCGCCGGAGCTGCTCGAACAGCTCGATCAGCTGGCACCGTCAATGATCGAGCGCGACGGCGACACGCTGGTCATTCGACACTGCTACATCGAGCGGCGCATGATTCCGCTCAATATCTACCTCGAAACAGCGAATGAGGAACAGATCGATCACGCCGTGTACGAGTACGGCAATGCCATCCGCGAACTGGCCGTGGCCAACATCTTCCCGGGTGATCTGCTGTGGAAGAACTTCGGCGTCACCCGCTACGGCCGTGTGGTGTTCTACGACTACGACGAGATCGAGTTCCTGACCGACTGCAATTTCCGGCGCATTCCGCCGGCGCCCAGCCCGGAGTACGAAATGTCCGGCGAGGTGTGGTACTCGGTGCAGCGCAACGACATCTTCCCGGAGGAGTTCGCGACCTTCCTGCTGTCCACCCCCAAGGTGCGCGCCGCCTTCCTGAAGTATCACCGCGACCTGCTGGATGTAAGGTTCTGGCAGGAGACGCAGCAGCGTATCCGGGACGGCTACATTCAGGATTTCTTCCCCTATCCGGAGGAACTGCGGTTCGCTCGCAGATTCGGTCATCTGCAGGGACACGCGGTGACGGGGGGCGCGTGAGCCGGCTGATTGCCCTCAACAAGCCTTTCGGTGTCGTGTGCCAGTTTTCGCCCGATGGAATGCATCCGACGCTGGCCGGCCATGTCGAGGTGGCTGGGGTCTATCCGGCGGGCAGGCTGGATACTGACAGCGAAGGTCTGCTGCTGCTCACCGACGACGGCGTTCTGCAGCATCGCATCACCGACCCGCGGCACAAGCTGGTGAAAACCTACCGGGCGCAGGTTGAGCGCGAACCGGACGAGGCGGCCCTGCAGCGAATGCGGCAGGGTCTGCTGCTGAAGGACGGCCCGACCCGGCCCTGCGGCGTGCGGCGCATCGACGAGCCGGTCGGGCTGTGGCCGCGCACGCCGCCGGTGCGTCACCGGCTGTCGGTGCCGACCTGCTGGCTGGAGATCGAACTGGCCGAGGGCCGCAACCGGCAGGTGCGCCGGATGACCGCGGCCATCGGCCATCCGACGCTCAGGCTGATCCGCGTGGCGATCGGCCCCTGGCAGCTTGGTGCGCTGCAGCCGGGCGACTGGGCCGAGCTCGACACCGCGCTGCTGCGCGCGCCGGCCGCCGGCGTGCGGCGTTCCGCACGCGGATGATTTCGATCAAGATGCGGCCTGCGCTGTCCCTCCATCATCCGACCGACGTCCTTTCATCATGATGAAAAACTTTCTGTTCAGCGGCCTGCTGGCGCTGACCACCCTGGCGGCCTGCGCCGGCCTGCCCACGCTCGAACTGGCGGTGGGCATGTACCGCCTGCGCGCCGAGGTGGCCCACACCGATCCGGCACGCATGACCGGCCTGATGAACCGCACCGACATGCCGGCGGATGCCGGCATGCTGTTCGTGTTTCCGCAGGCCAAGAAACACTGCATGTGGATGCGCAATACGCTGATTCCGCTCAGCGTGGCGTTCATCGACGAACAGGGGCGCATCCTGAACATTGAGGACATGCAGCCGCAGACCGAAACGCACCATTGCTCGCAGGGGCAGGCGCGCTATGCGCTGGAAACGAATCTTGGCTGGTTTTCGACGCGCAAGCTGGCCGCAGGCAGTCCAGTAGCCGGCCTCGAGCGAGCGCCCGCGCCAAAATGAGGAGAGAGCACCGATGAGCGACCCCATTCACCACCGCATTGACTACACCAGCGGCGCGCTCGACGAGACCGAAGCGGCCGACAATCCGCTGGATCAGTTCCGCTTCTGGTTCGCCGAAGCCGGTCGCGTGGTCGAACGCGACCCGAATGCGATGACGCTGTCCACGGTCAGTGCCGACGGCCGCCCCAGTTCCCGTATCGTGCTGCTGCGCGGCTATGGTGAGGACGGCTTCGTGTTCTTTACCAATTACGACAGCCGCAAGGGCAACGAACTGGCGGTCAATCCGCACGCCAGCCTGCTGCTGTTCTGGGCTGCACTGGAGCGGCAGATTCGCATCGAAGGCACGGTGAGCCGGGTGAGCGAGGAGGAGTCGGACGCCTACTTCTCGCTGCGTCCGGTCGGCAACCGGCTGGGGGCCTGGGCTTCACCGCAGAGCCAGGTGATTCCGAGCCGTGAGTCGCTGTCGCAGCGGGTGCGTGAATTCGAGGCCCGCTTCGGTTCGGCGCCGCCGCGCCCGGAAAACTGGGGCGGTTACCGGCTCAAGCCGGAGGCGATCGAGTTCTGGCAGGGGCGGGCTGACCGTCTGCACGACCGCCTGCTCTATCGCCGCGAGGCGGATCGCTGGAGCAGGGTGCGGCTGGCACCCTGATACATCCCTTCAGACGCCGTGCTCCAGCGCCGACAGCAGTCCGCGGGTGGAGGCGTCGGCGTCGGTCGGCAGCCGGCCGGAGGCCAGTGAGCGTGCCATCTGCTTGCCGTATTCGACGCCGTACTGGTCGAAGCTGTTGATACCCAGCAGCCAGCCCTGCACGAACACCTTGTGCTCGTAGAGCGCGATCAGCTGTCCGAGCGATCGGGGCGTGATCTCCGGCATGATGAGCGTCGTGCTGGGCTGGTTGCCGGGGCAGGCCACATGGGGTGCGAGCCGGGTTGCTTCCTGCTCCGACAGCCCGCTGCGCTTGAGATCTTCCATCGCTTCGTCGCGCGTCTTGCCACGCATCAGCGCCGAGCTCTGCGCGAGCGCATTAAGCTGCATCATGCGGCTGCGTTCGTCGTGCCCGCCGCGCGGCACGATGAAGTGCATCGGCATCATGCGGGTGCCCTGGTAGAACTGCTGGTGATAGGCGTGCTGACCGACGATGCCCGATCCACCCCATACCACCGGAGAGGTCGGGGCACGGCTCAGTTCGCCGGTCGAGGTGCAGCGCTTGCCATTGCTTTCCATTTCCAGCTGCTGCAGATAGGACGGCAGGCTGCGCAGCAGGTGGCTGTAGGGCAGCACTGCCAGCGTTTCCAGACCCATGCCGCTGGCGTTCCAGAAATCGATCAGGCCGAACATCACCGGCAGGTTCGCGTTCATCGGCGCACGGGTGAAATGCTCGTCCATCGAACGCGCGCCGTCCAGCATTTCACCGAAGGCCTGCATGCCGACGGCGCAGGCAAGCGGCAGCGAAATCGAGGACCATACCGAATAGCGTCCCCCCACCCACTCGGGCAGGAAGAGGCAGTGGTGGGCGGGTACGCCCAGCTCCTGTGCCGCTGCCGGCCGGTTGGTGACCGCGAACAGGTGCTGGCCGACACCGGCGCTGCCCAGTCCATCGGCCAGCCATTTCATCGCCACCTGGGCATTGGCCAGCGTTTCCTGGGTGGTGAAGCTCTTCGACGAAATGATGAAGGCGGTATGCGCAGGTTTGCAGTCGCGCAATGCCAGTTCCAGTGCCAGCGGGTCCAGATTGGCGACGAACTTCACCACCGGGCCGTTGCATTGTGGCTCCAGCGCTTCCATCGCCAGCCGGGGGCCGAGATCGGAGCCGCCTATGCCCAGATTGATCAGATGGGTGATGGTCTGGCCGGTCGCGCCCAGCAGTTCACGGTTGCGTATCAGCCTGACCCAGTGCTCAAGCGCAGCGCGGCAGTCGCGCACCACGTCGGCATGCGATCCATCCTGCGCACGCAGCGCCATATGTAGCGCCGCGCGTCGTTCGGTGAAATTGATCTGATCGCCGGCGGCCAGGGCGCGAATGCCGCGTGGCAGGTCGAGTGCGCTGACCAGATCCATCAGCATGGTCATGGTTTCGCCATCGACCCGCTGCTTCGAATAGTCGAGCAGCCAGCCGTCGTGGCGCAGCGAGAAGCGCGCAAAGCGCTCCGCATCCTGCTCGAAGAAGTTGCGCAGGTGCACGCGCGACAGCTGGATCGCCTTGGATCTCAGTGCGGGCCACGCCGAAGTCTGCATCAACAGGTTCATGTCATCCGGCGCCCCCAGGCGCTCTCAAGTCGGGTTCTTCATGTACATCAGGAAGCGCTCATGCCGGTCACCCGGCCGTCGTCCTTCCCATTTCAGTGTCCAGCCCGCATCGAGTGCGGGTTTCCTGCCGCCGCGCCCGTAGTGGGCGATCAGCACCGTGCAGCGACGACCCGACTCCCCGGCGTAGGCCAGCGGCTTCAGCCCGGTGAAGTAGTAGAACGCCGCCCGCTGGCTTTCCTGCAGACCGGTGTAGGCGACACAGGTTCGGTCTTCCGGCAGGTGGTCGGCAAGCTGCTTCGCAACGTCGCGATAGCTGCGTCCGTAATCGATCCAGGGCAACCAGAGGCTGCTGACCAGAAACCATATCAATACCATGCCGCAGCCCCAGCTGACCGCGCCGCGTGTGGGCGTCCGTGGCGAACGCCACAGCAGCCATATCCAGGCCAGGCTCATGATGGCAGCAAGCGACACCGCCATGAAGTAGAACGGCATCGAAAAGCCAGGTTCCAGGCGGGCGAAGGTTTTTGCCAGCCGGGCCGGCCATCCGGTGTACATCGCCACCCAGCCCAGCCAGATGATGACGCCCAGCAGTGAAAACGTCATGACACCGAACCAGTCCAGCGCATTGGCCGCTCCGCGCCGCAGTTTGGGCAGGCCGGCACTGCCCAGCACCACCAGCGGGGCGAGCAGCGGCAGGGCGCGCTGATTGCGGGCTGCGCTGTCGCCGGCGAGCTGAACGAACAGCAGCAGCAGCAGCAGCAGCGGCAAGGTCAGTACCGGCGATCGCCACTGGCTGCGCCGCTGCCACAGTGCCCAGCCGGCGACCGGTAGCGCGGGCCAGGCATACCAGGCCATGACCTTCACCCATCCAGCCATGCCGCCGACCAGCAGCGCACCGTCCGGCAGCAGGCTGGCCAGGTCTTCGTTCCATAGCAGCGAGGCCAGTTCCGGCCGTTCGATGCGGAGTGCGATGTACCAGCTCGCAGCCAGCGCGGTGCCGGCCAGCATGGCCAGCGGCAGGGCCAGCATGCGTCGCGGCGTGGCCGCCACGGTGCGCCACACTGGCAGCAGGGGCATCAGTGCGGCGGTGAGCAGCAGGATGGCGGTCAGCCACAGCCCGGTGCCCAGCCCCGATACGGCGAGCGCCAGCGTCAGCACGACGCCGCCCTGCAGCGGCCGGCGCGCGATCAGCGCCAGAGCCCACATGCCCAGCCCCAGCGCAGCCAGCAGCGTGGTGGCGGCCTGTGCGTCGTGCAGGTAGGTGACTGCACCGATGCTGGCGATGGCGATCAGTGGCGCAATCCGGGCAGCCGGCGCGCCATACAGTTCGCGTGCCGCACCTGCGCTGCCCAGCAGCCACAGACCGGTGAACAGGGCGCTGGTCAGGCGCACGCCGTCGGCAAAGCTCGCGCCGACCACGGTGGCCGCGCGGCCGGTGAACGAAGCGATCCAGTGGAACAGCGGCGGCGTGTCCAGCCAGATCTGGCCGGCCAGGGTCGGAATCAGCCAACCGGGCTCGCGGGCGAAGCCGAGGGCGACCGCGATATGGAGGGCGTCATCGCCCTTCCAGGGGTCCCGGCCGAACAGCCCGGTGAGCAGGAATAGGGCGCACAGCGCGATCACGAAGCCTGTTTCGGGCGGATCGCCGATCAGGGGCCGGCGGTGTACGAAGGACTGCGATGGAAGGTGCATCGGCGGGATCGGGTGGCTGGGGGCCGGATTCGGGTGGTCGGAATTCTAGGTGCTGCGCACGCGGGAAACGAGAGGGATGGTGTACCGGGACGCTGTGCAGACAAGAAAACAAGCCATAAACAAAAAAGGCAGCCATTGGCTGCCTTTTCGGGAACGCACGCTGCGATCAGCCGCGCGGCACGTTCGCGTACTTCTGGCGGAAGCGTTCGACGCGACCTGCGGTATCGACGATCTTCTGCTTGCCGGTGTAGAACGGGTGGCAGGACGCGCACACTTCGATGTGCAGCGGCTTGCCCAGCGTCGAGCGGGTTTCGAATGCGTTGCCGCAGGAGCAGGTGACGGCGACGACGTCGTAGCTGGGGTGAATGCCTTGTTTCATGCTGATTTCTTTCTCAAGCGCTCGAAGGCGGGCAGCCTCGTGCGGATCATCGAACCCCGGGTCGGCTGAGCCGTGGGAAACCTGCGACCACGTCGCGTTACAGTTTCCGTAGCTGTGCAGACGGTGCCCGCGGAGGAAAACGAGAAGTATGGCGGTTTTCTCAGCCTCGTTCAAGGGGTTGCGCGGGATTGGCGGCCAGTCCGGGCGGTGTTTCATGTTCCGGGGTGACCGTGACCTGAACGTCGACCGTATGTTCGCCGCCGCCCAGAATGACACCGCGCATCGGTGTCACGTCGCTGAAGTCGCGCCCCCAGGCCACCGTGATGTGCTGGTCGCCAGGCTGCACGCAGTTGGTCGGATCCATGTCCACCCAGCCCATGCCCGGGCAGAACACCGACACCCAGGCGTGTGAGGCGTCGGCACCGACCATGCGCGGCTGTCCGGGCGGCGGCAGTGTAAGCAGATAGCCGCTCACGTAGCGGGCGGGCAGGCCGAGTGCGCGCAGGCAGCCGATCATGAAGTGGGCAAAGTCCTGGCAGACGCCGCGCCGTTGCCGGAGCAGCGTCTCCAGCGGCGTACTGACGGTGGTGGCCTGCGGGTCGAATTCGAAATCGCGATGGATGCGCCTCATCAGCGCCAGCGTGGCGTCGAACAGCGGGCGATCGCGCCGGAAGTCGAGCCGGGCATAGCGGGCCAGCGCAGCCAGAGGCTCGATGTGAGGACTGGCGTACAGATACTGGCAGGGTTCGATCAGTGGGGCCGGACCGACCTGATGCAGCCGGTCGCGCACATGTTCCCAGGCCGGAGATGGCATGACGCCGGCGGTACGCAAGGGCGTCAGATCGACCACGCTTTCGGCCGTCACGGTGAGCGTGTCGTGCGCGGTGCCGATGGACAGCTGTTCGAGCACATTGCCGAAATAGTCGGTGCGCCGCGAACGCTCGACCGGCTCAGGCGCGATGTCTATCCGGTGCCTTACCGTACGCTGGGTGGGCGTGTCGCGCGGTGTCAGGTGCAGCAGCTGGCGCGAGTCGGATACCGGCCAGGCGTACTGATACAGCGTCTGGTGCAGCACGTGGTAGCGCGTGCGACTCATGGGCTGTCGGCTCCGCTGGCCCAGCGCACATCGGCATGGCTGAAGAAACGCAGTCCGAGCTGTTCCGACAGCGCATACGCGGCTGCGGCAAGACGGTCCAGCAGGCCGGCCAGTCGCTCGGAGCCGGTGTGCAGATCCTGTTCCGGACGCAGGGCCAGCAGTTCGGCCACCGCGTCCGACAGTGCAGCCGATTCGATGGCACCGAACTGCGCCGCCAGCCGCGACAGGTAGTCGGTCAGCCCGAGCGCCTGGTAGGCGATCGAGCGCGGATTGGTTTCGTCGCACACCAGCAGGTCGAGCACCGGCAGCCATTGCGGCCGGGTCATGTAGCGGGAGCGGTAGGTGATCGAACTGTCCGCCAGTTCCAGCAGCCAGTCCGGCGCTTCGCCACCGTCGGTCAGCGCGTGACCCAGTGCGGCGCACATGAACTGCAGCCGTTCTATCCGCCGGCCCATGGACAGAAAACGCCAGCCCTGGTCACGGGTCATGCCGTCCAGCGCAAAGCCGGACAGGGTCATCATGGCCTGCACGCAGCGGTCCAGATGCTCCAGTGCCGCGCCCGGGCTGGCGTCCTGGCTGCAGCCAGCGGCATCGACCAGTCCGCTGATCACTCGCCAGTTGTCGATCGACATGCGTTCGCGCAGGCTGAACGCCACGTTGGACAGCTGGTGCAGCAGCGTGGACAGTGCGCCGTCGCCGGCCAGTGCCGCGGCACACAGTGCCGGTCCGGGGTCGTCTTTCTCGTCACTGGCCACCGCCAGCTGGCCGGTGTGGCGGCACAGACGGATCAATGCGCTTTCGCCGGCATCGTCGCTTTCGATGTGCCGCGCGATGGCGGCGCGCAGCAGCCGGGCCGCGTTGTCGCAGCGCTCGCAGTAGCGGCCGAACCAGAAAAGATTCTCCACCATGCGGCTGGACAGGTTGCTGCCGGCGCGCACCAGTTCCGACGGTCCGACCGTGCGGCGCAGCAGGCTGAAGGTGTCGACCGCGCCCTCGGTGAGCACCCAGGTGTCCTTGCTTGCACCGCCGCGCTGCATCGCGATGACCCGTGCCTGCGGATCCGGCGCGACCCGGGCCAGGCCGCCCGGCATCACCTGGTAGCCGTCAGAAGCGGCACAGGCGAATACCCGCAGACCTACCGTTCGCGCGCCGATGCGCGGCGCCGGTGCAGCGCTGTTCCAGACCGGTGCCTGGGCCAGCTGAACCAGTTCCTGCGCCACGTAGTGATGGGGCCGGGCGCGCATTCTCGCGATCAGTGCAGCCCGGCCGCGCCGGTCGAGGTCGGCGCCGAACACTGACTCGATGCGCAGTTGCGGGAAGGCGGGCTTGATCACCAGATGGTCGAGCTTGTCGATCGCGTCTTCCAGCGCCGCTTCTTCACCGCACCACCAGGTGGCCAGCGAAGGCATGGCCAGCGGCTGCCCGAGCAGCCGCTCGCACAGTCTCGGGAGGAAACCGAGCAGGGCGCCGCCCTCCAGCAGATTGGAGCCGAGCGCGTTGGCGATCAGGACGTGGCCGCGACGGGCTGCGTCGAGAAGCCCGGGAACGCCCAGCGCCGAATCGGCCCGCAGTTCCAGCGGGTCGCAGAAGTCGTCGTCCAGCCGGCGCACGATGGCGTGTACCCGGCGCAGCCCCGACAGATGCTTCAGCCACACCTTGCCGTCGCGTACCAGCAGGTCAGATCCTTCGACCAGCGGAAAACCCAGATAGCGTGCGAGGTAGGCGTGCTCGAAATAGGTTTCGTTGTACGGGCCGGGCGTCAGCAGCACGGTCAGCGGCGGGCCATCGCCTTCCGGTGCATGCTGGGCCAGCGTATCCCGCAACGTGGCGAAGAAGCTGGCCAGATGCTGGACGTGCAGGTCGCGGAACTGTTCGGAGAAGGCGCGTGAAATGACCAGCCTGTTCTCCAGCGAATAGCCGGCGCCGGAAGGTGCCTGGGTACGGTCGGCCAGCACCCACCAGCCCCCGTCCGGCGAGCGTGCGAGATCGGCCGCATAAAGATGAAGGTGGATGCCGCCCGGCACATCCAGCCCGTGACACGGTCGCAGGAAACCGGCGTGGCCGTGGATCAGCGCTGGCGGCAGCAGGCCTTCGGCCAGCATCTGCTGCGGGCCATAGACGTCGGCCAGGATGCGGTTGAGCAGTTCGGCGCGCTGGGCGATCGCGGCGGAAATCTGCGCCCATTCGTCGGCCGGGATGACCAGCGGCAGCAGATCCAGCTCCCACGGACGTTCCGCGCCGCGCGGGTCGGCGTACACGTTGTAGGTAACGCCGTTCTCCCGGATCTGCCGGTGCACCGAAGCCACCCGCTCCTGCATGTGCACCGGGCTGGTCGCCTCGATTGCGTCAAACAGTGCTTCCCAGTGCGGGCGCAGCTCACCGGGCGCCGACAGCAGTTCGTCGTAGCGTGCCTTGGCGTGCGGGTAGTTCTGGAGCAGGGAACGGGCCATCGGTGAGGCGTTGCAACGGGGCGCTCAGCCCGAGCAGAAGATTTTTTGCAGGTCGACGCACACGCTAGCACAGACCTTGCATGATCCGGCACGCACGCTCACGCGGAGCACCATAAAAAAGAAGGACAGCACGGATGCACAACATAGCAGTCATCGGCGCCGGCATGGCGGGTTGCACGCTGGCCCGCCGGCTGGTCGACGCCGGCCGGCGGGTACACGTGTTCGACAAGGGGCGGGCCGCCGGGGGGCGCATGGCCACGCGCGTGGCTGGCCGCCTGCGTTTCGATCACGGTGCGCAGTTCATGTCCGTCCGCGGCGACGCGATGCGGGCGCTGCTGCCGGAATGGCAGCGGGCCGGCGTACTGGCCCGCTGGCCGCAGGCTGCGGTCGATGGCGACGAGCGCTGGGTGGCGGTGCCCGGCATGAACGCACTGGCGCCCCGCATGCTCTGGGGTGCGGAATTCAATGCCCAGACCCTGATCCACTCCATGGGTGCAGACCGTTTCGGCTGGTGGCTGGCCGAAGAGAGCGGCATGCTGCCCGACTGTTTCGATGCGGTGCTGGTCACGCTGCCGGCCCCGCAGGCGGCGGCGCTGTTCGGGCGCAGCACCGGCAACGGACTGCATCCTTTCATCGACGCGATGCAGCACATCCGCTACGCACCGTGCTGGACGCTCATGCTGGCGCTGCCGGAACGTCTCGCTGCGGTCGATTGCATGCGCTTTCCGGCCGGCGGCGCACTGAACTGGGCCGCTCGCGACAGCGGCAAGCCCCAGCGTGATGCCTCGCGCGAGTGCTGGGTCGTACACGCCGACCCGCTCTGGTCACGGCAGCATCTGGAGTGCCCGCCGGAAGAGATCGAGGCACTGCTGACCGAGGCCTTTTCCGAAGCCATCGGTCGGGCCGTGACCCCGCTGCAGCGCTGCGCTCACCGCTGGCGTCATGCGCGGGTGGTCGAAGCACTGGGCCAGGCCTGCCTGTGGGATGCCAATGCGCGGCTGGGTTATGCCTCAGACGGATGTCTGGGCGAGCGCATCGAAGATGCTTTCGACAGCGCGAATGCGCTGGCCGACCAGGTGCTGGCAGCCTCCGCAGAAACCCGCCCCTCCTGGGTGCATGTTGCGGAGCAATATGTCCATCTGCGCTAAGTGCATGTGTTCATTGGGGAAAAAGTGTCCATTCCCTGAATAGGGGGGCTAAAAATTCATTGTCGGCGCCATAAAGCCGTCCTCCGTGTTTCCCGTAAGCCCGATCAATGCGGAGCCAAATCCGCTGAACGACATATTGATTGATCCGGGAATTCGGGAGAGCACCCCATGAAACTGTTCGGTCGTCGCAGCGCTGCGGCACATCCAGGCATCGTCACGCTGCGGGCGCGCAGCGCGGAGCTCGAAGCAAAGCTGGCGGGGTTACGCTGCCAGCCGACCTTCATCGGCGGCTATGTCGCGCCTGCTACCGACATCGAGGCGGTTGCCCGGGTGCTGCGCGCACGCTTTCCCGGCGTGGCGATGGCGCTGGGCACCACGGCGGGCGAACTGTGCGGAGCGGACGGTGCGCCGCTTTACTGCGACGCGCAGGACGGCCGGGACAGCGTGGTGCTGCAGCTGTTTGACCGCTCGGTCATCGCTGTCGCGCATACGGTGGCGATTCCGCTGTCCAGCGAAGACCTGCGGCAGTCCGGTCGCATGCTCGAATACCGTGAGCGGATAGAACGGCTGGCGAACGCCATCCGCGGTGCGCGGGTGGACATCGACATCGACCACCGTGACACCTTTGCCTATGCGCTGTTCGACGGGTTGTCGAATTCCGAATCCTTCTTCATGGAAGCGCTGTACGAAAGCGGCCGCTTCCCCTGTCTGTTCGTCGGCGGTTCGGCCGGCGGCAAGCTCGATTTCAAGGACACCTGGCTGCATGACGGCAGCCGCCGGCTCAACAACCACGCCCTGATCACCTTCCTGAAGATGGCGCCGGGCGTGCGTTTCGGCGTGTTCAAAAGCCAGAACTTCGAAGAGACGCCCACCCGGTTCCAGATTTTCAGCGCTTCGGTGGAGCGCCGGCAGGTCAGTTCGGTGATCGACCGGGATGGCCGGGCGGTGTCGCTGATCGACGCGCTGTGCAAGACCTTCGGATGCGGACGCGGCGAACTGGCGGCCAAGCTGGACAGCCATTCCTTCGCCATCCGGGTCAATGGTGAACTGTTCGTGCGGTCGGTCGCCACGCTGGATTTCGAGCGCGACAAGGTCGATTTCTACTGTGACGTCGCGCCGGGCGAGGAACTGGTACTGGTCCGGCGCACCCCGTTCGCGGCCACCACCGAACGCGATTTCCGTGCCTTCATGCAGGGCAAGCCAGGCCAGCCGCTGGCCGGCATGTTCAACGACTGCGTGCTGCGGCGGCTGTACAACAAGACCGAGCTGTCTTCGCTGGACCGGGTGTTTGCCGGCATCGACATCGCCGGCTTTTCCACCTTCGGTGAAATTCTCGGTCTGAACCTGAACCAGACGCTGACCGCGGTGTTCTTCTTCCGGGCGAGGGCCGGTGAGCCCTTCCGCGACGAGTACGTCGATAACTTCGTCGCGCACTACGGCGAATTCAAGGCCTTCTTCCTGCGTCGGCACAACGCCAAGCTGGCCGGCATGTCGCGGGTGATGGTGCAGCAGATTTCCGATTACCGCGCCGGCAACTTCGGCAGCCGGCTCGACCCGGGCAACGTCGATGTGAGCATGGCGCCGGTGGTGCGCGACCTGAATCATCTGGGCGAACTCATGTGCGACGCGCAGAGCGCCCGCGAAACCACGGCCCGTCAGCTCGAAGCGTGTTCGAGCGATCTGTACGGTTCGGTCGAAGACCTGAACACGCGGCTGTCGGAACAGCAGGAGGTCATCCGCACCGCAGTCGGCACCGTGGATGCACTGGCCGGTCAGGCCAGCCAGGTCGGCAGCAGCGCGCGTGACCTGTCGCAGGCCAGCGACCGCATACAGCGGGTGGTCGAAATGATCCAGCAGATCGCCGACCAGACCAATCTGCTGGCGCTCAATGCCGCCATCGAGGCGGCGCGGGCCGGCGAGGCCGGGCGCGGATTCGCGGTGGTGGCGGACGAGGTGCGCATGCTGGCCGAAAAGTCGCGCAACAGCGCAGGCACCATCGGCAAGGACATTTCCGCGCTGGCCGCTGAAATCGTCCGTGTGGCGCAGATGATCGAAGCGCAGTCGGCGGGCGTATCCGGCCTGACCCAGGTGCTCGAGCGGATCGAGGACTGCGCTTCGGGCAGCACGGAAGTGGCCGATCACACCCGCGGTGTGGCGGACGTGCTGAAGGGACTGACCGCCGCCCACTGAACCTGGGGGCCGGAACGTCGGCTCCGCAGGGACTTGCGATGGCAGCGAGAAACAGGCGCAGGGCAGGGCCGGGCAAACGGAGCCGGGGCCGACGCCTTGGCGCCGCAAGTGGCGCCCCAAATAGAAAGGAGCGACAGGCCCGCTGCTGTCGGGATCTGTCGCCCAAGGGGGAAAACGGAGGGAGAAGGTCTGCCGCCGCGGGCGGCAGACCGGTGACGATCAGTGCAGCGCCTGTTCCAGGTGCTTGACCAGTTCGCGCAGTTCGCTCGACGTGGTGTGCAGGCGGGTCGCCGCGTCGCCGACCGACTGCACGCTCACATTGGTCTGTTCGACCGTGCTCGAAATGCGCTCCATGCTGCAGGCGACTTCGTGCGAGGCGAGAGACTGCTGGCGCAGCATCTGGGTGATTTCCTCGGAATAGTTCGCGGCTTCGCGGCTGGCGTCCCAGATGCCCTGCAGGCCGGCGCTGCTCGCTTCGATCTCACCGGTGGATTTGGCCACTTCGCCGGCGGTCTTGCTCATCGTATCCACCGCCGAACCGGCCAGCTGGATGATGTCGGTCACCGCGGTGCCGATGTCCTTGGTGCTGGTGCGGGTGCGCTCGGCCAGCTTGCGCACCTCGTCGGCCACCACCGCGAAACCGCGGCCCTGTTCGCCGGCACGGGCCGCTTCGATCGCGGCATTCAGTGCCAGCAGATTGGTCTGTTCGGCGATGTCGTTGATCACCTGAGACACCTGGCGGATCTTCTCGACCGATGCGTTCACCTCAGCGATGCGGGTCTGCGACTCGGTCACCACGGTCACTACGCGATGGCTGCTGGTAATGCCGGCTTCCATCGTCTGCATCGCGTCGTGTGCGCTGTGCTCGGTGCGCTTGACCGCTTCCAGGCTGCGATCGGTATTGCTCGATACCTCGTTGATCGACACGCTCATCTCTTCCATCGCGGCGGCGACCTGCATCACGTTCTCGCCCTGCGACGCAGTGGACCTGATCAGCGTGCGCATGGCGTCATCCAGTTCCTTCGTGCGGTCGTCGACCTCGCGGGCGCTCACCAGCACGTCGGCGAACATGGCACGCAGATGGATGCGCATCACCTCGGCGGCGACGAACAGCGGGCGCAGCGCGCCGGCCGGGGCCTCGATCTGCTTGGCCAGCTTGCCTTCGTCCAGTTCGAGCAGGGCGCGATGCAACTGATCGAGCCGGCCGGACACGCTCACGTTCTGCCAGGCAGCGCAGCCGAGTGCGACCGCCGCAGCGGTCGCGCCGAGCCCGATGCCCACCGGTCCGCCGACCACGCTGCCGGCGACCGCCAGTGCGGACGTGGTGGCAGCGCCCAGCCATACCTTGCCCGCCAGACCCAGCTTGGGTTTGTCGACGCGTGTCCAGGGGAATTTAGCGCTCTTGTCGCGGATCGCCCGGTACAGCGATTCCGCCGCGGCAACGTCCTCACGCTTGGGCGTGTTGCGCACCGACTGATAACCGACGGTACGTCCGTCGGCCAGGATGGGGGTGACGAAGGCTTCGACCCAGTAGTGGTCGCCGTTCTTGGCCCGGTTCTTCACCAGCCCGCGCCAGGGCTGACCGGCCTTGACCGTGTTCCACAGATCTTCGAAGGCTTCCGGCGGCATGTCCGGATGCCGCACCACGTTGTGGTTATGCCCGATCAGTTCTTCGCGGCTGAAGCCGCTGATGGCGACGAATGATTCGTTGGCATAGGTGATCGCGCCCTTGAGGTCGGTCTTGGTGACGATCGGTTTCCCCGGTTCAAGGAAGACTTCTTTCTGCGTAACCGGCAGATTTATTTTCACGGCGCCTCTCCTGGTGACATGGCCACACCGGGCACGGACCCTCAGGCGATTTCGCAGTGATGGGGTCGTGCATTGCCCGGCACAAATCCAGTAACGGCTTCGAGTGGGAAATCTTCACCTCTGCGTGAGGGCTTTTACGGCTCTTTCTTTGATCTGCCTCAAGTCTTGCAGGCGAACCGGTCAGGATCCAGCGCTTTCTGCAGGTCGCGTTCGACCGGAAGCGGATCCCCGAACAGCATGGATGCCAGCATTTCCGCACCGAGCGGGTGCCACACCAGCCCGCGTGCGCCCAGTCCGGTGATCAGGGCGAGCCGGCCTGGGCCATCCCCGGTGCCGATTTCGCCGATCAGCGGCAGCCGGTCCGGCGTCGCGGTGCGGAAGGACACGCGGCCGTGCAGTGCCGCGGCCGAGGGCGGATTGAGCGCGGCATCCGGCAGCAGGCGCTGCAGGCGGGCCAGATTGCCGGCGTGGCTGTCCTCGCGTACCGCGGTATCGGGGTCGTCCGGATCGAAACTGCCGCCGAAATTGAGATCGCCGTCCGGTGTCGGGCAGATGTAGCCCTCACGGCAGACCGTGACCTGAAGATGAGGCAGCTGGATGCGCGGCAGACGGCTGACCTGCCCGCGCACCCGGCTCAGCGGCAGTGGCCGCGGCGACAGCGCGCGCGCATCCGCCGCGTTGGCCAGCACCACTGCGTCGGCATCGATGCGCTGCCCGCCGGCCAGAACGGTCCAGCCGTCCGCGCCGCGCTCCAGCGCCAGCGCTTCGGTACAGAACAGACGCGTTACCCGTTCGCCGGCGCGTTCCAGGTGGGCGGCGCACAGGCTGGCCGGATTGACCCAGGCACCGCGCGGGAACCACCAGCCGCCGGCGGCAACCGGATAGCCGATGCGCCGGGTCATTTCCCAGTCCGACAGATAGCGGACGAAACCGGTCGGCAGCGCGCCGGTTTCGCACACCGCGCGCTGCAGCGCCTCGTGTTCGTCGTCGTGCGCGACCTGGAACACGCCGGTCGGCCCCCATTTCAGCGGCCGGCCTTCGCCATCCAGCCGGCGCAGGTGAGCCGAGGCGTGCAGGAAGGCGGCGCGCGAGAAGCGGGCGATCAGGCTGTCGTCGCGGGCAATCATGGGCCGCAGCACGCCGGCGGCATTGCCCGACGCTTCCTGCGCGGGGGCGGCGTGGCGTTCGATCAGCAGCACTTCGGCGCCGCGCGCCGCCAGCCGTTCGGCCACGCCGCAGCCGGCCATGCCGGCGCCGATCACCGCGACCCGGCGGGGTGCGCTGCGTTCAGGCCGGTGGCGCAGGGCTGCTGCCTGCGCGCCCGGATGCAGATGGCCCGTGAGCATGTGGCGCTTGGGGCCGAAGCCGGCGGTCCTTTCGCACACGAAGCCGGCACCGGACAGCGCCTCGCGCACCCCTGAGGCCACGCTCCAGGTGGCCAGCGTCGCGTCGGCCGCGGCCAGCCGCGCCAGCTGTTTGCATATGTGGGGTGACCACAGTTCCGGGTTCTTCGCCGGCGAAAAGCCGTCGAGGTAGATCGCGTTGGCGCGCAGCGTGAGCTGCGGCAGCAGAGAGTCGGCATCACCGAGGCCCAGGGTCAGGATGACCCGGCCGCCGTCGAATTCGATGCGGTGCAGGCCGCGCACCGGCAGCGGCCAGCGTTCGACCAGCTTCTGCGCCATGTCGGCCATGTCCGGCGGCAGCAGGCGCTGGTAAGCCAGCGTCAGGTCGTACTGCGCGAACGGGTGCTTCTCGACCGACACGAAATGCAGCCGCTGGCAGCGCTCCGGGCTGTCGCGCCAGGCGCGCCAGGTGGCGAGAAAGTTCAGGCCCAGACCGAAGCCGGTTTCCAGCACCACGAAGCGCTCGCGCCCGGCCCAGCGGCCGGGCAGGCCGTTGCCGGCGAGAAACACGTGCTGCGCCTGCGCCAGCGCGCCTTCCGACGAGTGGTACACGTCACCGTAGGCGGCCGAGCGCGGCGTGCCGTCATCGGCGAATTCGAGCGGTGCGGGAACGAGAGGCTGAAGAGGTCGGGACATGGTGTGTCAGGGCGTGCGCGGGCGCTGCAAAGCAGAACGCCGATCCGGACCGGTGCCACGGGCATCGGTTAGATCGGCGTTCATCGGCGGCCGTGTTCGGGACGGGCGCTTATTCGCGGCGCATCTGCGGGAACAGGATGACGTCGCGGATATTGGCCGAGTCGGTCAGCAGCATGACCAGGCGGTCGATGCCGATGCCGCAGCCACCGGTCGGCGGCAGGCCGTGTTCGAGCGCGCGGATGTAGTCGGCGTCGAAATACATCGCTTCCTCGTCGCCGGCGTCCTTGGCCTTCACCTGGTCCAGGAAGCGGGCGGCCTGGTCTTCCGGGTCATTGAGCTCGGAAAAACCGTTGGCGATCTCGCGGCCGACGATGAACAGCTCGAAGCGTTCGGTGATGTCCGGCTGCGTGTCGGAGCGGCGTGCCAGCGGGCTCACTTCCGCCGGGTAGTCGATGATGAAGGTCGGTTCCCACAGCTGCGCTTCGGCGCAGGCTTCGAACAGCTGCAGCTGCAGCGAGCCGAGGCCGCCCGGCTTCACCTTTTCGCCGTGGGTCACGATGGCCTGCTTCACGAAAGCCTCGTCGGCCAGCTGTTCTTCGGTGTACTGCGGGTTGTACTTGCGGATGGCTTCGACGATGGTGAGCCGGTGGAAGGGCTGGCCGAGGTCCAGTTCGCGGCCCTGGTACATGAACTTCGTCGTGCCCAGCGCCTGTTCGGCGCAGTGGCGCAGCAGGTATTCGGTGTAGTCCATCAGCTGCCGGTAGTCGGCGTAGGCCTGATAGAACTCCATCATCGTGAATTCCGGGTTGTGGCGCGGGCTGATGCCCTCGTTCCGGAAGTTGCGATTCACCTCGAACACCTTCTCGAAGCCGCCCACCACCAGGCGTTTCAGGTAGAGCTCGGGCGCGATGCGCAGGAACAGTTCCATGTCCAGCGCGTTGTGATGGGTCTTGAACGGCTTGGCCGCGGCGCCGCCGGGGATCGGGTGCATCATCGGCGTTTCCACTTCCAGGAAGCCCTGACGCGTCATTTCGGCGCGGATGGCACTCATCATGCGGCTGCGCGCGACGAAGGTGGCGCGCGACGAATCGTTGGTGATGAGGTCGAGATAGCGGTAGCGGTACTTCGCTTCCTGGTCCGACAGGCCGTGGAATTTTTCCGGCAGCGGGCGCAGCGCCTTGGACAGCAGGCGGATCGCATCGCACTTCACCGTCAGTTCGCCGGTGCGGGTGCGGAACAGCGTGCCGGAACAGCCGACGATGTCGCCCAGATCCCAGTGCTTGAAGGCGCCGTGCACCTCTTCGCCCACGCCGTCATTGGTGATGTAGAGCTGGATGCGGCCCGACATGTCCTGGATGGTGGCGAAGCTCGCCTTGCCCATTACCCGCTTCAGCATGACGCGACCGGCCAGCTGCACGCGCTCCGGCGTCGCTTCCAGCGATTCGGCGGTGGCCGCCTGGTGCTGGGCGGTGATTTCGCCGGCGTAATGGGTGCGCTGGAAGTCGTTCGGGTAGGCGCCACCGGCCTCGCGCCACTGGCGCAGTTTCTCGCGCCGCTCCGCGATGATGTGGTTGTCGTCGTCGGAAGGCAGTGCGGCGTGGTCGGTCATGATGGGCTCGAAAGATGGGCTGCGCACGCGAGGGCGTGCGGGTGAGCCGCGCATGCAAGTGCGCGCGGCAAAAGCGAAAGCCCGCGATTTTCGCCGATAGCGGGCAGCCGGCACAAGTGCGCGGCTGCCACGCCCGCCCGGGCGATCAGGCTGAAGTGAGCTTGAGACCGAGGATGCCGGCCACGATGAGGCCGACGCAGGCCAGTCGTGCCGCGTTCGCCGGCTCGCTGAACAGCACGATGCCGAGGATGACGGTGCCGACCGCACCGATGCCGGTCCATACCGCGTAGGCGGTGCCCACCGGCAGATTGCGCATGGCGATGCCCAGCAGCACCACGCTGATCACCATCGCGGTCACGGTGAAGGCCGATGGCCAGAAGCGGGAAAAACCTTCGGTGTATTTGAGGCCGATCGCCCAGGCGCATTCGAACAGGCCGGCGATCAACAGGATGGTCCACGACATTGAGGACATGGCAGCAACTCCGGAAACCGGGGTCGTCCCCGTCGCGGGCAGCGCCGTGCGGGTCGTCCCGCTGGCGGTGTGCATGTTGCACGTGAAGAATTTTCGTTTCTTTATGTGCACTGGTCAAGCGCCGGGTGTCCGATCGGTGGCCCGGCCTTCAGCGCAGGTCCAGTCGCCGGGCAAGCCGGTGCAGATTGGCGCGGTCCAGACCCAGTTCGCGCGCGGCCGCGGCCCAGTTGCCGTCGGCGCGCGCCAGCGCGGCGGCAATGGTGTCGCGCTGGAAGCGTTCGGTCGCACTGCGCAGATCGCCGTCCGTGGCGAGCGAGGCGGTTGGTGCCGCCGCCGTCTCGGCCGCCGCCGCCGGCGTGCCCAGTTCAAGGTGGGCCGCGTCCAGCGTGACGATGCGCGGGCGTCCGGCCGAACCGGCCAGCGCCTTCAGCGCGGCGCGCCCGATCAGGTGTTCCAGCTCGCGCACATTGCCCGGCCAGTCGTGGGCGAGCAGGGCGGCCTGGGCGTCCGGCGCCAGCCGCAGGCCGCGCAGGCCGAGCCGGGCGCGGTTCTGTTCGAGAAAGCGGCCGGCCAGCAGCAGCACGTCGCGGCCGCGCTCGCGCAGCGGCGGCACGTGCAGCGGGTATACGCCCAGCCGGTGGTAGAGGTCGGCGCGGAAGCGGCCGGCCCGCACCTCTTCCGCCAGATCGCGGTTGGTGGCGGCAATCACCCGCACATCGACGTGAAGGTCCTGCTCGGCGCCCACGCGTTGCAGTTGCCCGCCCTGCAGCACGCGCAGCAGCTTGGCCTGTGCGGCCAGCGGCAGTTCGCCGACCTCGTCCAGGAACAGGGTGCCGCCATCGGCCAGCGCAAACTTGCCGCGGCGGTCGGCCACCGCGCCGGAAAAGGCGCCGCGTACATGGCCGAACAGCTCGCTTTCGACCAGATTGTCCGGCAGTGCCGCGCAGTTCAGGCTCACCAGCGGGCGCGCCGCGCGGGCCGACGCCGCGTGTAGCGCGCGTGCCACCAGCTCCTTGCCGGTGCCGGTTTCGCCATGCACCAGCACGGTCAGTTCGCTGGCACCGACCACCTCGATTTCCTTCAGCAGCCGTCGGTGTGCCGCGCTGTGCCCGACCATGCCGCGGCTGTCGGCCGGGCTGGCCGCCTCGCGGTAGGCCTCGGCCCGCAGCTCGCCGTCCTCGGCCCGGCGCGCCAGCGCTTCCATGCGCTGAGCGGCTTTCACGGTGGCCGCGGCCAGACTGGCGAAGCCGGCCAGCATGTCGAGGTCGGTGCCCTCGAAGCGGGCCGGGTCGAGCGCGTCCAGCGTCAGCACGCCCCAGGCCTGACCGTCGAGGAAGAGCGGGCAGCCGAGGCAGTCGTGCACTTCGAGGTGGGCGCCATGGCCGAGCACCAGGCCGTCGTACGGGTCGGGCAGCGGGCAGTCGGCGGCGAAGCGGGTGGGCTGGGTGCTGTCCAGCAGCGCGGCCAGACGCGGGTGTTCCGCCACGCGGAAGCGGCGGCCCAGCGTGTCCGGGCTCAGCCCGTCGATCGCCAGCGGCAGCAGATGTTCGCCGTCCAGCCGCAGCAGGGCGGTGGCGTCGCAGGGCAGCAGTTCGCGCAGCGCCTGCAGCAGGCGGCGGTAGCGCTCCTGCGCCGGCAGGTCGCGCGACAGGTCATCGACCAGCGGAATCAGGGCGGACAGCAGCGGGTGTGTTGTCACAATGACTTCATGTTGTCAGTAAGACTTTGTCCAAGTGTAGTCGATCTGACATTGCCCCGTTGCAGGTCATTGATCTGTCAGGGGGCCGGGCATGGCATGCGGCTTGATATGTAAAGGCGTCGGCGTGGCACGGGACGTTCACGCCGGCGTTTCATTCACTGTCAGGAGAAAACCATGCTGAGCCCGGAACACCGAGCCATCGTCAAGGCCACCGTGCCGCTGCTGGAAAGCGGCGGCGAGGCGCTGACCACGCACTTCTACCGCATCATGCTGGCCGAACACCCGGAGGTGCGGCCGCTGTTCAATCAGGCGCACCAGGCCAGCGGCGACCAGCCGCGCGCGCTGGCCAACGGCGTGCTGATGTACGCGAAGCACATCGACCGGCTGGAAGCGCTCGGCCCGCTGGTCGGCCAGATCGTGCAGAAGCACGTGTCGCTGCAGGTGCTGCCCGAGCATTACCCCATCGTCGGCGGTTGCCTGCTGCGCGCGATCCGCGAAGTGCTCGGCGCGGAAATCGCGACCGATGCGGTGATCGAGGCCTGGGCCGCCGCCTACGGCCTGCTGGCCGATCTGCTGATCGGCGCCGAGGAGTCGGTCTATGCCGGTCATGCGCAGGCGGAGGGCGGCTGGCGCGGTGCGCGCGCCTTCCGCGTCGAGCGCAAGGTGCGCGAGAGCGACGAAATCACCTCCTTCCACCTCGCGCCGGTCGATGGCGGGCCGGTGCTGCGCCATGCGCCGGGCGAGTACATCGGCCTGCAACTGGTGATCGACGGTCAGGAAATGCGCCGCAACTACTCGCTGTCGGCGGCCGCGAACGGGCGTGACTACCGCATCAGCGTCAAGCGCGAAGCGGGCGGCCGGGTGTCCGGCCATCTGCACGAGGCGGTGAAGGAGGGCGATGTGCTCGACCTGTTCCCGCCGGCCGGCGATTTCACGCTGCAGGCCTCGGAACGCCCGGTGGCGCTGATCACTGCGGGCGTGGGCATCACGCCGGCGATGCCGATGATGGAGCAGGCACTGGCCGACGGGCGCGAGGTGCATTTCATCCACTGCGCCCGCCACGGCGGCGTGCATGCCTTCCGCGAACAGGTGGAGGCGCTGGCACAGCGCTATCCGAAGCTGAAGCGCTTCTATGTATACAGCGAGCCGCGCGCCGATGATCAGGCGCACGCGGAAGGTTTTCTAGAGCGGCTGCATCTCGAGCGCTGGCTGCCGCAGCCCGCGTCGCTGGACGCCTACTTCCTTGGTCCGAAGCCCTTCATGAAGCGGGTGAAAGGCTTGCTGGCCGAAGTCGGCGTGCCGGCCGAGCGCACCCGTTACGAGTTCTTCGGGCCGGCCGCCGCACTGGAGGGCTGATCAGTTCGGTGAGGCGTCGCGGAGGCGGCAGGCAGCCGTCCTCCCGACGCGCTCAGGCCTCGGCAGTCTCTTCCTCCGCCGGCAGCGCCGGGCGCGGGCCGGCAGTGCGCAGTTCCTGGCCCCAGTCGACGATGGCGAAGCGGCCGTCGGCGTGTTCGACGATGGCGGTGCAGCTGTCCACCCAGTCGCCGCAGTTCATGTAGGTGAGGCCCTGCACCTCGCGCAGCGATACCGCGTGGATGTGGCCGCAGATCACGCCGTCTACGCCGCGGGTACGGGCTTCGTGCATGACCGAATCCTCGAAATCGTAGATGAAGCTCACCGCACTCTTCACCTTGCGCTTGGCGTAGCCGGCCAGCGACCAGTAGCCGGCGATGCCCAGGGTGCGGCGCAGCCACGACAGCCGCGCATTGATGCTCACCAGCAGGTTGTAGGCGACGTCGCCCAGCAGCGCCACCCAGCGGTGGTGACGGGTGACCTGGTCGAAGTCGTCGCCATGCACCAGCCAGTAGCGGCGACCGTCTGCCGCCTGATGGATGTACTCGCGCTGCAGTTCGATGTCGCCGAACACGGTGCCGGTGTATTCGCGCAGCGCCTCGTCGTGATTGCCCGGAATGAAGATGACCCGGGTGCCCTTGCGCGCGCGGCGCAGGATTTTCTGCACCACGGTGTTCTGCGACGGCGACCAGTGGATGGAGCGGCTCATCGCCCAGAAGTCGATGATGTCGCCAACCAGATAGAGGTAGTCCGATTCGTGGTGGCGGAGGAAATCCAGCAGTGCCTCGGCCTGGCAGCCGCGGGTGCCGAGATGGATGTCCGACAGAAAGATGGCGCGGACGTGCCGGACGAGAGGGTCGGGTGCATTCACGCCGCCGATTCAAACCCTTGCGTGTGACAGGGCGGTGACGGTGCGTGCGTTGCGTTGCATCGACGCAAAAGACCGACGCAACAACTGACGCAAAAAGGGCACGCCGTGGCGTGCCCGTAAAACCGGACAGGCGGGCGCCCTGCGCACCCGCCCGGCCCGGAGGGTCAGTACATCAGCTGCACGCCGAGAATGAATTTGTCCGTCTCGACACCGGCCGCGCTTTCCATGTCGGAGTACACACCGGTAATGCGGGCATTGTGGCCGGCCATCACGTAGGTCAGGCCGACATCCCACTGCTTGGACTCGCCGCCGGCATCCGCGTCGAACTTCTGGTAGCGGGTGTAGGGCTGGAACTGGCCGATGCCGATCTTGGTCGGGATCAGGTAGGCGGCGGTCATCAGCCAGGCGTCGCCGGCGGTCGCGCCGCCGCAGTTGTTGACGTTGGTGCACAGGATGTTGCCGCCGGCCACGTCGACCACACCATCGGTGTCGTAGTCGTAGTAGGCGCCTTCCAGGGTGACCACGCCACCGCCGGACAGCTTGGTCTCGAACAGCGCATCGATGTTCCAGGCCTTGTAGTCACCCTTGGCCAGCGCCGTGCCCACGCCATCCTTCTGCATCTGGTAGGCGAAGCCGACGGTGAAGATGTCCTTCGAACCGAAGTAGCTGTTGGTGCCGTAGTAGCCCAGTTCCGGGTCGAGGAAGCTGTAGGCGATGCGGGTGGCGTAGAGCGGGGTGTCGCCGTCGTTCGACAGGCCGGCGCCGCGGTTCTTGCCCTGGTATGCGCCGAAGGAGTACAGCAGCTTGCCGCCGAGCACATTGCCCCACAGCAGCGCGCCGTCGTCACGACCGGTGAAGGCGTTCGGGTACTGCGACACCATCGGGTATTCCCACACGTTCGCGAAGTAGGGGCCGGCCATGTTGGCGCGGTCGGTCGGCGGCAGCATGCGGCCGAACCAGAAGTTCACGCCTTCGGTCAGTTCGAACTGGGCGACCGCATCGAGGATGCGCATCGATTCGTCCGACTGGCGCTCGAAGTTGATCATGCCGCCGATGTTCTTGGTGATCTTGCCGCTGGTGATGATGCGGACCGAGTCGATCGAGAAGTCGCTGGAGCGTGAGCCGTCCGGTGCCGCGTCCTCGACGCTGGAGTAGGACGAGCGCGCCCACAGGCTCAGCGTCAGATAGCTTTCGCCGGGTCCGGCCACGGTGACGCCGGCCTGCGCGGCACTGCAGGTGGCGAGGGCAGCGGCGAGTGCGGCCAGGCGCGGGGTGTTGGATGATTTTTTCATGGTGCTGGACTCCCGGTTGTGAAGGTGCGTTGAAACGGTGGAAAGGCGTGCGCGGGCGATCAGTGGCTGATCATCCAGGGGCGTTTGGTGGGGAAGGCCTTGGAGCCGTCGCGCGCGACAGCCGTGGTCTTGCTCGGCTTTCCGCTGCAGCAGGAGCAGCCGGGGCCGTGCGAGCGGCTGGCCAGCTTCGGCTCGTGGCGGGCGCGTTCATTGGTGGCGTGCGCGCTGCGCAGCTGGCCCGGCATGTCGGCGAAGGCCGGTGCCGAAATCAGCTGGCGTGCGGCCGGCTGGCCGCAGGCCGGGCAGAGGCAGGGCGCGTCCCGCTGCGCGATGCTGCGCATGGCGGAAAAGCCGCCATGCGCCTCGCAGTGAAAGTCGTAGGTCGGCATGGCGGCGTCCTCAGACGTCTTCCGAGATCGGCATCTGCACGCTGCCGTCGAGGAATTTCTGCGGACCGGCCTCGGTCGGCATGATGTCGAAGTCGAAGATGTCGGTCGGCAGCCACAGCGTCGCGCATGCGTTCGGGATGTCGACTACGCCGCTGATGTGGCCCTGCACCGGCGCGGTGCCCAGGATCGAGTAGGCCTGGGCGCCCGAGTAGCCGAATTTCTTCAGGTACTCGATCGCGTTCAGGCAGGCCTGCCGGTAGGCCACATGCACGTCGAGGTAGTGCTGCTTGCCCTGCTCGTCGACCGAAATGCCTTCGAAGATGAGGTAGTCGTCGTACTTGGGCGTGATCGGGCTGGGCTTGAAGATCGGGTTCTTGACCGCGTACTTCTTCATGCCGTCCTTGATGATGTTCACCCGCAGGTGCAGCCAGCCGGCCATTTCGATGGCGCCGCAGAAGGTGATTTCGCCGTCGCCCTGCGAGAAGTGCAGGTCACCCATCGATAGGCCGCCGCCCTTCACATAGACCGGGAAATAGATGCGCGAGCCGCGTGACAGATCCTTGATGTCGCAGTTGCCGCCGTGTTCGCGCGGCGGCACGGTGCGCGCACCTTCCATCGCCGCCTTGTCGCGCGCCTCGCCCTTCAGGCGCCCCATGTGCGCGGTCGGTGCGCACGGCGGGCAGCCCAGCGGCGGCACGCGCTCGGGGTCGGTGTTGATGAAGTCGATCTCGCGCTTGTTCCACTCTTCGAGCAGCTTGGGATCGGGCAGGCAGCCGATCAGGCCCGGGTGGATCAGGCCGGCGTACTTGACGCCCGGTACGTGGCGCGACTCGGTGAACATGCCCTTGATGTCCCAGATCGACTTCTGCGCCAGCGGGAAGTGATCGGTCAGGAAGCCGCCGCCGTTCTTCTTCGAGAAGAAGCCGTTGAAGCCCCACAGGCTGTCTTCCTTGGCGCCGATGTCCAGGATGTCGACCACCAGCAGGTCGCCCGGCTCGCAGCCTTCGACGCCGATCGGGCCGGACAGGAAGTGCACCGTGGTCAGATCGACGTCGCGCACGTCGTCCGCGCTGTCGTTGTTCTGGATGTAGCCGCCGGTCCAGTCATAGGTTTCGATCTTGAAGTCGTCGCCCGGCTTCACCCACGCGACGATGGGAATGTCCGGGTGCCAGCGGTTGTGCACCATGTCGTTCTCATAGGGCGACTGCTTCAGGTCTACCTTGATCAGGGTCTCTGCCATGTTGATCTCCTTGGATGGAAGGGGCGTTGGGCGGTGGGTGGCTTTGCGGCGGGGTCAGACGGACAGGAACTGCTTGATGCGCGCGGTATCGGTTTCCGCGCGGGTGCTTTCATGGACCAGGCGGCCGCCCTCGATGACGAACAGCCGGTCGGCCACGTCCATCGCGAAACTGAGCACCTGTTCGGACACGACGATGGTGATTTCGCGCAGCTTGCGAATCTCGTTCAGCGCCTTTGCGATGTCCTTGATGATCGAGGGCTGTATGCCTTCGGTCGGCTCGTCGAGCAGCAGCACCTTGGGGTCGGTCACCAGCGCGCGGGCGATGGCGAGCTGCTGCTGCTGGCCGCCGGACAGGTTGCCGCCCTTGCGGCGGCGCATTTCCCACAGAACAGGGAAGAGGGCGTAGATCTCGTCCGGCACCTTCTTCACCTTGGCGTTCTCCAGCCCGGTGTGGATGTTTTCCTCGACCGTGAGGGTCGGGAAGATCATCCGGCCCTGCGGCACGTAGGCGATGCCCTTGGCGACGCGCTTGTAGCTTTCGTCCTTCGACACCTCATTGCCGGCCACTTCGATATGGCCGCTCTTGAGCGGCAGCACGCCGATCAGTGACTTGAACAGCGTGGTCTTGCCCATGCCGTTGCGGCCCATGATGGCCACCGTTTCGTTCTTGTTCGCCTCGAACGAAATGCCGTGCAGCGCCTGGCTCTGGCCGTAGGAAACGAAGACGTCCTTGACGTTGAGCATGATGTGTTCCTCTCGTGATCGGGCTCAGTGGCCCAGATAGACGTCGATGACCTTGGGATCGGCCTGCACCTTTTCCATTGATCCTTCGGCGAGGATCTTTCCCTGGTGCATGACGGTGACCTTGTGGGCGATCCGCTTGACGAAATCCATGTCGTGCTCGATCACGATCACCGAGCGGCCCTTGCAGATGCGCTGCAGCAGGTCGGCGGTCAGTTCGCGCTCGCGCACGCTCATGCCGGCGATGGGTTCGTCCAGCATCAGCAGTTCGGGCTCCTGCATCAGCAGCATCCCGATCTCCAGCCACTGCTTCTGGCCGTGGCTGAGCAGGCCGGCTTCGGTGTCGAGCGCATCGGCCAGGCCGATCTCGGTCGCCACCGACTGCACCCGCTCCTTCACTTCGTCGGTGCAGCGGAAGCCGAGCGCGCCGAGCACGCTGCGGCCCTGAGGGAAAGACACTTCCAGGTTCTTGAACACCGAAAGGTTTTCGTAGATCGACGGCGTCTGGAACTTGCGGCCGACGCCGGCGCGCACGATCTTGTGCTCGGCCAGCCGGGTCATTTCCTGGTTCTTGAACTTGATGCTGCCGGCGCTGGCCCGGGTCTTGCCGCAGATCAGGTCGAGCAGCGTGGTCTTGCCGGCGCCGTTCGGTCCGATGATCACGCGCAGTTCGCCGCGATCGACGTAGAGGGTGAGTGCGTCGATCGCCTTGAAGCCGTCGAAGGACACGGTCAGGTCTTCGATCGCGAGTACGAAGTCGGTATTGCTCATGTCGGTCTCCTGTCAGTTCGGGGGCGCGTCAGGCCGACTGGCCCTGTACGCCGCCGGGCAACGCGGCCGGCGGGGCGGACTTGTGGCTGGGGGCGGGCGGCGGGGTGGCCGGCGGTTCGACCGCGGCCGGCGCAGCCCTGGGTGCCTTGCGGCGTGCGAACCAGGGCTTCACGTGGCTTTCGTACAGGCCGGCCAGTCCGTTGGGGAAGGCCAGCACCACACCGATGAACAGCGCGGCCATCAGGAACAGCCAGAGGTCGGGGGCGGACTCGGAGAAGTAGGTCTTGCCGAAATTCACCAGCAGTGCGCCATACACCGCGCCCACCAGCGACATGCGGCCGCCGACCGCGGCGAAGATGACCATCTCGATCGACGGCACGATGCCGACGAAGGACGGCGACATGAAGCCGACCTGCAGCGTGAACATCGCGCCGCCGATGGCCGAGATGCCGGCCGCCAGCACGAACACGAACACCTTGAACATCGCCACGTCGTAGCCGGAGAAGCGCACCCGGTCTTCCTTGTCGCGCATGGCCAGCAGCAGCGTGCCGAGCTTGGACATCTGGATCCAGCGGCAGAGCAGGATGACGCCGATCAGCAGGCCGGCATTGACGAAGTACAGGACGTACTTCGACGAGTCGTCGCGGATGTCCCAGCCGAGCAGCGTCTTCAGGTCGGTGATGCCATTGACGCCGCCGGTGTAGCCCTGCTGACCGATGATGAGCACGGTCAGGATGAGCGCCACTGCCTGGGTGATGATGGCGAAATACACGCCGCCGACCCGGCGCTTGAACATGGCGAAGCTGATGATGAAGGCCAGCACCATCGGCACCGCCACCACCGCGATCAGTGCCAGCGGCAGGTGGCGGAACGGCTCCCACCACAGCGGCAGCTCGGTCAGCTGGTTCCAGTCCATGAAGTCCGGAATGCCCGGCGTGCTCTGGATCTTGGTCGCTTCCGGGTCAGACGCTTCCAGCTTCAGGAACATCGCCATCATGTAGCCGCCGAGGCCGAAGAACACGCCCTGGCCCAGGCTCAGGATGCCGCCGTAGCCCCACAGCATGACCAGGCCGACGGCGACGAAGGCGTAGGTGAGGTATTTGCCGACGAGGTTCAGACGGAAGATGTCCATCGTCAGCGGGAACACGACCATGATGACGAGCGCGAGGATGAGCACGCTCCCCATGCCGGTTCGTGCGACCCAGTTCTTGAATGCGTCCATGTGAATCTCCTGGAAGGTGCGAAGTCGGTGCGGATCGCGTTCAGCGGCGGATCTTCGAAGCGAAGAGGCCCTGCGGACGGATCATCAGGATGGTCACGATGAGCAGCAGCGTGAGCACCTTGGCCATCGAGCCGGTCAGGAAGAACTCGGCGATGGACTGTGTCTGCGCGATGCCGAAGGCCGAGGCCACGGTGCCGAGCAGCGAGCCGGCGCCACCGAAGGTGACCACCAGGAAGGCATCGACGATGTAGAGCGAACCCGAGGTCGGACCGGTCGAACCGATGGTGGTGAAGGCCGCACCGGCCACGCCGGCGATGCCGCAGCCGATGGCGTAGGTCAGGCGGTCGGTGCGCTTGGTGTTGATGCCGGTGGCGTTGGCCATGGCACGGTTCGCCACCGTGGCACGCACCCGCAGACCCCAGCGCGACTTGTACAGCGCGAGCAGCACGCCGCCGGTCACCAGCAGGGTGAGCGCCAGCACGAACAGGCCGTTGATCGGAATGTCCAGACCTTCCGACGGCGACCACGAACCCATCAGCCAGTCAGGCAGCGTGGGGCTCACTTCCTTCGGGCCGAAGGTGGAGCGGAACACCTGCTGCATGCCCAGCGACAGGCCCCAGGTGGCGAGCAGCGTGTCGAGAGGTCGCTTGTACAGATGGCGTATCAGTGCCCATTCGGTCAGCCATCCGAAGCCGAAGGCGAACAGGAAGGCGAACAGGATGGCCACCGGGAAATAGGCCTGCATCAGCCCGGGTGCATAGCTTTCGGTCAGGCTGGAGAACAGGAAGATGGTGTAGGCGCCGATGGTCATGAATTCGCCATGCGCCATGTTGATCACGCCCATCTGGCCGAAGATGATGGCCAGGCCCAGGCCCATCAGCAGCAGCACCGAGAACAGGCTCAGGCCGGCGAAGCCCTGCATCAGGGCGATGTTGTAGATTTCGTCGAATGACATGGCGGACCTCCGGTCGGTTGGCCGGGCGCAGGCCCGGCCGGTGCAGGGGAAGGAGGGAGACCGCCCCGGTCTGCGCCGGGGCCGGTCTCGGGGGACTTACTGGTAGCCCTTGGGGAAGGGGTTGGGCTCGATCAGTTCGCCCGATTCGGCGACCACCTTGAAGGTGCCGTCAGGCATGCCCTGCGCGATGCGCGCCTTGCTCCACAGGTGGTGGTTCTCGTGCAGCTTCACGTAGCCTTCGGGCGCGGTCTTCAGCTCGATGCCGGGCGAGGCGGCGACCACCTTGTCCACATCGAAGCTGCCCGCCTTTTCGACCGCGGCCTTCCACAGCCAGGGGCCGAGATAGCCGGCCTGGGTCACGTCGCCGATCACCGACTTCGGGCCGTAGGATTTCCTGAAGGCGTCGACGAAGGACTTGTTGTTGGCGTTGTCCAGCGACTGGAAGTACTTCATCGAGGAATAGAAGCCGGCGAAGTTTTCGCCGCCCACGCCCAGCATTTCGTCCTCGGTTACCGACAGCGTCAGCAGGAACTGCTTGACGCCGGTAATGCCGGCCGCCTTCAGCTGCTTGTAGAAGGCCACGTTCGAGCCACCCACCACGGCGGCGAAGATGCAGTCCGGCTTGGCGACCTTGATCTTGTTGATCAGCGAATTGAAGTTGGTGTGGCCGAGCGGGTAGTACTCCTCGCCCACCACCGAACCGAGCTTGCCCACCGACTCGATGTGCTTGCGCGCGATCTTCATCGAGGTGCGCGGCCAGATGTAGTCGGAGCCGATCAGGAAGTAGGTCTTGGCCTTCTTCTCCTTCGACGCCCAGTCGAGGCCCCAGATGATCTGCTGGGTGGCTTCCTGGCCGGTGTAGATCACGTTCTTCGACTGCTCCAGGCCTTCGTAGAAGGTCGGGTAGTAGAGCAGGCCGTTTTCCTTCTCGAACACCGGCAGCACCGCCTTGCGCGAAGCCGAAGTCCAGCAGCCGAACACGCAGGCCACCTTGTCATTGACCAGCAGCTTCTTCGACTTCTCGGCGAAGGTCGGCCAGTCGGAGGCGCCGTCTTCCTTGATCACCTTGATCTTGCGGCCGAGGATGCCGCCCATCGCGTTGATCTGGTCGATCGCCAGCTGTTCGGCCTGGATGGAGCCGGTTTCCGAAATCGCCATCGTGCCGGTGGCGGAGTGCAGCTGACCGACGATGACTTCGGTATCGGTCACCGCGAGCTTGGTCGTGTTGACCTTGGCCGTCGGGAACTGGGCGTTGGCGAAGCTGACGCCGGGCACCATCAGGGCCGGGGCGGCGGCCATGCCGAGCAGAACCTTGCGGCGTTGCTCGTCGGTGAGCGGCGCCGGAATCGTGTCTTTCTTGTCAGCCATGTCGTATCTCCTGAGCGGAAGGGGTTGGGGGCTTCAGGCGAGGCGACTGCGGTCCGATAACTCGTTGTGCAGTGCACCGCAATCGTTCGCTGCGGTGCGAAAAGTAGTTTCCGGGGCTGCGTACGCGAATACGTCAATCGACGTATGTGCGGAGAAGGTGACAGGCGCGGCCGGAGCGGGGCCGGGTGCTAAGGTGGAATCCTGCGCTTTCGCACTGCACCACGATGTCGCTTGCGGCACCGTCGGAGTGCGCGGCGTGGAGGGAAGCTGCACTTGGGCTCCGGTGGCGCGCCATCACGCTGCCGGAGCATTTCTTGCATGAGGGGCAGCAGACCGCACAGGCCCACCGCCCCCGATGTCCGAAGCCACCCACCAGATATTCAAGATCCGCCGCGACTACAACACCTGGGTCGCCAACGAGACGCTCGAGGACTACGCGCTGCGCTACACCCCGCGCAGCTTCCGCAAGTGGTCCGAATGGCGGGTCGCCAACACCGCCTTCGGCGCGGTGTCCTTCCTCGCGCTGGAGGCGATCGGCGGCGCCATCGCGCTGAACTACGGCTTCACCAACGCGCTGTACGCCATCCTGCTGGTCGGCCTGATCACCTTCCTGACCGGACTGCCGATCAGCTACTGCGCCGCCAAGTACGGCGTCGACATGGATCTGCTGACCCGCGGCGCCGGCTTCGGCTACCTCGGCTCCACCATCACCTCGCTGGTCTATGCGAGCTTCACCTTCATCTTCTTCGCCATCGAGGCGGCCATCATGGCGCTGGCCTTCGAGCTGTATTTCGGCCTGCCGCTGGCGTGGAGCTATCTGCTGTGCTCGGTCATCGTGATTCCGCTGGTGATTCACGGCGTCACGCTGATCAGCCGCATCCAGCTGTGGACGCAGCCCTTGTGGGTCGTGCTGCTGGTGCTGCCCTATGTCGCGGTGTGGTGGCAGGCGCCGCACCTGTACTCGGAATTCACCGGCCTGACCGGACGCAGCGCCGGCAGCAGCGAATTCGACTGGGTCATGTTCGGCGCCGCCTCGACGGTGGCAATTTCGCTGGTGGTGCAGATCGGCGAACAGGTCGATTACCTGCGCTTCCTGCCGGAAAAGACGCGCGAGAACCGGGTGCGCTGGTGGGCGTCGGTGCTGATCGCCGGGCCCGGCTGGGTGGTGCCGGGCATGGTGAAGATGCTGGGCGGTGCCTTCCTCGCTTTCGTCGCGCTGCAGGCCATGGTGCCGGTGGACCGCGCGGTCGAGCCCACGCAGATGTACCTCGCCGGCTTCGCCTACGTGTTCGATTCGCCAGCGGTGGTGCTGGCGGTGACCGCGCTGTTCGTCATCGTGTCGCAGCTCAAGATCAATGTGACCAATGCCTACGCCGGTTCGCTCGCCTGGTCCAACTTCTTCGCCCGCCTCACCCACAGCCACCCGGGTCGCGTCGTGTGGCTGGTATTCAATGTGGTGATCGCGCTGCTGCTCATGCTGCTCGGCGTGTTCGAGGCGCTGGAGCACGTGCTCGGCCTCTACGCCAACCTCGCCATCGCCTGGGTCGGCGCGCTGGTGGCCGATCTGGTGGTGAACAAGCCGCTTGGGCTGTCGCCGTCGCACATCGAGTTCAAGCGCGCCCATCTGTACGAGATCAATCCGGTCGGCCTCGGCTCGATGCTGATCGCCACCGTCGTATCCGTGCTCGCCTACACCGGCTGGATGGGCGATCCGGCGCAGGCCTTCTCTCCCTTCATTTCGCTGGCCACCGCCTTCGTGTGCGCACCGCTGATCGCGCTCGGCACCCGCGGCCGCTACTACCTCGCCCGGCGCAGCGCCACGCCGTGGCGACCGGGCGAAACCGTCACCTGCCACGTGTGCGAGAACAGCTTCGAGTCGGAGGACATGGCGCACTGCCCGGCCTACGGCCAGCCCATCTGCTCGCTGTGCTGCACGCTGGAATCGCGCTGCCACGACCGCTGCAAGACGGACGCCAGCGCGGCCGACCAGCTGCACGCCGTCCTGAACGCCATACTGCCGGTGCAACTGGCGCGGCGCGTGAACTTCCGGGTCGGCCACTTCCTGGTCGTGTTCCTGTCCCTCACCGTGCTGCTGGCGGTCATCTTTGGCGTCGTGTTCTACCAGGAGGCCATCGTCAGCGGCCTCTACCCGGCAGCACGCGAAAGCCTGCAGCTCACGCTGTCCAAGACCTTCGCGCTGCTGGTGCTGCTGTGTGCGGTGTGCGCGTGGTGGATCGTGCTCGGATCGGAAAGCCGGCGGCTGGCGCAGGACGAATCGAACCGGCAGAACCAGCTGCTGATGCGCGAGATCGACGCCCACCGCCGCACCGATCTGGCGCTGCAGAAAGCCAAGGACGCGGCCGAGTCGGCCAACCGGGCCAAGACCCGCTACGTGACCGGCATCAGCCACGAACTGCGCACGCCGCTGAACAGCATTCTCGGCTATGCGCAGATCCTGCTGCGCGAGACAGGAAGCGTCGGCCGGGGCAGTGGTGATGACGCGCAGAAGCGCGCGCTGGGCACCATACTGCGCAGCGGCGAACATCTGCTCGGACTGATAGACGGTCTGCTCGACCTGGCGCGCATCGAGGCCGGCAAGCTCAGGCTGGACCCGGCGCCGATGCACATGCGCGAACTGCTGGACGACCTGGCCAAGATGTTCGAGCCGCAGGCGGCGCGCAAGGGCCTGCGCTTCCGGGTCGACACCAGCGGCCGCCTGCCCGACTACGTGCGGGTGGACGCCAAGCGCCTGCGCCAGGTGCTGATCAATCTGCTGGCCAATGCGGTCAAGTTCACCGAGCGTGGCGAGGTGGTGCTGCGGGTCGATTACCGGATGGAAGTGGCCCGTTTCGACATCGCCGACACCGGCCCGGGCATCGCGCCGGAAGACCACGCCCGCATCTTCATGCCCTTCGAGCGCAGCACCAGCGGCCGCATGATTGCCGAGCACGGCACCGGCCTGGGCCTCAGCATCACCCGCATGCTCACCTCGCTGATGGGCGGCGAACTGACGCTGGACAGCGAGCCGGGCCGCGGCTCCACCTTCCGGCTGCGCCTCTACCTGCCCGAATACCTGTCGGTGCCGTCGCAGCCGCGGCCGACGCGCACCGTGATCGGCTACGAAGGCCCGCGCCGCCGGGTGCTGCTGGTCGACGACGACGCCACCCAGCGCCACATGCTGACCGCCATGCTGGCGCCGCTGGGTTTCGATCTGGACGAGGCCGGCAGCGGCGAAGCGGCGCTCGCCTGCGTGGCCCGGGCGCGCCCGGACGTGGTGCTGCTCGACATCAATATGGACGGCATGGACGGCTGGGAAACCGCGCGCCGGCTGCGCGAGTTCGACGGTGCGCCGATACCGGTGCTCATGGTGTCGGCCAATGTGTTCGAGAACCGCAGCGAGCTGCTGCGCACCGCCGGCTGCGCCGGTTTCGTGCCCAAGCCGGTGATCGAAGCCGAACTGCTGGACCAGCTGCGCGAGGCGCTCGATCTCACGCTGCATGTCGACGAACCGGCCGGCGCCGGGGCACCGAAGACCGAGCTGGCGACCGACGCGCCGCTGGCCGCACTCGACGACGAGGAGCGCGCCGCGCTGCTGCGGCTGTCGAGGCTGGGCCACGTGAACGGCATCACCACGCTGCTCGACGCCATCGCCGACCGCTCGGACGCGGCGCGCGAGGACTGCCGGCGCCTGCGCGCGCTGGTCGATGGCTTCGACCTGATCCGCTTTACCCAATTGCTGCAACGGGATGCCCATGCACTCTGAATTCCAGAAACCGGTGGTGCTCGTGGTCGACGATGCGCCTGATTCGGTCGGCTTTCTGTGCGACGCGCTGTCGCACGCCGGCTATACCGTACTGATCGCGCATGACGGCGCGTCCGCGCTGTCGCGCCTCGAATGGGTGGTGCCGGACGCCATCCTGCTCGACGCGGTCATGCCCGGCCTGTCCGGCTTCGACACCTGCCGCCGCATCCGCGACGAACCCGGCCTCACCCACGTACCGGTCATCTTCATGACCGGCCTGTCCGGCACCGCCGAGGTGGTCGAAGGCTTTACCGCCGGCGGCACCGACTACGTGGTGAAGCCGCTGCGGGTGGAAGAGGTGCTGGTGCGGCTGCAGGCCCATGTGCGCAACGCGCGCGCGGTGCGCATCGCCCGCCAGGCGGTGGACGTGGCCGGGCTGGGCGTGCTGGTGGTCGACGCGCTGGGCCGCATCGCCTGGCGCTCGCCGCGCGCGGCGGAGTGCCTTGGCCAGTTCGGCATCGACCCGGCGGCGCCGACCGCCGACTGGCTGGGCGATCCGGTCACGCTGGCGGCCGACCCGGCGGCAGAGGCGCGGCTGCTGCGCGAGCAGGGCGATCAGGCGCTGTACGCGCGCAGCCTGGGCGCGGTCGGGCTGGGCGAGCACATGCTGCTGCTCGACGTGCGGCGGCGCGGCGAATCGAGTACCCGCATCGCCGGCGCCCAGCTCACGCCGCGCGAAGCCGAGGTGCTGTCCTGGCTGGCCAAGGGCAAGACCAACCGCGACATCGGCGACATCCTCGGCATGAGTCCGCGCACTGTTAACAAGCATCTGGAACACATCTACGAGAAACTGGGCGTGGAAACCCGTGCTGCCGCCGCCGCGCTGGCGATGCGGGCGGCCACTGACTGATAACCGGGAGGGCATGCGATGGACAGGCTGTGGACCTTCAGTGCCGGCGCCGACGGCCCCTGGCGCATCGACGATGTGCGCGCGGTCACCGGTGCGCCGCTGCCCGGAGCGCCCCGGCTGGACCGCATCGCCGGCGATGCGCCTGGCGTCGGCCTGTGGTCGCTGCGCGGCATCACCAGCAACGAGCGCTATGTCACGCGCGACGAGAAGCAGGCGCTGGCCGCGGCCACGCCGGCGCTCGGGCGGGCGCAGGCGGTGTGCGCGGTGCTCATCCCGATCCGCAAGTCTGCCGCCTGGTGGGCGCTGGCGCAGGACGAGCGGCGCGCGGTGATCGAAGACCAGTCGCAGCACATCGCGCTCGGCCTGCGCGCGCTGCCGGCGGTGGCGCGACGGCTGCACCATTGCCGTGACCTGTCGCCGGACGAGCCCTTCGACTTCCTGACCTGGTTCGAATTCGCGCCCGAACACGCGCCGGCATTCGACGATCTGCTGGCCCGGCTGCGCGCCAGCCCTGAGTGGGCTTACGTCGAGCGCGAATGCGAAGTGCGCGCCCGGCTGGATCTGGGGCCGGAGAACTGAGGCGGTTTCGTTCGCTGGCGCGCAGATCCTGCAGTTTCCGTCGGGCTTCCGGCTCGGCGACCCCTCGATTCGATGCCTGCGTCTTCCTGCCCCGGGATGCTGACCGTGTACCCAAGGTAGCGCTCGCTGTCCCCCACCTGCGCCGCGCTCGGCAGGCCGATCAGTGCGCCACCGATCAGAACCGGCACGATCAGCGGACGCGACATGTCGCGTGCCAGCTCTTCGGCACGGATGACCGTGCCCGCCAGCAGGATGGCGTCGGGGTGATTGCGCAGCGATGGGCAGGTAGCCGCGCAGGCCGAGAGCAGGGCGGCGACCTTGGCCAGAACGATAAGTCGAGCGCGCGGCGGCCTGTGGGTGCGGGCAGGGGATGACGGAACGGATGGTCGCGGTACGCGCCACGCCGGTGCCATCGACCTGATGTGCGAGCCCGCGCCGTCAGGTCTGCACGCCATCGCCCGAACGGGGGGAGGCGGCCGATGGCCCAAACAAGTACCATCACGCCTTCGCAAATTTCCCACACTGCCCGCCGGCATGCCCGAAAGCCGCACCGTTTCTGTCTATTTCGTCGCCTCCCCGCTGCAATACCTGGCTGCGCGGCGCATCGCGCAGACGCTGGAGGCGGACGCCCGGCAGGTGCTGGTGTGGTACAAGCCGGGCATGAAGTCGGCGGTCGACCCGGCCGAGTGGGACGCCTGCAGCTACATGCCCTGGCCACGCTGGGAGCCGCTGCCCGGACGCTTCGGCCGGCTGCGCCGGCAGCGCGCCAACATCCGCCTGGTGGCGGATCTGGTCGGGCGCTGCGAGCGGCTCCTCCTTCACAGCGCGGTGTTCGACACCGAAGCGATCAATTACTTCCTGCATGCGCTGCCGCGTGCCGCCGGTGCGCGTGAAATGCACGCGCGCATCCTGCCCGACGGCCTCATTTCCATCCGCCGCTACCCGCTGAGCGCGGTCCGTCGTCTGGCTCAGCACGCGCGGCGGCTGCGCGCGCTGGTGGCGCCGGAACTGCGTTACACCTGTTTTTCCGGCGACCGCATCGGTTCGGACGCGCCGTTCTGCGACCGCATCTATGTGCTGCCGGGTCTGCCGCACGAATACCCGGCGGACAAGGTGATGGTGCTGCCGCCGCTGGTCGACGCACCGCCGCCTGCGGCCGCTGACGGCGCCCGTCGCGCACTGGTGGTGGGCCAGCCGCTGACCGGCTTCGGGCTGATGAGCGCTGCCGATCTGGCGGTGACCACCGCGCGCATCCGCGACTGGCTGACGGCACAGGGCATCACCGACATCGATTACAAGGCCCACCCCAAGGATGCGGCGCATGAGCTCAAGCACGCGGATTACCGGCTGATCGAGCCGGACTGCGCGCTCGAGATGCACATGGCGCGCACGCCCTATGCGGCGGTGGTCGGCGTACGCTCGACCGCGCTGCTGATCGCCCGCCAGATCTATGCGCCGGAAGTGTTGGTTGCAGCTATTGGTTGGTCCTCTGTGCGGTTCAAATCTCGAAAGGAGGCCGATGACATGAGGAAGGTCTTTGAGATATGCAGAGTGACTATTGAGTGATGAGAGGGGGGGGCTGTGTCGCGCCGACCTGGAGAGGATTTCTGGGGGCTGATGTCGCTGTGTCACTATCCGAGCGCCGAAAGCCTCAATATCGATGATTAATTCGATTCATGTGGTGCTCAATCCCACTTGAGCTCGACGAACTGCCGACGCGCTTCCACGCCGCTAAGCGCGTTACTACGTACATCTTCTTCATTTGTGACATGACAGCACTCCGCCAATTCGCTCAAGCCAGTCAAGTTCCTCTTCTGATGGCCATCTGCTTCGTGTTGCCTATGCGAGTCAGCTACGTGTACCTGCTCAGCTCGCTGTTGCTATTGGCAGTACTTCTCTCGGGTGGGATGTATGTTCGGCTATGCAGCGTGATTCAATCCCGTCCATGCCAACTTGCTGTGACGTACTTCGGTGTGGTGTTGCTCGCGATGCTCTGGACCGAGCATCGCGACGAGGGATGGCATTTCGTTGGCCGGCACTTGCCCTTCTTACTGTTTGCTCTCTATTGGTCCATTCCAGGGGCGGCAACGCGCGAAAGCTGCTTGCGAGCATTCGTTGCCGGCGTAGCTGTTTGCGCGCTACTGGCTCATTACAACTGGTTTCAACACTACTACTTTCCGGACTGGCCGCGTGGCATACGCGTATTCAAATCTGTTGAGGACACCGCCCCGTTCATTGATCGCATCATGTATGCGCCGATTCTGGCTCTTGGTTCCTACGTCGCACTTGAGAAGTTGCTAGCGAAGCGATTGATGGTAGCGATTGCTGCTTGGTTTCTTTTGGTCGCATTGCTTTTGTCCAACCTCGCATTTTCCGGGGGGCGTGCTGGTATGGTTGCGTTCGTGATCATGGTCGTTGTCATGATATTTCAACGTCTTGCCTCGTGGCCTCGCGCGCTCGCAGTTTCTACCGTGGTCGTCATATTTGCCTTCAGTGCCCTCCATACAGGTTCTAGCTATTTCCGCGAACGTGCTGATGCGGCGTTGAACGACCTCCGGAACTTTGAAACCAATCATCACTCCTCGGTTGGCGAGCGCCTCATATACTGGACAACCAGCGCACAGGTTTTCCTGAAGCATCCTCTGATTGGTGTTGGTAGTGGCGACTTTCAGGCCGAGTATGTCAATACGCGCGCCCCACGTTGGGCCGACACCCCAGATTCCTACAATCCGCACAATCAGTTCCTGATGACAGCCGTGACTACCGGGCTGCTTGGCCTGGGCGTCCTCATTGCCTTCCTCGCATCGATCGTGCGTGCCAGCGATGATCGGCGTGCCGTTGTGCTCATGAGCGGCTTTCTCGTCGCTTGCTTGTTCGAAAGCTATCTGTGGCGCTCGAACACGAGCCTGACTTTCATGGTGCTGATGGCGCTAATGTCGCGGTCGTCGGCTCTTGGAGAGAGGAAAATCCGATGAGGATTGCATTTGTGTCGATGCATCCGCGTGCGCGGCACTACAGACAGGATGCGTCGTTTGTATATCGATGCGAGAACGTCGCACTGGCCTTGCGTTCGCTCGGGCATGAGGCCGAGCTAATGCACCTCCGCGAACTCTTCTGGCGCGGCCGCTTCGACGCCGTTCTGCTGTTGCGGCCGCGCCGCACATTGGCGCTTTGTCTTGCGGTTGCCTGGCTTAGAAGGCGGGGAACACGGATATTTGGCGATTTCGACGACTTGGTGTTCGATCCGGAAATGTCCGCTTATCGGCCAGGAGTGCTTGCTGGTCGGGAGAGTCAGATGCGCGCGCGAGCGAAGTTCGCCTTGCATTCCGCCGCGCTCGACATGATGGATGGCGTGACGCTATCAACCTCCGAGTTGGTAAGACGGTACCGCGCACTGCGTCCTCAGGGGCGATCTCTGCGGATGCCAAATACTCCGCATCGCAGTTGGCTTGATATCGGTCCGACCCGTTTCGAAGCTGACCCTTCCATTTCCTATTTCTCGGGTACGCGTACGCATGACGCGGACTTCAAACTGGTTGTGCCTGCGTTGCAGTCGCTGCTTGAGGATATGCCTCGGTTGACAGTCCAGGTCGTAGGACCGTTGGAAACGCAATTTCGTCACCCCCGCCTGCTATTCGGCCGACGCCTGGATTTTTCCCTGTACGTTGATGTTGTGCGCAATAGTTATGTGACCATAGCGCCACTTGTGGACACGCCGTTCGCGCAATGCAAGTCTGCGATCAAGGTGCTGGAATCGGCTGCGCTAGGCGTACCGGCGCTTGCTTCTCGAATCGGGGAATACGCCGAGCTTGATATCCACGGCATAGTCGGGGTGCCGACGCCATCTGATTGGGAGCCGTTGTTGCGGCGGGCGCTCGATCCGGCTGTGCGCCGCGAACTGGCATCAGGGCTTCGCAGTCGCGTCTTGGAGCAATTCGACAGTGCTGCTGTTGCACGAGACTTTGTCGATTTCGTTGCTGCGTGAGATGCCGACCTGTGTGAAGCGCGTCCTCATCGTCCGTACCTCGGCCATCGGTGACGTGGTGTTCGCCTCGCCGCTGGCCGCCGCGATCAAGCGCACGCATCCGGATGCCCATGTGGCCTGGCTGGTCGAGCCGGGCATCGATGCGCTGATCGCGCACGACCCCAATGTCGATGCGCGCATCCTGTGGCCGAAGGCGGAGTGGGCGCGCCTCTGGCGCGAACGCCGCATCGGCGAACTGTGGCGGCGCGTGCGCGCCCTGCGCGCCGAACTGCGGGCACAGCGCTTCGACACCGTGCTCGACCTGCAGGGGCTGCTCAAGAGCGGCTTTCTGGCCTGGCTGTCGGGCGCCGGCACGCGCATCGGGCTGGGCTCGCGCGAAGGCAGCCAGTGGCTGATGACGCGCGTGCTGCCGCGCGGCGGCGATATCGCCCGCATTTCGTCCGAATACCTGCATCTGGCGGAACAACTGGGTCTGGATGCCGGCGACTTCCTGCCGACGCTGCATGTGTCGGCCGATGCCGATGCGCGCGCGCAGGCGCTGCTGGCCGGGCAGGGCCTGGCCCCCGGCCGCTATGCGGTGTTCGCGGCCTTCACGACGCGACCGCAGAAGCACTGGTTCGAGGATGCGTGGCAGGCGCTGGCGCCCAGGCTCGCCGCCCGGACCGGCCTGACGCCGGTGCTGCTCGGCGGGCCGGCGGATGCCGAGGCGGCCGCCCGCATCGCCGCCGGTGTGCCGGGCCTGATCAATCTGGTCGGCCGGACGAAGCTGCCGGAGGCCGCGGCGCTGGTCCGTGGCGCCGGCCTGCTGGTGGGCGTCGATACCGGGCTTACCCACATGGGCATCGCCTTCGCGACGCCGACCGTGGCGATCTTCGGCTCGACCTGCCCGTATACGCATACCGGCCGCGCCAACGCGCGCGTGATCTGGCTGGGCCTGCAGTGTTCGCCCTGCAAGCGCCGGCCGACCTGCGGTGGTGCCTACACCTGTCTGCGCGACATCACGCCGGACCGGGTGCTGGACGAAGCGGCAAAGGCGATCGCCGCATGAAGGTGCTGCATGTCGAGGCTGGCAAGCACTATTACGGCGGTGCGCGTCAGGTCGCCTACATCATCGAGGGGCTGGCCCGCCGGGGCGTGGACAACCTGCTCGCCTGCCCGCCGGGGGCCGGCATCGCCGCCGCCTGCGCCGGCCACGCGCAGGTGGTGGAAATGAAGATGGGCGGCGATGCCGACATCGGCATGGCGCTGCGTCTGGCGGCGCTGATCCGGCGCGAGCGGCCGGACATCGTGCATCTGCACAGCCGGCGCGGCGCCGACCTGTGGGGCGGCCTCGCGGCGAAGCTCAGCGGCGTGCCCTGCGTGCTGTCACGCCGGGTCGACAATCCGGAGCCGCGCTGGCTGGTGGCGCTGAAGTACCGTCTCTACGACCACGTGATCACGATTTCCGAAGGCATACGCCAGGTGCTGCTGGCCGAGGGGCTGGCGCCGGCGCGCGTGAGCTGCGTGCGCAGTGCGGTCGATGCCTCACCCTATCTGGCGCCGGTCGACGCCGCCGCTTTCCGGGCCGAATTCGGCCTGCCGGCCGACGCGCGGGTCATCGGCGTGGTGGCGCAGCTGATCGCGCGCAAGGGGCATCGCTACGTGATCGAGGCGATGGCGTCACTGCGTGCACGCCATCCGGATGTGCGGGTCATCTTCTTCGGCCAGGGGCCGCTGCGCGAGGCGCTTGAAGCCGAAGTGGCGCAGTGCGGGCTGACCGGGGTCATCCGTTTCGCGGGTTTCCGTACCGACCTGCCACGCTGGCTGGGCGGGCTGGACATCCTGGCGCACCCGGCGGACATGGAGGGGCTGGGCGTGTCGCTGCTGCAGGCCTCCGCGGCCGCGGTGCCCATTGTCACCTCCCGCGCCGGCGGCCTGCCGGAGGCGGTGGCCGACGGCGTGAGCGGCCTGCTGATCGCACCGGGCGACGTGCCGGCACTGACCGCCGCGCTCGCCCGCCTGCTTGACGACGCGGCGCTGCGTCGTCGTCTGGGCGAGGCGGGGCGAGCGCGCATACTTGAACAGTTCTCGGTCGACGCCATGGTCGAGGGCAATCTCGCCCTCTATCGCCGGCTGCTGACCTGATACCCCCACATGCAGGAACTCACATGAAAAAGACTGACCGCAGCATCGTGCTGATGCTGTTCGCCTATGTCGGCCTGCTTTCGCTGCTGCCGCGCCTGCTGGGCGAGGATGCCTTTGCATGGACGTTTTCCGAGCAGGGGCCGTTCGAACAGCTGTCCATCGCCGGCTGGCTGGGCACCGCCCTGATCGTGCTTCTGCGCATCCGGCCCCTGGGCGCGCGGGCATGGGCGTTTGCGCTGCTGTGTACGGCCTTCGCGGCACGCGAGGCGGACTGGCACAAGCTGTTCACCGGCGAGAGCTTTCTGAAGAACAGTTTCTATCGCGACGCGGCGCGCCCGTTCGAGGAAAAACTGGTCTGCGGCGCGATTGCGCTGCTGCTGGTTGCCCTGGTGCTGTATGCCGGTTTCGTCATCGCTCGCTTCCTGTTCCTGCAGGGCGGCTGGCGTTCGCGTTCCGGGGCCTGGCTGATGGCCGGTACCGCGCTGGTCGTGGTGGGCAAGCTGATCGACCGGCTGCCGGCAGTGCTGTCGGTCGATTACGGCATCGAGCTCGGCCCGCTGGTCAAGCACTATTCAACCGTTTTCGAGGAGGGGCTGGAAATGGCGCACCCGCTCATCCTCGCGTGGTCGGTGTGGATCAGCCAGACCGGGCGGCGCTACCTGTCGTGAGCGCGGTGTCCCGCGTACCGGTCAGCGCACAGACCGGTGCGCACGAACAGCTGCCGGTGCTGATCGCGCGCCGCGCCGGCCAGCTCTTCCGGCAGCCGGTGGCGCCCTACAGCCGCGAGGCCTTCGAAAGCTTCGCCGCCGGCTGTGCGCCGGACACGCCGCTCATCATCGACAGTTGCTGCGGCGTTGGCGAAAGCACCGCGCGGCTGGCGGAAAGCTTTCCGGACCACGTGGTGCTGGGCGTGGACCAGTCGGCCGACCGGCTCGCGCGCGCGCCGGCGCTGCCGGCCAATGCCCGGCTGCTGCGCGCCGACATGGCCGATATCTGGCGCCTGCTGCTGGACGGCGGCTACCGGCCGGCGCGCCAGTACATGCTGTATCCGAATCCCTGGCCCAAGATCGGCCATCTGGCGCGCCGCTGGCCGGCGCATCCGGTGTTCCCGACCGTGCTGGCGCTGGGCGGCCGCATCGAATGCCGCAGCAACTGGCGCATCTACGTCGAGGAATGCGTGCTGGCGGCGAAACTGATCGCCGGCATCGACGCCGCGGTCGAGGCGTTCTCGCCTGCGCCGCCGCTCACGCCCTTCGAGCGCAAGTACGCCGCCAGCGGCCACGCGCTGTACCGCTGCCTGCTGGAGATCGTTGCATGAGCTTTGACTGCACCGCCTGCGGCGCCTGCTGCGCCAGTTTCCGGGTCGATTTCCATCCGTCGGACGGCGAGGCGCAGGGCGGCCGGGTGCCCGAAGGGCTGTACGACGAACTGAACGGCGCGATCGCCCGCATGCGCGGCACCGACCACGCGCAGCCGCGCTGCCGGGCGCTGCGCGGCACGATAGGGCAGTGCGTGAGCTGCTGGATCTACGAGGATCGGCCCGACCCCTGCCGCGAATTTGAGGCCGGCTCGGACGCCTGCCTGCGCGCACGGCGGCGCCACGGTCTGGCCGCCGGCTGATCAGCCGCCGACGATGACCGGTTCCGGCTCGATCGCCACGCCGTAGCGCGCCCGAACGTCGGCCTGGATGTCGCGCGCCAGCGCCAGCAGTTCGGCGGCGGTGGCCTGGCCGTGATTCACCAGCACCAGCGCCTGTCGCTCATGCACGCCGGCGTCGCCGCGGCGCACGCCCTTCCAGCCGCCGCGGTCGATGAACCAGGCAGCGGCGAATTTCACCGCGCCGCCCGCGGCCGGGTAGTGCGGCGCGTCCGGATGCGCGGCCAGCAGGCGCGCGGCATCGGCTGCGTCCAGCACCGGATTGCGGAAGAAGCTGCCGGCGTTGCCGATCTGCGCCGGGTCGGGCAGCTTGGCGCGGCGGATGGCGCACACCGCGTCGAACACGTCGCGCGGGGTCGGGGCGGTGATGCCGCGTGCCGCCAGTTCGCGCTGCAGGTCGGCATACTGCGCCCGCAGGTCGGGCACCGTGCTCAGGCGGAAAATGACCCGGGTGATCACCGCCCGGCCGGCCAGCCGGCGCTTGAACACGCTGTCGCGGTAGCCCATTTCACATTCGGCGGCGCTCAGGCGCAGCCACTGCCGCGCTTCGAGGTCCCAGGCTTCGACCGCCTGCAGCCGGTCGACCAGCTCGATGCCGTAGGCGCCGATGTTCTGGACCGGTGCCGCACCGACGGTGCCCGGAATCAGCGCCAGGTTTTCCAGCCCGTACCAGCCGCGCTCGAGCGCGCTGTCCACCCAGTCGTGCCAGGGCTCGCCGGCCGCAACCGCGACCTGCACCGTGTCACCCTCCTGCGCCAGCAGTTCGATGCCGCGGGTGCGCATGTGCAGCACGGTGCCGGCGAAATCCCCGGCGAACACGATGTTGCTGCCGCCGCCGAGCACCAGCAGCGGCTCGCCGCGGTCGGCGACGGCGGCGGTCAGCGCCGGCAGGTCGGCCGCATCCTCCACCGGCTGCAGGCGTGCCGCGCGGGCAGGCAGATGCAGCGTGTTCAATGCGCGCAGATCGGCGTGAAGAAGGGTGGAGGGGGAGGTGGGGGCAGTCATGTCGCGCCGTCGGTCGGCAAGCGCAGGGCGGGGGCGCGCAGTATAGCCAAGCCCGCATGACGCAGTGCGGAAGGCGGCTTGGCTTGAGAATCAATAAAAGATATCATATATAAGACTTGAACCAGCCACCGGCGCAGCGTGTTCTGCACTGCGCCATGGATGCGGGCGGATCAGGGCAAGGCGCTGTTTCATCGGCACTTTTGCACCAACGCCTGCGGTTCTGGCCGCGGATTTTCTGTCCGTGTCTTCGTGCGGCGCACCATCAGCACCGTGTGTCGTTCTATGATGCGGTATACCCGTCTACCGGAGGACTCACCGTGCTTGAAGCTTACCGTGCCCATGCCGCCGAACGCGCCGCGCTCGGCATCCCGCCGCTCGCTCTCGATGCGAAGCAGACCGCTGAACTGATCGAGCTGATCAAGAACCCGCCTGCCGGCGAGGACGCTTTCCTGCTCGACCTGCTGACCCATCGCGTGCCGCCGGGCGTGGACGACGCCGCCAAGGTGAAGGCCTCCTTCCTGGCCGCCGTGGCGCACGGTGACGTCAAGGTTGCGCTGATTTCCAAGGCCAAGGCCACCGAACTGCTGGGCACCATGGTCGGCGGCTACAACGTGAAGCCGCTGATCGACCTGCTGGACGACGCCGAAGTCGCCGCGGTTGCTGCCGAGGGCCTGAAGAAGACCCTGCTGATGTTCGACTACTTCCACGACGTCGCCGAAAAGGCGAAGGCCGGCAATGCCAAGGCCAAGGAAGTGGTTCAGTCGTGGGCCGACGGCGAGTGGTTCACCAGCCGTCCGGAAGTGCCGAAGTCCATCACCGTCACCGTGTTCAAGGTGCCGGGCGAAACCAATACCGACGACCTGTCGCCGGCACCGGACGCGACCACCCGCCCGGACATCCCGATGCACTACCTGGCGATGCTGAAGAACACCCGCCCGGACGCAGCCTTCAAGCCGGAAGAGGATGGCAAGCGGGGTCCGATGCAGTTCATCGACGACCTGAAGAAGAAGGGCCATCTGGTCGCCTACGTCGGCGACGTGGTCGGCACCGGTTCTTCGCGCAAGTCGGCGACCAACTCGGTCATCTGGGCCACCGGCCAGGACATCCCCTTCGTGCCGAACAAGCGCTTCGGCGGCGTCACGCTGGGCGGCAAGATCGCGCCGATCTTCTTCAACACGCAGGAAGATTCCGGCTCGCTGCCGATCGAAGTCGATGTGTCCACCCTGGAAATGGGTGACGTGATCGACGTGCTGCCGTACGACGGCAAGATCACCAAGAACGGCGCCACTGTTGCCGAATTCGCGCTGAAGAGCGAAGTGCTGCTGGACGAAGTGCGCGCCGGCGGCCGCATCAACCTCATCATCGGCCGTTCGCTGACCGCCAAGGCCCGCGAATTCCTCGGCCTGAGCGCATCGACGCTGTTCCGCCTGCCGAAGGCACCGGTCGACACCGGCAAGGGTTTCACGCTGGCGCAGAAGATGGTCGGCCGCGCCTGTGGCCTGCCGGACGGCAAGGGCATCCGCCCGGGCACCTACTGTGAACCGAAGATGACCACGGTCGGCTCGCAGGACACCACCGGCCCGATGACCCGCGACGAACTGAAGGATCTGGCCTGCCTCGGCTTCTCGGCCGACCTGGTCATGCAGTCCTTCTGCCACACCGCCGCCTATCCGAAGCCGGTGGACGTGAAGATGCACCGCGAACTGCCGACCTTCATCGCGAACCGCGGCGGTGTTGCGCTGCGTCCGGGCGACGGCGTGATCCACTCCTGGCTGAACCGCCTGCTGCTGCCGGATACCGTCGGCACCGGTGGCGACTCGCACACCCGTTTCCCGATCGGCATTTCCTTCCCGGCCGGTTCCGGTCTGGTCGCCTTCGGTGCGGCCACCGGCGTGATGCCGCTGGACATGCCGGAATCGGTGCTGGTGCGCTTCAAGGGCGCCATGCAGCCGGGCGTCACGCTGCGTGACCTGGTGCATGCCATTCCGCTGTACGCGATCAAGGCCGGTCTGCTGACCGTGGCCAAGCAGGGCAAGAAGAACATCTTCTCCGGCCGCATTCTGGAAATCGAAGGTCTGCCCGAGCTGAAGGTGGAACAGGCATTCGAACTGTCCGACGCGTCGGCAGAACGTTCGGCCGCCGGCTGCACGATCAAGCTGAACAAGGAGCCGGTGCAGGAATACCTGCGTTCGAACATCGTTCTGATGAAGAACATGATCGCCAACGGCTACCAGGACGCCCGTACGCTGGAGCGCCGCATCAAGTCGGTGGAAGCCTGGCTGGCCAGTCCGGATCTGCTGGAAGCCGACAAGGACGCCGAATACGCGGCCGTGATCGAGATCGACCTCGCCGACATCAAGGAACCGATCGTCTGCTGCCCGAACGATCCGGACGACGCCAAGTTCATGTCGGAAGTCAGCGGCACCAAGATCGACGAAGTGTTCGTCGGCTCCTGCATGACCAACATCGGCCACTTCCGTGCCGCCGGCAAGATCCTGGAAGGCAAGAAGGACATTCCGGTGCGCCTGTGGATCGCGCCGCCGACCAAGATGGACGCGTCCGAACTGACCAAGGAAGGCTATTACGCCACCCTGGGCGGTGCCGGCGCCCGCATGGAAATGCCCGGCTGCTCGCTGTGCATGGGCAACCAGGCGCAGATCAAGGAAGGCAGCACCGCGATGTCGACCTCGACCCGCAACTTCCCGAACCGTCTGGGCAAGAACACCAATGTGTTCCTCGGCTCGGCGGAACTGGCGGCGGTGTGCTCCAAGCTGGGTCGCATCCCGACCGCAGAGGAATACCAGGCCGAAATCGGCGTGGTGACGCAGAACGCGGACAAGATCTACAAGTACATGAACTTCGACCAGATCGAAGAGTACGTCGAGACCGCCAAGGAAGTGACCGCCTGATCGCGGCTGCATCCTGAGCACGGAACGGCCCGCTTCGGCGGGCCGTTTTTTTTGCGTGCCCGGTCCGGCCCGGCATGCCTGATTCATGTTGCACTGCATTTCTGCCGTGAACGCTGGAATTGCCTGTGCCGGAGCGGCCCATGTCACTCGATCTGTCCCATCTCGACGTCCTGCTGGTCGAACCGTCACCGACCCAGCAGCGCATCATCCGCGAACTTGTGGCCGCTGCCGGTCTGCTGCGGGTGCGTGAAGCGGCCAGCATGAGCGAGGCGCTCGCGCAGATGCGTGAGAAGGCGCCGGATGTGGTGATCAGTGCGCTTTACCTGCCGGATGCCGATGGCACCGATCTGGTCCGTGCAATGCGCGATACGCCTGCGCTGCAGCATGTGGCTTTCGTGCTGGTGTCGAGCGAAACCCGGCCGCAGGCGCTGGACCCGGTGCGCCAGTCAGGCGTGTGCGGCATCCTGCCCAAGCCTTTTTCCGGCCTGCAGCTGCAGCGGGTGCTGCTGGCTACGCTGGACTACCTCGGCGACAGCGCAGCCAACGACGATGACGCCGAGTACGACGCGATGCGGGTGCTGCTGGTCGATGACAGCGCGAACGCCCGCCGCTTCATGCGCCGGGTGCTTGAAAGCGTGGGCTTCGTCGACATTGTCGAAGCCGAGGATGGCCGTGACGCGGTCGATCTGCTGGAGCGCACGCTGTTCGATCTGGTGGTGACCGACTACAACATGCCGGAGATGGATGGCCGCGCGCTGGTGGAGTACGTGCGCCAGCAGAGCTGGCAGGCGTCGGTGCCCATCCTGATGGTGACCAGCGAATCCGACATGGGCCGGCTGGCCGCGGTCGAACAGGCCGGCGTGTCCGGCATCTGCGACAAGCCGTTCGAGCCGGCCATGTTGCGCGGCCTGCTCAAGGGCGCACTGCAGCAGCGCGCCGCCTGAGCTCAGCCGGCGACCCGGCGCTTCAGTGCGTCGCCGGCGGTGGCGGCCAGGTCGCGCAGCATCTTTTCGGTGGTGGCCCAGTCCACGCAGCCGTCGGTGACCGAACAGCCGTACTTCAGCTGCGACAGGTCCTTCGGAATCGACTGGTTGCCGGCATTCAGATGGCTTTCGATCATGACGCCGACGATGGACCGGTTGCCGTCGCGGATCTGGCCGGCCACATCGGCCAGCACCAGTGGCTGCATGTCCGGCTTCTTGAACGAGTTGGCGTGCGAACAATCGACCACGATGTTCGCCGGCAGCCCGGCCTTCGTCAGCGCCTGTTCGGCCAGCGCGATGCTGACCGAATCGTAGTTCGGCCGGCCGGCACCGCCGCGCAGCACCATGTGGCCGTGCGGATTGCCACGGGTGCGGATGATGCTCGAGCGGCCGTAGCGGTTGATGCCGAGAAAGCTGTGCGGCCGGGAGGCGGAAATGATGCCGTTGATCGCCGCGTCGAGGTCGCCGTCGGTGGCGTTCTTGAAACCGACCGGCGTCGACAGCCCGCTGGACATTTCGCGGTGGGTCTGCGATTCCGAGGTGCGGGCCCCGATCGCGGTCCATGAAATCAGGTCACCGAGGTATTGCGGCGAAATCGGGTCCAGCGCCTCGGTCGCGGCCGGCAGGCCCAGTTCCGCCACATCGAGCAGGAAGCGGCGCGCCCGGCGCATGCCTTCCTCGATCTGGAAACTGTCGTCCATGAAGGGGTCGTTGATATAGCCCTTCCAGCCCACCGCGGTGCGCGGCTTCTCGAAATACACCCGCATCACCAGCAGCAGAGTAGGAGACAGCTCGTCGGCCAGTGCGCGCAGCCGGCGCGCGTATTCCATGCAGGCCACCGGGTCATGCATCGAGCAGGGGCCGACCACGACGAAAAGCCGCGGGTCACCGTGTTCGAGAATGGCCCGTACCGCCTCACGGCCGGCGCGCACCGCTGCCGATGCCGCCTCGCTCAGCGGCGCCTCGCCCTTGATGTCGGCCGGCGCCGGCATGACCGAAAAATGTTCGATCCGGCTGTCTTCAAGTGTGGTTTCGCTGTTCATCGCCGCGTTGTTCCTGTCATTGACAGGCCGCAGTCAACGCTGCTTGCCGGCGCCTGTCAATCGCGCCGGTCAATGATGTGCGATCGAGCGCTCGCCAGCGTGCTCAGTGCTGTGACAGCGCGGCGTGGCGGGTGCCGTTCCAGCGTATGCGGTAGATCGCGTTCGCGGCGTCGTCCGACACCAGCAGCGAACCGTCCGGCAGCACCTGCACGTCGGCCGGACGGCCGAATACCGCGTCGTTGCGGCCGAGAAAACCTTCGACGAAGGGCGTGTAGCTCACCACCCGGTTGCCTTCGAGCCGCGCCACCATGACCCGGTAGCCGTCGCGCTCGCGCCGGTTCCAGGAGCCGTGCTCGGCGACGAACAGCGCGCCGCGGTACTCGTCCGGGAACTGGCTGCCGGTATAGAAGCGCATGCCCAGCGGCGCGACGTGCGCTCCCAGCTTCCAGGCCGGTGCGACGTAGTCGCCGCATGAGCGGCCCTGCCCGAACTCCGGGTCGGCGATGTCGCCACCGTGGCAGTAGGGGTAGCCGAAGTGCTGGCCGGCCTTGCTGACGCGGTTGATCTCGCAGGGCGGCGTGTCGTCGCCCATCCAGTCGCGGCCGTTGTCCGAAAACCACAGTTCGCCGGTTTTCGGATGCCAGTCGAAGCCGACCGTGTTGCGCACGCCGCGCGCGTAGGTTTCCAGACCGCTGCCATCCGCATTCATGCGCATGATATTGGCGTAGCCATCCCGGTCGCGGTCGCAGATGTTGCAGGGCGCGCCCACCGGTACGTAGAGCCTGTCGTCCGGCCCGAAGGCGATGAATTTCCAGCCGTGCGCGGTGTCTTTCGGGAAGCGGTCATTGACCACCACCGGTTTCGGCGGAGCCGCCAGCCGCTCGTCGATGGCCGGCAGCTTCACGATGCGGTCAAGCGAGGACACGTAGAGATCGCCCTTGCGCCAGGCCACGCCGACCGGCATGTTCAGGCCACGGGCGATCTTCACCGCGTCTCCGGCCTTCATCGTGACCGGGTCGAAGGGCACCGCGGTGACATGGCCGGCCCGCGAGCCGACGTACAGCCGGCCGGGTGCGCCCAGCGTCATCGCCCGCGGGTTGTCGACCCGGGCCCACAGTTCCGCGGTGAAGCCGGGCGGCATGCGCAGCTTTTCCAGTGCGGTGTCGCCGTTGCTCTGCGCGTGGGCAAGCGGAGCGCCGAGCGCAAGTGCACCGGCCAGGATCAGGCTTCGTATCATCGGGGTCTTCCTGTCATGCGTATGCGGAATCGACCGGCTTCGCGGCCGCGCGTTCCGCGATGGAGCGATCAGATGAAGCTGGTGAGCTGGAACATCCAATGGGCGCGCGGCTGTGACCGCCGGGTCAGCGTGCGGCGCATCGCCGACACGATACGCGCCGGCGGTGACGCGGACGTGATCTGCCTGCAGGAAGTTGCGGTGGGCCACGACGCATTGCCCGGCCTGTCGGGCGAGGATCAGGTGGCGCAGTTCATGGCCGAATTTCCGCAGCATTCAGCGGTGTTCGCCCCCGGCAGTGACCAGCCGGGCGAGGGCGGTCGGCCGCGCCAGTTCGGCAATCTGCTGCTGAGCCGGCTGCCGGTGCGTGCGGTGTGGCGCCGCCTGCTGCCGTGGCCGGCGGACCCGTCCGTGCCCTCGATGCAGCGTGCGGTGGCCGAAGCGACGCTGGATGCGCCGGGCGGGCCTCTGCGCGTGCTCAGTACGCACCTTGAGTACTACTCGCCGGTGCAGCGCATGGCCCAGGTGGAGGCGCTGCGCGCGCTGTCCGCCGAGGCGCTGGCGCAGGTCAGTGCGCCGCCCGCGGAGAAGGAGGGCAATACCGCTTTCCGACCGCCACTGCGACCGGCCGCGGCGCTGCTGTGCGGTGATTTCAACTGCGAACCGGGGTCCGCCGATTACCTTCGGCTGCTCGAACCTGCCGGCCAGCCGGGCGCTGACTGGGTGGATCTGTGGCGCCATCTGCACCCGGAGCGGCCGCACGCGCACACGGTGGGTCTGCACGGCGCCGACTGGCCGGACCGGCCCTACTGCTGCGATTTCGCCTTCGCTACGCCGGCGCTGCTGCCGCGCGTGAGCGGCCTGCATGTGGACACGGACACCGATGCGTCCGACCACCAGCCGCTGTGGGTGGAACTGCGCGGCTGAGCCGCAGTCACTGCACAGAGGACGGGGCGTTCAGGCGAGGGTCGGTCAGGCGAATTCGTCCGGCTCGAGCAGGCGCTCGAGCGTGGCGATACGGTCGCGCAACACAAGTTTGCGTTTCTTCAGGCGGCGCAGCAGCAATTCGTCGCGCGAACCCGCGTCATGCAGGTCGAGAATGGCCTGATCGAGGTCGCGGTGTTCGGTGCGCAGGCTGTCAAGCGTGGCGCGGATTTCCTGTTCTTCCATGCCTTGCGCACGGCGCCTCGTGGGCGCTGCGGGCTCCGGTTCGTGGGACTGGCGCGGATGGTAGGTCCGCCCGGTGCCCGGCGCAAGCGTGCTCAAGGGTGTCGGTGCATCCGCCGTTAACCGGCTTGAAAGGCGGCGGGTGTGCCCCATCTGCACTGCAGGGACGCAGTGCAGGAAACAGCGGCGGGCGTCGGCCCGTTGCCCGTTGTACAGCCGCACCAGCCAAGGAGAATCGTCATGCACATCATGTTCAACAATCCGCTGGTCTATGTGGTCGAGTACGCAGGTCTGGAAGCGGTCGAGGTGATCGACAAGCGCATCGGTCGCGGCGTGCTCATCCGCGACGATGCGGCGCGGCGGTTCCGTGAGGAACTGCAGGCACTGGTCGACCACGACGAAGAGATGGGCGCGGAAGAGTTCGATGCCTTCATGGGGCCGTGGGAAGCGCTTCTGACTCAGCCCGCCATCTACCACTGAGCCCCTCTCCACACATCGCTGACTCTGGTCGAGCGAGCCCGAAGCGGGCGGCTGTCCGCCCGCTTCGGTAAAATGCGTGTCCCCCGCACTGGCACGCATCCGTCCCTATCCGCATGAGCAAGGCCTTCACCAAGGAAACCGACACCGAGGACGACGACCCCGAGGTCGGCAGCGCGCTGCCGCCGGGCAGCAAAAACTACATGACGCTGGCCGGCTACGGCCGGCTGCGCGCCGAACTGGACGACCTGGTGCGCAGCGAGCGCCCGCGCATCGTTGAAACGGTAGCCTGGGCCGCGTCCAACGGCGACCGCTCGGAAAATGGCGACTACATCTATGGCAAGAAGCGGCTGCGCGAAATTGACCGCCGCATCCGGTTCCTGATCAAGCGGCTGGAATCGGCCACCGTGGTCGACCCGAAGGCGCAGCAGAATCCGGAACAGGTGTTCTTCTCGGCCACCGTCGACTACGAGGACGAGGACGGCCCGCATACGGTGCAGATCGTCGGCGTCGATGAGGCCAATGCGTCGGACGGCCGCATTTCCTGGATTTCCCCTTTGGCGCGCGCGCTGCTCAAGGCGCGCGAGGGCGACACCGTGCGTTTCCAGAGCCCGGCCGGTGTGCGCGAGATCGAAGTGACCGAAATCCGCTACGAGTGATGATCCGGTGCGGCCGGCGGGTTGAACTGCCGGTCACATCGTCTGCCTCAGCCTTTCCATTCAGGAGTGCTCAACATGAAGAAGATTCTGGCTCTCGCCAGCGTGCTGTCCCTGTCCTGCGGCTTCGCGTCCGCCCAGGTGCTTGTCAAGGATGCCTGGGTGCGCGCCACCGTCGCACAGCAGAAGGCCACCGGCGCCTTCATGCAGATCACCGCAGCACGCGCCGGCCGCGTGGTCGCGGCGAAGTCGCCGGTCGCCGGTGTGACCGAAGTCCATGAAATGTCGATGGAGAACAACGTGATGCGCATGCGCGCGCTGCCGGCGCTCGATCTGCCGGCCGGCAAGGCGGTCGAACTGAAGCCGGGCGGCCTGCACGTGATGCTGATGGATCTGAAGGCACCCGTCGCCGAAGGCCAGACCATTCCACTCACGCTCACCGTCGAGTACGCCGACAGGTCGCGCGAAACGGTGGAGGTGAAGGCGGCGGTGCGCGGGCTCGGTGCAGCCACCGGTGGTCACGACCATCACTGAGAAGCGGGAAGAGGAGGCTGTGTTCGCAGCCTCCGTCATTCGGGTTCCGGCGGAGCGGTGACAAAAGCGTCGTGAACGGAAAAGGCCCGCATCGCTGCGGGCCTTTTGTGTCTTTGGCTCCCCGACCTGGGCTCGAACCAGGGACCTACGGATTAACAGTCCGGCGCTCTACCGACTGAGCTATCGGGGAAAAGAGACCGCAATGATAGACACCGTTTTTGAGTGCGTCAAGTTTTTGATGAGGCATTTTTTCCGTCCGACTGTGCGGCCATTCGGCGGACGACTCGATTTATGATCACGTCACCGCGCGCGCATTTGCGTGCGGCAGCATCCATTGCCGGCGCTGCCATCCGGCACCGGATCGGGTCACCCACGCGCCCCTGCACCCATGAACGAAAAAGCTGTTTACGCGAAGACCGAGGCCGGCGAGGAGGCGGTGACCAAGCGCACCATCGTCCAGCGCAATCTGCGTTCCATTCTCATCATGGTGGATGGTCGTACCCCGGTGGGCAGTCTGGCGCAGCAGTTCGGCGATCCGCTGATCGTCGAGGGACTGATCGGCGAACTTGAGCATCGCGGCCTGGTGCGACGTGCCGATGCGGCCGGTGCCGGCGAGGAAGCCGCACGCGCGGAGCTGTCGTCGATGCTTGTGGACATCGAGGATCTGGTCAGTCAGCCCATCACGCCAGTGGCGGAGGACATCCGCCGGGCCCACGAGAAGTCGTCCAGTCCCGAATCGCCGGTTCTGGACGAGTTCGCGATGGCGCTGCCCGAACTGTCCGCGCCGGTCGCGGCGGGGGCGCCTGCACCGGAGCCGGTACCCGCCGACGATGTCCGCAGCGCCATCCGTCGCGCCATGATGTCGGCCAGCGCTGCGGAACCGGCATCGACCGAGCGGCCTGACGGACCTCTCAGGCGACTGTTCAACCTGTTCGCCGGCCAGGTCGGCAACAGCGATCGGCGCGGGCCGCCCGGGTCGATGGGGCGTCGCATACTCACCGGCGTGCTGGTGCTGATGCTGGCGCTGGTGGCTACCTTCTTCCTCTATCCCTACAACAGGCACCTGCCACACATCGAGGAACTGGCGACTGAACTGCTGGGGCATCCGGTGCGTATCAGCAAGGTGTCACCCAGCCTGCTGCCGGAGCCGTCCATCGCGCTTGAAGGGGTGACGGTGGGTGGGGCGAAGCAGCTGGAAATCGGGGCAGTCAAACTGTTGCCGCGGGTGTCCACGCTGCTGTCCGAGCGTACGGTGCTGCGCGAGGTGCGCATCGAACAGGCCGGGCTGGACGTGTCCTTCCTGCCTACGCTCTCGCGCCGCCAGGACATCAACTGGGCGTCCCGCTGGGTAAAGGTCGAGCGGGTAAGCGTGATCGATTCCAGTCTCACGCTGCTCGATGGCGCCATCGGCAAGCTTGCGGGCGATCTGGCCATCGACGACAACGGCGTGCTGACGCGGTTGTCGCTGAATACACCCAACGGTGGCCTGAAGCTGCAGGGCGTCAACGAGTCGGGAACATGGAAGGTTTCGATGACTGCGCTGGGTTGGGAGACCCCGGGCAAGCCCTCGTTGCTGTTTGACGTGTTCGAGGCCCAGGGCACGCTCAGCAGCCGGCGACTGCAGTTCGACAAGGTCGATGTGAAGCTGTACGACGGCTATGCCACCGGTACGGTTGCGCTGGATTTCGGCGAGGCGCCGCACTTCGAGGGGCAGGTGATGACCTCGCGGCTCGGCCTGGCCGGACTGCTCAAGGTTCTGGCGCCTTCCCTGCGCCTGACCGGTGATCTTTCGATGTCGCTGGCATTGAGTGCAGAGGGCGCTGATTTCGAAGCCCTGCGTCGCAGCCTGCGCGGCAACGGTACGATGGGGGTGCAGCGCGGGCAGATCGAGCGGGTGGATCTGGTGCAGGCGGTGCGCATTCCCCGGCCTGGCGGCGTGCGTGGCGGCAGCACCCGTTTCGACAGGCTGGAAAGCGATGCCACGGTCGATGGCAGCGGACTTTCGCTGGCGCGCGTGTCGATGGAGTCCGGGCTGGTGGGCGCTCAGGGCGCGCTCCGTCTTGCCGAGGGGCGTTTTGACGGGCGGCTGGATGTGACCCTTCAGGGCTCGGCCACCACCGTGCGCGCGCCGGTCGGCATCGAAGGCCCGTATGCCGATCCCGTAGTGAAACTGTTGCGCTGAAACGCAGCAGCTCGGGTGAGCCGCGGGCGGTCATTGTCCGCACGGCACGGCGGCCGGTCCGCCGTATAGTGTCGCCTCTCCGAATCGTACGGGTGCAGCACCATGACCATCCTTGTAACCGGCGGAGCCGGCTTCATTGGCAGCAACTTCGTACTGGACTGGCTTGCGGGCAGTGACGAGCCCGTGGTCAATCTTGACGCGCTGACCTACGCGGGCAACCGCGCCAACCTGGCTGCGCTCGACGGTGATGCACGCCACCTCTTCGTGCACGGCGACATCTGCGACCGCGAGCTGGTCGACCGCCTGCTCGCGCAGCACCGTCCGCGCGCCATCGTGCATTTCGCCGCCGAATCGCACGTCGATCGCTCGATCCACGGGCCGGGCGAATTCATGCGCACCAACGTGACCGGCACCTTCACGCTGCTGGAAGCCGCACGCGGCTACTGGGGCACGCTCGAGGGGGACGACAAGGCGGCGTTCCGCTTCCACCACGTGAGCACCGACGAGGTGTATGGCTCGCTCAAGCCCACCGACCCGCCGTTCGCGGAGACGAATGCCTACGAGCCCAACAGCCCGTACTCGGCCAGCAAGGCTGCGAGCGACCACCTGGTGCGCGCCTGGCACCACACGTACGGCCTGCCGGTGTTGACCACCAACTGCTCGAACAACTACGGCCCGTATCACTTCCCCGAGAAGCTCATCCCGCTCATCATCGTCAATGCGCTCGCCGGCAAGCCGCTGCCGGTGTATGGCGACGGCCAGCAGGTGCGCGACTGGCTGTACGTGAAAGACCACTGCGCCGCCATCCGCGAAGTGCTCGCGCGCGGCCGGCTGGGCGAGACCTACAACATCGGCGGCTGGAACGAGAAGCCCAACATCGACATCGTCAAGACGGTGTGTGCGCTGCTCGACGAAATGCAGCCGGACGCCGCCGGCCCCTACGAACGGCTCATCACCTACGTGAAGGACCGCCCGGGCCACGACCGTCGCTACGCCATCGACGCGCGCAAGATCGAGCGCGAACTCGGCTGGAAGCCGGCCGAAACCTTCGACACCGGCATCCGCAAGACCGTGCGCTGGTATCTGGACAACCAGCCCTGGGTGCAGAACGTACTCAGCGGCAGCTACCGCGACTGGGTAAACACGCAGTACGGCAGCGCGGAGCAGGGCGCATGAACATCCTGCTGTTCGGCAAGGGCGGCCAGGTCGGCTGGGAACTGCAGCGCGCGCTCGCCCCGCTGGGCCGGGTGACCGCGCTGGACTTCGACAGCGCGGGCGAGCTCAATAACAACCTGAGTGGCGACTTCAGCAACCCGGACGCAGTCGCCGCCACCGTGCGCAGGCTCGCCCCCGACCTCATCGTCAATGCCGCCGCCCACACCGCGGTGGACAAGGCGGAAAGCGAGCCGGATCTCGCGCGTCTGATCAACGCGGTCACGCCCGGCCGCATCGCGCAGGAAGCGAAGACGCTCGGTGCCCACCTCATCCACTACTCCACCGACTACGTGTTCGACGGCAGCGGCAGCGCCCCGCGTGACGAAAGCGCTGCCACGAACCCGCTCAGCGTGTACGGCCGCACCAAGCTCGAAGGCGAGCAGCTGATCGCCGCCTCGGGTGCGACCCACCTCATCCTGCGCACCAGCTGGGTCTATGCCGCGCGCGGTGGCAACTTCGCCAAGACCATGCTGAAACTGGCGAAGGAGCGCGAGCGGCTCACCGTCATCAGTGACCAGATCGGCGCACCCACCGGCGCCGAACTGCTGGCCGACGTCACCGCCCACGCCGCACGCGCACTGCGCCAGAACCCGCAGCTTGCCGGCCTCTATCACTGCGTGGCCGCAGGCGAAACCTCCTGGCACGGCTATGCCAGCCACGTGATCGAACGGGCGAGGGCGGCCGGGCACGACATCAAGGTGGCCCGCGAGGCCCTCCTGCCCATCCCCACCACCGACTATCCGACGCCCGCCACCCGGCCGCTCAATTCACGGCTGGACACCCGGCGCCTGCGCGACACCTTCGGCCTCACGCTGCCCGACTGGCAGCAGGGCGTAGACCGCATGCTGGCCGAAATCCTCTGAACGGAATCAGGAGCACCCCCATGACACGCAAAGGCATCGTCCTCGCCGGCGGCTCCGGCACCCGGCTGCACCCGGTCACCATCGCGGTATCGAAACAGCTGATGCCGGTCTACGACAAGCCGATGATCTACTACCCGCTGTCCACGCTCATGCTGGCGGGCATCCGCGAAGTGCTGGTGATTTCCACCCCGCAGGACACGCCACGCTTCCAGACCCTGCTGGGCGACGGCTCCGCCTGGGGCATGAAGATCGAGTACGCGATCCAGCCCAGCCCGGACGGTCTGGCCCAGGCCTTCATCATCGGCGAAGAGTTCATCGGCGGCGCCCCCTCGGCGCTGGTGCTCGGCGACAACCTCTTCTACGGCCACGAATTCGCGCACGACCTGAAGGCGGCCAGCGCCCGTGAAGCCGGGGCCACCGTGTTCGCCTACGGCGTGACCGACCCCGAGCGCTACGGCGTGGTCGAATTCGACAAGGCGGGGCGCGCCATCAGCCTGGAAGAGAAGCCCGCAAAGCCGCGCAGCCGCTACGCGGTCACCGGCCTGTACTTCTACGACCATCAGGCCAGCACCATCGCCAAGGCACTGAAGCCCTCGCCGCGTGGCGAACTGGAAATCACCGACCTGAACCGCGTGTATCTGGAGCGCGGCGAACTGGAAGTGCAGGTGATGGGCCGCGGCCACGCCTGGCTGGACACCGGCACCCACGACTCGCTGATCGAAGCCGCGCAGTTCATCCAGACCCTGGAGAAGCGTCAGGGCCTGAAGATATCGTGCCCGGAAGAGATCGCCTGGCGTCAGGGCTGGATCGACGCCGAGCAGCTCAAGCGCATCGCCACGCCGCTCGCCAAGAGCGGCTACGGCCAGTACCTGCTGCGCATCGCCGACGAACAGGTGTTCTGATGAACGTGATCGAAACCGGCATCGCAGGGCTACTGGTGCTCGAACCGAAGGTGTTCGGCGACGCACGCGGTTTCTTCATGGAAAGCTTCAACGCGCGCACCTTTGCCGAACTGACCGGCGTGAAGGCCGACTTCGTGCAGGACAACCACTCGCGCAGCGGACGTGGCGTGCTGCGCGGGCTGCACTACCAGGTGCAGCAGCCGCAGGGCAAGCTGGTGCGGGTGGCGCAGGGTCGGGTGTTCGATGTGGCGGTGGATCTGCGCCGTTCCTCGCCCACCTTCGGGAAATGGTACGGCGTGGAACTGAGCGGCGAGAACCACCGGCAGTTCTGGGTGCCGGCCGGCTTCGCACACGGCTTCTACGTGCTGAGCGACAGTGCGGACTTCCTGTACAAGACCACCGACTACTACGCACCGCAGCACGAGCGCAGCCTGGCGTGGAACGATGCGACGGTGGGCGTGCAGTGGCCGCTGGAGGGTGAGCCGCAGCTGTCGGCCAAGGACCTGGCGGGCAAGCCGCTGGGTGAGTGCGAGGTGTTCGAAGGGCTTTGAGGCGGTGGCTGGAGCGACGCTCGTGGGAGCGGCGCTCGTGGGAGCGGCGCCCCCGCAGCGATGGGGCCTTTGATCGGGCGCTGTCTCTGTTTCAGGGCCGCTATCGCGGCGGGTCGCCGCTCCCACGGGATCTGCACCGATCGCGGCGAGTCTTGTGGGAGCGGCGCCCCCGCCGCGATGGGGCCTTTGATCGGGCGCTGTCTCTGTTTCAGGGCCGCTATCGCGGCGGG
>JBEQBZ010000017.1:0-83545 GCA_041639545.1 Methyloversatilis sp. | reverse complement strand
ATGCGGCGGTGAGCTGGAAGTTCGTGCAGCTGAAGTACTCGTATGCGGTGACCGACTACTTCGGTTTCAGCACCAAGGCGTTCGGCGCGGATTCGGATGGATCGGACTACATCGAGCTGAACGCGAACTACGAGTTCATGCCGACCTGGGTGGTGAACGCGCACGTGGGTCACCAGAAGGTGAAGAACTACAGCGACTACGACTTCACCGACTGGAAGCTGGGCGTGACGAAGAACTTCGAAGGTGGCTGGCAGGCGTCGGTGGCCTACATTGACACCAACGCGGACAAGAATTTCTACACCATCTGCGACAACGGCATCCGCTGCAAGGACACCGGCGACAGCAAGTGGCTGGCCTACATCAAGCGCACCTTCTGATGAATCCCTGGGCGTCGGCGTAAGCCGGCGCCCTTTTCGTATCGAGGGAAATGACCATGAGCAGCAATGCAGATGTAATCGGCAGCGTGTCCGGCGGGGCTTCGGCCAGCCGGGCCGAAAATGCCGCGCTGCACCGGAAGATCGACTGGACCGGTGCGTTCTGGGTGGCCAGCGGGGTGCCCGCGCTGGTGCTGTTTTCGATCGGCGCCATCGCGGCGACCGTGGGCAAGCCGTCCTGGCTGGTGTGGACGCTGTCGATCGGCTTCGGTTTCATCCAGGCCTTCACCTACGCCGAAATCGCCGGTCTGTTCCCGCACAAGTCGGGTGGCGCGTCGGTGTATGGCGCGGTGGCCTGGGTGCGCTACAGCAAGCTGATCGCACCGGTGTCCGTATGGTGCAACTGGTTCGCCTGGTCGCCGGTGCTGGCCATCGGATCAGGGCTGGCCGCGGGCTACATCCTCGGCGCACTGTTCCCGGCCGATGCCGCGATCAATACCTGGCAGCTCACGCTGGTCGATCTGAGTTCGATCAAGACCGGTCTGTCGCTGCGCATCAATGCGACCTTCCTGGTCGGCGTGGTCATCCTGCTGGCGGTATTCGCCATCCAGCACGGCGGCATCCTGCGTTCCGCACGGACCACCATGGTGCTGGGCGTGGTCGCGCTGATTCCGCTGATGCTGATCGCGCTGGTGCCGCTGCTGACCGGTGACCTGCCGTCGTCGCACTTCTCGCCGATGCTGCCGATCGCTCGCGATGCGCAGGGGCTGGTGATCGACGGTGCCTGGGACATGGCCGGCATCACGCTGATGGCGGGTGGCCTGTTCATCGCGGCGTGGTCCACCTACGGCTTTGAAACCGCGGTCTGCTATACCCGCGAGTTCAAGGACCCGAAGAAGGACACCTTCAAGGCCATCTTCTACTCCGGTCTGCTGTGCATCGTGGTGTTCACGCTGGTTCCGCTGGCTTTCCAGGGGCAGCTGGGCCTGGGTGAAGTCGTCACCCCGCCGGTGGTGGAAGCCGACGGCACGGTGTCTTCGCCGGCGGTCTACAACGGCATGCTGGCGCCGGAAATCTACAGCGGCATGGGTGTGGCCAACGCGATGTCGCACATGGTCGGCGGTGGCGAGTTTGTGGCCAACGTGCTGGTGGTGATGCTGGTGCTGGCGGTGCTGCTGTCCATCATGACCTCGATGGCCGGATCGTCGCGCACGCTGTACCAGGCATCGGTCGATGGCTGGCTGCCGCGCTACCTGTCGCACGTGAATGAGCATGGCGCGCCGACGCACGCGATGTGGACCGATCTCGGCTTCAACCTCATCCTGCTGCTGATGTCGGACTACGTGTTCGTGCTGGCCTGCTCCAATGTCGGATACATCATGTTCAACTTCCTGAACCTGAATTCCGGCTGGATTCACCGCATTGACCGTCCGAACTGGGACCGCCCGTTCAAGGCGCCGAACATCGTGCTTGCGATCGGCGTGGTGCTGGGCTTCGTGAACCTCGCCCTGATGGGTCTGGGCGCCGACATCTACGGTGCCGGCACACTGACTGCCGGTCTGGTGTTCGCCTCGCTCATCATTCCGGTCTTCCTGTACCGCCACTACGTTCAGGACAAGGGCAAGTTCCCGGATGCGATGATCGAGGACATGCATCTGAACGACAAGCTGGCCGATGGCGGCAAGCGTGCGGGCGTCCTGCCCTACGTGACGCTCGCAGCTGGCGTGGCCGTGGTCGTGATCGCGCACAACCTCGCGGTGTACTGAGTATCGCAATCCTCCGCCTGCGGTCCGCCGCAGGCGGCAAGGAAAAAGGCCGTCCCGACGCTTGTCCGGACGGCCTTTTTCCTTGCCCGGGTTGCCCGCCGCATCGTCCGTTCGGCCGCACGGCAAGCTCTACCCCCTATGGCTTACTCCCTCTTGAGAATTGTGGGCAGCCCCGCAGGCTCGCAATAATCCTCACCACGCACCGGGCCGGTGCAGGCCTGTCCCGGCAGGCCGTGCAGACGGGGGTCTGCCGCGGTTCTTCAACCGGCTGGTGCATACGGGGGCGTCCGGGTGCCCCCGGCTCTCCTCACCTTGGCCGGCATGCGAAATCAGCTCCTCCTGATCTGCGCTGCCGGCGTCTTTTTTTACCCGGGGAGTCAGCGAACCTTGGCCAGCGCTTCGGAGGGGGCCTGCATCAGTTCGCGCGCCACGTCCTCGATCTTGCGACGCTGGGTGCGGGCAGTCTTGCGCAGCACCTCGAAAGCCGGCTGCCGATCGATGCGCAGGCGTTCCATCAGGATGCCGACGGCGATGCTGATTTCGCGCCGTTCGTCGAGTGCGCGCTGCAGGTTCTGGCCGGTGCGGTGCAGGCGGCGCAAGTCTTCCGATCGGGCCAGCGCGGTGCGCAGCGTGGGCAGCAGCTGCTCCACATCGATCGGCTTGACCAGATAGCCGAGCGCGCCGCGTTCGACCGCGCTGCGTACCCGCCCCGGGTCTCCGAACGCGGTCAGGAAGATGACCGGAAGCGACAGCTGCTCATTGAGCAGGGCGGCGAACTCGAGCCCGGTCATGCCAGGCAGCTGTTCGTCGAGTATGGCCAGATCGAAGCTGTCGTCCGCAAGCTGTGGCAGCGCGTCCTCGGCTGAGCGGGCGGTGGTCACACGGTAACCGTGATCGCGCAGACCGGCGGCCAGCGTGGCTGACACCAGTCGGTCATCTTCAACCAGGAGCAGACTGGGGCGCTGGTCCGGTTCTTCGTCCCTGGGCGTGTTCATCATGAGCATCTCTTCAAAGCGTGATGATGGGCGGGCGCAGAAGCAGGTGTGCCTGCACCCGGTCGCCGGCCTGCCTGTAGGCAAGCTCGGCGTGTTCGGCTGGCAGGAGTGCTGCCAGCAGTTCCAGACCCTGCCCGAGATGGCGGTGAGCCTGAAAATCGAATCCCGCGGGCAGTTGCCCGCGATTGCTGATGACGATCAATGCGTCCTCGCCGGAGCGGGCAAGGTCGACACGGATGTCGTCTTCCCCGTCGACCGACTGATGCTTGACCGCGTTCATCAGCAACTCGTTCAGAACGATGGCGAGCGGTACGACTTCGGCATCTGCCAGGATGCGGGTATCCGCACCGAGGTCATTCACGTGCAGACGCAGCGATGCTTCAAAAAGCCCTTCGATGCTGCCTGCGATCATGCGCAGCAGATCCGCCAGCACCACCGGCTCGCCTGGATGACTGCCCTGCAGTTCGTGGATGACCGCGATCGACCTGACCTGGCTTATGGCACCGGTCAGTGCGCTGGCCAGTCCAGGGTGCTGGCCGGCGCAGCGCCGCAACAGTCCGACCACGCCCTGCAGGCTGTTCTTCATCCGGTGATGCGCCTCGCGCACCAGTGTTTCCGACTGGCGCTCCGCCTGTGCCAGCGTATGTGCTTCGGCCTGCTTTCGAGCGGTAATGTCTTCAGCCACGCCGGCAACACGTCCCCGGCCAGCCTGCGGCTGCCAGGGAAAAGCGCGACAGTGCAGCCACATGAGCTGCCCGCCGGGGGCCGCCATCCTGATCTCGACCTGGGCGTTCTCGCCCCGGGACTGGGCCGACAGAAAGGCGTCGAAGCGCAGCCGGTCGGGCGGAGCGATCAGCGTGCGCCAATGCTCGATGTCGTCCTGTCCGGGCACTCCGGACAGTGTGGTCAGTTCGGAAAAGGCCGGGCTGCCATAGTGGATGCGACCGGTCTGCGGTTCGCTGACCCAGAAGATTTCGCGGATGTGCTCGGCCAGCAGGTAGAAGCGCTCCTGCGCTGCCTGCATCTCGGCTTCCGCCCGCTTGCGGGCGCGGATGTCGCGAACGACCGCGATCACGTAGTCGGCACCTTCCAGATGAATGCGCGCGCCGCTCACGTCAACCGGAATGACTTCGCCATCACGAGCGACGATCAGGCCATCGTCATAACGCGTGCTGCCCGCCATGCGGACACGGTCAAAGGCATCGGCGATGCGTGCGATCTCGCTGGCCGGGTGGAACTGCGACACCGGGCGTCCGGCCAGTTCGTCGCGCCGGTAGCCGAGCAGAGCCTCGGCCGTGGCATTGGCGTCGCGCAGCTCGCCGTCGAGCGTGAGCAGGAACAGGGCGTCCGGCAAGCCATCAAACAGCGGTTGCCATGCGGGTACGCCTATGTCTTTGGAATGAGGTGTGACCGTGAGCGTCTGCTGCACCGTCATGGTGCCGGTCGCTCCTGACCCTGACGGTCCTGAGTCAACGGGAATGCGGGTGCTGCAGGCCATGCTTGGCGCCCCCTGTGAGCCGTTGTGCGCGAAGCCTCGCCGCATCAGGTGCCGTGCCGTACGGGGGTACGGCCTCTCCCTGGATGCAGTCAGAACCGGATCTGTGTCCGGCTTGCGTCGCAACGTCGGGATTTTATCGCATGGTCAGGGCTGCGCGGATGCAATTGTGAACGTGCGTTCAGATCCGCTCTGCCAGGATGATGATCCACACCAGCAGCGCGCTGGAAAGCGCCACCATGACTGCGGCGGAGCCGATGTCCTTGGCCCGTTTCGCAAGCTGGTGGTTTTCCAGCGAAATGCGGTCCACCGTGGCTTCGACCGCCGAATTGAGCAGTTCGACGATGAGCACCGCCAGCACGCTGAAGCACAGCAGCGCGCGTTCGCTGCCCGAGTTGCCCAGCCAGAGCCCCAGCGGGATGAGTACCAGCGCTGCCACCACTTCCTGGCGGAAGGCGTCTTCATGGCGGAAGGCTGCGCGCAGGCCGGCCGCCGAATAGCCGGCCGCATTGATCAGCCGGCGCAGCCCGGTCTTGCCCTTGAACGGACTTTCCTGCATGGGTATCAGTGTTCCTGTGGTGCCGGGCGGGCGCAGGGCCTCACCCGGCCGGAGCGGCTCAGCGGAGTGCGGCCAGCGCGGCGGCGTAGTCCGGTTCCTGCTTGATTTCGGGCACCAGTTCGGCGTGCAGCACGGTGTCGTCGGCATCCAGCACCAGCACCGCGCGCGCGGTCAGGCCGGCCAGCGGGCCGTCGATGATTTCCACGCCGTAGTTGGCCATGAATTCACGGCCGCGCAGCGTCGACAGCGACTGCACGTTCTGCAGGCCTTCGGTTTCGCAGAAACGCTTCATCGCGAACGGCAGGTCGGCCGAAATGACCAGCACCACGGTGTTGGCGATGTTGCCGGCCTGTTCGTTGAACTTGCGGGTGGAGGTCTGGCAGACCGGGGTGTCCAGGCTGGGCACGATGTTGAGCACCTTGCGCTTGCCGGCGAGGCTGGCCAGCGACACGTCGGCCAGATCGGTACCGACCAGCGAGAACGCCGGTGCCTTGCTGCCCTGGGTCGGGAAATGGCCGGCGAGATGAACAGGGTTGCCGCCGAGCGTGATGGTCTGGGTCATGTCTTTTCCTCCTGGCGTGATGTGATGCGCACCTGAACGGCGTGCGGACTGCGGTGTGCCCCGATCCTGACGATCAGGGATGGAATACGTAGAGCCGGTATCCGCCGGCGGTCGTCGCATCCGGATCGACCAGCAGGCTGACCGCATGTTCCGAGTTTCCGGTGAAGGTTTCGGGACGGTCTGCCGCCGGCAGATAGTCTTCGGGGGCGATCACCCGGCGTACCAGCGGCCGGTCGCCGGTGTCGGTCAGCGTCAGCTCCAGATGCGGCCAGGCCTGCGGGAAGGTTGCGCCGTTACGCAGCAGCGCGTTCAGTCTCAGCAGTGGAGCGCGCTGTCTGTCCGGGTTCAGTTCGGACGATTCAATGCTGATCAGGTCGGCACGGCGCGGCGCAGGCACGCTGCAGCCCAGACGTTCGCAGGCGCGCTCCAGCACCGGTTTGAGTGCCGGCTGGGCAACCGCCAGTTCGGTGCGGAACTGATAGACGAGCTGGCCGATGGCCGCCAGCGCGAGCAGCGTGCAGCCGGTGGTCCACAGCACGGTGGCGGCGACGCTGCGGCCGGCCGGTGCGGCGTCGCCATACAGTTCGCGGCGAATGCGCTGGACCGCCGGATCGCGCACCGGCTCCAGCCGGGTCGGCGCATCAAGCAGCGGGTCGGGTCCGGGCGGCCGGGATGCGTGTGCGGCGTCTGCCGCAGGCGCGTCGTCAGCGCCGACGGAAAGTGCCGCAGAGTGCCCGGATGGCGATTCGTCGCTTGCCGTGGCAACCTCGCCGACGGTGTCCGCGGCGGGGGCGCCGGATACGTCTTCCGCAGCGGTGATGTCCGCCAGCATTTCAGCCACCGGCACCGGCTGGGTGATATCCGGGTCAGGTGTGTCGCCCGCTGCGTCTTCGATGTCTGCCAGCGGGGCGCCGAGGTCTATCGTGACCGCATCGTCGCTTCCGGGCGTGTCTTCCGCGACCGGCGCGCCGGCATCCGCAATGCTCTGTGCGGCCCAGTAACCGGTGGTCCGTTCGACCAGCGATTCGATACTTTCGCCGGCCTGGGGTAAGGGCAGTGTGCCGGCTTCAGGCTCGATGTCGTCCGTCGCTTCTTCGGTCCGCCAGTCGGTAATGACATCAGCCGGTGACTGCGAGGGCGCTTCGATATCGGGTGCCGCCAGCACGCTCAGCGTGGCATGGCTCTGCTCGGGCGGTGGCGGCGCTTCGCTTGCCGGGCTGTCATCGATCGCCGTGGCGCCACCGGGACTGCGCGGCAGAGGCAGTTCGACCATGGCGTCGACCGCGTCGAATACGGTATGACAGCGGCCGCAGCGAACGCGGCCCTCGCGTGCCCGGAGCTGTACCGTGTCCAGTCGGAACACGGTGGCGCAGGCCGGGCAGCGGGTGAGCATCAGGCGCGGGTCCCGGTCAGCAGCACCCAGCCCTCGCGCTCACCGGCCACCTCCAGTTCGAACGCCGGGCGGTAGGCGGCACGCACCATGTCGGTCTGCGCGGCGAGGATGCCGGACAGCGCGATGCGTCCGCCGCTGCGGGTGAGCCCGCACAGCAGCGGCGCCAGCACGGTGAGCGGGTTGGCCAGGATGTTGGCGACCACGACGTCTGCGGTGTGGTCGATGTTCTCGCGCGAATGCAGCAGTTCCAGCGTGGCGCCGTTGCGCTCGGCGTTGTAGCGGGCGGCGTCCATCGCGTGCGGATCGATGTCGGTGCCGGTCACCCGCGCCGCGCCCAGCTTGGCCGCCGCCAGCGCCAGGATGCCCGAGCCGCAGCCATAGTCGATCACGGTTTCGCCACCGGCGATCACCGAATCCAGCCATTCGAGACACAGGCGCGTAGTCGGATGCGAGCCGGTGCCGAAGGCCATGCCCGGGTCCAGCGTGATGTTGATCGCCGCCGGATCCGGCTGCTCGTGCCATGAGGGCACGATCCACAGCCGCTTCGACACCGGAATGGGCTCGAACTGCGCCTGCGTGATGCGCACCCAGTTCTGCTCGTCCAGCGGCGCGGTGGTGTAGGGCGGCGGTGCGGTCAGGCCGGCGGCTTCCGCCGCTTCGGCCATCGCGGTCGCGTAATCGGCATCGCGGTCGAACAGCGCGTGGATGCGCGAGTGCGGCCACAGCTCGACCGCCACCGGCATGCCCGGCTCGCCGAACTGCGGTTTCTCTTCCGGCGTGCCGGCGTCGGCGTCCTCGATGTCCACCGACAGCGCGCCCGCTTCCAGCAGCGCGTCAGACAGTGCTTCGGCGTTGCCGGAATCGGCCAGCAGCGTGACCGTGATCCAGCCGCCGCCCTGCTGCGCGTCGCTCATGCCTGCGTCCTCGTCCGCCACTTACTTCGCCTTGGCGGCTTCCTGCGCCGCGAGTTTCTGTTCCAGATAGTGGATGCTGGTGCCGCCGTCCATGAAACGGCTGTCGTGCATCAGTTCCTGGTGCAGCGGGATGTTGGTCTTGATGCCGCTGACGATCATTTCCGACAGCGCGATGCGCATGCGGCGGATCGCCTGTTCACGCGTGTCGCCGTAGGTGATCACTTTGCCGATCATCGAGTCGTAGTGCGGCGGCACCGTGTAGCCCTGGTACACGTGCGAATCGACGCGCACGCCGGGGCCGCCCGGCGGGTGGTAGCCGGTGATCTTGCCCGGGCTGGGCGTGAACTTGTACGGGTCTTCGGCGTTGATGCGGCATTCCAGCGCGTGGCCGGTCAGCTTGATGTCGCGCTGCTTGAAACGCAGCTTCTCGCCGGCCGCGACGCGGATCTGTTCCTGCACCAGATCGATGCCGGTAATCAGTTCGGTCACCGGATGCTCGACCTGGATGCGGGTGTTCATTTCGATGAAATAGAACTCGCCGTTCTCGAACAGGAATTCGAAGGTGCCGGCGCCGCGGTACTTGATGCGGCGGCAGGCTTCGGCGCAGCGCTCGCCGACGCGCTGGATCAGACGGGCCGGAATGCCGGGCGCCGGCGCTTCCTCGATGATCTTCTGGTGGCGCCGCTGCATCGAGCAGTCGCGCTCGCCCAGATACACCGCGTTGCCGTGCGCGTCGGCCAGCACCTGGATTTCCACATGGCGCGGGTTCTCGAGGAACTTCTCCATGTAGACCGACGGGTTGTTGAACGCCGCACCGGCTTCGGTACGGGTCATCTGCACCGCGTTGATCAGCGCGGCTTCGGTATGCACCGTGCGCATGCCGCGACCGCCGCCGCCGCCGGCCGCCTTGATGATGACCGGATAGCCGATGCTGCGCGCGATGCGCACGATTTCCTTCGGATCATCTCCCAGCGCGCCGTCGGAGCCGGGCACGCAGGGCACGCCGGCCGCCTTCATCGCGTCCTTGGCCGACACCTTGTCGCCCATCAGCGTGATGGTTTCCGGGCGCGGGCCGATGAACACGAAGCCGCTGCGCTCGACGCGCTCGGCGAAATCGGCGTTCTCCGACAGGAAGCCGTAGCCCGGATGGATGGCTTCGGCGTCGGTCACTTCTGCCGCCGAAATGATGGCCGGAATGTTCAGGTAGGACTGGCCAGACGGTGCCGGCCCGATGCAGACCGATTCGTCGGCCAGCCTGACATATTTGGCTTCGGTGTCGGCCTCGGAGTGCACCGCCACCGTGCGGATGCCCAGTTCGCGGCAGGCGCGCAGGATGCGCAGCGCGATTTCGCCGCGGTTCGCGATCAGTATCTTTCCGAACATGGGGCGGTCGCTCAGCCGATGACGAACAGCGGCTGGCCGTATTCGACCGGCTGGCCGTTCTCGACCAGGATGGCCTTCACGACGCCGGCGGCGTCGGATTCGATCTCGTTCATCAGTTTCATCGCTTCGATGATGCACAGCGTTTCGCCGACAGCCACGGCCTGACCGACATCGACGAATGACTTGCCGCCCGGCGTGGCGGAGCGATAGAAGCTACCCACCATGGGCGATTTCACGACGTGGCCATCGGGCAGTGCGCTCTCGGCCGCAGCGGCCGGGGCTGCTGCAGCTGCCGGAGCGGGCGCGGCGGCAACAGGTGCCGCGGCGGCGACGTAGGTGGCCTGAGCGACCGGGGCGGGCAGGTGCTTGGCGATCCGGACCTTCTCTTCGCCTTCGGTCACTTCCAGTTCGGAAATGCCCGATTCCTGCACCAGGTCGATCAGTTTCTTGAGTTTGCGCAAATCCATGATGTTTCCCCACGTGAGCCGGCCTCGTCGGGCCGGCGGGTGTTTATTTATTGTTTGCTGCCGAGACGCCGCAGCGCGAATTCGAGTGCCGCCTCGTAGCCGTAGGCGCCGAGACCGCACACCACGCCGACCGCGATGTCTGACAGATAGGAGTGGTGGCGGAAGGCTTCCCGCGCATGCACGTTCGACAGATGTACCTCGACGAACGGAATGGCGACCGCGGCCAGCGCGTCACGGATGGCCACGCTGGTGTGCGTGTAGGCCGCCGGGTTGATCACGATGAAGTTTACGCCTTCGCCGCGTGCGGCCTGTATGCGGCTGACCAGATCGCCTTCGTGATTGCTCTGGAAACACTCCAGCGTGACACCGGCACCGAGCGCGCTCACCTTGAGCTTTGCATCGATGTCGGCCAGCGTGAGATGACCGTAGATTTCGGGTTCGCGGGTGCCCAGCAGATTCAGGTTGGGGCCGTGCAGTACGAGGATACGACGGGCGCCGGCACCGCTTTCCGCGGCGTCCGGCTGCGTGGCAGGTTTGGTCGCCTTACGGCGCGTTGTGGGCTGCATGTCGGCAAGTTTGCCGGAATTCGCGTCAGATTGTCCAGCAAGGGCTTTTTTCCGGTACGGCCGTGTCGAGAGGGAAGCGATCCGTTTCGTGCGGTCATCGGATCCGGATGGGGTGCCGGTGCCGGTGCGTTCCGCGCCGGGTTCCGGCTGTGCGGAACTACTGCGCCCGGGCTTGCAGGATGGCGTCCAGTTCGGCTTCCTTGTAGGTGCCGAGCTTGCGTTCGACAATCTGTCCGTCGCGCGAAAAGATGACGGTGAAGGGCATGGCCTGCTGCGTATTTCCAAGGTCAGCCGACAGCTGAATCGCGTCCGCCCCGCCGATCAGCAGTGGATAGGCGATCCTTTCTTCCTGCAGGTAACGCCGCACGTTGTCTGCATTGTCGATGCTGATGCCTACAAATTGAACGCCCCGGGAAGCGTACTTCTCGGACAGGCGGGAGAAAGCGGGCATCTCTTCCCTGCAGGGGGCACACCAGGTGGCCCAGAAGTTTACGACCCTTATCTTGTCGCGCCAGGCAGAGAAGGGCATGGGCCGGCCTTCGGCGTCGGCCAGCTTCATTGCTTCAAGCCGTTCGGCGTCTCCTGCGGTGGCCGGCGTCAGTGCGGGCAGGCGGCTCTGGCCGAACCAGATGCCGGCCACGCCTGCGCCGGCGATCACCGCGGCGATCAGGCCGCGGCGCGTCCATGCGTTCATTCGGTTTCCTCTTCCTTGTCGAGCAGCGCGCGCAGCGATTCCGCGCGCATCCGTTCGCGGCTGCGCGAACGCTCCAGACCGGCCGGAAAGACCGAAAGTTCGACCGGCAGGTCGTCCCAGTCGAACAGCAGCGTGGTTTCCGGGCTGTTGCGGTCGGGTCGGCGCGGGTCGCGGCTGTCGAAATCGACGCCGTTGTTCAGCAGGAATACCTCGACTTCCTTGGCGCTGTCGGCAAATACCTGCAGTTCGATGGCCGAAAAGCGGCCGGCCGTGCCGTCAACCACACCGCCGGTGGCGTAGGGCTTGAAGCGGTCGAGCTCGACCATCAGTTCAAGCGTCGCGCTGCGCAGCGTCCGTAGCTGTTCCGGCTGTTCGTCGGCAAGGTAGATGGCCTGATAGTCGCGCACCGCCTCCTCGATCTCGGCGTTGGTGGGCAATTCCTCGTTCGGCCCGACGCCGAGCTGGCGTGCGGCCTTGCGCTTGGCCATGCCGTAGTCGCGCATGCCTTCTTCCGCGATCAGGCGCGCTGCGGCACTGGCGATCTGGCGTCGGATGTTGCTGGGGCGCATGGTCGGGTGCAGCAGGGAAAGGTGAAGCGGGTTGGTAGAATCCGTGGCCATTCTGTCACATCGTTCCACCATGCACATTCACATCCTCGGCATCTGCGGCACCTTCATGGGCGGCATTGCCGCGCTGGCGCGGGAGGCGGGGCATCGCGTCACCGGATGCGACGCCAATGTCTATCCGCCGATGAGCACCCAGCTCGAAAGTCTGGGCATCGAACTGATCGAGGGCTACGACCCCGGCCAGATCGGTCTGGCGCCCGATGTGTTCGTGGTGGGCAACGCGGTGTCGCGCGGCAATCCGCTGCTGGAGGAGATTCTCGACCGCGGGCTGCCCTACGTTTCAGGGCCGCAGTGGCTGGCTGAACATGTGCTGGCCGGTCGCTGGGTGCTGGCGGTGGCCGGTACGCACGGCAAGACCACCACCACATCGATGCTGGCGTGGATGCTGGAGGCGGCCGGACTGAAGCCCGGCTTCCTGATCGGCGGTGTGCCGCAGAATTTCGGTGTGTCCGCCCGGCTGGGGGATGCGCCGTTCTTCGTGATCGAAGCCGACGAGTACGACACCGCTTTCTGCGACAAGCGCTCCAAGTTCGTGCACTACCGGCCGCGGACCGCAATCCTCAATAATCTTGAGTTCGATCATGCCGACATCTTTGCTGATCTTGCTGCGATCGAAACGCAATTTCATCATCTGGTGCGCACCATGCCGCGTCTCGGCCGGGTGCTTGCGAACGGCGGCGAGGACTCACTGAAGCGTGTGATGGCGCGCGGTCTGTGGAGCGAAATCGAATGGTTCAACGATGCGGCAGGGTGGCGGGTCGAATCGACCGGCGATGACCTTGCTGTGGTCGGGCCGGCAGGTGAGCGGGTAATCGGGCGCCTTGCGATGCCCGGTCGCCACAATGCCAACAACGCGCTGGCAGCCATGCTGGCGGCGCGGCATGCCGGTGTGCGGCCCGAGCACGCGCTGGCCTCGCTGGCGGATTTCGGCGGCATACGCCGCCGGCTGGAGCGGGTGGGTGAAGCGGGTGGGGTGACCGTGTACGACGACTTCGCCCATCATCCGACCGCGATTGACGAAACGCTGCGCGCGCTGCGTTCGGTGGTCGGGCGTTCGCGCGTTCTGGCGGTGATCGAGCCGCGTTCCAATACGATGAAGCTCGGTGTCATGAAGGCCCGTCTGCCGGCTGCGTTGCAAGAAGCGGATGTCTGTTACTGCCTGGGGGGCAGCGCGCTCGGATGGGATGCGGCGGAAGCCCTGGCGCCGCTGGGGGAGCGGGCAAAAGTGGGGGCGTCGGTCGATGAGCTGGTGTCATGGATCGTGCGGGATGCACGGCCCGGTGATCACGTGCTGGTGATGAGCAATGGCGGCTTTGGCGGCATTCATGGCCGGCTGCTGCAGAGCCTTGGTCGGTCCCGTTGAGGGCACTGTCGTGGTGCAGGGCAATATTGATAAGGATCAATACCCGTGTTAGCTTATGCCTGTTAAGCGGCCTGCAGAAGCCGTGTCAGGGGAGATAACACTTTCGGGGCGTTGCAGTGTCCGCAGTGTTCGGCCAATCCAACGAGTTCAGCATCGTTGCGCGACGCAACTGTTCCATGTCGCCGCGCGCGCTACTGACCTTTTTCATGGTTACGGCGGTGCTGTCCCTCTCGATCGCGGCGGCCTGGGCCATGGCTGGCGTCTGGTGGGTATTCCCGTTCGCGGGGATCGAGATCGGGGCGCTGGGCATAGCCTTCGTCGCGTTCGGCCGACGCGTGGGTGATTTCGAGCGTATCCACCTCGACGACGCCTGTCTCGTGGTGGAGCTGTGCGAAAGAAATCGCGTCTGCAGGCATGAATTCGTGCCCGCATGGGCCCGGGTGGAGACGCGCAGGGTAGGCCTGGGGTCCGAAGTTGTCGTGCGCTGCCGTGACCAGGAGGTCGTGGTGGGGCGCTATCTGGGTGAAAGTGACCGCGAGTTGCTGGCGCGGGAGCTGTCGGCTAGATTGCGGGAAAGACGGTTTTAAGACCGCGGTTTCAGAATCAATCACAACATATATCTGGGGTTGCAATATGGCGCTAACAAGAGGTGGCTCGTCCATCGCCCGCAGGGCATGGGCAGGGATGGGGTTGTTTCTGCTCGCAGGGCTCGCTCAGGCGGAAATGAAGCTCAACCTGCAGGAGCCGATCACCGAGCTGGGTCAGAAGGTGTACGACCTTCACCTGCTGATGACCATTGTCTGTGGCGTCATTTTCGTCGCCGTTTTCGGCGTGATGTTCTGGTCGGTGTTCGTGCACCGCAAGTCGGCGGGCTACAAGGCCGCGACCTTCCATGAAAGCACCACGGTCGAAATCCTCTGGACCATCGTCCCGGTGTTCATCCTGCTGGGCATGGCCTGGCCGGCGACCAAGACCATCCTCGCGATGCGCGACACCAGCAACCCCGATATCACCATCAAGGCCACCGGCTATCAGTGGAAGTGGGGCTATGACTATCTGAAGGGCGCGGGTGAAGGCATCAGCTTCACGAGCAGCCTGTCGACCCCGCAGCCGCAGATCCGCAACGAAGCGGAAAAGACCGTCGATTACCTGCTCGAGGTCGACAACGAGCTGGTCGTGCCGGTCGGCAAGAAGGTTCGCATCCTGACCACGGCCAACGACGTGATCCACGCATGGTGGGTGCCCGCTCTGGCGGTCAAGCAGGATGCCATTCCGGGCTTCATCCGTGACACCTGGTTCCGCGCCGAGAAGACCGGCACCTTCCGTGGTCAGTGCGCAGAACTGTGCGGCAAGGATCATGGCTACATGCCGATCGTGGTCAAGGTCGTGACCGAAGAGGAATACGCTGCCTGGGCAGAGAAGAAGAAGGCTGAGCAGGCTGCCGCGGCTGACGATCCGAACAAGATGTACACCGTTGAAGAACTGACGCCGCGCGGAGAGAAGGTCTTTGCTGCCAACTGTGCTGCCTGTCACCAGGCCAGTGGCCAGGGCATGCCGCCGGCCTTCCCGGCGCTGGACGGCTCAAAGGTGGTGCTCGGCCCGCAGGATGGCCAGGTCAATCTGGTGCTGAACGGCAAGGCAGGTACTGCGATGGCCGCGTTCAAGCACATGAGCGATACCGATCTGGCTGCCGTGATCACCTATACGCGCAACAGCTGGAGCAACAAGACCGGCGAAGTGATTCAACCGTCGGACATCAAGATGGCGCGCGAGTAAGCGGCCTCTCTGAACGTTCAGTCAATTTCTAGATTTCGGGAGACATACATGGCTGCGATTCCGGGCGGTGCCGACCACTCGCACGATCACGCACATGATCACCCCAGCGGATTCATGCGCTGGGTCACCACGACCAATCACAAGGACATCGGCTCGATGTACCTGTGGTTCTCGTTCGCAATGTTCATCGTCGGCGGCATCATGGCGCTGGTGATCCGCGCCGAGCTGTTCCAGCCGGGCCTGCAGGTGGTCGATCCTGACCGCTTCAACCAGATGACCACGCTGCACGGCCTCATCATGGTGTTCGGCGCCATCATGCCGGCCTTCGTCGGCTTCGCGAACTGGATGCTGCCGCTGATGATCGGCGCCTCCGACATGGCGTTCGCGCGCATGAACAACTGGTCGTTCTGGCTGCTGCCGCCGGCTGCCATTCTGCTGACGAGTTCGCTGCTGGTTCCTGGTGGTGCTGCCGCCTCGGGCTGGACGCTGTATCCGCCGCTGACCGTGCAGATGGGCATCGGCATGGACATGGCGATCTTCGCGGTGCACATCCTGGGCATTTCGTCGATCATGGGCTCGATCAACATCGTGACCACGATCCTGAACATGCGCGCCCCGGGCATGACCCTGATGAAGATGCCGCTGTTCTGCTGGACCTGGCTGATCACGGCCTATCTGGTCATCGCGGTGATGCCGGTTCTGGCCGGTGCGGTCACCATGATCCTGACCGACCGTCATTTCGGCACCAGCTTCTTCAACGCCGCCGGTGGCGGTGACCCGGTCCTGTACCAGCACATCTTCTGGTTCTTCGGACACCCCGAGGTGTACATCATCGCAATCCCGGCCTTCGGTGTCGTGTCGCAGGTGATTCCGGCCTTCTCGCGCAAGCCGCTGTTCGGTTATGCCTCGATGGTGTACGCGACCTCGTCGATCGCCATCCTGTCCTTCATCGTGTGGGCGCACCACATGTACACGGTGGGCATGCCGGTGGCCGGCCAGCTGTACTTCATGTTTGCCACCATGCTGATCGCGATCCCGACCGGCGTGAAGGTGTTCAACTGGGTGGCCACCATGTGGCGTGGTTCGCTGACCTTCGAAACCCCGATGCTGTTCTCGATCGGCTTCCTGTTCCTCTTCACGCTGGGCGGCTTCTCCGGCCTGGTGCTGTCGATGACCGCGGTGGATGTGCAACTGCATGACAGCTACTACGTGGTGGCGCACTTCCACTACGTGATGGTGGCGGGCGCCCTGTTCTCGGCCTACGCCGGTGCCTACTACTGGCTGCCGAAGTGGACCGGTTACATGTACGACGAAAAGCTCGGCAAGCTGCACTTCTGGCTGTCGCTGATCTTCTTCAACATGACCTTCTTCGTGCAGCACTTCCTGGGCCTTGCCGGCATGCCGCGCCGCATTCCCGACTACTCGCTGCAGTTCGCTGAATTCAACATGGTGTCCTCGATCGGTGCCTTCGGATTCGGTCTGTCTCAGCTGGTGTTCCTGATCGTGGTGCTGAAGTGCATCAAGGGCGGGGAAAAGGCCTCTGCCAAGCCGTGGGATGGTGCTGAAGGCCTGGAGTGGACCGTGCCGTCGCCGGCGCCGCACCACACCTTCGAAGTGCCGCCGGTCGTCAAGTGAGCGATCAAGTGACCGGGATGGACGAAGAGCTCCGCCGCCGCAACGTGCGTACCGCGTTGTGGCTGGCGGCCACCGCAGTGGCGGTGTTCGTGATGTTCGTCGTGCGCTACGGGGTGTCGGGTCAATGACCGAACCGAGGTCAGGAGCGGACGAGGCTACCGGCCGTAACCGCTCTACGCTGATCCGCCTGGTGGTGTCGGCTTTTCTGATGTTCGGTTTCGGCTACGCGCTGGTGCCGTTCTACGAAAAGCTGTGTCAGGTGCTCGACGTGAACAACCTGAACAGGCAGGACAGTACGCTTCCGCTGAATACCCAGGTAGATCGGTCGCGCAGCGTTACCGTGGAGTTCGACGCCAACCTTCACCGCTTGCCGTGGAATTTCAAGCCGGTGACAGGTTCGCTGACCGTGCACCCGGGCGAAATCGTGACCGTCGAGTACGAAGTTTCGAACAGCCGTGAAAATGCGGTGACCGGTCAGGCCATCCCGAGCTACACGCCGTCCGCGGCAATGCAGTATTTCCAGAAGCTGGACTGTTTCTGTTTCAAGCAGCAGACGCTGGCAGCGGGGGAGACGCGGCGCATGCCGATCGCCTTCCTCGTGTCGCCGTCCCTGCCGAAGGACATCAACACGATCACGCTGTCCTACACCTTTTTCGAGGTGCCAGGCGCCAATGCGGCGAACGTGCAGGTTGAAAAGGCCGGAGGCTGATACTTGGCCGGACTGGTTAAGAACGTGGTGACGGTGTTGTCAGCCTTCGTCGGAATCCGCCGCAAGGGCGATCACGACGCGGCAGCGACCTCGCTGACACCGCTACAGGTTATAGTCACGGGCGTGGTTGCAGCCGCGCTGTTCGTGATTGCAGTGATCTTGGGTGTAAGAATTCTGATAAGCATCGCTTGAGAGAAACCGGGAAGGAAAAATACAAATGAGCAGCTCGCATACGCCACAGCAGGCCCCCTACTATTACGTTCCGGCACCCTCGACCTACCCGATCACCGGGTCGATCGCGCTGTTCCTGTTCGCACTGGGTTCCGTGCTGACGATGAACAAGATCAGCGGTGGCGGCTTTGTGCTCGGCGCCGGTCTGCTGGTGCTGTTCTACATGATGTATGTCTGGTTCGGCAAAGTCGCCCATGAGTCCGAAGGCGGCCTGTACAGCAAGCGTGTCGGCGTGTCGTTCCGCTGGGCGATGGGCTGGTTCATCTTCTCCGAAGTGATGTTCTTCGCCGCCTTCTTCGGCGCGCTGTTCTATGCGCGCGTGCTCTCCGTGCCGGATCTGGCCACTCTCGAACACCAGGCGCTTCTGTGGCCTGAGGCGACAGCGCTGTGGCCGAACGCAGGTCCGGGCTACGACGGAGGTCCGTTCACGCCCATGGGTGCCTGGGGCATCCCGGCCATCAACACCCTGCTGCTGCTCACGTCGGGTGTCACGCTGACCTGGGCGCACCACGGCCTGCTGCACAACAACCGCGGCCAGCTCAAGCTCGGTCTGTTCCTGACCATTGCGCTGGGCGTCGTGTTCCTCGGCTTCCAAGGTTACGAGTATGCACATGCCTACTCAGACCTGAACGTCAAGATGACCACCGGCGTGTTTGGCTCCGTGTTCTACATGCTCACCGGCTTCCACGGTTTTCACGTGACTGTTGGTGCAACGATGCTGATCGTGATACTGTGCCGCGTCCTTGCGGGCCACTTCAGCCCGGAAAACCACTTCGGCTTCGAAGCGGTTGCGTGGTACTGGCATTTTGTCGACGTCGTCTGGCTGCTGCTTTTCGTCGTCGTGTATTGGATCTGACGTCAAATCGGGATCTGCGAGGAGGAGAGTGGGCCGGTAAGCAAAGAAGAGCCCTTATAAAATAAACGCTCGGCGCCGCACATCGTGCGGCGCTTTTTTTCGTGCTCAGGTTTCGTGCGCGGAAGCGTGGTGAAGAGGGCTGGCCCGGCCTGCGCGCAGCCTGTGCTGAAGCGACGAAAGTGCATGCACCGGCCAGCCTGCGCCGGCGAGGAAGGTGGGGCGATCAGAGCTTGCCGGTGATGAAGCCGAATCGGTAGCCGATCATCAGCAGGATGAACAGGGTCATTGAAAGACCGACCCGTATGGCCAGAGAGCGCAGCATGCGGCTTGAGTTGCCGGTGTCGCGGAACAGGAAGAAGAGGGCTGAACCGAGGCTTGCAATCACGGTCAGCAGCATGAAGATCACGAGGTAGCGCATCAGAGGAATCCTTGGCTCGGCTGGTCAGTGTACCCGCCGGGCGAGCGACGGCAATGCTTGAGTTCACTTTCGCGGGACGCCTGTTCCGCATCCGCTTCTGGCCGGCCCTGGCTTGTCTGGTGGTGATTGCCGTCACGTTGATGGCGGCGCGCTGGCAGACCTCGCGAGCGCACTACAAGCAGTCTCTCGAAGACGCTTATGTCCGCGCGCAGGCGCAGTCGCCACGTGAGCTGACCCGTTGGGAGGCGGATGCCCCTCCCGAGTACATCCGGGCTTCCGTGCTGGGAAAGTGGCGGACCGACGCGCTTGTTTTCGCCGACAACCAAGTGAAGGGGGGGCAGGCCGGTTACGGTGTCTACATGCCGCTCTGTCAGAACGAAACCCGCTGTGTGCTGGTGGCTCGCGGTTGGGTGGGGCACGGTGGACGGCGCGATCTGCTGCCAGCGGTGAGCACCCCTTCGGGCGAGCAGAGGGTGGACGGTGTGGTGACAGCGCCCGCAGGCCGGTTCGTCGAACTGTCGGACGACGCGGTTCAGGGCAGGGTGTGGCAGAACGTGACGGTGGACCGGATGGGCAAGGCGTTCGGGCTGGAACTCGCGCCTTTCATTCTTGTTCAGGACGGTGGCGTGAATGACGGATTGCGCCGCGATGCGGTGCGTCCGGATTTCGGCATCAACAAGCACTGGATGTATGCCGCCCAGTGGTACGGCTTTGCGCTGGTCACCCTGGTGTCCGGTCTGTATGCGGCAATGAGGAAAACGGGAGAGAAGTCTTGAAGGGCAGGAAGATTCTGATCATTCTTGCGGCGGTCTGCGTGCTGCCGCTGCTTGCGTCCTACGCGATGTACTTCTTCTGGCGACCGGACAGTACGGTCAATTACGGCCAACTGCTGTCGCCTCGCGCGCTGCCTGGCGAGGTGCTGGCCACCGTGGACGGCAAGCCTTTCGAGTTCTCGACGGTGAAGGGGCGCTGGACCCTCGTACTGGCCGATGGCGCCGGCTGCGACGCCAAGTGTGAAGAACTGCTGTACTTCATCCGCCAGGTGCGCAAGGCGCAGGGCGAACATCAGGATCGCATCGAACGTGTCTGGCTGCTGACCGATGGAGCGCAGCCCAAACCGGAACTGCTGTCGGCGGTCGAAGGCATGCACGTCGTGCGGGCTGCGGGCAGTGCGACGCTGGCCACGTTCGCGACCGATCCGGCGCATCCGCGCGCCATTCATCTGGTCGACCCGCTGGGGCAGGTGATGATGCGCTACCCGGATGACCCGGACCCCAAGAAGATGATCAAGGATTTCCAACGTCTGATGAAGTATTCGAGGCTGGGCTGATGAAGACCTATCGCACGCTGCTGCTGACCACCATCGTCATGACCTTTGCGCTGATCGTGCTCGGCGCCTATGTCCGTCTGTCCGATGCCGGCCTGGGCTGTCCGGACTGGCCCGGCTGCTACGGCCATCCGACCGTAATTCATGCATCCGAGCATATCTCGGCGGCGCTGGCTGCCAATCCGGATGGCCCGGTGTCGTTCGCCAAGGCGTGGAAGGAAATGATCCACCGCTACTTCGCCGGCATCGTCGGTCTGTGCATCGTGGCCATCGCGGTATTCGCCTGGCGCCATCGCTGCGAGCGGGGTACCTCGCCGGTGCTGGCCACGATACTGATCGGCGTGCTGATACTGCAGGCGCTGTTTGGCAAATGGACGGTCACCATGCTGCTGAAGCCGGCCATCGTGACCGGTCACCTGATCGGTGGCCTGACCGTGCTCACACTGCTGGTGTGGCTGTACGCGCGCGTGGCCGGCAGTACGGGGCGTCCGGCCAGACCGGGCCTGCGCACCTTTGCCGCACTCGCCTTCGTCGTGCTGGCGGCGCAGATTTCGCTCGGCGGCTGGGTGAGTACCAATTACGCGGCGCTGGCCTGTACTGATCTGCCGACCTGTCACGGTGAATGGGTGCCGCAGATGGATATCCGCAATGGCTTTCACATCGTGCGCGAACTGGGTCAGAGCGCCGATGGCGAGACGCTGACCATGGATGCGCTGACCGCCATCCACTGGATGCACCGGCTGGGCGCGGTGGTCGCGGCGCTGGTGATCGGTGCGCTGGCGTTCGCGCTGCGAGCCGGTCAGCACCGTGCGCTGGGCAATGCACTGCTGGCGGTGCTGGTAGCGCAGGTGTCGCTGGGCGTGGCCAACGTCTGGCTCAGCCTGCCGCTGCCCCTGGCCGCCGCCCACAATGGTGGCGCTGCAGCATTGGTGATCCTGATGGTACTGATAAACTACCGTGTTCGCGCAAACGCGCAGTACTGAACACCCGGAGCCCTGCATGAAAGCCCTGCGGCTTGATCGACAGCCCTTCCAGCTGAAACTGTCCAATTACCTGCAACTCACCAAGCCGCGGGTCGTTTCGCTCATCGTCTTCTGTGCCGTGATCGGCATGTTCCTCGCGGTGCCGTCCGGCCTGCCCGACATGGGTGTGGTGCTGGCGGCGACCGTGGGCATCGCGCTGGTGGCCGGTGCCGCTGCCGCGGTGAACTGTCTGGTCGAACAGAAGATCGACGCGGTGATGGCGCGTACCCGTGCCCGTCCGCTGCCGCGTGGCGAGGTGAATTCCTTCGAGACGCTGGCCTTTTCCGGCGTGGTCGGCGGCGCCGGCCTGTCCATGCTCTACCACTGGGTGAATCCGCTCACCATGTGGCTCACGCTGGGCACCTTCATCGGCTACGCCATCATCTACACCGTGTTCCTGAAGCCGGCCACGCCGCAGAACATCGTGATCGGCGGCGCCTCTGGCGCGATGCCGCCGGTGCTGGGCTGGGCTGCGGTGACCGGTGAGGTGTCGGCGGATGCACTGCTGCTGTTCCTGATCATCTTCGCCTGGACGCCGCCGCATTTCTGGGCGCTGGCGCTCTACCGTACCCAGGAATACGCCAAGGCCGGCCTGCCCATGCTGCCGGTGACCCACGGCGCTGAATACACCCGTCTGCAGGTATTCCTGTACACCCTCATCCTGTTCGCGGTCACCGTGCTGCCCTTCGCGTCGCGCATGAGCGGCTGGATCTACCTGGTGTCCGCGGTGGTGCTGTCCGGCATGTTCATCATCTACGCCTGGCGCTTGATGCGGAACTACTCGGACGAGCTGGCGAAGAAAACTTTCCGCTTCTCTCTGTGGCACCTGTCGTTGCTGTTCGCAGCGCTGCTGGTCGACCACTACGTGAAGCTGTGAAGCGCCGCACTTTCAACGCCACGCTTCTGGCGGGCGCGATGGCGATCGTACTGCCCGGCTGTGGTCCTTCCGGGCCGCGCTTCCACAGCGTGGATATCACCGGCGCCGAGTACGCCAAGGGTTTTTCGCTGACCGACCACACCGGTGCCGCCCGCACCCTGGCCGACTACAAGGGCAAGGTGGTGACGGTGTTCTTCGGTTTCACCCACTGCCCGGACGTGTGCCCGACCAGTCTGGCCACCATGAAGCAGGCGCTCACGCTGCTCGGCCCGGACGCGGCAAGGGTGCAGGTACTGTTCATTACGCTGGACCCCGAGCGAGACACCGGCGATCTGCTGGCTGCCTACGTGCCGAAGTTCGACCCCGCCTTCGTCGGGCTGCGCGGCGATGCGGCGGCCACCGCGGCGGTGGCCAAGGAGTACAAGATCTTCTATCAGAAGGTGCCGGGCAAGACGCCGGACAGCTATACGCTGGATCACTCTGCCGGCACCTATGTGCATGATGCGCAAGGCCATGTCCGGCTGTTCATCCGGCACGGCGAAACGCCGCAGAAGATCGCCGACGACCTGAAGGCACTGCTCGCCCAGGGCTGATTCCGCGGCGGTGAGCAGGGCAACAGAAAAGCGACCCGCAGGTCGCTTTTCTGTTTGGGCGCCCGGAGACTCAGGCCGCCATGCCCAGCATCTTCTGCATCGATGCCTTCATTTTCTGCATGGCCTTGGCTTCGATCTGGCGGATGCGCTCGGCCGACACACCGTACTCGGCGGCCAGTTCGTGCAGCGTGGCCGCTTCGCCGTCCTGCACCAGCCAGCGCCGCTGCACGATGGCACGGCTGCGGTCGTCCAGCGCGGCCAGCGCCGAGTGCAGGCCGTCCTCCTGCAGACGGACGTTCTGCGCCGCTTCCATCACGTCCAGCGGTTCTGCGGCCGAATCGGCCAGCCAGTGGATCGGTGCCAGACGGGCGCTGTCGCGGTCGTCATCCTCGCTGCTGCCTTCCAGCGCGACATCCTGACCGGACAGGCGGGTTTCCATCTCCACCACCTCTTCCGGCTTCACGCCCAGCGTCTTCGCCACTTCCTGCACTTCCGCCGGATTCAGCGTGTTGCTGCTGTGCTTGAGGCTGCGCAGATTGAAGAACAGCTTGCGCTGCGCCTTGGTGGTGGCGACCTTGACCAGACGCCAGTTGCGCAGGATGTATTCGTGGATTTCCGCCTTGATCCAGTGGATGGCGAAGGACACCAGGCGCACGCCACGGTCCGGGTCGAAGCGCTTCACCGCCTTCATCAGGCCGATATTGCCTTCCTGGATCAGGTCGGCGTGCGGCAGGCCGTAGCCCAGGTAGCCGCGCGCGATCGCGATCACCAGACGCAGGTGGGACATGACCAGGGTGCGCGCAGCGCCGAGATCTTCGTCGTCACGGAAACGGCGGGCGAGCGACTGTTCCTGCTCTTCGGTGAGCAGCGGAACACGGCTGGCCGCCTGAATGTAGCTGTCGATATTGCCCAGCGCGCCGGGCGCCGGCAGATTCGGAATCATCAGCGCATGAGTCATGATTCGGTCCTCCCTTGAAGGTCAACATTAGCACTCTCTGACATGGAGTGCTAACAATGCGTTCGGGAGAGTTCGTATCAAAACTTGAACCGCGCTCACCCGCGCCGCTGACCCGTCTTCAGGCGCCCCCCTTCAGCGACTGCATGTCGATCACGAAGCGGTACTTCACGTCGCTCCTGAGCATGCGTTCGTAGGCGGTTTCGATACCCTGCATCGGAATCACTTCGATGTCGGCCGTAATGCCCTGTTCAGCGCAGAAATCGAGCATTTCCTGTGTTTCTGCGATGCCGCCGATCAGCGAGCCGGCGATCTGGTGGCGACCGAAAATCAGGTTGCCGACCGAAGGCGACGGGTGCGGCTCGGCCGGCACGCCGACCAGCGTGAGCGTGCCGTCGCGCCTGAGCAGCGACAGGAAGGGGTCGAGGTCGTGCGGGGCGGCGACCGTGTTCAGGATGAAATCGAAACTGCTGGCGTGGGCGGCCAGTTCGTCCGCGTTCGTCGACACCACTACTTCGTCGGCGCCGAGCGCCCGTGCATCGTCGCGCTTGGAGGGCGAGGTGGTGAAGGCGACCACGTGGGCGCCCAATGCGTGCGCAAGCTTGATGCCCATGTGGCCGAGGCCACCGATGCCGACCACGCCCACCTTGCTGCCCGGGCCGACCTTCCAGTGCCGCAGTGGCGACCAGGTGGTGATGCCGGCGCACAGCAGCGGCGCCACACCCGCCAGATCCTGTTCGCCGTGATTGATGCGCAGCACGAAGTGCTCGGTCACTACGATGGCGGTCGAGTAGCCGCCGTAGGTGTTCTCGCCGCCGCCATAGACCGATCCGTTGTAAGTGCCGGTGAAGCCGCGTTCGCAGTACTGCTCAAGACCGTCGCCACAGGAGGGGCAATTGCCGCAGCTCTCGATCATGCAGCCCACACCGACCAGATCGCCCACCTTCACCCGGGTCACCCCGGTGCCGACCGCGGTCACCCGGCCGACGATTTCATGGCCCGGTACGCACGGGTAGATCGTGCCCGGCCATTCGCCGCGAGCGGTGTGCAGGTCGGAATGGCAGACGCCGCAGTACAGGATGTCGATGGCCACATCCTTGCTGCCCGGCGTACGTCGTTCGAAGGAAAAGGGTGTCAGTGGCGATGCTGCCGAACGGGCAGCGTAAGCGCGGGTTTTCATGGTGATGATCCTGGAAGAAAAAGACGGACAGCCGCGAGCGAATGGGGTCAATTTAACGCCATTGGAATGAAACTGCCGCGACTTGGTTTCCGCAAGGCTTGTGAAGGCCGGCTTCTTAATCCAGGCGGGGGGGGGGCAGGCGCCGTGTCGGCAGGGTTCTGGGCCGCTCCGGCGGCGCGCGCTACAATCCCGGGCATTCATGGGCCGACTTCTGCCAACGATGTTCCGTTCCGTCGCAAGCTTCCTGCTGCTGTGCCTGCCGCTGCTCGCGTCGGCGCAGCTGCGCCCGATTCCGCCGGACGCGATCAAGGCCAAGATGAAGCCGCCTCAGAACGGCGTGGCCGAAGTCGGCAAATACATATTCAAGCTGGCGCCCGGTGCGCAGATCCGTTCGACCGACAACCGCATCATGCTGCCGGTGATGATAGGCAGCGAGCAGGTGGTGCGTTACCAGCTCGACGCCAATGGCGAGCTGTTCCGCGTCTGGGTGCTGTCGCCGGACGAGATCGACCTGCCGGCGCCCAAACAGTAATTTTTCCGTTCCCCGATGACCCGCAAGATTTACATCAAGACCTTCGGCTGCCAGATGAACGAGTACGACTCGGACAAGATGGCCGATGTGCTCGGCGACGCCGAAGGTCTGGAAAAGACCGACCGCCCGGAAGAGGCCGACGTGATCCTGTTCAACACCTGTTCGGTGCGCGAGAAGGCGCAGGAAAAGGTGTTCCATGACCTCGGCCGGGTGAAGCACCTGAAGCGCGAAAACCCCAACCTCATCATCGGTGTCGGCGGCTGTGTCGCCAGCCAGGAGGGGGCGGCGATCGTCGAGCGTGCGCCCTATGTCGATCTGGTGTTCGGCCCGCAGACGCTGCACCGGCTGCCCGACCTCATTTCGAAGCGCCGCGCCAGCGGCCGGCCGCAGGTGGACATCAGCTTCCCGGAAATCGAGAAGTTCGACCACATGCCGCCGGCGCGGGTCGAGGGCGCGACCGCCTTCGTATCCATCATGGAAGGCTGTTCCAAGTACTGCACCTTCTGCGTCGTGCCCTACACCCGCGGCGAGGAAGTGTCGCGGCCGCTGGACGACATCCTGACCGAAATCGCCATGCTGGTCGGTCAGGGCGTGAAGGAGGTGACGCTGCTCGGCCAAAACGTGAATGCCTGGCGCGCGCCGATCAGCCGTGACTCGGACGACATCGGCGACTTCGCCTTCCTGCTCGAATGCGTGCACGACCTGCCGGGCATCGAGCGCATCCGCTACACCACCTCGCATCCGCGTGAAATGACGCAGCGGGTGATCGACGCCTACGCGAAGCTGCCCAAGCTGGTGTCGCAGCTGCACCTGCCGGTGCAGTCCGGATCCGACCGCGTGCTGGCGGCGATGAAGCGCGGCTATACCGCGATCGAATACAAGGCGGTGGTGCGCAAGCTGCGCGCCGCGCGCCCCGACCTGTCGCTGACCTCCGATTTCATCGTCGGCTTCCCCGGCGAGACCGAAGAGGATTTCGAGAAGACCATGAAGCTGATCGACGACGTCGGCTTCGACGGCAGTTTCAGCTTCGTCTACAGCGCCCGCCCGGGCACGCCGGCTGCTGACCTCGCCGACGACACGCCGCAGGAGGTGAAGCTGGCGCGGCTGGCGCGGCTGCAGAAGCGCATCGACGAACAGGCGCAGGCGGTGAGCCAGACCATGGTGGGCACGGTGCAGCGCATCCTGGTCGAAGGCCATGCGCGCAAGGACGCAACCGAACTGGCTGGCCGCACCGACAACAACCGGGTGGTGAATTTCCCCGGCGCGGCGCGCCTGATCAACCAGTTCATCGACGTGCGCATCACCAGCGCGCTGCCGCACAGCCTGCGCGGCGAAGTGGTCACCCGCGAGGCGGTCAGCGCTTGAAGACCCGTCCGCTCGAACTGGTGCTGGAGCCGCTGGACAACACGCGGCTGGCTAACCTCTGTGGCGTGCTCGACGAGAACCTGCGTCAGCTCGAAACCGCCTACGACGTCGAGATCGCCCGCCGCGGCGAGCGCTTCCGCGTCAGTGGCGAGCCCGGCCAGTCGCAGCGCGCGGCGGCGGCACTGCGCCATTTCTACAGCGTGGCCGAAGCGCATCTGAGCATCGATGCCATCCAGCTCGGGCTGATCGAACTGTCGAACCGCCAGGCGGCCGAGCCGGCCGCCCCGGTGCTGCATACCCGCAAGACCAATCTGCACGGCCGCACGCCGCGCCAGACGCAGTACCTGCGGCAGATCCAGGAACACGACATCACTTTCGGCATCGGCCCGGCCGGTACCGGCAAGACCTATCTGGCGGTGGCCAGCGCGGTTGATGCGCTCGAGCGCGAAACCGTCGCCCGCATCGTGCTGACCCGGCCGGCGGTGGAAGCGGGCGAGCGGCTCGGCTTCCTGCCGGGCGATCTGGCGCAGAAGGTCGACCCCTATCTGCGGCCGCTGTACGACGCGCTGTACGACCTGATGGGCTTCGAGCGCGTGGCCCGCGCCTTCGAGCGGCAGGTGATCGAGATCGCGCCGCTGGCCTACATGCGCGGCCGCACGCTGAACAACGCCTTCATCATTCTCGACGAGGCGCAGAACACCACGCCGGAACAGATGAAGATGTTCCTCACCCGCATGGGCATCGGCTCGAAGGCGGTCATCACCGGTGACCTCACGCAGATCGATCTGCCGCGCGGCCACAAGAGCGGGCTGGGTGAGGCGCGCAAGGTACTGGCCGACGTGCGCGGCATCGCGATGACCGAATTCCTGGCCGAAGACGTGGTGCGCCATCCGCTGGTGGCCCGCATCGTGTCGGCCTACGAACGTTTCGAGGCGCAGCGCGACGCCGAAGAAGCGATGCGCAAGGGGCCGCGCGGCTGATGCGGCTCAATCTGTCGGTGCAGTACGCCTGCGCGCGCGAGGCCTGTCCGCCGCGCGAAGACGTGAAGCGCTGGGTGCGTGCCGCGCTCGACCCGGACGTGATTACGCGCGCCGACATCACGGTGCGTTTCGTCGATGCGGACGAGGGGCAGGCGCTCAACCTCGAATACCGCGGCCGCGACTACGCGACCAATGTGCTGTCCTTCCCGTACGAACAGGGCGCGCATCTGGCCGGCGATCTGGTGGTGTGCCAGCCGGTGCTGGTGCGCGAAGCAGCGGAGCAGGGCAAGGCCTTTGCCGATCACGCCGCCCACCTGATCGTGCACGGCACGCTGCATCTGCAGGGTTGGGACCACGAAACGTCGGACGAGGATGCCGACGCGATGGAAGACGAAGAACGTCATATCCTTGCCGGGCTCGGGATCGCAGATCCCTACGCCGGTGACTATTCGATTCAATCAACGGAGGTCTGAAATGTCGGATCAGAGCGACGACAGCGATGTCGGCCTGAAGGTGGTGGCGGTCATCGTGACTGCGGTGGTGGCTGCGGTAGTCGGCTATGCGGTGTCGCTGGCCGGCAAGCCGGCCGCCGCACCGGTGGCCGAGGTGGTGGTGGTCGAGGTGCCGGAGCCGGTGGGCGAGGCGCTGGCCCGCCTGTATTTCGAGATCGGCCAGGCCGAACTCGCCGCAGAGGCCGCCGATGCGATCGCGCGGGTGCAGGCGGCGCTGGGCGCAACGCCCGATGCCATCGTGCTGCTGTCGGGTTTCCACGATCCGTCGGGCGACGCCGCGCAGAACGCGGAACTGGCCAAGGCGCGCGCACTGGCGGTGCGCGACGCGCTGGTCGCGGCCGGTGTGGCGGAAGGCCGCATCCACCTGCGCAAGCCGGAAGTGACCGCCGCCGACGGCCCGCCGGAAGAGGCGCGCCGGGTGGACATTCGCGTCCAGTAAGCCGGTTGCCAGCCCCGCCTGCGCGGGGCTGACTCGAAACGGACACGCTCCCCGGGTTACACTGGGGGCATGTTCGTCACCCTTGGTCCGCATGGACAGTAGTTCCTCTCCTTCGCAGCGCCCCGGTTTTCTCGAACGGCTGTCGCATCTTCTGATGCGCGAGCCGGAAGATCGCGAACAACTGCTGGTGCTGCTGCACTCCGCCTTCGAACGCAATCTGCTGGACGCCGACGCGCTGTCCATCATCGAAGGTGCCCTCCAGGTGTCCGACATGCCGGTGCGCGAAGTGATGATTCCGCGCGCGCAGATGGACGTGATCGACATCGACGATCCGCTCGAAAAGATCGTGCAGACCGCGCTGCGCACCGCGCACTCGCGTTTCCCGGTGATCGGCGAGAACCGTGACGACGTGATCGGCATCCTGCTCGCCAAGGATCTGCTGCGTCTGATGTCCGGCGATGACGACAGCCTGCGCGACATGCTGCGGCCGGCGGTATTCATCCCCGAATCCAAGCGCCTGAACGTGCTGCTGCGCGAATTCCGCGCCAGCCGCAATCACATGGCCATCGTGGTCGACGAGTACGGCGGCGTCGCCGGCCTGGTCACCATCGAGGACGTGCTGGAACAGATCGTCGGCGACATTGAGGACGAATACGACTTCGACGAGTCGGCCGACAACATTCGCGCCGACCAGACCGGTCGCTACCGGGTGAAGGCCGCGACCGAGATCGAGGACTTCAACGAGGTGTTCGGTACCGCCTTCGAGGACGACGACTACGACACGGTCGGCGGTCTGGTCATCCACCAGCTCGGTCGCCTGCCCAAGCGCGGCGAGGTGGTGCAGATCGACGCGCTGCGCTTCACCGTGCTGCGCGCCGACAGTCGCCGGGTGCATACGCTGATGGTGGATCGTCTCCCGCAGACCTCAGCGCCCGCCGCCGGCGAATGAAGCCGGCGCTGCGGCTGACCGCGGCTTTCGTTGCCGGTGCGCTGACCGTCGCCGGCTTCGCGCCTTTCGGCGTGTTCGTGCTGCCGGTGCTGACGCTGGCTACCCTGCTGTGGCTGACCGACGGGCTGCTGCCACGAGCCGCTGCGCTGACCGGCTATGTGTTCGGTCTGGGCGGTTTCCTCGCCGGCGTGTCCTGGGTCAATGTGAGCCTGAGTCAGTTCGGCGGCATGCCGCTGCCGCTGTCGCTGCTGGCCACTTTCCTGTTCTGCGCCTATCTCGCGCTGTTCCCGGCCGCCGCACTGGCGGCACTGCGTGCGCTCGCGCCGTCGCCGCGTCTGGCGCCGCTGCTGTTCGCCGCGCTGTGGGTGCTGAGCGAATGGCTGCGCGGCACGCTGTTTACCGGTTTTCCCTGGCTGGCCAGCGGCTATGCGCACGCAGCCCCGAGCCCGCTGGCCGGCTATGTGCCGGTGTTCGGCGTACATGGTGCCGGCTTCGTGGCCGCGCTGATGGCCGGCCTGCTGGCCGCTTTCGTCACGCAGCGTCTGGCGCTGCGGCCGGTGCTGCTGTCGCTCGCCGCCCTGCTGGCCGGTGGCGCACTGCTCGGTGCGGTGAGCTGGACCGTGCCGACCGGCCGCACGCTGACCGTGAGCCTGCTGCAGGGGAATATCGAACAGAGCATGAAGTGGGTGCCGGAGCGCCTGCCCGAGTCGATGAACGCCTACCTCGATCTGGCCCGCGCCTGGCCGGCCGATCTGGTGGTGCTGCCGGAAACCGCGGTGCCGCTGCCCTACGACGAAATCGACCCGCGCTGGCTGGAGGCGGTGCGCGCCACCGGGCGCGACGTGCTGATGGGTGCGGTCACCGTGGGCGAGGTCGATGGCCGTCCGCGCTATTTCAATACCGCGCTGGCGCTCGGTCGCGACGATGCGCAGTACAGCAAGGCCCATCTGGTGCCCTTCGGCGAATTCACGCCGCCGCTGTTCGCCTGGACGCTGAAGCTGCTGTCCATTCCGATGTCCGATTTCGGACGCGGCGCCGCGGTGCAGCCGCCGCTGGATCTGGCGGGCGAGAAGGTGGCGGTGAACATCTGCTACGAGGACGTGTTCGGCGAGGAACTGATCGCCGGTGCGCGCGAGGCGACCCTGCTGGTCAATGTGTCGAACACCGCCTGGTTCGGCGACTCCTGGGCACAGCCGCAGCACCTGCAGATCGCGCAGGTGCGCGCGCTCGAACTGGGGCGGCCCATGCTGCGCGCGACCAATACCGGCATGACGGCCGCCATCCAGCCGGACGGCCGCGTGATTGCGGCACTGTCGCCGTTCAGCCGGGCGGCCCTGCGGGTCGAGCTGCAGGGGTATCAGGGACACACCCCTTTCCTGCGCTGGGGCAATCTGCCGGTACTGCTGCTGGCGCTTGCCGCCGTCATCGTTGCCGCGGTGCAGCGCAAAAAGGGCTGAGCCGGTAAAATCCCGCCTTTCCCTCACGGTCTGGCTCCATGTCCGCTGCACCCACATTCCAGGAAGTGCTGCTGCGTCTGTCCCGCTTCTGGGGCGACCAGAACTGCGCGCTGCTTCAACCCTATGACATCGAGGTCGGTGCCGGCACCTTCCACACCGCCACCTTCCTGCGCGCCATCGGCCCGGAGCCCTGGCGTGCCGCCTACGTGCAGCCCTCGCGTCGCCCGAAGGATGGTCGCTATGGCGAGAACCCGAACCGGCTGCAGCACTACTACCAGTTCCAGGTCGCGCTGAAGCCGTCGCCGCCCAACATCCAGGAGCTGTACATCGACAGCCTGCGCGCGCTTGGCCTCGATCCGACGAAGCATGACATCCGCTTCGTCGAGGACGACTGGGAATCGCCCACGCTGGGCGCCTGGGGTCTGGGCTGGGAAGTGTGGCTGGACGGCATGGAAGTGACCCAGTTCACCTATTTCCAGGAAGTGGGTTCGATTCCGTGCAAGCCGGTGCTGGGCGAAATCACCTACGGCGCCGAGCGTCTGGCGATGTATCTGCAGGGCGTCGAGAACGTGTACGACCTGGTGTGGGCGCCGGGCATCCGCTACGGCGACGTGTATCACCAGAACGAGGTCGAACAGTCGACCTACAACTTCGAACATTCGAACGTCGAATGGCTGTTCCGCCAGTTCGGCGACTACGAGTCGGAAGCGAAGCGCCTGATCGAGGCCGGCCTGCCGCTGCCTGGCTATGAAATGGTCATGAAGGCCTCGCACAGCTTCAACCTGCTGGATGCGCGTGGCGCCATTTCGGTCACCGAGCGCGCTGCCTACATCGGCCGCGTGCGTGCGCTGGCGCGACTGGTGGCGCAGGCCTACTACGCTTCGCGCGAACAGCGCGGTTTCCCGATGGCCGACCTGAGCAGTCCGCGTCTGCGCGCATTGCTGGGCGAGGAAGAGTGCCAGCGCATCGAGGCACTGCGCGCGGCCTGAGGGGCCACGCGTCCATCCTGATCCGACCGAACCGTTTTGAGGCCGCTGCGGCGGCCTGTCTGGAATAACTATGCAAGCCACATTGCTGGTCGAACTGCTGACCGAAGAATTGCCGCCCAGGGCGCTGTCGCGCCTGGGCGAAGTATTTGCCGATGCGGTGTTCAAGGCGCTGGTCGAGCGCAAGCTGGTCGCCGCCGATGCGCGCATGGACCGCTACGCCAGCCCGCGTCGCCTTGCGCTGACCGTGCAGGGCGTGACCGATCGCGCACCGGATGCGGTGGTCGATGAAAAGCTGATGCCGGTCGCGGTGGCGCTGGATGCCGAAGGCAAGCCGACCGCCGCGCTGCTGAAGAAGCTGCAGGCCAAGGGCATTCCGGTCGAGGCGCTGCCGCAGTTCACCCGCCGCATGGACGGCAAGAGTGAAACGCTGTTCTTCGCGATGACGGTACCGGGCGCAGCACTCGACGATGTGCTGGCCGGCATCGTGCTCGACGCGCTGAAGAAGCTGCCGATTCCGAAACTCATGCGCTGGGCCGACTGCGACTACCAGTTCGTGCGCCCGGTGCACGGTCTGGTGCTGCTGCACGGCGAACGCATCGTGCCGGGTCAGGCCTTCGGCCATGCCGCCGGCCGCAGCACCCGCGGCCACCGCTTCATGGGCGAGGGCGAGGTGACGCTGGCGAATGCCGACGAATACGCTCGCGCGCTGTACGAGCGCGGCGCGGTGATGGCCTCCTTCGACGCGCGCCGCGCGCTCATCGTGCAGCGTCTGGCCGAAGCCTGCCGTGCGCTCGGCGACGGCGTGCAGCATGTCGACGACGCGGCGCTGATCGACGAAGTGACCGCGCTGGTCGAGAACCCGAACGTGTATGTCGCGCAGTTCGAACCGGAATTCCTCGCCGTGCCGCAGGAGTGCCTCATCCTGACGATGAAGGCCAACCAGAAGTACTTCCCGCTGCTCGACGCCGCCGGCCGTCTGCTGAACCGCTTCCTGGTGGTGTCCAACATGCAGGTGGCGGACCCGCACAACATCGTGTCCGGCAATGAGCGCGTGGTGCGCGCGCGTCTGTCGGACGCGCGCTTCTTCTTCGAACAGGACAAGAAGTCGCCGCTGGCTTCGCGCATCACGAAGATGGAGGCGGTGGTGTATCACAACCGCCTGGGCAGCCAGATGGACCGCGTCATGCGCATCCAGCGTCTGGCCACCGACATCGCCGGCCGCCTCGGCGCCGACGTGATGCAGGCGGCGCGTGCCGGCCTGCTGGCCAAGGCCGACCTGATGACCGACATGGTGGGCGAATTCCCGGAACTGCAGGGCGTGATGGGCCGCTACTACGCGCAGCACGACGGCGAGGCCGAAGTGGTGGCGCAGGCGGTCGACCAGCACTACCGCCCGCGCTTTGCCGGCGACGCGCTGCCGGAAGGCCCGATCGCTTGCGCGGTGTCGGTCGCCGACAAGGTGGACGCGCTGGCCGGTTTCTTCGGCATCGGCCAGATCCCGACCGGCGACAAGGACCCGTTCGCGCTGCGTCGTGCCGCGCTGGGCGTGCTGCGCATCCTGATGGAAGCGCCGCTGCCGCTGGACCTCGCCGAACTGATCGCCGCCGCACGCGGCGGCTTCCGCGCCGGCCAGGTGGGCGAGGGCGAGAGCGCGAATTTCGAGGGTCAGCTGCTGGATTTCATGATCGAGCGCCTGCGCAATCTGCTGCGCGACGCCGGCCACGACGCGCGCGCGATCGATGCCGTGCTGGCGCAGCGTCCGACCCGCATCGACCGGGTGCCGGCCAAGCTGGCTGCGGTGGTCGCCTTCTCGGCATTGCCGGAGGCACAGTCGCTGGCGGCCGCCAACAAGCGCATCGTGAATATTCTGAAGAAGGCCGAATCGGTCGGCAGCACGGTCGACGCCGCGCTTTTTGCCGAAGCCGCCGAGCGCGAACTGCACGCCGCGCTGACCGCAGTGCAGCCGACGCTGGAGGCCGATCTCTCGGCCAGCCGCTATGCCGAGGCGCTGACCGCGCTGGCGCAGCTGCGCGCACCGGTGGACCGCTTCTTCGACGACGTGATGGTGAATGCCGACGATGCCGCGGTGCGCGCCAACCGGCTTGCGCTGCTCGGGCAGCTGGCTGCGGCGATGAATGCGGTGGCCGACATTTCGCGCCTCGAACTGAAGGACTGAGGACGGAACGCGCGTGAAGCTCATCATTCTCGACCGTGACGGCGTCATCAACTACGACTCCGATCAGTTCATCAAGTCGCCGCAGGAGTGGCGTCCGATCGAAGGTTCGATGGAGGCGATCGCGCAGCTGAACCAGTGGGGCTGGCGCGTGGTGGTGGCGACCAACCAGTCGGGCGTGGGCCGCGGCCTGTTCGACATGGATACGCTGGCCGCCATCCACGACAAGATGCACCGCACGGTGGCCCAGGCCGGTGGCCGCATCGACGCCATCTTCTTCTGCCCGCATGCGGCCGATTCCAAATGCGCCTGCCGCAAGCCCAGGCCGGGCATGCTGCTGGAGATCGCCGAGCGCTTCAATGTCGATCTGGAGGATGTGCCGGTGGTCGGCGACAGCCTGCGCGACCTGCAGGCCGCAGTCACCGCCGGCGCGCAGCCGGTACTGGTGCGCACCGGCAAGGGCGAGAAGACCGCGATCGACCCTGATCTGCCGCCGGGCACGCCCATTCACGACAATCTCGCCGCCTATGTGCGCGCACTCACGGTAAATACCGACTGATGACCTTCATCCGCTCGCTGCTGTTCTTCGTCATCCTGTTCGTCCTCACGCCGCCGTACTCGCTGCTCGCCATCCTGGCGCGTCCGCTGCCGGCGCGCGCGCGCTACCGGGTGATCGGCTTCTGGACCCATATGGTGATGTGGGCGCTGTACTGGGTGGTCGGCCTGCGCCATCGGGTGATCGGCCGCGAAAACCTGCCCCAGGGCAAGGCGGTGGTGCTGTGCAAGCATCAGTCGGCGTGGGAAACGCTGGCGCTGCAGGTCATCCTTCCGCCGGTGGCTTTCGTGTTCAAGCGCGAACTGTTGCGCATTCCTTTCTTCGGCTGGGGCCTGGGCTGCATGCCGATGATCGCGATCGACCGCGGCGCCGGTAAGGACGCGCTCACCCAGGTCGAGGAACAGGGTGCCAGGCTGCTCGATCTCGGTTTCTGGGTCACCGTGTTCCCGGAAGGCACCCGCATGCCGCCGGGCCAGACCCGGCGCTACAAGATTGGGGGGGCGCGGCTGGCCGAGGTGACCGGTGCGCCGGTGATACCGATCGCGCACAATGCCGGCGATTTCTGGAAGCGCAATGCCTTCCTGAAGCAGGCGGGCGAGATCACCGTGAGCATCGGCCCGGCGATCGACACCCGGGGCTTGACGTCGGAACAGATCAACCGGCAGGCTCAAGCATGGATCGAAAGCGAAATGCGCAGGCTGTTCCCGCACCACTATGAAAACGCCCCCGTGCCCGCAGCAGCTTGAATTGGCGCTCGACGTGCCTGACAACGCACCGCCGCCGGTGCGCGGACGCCATATCGTGCTCGGCCAGCAGATCGTCGAGTACGCGCTGCGCCGCAGCCGTCGCAATTCCATCGGCTTCTCGATCGGCGAATCCGGCCTGCGCGTGACCGCGCCGCACTGGGTCACGATGCCGCAGATCGAGGAGGCGCTGCGCGAAAAGCAGCGCTGGATATTCACCAAGCTGGGCGAGGTGCGCGCACGGCGCGCGCCGGTGCGCACCGACTGGCGCGATGGCGCCCGCATTCCCTACATGGGCCATCCGGTGACGCTGCGCCTGGGCGACACCTGCGCCCGGCCGCTGGTCGAGGCGGACGAACTGCGCCTGCCGCTGCCGGCCGACGCCGACCATGACCGCATCCGCGATGCGGTATCCGGCTTCCTGCAGCAGGAGGCGCTGGCGCTGTTCATCCGGCGGGCCGGCGAACTGGCGGCCGCCATCGACGTGGCACCGTCGCGCGTGGTGCTCAGTTCGGCCAGCACGCTGTGGGGCTCGTGCACCGCGCAGGGCGTGATCCGGCTGAACTGGCGGCTCATTCATTTTTCGCCGGCGGTGATCGACTACGTGATCGCGCACGAACTGGCGCACCTGAAGGAACTGAATCATTCCCGCGCGTTCTGGGACACCGTGGCGGCCATCCTGCCCGGTTTCGAGGACGCCCGCCGCGAACTGCGCGCCTACCATCCGGGCCGCATCGTCGCCCCCTGAAGAAAGGACATTCCCATGCGCATCCTCCACACCATGCTGCGGGTCGGCAATCTCGACCGCTCGCTCGATTTCTACACCCAGGTTCTCGGCATGCGCGAACTGCGCCGCAAGGACTATCCGGACGGCCAGTTCACGCTGGCTTTCGTCGGCTATCAGGACGAAGCCGACGGTGCGGTGCTGGAACTGACCTACAACTGGGGCACCGAGAAGTACGACCTGGGCAATGCCTACGGCCATATCGCGCTCGAGGTGGACGACGCCTACGCGGCCTGTGATCAGGTGAAGGCGCGCGGCGGCAAGGTGGTGCGCGAAGCCGGCCCGATGAAGCACGGCTCGACCGTGATCGCCTTCGTCGAAGACCCGGACGGCTACAAGATCGAGTTCATCCAGCGCGGCACGCAGGCGGCCGGCTGAGCGGGGCGCTGACGCGCACGTCCGTGACATATTCACGTGGTGTGCGCCCCCTGCGGGATTAGCGTGCCGGCTTCCATCACCGTGAAGGAGGTCGGTCCATGCGTTCATCCCTCATCGCGCTGTCGCTGCTGACGCTGGGCGCCGCCCAGGTGGCGCAGGCCGCGCCGTCGAGCACCTTCGATTCAGGCAATGACGGCTGGACGGTGTCCGACACCAATCCGCCCTTCGATTCCTTCGGTGGCTCGTTCACGCCGGACTACGATGAAGCGGGCCAGTTCATCCGCTACACCGATCCGTCGTCGATGAGTTTCTTCTTCGAGGCGCCGGAATCCTTCCTCGGCGATCTGTCCGCCTACTACGGCGGCGTGCTGCGCTACAGCCAGACGCTGTCGGTGCAGACGCCGCAGTGGCGCGACGATCCGGATCTGGTGCTGGTCAATGGCAGCGGGCTGGTGCTGGTCTATCAGAACGTCAGTCAGCCAGGCACTGGCTGGACCGACTACGCGGTGTCGCTGAACGCGGGCGACTGGCGCGTCGGCACTCTGGATGGCAGTTTCGCCACCGCAGCCCAGGTGCAGGCCGTGCTCGGCGATCTGCAGCGGCTGCGCATCCGTGGTGAATACATATCCGGCGTGGTCGAAACCACTGCGCTCGACAACGTGTCGATCAGCGCGGTGCCGGAGCCGGCATCCTGGGCCTTCATGCTGGCCGGTGCCGGTGTGCTGTCCGCCGCGCTGCGCCGCCGTCGCGACTGATCAGGCGGCGACCCGGTTCGCCTTCATTTCGCTGCGCAGTTCTTCGGCCAGCCTTTCCAGCGCGGATTCGAGCTGGTCCAGCAGCGCGGCGGTGCCTGCCTTGCCCGGCGCGCCGTTGCCGCTGCGCTCCAGTCGTCCGGCCAGTCCGGCAGCGTGGCTGGCGCCGAAATTGCGCACCGTGCCCTTCAGCGCGTGGGCCTGCTCCGCCAGCGTGTCATGCGAATCTCCGGCGGCATCGCGCAGGGCTTTCATCATGCCGCGATAGTCCCGCAGGAAGAGCACGATGATGTCGTGCATCAGCGTGACGTCGCCACCCAGGTTGCCCAGCGTGAAATTGCGGTCGAAGGGCGGTGCGCTGTCCGGCGAGAAGGGCGGTGCCGCCGGTCCGGCCGGCACGGCCGCGGAAGATGAAGGCGAAACGAGCACCTCGTCCAGTGCGCGTACCAGCGCGGCCACCTGCACCGGCTTTGATACATAGGCATCCATGCCGGCCGCAAAGCATTTTTCCCGGTCGCCTGCCATGGCATGGGCGGTCATCGCGACAATGGGCGTGTGGCGTTCTCCGTCCTGGGCGCGAATGTGACGGGTCGCTTCAAAACCGCCCATCTGAGGCATCTGCAGATCCATCAGGATGACGTCGTAGCGGCGTTCCGCGGCCCTGGATACGGCGATCAGGCCGTTGTCCGCCACGTCTACCTGATGCCCCAACCGTTCGAGTATGCGAACGGCCAGCGTCTGGTTCACCGGATTGTCCTCGGCCAGCAGGATTTTCAGTGACCGGTGCTCGCTGGCCGAGATGGCCGCGGAATGACCGGCCCCGCGCGCGCTGCCGGCGCCGGTTGCGGCAATCAGCGCATCGAGCAGCGGTGCCGTCTGTACCGGCCGCGCCACCACACCACTGACCGAGGGCGGCAGACCGCTCGTCGGTGCCTCGCTGTCATGCAGAAGAATGATGGGCAGTTCCGCCGCGCTCTGCCCTGACAGCGTATGCACGAGCGCCCATCCGTCACGTGCCGCAAGTTCTTCGGCCACCAGCAGTGCCCGGAAGCACTGCGCTTCGGCTTCTGCAGAAACGATGGCGCCGATGCCTTCATCCAGATCGGCGCAAAGGCGCGCGTTGACCTGCCACTGATTGAGTTGCGTGGCGATCTGCATCCGGGAGTGGCTGTCGGGTTCGATCACCAGCAGCGGCAGGCCTTCGAGCGTGCTGGGCGACATCGTGGCCAGTGCGCTGCCGCGTGCGCGTGCCAGCGGTACGCCGAAATGAAAGGTGGCGCCTTCACCCGGGCGGCTGGAGACGCCCAGTGTGCCGCCCATGCGGCGCACCAGTCGCGTGCAGATGGCCAGGCCGAGTCCGGTGCCGCCGAATTTGCGGGTCGTGGAACTGTCTGCCTGGGAGAAGGCTTCGAAAATGAGGCCCTGCTTGTCCTCCGGGATGCCGATGCCGGTATCGCGCACCGCGAAGCGCAGCAGTTGCGTGTCTTCGTTGCTCTGCTCCAGCGTGACGGACACGTCGACGCTGCCGCGTTCGGTGAATTTGAGTGCGTTGCCGATCAGATTGGTGAGCACCTGACGGATGCGGGTCGGGTCGCCGATCACGCCATCCGCCACCGAGGGGTCGATGCGGCAGCCGAGTTGCACCGGTTTGCCCGGCTGGGGAGCGAGCGTGCGCACGATGGAACCCACCACGTCGCGCAGGCTGAACGGAATCTGCTCGAAATCCAGCCGGCCGGCTTCGATCTTGGAGAAATCCAGAATTTCGTCGATCAGGGTCAGCAGCGCTTCGGAGGACTGTTTCACCAGCGACAGGTATTCCCGCTGATCCGGACTCAGATCGGTGTCCAGCGCCAGTTCTGTCATGCCCATGATGGCGTTCATCGGGGTGCGGATCTCGTGGCTCATGTTCGCCAGGAAGTCGCTCTTCGCCCGATTGGCCGCTTCCGCCGCGTCGCGCGCGGCCATCATCTGTTCTTCCGCCGCCTTGCGTTCGCCGATGTCCGACAGGAAGGCTGTGAACAGTGCCCGGCCCTTCATATGGGTGGAGGTGATGGCGATCTGGGCCGGAAAGCGCCGGCCGCTGCGGCTGCGGATCTCGAGGTCGAGGTGGTGACCGATCACGGCGTCGTAGCGGCGCCCCAGCCACTGCAGCAGATCATGTTCGCCGGCTTCCCTGTCCTCCGCGCCAACCAGAAGCTCGATCACCGGGTGCTGCATGGCTTCCGCAGTGCTCCAGCCCAGCATGCGTTCGGCGGCCGGGTTGTATTCGATCACGTTGCCGAAGCTGTCGAAGGTGATCACCGCGTCCAGCGCAGCCCCCAGAATGGCAACGGTGCGCGCTTCGCTCTCTTCCAGGGCGCTGCGCTGGTTGTACAGGCTCAATGAGGCCCAGTTCAGGGCCTGCGCAAGGCGGTCGGTTTCATGCGCGCCGGTGGTGGTCGGCAGGGTGTCGCCCATCGAGTGATCCAGCCGCTCGGCAAAATCGGTGCATTGATTCAGCGCTGCCAGCGGGCGACGCAGCAGTGCGTAGAGCAGGGTTGCACCGAGCAGGACGGCGATCAGGCCGTGCAGCAGGCTGTCTTCCAGAATGTGGGCGCTGACCTCGCGCGCCTCCGGCGTATCGTGTTCGGTGCGCAGCCAGGCGGTCTGCCCGCCTCCGGTCAGCGGCACCCAGCTGACGATGAGGCGGCGCCCTTCGCCGTTGTTCTCGCCCGCGCGCGCGCGCGCAATCAGCGCTGCCGGTGGCAGGTCGGACGGCGCGCGCCTTGCGGTGTGCCAGTGACCGTCCTCTCCGTGCTCCAGCGCGGACAGGACGCGTCCGTCCGGACTGACCAGGGCGGCCGCCAGCAGCGCGCTGTGATCGGACAGCCTGGGGCGCAGGGTGAGTACGGCATCGCTGTCATGGTTCATGTCAGCGATCAGGCCGACGGCGATGCTGCGTGATTCGGCCAGGCTCGCACGTTCCAGCAGCGCCGTCGTCTGTTCGGCCTGTTCCCTTGCCGTATAGAAGGCGTTGCCGATGGCACCGGCGCCGAACACCAGTGCGAACAGCAGCGTGATCCGGTGCAGCAGCCGGTGCGGACTGGAGACGGGAACCCGCATCGATCAGCTTTCGTCGCGGTAAGTGGCGCGGATGTCGAGTACCTCGGTCCAGCTGTCCAGCAGCGCTTCGGCACACACCGGGTCGAAATGGCTGCCACGGCCGTCGACCAGGAACTGGCGGGCGCGCTCCAGTTCCCAGGCCGGTTTGTAGGGCCGTGCCGAGGTGAGCGCATCGAACACGTCCGCCACTGCGACGATGCGGCCAAAGAGCGGAATGTCTTCTCCGGCCAGCCCCTTCGGATAGCCGCTGCCGTCGAATTTCTCGTGATGGCTGAGTGCGATGGTGGCTGCCAGCTGCATGTAGGGCGAGGCGGACCCCTTCAGGATTTCGTAGCCGATGGCCGCGTGCTCTTTCATGATGTCGAACTCTTCCGGCGTCAGCTTGCCCGGCTTGAGCAGGATGTGGTCCGGCGTGCCGAGCTTGCCGACGTCGTGCATGGGTGCGGCGATCAGCAGCGATTCCTGGGCGTCTGCATCCAGTCCCATACGGCGGGCGATCAGCGCCGAGAAATGGGCCATGCGCAGGATGTGGGCACCGGTTTCCGGGTCGCGGAATTCGGCGGCCCGCGCCAGCTTGTTCAGCGTTTCGCGTTCCCGTTCGAAAATTTCCGCGGTTGCGCGCCGCACTTCAGCCGCCAGCGTGCGCGCGTGATTGGCCCGCGCCACCTGACCTGAGCGCAGCGACAGCATGTTGCGTACGCGCGAGGTGAATTCGATGCGATCGACCGGCTTGGTCAGGAAGTCGTTGGCGCCGGATTCGAGCGCGCGGTAGCGCACTTCCTTCTCGTGGTCGGCGGTCACCATCAGCAGCGGTGTCTGGGCACGGGCTGGCTGGGCGCGGAAACGACGGATGAACTCGATGCCGTCCATGTCCGGCATCATGTAATCGACGATGACCAGATCAGGATCGGTGCGGATGCAGTGCTCGAGCGCTTCCGCCGGAACCTGGAAAGTGGTCGATTCCACGTCCGGAAGCTTGCCGAGCAGGGCCGACATCAGTACCAGATTGACCTGCGCGTCATCCACCACCACTACATTCATCCGCACACTCCATATATAGGCGCCCGTTCCCGGCCACCGATGCGGCGTCTGCCGACATCAGGGGAAGACCGTCGGATGCGTATCGGACGCCTCCGCACTGCTTGATTACGGTCATCAAGGCATGCGACTTTAACGGGCTGTCACGCTCCCGACCGCCGCCATTCCCGACATGAAAGCCCCCATGCCCTACACGCTGCGTGCATCGGCCCTGCGCAACTGGCTGCGCCAGCTGTCCTTTCGCGACATGTTCGCGCTCGGCCTGCCGGCGCTGCTCATCATCGCGGCCGGCTTCTGGTTTGCCGCCCGCTACATCAAGCCGGCGCCGCCCGATCAGGCCATCATCAGCTGCGGTGCGCCCGGGTCGGCATATGAATCCTACTGTGCGCGTTACAAACCGCTGATCGAGCGGTACGGCATCGCGGTGAATGCGCTGGAAAGTCCGGGTTCGATCGAGAATCTGAAGCGTGTCGGCGACCTTGAGCAGGCCGTGGATTTCGCCTTCATCCAGGGCGGCAGTGCGCCTGACCATCCGCCCGGCCTGCTGTCGCTGGGCGCCGCCTATTACGAACCGGTGTGGGTGTTCTATCGTGGCCGGCCGGGGCTGGAGCGGCTGGATCAGCTCAAGGGGCTGCGCATCGGCATTGGTGCCGAAGGCAGCGGTACCCGTCATCTTGCCCTGCAGATGCTGGCCGCCCACGGCATGGACACCGACCGGCGCCGGCTGCTGCCGCTGAGCGGCACCGATGGCGTGGCCGCGCTGCTGCACCGGCGCATCGACGCGCTGATCGTGGTCGGCGCGGTGCATTCCGCCTCGGTCTGGTCGCTGCTGTACGCCGACGGCGTGTCGCTGATGTCACTGGCGCAGGCGCCGGCGTATTCGCGCCGCTTTCCGCATCTGAGTCTGCTCACGCTGCCGCGCGGCGCGATCGATTTCGTGCGCGACATTCCGCCGCGCGACGTGTCGCTGGTCGCGACCCAGGCCTATGTGGTGGCACGTGAGGACACCCATCCGGCGCTGATCGACCTGATGCTGGGCGCGATGAAACCGGCGCATGCCGAAGCCACCGTATTCCAGCGCCCGGGCGAATTCCCGAAGGCGGACGCCGGTGACTTCGACCTGCACCCGCGCGCGAAGCGCTTCTACGAAGCCGGCCCGCCCTTCCTGCAGCGCTACCTGCCGTTCTCGATCGCCAACCTGCTCGACCGCATGCTGGTGCTGCTGGTACCGCTGCTGGCCCTGGCGCTGCCGCTGTTCAAGATACTGCCCCAGCTCTACGTCTGGCGGGTGCGCAGCAAGCTGTACCGCTGGTACGGCGAACTGAAGGACGTCGAGCGCCAGGCGCTGATGGACGAGTCGTCGCGCAGCCGGGCAGAAGGGCTGGACGACCTCGAACGCATCGAGGCGGCGGTCGCCCGCATTACGGTGCCGCTGGCGCATTCGGACTATTACTACCAGCTGCGTGCCCACATCCACATGGTCCGGCGCCGCTTGCAGGGCGACGCGGCAGCCGTGCCGGAGAGCCGGGACGGTGAGCGGATGGAGCGGGGCGAGCTGGAGCCTGGACCGAAGCCGGGCGGAACTGATTAGGCGCCATACTGACCAAGGGCAGTGATCTGCGGTGCGTGCCGGACAGCCCGGCGGCGCGCCGGGAGCCGAGGTGCCAGATGGCGTTCGGGGGCTGGCACGGATAAGACCTGAAATCCGTGCGCCAAATTTACAAACATTCGTGCTTGTATATAATTGCAAGCCGACCTCCGGAGAGTTTCCGATGCCTGTCCGCACCGCTGCGGCGTCTGCCCGGCGCCCTGTTCCGTCCTTCCGTTCCATCGTTCTCTGTGCATTTGCCGTCGCGCTGTCCGCCCTGGCTGCCGGGTGTGGCGACAAGGCACAGTCCGCGCCGCAGGCGCAGGCTGCCCCCCCCGCCGTGCCGGTGACCGTGCTGCAGGCGGCCCCCACCCGCGCGCCGCTGGTGGTCGAGGCGGTGGCCCAGGCCGAAGGCATACGCGAGGTCGAGGTGAGAGCGCGGGTGAGCGGCATTCTGGAAAAGTGGCGCTTCCGCGAGGGCGAGCCGGTCAAGGCCGGGCAGCTGCTGTTCCAGATCGAACGCGCGCCGTTCGAGATCGCGCTGTCGCAGGCCAGGGCCAGGCTGGCTGAAGCGCAGGCGGTGGAAGAACAGACCGCCCGTGAGTCGCAGCGCCTGAACGGTCTGGTGGCCGACAAGGCGATCAGCCAGAAGGAATTCGACGACGCCCGTTCGGCTGCTGCGGTCGCCAAGGCGGCGGTCAAGTCGGCCGAAGCCGCGGTGCGCGAAGCCGAACTGAACCTCGGCTACACCCAGGTCACGGCGCCGGTCAGCGGCGTCAGCGGCCGGGCGGTCAAGTCCGAAGGTTCGCTGGTCAGTACCGGCGCCGACAGCCTGCTCACCACCATCGCCCAGCTCGACCCGATCTGGGTGCGCTTCAGCCTGTCCGACACCGATCTGGCCGCGGTGCCGGGTGGCCGCGCCGCGGTGCGCGGCTTCCGCGAGGTCGAACTGCAGCTGCCGGACGGCTCCGTCCTGCCGCAGCGCGGTCGCATCAATTTTTCGGCCAGCCGCATAGACCCGTCGCTGGGCACGCTGGAAATGCGCGCCGAATTCACCAATACCGACGGCCGGGTGCTGCCCGGCCAGTTCGTGCGGGCGCGGGTGATCGCCGGCGAACAGGACAACGTCTATCTGGTGCCGCAGTCGGCGGTGAGCCAGACCGAGAACGGCCCGGTGGTCATGCTGGCCAATGCCGACAACAAGGTCGAGCCGCGGCCGGTCAGGCTCGGGCTGTGGCAGGGCAAGGACTGGGTGGTGACCGGCGGCCTGCAGCCGGGCGACCGCGTGATCACCGACAATCTGCTCAAGCTGCGCCCCGGAGCACCGGTCGCCCCGCGCGCGCCGGGCGAAGCCCCGGCGGCACCGGCAGCGCCCGCCGCGACCGCGCCGTCCAAGTCCTGAAGGAGCGCGCGACATGGCCCGCTTCTTCATCAACCGCCCCATTTTTTCGGGCGTCATCTCCATTGTCATCATGATCGCGGGCCTGGTGGCCTCGCTGTCGCTGCCGATCGCGCAGTATCCGGAAATCTCGCCGCCGACCGTCATCATCACCGCCACCTACCCGGGTGCCAACGCCGAAACGCTGGCGCGCACGGTGGCGGCGCCGATCGAGGAACAGCTCTCGGGCATCGAAGGCCTGCTGTACTACAACTCGACCTCGACCTCGAACGGCACGGTGAGCATCACGCTCACCTTTGAAGTGGGCACCGACCCGGATACCGCGCTGATCGCGGTGAACAACCGCATTTCGGTGGCCGAGTCGCGGCTGCCGGAAGACGTGCGTCGCTCCGGCCTGGTGGTGCGCAAGCGCTCGAACAACCTGCTCATGATCGCGGCGCTGAAGTCGACCGACGGCCAGTACGACACGCTGTTCCTGAGCAACTACGTGTCGGTGAACGTGCTCGACGAACTGCGCCGCATTCCCGGCGTGGGCGACGCGCTCACCTTCGACGCGCCGTACGCGATGCGGGTGTGGCTGAAGCCGGACGTGATGGCGCGTCTGGGCATCGCCACCACCGACGTGGCGGCCGCGATCCGGGTGCAGAACGCACAGAACGCGGCCGGCCGCATCGGTCAGGAGCCGGTGATGAACGGCCAGCAGCTGACCTACACGGTCAGCGCCAAGGGCCGTCTGCTGTCGATCGCCGAGTTCGAGAACATCATCCTGCGCGCTGACGGACCGTCCGGCGTGGTGCGGCTGAAGGACATCGCGCGCATCGAGCTGGGCGCCGAAAGCTATGACCGCACGACCAAGGTGAACGGCACGCCGGTCACCGGCATGGGCATCTACCTGCAGTCGGGCGCCAATGCGCTGGACACTGCAAAAGCGGTGCGTGCCAAGCTGGCCGAACTGACCACCCGCATGCCGGAAGGTCTGGAATTCATCATCCCGAACGACACCACCCGCTTCATCAGCGAATCGATCCGCGAGGTGAGCCACACGCTGGCCGAAGCCACGGTGCTGGTGGTGCTGGTGGTGTTCGTGTTCCTGCAGAGCTGGCGCGCCACGCTGATTCCGCTGATCGCGGTGCCGGTGTCGCTGGTCGGCACTTTCGCCGGCCTGTGGGCTTTCGGTTTCTCGATCAACACGCTCACGCTGTTCGCGATGGTGCTGTCGATCGGCATCGTGGTCGATGACGCCATCGTGGTGCTGGAGAACGTCGAGCGCCAGATGCGCGAATTCGGCCGCTCGCCCAAGGAGGCGGCGCTGGAGGCGATGCGCGAAACTTCGGGCGCGCTGGTGGCCATGGTGCTGGTGCTGGACGCGGTGTTCATCCCGGTCGCCTTCCTCGGCGGCATCGCCGGCAAGCTGTACCAGCAGTTCGCCGCTACGGTGGCGGTGTCGGTCACCATTTCCGGCATCGTCGCGCTGACCCTGACACCGGCACTGTGCGCGCTGATGCTGAACGGTCACGAAGGCGAGTCGAAGCTGTTCCGCCCGTTCAACCGCGGTTTCGACTGGCTCACCCGGGTCTACACGGGCACCGTGGGCGCCACGCTGCGTCACCGCGTCGTCGCCGCACTGGTGGTGATCGCGATGTTTGCCGGCGCCGGCTTCATGTTCCGCATGGTGCCCGGCGCCTTCGTGCCGTCCGAGGACCAGGGCTATCTGTTCGGCTTCGTCACGCTGCCGGATGGCGCGTCGGCCCAGCGCACCGAACAGTCCTTCGAAAAGCTGCGCCAGATCATCAATGACGACCCGGCGGTCGAGAACGTGTTCATGGTGCGCGGCATGGACTTCATCACCGGCAATAACCGGGCGAGCGTGGCCATGACCTTCGTCGTCATGAAGCCCTGGCGTGAGCGTACGACTACGGCCGACGACCTGCAGAAGAAGATCGCCGCCGAAGGCATGAAGCTGACCGACGGCATGGGCCTCATCTTCAATCCGCCGCCCATCCAGGGTCTGGGTACGGCCGGCGGTTTCGAGGTGTATGTGCAGGCGCGTGAGGATTCCGATGCGCGCAAGCTGTCCGCCATCACCGGCCAGTTCCTCGACGCACTGCGCGCACGGCCGGAACTGACCGGCCTGAACAGCTTCTTCCGCGTGTCGGCGCCACAGCTCTCGGTCGAGGTGGACGAGCCGAAGGCGATTTCGCTGGGCATTCCGCTCGATGCGGTCTATTCCACGCTGCAGGCCACCATGGGCACGCTGTACGTGAATGACTTCAACCGCTCGGGCAAGACCTACAAGGTGCAGCTGAGCGCCGACGCGCCCTACCGGATGAAGCCGGAAGATCTTGGCAAGCCCTATGTCCGTTCCGCCACCGGCGCGATGATTCCGCTGTCCGCGGTCATTTCGGTCAAGCCGGTGATCGGCCCGGAAATGGTCGAGCGCTTCAACGGCTTCGTCGCCGCCAAGGTGCTCGGCAATTCGGCTGCCGGCTACAGCTCGGGCGACGCCATCCGCGTGGTCGAAGAGGTGGGCCGTCAGGTGCTGCCGGCCGGCTACAGCCTGGAATGGACCGGCCAGGCCTACCAGGAGAAGCGCACCGGCATCACCTCGGTGCTGGCGCTGGGCTTCGGCATCATCATGGTGTTCCTCATCCTGGCCGCGCAGTACGAGCGCTGGTCGCTGCCGCTGGCGGTCATCATGGCGATTCCGTTCGCCATTCTGGGCGCGCTGCTGGCGGTGTGGGTGCGCGGCATGCCGAACGACATCTACTTCCAGATCGGCCTCGTGGTGCTGGTGGGTCTGGCGGCGAAGAACGCCATCCTGATCGTGGAATTCGCACTGCAGAAGCAGCAGGAAGGCATGGACGCGCTGGCCGCGTCGCTGGAAGCCGCCCGCCTGCGCTTCCGGCCGATCTGCATGACCGCGCTCGCCTTCATTCTCGGCGTGGTGCCGCTGGTGATCGCCACCGGCGCCGGTGCCGCGGCCCGGCGTTCGATGGGCACCGGTGTGTTCGGCGGCATGCTGGCCGCCACCTTCATCGCCACCATTTTCGTGCCGATGTTCTACAGTTGGCTGGCCGGCCGCAGGGCGGCTTCGCGCCGCGACGACGCACCGGCAGAGGTGACCGCATGATGTCCCTGAAAACCCCGCTCGCGCTGGCCTGCGCCGCGCTGCTGTCCGGCTGCATGGTCGGCCCCGACTACGTGCGCCCGGCGGTCGATCTGCCGGCGCAGTACGGCGCGAACGACGCGGCCGCGCCGGCCGCGGTGGCCCGCGGCTGGTGGAAACAGTTCAATGACGACACGCTGAATGCGCTGGTCGACCAGGCGCTGGCCGACAACAGCGACGTACAGCGTGCCGCCGCCCGCATCGAACAGGCCGACGCGCTGCTGCGCGAAGCCGGGGCGGCGCTGTTCCCGGACGTCGGGCTCGAAGCCGGCGCCAGCCGCTCGCGCATCAGCGGGGTGGGGGCGCCGATACCGGCCGGTGCGCCGCTGTACCGCAAGAATTTCCAGACCGCGATCGCCACCTCGTTCGAACTCGATTTCTGGGGCAGGCTGCGGCGTGCCAGCGAAGCGGCCCGCGCGCAGGCGCTGGGTACCCGCTACGCGAAGGACACGGTCGAACTGACTCTGGTGAGCCAGGTCACCGGCAACTACCTGAACCTGCGGGCGCTCGATGCCCAGCTCGCGCTGTCGCGCGATACGCTGGCCACCCGGCGCGAAAACGCCGACATCCTGCGTACCCGGGTGGCGCGTGGTTTGACCAATGAGCTCGAACTGCAGCAGGCGCTCGGTGCGCAGGCGCAGATCGAGGCGCAGATCGCCGACCTGTCGCGCAGCCGTGCGCTGGTCGAGAACCAGCTGGCGCTGCTGACCGGCCGGCTCGGTCAGCAGATCGCGCCGGGCGACCTGCGCGCGCTGCCCGTGCCGCCGCTGCCGCCGGCCGGCCTGCCGTCTTCGCTGCTGGACGCGCGTCCGGACGTGCGCCAGGCGGAATCCGAACTGGCGTCGGCCAATGCGCTGATCGGCGTCGCGAAGGCCGCGCTCTATCCGTCGATTTCGCTGACCGGCAACTACGGTTCGCAGAGCCGCGAACTGTCCGATCTGTTCAGCGGCCCGTCCAACATCTGGTCGTTGGGTGTGGCGCTCGATCTTCCGCTGTTTGACGCTGGCCGCCGCAGCGCCCGTGTGGATCAGGCCAGCGCGCAGCAGAAGCAGGCGCTGGCCGGCTATGTGTCGGCCATCCGCAATGCCTTCACCGACGTGCGCGACGCGCTGGTGTCGGCCGAACAGTACGCGCAGAGCGTCGAGGCGCTGCAGAAGCAGGCCGATGCCGCAGCGCGCAGCCTGCAGCTGGCGCAGAAACGCTATGACGCCGGCTATTCGCGCTACCTGGAAGTGCTGGACGCGCAGCGCACCGCGAACGAAGCGTCGCTGGCGCTCGTCCGTGCGCGCCAGGGCCAGCTGGCCGAAGTGGTGAACCTGTACGCCGCGCTCGGTGGCGGATGGGCTGCGGACGGGGCGACCGCGCCGGACGCCGCCGCCCCGACCACCCCGCCGGCTGCGAACTGAGGCGTTTCAACCGGCGATCGCGGCCAGCGGCCTCGCGTCGTCCTTGCGCTCGGTGGTGCGCGAGCTGTCCCGGGTCGCGTCGCGGCCGGCCGCCGCCAGCGACTTGATGTCACCCGACAGTTCGCCCCCTTCCTCTACATGGATCTTGCCGTAGCGGATCTTGCCGCTGATGCGGCCGGTCGCATGCACGATGAGCCGCTCGCGCGCGGTCAGTTCGCCGTCGAAATGACCGTGTATTTCCGCCACGTCTATGCTCACGGTGCCAGCATAGGCGCCGTTTTCCGCGATGCGCAGCACCCGGCTGTCCATCGTCGCTTCGACCCGGCCTTCCACCACCAGCGTGTCGCAGTCCAGAATTTCCGCGCCGCGCAGCTTCACGTCCGGCCCGACGATCAGGCGGCTGCCCTGAGTGGGCGACGGCTCCAGTGCCTCGCTGCGCGTCGCGCCGCTCTGCGGGCTGTCCTCGCGCTGCGGCGGCGCGCTGGTCGAGCCGTGGCTGCCTGCGGTGGAGGTCTGCGTGCTCTGCGAGGCGGGCGTGCCAGGCGTGAAGCCGGTGCTGCCGCCGCCCGGACGCAGGGTGCGCGGCAATGCGGCGTCGGACGTTTTCGGGAACAGGGCGGGCTTGTTGAACATGACGTCTCCTTGAAAGGGTCCGCACCGGATGAATCGATGCGCGCTGCCCTTTCGCAAGCGGCGTGCCTGATCCTGTTTTCTTTTTCATATCAACCAGATGCGGAGCCCTGTTCGCCTTCTGCACCAGATGCGGGGCAGCGAAGGCCGTTTTCCGTCGCCTGCGCACGACAGACCGGCGGCCACATCGGCCGGCTGGCGCCCGGGGCCGTCTGCCGCGGCTGTCGTGCCGCGGCGACATGAGGTGCTGTTTAACGTTCTGTTGCATTCGATAACCGGGGCTTACCGCGTGCCCTCCGGTGCCTGCCTAGACTTGGAGGCTGGCCCTCTTTCCGCCCCGCGTATTCCGCATGCCCCGTTTTTCCTTCCGCACCACGCTGCTGCTGACCGTACTGCTGATTGCCGGCGCGCTCGGGGCCGCTGCCGGCAGCGGCTGGCTCATGCTGCAGGATTTCGCGCGTGCCAGCCGGGAGGCGGGCGGCGCGGCGCTGCGTCTGAGCACCGCGATGCAGCAGCTCGACGAGCGCGCACTCGACATGACGCGCAGCGCGCGCCAGTACGTGGTGCTGCGCGACGAAGCGGTACGCGAGCGCTACCGGGCGGCCCAGACGCAGGCGCTGGACGCGCTGGCGACACTGGACGCCACACTGGCACCGACACCGCTGACCGCGCAATGGCGTGAAGCCGCCACCGCGCTGGCCGCTTCGCTGGATGCGCCCGCCGCCAGCGATGCGACGGAACTGCCCGATCTGGTAGCGCTGAACGACCGGCTGGCCGAACGGGTGCGTATCCAGATAGATCGGCGCAACGCTGATCTGCTCGACACGCTGGATGAGCGCCGTGACACGCTGGCCCGCGTAGTGATGGCCGCCATCGTGCTCGCGCTGCTGCTGGCCCTGCTGGCCGGCTGGTGGGTGCTGCGCCCGCTGAAGGCGGTGGAGCGTGCCATCACGCGACTGGGCGAGGGCGGTTTCGACCAGACGGTGGAGGTGGGGGGAGCGGCCGACCTGCGACGTCTCGGTGAAAAGCTGGAGTGGCTGCGCCAGCGTCTGGCCGATCTCGAAGCCCACCGTAACCGGGTGCTGCGCCATGTGTCGCATGAACTGAAGACGCCGCTGGCTTCGCTGCGCGAAGGCATCGCGCTGCTGCAGGACGGCGTGACCGGCAAACTCAGTGACGAGCAGCAGGAGGTGAGCGGCATTCTGGATGCCAATGCGCGTGCGCTGCAGGAGCGCATCGAACAGCTCATCGGCTACAACGCCACCCAGTTCGACGCCCGTCACCTTGAACTGAAGCCGACCGCGCTGCGTGCGCTGGCGCGCGAGGTCGCCGCCGATCTCAGGCTGCAGGCTCTGGCCAAGGACGTACGGCTGGACGTGAGCGGCTACGCGCCGCCGGTGCGCGGCGACGCCGCCAAGCTGCGCATCGCGCTGAGCAATCTGCTGGCCAATGGCATCGCCTTCAGCCCGCACGGCGGCACGGTGAGGCTGGAACTGAGCAGCGACAGGGCCGCCGCCCGCATCGACTGCATCGACGAAGGGCCAGGGGTCGCGCCGGACGAAACCGAACGCATCTTCGAACCTTTCTTCCGCGGCAGCCGCCGCGCGCCGCGGCCGGACAAGGGCAACGGCCTGGGGCTGGCCATCGTGCGCGAATTCATCGCCGCGCATGGCGGCAGCGCCCGGGTATTGCCCGCCGAACGCGGTGCCCACTTCAGGATAGAACTGCCTCATGCCCGCTGATCACCTCCGCCTGCGCCTGTTCGCCCTGCTGCTGCCGCTGGCCCTGACCGCCTGCGCCGGCGGTCGCCCGGCGCCTTCGCCCGAAGCCGTCACCCAGCCGACGGCCGCGCAGCCCGAGGCGCTGATGAATGACGCCGAGCGCCAGCTGCTGCAGGCGCTGCAGGCCGCCCAGCCGCGCGGCGGCAACCCGGCGCGCGCGCGCACGCTGCTCGACGCGCTGCTGGCGGCGCAGGACGACGCGTCGAAGGCGGTGCACCCGCACGCGCGGGCGCTGCTCGATCTGCTGAACGAACGGCAGCGGCTGGATGCCGCCAACCAGAAGCTGACCCAGCAGCTGGAGCGCAGCAGCCAGCAGGCCAGGGACAGCCAGGCGCGCGCCGACGAACTGCAGCGCAAGCTGGACGCGCTGGCCGACATCGAGCGCAGCCTGCCGGGCGCCCGTGTGCCGTCGCGTGGCGTACCGCGATGAGCGGGCCCCGCCTGCTGCTGGTCGATGACGACACCGACCTGTTGCGCCTGCTGTCGCTGCGGCTCACCGCCAGCGGCTACCGGGTCAGTACCGCGGAAACCGCAGAAGCCGCGCTGACCCGGCTGGCGGTGGAGCCGTTCGCGCTGGTGATCAGCGACGTGCGGCTGCCGGACCGCGACGGTCTGTCGCTGTTCGACGCGATACGCGCCCAGCATCCGGCGCTGCCGGTCATTCTGCTCACCGCCCACGGCACCATTCCGGACGCGGTCGACGCCACTTCGCGCGGCGTGGCCGGCTATCTGACCAAACCTTTCGACAGCGCGACCCTGCTCGAGCGCGTGGATTGCGCGCTGGCGCATGCCGCGCCGTCCGGATCGCCATCGCCGGCCGATACCCGCTGGCGTGACGGCCTGATCAGCCGCAGCACCCGCATGGCTGCGCTGCTGGACGAAACCCGGCTGGTGGCCGCCTCCGATGCCAGCGTGCTGATACGCGGCGAGAGCGGTACCGGCAAGGAGCTGCTGGCGCGCGCACTGCACCGCGCCAGTCCGCGTGCCGCCGCGCCCTTCGTCGCGATCAACTGCAGCGCCATTCCGGATGCGCTGCTCGAATCCGAACTGTTCGGCCACGAGCGGGGGGCCTTCAGCGGTGCGGTGGCGCGTCATGCCGGCCTGTTCCGGGCGGCGCACGGCGGCACGCTGTTCCTCGACGAGATCGGCGACATGGCGCCGGCCTTGCAGGTGAAACTGCTGCGCGTGCTGCAGGAGCGTGCGGTGCGACCGGTCGGTGCCACCCGCGCCGAGCCGGTGGATGTGCGCATCGTGTCGGCCACCCACTGTGATCTGGATGCCCTGCTGGAGCAGGGGCAGTTCCGCGAGGACCTGTATTACCGCATCAACGTGGTCACGCTGACGCTGCCGCCGCTGGCCGAGCGGCGGGAGGACATTCCGCTGCTGGCCGAACACTTCCTGCGCACGCTGGCTGACAAGTACGGCAAGCGTCTGCGCGGTTTCGCACCGGACGCGCTGGAGGCGCTGGCGACCGCGCACTGGGCCGGCAACGTGCGGCAGCTGCACAACGTGGTGGAACAGGCCTGCGCGCTCGCGACCACGCCGCTGGTGCCGCGCGCACTGGTCGACCGCGCGCTGCGGGTGCGGCCGATGGAGGCGCTGGGCTATGTCGAAGCCAAGCAGCGTTTCGAGCGCAACTATCTGGTGCAGCTGCTCAAGCTCACCGCCGGCAACGTGACCGACGCCGCCCGCATCGCCGGCCGCAACCGGACCGAGTTCTACCGGCTGCTGCAGCGTTACGACCTCGACCCCGGGCTGTTCCGTGGCGATGTCGCCGAGGCGCGACGCGCCTGATCCACGCGCGCTGGCCGACCGGCCTTTCCGGGCCGGAAGCGTGTCGCCACAGCCCGACGCGCGCAGCGTCCGGGCTGTTCCAAGTCATTGATTCATCGCATGGAAGAGGGCTGGCATGCACCGTGCTGAACAGGCACGGCATGTCATCTGGGGAGCTTCCATGATCAAAAGACAGACCATCGCCACGCTGCTGGCCACCACCGCACTCGCTTACGGCATCTGCCCGCCGGCACAGGCGGCCGGTTTTGTCGAAGCGGCGCGCCCGGTGCTGCCCGACCCCGGATCGGATGACCGGGACCGCAGCCTGCGCGATGCGATACGCGGCGCGCTGGCGGCCGACCGTTCGCTGAGCGGGTGCTATGTGGCGGTCAGCGCCCATGCCGGCCGGGTCACGCTGGGCGGTGTGGTGCAGGACGCCTCGCAGCTCGCGCGCATCCTGCAGACGGCCGCCTCGGTACCCGGCGTGCGCGCGGTCGACAACGGACTGGAACTGGCCGGGCGCTGAGGCGTCAGGGCACCGCGTAGTGCGCCTGCGTCATCAGATCGACGCCGCAGGGCAGGTTCTCTATCCAGTCGACGAAGCGCTTCACCATCGCCGGGCCTTCGAAGCGTGCGCCGTGCTGCGGCACGATCATCTGCACATCCAGACTGCGCACCATCTGCGCCCAGTAGCGGCAGATCTTGTTGGCCACCATGTAGCGCCGGTGAAAATCGAACATGTGCGGGATGTGCGCATCGAAATCGGCCACCGGCGGCAGCGCTTCGGAATGGCCGATCATCGACGCACCCATGTCGCCGGAGAACAGGATTTTCGACACCGGATCGTAGAACTGGAAGTTGCCTTCCGAGTGCATGAAGTGCGCCGGCAGCGCCAGCATTTCCATCTGGCCGAGCGGTATGCGCATGCCCCGGTCGGGAATGGGGATGATGCGGTCGGTGTAGTCGCGGCCGGTGGTGAAGTGCGGCAGGAAGCGCGCCCACAGCTTCGAAATCATCACCTTGCACGAGGTGCTCACCATCCACTTGTTCATCGACGCGATGATGTCCGGGTCGGCGTGCGAAGCGAGGATGAGATCGAGATCGCGTGACGAGAAGTAGCGCTGCATCGCCATCATGAGCCCGCTGTAGGTCATGTTGCCGCCGGGATCGATCAGCGCGCCGTGGTCGCCATCCACCACCAGGAACTGGTTGCACTGCACCGCGTGATCGGCGCCTTCGTCCACCAGATCGTAGAAGGCCAGGCACACATGCCTGCCGTCGTTGTACAGCTCCACCGCCATGATTCGCTCCCCGCCGATGCCGACGTCAAATAATACGCGTGCATCAGCCGGCGCCGTTCCTGCGTGGGCGCCCGGCAGATCGAGCAGTCGGGGAGGGGGGGCGACAGGCTGATGAAGGTCCGCAGCGGACCGCGCGCGATTGTGCAGGCGGGGCGGGCCGGGGCGCTTGATCATCATCAAGCGCCCGCTGCCGGGCTCAGGCGCGGCGGCGCGCCAGCCCGATCAGGCCGAGGCCGGCCAGCATCAGTGCATAGGCGGACGGTTCCGGCACCGCGGCGGCGATGCTCAGGCCCAGCGTGCTGCCGTTCCAGCTCGCCTGAGCGGTGCGGCCGGGGGCGAGGCCGATCACGTCGATCACCGCGCCGGCACCGGTGACCGGATGGGCCAGGCGCAGCGTGCCGCCCACCGACAGCAGATCGGCGAAGCTGACCGCGCCGGTGCCGGTGTAGTCGCCGAGATCGATCACGATGCGGCCGCCATAGAAATTCGCGTTGCCGAGTATGGTCAGGTGATCGCGCTGCGACGGCGCGTCGCCGTCGATTTCCAGCACCAGTTCGCCGCCGGCGGTCTGCGTGTAGTTCTGCAGCGTGAGCGTGCCGGGCGAGGTGCCCGGAGCGAAGATGCCACCGCTGTTGCTGACGGTGCCGGTAATGTTGCCGGTGCCCTTGAGCACACCACCTTGCAGGATGATGTTGCCATCGAAGCTGCCCATGACCGTGGTCATGCCGGCGGTCTGCGTCATTCTGCCGGCGAAGGTGCTGCCCGCCTCCACCCGCAGTTCGCCCTGGTTACTGAACGGGCCGTTGGCCTGGACGCCGACCGGCGCACTGCCTGACACCACCATGCGACCTTCATTGACCAGCGAACCGGAACTGTCCAGCAGCAGCGGATTGACCGCGGTGTTCGCCTCGATCAGGCCCTGGTTCACCACCGCGCCGCGGATGAGCGCGGCACCGCTGAAGGTCTGGCCCGCACCCAGCGTCAGCACCGGCACCCGGCCGATGAAGTTGCCGTAGTAATCCAGCATGTTGCCGGCGTCATCGGTGAATTCGACCCGTCCGGTTCCGGCCAGCAGCGTGTCGCCGTAGAGGCGGAGCTTGGCGTAGGTGGTCGGGCTCACGTCACGCGGATGCGCCAGGCCGAAAGCCAGCGTGCCGTTGTTGGTGAGGGTGCTGCTGGCACCGTTCCAGCCGAAATTCATTTCGTTGCCCGAGCTCGCTTCGACCCGGCCTTCGATGGTGACGCCGGTGAGGAAGGTGGCCACGGCATTGGTGCCGTCGGTGTAGATGCGTCCGCTGCCGGTGCTGCGCAGCGTGCCGCCATGCACGCCTGCGCCGAGATCGATGATCGAGGCGCTGCGCGCTTCGATCACGCCGCCGGCGTTGTCGATGGCCGAGGTGATCCAGATGCGGCTGCCGTTCTCGGCGCGCATGTCACCGCGGTTCACCAGCGAATGCAGCGTCGAATGGGGTGAGGCCGGGGTGCCGTTCGACAGGCCGCTGATCATCAGAAAGCTGCCGGCGTTGTCCGCCACCACGCTGCCCTGGTTCACCACCGACAGACGGCCGCTGGCGAGATTGCCGTTGTAGCCGAGCTTGCCGGCGCCGCGCAGCGTGTGACCCTGGGCGATCACCAGCGTATTGGCGTCGGTGCTGGCGCCGTAGATGATCTGGCTGTCGTTGAAGGTGGCGCGTTCGTTGGCGTAGCCGTTGCCGAGCAGCGTGCTGCCGCTGCCGGACAGCGTGACCGTGCCGCTGATGCCCAGCAGCGCCAGCCGGCCGTCGGAACTGAGGCGCAGCGTGCCGTTGTTGATCAGCGATGCGCCGCCGCCCGGATCGCTGACGATGAGCCGGGCATCACCGAAGCTGTAATTGACCGCATCACCGAAGGCGGCCGAACCGCCGATGATGAGTGTGTCGCCGGTGTCGATGGCCAGATGGGTGGCCGAACCGCCGAAGGCCGCGCAATCGATGCGCTGGGTGCAGTAGGGGCTGGGTGTGACCGCATAGGGCGGTGCGATCTGCACCGTGCTGTTGCGCGACGGGTCGTTGTCGATGAATACCCGCGACGCCGGGTAATGGGTCGGCGGGCCGCTCGGCGACCAGTTCCAGTAGGTGGAGCTCCCGACCGTGCGGTTGTTCGTGTTCCACAGCGTGTCCGCCTGGCCGAGCCAGACGTAGTCGGCCGCGGCCAGCGGCGCAGACAGGCCGGCACCGGCGAACAGTGCGGCACACAGGGCGCTCAGGCGGCGCAGGCGGAAGGAGGGCGTACGGTTGGAAGCAGCCACGGCAACTCGCTCGGCAATGGAGGATGACCGGACCATAGCCTGCGCCGGCCGGCCGCACAGCCCCCTGATCGGGGGTGTCGGGCCGGCTTACATCTGTCGCGGCAAGGCGGACCTTGCCGCCCGTGCATCAGATCAGAACGCCTTGGTCACGCTCGCGAACAGCGTGTCCTTCGCGATATCGGAGGTCGAACGGCCGTTGTCCAGGCTGACGAAGTCCTTGTACGCGTTCGGTTCGCTGGACGCCGAATAGAACAGGCCGGCCGACCAGCCCGCCGGCAGCGTGCGGGTGACGCCCACCTTGTAGTAGCTGATGTCCAGCCCGGTGGCGTGACGGATGATCTGGCGACCGATCTGGCCGCTCACGTTCCAGCCTTCGGCCACGTCATAGGCGGCATTCAGCTCGAAGTAGTGCGAACCGCGGGTATTGCCGGTCACGCCGGCGTTCAGGTCACCGAAGAAGCCGCCATTGACCGGCGAGTTGTTGGTGCTCCAGCCGAAGTACTCGTTCAGCGTGCGGCCGGTCTTGAAGGTGAGCCATTCCCAGCTCACCGCGACATAGGCTTCGGCGGTGTCCAGGCGGTTGCGGGCGTTGAAGCCGGTGAAGACCGAATCGCTCCAGTTGGCACCCGGGTACATGTAGTAGACCGCGCCGACATCGACGCCGAAGGTGTCGGCCACCTTGGTGCGGTAGCCGCCGTAGAGGTCGGTTTCGACCGCTGCGCCCGGCAGCCAGTGGTCAGACACGTTGGAGGCGAAGAAGCCGGCGTAGAAGCCGGAACTGTGCGCCGCCTCGATGCTCACCTGCAGCGCCGGGCCGCCCCAGGTCTGGGACTGGCCGCGGAAGATGTAATCGCTGACCAGCGTGACGCTCATCGGCACGGTCCAGTCGGAAGCCGGTGCCGGATCGGCGGCGTGGGCATGGGGCAGGGTGGCCAGCAGGGCGGCGCAGAGCAGGGCGGGACGGTAGGAAGCCATGGTGGAACTCCGTTGTGGTGGATGAACAGATCGATGGGTTGCGACGGTGAGGGAATCGTGTCGGGTGCGTCTGCCTATGCGCTGACCGGGTTCTGCAGATAGGCGCGCCAGCCGCCGAGCGGGGTGATGTCGCGGGCGTTTTCCAGTGCATGGCTTTCGCAGATGAAGCCGGTTTCCCGGCTGCCATCCGCCAGTTCCACCTTGCCCAGACCCAGCGGTGCCGGAATGCTGGCGAGGAAGGAACCCAGTTCGCTGCTGGGCAGTTCCCACACCTCGACCTCGATCGCTGCGCCGCCGGTGCTGACCCGCAGCAGACCGGGGCGGGCCGGCGGACCACCGGCCAGGGCGTAAAGACGGTAGTGCGGTGCGGTATGTGTGGCGCATACCCGGTGTGCGTCGCGTTCGCGCAGCTGAGCGTTCAGCGGCAGGCCCTCCATGTGCGCACCGCACACGACGATGCGGCTGCGATCGTTGCGGGCCGGCCGGGCCGGAAGTTCGGCATCCGGGCGGTGACCGCCGACCAGAGGCAGGCCCTGCGCCTGCTGCAGGCGAGCCGCCAGCGACAGCAGATACTGGTCGGTGAAGGCGCGGCCGAACAGCGTGACACCCCAGGGCAGGCCATTCGCCATGAAGCCGGCCGGCACCGCGACCGCCGCGTAGTCCAGCAGGTTCATGAAGTTGGTGTACCAGCCCAGATCGCTGTTGCGCCGTACCGGCTGCTCGGCCAGTTCGGCCAGCGTGACCGGGCGCGGGAAGGCCGGGGTGAGCACGACATCGAGCCCGGCCAGCACGCGGTCGCAGTCGGCCTTGAGCGCCTGCAGCCGGTACTGGGCGCGGAACAGGTCGACCGCGCTGCGGCCGGGCGCCTTTTCGAGCACGTCGCGGATCACCGGCAGCACCGCGTCCGGCTGCTGTTCGATCAGCGTGCCGACCACGCTGTAGCGCTCGGCGACCCAGGGGCCTTCGTACAGCAGTCGGGCGGCTTCGAGGAAAGGTTCGAAGTCGATCTCCACCGCCGCGCCGCCACAGGCTTCGAGCTGAGCGACGGTGGCGGCAAACAGGGCCGGACTTTCATGGCAGCCGAGAAATTCGAGCTGCTTCGGCACGCCGAAGCGGAAGCCGGGGCGCGGTATGCCGAAGGCGCTGCCATCGTTCCACTGCGGATTGCGGCGGCCGTATTCGTCCCGCTCGTCCGGCTGTGCGGTGAGCGCCAGCAGCCGGCTCGCTTCGGCTGCGGTGGCGGTGAAGAAGGTGGTGCAGTCCAGCGTGCGGCAGGCTGGCACCACGCCGGCGGTCGACAGCAGCCCCTTCGTGGCCTTGAGGCCCACCAGATTGTTCAGCGCGGCGGGCACGCGACCGCTGCCGGCGGTGTCGGTGCCGAGCGCGAAGCTGGCCACGCCGAGTGCGACCGCCAGCGCCGAGCCGGCGCTGGAGCCGCCGGCCGGGTAATCGGGGTGCACGCTGTTGCGGCAGGCGCCGTAGGGCGAGCGGGTGCCGTTCAGGCCGGTGGCGAACTGGTCCAGATTGGTCTTGCCCAGCGGGAGGGCGCCCAGCGCGATCAGCCGTTCGACCAGGGTGGCGCTGCGCTCCGGCACGAAGGCCCAGGCCGGGCAGGCGGCGGTGGTCGGAATGCCGGCCAGGTCGATGTTGTCCTTGATCGCGAAGGGCACGCCGTACAGCGGCAGTTCGGCGGGCGAACGCCGGTCCAGCGCCGCGAGAAAAGGCTCCAGTTCGGCGTCGCTGAGCAGGTGGATGAACAGATGGAATTCCGGGTTCAGCGCATGAGCGGTGTCGCGCAGCGCGGCGATCAGCGCGCGCGGCGTGAGGGTGCCGCCGGCATAGGCGGCGCGCAGGCTGTCCAGACGCAGGTCGAAGGCGTGTTGCATGACTGTGTTCCTCGAACGATCAGATTTCTTCGATGACGACCAGGCACTGCCCGGCCCGTACCGGCATGCCCGGCTGCACGCGCACCTCGCGCACGACACCGCCGCAGGGGGCATCGAGGGCGATTTCCATCTTCATCGACTCCAGCACCAGCAGCGTGTCGCCGGCCGCCACGCGCTGGCCCGGCTCGACCTTCACCTGCCACAGGTTGCCGGCGATATGGCTGTCGACGCCGGTCTGACCGGCGGCCAGCGCAACGCCCTCACCGATGTCGGCAGCGACCTCTTCGCTGTCGAAATGCGCCTGGCCGGATTCGATCCAGCGCTGCCGTTCGGCATCGAAGGCGGCACGCTGCTGCCGGCGGAAGGCGGCGATGCCGTCGGCTTCCTGGGCGAGGAAGGCCTGATAGTCGGCAAGTGCCAGTTCGGTGTGCTCGATGCGCAGCGGGTAGCGACCGAGCGGAAAGTCGCGCCGTATCGTCAGCAGTTCGTCGGCGCTGACCGGGAAGAAGCGGATCTGGTCGAAGAAGCGCAGCAGCCAGGGTTTGCCGTCGAAGGCCTCGATTTCGCGATGGCGGTTCCACATCTGAAGCGTGCGGCCGACGAACTGGTAGCCGCCGGGTCCTTCCATGCCATAGACGCACAGATAGGCCCCGCCGATGCCGACAGAATTTTCCGCGGTCCAGGTGCGGGCCGGGTTGTACTTGGTGGTGACCAGACGGTGGCGCGGGTCCAGCGGCGTGGCGACCGGCGCGCCCAGATACACGTCACCCAGACCCATGACCAGATAGCTCGCCTCGAACACCGTGCGGAACACCGCCTCCGGATCCGGCAGGTCGTTGATGCGGCGGATGAATTCGAGATTGCTCGGGCACCAGGGTGCGTCCTTGCGCACCGTGGTCATGTACTTCTGGATCGCCAGCTGGCAGGCCGGGTCGTCCCAGGACAGCGGCAGGTGGACGATGCGCGACGGCACCTTCAGGTCTCCGGCACTGCATACCGCGTCCCACAGGCCGGTGACGCATTCGAGCAGGGCCGGCAGCGGCAGCGTTTCCGGCCGGTAGTGAATCTGCAGCGAACGTATGCCCGGGGTGAGGTCGATCACCGCAGGCAGCGCCCGTGCCTCCAGCGCCTGCATCAGTGCGTGGGCGCGGAAGCGCAGCACCAGATCCAGTTCCGGGGCGCCGATTTCCAGCAGCAGATGGGTGTCACCGCTCAGGCGGCCGACCAGTCGCGTGTCGCCGCCGCCGATGTCGAGCACCACCGGCGAGGCGGGCGGTACCGGCCGCCAGTCGGCCGGGGACGGAGTCAGGGCGACGGTTTCAGCCGTGCGTGCGGCAGCCAGAGCGCGCGCGGTGTCGAGCGCGACCGGTACGAAGCGCACGCGGTCGCCCGCCTTCAGCTGGCCGAGCTGCCAGAGGTCGGCTTCGATCACCGTGACCAGACAGACGAAGCCGCCCAGGCTGGGCCCGTCCGGCCCGAGAATGACCGGCATGTCGCCGGTGAAATCCACCGCGCCGATGGCATACGGGTTGTCGTGGATGTTCGACGGGTGCAGGCCGGCTTCGCCGCCGCTCTCGCGCACCCACTCGGGCTTGGGGCCGATCAGGCGCACGCCGGTGCGGCTGGAATTGAAATGCACCTCCCACTCGGTGGCGAGGAAGGTGTCGACATAGGCCGGGGTGAAGTATTCCGGCGCGCCGTGCGGGCCGTAGATCACGCGCAGCTCGCGCACCGCCGGCAGGTCGGTGCGCAGTGCGGGCGGCAGCGACGCACCGGCCGAGCGGTCTGCCAGCGGCGGCAGATGCAGCACGTCGCCGGCGCGCAGCGCGCGGCCGCCATGGCCGCCGAACTGGCCGAGCGTGAAGGTGCTTCTGCTGCCGAGGTAGTCCGGCACCTCGATGCCGCCGCGCAGCGCGAGATAGCTGCGAGCGCCGCGGCCGGTCACGGTGCCGAGTGCCAGCGTGCTGCCGGCCGGGATGAACAGCGCGGTATCCATGGCCCGGGCGTCGCCATCCAGCCGGATCGGGATCGGCGCGCCGGTGACCGCCACCACCGCATCGGTATTGAAGCGCAGCGTCGGCCCGCTCATGGTGATTTCGAGGCCGGCGGCGCTCGCGTCATTGCCCAGCAGGCGATTGCCCAGACGCAGCGCGCGATCGTCCATCGGGCCCGACGGCGGCACGCCCACCGCCCAGTAGCCGATCCGGCCCGGCTGGTCCTGCACCGTGGTCTGGGTGCCGGCGGACAGCACGTCGAAGGTGTGGGCGCGATAGCGCAGCCCTTCCAGGCAGCGGGTCCACGGCTGGCCGCCGGCGAAGGGCGCGTCGGCCAGAATCTGTCGCAGGTAGTCGCGGTTGGTTTCCACGCCGTACAGCACGGTCGCCGCCAGTGCCGCGTCCAGCGTGGCGCTGGCGGCGACCCGGTCGGGTGCCCAGGCGATCACCTTGGCGATCATCGGATCGAAGTAGGGCGGAATTTCGCTGCCCGCCTCCACCCAGGTGTCGATGCGCAGCGCGTGTCCGTCGGCCGGCGGGAAAGCGACCGCGGTGAGCAGCCCGGGGCTGGGCTGGAAGTCGCGGCCCGGGTCTTCGGCATAGACGCGCGCCTGGATGGCGTGGCCGGAGGGCGCCAGCGTTTTCGCCAGCTCGGACAGTGGCGGCAGATCACCCGCCGCCAGTTCTATCATCCAGCGCACCAGATCCACGCCCCACACCTGTTCGGTCACGCCGTGCTCGACCTGCAGCCGGGTGTTCACCTCAAGGAAGTAGAACTGCTGCGCGGCGCTGTCATAGACGAACTCGACCGTGCCGGCGCTGCGGTAGGACACCGCCCGCGCCAGCCTGATCGCAGCCGCGCACAGCGCGTCGGCCATGCCTTCGGGCAGATTGGGGGCCGGCGTTTCCTCCAGCACTTTCTGGTTGCGCCGCTGCACCGAACAGTCGCGCACGCCCAGCGCCAGTACGTCGCCGCAGCCGTCGCCGAACACCTGCACTTCGAGATGGCGGGCGCGCTCGATGTACTTCTCGATGAACACGCCGGCGTCGCTGAAGTTGTTCTGACCCAGCCGGCGCACCGCGTCGAAGGCTTCGCCCAGTTCGGCGTCGGAGCGGCAGACCCGCATGCCGATGCCGCCGCCGCCGGCGGTGCTCTTGAGCATGACCGGATAGCCGACCCGTGCGGCGGCGGCCAGCGCATCGCTGACCGTGTCCAGCAGTTCCGTGCCTTCGAGCATGGGCACGCCGTGCTCACGGGCCAGCGCGCGTGCGGTGTGCTTGAGGCCGAATACCCGCAGCTGCTCCGGCGTCGGACCGACGAAGGCGATGCCGGCGGCTTCGCAGGCCTCGGCGAAGGCGGCGTTCTCCGACAGGAAGCCATAGCCAGGGTGGATGGCCTGCGCGCCGGCCTGCCGGGCGATGGCGAGAATGCGGTCGACTTTCAGATAGGTCTGGGCGGCCGGACCTTCGCCCAGCGAGTGGGCCTGGTCAGCCTGCCGGATGTGCAGGCTGGCGGCATCGGCCTCGGAATAGACGGCGACGCCTTTCACGTCGAGCGCGCGCAGGGTGCGCAGAATGCGGCAGGCGATGGCGCCGCGGTTGGCGATCAGCAGGGTGTCGAACATTGCGGCAGGTCTCGAAGCAGCGGGTCGTCCCGCGTGTTCGGGTACGCGTCATGGTCGTCCATGACGGGAGGCGTGCCGGCGCAGGCCGGTGCGCCTCAGTGCGCTTCAGTGCGGTCCGGTCGATCCGGTCGGCGCGGTCTTGCGCGGTGCCGCGGGTGCGGCCCTGAGGCGCGCCGCGCGCACTTCCAGGCCTCCGAGCAGCAGTGCAGCCAGTCGTCGCCACAGACCCGGCGCGGTGCGGACGGGGGTGTCGTTCAGTCCCATATCAGTACCTCCGCGGGGGTGGGGTTCCAGCCGTTGCACGGGTTGTTGAGCTGCGGGCAGTTCGAGATCAGCACGATCACGTCCGTGTGTGCGGTCAGCTCGACATACTTGCCGGGGGCGGAGATGCCGTCCTCGAAGGTGAGGCCGCCTTCGGGCGTCACCGGCACGTTCATGAAGAAATTGATGTTGGCGCCGATGTCGCGCTTGTTCAGCCGGCCGTCATGCAGACAGGCGCACAGGAAGTTGTCGCGGCAGCTGTGCATGTAGCGCCGGTCGTGGGCGTAGCGCACGGTATTGCTCTCCTGCGCGCAGGCACCGCCCAGCGTGTCGTGCCGGCCGCAGGTGTCGGCGACGATGGTGAGCAGCGGATTGCCGAGGTTGGAATACAGCACGCTGCCGGTGCTCAGATACACCTTGCCTTGACGGCGCAGCGTGCGCTGCGGGTCGTAGCGTTCGCGCGGGTTGCGGGCGCTGTAGAACAGCGTGTCCACCGCCTGGTTGCCTTCGAGGTCGAGCAGGCGCAGCGTCTGGCCGGCCGCGACTTCGCACAGATAGGGTTCGCCGGCAGGGATGACGTGGCGGAAACGCGCGGTGTCGGGCGTGCGGGTACTGGCGATCAGGGTCATCGCGTCTTCCCTCACAGATGAAAGCGTGCGGTGTTGTGGAAAGCCCGTGCGTTTTCCGGGCGCGATGTGCGGCAGGCGGTGTCGCTGCCTTCGTCGTGCGGCTGCAGCCAGGCAAGCTGCACCGGACGCGGCGCGTAGGCCGGTGCCGGGTCGAGCGGATGCTGCAGGGCGGTCAGGATGACCAGCGTGTCCATCAGTGCGTGCAGGTCGATGTGATCGCCGGCACGCGAGTGAGCGCTGACGAAGTGGAAGCGGCTTTCGGCATCCACCGTCACCTTGCTGAACAGATTCACCACCATCAGCAGGTCCTGCAGATCGAGGTTCCACTTGCCCATCTCGACCAGCAGGTTGTCGGTGCCGTTGCGGTAGAAGCCGTTGCGCAGCGCCTGATAGCGTCCCTGACCGTATTTCTCGGCGACCTCGGCCGCGTTGAGCACGCCGCCGAAGGGGTCGTGCCAGCCGCAGGTGTCGGCGGTGATGGCCGCCAGCACGCGTCCCATGTCGGAATACAGGCAGTGTCCGGCGGTGAGGCGGGCGGTGTGCTGGCCCTTGAGGGTGTCCGGCAGGTTGAGGCGATCGCTCGGCTGCTGCGCGTTGAGCAGCATGAGGCTCACGTTGGCACCGCCTTCGAGGTCGGTGACGCGCAAGGTCTGGCCGCGCTTCAGGATGAAGGAGGTGTGGCCGCCGCCGGGGACGGTCTCTTCGTACAGGGTGGCGAAAGCGGGGGCGCAGGGCGCCGGGGCTTCAGTGCTCACGGGGCGTCTCCAGTGCAGTGTCGTGGGTGCGCAGCGTGTGCGCGGGCAGGCCGGCCAGTGCGGCGCGCGCCGCACGCCGGTCCTGGTTGAGCTGGATGTCATAGGTGATGCGGGCGCCATAGGCGTGGGGCGCCTGAGGGTCGACGCGCACCTTGTCGAACACCAGCAGGCGGGTGCCCAGGCTGAAGCCTTCGGCCAGGTCGTGCGTCACCATGAATACGGTGAGCCCGGTTTCGCGCCACAGATCGAGCAGCAGTGCGTGCATGTCCTTGCGTATGCCCGGGTCGAGGGCGCCGAAAGGTTCGTCCAGCAGCAGCATGCGCGGCCGGGCGATCAGTGCCTGCGCGATGGCCAGCCGCTGCTGCATGCCCCCGGACAGCTGGCCGGGATAGCGGTCCAGCGCGTGGGCCAGGCCCACCTTGCCGAGCAGTTCGGCGGCCTGGGCTCGCGCCTCACGCTTCGCGGCGCCGAACAGCCGGCCCCAGAAGGGCGCGCGCGGCAGTTCCAGCCCGATGGCCACGTTGTCCAGCACCTTGAGGTGCGGAAACACCGAGTAGCGCTGGAACACCACGCCACGGCTGGCATCCGGCTCGGCGGGCAAGGGCTGGCCCTGCAGCAGCAACTGGCCGCGGCTCGGCCTTTCCTGGCCCAGAAGCAGGCGCAGGAAGGTGGATTTGCCGCAGCCGGAGGCGCCGACCAGGGTGCAGAACTCGCCTTCTTCGACCCGCAGGCTGAGGTTCTCCAGCACCACGTGGTCGCCGTATTCCTGCCATACGTTGCGGATGTCGATATGGCTCATGCACGCCCTCCTTCCGCCCAGGGGAAGGCGCGGCGATGCAGTGCGCGCAGCCCCCAGTCCATCGCCCAGGCCAGCGCGGTGATCCACACGACATAGGGCAGGATGACGTCCATCGCCATGTAGCGACGAACCAGGAAGATGCGATAGCCCAGACCTTCGGTGGCCGAAATGGCTTCGGCCGAAATCAGGAACAGCCAGGCCGCGCCCAGCATCAGCCGCAGCGATACCAGCAACCGGGCCAGCAGCGGCGGCAGCACCACCCGCAGCACGATGGTCCAGCTGCTGGCGCCCAGGGTCTGCGCCTTGATCAGCAGTTCAGGCGCGATGTCACGCGCGCGCTGTTCCAGATCGCGCGCCAGTACCGGCGTGACGCCGATGACGATGAGCATCACCTTGGACAGTTCTTCCAGCCCGAACACGATGAACAGGATGGGCAGGATGGCCAGCGGCGGAATCATCGACGCCACCGCCAGCATGGGCGACAGACTGGCGCCCAGCAGCGGAAAGGTGCCGGAGGCGATGCCCAGGGTCAGACCGCCCAGCGCCGCGATGCCGAGGCCGAGCCCGAGACGGATCAGGCTGGCCTGCGTGTCGCCCCACAGCAGGTAGGCGCCGGTCCTGTCGTCTTCCCGGAACGCGAGCCGTTCGACCGCGTCGGCCATCTGCACGAGACTGGGCAGCAGCTTGTCGTCCGGGTTGTCGGCGAGGCGCAGCGCCGAGCCGCTGGCGTAGGCCAGCAGCAGCAGGGCGAATGGCAGCAGCGCCAGCAGCAGGCGACCGCCGCGTCCCGGTTGATGGTTGATGAACCTCATCGCCTGGCGGACCCGCGGCTCAGAGCTTGCCGTCGGCGGCAAGGCGCAGATAGGTGTCGTCGAAGCGCAGCCTGGTGTTGCGCACGTTGCCGCTCGTCATGCCCTTGGGGAAGGCCATGCCGATGGCGTCGGCGCTGCGGGCTCCTTCGCCCAGCAGGCCCTTCTCGAACGAGAAGCGGGCGACGCGCCCCATGGTTTCCGGCAGCTTCTGGCTGGTGACGAAGGCCAGTGCATCGGCCGGGGTGTGGAAGAGGGCGGTGGTGGCCAGCTGCGACTGGAAGTCGGGCAGCGTGGTGCCGGCGGCCTGCGCCATCTGGGTCAGCGCCTGGGTGTTGCCGGCCTTCATCAGCGCCATCACCTCGAACCAGGCACCGGTCAGCGCCTTGCCCAGGGCCGGGTTGTCTTTCAGGGTGGCGCTGTTGACCACCAGCAGGTCGATGATTTCGCCCGGAATCTGGCTTGAGTCGAACACCCTGCTCGTTCCGGGGGTGGCGGCGATGGTCGACAGCTGCGGATTCCAGGCGACGGTCGCCTTGGCGCTGGCGGCGCCGAAGGCGCCGACGATGTCGGCGTCCGAGGTATTCACCACCTTCACGTCGCGTTCGCGCAGGCCGGCCTTTTCAAGGCCTCGCGCAAGCAGGTAGTGGGACACCGACAGCTCCACCAGATTGACGTTGAGGCCCTTCAGGTCCTTCAGGCTCTTGCCCTGTCCTTTCAGGACGATGCCGTCATTGCCATTCGAGAAACTGCCGGCGATCAGCGCGGTCGTGTCGACGCCGCCGGCTGCCGGCACCGTAAGCGCGTCCATATTGGTCATGGTGCAGCCGTCGAACTGGCCGGCGGTGTACTGGTTGATCGACTCGATGTAGTCGTTGAGCTGGGTGACCTTGATCCGGACGCCGTACTTCTTCGCCCACTTGTCGACGATGCCCTGCGTCTGGGCATAGCCCCAGGGCATCCATCCGGCATAGATGGTCCAGCAGATGTTGAACTGGGTCTTGGGTGCGGCGTGGGCGGTGCTGCCGAGAAGGCTCAGGGATCCGAGCAGGAGGGCGACCAGCGAACGGCGGAAGTGCATGACGATCTCTCCGGTGAGTGGGCGACGGTGGGAGCAGCACACGCCACGGTGTGACGTTGCTTTCTCCCGGGCTTTTGTCCCGCCGTGTAACCCCACCTGGAGGTCGCCAGCTCTCGGACCAGTCATCCGCAGAGTGCGGACCGGAACCCTAGCCAGCCATTTGGAATCAGTACTCGAAGTGCTGCCCCTGCCTGCATTTAGCAAGCGCCGTGCCGATCACGGAATTGTCCGTAACAGACTGATCGGAAAGGGTTTTTGTTGCGAACGCCGGATTCGGTCAGGCACCAGAAAGAGGCGCTCGGTGCGTGGGTATCCCCGGCTTGGTGCCTGCCTTGCCTGGCGTCAGGTCATGTTGGACGGGGTGTGACGCAGAAGAGATACCGGCGGAAGAATCCAGCGATCACGCTGAAATCCGCGCCGTTGCGGGGAATTCTTGGTGGGCCCCCTGGGAGTCGAACCCAGCACCAACGGATTATGAGTCCGCTGCTCTAACCAAGCATGAGCTAGAGGCCCGTGAGGGAGCGGTACTATAGCAAAGCGCCGCGGCGTCGGGCCGGGCAGGGCGATTGCGGGGAGAAAGAAACGCGTGTGGCCGGACTTCGAAGGCGGGTCCATCGTCAATCTGATGCAGGACATCGTGCGGGCCCGTGGTGGGCGCAGCAGCCTGCCGGGTGTGACCGGTGTCGATGTGCGCGACTGGCGGGCTGCCCGCACCGTCGTGCTGCTGGTGCTGGACGGTGTCGGGCTGAAGCAGATCGAGTCCCTGCCGGAATCCGCCTTCCTGCGCCGGCATGTCGTGCGCGGGTTGAGCTCGGTATTCCCCTCCACCACCGCGACCGCGATCACCACCTTCATGACCGCCCGGCCGCCGGTCGAGCACGGGCTGACCGGCTGGCATGTGCGCTGTGTCGAACCCGGACTGGACGGGCGGGTGCTCGCCATCCTGCCGGTGACGCCGCGGGGCGGCGGGCCGCTGGGCATGGGGGCGGACGAGGTGCTGGCGCTGACCTGTCGTGCGCCGTCGCTGTTTTCCGGCCTGCCGGTCGCCTCGCAGGTGGTGTCGCCAGCCGATATCGCCCATTCGCCGTTCAACCGCCGGCACAGCGAGGGCGCGCAGCGCACCGGCTACGATGGGATGGACGGTCTGTTCAACGCGCTCGATGCGGCGCTGGATGCACCGGTTCCGCCCGCCTATCTGTATGCCTACTGGCCCGATTTCGACCACTTTGCCCATATTCGCGGCTGCGCGTCGGAACAGGCACTCGCCCTGCTGCGAGGCATGGACGCCGCGCTTGAAGCCTGGGTGGCCCGCAGACAGGGCGATGCGGTTCAGCTGCTGATCACCGCCGACCATGGTTTCATCGATGCGCCGGCCGAGCGCCTGCTGGAGATGGAGCGTTTTCCTGCCCTGGCCGATTGCCTCGCGTCACCGTTGTCGGGCGAACGACGGGCGGTGTTCTGTCACCTGAAACCGGGGTGCGAGCGTGATTTCGAGCGCGCTCTGGCGGATATCGAGCAGGCCTGCCAACCCTGGAAATCGTCGGATCTGCTTGCCGCCGGCCGGTTCGGTCCGGGCGATCCGCACCCGCGACTTCGCGAGCGCGTCGGCGACTGGACGCTGGAAATGAAAGCGGACTGGACTTTGCGGGACACGGTGCCGGGCGAACGCCCGTTCCGGCTGATCGGCCTGCACGGCGGTACCAGCGAGGCGGAAATGCGAGTGCCGCTGGTGGCGTGTTCGCTGGGGTAGAGGGGGCCGGGCGCGCCGACGCACACCCGGCGTTGCCGGCCTCTCAGCCAGCGATATAGCTTTCGAGCTGCCTGATCAGGAACTGCTGGTACTCGATCGTTTCCTTGACCATGTCGCCGATGGACACCACGCCTATCAGTCCACCCGCACTGTCGAGCACCGGCAGATGGCGGATGCGCTTTTCGCTCATCAGCTGCATCGCCTGGTCGACCGTCATGTCCGGCGTCACATGGATGAGCTTGCTGGTCATGATGTCGCGCACCGGGGTCGAGGACGAATCCTTACCCTGCAGCACCACCTTGCGTGCGTAATCACGCTCGGAAAAGATGCCGGCCAGTGCACCGTTGTCGGTCACCAGCACGGCCCCGATGCCGCGGTTGGCCATCACGCGCAGCGCGCTGACGACCGTGTTGTCCGCCTCGACGGTCGCGACCGGACCCGTCTTGCCTTCAATCACCTGAGCGATGGTCTTCACGGTGGGCCTCCCTTTTCTATTCCGTGACGATGGGGTCGCTCAAGTTTCACACGAAAATCAGGTTTCCGTGTCGAGGAAGCTGCGCAGTTTTTCGCTGCGCGACGGATGACGCAGCTTGCGCAGCGCCTTGGCTTCGATCTGGCGGATGCGCTCGCGGGTCACGTCGAACTGCTTGCCGACCTCTTCCAGCGTGTGGTCGGTGTTCATTTCGATGCCGAAGCGCATGCGCAGCACCTTGGCTTCCCTCGGCGTCAGGCTGTCCAGCACTTCCTTCGTGATGTCACGCAGGCTGGCGAACAGCGCGGCGTCGGTCGGCGCCAGCGTCGCGGTGTCCTCGATGAAGTCGCCAAGATGGGAATCGTCGTCGTCGCCGATCGGCGTTTCCATCGAGATCGGCTCCTTGCTGATCTTCAGGATCTTGCGGATCTTCTCTTCCGGCATTTCCATGCGGATGGCCAGCGTGGCCGGGTCCGGTTCGGCACCGGTTTCCTGCAGGATCTGACGCGAAATCCGGTTCATCTTGTTGATCGTTTCGATCATGTGAACCGGAATACGGATGGTGCGAGCCTGGTCGGCGATCGAACGCGTGATGGCCTGACGGATCCACCAGGTCGCGTAGGTCGAGAACTTGTAGCCACGACGGTATTCGAACTTGTCCACCGCCTTCATCAGGCCGATGTTGCCTTCCTGGATCAGGTCGAGGAACTGCAGGCCGCGGTTGGTGTATTTCTTCGCGATCGAGATCACCAGACGCAGGTTGGCTTCGGTCATCTCGCGCTTGGCGCGGCGCATCTTGGCTTCGCCGGTGGACATCTGCTTGTTGATGTCCTTCAGCTCCTTCAGCGGCAGGCCGATGCGCTCCTGGATATCGATCAGCTTGCCCTGTTCCTCGATGATGGCCGGCGCGGCGCGCAGCAGCTGGGCGCCGTTCGACTTCGCTGCGGTGATCTCACCCTTCAGCCAGTCGATATTCGTTTCGTTGCCCGGGAACACCTTGATGAAGTGGGCGCGCAGCATGTTGCCCTTGTCCACGCACAGTTCCAGGATCTTGCGTTCGTGCTTGCGCGCCGACTCGACCATGCTGCGCACCGAGTCGCACAGCTTCTCGATCATGCGCGCGGTGAAGCGGATATTCATCAGCTCGTCCGACAGCTGCTTCTGCAGCTTCAGATAGGTCTTGTCCTGCGAGCCCTTCTTGTCCAGCGTGGACTGCATCTTGGTGTACAGCGTACGGATGCTTTCGAAGCGCTCCAGCGCATCGGCCTTGAGCTGGATCAGCGAGGCGCTCATCGCACCGCCTTCGCCATCCTCGTCTTCTTCCTCGTCGTCCTCGTCCTCGTCCTCGGTGGCTTCGGCACTGGCGGCGGCCTGTTCCTCCTCCTCGATCGCGTTCGGATCGATCAGGCCGTCGATCAGTTCGTCGATGCGCATTTCATCGCGCGCGACGCGGTCGGCCATGTCGAGAATTTCGGAAATCGTGGTCGGACACGCCGAAATCGCCTGGATCATATGGCGCAGGCCGTCCTCGATGCGCTTGGCAATCTCGATCTCGCCCTCGCGGGTCAGCAGCTCCACCGTACCCATTTCGCGCATGTACATGCGCACCGGGTCGGTTGTGCGGCCGAATTCCGATTCCACCGTGGACAGCGCCTGTTCGGCTTCTTCCTCGACTTCGGACGCGTCGACCACGGCCGGCGCGTTCTCGCCCATGAGCAGGTCTTCCGAGGCGGGTGCCTCGTCGAAGACACGGATGCCCATGTCGTTGAAGGTCGAAATGATGGATTCGATCTGCTCCGCGTCGACAATGTCGTCCGGCAGGTGATCGTTGATTTCGGCGTAGGTGAGGTAGCCACGCTCCTTGCCCAGCGCGATCAGCGTCTTCAGACGCAGGCGGCGCTGGTCGGCGTCCATCGGCAGCGCGTTCGCTTCGGCGGAACCGCCCCTGGCGGCCTTCTGATCCTTGGCTTTGGCGTCCTTCGCGGACTTGGCGCCGCGGGCGGTGACAGGTTTTGCGGCTGCTGCAGGCTTTTCTGCGATGACTTCAGCCTGCTTGCGTGTATCCTTCGACTTGTCCTTGGCGACCATGTATATCCTCAGATCTGCGTGTAGCCTGCGGCGCGGGCAGATGCCCGTGAGCTGAACGCTCATGGGCTTTTATGTCCCGCGTGACGCGCAACCTGAAGCCTTCGGCTCTCTCTGGCTACGCGTCGAACTCCCTCCACCCGGGCCGGCAATGAGGCTGGCCTCTCGCCAGCCTGCCTACCCGACCGATGCAAGCGGGCGTGAGGGAAAACCCGACATTATACCCGTTTTAGGGTCTGTCTTCTCGTCTTTCAAGTGCCATCGGCAGCGGCCTTCGACGCCGGCTCAGTTTCGAGCTTTCTCCCGCAACAGACGTCCCAGTTCGCCCTGTTGTTCCGCAGTCAGCGGCGCCTGCCGGCTCAGTGCGGTCAGGTGATTGATTGCACGGCTGATTTCCGTTCTTCTCAGGTGTTGCAGCGTGTCGTCGAACATGTGAGGCAGCGCGCCTTCGTCGGCCGGGTCTTCGATCGCTGCCGCCAGCGCCGCTTCGATCGCCGCCCCGTGCGGGCTGTCGCGAAAGTATTCGACCAGCGCTGCCGGATGTTCGCTGTCGGCGTCACCGTGCTCGATGCAATCGGCCAGCGCCTGCACTGCCTGCAGCCAGGGGTCGTGCTCGATGTTCTCCAGGTGCCCGACCTTGCCGCCGAGCGATGGGCGCTGCATCAGCATGCACAGCAGCTTGCGCGCGGGCGTGCTCGGCGGTACGCGCGGCGCGGTCGGCGGCGGTGTCTTGTGACCGAAGCGGGTGTTGCGGCGCGGCAGGCGCAGGCCGCAGGCCTCGGCGAATTCTTCCGCCGACAGCCCGACTGCCGGCGCCAGCAGGTGCAGCAGCTGGGTGCGCAGTGCGCCGGCCGGCACCTGGGTGACCAGAGGCCTGGCTTCGCTGACGAACTGGGCGCGGCCTTCGGCGCTGCGGATGTCGCAGCGTGTCTGCAGTTCGTGCAGCAGATATTCGCTCAGCGGCTGCGCCGACAGCGCGAGCTGGCGGAAGCGGTCCGCCCCCTGTTCGCGCACGAAGCTGTCGGGGTCGTGCTCCGGCGGCAGGAAAAGGAAGGAGACGGCGCGGCCGTCGCCCAGTTCCGGAAGCGCCGATTCGAGTCCGCGCCAGGCCGCCTTGCGGCCGGCGCGGTCGCCGTCGAAGCAGAACACGATGCGGTCGGTCTGGCGGAACAGCTTGTGAATGTGGTCCGGCGTGGTGGCGGTGCCCAGCGTGGCCACCGCGCTGCCGACGCCGAACTGGGCCAGTGCCACCACATCCATATAGCCTTCGACCACCAGCACGAAACCGTCGTCGCGGATGGCGCCACGGGCCTGTGACAGCCCGTACAGTTCGCGCCCCTTCGAGAACAGCGGTGTTTCCGGTGAATTGAGGTATTTGGGTTCGCCGCGGTCGAGCACCCGGCCGCCGAAGCCGATCACGTTATTCCGGCCGTCGAGGATGGGGAACATGATGCGGTCGCGGAAGCGGTCGTAGCGGCGACCCTTGGTCTGGCCTTCCGACGCTTCGGCGTCGATCACCAGTCCGCATTCGGCCAGCGCGGGCGCGTCGTAATCGTCGAAGGCATCGCGCAGCGACTGCCAGTCGCCCGGTGCGTAGCCGATGCCGAAGCGGGCGGCGATCTCACCGGTCAGGCCGCGGCCTTTCAGGTAATCGATGGCGCGCGGATTCTTCTTCAGCTGCTGCTTGTAGAACTGGGCCGCGCGCGCCATCAGTTCGGTCAGCGAGGCGGCCTGCTTGCGCTTCTGCGCCATTTCCGGCGTGAAGTCCTCGCGCGGTACCGTCATGCCGGCGTTGCGCGCCAGTTCCTCGATCGCGTCCGGGTAGCTCAGCCCGGAATACTCCATCAGGAAGCCGATGGCGCTGCCGTGCGCACCGCATCCGAAGCAGTGGTAGAACTGCTTGGCCGGACTGACCGTGAAGGAGGGCGACTTCTCGTTGTGGAAGGGGCAGCAGGCCTGGTAGTTGGCGCCGGCCTTCTTCAGCGGGACGTAGCGTTCGACCACGTCGACGATGTCGACGCGGTTGAGCAGTTCCTGGATGAAGGACTGCGGGATCATCCCGCCGCCGCTCAGGCCTTGCCGCTGAGGGCGGCCTTCACCAGCGCGGAGGCCTGGGTCATGTCGGTGCGGCCGGCCAGCTTCGCCTTCAGCGGACCCATCACCTTGCCCATGTCAGCCGGGCCGGTTGCGCCGACTGCGGCGATCACTTCAGCGATGGTGGCCTGTACTTCGTCCGCGCTCAGCTGCTGCGGCATGTAGCCGTTCAGTACTTCGAGCTCGAACTTCTCGGCGTCGGCCAGATCCTGGCGACCGGCGGCTTCGTACTGGCTGATCGAATCGCGACGCTGTTTCAGCATCTTGTCGATCACCGCGGTCACCTGGGTGTCGTCCAGCGTCACGCGCTCGTCGACTTCCTTCTGCTTGATCGCGGCCAGCAGCAGGCGGATGGTGCCCAGACGCGCGCTGTCCTTGGCGCGCATCGCGGTCTTCATGTCTTCGCTGATCTGTTCCTTGAGGCTCATCATGTCACTCGCTGCTGCGGTTGAAGGGCTGCAACAAACACAAAAAGCCGGATGCGGCAGGCGCATTCGGCTTTTCGGTTTCAAGCCCTGCGACGATGCAGGGCTCGACGATCAGTACAGCTTCGGCGGCAGGGTCTGGCTGCGCAGCCGCTTGTGGTGGCGCTTCACGGCGGCGGCCAGCTTGCGCTTGCGCTCGGCGGTGGGCTTTTCGTAGAACTCGCGCGAACGCAGTTCGGTCAGCGTGCCAGCCTTTTCGATGGTGCGCTTGAAGCGGCGGATCGCAACTTCAAACGGCTCGTTTTCCTTGACGCGGATACCCGGCATAACAACAGCCCTCTAGACAGCCTGCAATGTGTGCAAACAACGTCTGCTCCACAAAACGTGAGCGGACGCATAACGGAAAGCCGGCGATTATATCTCCGGCAGGGTGGTGTGCCAAGTCCTATTTTCGGAGCGCGCAAGTACAATGCGGCGCATGTGGATTCTTGGCATCGAATCGTCGTGTGACGAAACAGGGCTGGCGTTGTACCACGACCAGCGGGGACTGGTCGCGCACGCCGTGCATTCCCAGATCGATCTGCACCAGGCCTATGGCGGCGTGGTGCCCGAGCTGGCTTCTCGCGACCATGTGCGGCGCATCGTGCCGCTATACCGTCAGGTTCTGGCTGAAGCAGGCATCGCTGCGGCCGACATCGATGCCGTAGCCTACACCGCCGGCCCCGGTCTGGCCGGTGCGCTGCTGGTCGGTGCCGCCTTCGCCGAGTCGGTGGCGCTCGCGCTCGGCAAGCCGGCCATTCCCATCCATCACCTCGAAGGTCACCTGCTGTCGCCGCTGCTGTCGGCCGACCCGCCTGCCTATCCCTTCGTCGCGCTGCTGGTGTCCGGCGGCCACACTCAGCTGATGCGGGTGTCGGCGGTCGGTGAGTACGAAATGCTGGGCGAAACGCTGGACGACGCGGCCGGTGAGGCCTTTGACAAAACCGCCAAGCTGATCGGGCTGCCCTATCCGGGGGGGCCGGCACTGGCCGCGCTGGCGCAGCAGGGCACCCCGGGCCGGGTGAAGCTGCCGCGACCCATGCTGCACAGCGGCGATCTCGACTTCAGTTTTTCGGGCCTCAAGACCGCGGTGCTCAATGCGGTGAACAAGGGGCTGGACGAGAGCGGGCGCGCCGATCTGGCGGCGGAATTCCAGGAAGCGGTGGTCGATGTGCTGGTCGGCAAGTCGCTGGCCGCGCTGCGCCAGACCCGGCTCAGGCAGCTGGTGGTGGCCGGTGGCGTGGGCGCCAACCGGCGGCTGCGCGAGCGGCTTGATCTGGAACTGGCGCAGCGCAAGGGGCGCGTGTTCTACCCCGAACTGGCGCTGTGCACCGACAACGGCGCCATGATTGCCTTCGCCGGCGCCCAGCGCCTTGCCGCCGGCGTGGCGCAGCCGTCAGCCGCGCACGAGATTGCGGTGCGGCCGCGCTGGCCGCTCGACACGCTGTAAGGCGGTTTAGCCGGCGCTCGGTGCCTTCTTGCCGCCGATGCGGCTTTCGGTGCCATTCATGAGCCGGCGGATATTCTCGGCGTGGCGCCAGATGAGCAGGCCGGACATGGCGGCAAGCGCGCCGCACACGGTCGCTGATCCGGTCAGCATCAGACCGCTGATCGGCGCGCTGCAGGCGGCGACCAGCGCCGCCAGCGACGAATAGCGGGTGATGAAGGCCACCGCCAGCCAGAGTGCCAGCGCGATCACGCCGGCCCAGGGCACGGCCGCCAGCATCACGCCGGCAGCGGTTGCGACGCCCTTGCCGCCGCGGAAGCTGAGCGTGGCCGGGAATACATGGCCGACGAAGGCGGCGACGCCGGCGACCAGTGCCGCGACTTCACCCATGCCGAGCGCGCGCATCAGCAGGACTGCCGCCACGCCTTTCAGCGCATCGCCGATCAGCGTCATCAGCGCCGCTTTCCTGTTGCCGGAGCGCAGTACGTTGGTGGCGCCCGGGTTGCCCGAGCCGTAAGTGCGCGGGTCTGGCAGCCCGAACACCTTGCTGCTGACCACGGCGAACGGGATGCAGCCGAGCGCGTAACCGAGAACGATGGCGAGGATGAAGCTGGATGCTGAATTCACGTTGGGGTGCGGGTCGGACGTAGAATCCCGTAATTCTAGTTCGACACGGCCAGCAGGGCAGACATGGACTGTATTTTCATCGAAGGCATGAAGGTGACCGCCTCGGTCGGCATCTACGCGCGCGAGCGTGCGCACACCCAGCAGCTTGAAATCAGCATGACGTTCGGCGTACCCGATGCCGCCGCCCAGAACGACGATATCAACGACACCATCGACTACGCCGAGGTGGTGAACCGCATCCGCGCCGAACTGGCGCAGCGCCACTTCAATCTGCTGGAAACGCTGGGCGAGTTCGTGATCAAGATGATGCTGGAAGACTTCCGCGCGTCCTGGGTCAAGATTTCGATTGCCAAGACCGGCATCATGAAAGACGTGCGTCAGGTCGGCGTCACGATAGAGCGCGGCAACCGGCCCTGAGTGAAAAGCCCGCTGCGGCGGCTTCGTGCGCCAGCAGCCAGCGTTTGATGCCCGGCAGGAAGCCCTCGCGGGCATGGGCGAAGCCGCCGAGCGCGCCGCCGGCGCCGACGATGCGATGGCAGGGAATGATGAGCGGCAGCGGATTGGCGCCGCAGGCTGCGCCCACCGCGCGCGGTGACGAGGCGATGCGTCTGGCCACTTCGCCGTAGGTCAGCGTGTCGCCGACCGGGATGTCGCACATGACCGACCACACCGCGTTCTGGTGCGCGCTGCCCCCCGGGGCCAGCGGCAGATCGAAGCTGTGTCGGGCGTTGTTCAGATAATGGCCGATCTGCACGGCTGCTTCGGCGGCCAGCGCGCTGCGAGCCGGCCTTGCGGCGCGCGGGCTCAGGAACTCGATCAGCGTGAGCGCCCGGTCGTCGGCGAGTATGCCCAGCGCGAAGCCGGGCGCGCTGACCACCGCATCCCATTGCGTGGTGCCGCTGGGCCTCATCAGCGCGCGGCCTTGCCTGCCAGCAGTTGCGGCTTCAGGTCGTCCTGGGTCGGCCTGCCACCTATCCAGATGGCCAGCAGCGCACGATAGAAATCGTCGCCGTCGACTGCACGGCTCACCTCCTGACCGTCTATGAGCGCGCGCGTGCCACGCCCGGGGAGCCACTCGAGGGCAATCCGGCTGCCCTTGCGCACTTCCTTTACGGCGGTCAGATCGTCGACAAAGGCCTTGATGCGCGGCTGCATCCCGGCGAATTCCGCCGGTGGCAGATTCTTCTTCATGCCTTTGACCAGCGGTTCGGTGAACTGCTCGGCCGAAAAGCCCATCAGCGGCACGATTTCGATCCGTTTTGAACCGGGGGCGGCCATGGCGGCCTCCAGCGTGTCGGCCGGAGCTCCCAGGTAGAGGCCGATCACATAGGCCTTGATGATGAAGCGACTGCGCACGCCCGCGCCGTTGAGCTGCAGCGCGGTGTCGCCAACCCGGAGATCCGGCTCCAGGCGCACGCCCTCGATTTCAGCAGCACAGGCCAGTGGCGCCGCCATCAGTGCGGCAACGAAAGCAAGCAGGCGAAGAAACATGGTTGCAATCTCCGTACGTCTTCGGGGCGGCCATTATCCGACGACAGCCGATATGCCGGGCGCACCAACTGTTAAATGAAGTGCTTGTTACTGAAGTCACATTAACAAATTAGTGCAAGCTATTGTTTTTCATGGTGACAAATGTAATTATTGTCCCATTGGGGATATTTCAGGCTGCGTGGCAGCCAAGGGAGGCGCATGCGCGCACACAGACGCATTCATCCGTGGCTTTTCGCCGTGCTGGTTGGCGCATCCGCGTCCGCCGGTGCGCAATCGCTGACCGCCGACGCCGCGTCGCATATCGAAGCAGGCCGCTATGCGGCGGCCTACCAGATGCTGTCGGCGCAGGAATCCGAACGCGCCGGCGATCCGCAGTTCGATCTGCTGCTGGGCATCGCGGCGCTGGAAATCGGTCAGCACACACGGGCGGTGTTTGCGCTCGAGCGGGTGCTGGCGCTGCAGCCGGACAATGCACGGGCGCGTGCCGAGATCGGCCGGGCTTACCTGGCGCTGGGTGAATCCGCGGGGGCGCGGCGCGAACTTGAAGCGGTGCGTCGCCAGAACGTGCCGCCAGATGTCGCGCGGTCGATCGACCGGCTGCTGGGCGCCATCGATCGCGCGCCGGTGCGTGGCCAGACAGCCTTCACCGGCTACGTCGAGGTGGCCTTCGGGCGGGATACCAATGTGAACAGTGCCACCGGCAGTACCTCGGTCGCGGTGCCGGGGCTGGGCGCTTTCCAGCTCGCGCCGGGCAGCCGCAGCCGAGATGCGTGGTTCACCGCGCTGTCGGGTGGCGCCAACGTGCGGGTGCCGATCAATCCGGAATGGGCTTTCGTGGCCGGTGCATCGGGTTCGGCCCGTTTCAACGGCGGCGCTTCGAGCTTTGACACCACCGCAGTGGACGGCAATGGCGGCGTGGCCTGGACGCGTGGCCCCAATCGGGTGACTGCGGTGCTTCAGCTCGGCATGTTCGAGGTCGATCACGACAAGCTCCGTGACTACACCGGCGGTTCGGTGCAGTGGCAGCACACGCACGATGCACGCAACCAGACGTCGGTGTTCGCCCAGCAGAACCGTCTGCGCTACGAAGGCACGAACGACGTACGTGACGTGAATCGCAACATCTATGGCGTGGGTCACGCGCATGTGCTGCCGAACGGACAGACCATGCTGTTCGGCAGTGTCTATCTCGGCGCGGAAACCGGCCGCAAGGATCTTCCGTCGGGCGTGAACATCGCGGCCAATGATGTGCTCGGTTTCCGGTTCGGTGCCCAGCACACGCTGGACGAGCGTCTGCAGGTGTTCGGTTCGCTGTCGCACGAGGCGCGCGACTACGGCGCGCTGGATCCGATCTTCGGCGTGCAGCGCGGTGACACGCTGACCTCGCTGTCGCTGGGGGCCAGCTATGCGCTGGCCAAGGAATGGCTGCTGACGCCGTCGGTGTCGGTCATCCGCAACGATTCGAACATCAGTCTGAACGAGTACCGCCGCGGGGTTGCGCAGTTCGCGGTGCGTCGCACGTTCTAGGAGTCCAGTCATGGCGAAATCCCTCCGCCCCGCGCGCATCGCGCTGGCCGTCGCATCGGCCTTCCCGCTCTGTGCGCTGGCCAACCCGGCCGCCCGCGTCGAATTCACCGCCGGCGAAGTGCGTGCGACCGCATCCGACGGCAGCAGCCGCGTGCTCGCTCGTGGCGCCCAGGTGGGCAGCGGCGACACCATAGACACCGGCAGCGGCCGTGCCCAGATGCGCTTCACCGATGGCGCGCTGGTGTCGCTGCAGCCGCAGACCCAGTTCCGCATCGACCAGTACGCCTTTGCCGGCAAGCCGGCAGAGGACCGAGGCTTTTTCAGCCTGATCAAGGGCGGCCTGCGCACCATCACCGGACTGGTCGGCAAGGGCAACCGCGATGCGTACAAGCTCACCACATCGGTCGCCACCATCGGCATACGCGGTACCGAATACTCGGTGGCTTACGGCAACAGCATCAATCTGACCACCGGCGACGGTGCGGTGGATGTGTGCAACGGCGGCGGCTGCCTGACCGTCACCGATGGCCAGAGCGCCTATGTGGCTGACCAGAACACGCCGCCGGTTGTCATCGAGGTGAAGACCGATCTGCCGGCGCCGCCACCCTCGAACAGCGGAGCGATCACGCCGCCGCCCGCTGACGAAACCTTCACGGTGTCCGAGAACCGGAGCGAAGGGGGCGGGCTGGATGTGCTGGGAGGATTCGTCGGTGGCCTCACCAGCGGCGAAGGTTTCTACGTTTATGGGCAGTACTCCGACCAGTACGGCGGCTATGGCGGTGAAGTTCTGCTGGCGCCGGCGACCGCCGAGTTCAGCGGCTCGACCCTGATCAAGGCAACTGACGCAAACAGTGATCTCACGTCGATTTCGGTCGCGGAATCGCATCAGGACGGCATCATCGGCTGGGGGCGCTGGACGACCGGGGTGTGCGAGTCCTGCGGTGGTGCGCCGCTGAACGATGTCCACTACATCGTTGGCCGCCCCAGCACCGATCTGGCCGGGCTGTCCGGTCAGGTCGGCAGCTATTCGCTGAGCGGTCACACCCTGGCGACCACCAGTTCCGGAGTCATGGGGGGGGCGATGAGCGGCAGCATGACCGTCGATTTTTCCAGCTATTCGATGGCCGTGAACATGAATGTCAACGTGAGCACGATTACCTTCGGTCTGCAGGGCAGTGGATCGGTCAGCCCCGGTGGTGCTGTCTTTGGCGGCAGTTTCGCGTCGTGCAATAACTGCGGTGCGAACTGGTCCGGTGACTTTTCCGGCTTCTTTGCCGGACCGGGTGGCGCGCGCGCCGGCATGATCTACAACTTCGACAGCGACACCGCCAAGGGTACGGTGCATGGTGCCGCGGTGTTCAGCCGGACCTCGCTCAGTCAGCCCAGTCTGTAAGCCGTGGGTGACGGTGGTCAGACCGCCGTCACCCCGGATTCCGTCCTGCCGTAGCGCTGCAAGAACCTTTCCGGGCTGCGTGCTGTCTCGTTGAAGCCTGCCGGTCGCACAAGAACGAGAACACAGCCATGCCCCATCACACTCCCCTCATCGCCACCATCGTCGGCGGCCTCGTGCTGGCCTTCATTTTCGGCGCGCTGGCCCAGCGCCTGCGGATGCCGCCACTGGTCGGCTATCTGATCGCCGGCATCGCGGTTGGCCCGCACACGCCGGGCTTTGTCGCCGACGGCGCGCTCGCCCAGGAACTGGCCGAAATCGGCGTCATCCTGCTCATGTTCGGCGTTGGCCTCCATTTCTCGATCAAGGACCTGATGTCGGTGAAGGCGATCGCCATCCCCGGCGCGGTGGTGCAGATCGCGATCGCCACGCTGATGGGCATGGGGCTGGCCTGGCTCATGGGCTGGACGCCGGGTGCCGGACTGGTGTTCGGTCTGGCGCTGTCGGTCGCCAGTACGGTGGTGCTGCTCACCGCACTGCAGGAGCGCAGGCTGGAAATGACCCGTCGCGGCCGCATCGCGGTGGGCTGGCTCATCGTCGAGGACATCGCGATGGTGCTGGCGCTGGTGCTCATTCCTGCGCTCAGCGGTCTGCTCGGCGGCAGCGGCGAACAGCTGTCGGGTGAGGCGCTGGCGAAGACGCTGGCGCTCACGCTGGGCAAGGTGGTGGCCTTTGTGGTGGTCATGCTGGTGGTGGGTCGCCGGGTCATTCCGTGGGTGCTGGAGCGCATCGCGGACACCGGTTCGCGCGAACTGTTCCGGCTTGGCGTGCTGGCCATCGCGCTCGGTTTCGCGCTCGGTTCGGCCTATGTGTTCGGCGTGTCGTTCGCGCTCGGGGCCTTCTTCGCCGGCATGATCCTGAGCGAATCCGAACTGTCGCATCGCGCGGCCGAAGAGTCGCTGCCCTTGCGCGACGCCTTTGCAGTGCTGTTCTTCGTGTCGGTCGGCATGCTGTTCGATCCGGCCATCGTGCTGCGCGAACCGCTGTGGGTGCTGGCCACGGTTTTCATCATCGTGATCGGCAAGTCGATTGCCGCCGCCTTCATCGTGCGTGCCTTCGGCTACCCGCTGGGCACCGCGCTCACCATTTCGGTCAGTCTGGCGCAGATCGGCGAGTTCTCCTTCATTCTCGCCACGCTGGGCCTGTCGCTGGGTCTGCTGCCGGACGCAGGGCGTGATCTCATTCTGGGCGGTGCGCTGCTGTCCATCCTGCTCAACCCTGTGCTGTTCGTGCTGCTGGACCGCATGCAGCCGTGGCTGGACGCACGGGCGGGGCAGGTGACGGAGCCGACGGGCAGCCGCATGCCGGAGGCCGGTCATGTGGTGCTGGTCGGTTTCGGCCGGGTGGGTCACCGCATCGTGATGGCGCTGCAGGAGCAGGGACGTGCTTTCGTGGTGATCGAGGACCACGCCGAAGTGGTGAAGGCGCTGCAGTCGGATGGCATTCCGGCGCTGTACGGCAACGGCGCGGCGCCCGGCATGATGGAAGCGGCGAACATCGCAGGGGCCCGCCATCTGCTGGTGGCGATTCCGGATGCGCTGGAAGCCGGACAGATCATCGAGCACGCGCGCAGGCTCAATCCGGACATCGAGGTGGTGGCGCGCGCCTATACCGATGCCGAGGTCGAGCACCTGCAGAAGCACGGCGCCACCCACACGGTGATCGGTGAGACCGAAATCGCGCTGGGCATGGCGCGTCACGCGCTGGCCCAGGCCCACTGAAAGCGGGCCGCAGGATCAGTCGCAGGGTCAGCTCTGGAGCGAGGCGACGAAGCTGCGCAGGCCGGTCAGCAGCATTTCCACTGCCACTGCGCACAGCAGCAGGCCCATCAGGCGCTCCAGCGCCGCGGTGCCGCGCTCGCCCAGCCGGCGGATCAGCGGGCCGGCGGCCAGCAGCACGCAGGTGGTGATCGCCATGGCCGCGCTCATGGCGCCGGCCCAGGTCCAGAAGCGCTCAGGTTCGCGCGACACCAGCAGCATCACCATGGCCATGGCCGAAGGCCCGGCGATCAGCGGAATCGCCAGTGGCACGACGAAGGGCTCGCCGCCTGACCACTCGCCGAAAACGCCGGCCGGCTGCGGGAAAATCATGCGCAGCGCGATCAAAAACAGCAGCACGCCGCCGGCGATGCCAAGCGAGGTCTGCGACAGCTGCAGCACCCGCATCACCGATTCGCCGGCCCACATGAACAGCAGCAGCGCCAGCCAGGCGAAGAAGCACTCGCGCAGCACCACGCGGTGACGGCGTGCCTTCGGCACGTCCTTCAGCAGCACGGTCATGACGGGTGCGTTGCCGAAGGGGTCGAACAGCAGCAGGAGCAGGATGCTGGCGGAGAGGAAGCTGGCGGACAATTCCGGGGGCTAGGGGCTAGGGGCTAGGGGCTAGCAGGCTGGTGAGAAACCCTTGAATCCTTCTGGATCATGTCCTTCCGTTCGTTTTTTCCGGCACCGGAAGTGCGCCGTGGCGTCTGATTCGGGGTTCTCTCACCCTCGCGTCCGGCTGCTCGCC